>NZ_KB892002.1 GCF_000373645.1 Streptomyces sp. ATexAB-D23 | reverse complement strand
CCGGCCTCCTTGCGGGAGAGCTCGAACCCTTTCAGTGCCTCGATGGTGAGCGTGGTCAGCGGCACCGGGTGGACGTTGTAGGCCTCCAGGGAGCCGTCCTCCAGCGGGCTCGTCCCGTAGCCCACCTTCGCCATCGGCCGTTTGGTGAACTCGTCGGTGTTCACGATGATTTCNGCCCCGCGCGGCACATCGGCGATGTTCGCCCTCAGCGCCGCCGGGTTCATCGCCACCAGCACGTTCGGCGCGTCGCCCGGNGTCAGGATGTCGTGGTCGGCGAAGTGCAGCTGGAACGACGAAACCCCCGGCAGNGTGCCTGCGGGGGCNCGGATCTCGGCGGGAAAATTCGGCAGCGTCGAGAGGTCGTTCCCGAAGGACGCCGTCTCGGAGGTGAACCGGTCACCCGTGAGCTGCATACCGTCACCCGAGTCACCCGCGAAGCGGATGATCACCCGGTCCAGACGGCGGACCTCTTTGCCGTTCCCCGTGGCTGCGGACTGGGGGGCACGCGGTCCCCCTACGAGCGCGTCACTGGCCTCGTCGGCCTGTTCCGCTGGGCTACTGACCTGGCTGGTCACTTACTGGACCTCCCTCGGCGCGGCGGCTCGGAACCGTCCGGCCCGCCGGAGGTCCCGAGCCCCACCCTACGTCTGTAAGGGTCGCCTTCCTCTGGCCGATCACATGATGGACGGCATTTTGAGACGCTTCATTTCAAGATGGTGAGACGTTTCCCGGCGCTGTTCCGTCATGATTCACCAGCAGCCTCGTTCCCCGTCGGACCCTCGCTGGAGACACCCGGCGACTTCAGTCTGACAGACCGTCAGGAATAGGGGAGGCCGGCCGGCCGGGTCAGGAGTTCAGATAGGTCAGTACGGCCAGCACCCGCCGGTGGTCGCCCTCGCTCGGGGCCAGCCCCAGCTTCTGGAAGATGTTGCTGACGTGCTTCTCCACCGCCCCGTCGCTCACCACCAGCTGCTTGGCCACCGCCGAGTTCGTACGCCCCTCCGCCATCAGCCCCAGCACCTCGCGCTCGCGCGGCGTCAGCCCCGCCAGCACGTCCTGCTTGCGGCTGCGGCCCAGCAGCTGCGCCACCACCTCGGGGTCCAGCGCCGTACCGCCCTGGGCCACCCGGACCACCGCGTCCACGAACTCCCGCACCTCGGCGACCCGGTCCTTCAGCAGATACCCCACACCCCGGCTGGACCCGGCCAGCAGCTCGGTGGCGTACTGCTCCTCCACGTACTGCGAAAGGACCAGCACCCCGATCCCCGGGTAGTCCCTGCGCAGCCGCACCGCCGCCCGCACACCCTCGTCGGTGTGGGTCGGCGGCATCCTGACGTCCGCGACCACCACATCGGGCAGCGCGTCCTGCCCGGCGAGGTCGCCGATCGTCTTGATCAGCGCCTCCGCGTCCCCCACCCCCGCGACGACGTCGTGGCCGAGATCGGTCAGCAGCCGGGTCAGTCCCTCCCGGAGCAGTACCGAATCCTCGGCGATGACCACACGCACCCTGTCCTCCACCACGACGCTGATTCCCCCACCTGCTTGCTCGCTGTTGCGATCCGTATGCCGTCCAGCATCCCAGTAACGGCAGTGACGTCGCGAGTACGCGCGGGGTTGACCGCGCCCCGGGGGAGGCTCCCCCCGGGGCGGTGCGGCCGATGAGCGGCGAAATCTCCGGTCAGCCGCGCCAGGGCAGCTCGGCGGTGACCTTCGTCGGGCCGCCCACCGGGGAGTCGACCACCAGGACACCGTCCACGGCGTCCAGCCGCTCGGCCAGCCCGGCGAGACCGCTGCCCCCCGCCAGGCCGGCGCCCCCGCGCCCGTCGTCGGTGACCTGGAGCAGCAGCCGGTCCTCCGTGCGCCACACGTCGACCGAGGCGCGGGTGGCCCCGCTGTGCTTGCTGACGTTCTGGAGGAGTTCGGAGACCGTGAAGTACGCGATGCCCTCGATGGCCTGNGCNGGACGNNNCGNCAGGTCCACCNNNACNGTGACNGGGACGGTGCAGCGGGAGGCGATGGCGGAGAGGGCGGCGTCCAGGCCGCGGTCGGTGAGGACGGCCGGGTGGATGCCGCGGGCCAGGTCGCGCAGCTCCTGGAGGGCGACCTTGACCTCGCCGTGCGCCTCGTCGACCATCTTCGCCGCCGCCTCCGGGTCGTCGGTCAGCTTCTCCTTCGCGAGCCCCAGGTCCATGGCGAGGGCGACGAGCCGGGCCTGCGCCCCGTCGTGCAGATCGCGCTCGATGCGGCGCAGGTCGGCGGCGGCCGTGTCGACCACGACACCCCGGTCCGACTCCAGCTCCGTGACGCGCTCCGCCAGCCGGGACGGGCTCAGCAGCCCGGCCACCAGCAGCCGGTCGACCGAGGCCAGGCCCCGGATCACCCACGGCGACAGCAGGACGACGCCCAGCCCCATCACGCCGGTGATGGCCAGCTCGGCGGGCGAGTCCAGATAGACCTCGTGCGTGGCGTCCCCGTACAGCTGAATCCCCTGGACCCCGGCATGCGAGGGGACGGCCCAGTGCCACAGCGGGTAGGTGAGGGCCGCCCAGCCCCAGGACCACAGCGTCAGCGAGACGCAGAACGCGAAGACCGCCCACGGGAAGTGCAGCAGCGAATAGAGCAGGTGGCGCCAGGACACCCCGCTCTTCAGGACCGCCCCGACCCAGGACATCAGCCCGCCGGTCCGGCCGCGCACCGGCGCCGGGTCGGCCACGTCCAGCCCCAGCAGGGCCCGCGCCCGGGTCCGCTCCAGCATCCCGAAGCCCCGGCACATGACCAGGCCGGCCGCCAGGACCGGAATGCCCAGGAAGGTGACGAGCAGCCCCGCGCCCAGCGAGACCATGGTGATCGAGAAGGCGAAGAGCACGATGCTGATCGGCAGGCTCAGCATCAGATAGCAGAACTCGCGCCAGGTCCTGGCCTCCAAGGGGGCCCGCAGCGCGGCCGGCAGGACGCGCCGCGTCGCCGGGCGGTCGCCGGAACCGCTTCCCGACCGCTGAGGGTCCCGTGTGTCCGGTCCGTATGCCGTGGCCATGGGTTCCGTCCGTTTCTTCTTCTGCATCCGGGTGGTCCGGGGCTGTGCCCGTGTGCTGCCTGTTCGCGCCGGCTTCTGGTTCAAGAGTGCTGGGTCGGGTGCCGGCGCACCATGAGGACGGTCTCCGTCTCGGGCCGGGGGTTTTCCCCACCCCTGCGGTTCCTACGCCGCACGACCGCCGCCGGCCGCGCCCTTCTCGGTCTCCCGGTCGCGCCACGGCAGCTCGGCGGTGACGGTCGTCGGGCCGCCGACGGGGGAGTCCAGGACGAAGACCCCGTCGACCGCGTCCAGCCGCTCCGCGAGCCCCGCCATCCCCGTACCGCCGTCCATCGAGGCCCCGCCGCGCCCGTCGTCGCCGACCTGGAGCAGCAGCCGGTCGCCCGTGCGCCACACGTCGACCGAGGCGCGGGTGGCCCCGCTGTGCTTGCTGACGTTCTGGAGGAGTTCGGAGACCGTGAAGTACGCGATGCCCTCGATGGCCTGNGCNGGACGNNNCGNCAGGTCCACCNNNACNGTGACNGGGACGGTGCAGCGGGAGGCGATGGCGGAGAGGGCGGCGTCCAGGCCGCGGTCGGTGAGGACGGCCGGGTGGATGCCGCGGGCCAGGTCGCGCAGCTCCTGGAGGGCGACCTTGACCTCGCCGTGCGCCTCGTCGACCATCTTCGCCGCCGCCTCCGGGTCGTCGGTCAGCTTCTCCTTGGCCAGACCGAGACCCATGGCGAGGGCGACGAGCCGGGCCTGCGCCCCGTCGTGCAGATCGCGCTCGATGCGGCGCAGGTCGGCGGCGGCCGTGTCGACCACCACACCCCGGTCCGACTCCAGTTCGGCGATGCGGCGTTCCAGGTCGTCGGAGGGGGAGAGCAGACCGCGCACCATGGCCCGGTCCGCGTTGGCCATGAGCCGCGACGTATAGGGGAGCGCCGGCCACAGGACGAGGCACAGCAGCGTCACCACGAAGGTGAGGATGCCCCACGGCAGCCGTACGAACGAGTACAGCGCCGACCGCCAGGCCACCGGGTCCATCAGGCTCGACCACAGCCAGGCGAAGAACCCCTCGTCCCGGCGGCCCAGAGCCGCCGGACTCGGCTCGTCGACCCGGACCCCCAGCAGCTTCCGCGCCCGTTTCCGCTCGGCCCGCCCGATGAGCCGGGAACCCTGGAGCCCGGCGGCGAGCAGCGGCAGACCGACGACGGTGACCGCGAGGCCCACACCGACGGCGGTCATCACCACTGTGTAAACGAAACCGACGACCGCCATCGGAAAGTTGCTGAGGAGGTGCGCGACCTCCTTCCACGTCCACCGGCCGAAGGCGAAGCGGACAGGAGGCGGCCCGTCGTTGGGGGGCACCTGGGGGCTCATGGTCATACGACCAGCCTGCCGGGCGGGGCCCGTGGATGCCATGGGGCTCGTGGGTGAGGGCGAAGTAGGGATATCCCCACCGTGTCCCGCCCAACCCCGTCAGTTGCCCGACGCAACTGCTTACCCGTCCTTTACAGGGCCTAGACTCCCGTGCGTACAGATCGTCGAACGGTTAGAGGGAGCGAGGGGGCGGACGTGGCCGACGTGACGGACCTTCCGGGCGCGGCATACCTGCCGGGCCCGTCGGAACTTCCGGACGTGGCGCACCCGCCGGGACCGGCGCCCGTCGCGCTCGCTTCGGACTACTTCCACAGCTACTCGGTCGTCGGACTGCTCGCCGTCGTCGGCGTCCTGTTCGTCGCGGTCGCCTTCGGGGCCGGCCGGCTGCTGCGCCCCGTGGTCCCGACGCCGGAGAAGCTCCTCACCTACGAGTGCGGCGTCGACCCCGTGGGGGAGGGCTGGGCACACACCCAGGTCCGCTACTACGTCTACGCCTTCCTGTACGTGATCTTCGCCGTCGACTCGATCTTCCTCTTCCCCTGGGCGACCGTCTTCGCCGCACCCGGATACGGCGCGACGACGCTCGTGGAAATGTTCATCTTCCTCGGTTTCCTGGCCGTGGGACTGCTCTACGCATGGAAGAAGGGCGTCCTCGAATGGACGTGACGAGCCCGTCGTCCGCCGAAGCGGGGTCCGAACCCGCCGCCGTACCCACGTTCCTCCCGGAACCCAAGCGCCTGGGCGTACTGTCCCGGCTCGCACCGGAGCCGATGAAGGTGGTCCTCAACTGGGGCCGCCGTTACAGCCTCTGGGTCTTCAACTTCGGACTCGCCTGCTGCGCCATCGAGTTCATCGCCGCGTCCATGGCCCGCCACGACTTCATCCGGCTGGGCGTCATCCCGTTCGCGCCCGGCCCCCGCCAGGCCGACCTCATGATCGTCTCCGGCACGGTGACGGACAAGATGGCCCCCGCGGTGAAGCGCCTGTACGAGCAGATGCCCGAGCCCAAGTACGTCATCTCCTTCGGCGCCTGCTCCAACTGCGGCGGCCCGTACTGGGACTCGTACTCCGTGACGAAGGGCGTCGACCAGATCATCCCGGTCGACGTCTACGTACCCGGCTGCCCGCCCCGGCCCGAGGCCCTGCTCCAGGGCATCCTGAAGCTCCAGGAGAAGATCGCCCGCGAGTCGCTGGGCGAGCGCTACGCGACGGCCGTGGGCGACCGCCCCTCCACGGCGGCCCTGCGCAGCGGCCTGGTGACCCCGCCGGCCGCTCCGGGGGAGGGCGAGGAGAAGTGACCGCCGAGACCTCCTTCGACCGGCTGCCGGACGACGTCACGGAACTCTTCGGCGACGACGCCACCGCGGAGCGGGCCTACGACCTGCTGACCGTCGACGTCCCGCCCGCCGCCTGGATCACCGCCCTGGAAACGGCGCGGGACGCACTCGGCTGCACCTACTTCGACTGGCTGAGCGCGGTCGACGAGCCGGGCACCGGCTTCCGCGTCTGCGTACACGTCGCCGCGCTCCCCTCGGCGGGATCCGGCGTACGCCGGCTGCTGATCCGTACGACCGTCCCGCACGAGGCGGCCGTCCTGCCGACCGCGATCGGCGTCTACGCCGGAGCCGCCTGGCACGAGCGCGAGACCCACGAGATGTTCGGCATCGACTTCGCGGACCACCCGCACCTCGTCCCGCTGCTCCTGCCCGAGGGCTTCGAGGGCCACCCCCTGCGCAAGGACTTCGTCCTGGCCGCCCGCGTGGCGAAGGCCTGGCCGGGCGCGAAGGAGCCGGGCGAGTCGGAACACGGCGGCCCGAAGCGCCGCACGATGCTGCCCCCGGGCGTCCCCGACCCGAACGAGTGGGGCCCCCTCAAGGGCCAGCTCCCCCCGGCCCCGTCCCGCCCCGCCCGCACACCGAGGGCCGCGGGCGACCGCCCCCCGAGGCGAACCCGCACGGCGGGTGAGGCGACACCGACGACCCCGGAGACGCCGGCGCCACCGGGAACGGCCGAGCAGGGCGCTGCCCCGCCGCGCCGGACCCGCACCGCGGGCGAGGCCACACCCGGTGCCCCCGCGGCCCCGCCGCGCCGCAGCCGCAGCGCATCGCAGGGCTCGGCGAGCCAGCGGGGCGCCGAGGCGCCGGATGCGGGCACCGGCGCGGAGCAGGCGCGGACACGGACAGGCACGGCCGCGACACCGGAGCCCGCCGCGGACGGCGGCGCGACGGCAGCGTCGGACGCACCGTGGCACAACGCCCGCCCGGCGTTCACCGAGGAACCGCCGGAGGCCGGCACATCCCAGCCCCTCCGGCGTTTGAGGAGCGGGGGCCCGGGGGCGGAGCCCCCGGTTCGGGAAGGGGCGGGTAGGGGAGAAGCCCAGCGCAGCGAACCCCCCACCACCCCCGAAGCCGCACCGGACACCGAAGCCGCACCGACCATCGCCCCCGCACCCAAAACCACCCCCGCACCCGGCCCCGACCCCGACCCCGACGACACCCCCACCGGAGGCGATCCCGAGTGAACGACGTACTGGACGTCGCCCTCCGCATCGTCATCGTGTTCGCCGTCTTCATGGTCCTCCCCCTCGTCGTCGGCCAGACCGAACACAAGGTGATGGCCCACATGCAGGGCCGCCTGGGCCCGATGTACGCGGGCGGCTTCCACGGCTGGGCCCAGCTCGTCGCGGACGGCGTGAAGTTCGCGCAGAAGGAAGACATCGTCCCGGCCGGCGCCGACCGCAAGGTCTTCCGCCTCGCGCCGGCCGTCGCCCTGCTCCCGTACCTGCTGGTGATCGTCGCGATCCCGGTCGGCCCCGGGGAGGGCGCGGTCGGCCAGGTCATCGACGCGGGCATCTTCTTCGTGCTCGCGGTGATGGGCGTCGGCGTACTCGGCTCGCTGATGGCCGGCTGGGCGTCGGCCAACAAGTTCTCCCTGCTCGGCGGCCTCCGCACCGCCGCCCAACTGCTCGCGTACGAACTGCCGATGCTGCTCGCCGCCGCCTCGGTGGCGATGGCGGCCGGCACGGTCTCGCTGCCCGGCATCCTCGACGCGTTCGAGTGGTGGTGGCTGCCGTGGCAGATCATCGGCGCGCTGGTCTTCTTCGTGGCCGGGCTCGCCGAACTCCAGCGCCCGCCCTTCGACATGCCGGTCGCCGACTCGGAGATCATCTTCGGCGCGTACACCGAGTACACCGGCCTCCGCTTCGCGCTGTTCCTGCTCGCCGAGTACGCGGGCATCGTCGTGCTGTGCGGGCTGACCACCGTCCTGTTCCTCGGCGGCTGGCACGGCCCGATGGGCGCCGACGGACTCGGCTGGGTCTGGACCCTGCTGAAGACCGGCATCCTCGCCTTCATCGTCATCTGGCTGCGCGTGAGCTACCCGCGCCTGCGCGAGGACCAGTTGCAGAAGCTCGCCTGGACCACACTCATTCCGCTCGCTCTCGCGCAGATCGCGCTCACCGGCATCGTGAAGGTGGCGATCAACTAGTGCCCCCGATCCCCGGCTCAGGCCTGGCCAAGGGTCTCGCCGTCACCCTGCGGACGATGACGAAGAAGACCGTCACCGCCCAGTACCCGGACGTGCAGCCCGAACTCCCGCCCCGCTCCCGGGGCGTCATCGCGCTGTTCGAGGAGAACTGCACGGTCTGCATGCTCTGCGCCCGTGAGTGCCCGGACTGGTGCATCTACATCGACTCCCACAAGGAGACCGTGCCCGCCGCGGCCCCCGGCGGGCGCGAGCGCAGCCGCAACGTGCTGGACCGCTTCGCGATCGACTTCTCGCTCTGCATGTACTGCGGCATCTGCATCGAGGTGTGCCCGTTCGACGCGCTGTTCTGGTCGCCGGAGTTCGAGTACGCGGAGACGGACATCCTGGAACTCACCCACGAGCGCGACAAGCTCCGCGAGTGGATGTGGACCGTTCCGGAGCCGCCCGCGCTCGACCCGCGCGCCGAGGAACCGAAGGAGATCGCCGCCGCCCGCAAGACGGCCGACAAGCTCCGCGCCCAGCAGGAACAGCAGGCACAGGAACAGCAGGCACAGGAAGCCGCCGCAGAGGAGGGCGAGGCATGAGCACCACTCTCGCGGCCGCCTCGGCGGCCCCTGGCTTCCTCTCCCCGACCGGGGTCGAGATCGCCTTCGTCCTCGTCGGCATCGCCACCCTCGGCGCGGCCCTGGTGACCGTCACGACCAGGCAGCTGGTGCACGCCGCCCTCTGGCTGATCGTGGCGCTCGGCGGCCTCGCCGTCGAATACCTCCTGCTCACCGCCGAGTTCATCGCCTGGGTGCAGGTACTGATCTACGTGGGTTCCGTCGTCGTCCTCCTCCTGTTCGGCCTGATGCTCACCCGGGCCCCCATCGGCCGCTCCCCGGACGCCGATTCGGAGAACCGCTGGGCCGCCCTCGCGGTGGCCGTCGCCGCAGCCGGCACCCTCGTCTGGGTCGTCGTGGACGCCTTCCGCACCACCTGGATCGAGCTGGACGGGCCCGCCCAGGGCTCCACCGAGGCCACCGGCTCCTTCCTCTTCCGGAACTGGGTGCTCCCCTTCGAAGCACTCTCCGTCCTGCTGCTCGCCGCCCTGGTCGGCGCGATCGTCCTGTCCCGCAAGGGCCGCGCGAGCACCACCCCGGCCGGCCCGCACCGAGAGGACAAGAGCTGATGCACCTCGCCTATCCCGCCGTGCTCGCCGCCCTCCTCTTCTGCACCGGGCTGTACGGAGTCCTCGCCCGCCGCAACGCGATCCTCGTCCTGATGTCCGTCGAGCTGATGCTCAACGCCGTCAACCTCAACCTGGTCGCCTTCGACGTCTGGCTCCGCGACACCCTGCACTCCGGCCAGGCCCTCACCCTGTTCACCATCGCCATCGCGGCGGCGGAGATCGGCATCGGCCTGGCGATCGTCCTCGCCGTGTACCGCAACCGCGGCACCTCCGACATCGACCGCCTCCGCGACACCGCCGAGACCGACGAGGCCGAAACGGTCCCGGCCGGCGACGACGAGGGCGACGACCCCACGGGCACCGCCCCCGAAGACCAGGCCACTGCTGCGGCAGGGAAGGCAAAGAAGGCAGAGGCCACCGCGTGACCACCACGACCCTCGCCGTCCTCGTCCCCCTCCTCCCGTTCCTCGGAGCCGCGGCCGGCCTCCTCACCGGCCGCACCGCCCCCGGCTACGTCCGGCCGCTCGCCGTCCTGCCCTCCCTCGCCTCCCTCGTCCTCGCGGCCGTCGTCGCGGCACGCCAGGGCGGCGGCCGGGCCATCGACGCCGCGACCCAGCTCACCCCCACCGGCTCCGTCCCGATCGACCTCGCGCTGCACCTCGACGGCTTCGCCGTCCTCGTCGCCGTGCTGGTCGCCCTCGTCGCGAGCTGCGTGCAGATCTACTCGACCGCCTACCTGCGCGACGACCCCCGCTACCCCTCGTACGCGGCCCTCGTCTCCCTCTTCACCTCCGCGATGCTGCTCGTCGTCTACTCCGGCGACCTGATGGTGCTCCTGGTCGGCTGGGAGATCATGGGCATCTGCTCCTACTTCCTGGTCGGCCACTACTGGGAGACGCCCGAGGCCCGCGCCGCCTCCCTCAAGGCGTTCCTGGTCACCAAGCTCGGCGACGTCCCCTTCCTCATCGGCCTGTTCGCCCTCGCCGCCGACACCGGCACCTTCCGCATCACCGGCATCCTGGGCGCCGTCGCCCACGACGGCCTCGATCACCCCACCCTCATCGCACTCCTCCTGCTCGCCGGGGTCGCCGGCAAGTCCGCGCAGTTCCCCCTGCACACCTGGCTGCCCGACGCCATGGCCGGCCCCACCCCCGTCTCCGCCCTGATCCACGCGGCGACGATGGTCGCCGCCGGCATCTACTTCGTGGCCCGGCTCCTCCCCGTCTTCGCGGCATCCGGCGCCGCCCTCGTCGTCCTCGCCGTGATGGCGGCCGTCACGATGATCGGCTCCGGGCTCGCCGCCCTCGCCCAGGACGACATCAAGCGCGTCCTCGCCTACTCGACCATCGGCCAGCTCGGCTACATGTCCGGCGCCCTGGCCGTCGGCGACCGCGGGGCCGCCGTCTTCCACCTCGTCTCGCACGGTGCGTTCAAAGCCGTCCTCTTCCTCGCGGCCGGCGTCGTCATCCACGCCGCCGGCACCAACTCACTGGCCGCCATGTCCCGGATGAGCGGCCTGGCCCGGCGCATCCCGGACGCCTACTGGACGATGACCGTCGCCCTGCTCGCCCTGGCCGCCATCCCCCCGTTCGCCGGCTTCTTCTCCAAGGAAGCCGTCCTCGTCGCCGCCGAGCACACCGCCCTCGGCGACCGGCACGTCGCCCCGGCCGCCGCCGGCTGGACGGTCCTCGTCGCCGGGCTCCTGGCCGCCGTGCTCACCGCCGCCTACGCCATCCGCCTCTGGCTCCTGGCCTTCCGGGGCCGGGGAGCCGAGGCCCCCGACCACGGCAGGCAGCCCGTCGCCATGACCGCCGTCCTGTGGGTGCTGGCCGTCCCCACCATCGGGCTCGGGCTGACCGTCGGCGTGATCGGCGACTGGTTCGACGGCCACCGCCTCACCCCGTCCCTGACCACAGCCGTGCTCTCCACCGGCGTCGGCCTCGTCGGCGGCCTCGTCACCTACGGGGCCTGGCGCCACACCACGGCACTCGCCGCCCGCGTCCCCATGGGCTCGGTCGTCGCCCACCCCGACGCGGAACCCGCCCTGGTCGAGATCGAGGCCATCGAGGCCCGCACCGCCGCCTACGGCACAGCCGGTGACGCCCCCGACCCCGCCGACCCCGGCCGCCTGCTGCTCGGCCCCCTCCACCGCCACGCGGCCACCGGCTTCCACCTGGACGCCCTGTACGCGGCGCTGTTCGTCCGACCCGTCCAGGCCGCGGCACGCCTCGTCCGCTTCCTGGACCGGGAGGTCGTCGACACCTACGTACGCGGCTCCGCCCTCGGCGCACGCCGGCTCGGCACCGCCGTCCGCCGCGCACAGACCGGCAACGTGCAGACCTACGTCAGCGCACTGCTCGCCGGTTCCCTGGTCCTGGCGGTCGCCGCCGTCGTCTTCGCCAACGTCAACGCGGGGTCCTGAGCCGTGATCGATATCAGCGCGTCCGTGATGCAGTTCCTTCTGGCGTTCGTCGTCGTCGCCCCGCTCATCGGCGCCGTCGCGGCCCTGCTCCCGGCCCCGCCCGGACTGAAGGGCCGCAGCCCCGACCAGGCCGTGCTCCGCCACGGCGTGACCGTCACCGGGGTCATCCTCCTGGCGACGCTCGTGCTGGCCGCCGGCTTCGACCACGACCACCCGTCGAAGATGCAGGCCACCACCGACATCAGCTGGATCCCGGCGCTGGATGTGCGCATCCACCTCGGCATCGACGGCATTTCGCTCCCCCTGCTCGTACTGACCGCGCTGCTGACCTTCCTCTGCGCGCTCTACAGCTACTTCAAGATGCCCTCCGGCCCCTCCCCGAAGGCCTTCGTCGCGCTGATCCTCGTCCTGGAGTCCGGCACCCTCGCCACCTTCGCCGTCCTCGACCTGATCCTGTTCTTCCTGGCGTTCGAGATGGTTCTCATCCCGATGTACTTCCTCATCGCCCGCTGGGGCGGTGCGCAGAGGCAGGCTGCCGCCTGGAAGTTCATCCTCTACACACTGCTCGGCTCGGTCGTCATGCTGCTGGGCCTGCTCCTCATCGGACTGAAGAGCGGCACCTTCGACATGGTGGCACTCGCCACTGACAACGGCCGGGGGCTCACCTCGTCCGTGCAGGTCATCGCCGTTCTCGCGATCGGTGTCGGTCTCGCGGTGAAGACCCCGATGTGGCCGCTGCACAGCTGGCTGCCCGACGCCCACACCGCCGCCCCGACGGTCGGCTCCGTCCTCCTCGCGGGCGTCCTGCTGAAGATGGGCACGTACGGGTTCGTCCGGATCCTGCTCCCGGTCGCCCCCGACGGCATGCACACCTTCGCCCCGTACCTCGCCGCCTTCGCCGTCGCCGGCATCATCTACGGATCGCTCGCCTGCCTGGCGCTGGCCCGCCCCGGCTCCAAGGGCGACCTGAAGCGGCTCATCGCCTACTCCTCCGTCGGCCACATGGGCTTCGTCCTCCTCGGCATCGCGAGCATGACCCCCACCGGGGTCAACGGCGCGCTCTTCGCCAACATCGCCCACGGACTCATCACCGGGCTGCTGTTCTTCCTGGTCGGCGCGGTCAAGGACCGGTACGGCACCGCCGACCTCGACACCCTCGCCGGGGCCACGGGCGCCGCGCTCTACGGCCGCGCGCCCCGTCTCGGCGGCCTCCTCGCGTTCGCCGCGATCGCCTCGCTCGGCCTGCCCGGACTCGCCGGCTTCTGGGGCGAGATGCTCGCCCTGTTCGGCGCGTTCGACCCCGCCGAAGGGCTCAGCAGGCCCGCCTTCCTGACGTTCATGTCGATCGCCGCGTTCGGCACCCTGCTCACCGCCGCGTACCTCCTGATCGTGGTCCGCCGCGTCTGCATGGGCGCCACGCGCGAGGAACCGCAGCCGATCGCCGACGTGCAGAGCTACGAATTCGCCGCCTGGACCCCCCTCGCGGCCCTCACCGTCCTCGCCGGCCTCTGGCCCGCCGTCCTCCTCGGCCTCACCGACCCGGCCGTGCAGAAGCTCCTCGCAGGAGGCAAGTCGTGATCACGGCATCCGAAAACGCCTCCGGCGTGGCAAGCCTCGTCCAGTCCGTCGACTGGCTCGCCCTCGCGCCCCCCGTCGCCGTCGCGGCCGTCGCCGTCGTCATCCTGGTCGCCGACCTCTTCGTCCCCGAGGCCCGCAAACCGCTCCTCGGCCACGGAGCCGTCGCCGGTCTCGTCGCCGGGCTCGTCCTGATCATCCCGCTCCACGAAGGCGACCGCTCCACCTTCTGCCTCACCACCGGCAGCCACGCGTGCAGTTACACCGCCGACCACTTCACCCTGGTCATCCAGGCCCTGGTCCTCGGCGGCGCCCTGCTCACCGCACTGCTCTCCATCGGCGACACCCGCAAGCTCCCGGCCGGCGAATACTGGTTCCTGCTGCTCTCGTCCGCCGCGGGCGCCGCGCTCCTGCCCGCCGCCCGCGACCTGGCCACCCTCGTCATCGCCCTCGAAGTCGCCTCGCTGCCCGCGTTCGCCCTCGTCGGCATCAAGCGCGGCGACCGGCGCTCCTCCGAGGCCGCGCTGAAGTTCTTCCTGTCCTCCGTGACCGCGACCGCCGTGATGCTCCTCGGCGTCAGCTTCGTCTACGCGGCCACCGGCACCCTCCACCTCACCGACCTCGCCGGCGCGCTCGACGACGTACCCGGACGGCTCTCCACGCTCGCCGGGGCGGGCGTCGCCCTGACCCTCGTCGGCTTCGCCTTCAAGACGGCCGCCGCGCCCTTCCACTTCTGGGTCCCCGACACCTACGTCGGCGCCCCCCTCCCGATCGCCGCCTACCTCTCGGTCGTCGGCAAGGCGGTCGGCTTCACCGGCCTCATCCTCGTCACCGTCATCGCCTTCCCGGCGTACGCGGACGTCTGGGGCCCCGCCCTCGCCGTACTCGCCGCGCTCACCATGACCGTCGGCAACGTCGCCGCGCTGCGCCAGAGCGCCACCCGTGCCCGCAGCGCCGTACGCCTGCTCGCCTGGTCCTCCGTCGCCCAGGCCGGCTACCTCCTGGTGCCGATCGCCGCCGCCGCGTACGCCGGGGACCGCCGGATCGGGTCCACCGTCGCGTACGCCCTGATGTACGCCGTCGTGAACCTCGGCGCGTTCGCGGTCGCCGCCCTCGTCGCCCGTACCCACCCCGGCAACCGCCTCGCCGACTACCGCGGGCTGTACGCGACCCGGCCGCTCGCCGCCCTCGCGCTGGCCTTCTTCCTGCTCTGCCTGGCCGGGCTGCCGCCGGGCATCATCGGCCTCTTCGCCAAGGTCACGGTCTTCTCCGCGGCCGTCGACGCGGGACTGGGCTGGCTCGCCGTCGTCATGGCCGTCAACGTGGTCGTCGCGCTGTACTACTACCTCCAGTGGACCGCCGCCCTGTTCCGCGCACCCGAGGCGGACCGTACGCACCAGCCGGCTCCCGCAGCCCGGCACCGCACCCCGGTGACCCTCACCGCCGCGATCGTCCTCACCGCCGTCGCCGGCATCGTCCTGTCGGGCGCCCCGCAGACCGTGCTCAGATTCGCCGCCGTCAACCTGTTCTGACGGCCGCGTCCGGCCCCAAGATCAAGATCGGTTTGCCCTCGGCACCCCCCACAGGGCAGGGTCATGCCCGCGCGTGGGCGCGTACCACCTTTCACATCACCACAGAGGAGCCAGAGCGGTGCTGAGCGGGTTCAAGGAATTCATCCTGCGCGGGAACGTCATCTCCATGGCCGTCGGTCTCGCCGTCGGAGCCGCCTTCACCGCGGTCGTCACCGGGTTCAGCAACGCCTTCATCGTCCCGCTGATCGGCGTCATCACGCGCGGAACCGGCGACTTCAGCAAGGCCGAGTTCGAGCTCGACGGCGTGAACTTCCCCTACGGCCTCTTCATCAGCGCCGCCATCGCCTTCCTCATCACCGCCTCGGTCCTCTACTTCTGCGTCGTCGTGCCCATGTCCAAGGTGCAGGACCGGTTCACCGCCAAGAAGGACCAGGAAGCGATCGACATCAAGGCCGCCCTGCGCGACTGCCCCCGCTGCTACACCGAGATCCCCGCCATCGCCTCCCGCTGCGCCCACTGCACCAGCGAGGTCGAGCCCGACCCGGAGGCCGTGGAGCTCGCGAAGCTCCCCGCCCAGCGCTGAGCGCGCCGCGCCCCCACCCGTACGGACCAGCGCGTCCTCGGGCGCTCGCGCCGGGGACCGCCGGGGCCGCCCGCCCCCGCGCACAAGGGAACTAGCTCCGCTCGCCTCGCGTTGACCGGTACGGGAGGCTCCACTGGGGAGTGGAGCCCCACCCAGCAAGGGTTCCCCTGCTGCACGACTTGGAGGGCGTACCGTGCACCGCCGGCACAACGGGCTGAGAACCGCCGTACTCCTCGGGGGCCTGTCCGCACTCATCATCCTCATCGGCAGCCTCTTCGGCCGTACGGGGCTGATCGTCGCACTCCTGGTGGCCGTCGGCACCAACGCCTACGCCTACTGGAACAGCGACAAGCTGGCGCTGCGGGCCATGCGCGCCCGCCCGGTGAGCGAGTTCGAGGCGCCGCAGCTCTACCGCATCGTCCGCGAGCTCTCCACCTCCGCGCGCCGGCCCATGCCCCGGCTCTACATCTCCCCGACCCAGGCACCCAACGCCTTCGCGACCGGACGCAACCCGCGCAACGCCGCGGTCTGCTGCACCGAGGGCATCCTCCAGCTCCTGGACGAGCGGGAACTGCGCGGCGTCCTGGGCCACGAGCTCAGCCATGTCCACAACCGCGACATCCTCATCTCGTCCGTCGCCGGCGCGCTCGCCTCCGTCGTGATGTTCCTGGTCAACTTCGCCTGGCTGGTTCCGGTCGGCCGGTCCAACGACGACGAGGGCCCCGGCATCCTCGGCATGCTGCTGATCATGATCCTGGGCCCGCTCGCCGCATCCGTGATCCAACTGGCCGTCAGCCGCTCCCGGGAGTACGAGGCGGATGCCTCGGGCGCCCGGCTCACCGGCGACCCGCTGGCCCTGGCCGGCGCCCTGCGGAAGCTGGAGACCGGCACCCAGCAGCTCCCGCTGCCCCCGGAGCCGAGGATCGAGACCGCGAGCCACATGATGATCGCGAACCCGTTCCGCGCCGGGCAGGGCATGTCCAAGTTGTTCTCGACCCACCCGCCGATGGCGGAGCGCATCGCCCGACTCGAACAAATGGCAGGTCCTCGCCCGTGAAAACCATTCTGAACGTCATCTGGCTGATCCTGTGCGGCTTCTGGATGTTCCTCGGCTATCTGCTCGCGGGACTCCTGCTCTGCATCACGATCATCGGCATCCCGTTCGGTCTGGCCGCCTTCCGGATCGGCGTCTACGCCCTGTGGCCCTTCGGCTACCGGGTCGTGGACCGCCGGGACGCGGGCGGCCCGTCCTGCGTCGGCAACGTCCTCTGGCTGATTCTCGCCGGCTGGTGGCTGGCGCTCGGCCACATCACCACCGGCATCGCCCTGTGCCTCACGATCATCGGCATCCCCCTGGGCATCGCCAACTTCAAGCTGATCCCGGTGTCCCTGATGCCCTTCGGCAAGGAGATCGTCAGGACCGACGAACAGTTCGCGGGCTGGTAGACGCGACCGCGCCCAAGTCCGTGCTGTGCAACCACCCGCCCGTCGCGGGCGTCTTGGATTTCAAGACCGAGTGACGGGTAGGTTCGCACGCATGACCATTATCGGCTGGATCATTCTTGGGCTTGTCGCCGGCGTCATCGCCAAGGTTCTGCTGCCGGGGCGCGACCCCGGCGGCGTGTTGGGCACCACCCTCATCGGCATCGTCGGTGCCTTCCTCGGTGGCTGGATATCGTCGCGCTTCCTGGACCGCGAGATCACCAAGGACTTCTTCGACCCGGCGACCTGGATCGCGGCCATCGGAGGCTCGCTGGTCCTGCTGATCGCCTACCGGCTGCTCTTCGGCAATTCCCGCGCCCGCCGCTGACGCCTCTTACACCCGCCCCAACCCTGTCTCACGCAACGTCACATTGAGCCGGCCACCGCTCATCCCCGTACCGGGAGGAGCGGTGCCCGGCCTGACCGACGGCACCCCGTGGAACGCGCGCCGCGAAGGCCCGCCGAAGACGAACAGGTCCCCGGACGCCAGCTCCACGTCCGTGTAAGGACGCCCCCGGCCCTCCGCATGGCCGAAGCGGAAGACGCACGTGTCGCCGATGCTGAACGACACCACCGGCGCCCCGGACCGCTCCTCGTTGTCCTGGTGCATGCCCATCCGGGCCGTGCCGTCGTAGAAGTTGACCAGCGCGGCGTCCGGTGCGTACGCCTCCGCGCCGTCCCCGGGCCCGTACGCCTCTGCCACCGCCTCCCGCCCCAGCTCCACGAGCCAGTCCGGGAACGGGGCGACCCGTGCGCCGTTCACATCGTCCGCCGTACGCGAGTAGCGGTACGGCTGCCAGTGCCACCCCAGGCACACCGTCCGCACCGACATCACCCCACCGCCCGGCAACGACGTGTGCCGCAGCGGAACGGGCCCCCGCGCCCACTCCCTGCACGCCGTCACCAACTGCCGCTGCCGCTGCGGCGAAAGCCAGTCGGGCACATGCACGGCCCCCGGCGCGACGACCGCACGCGCCCTGGGGAACAGCCCGTCCATCAGCGCGCGGCCAGGGCGCCTTCGAGCCCCAGAAGCCGTTCCTTGCGCTCCAGCCCGCCCGCGTAGCCGCGCAGCGCCCCGTCCGCGCCGATCACCCGGTGGCACGGCCGCACGACCAGCAGCGGATTGCGCCCGATCGCCGTGCCCACCGCCCGCACCCCGGCCCCGCTCGCGCCGACCCGCTCGGCGATCTGCCCGTACGACACCGTCCGCCCGTACGGGACGGCGTCCAGCGCGGCCCAGACCCGGCGCTGGAAATCCGTGCCCCGGCCCTCCGCGTACACCAGGTCGAAGCGCGTCCTGCGCCCCTCGAAGTACTCCCGCAGCTGGGCGGCGACCGGCCCGAACGCCGAAGGCGCGTACACCCAGCCGTCCTGGACGACCGCCGCGCCCTTCTGGCCGGGCAGGGAGAGCGAGACGAGCGCGGTGCCCGCCGCCCCCGGGGCCTCTTCCCCGACCAGCAGCAGTTCACCCAGCGGGCTGTCGACCGTCGCGTACATGGTCATGACGCCTCCCTCTCCTCGTCCGTACGACCGGCCGGAACGCCGGCCGTCACGGACCAGTCTGCTGCGCCCGAGCCGCCACGACCGGCGGTATTCGGACATGCAGTCCGGACGCGGAACGAGATGCTCCGCGCCCGGACCGCGGCTGACTACCGGTAGTTCGTGAACTGGACGTCGAACTCGAAGTCCTGGGCCTTCAGCAGCGCCTGCACGGCCTGCAGGTCGTCCCGGCTCTTCGAGGTGACCCGCAGCTCGTCGCCCTGGACCTGCGCCTTGACGCCCTTCGGGCCCTCGTCGCGGATGATCTTCGCGACCTTCTTGGCGTTCTCCTGGGAGATGCCCTCCTCGATCGACGCGAAGAGCTTGTACTCCTTGCCGGACAGCTGCGGCTCACCGGCGTCCAGCGACTTCAGCGAGATCCCCCGCTTGATCAGCTTGGACTGGAAGATGTCGAGGATGGCCTTGACCCGCTCCTCGCCGTTCGCCTGCATGAGGATCTTCTCGCCGGACCAGGCGATCGAGGCGTCCGTGCCCTTGAAGTCGTAGCGCTGTGAGATCTCCTTGGCGGCCTGGTTGAGGGCGTTGTCGACCTCCTGCCGCTCGACCTTCGAGACGATGTCGAAACTGGAGTCGGCCATGACGTGTGGCTCCTTGGATCGGGGGTGCTGGAAAGGATGTGCGTACGCGGCGGCCGCGGAACCTCCGGGATGCGCAGGCCCCTGCCGCCCGCCAAAGCCTAGCCACCCGCGCCCCTCGGGGCCGCTGGTCAATCCGGTGGCGTAGCACCCCCGGTCATCAGGTATCGTTTACGTCGTTGCCACGGAGCGCCGCCGCAAAGCGGGTCTCACGGCAGCAACCCTTGGCGGTGTGCCCGAGTGGCCAAAGGGAGCAGACTGTAAATCTGCCGGCTCAGCCTACCCAGGTTCGAACCCTGGCGCCGCCACAAAGCAAGGCCCCTGTCTCCGGACGGGGGCCTTCTCTGTTGTCCGGTGAGAGGAAGGTGTGCGCGTGGATTCCGTACTCGTCAGTGCCTGCCTGCGGGGCGTGCCCTGCCGTTACGACGGCCGGAGCAAGGAATCGGAGCCGGTGGCCGCCGCGATCGGCGACCGCACGCCCGTCGCCTTCTGCCCCGAGACCGCCGGCGGACTGCCCACACCCCGCCGCCCCGCCGAGATCGTCGGCGGCGACGGGCACGATGTGCTGGACGGCCGGGCCCGCGTCCTGGACGACACCGGGCACGATGTGACCGAGGCGTTCGTCGACGGCGCCCGGCGGGCGCTGGAGGCCGCGCGGCGGACCGGCTGCACCGAGGCACTGCTCATGCCACGCAGCCCTTCCTGCGGGCGGGGCACGACGTATGACGGTACGTTCACCGGCGAGCTGCGGCCCGGCGACGGAGTCACCGCGGCCCTGCTGGAACGGCACGGCATCACCGTGCGCCCGGCGCCCCGCGGCTGAACGCGGCGGACCGGCCGCAGCGCGCCGCCCCGGCCGGTTTTGTGTGCCGGGGTCAGTTCCCGGCGATGTCCTTCACCGCGACCGTCAGCGGCACGTTCCCCGAGATCAGTTCGAGGGTCAGCCCCGCCGTCGCCGGGGTGTCCAGCAGCTCCAGGAGCGTCGCCGCCACGTCGTCGCGCGGTACCGGACCCCGGCCCGTCGACGCGGCGAGCAGGACCTGCCCGGTGCCCGCGTCATTGGTCAGCATCCCGGGCCTGAGGATCGTCCAGTCGAGCCCGGACCTGGCCCGTACGTCCGCGTCCGCCGCGCCCTTGGCCCGCAGGTAGACGTCGAACACCTCGTCGCCGGGGTGGTCCGGATCGGCGCCCATGGACGAGACCACGACGTACCGCCGCACCCCCGCCCGCTGGGCCGCGTCCGCGAACAGGACGGCCGCGCCCCGGTCCACGGTGTCCTTGCGGGCCGTACCGCTGTTCGGGCCCGCGCCGGCCGCGAAGACCGCCGCGTCGGCGCCCCGCAGCACCTCGGCGGTCTCCTCCACCGTGGCCGATTCCAGATCCAGCACCACCGGCTCGGCACCCGCAGCCCTGAGGTCCTCGCTCTGTCCGGGATTGCGGATGATGCCGGCGGCCTCATCCCCGCGTGCAGCGAGCAGCCGCTCCAGCCGCAGCGCGATCTGACCATGTCCACCTGCGATGACAATGCGCATGGAACCGACGGTACGCCGGAGCGCGCCGCCCCGCTCACGGCCCGCCGGTCGATTCCGGCCGACCCTGGCGCGGCAGCCCGGGGCCGCCGCCCGCCTCCGAGTCGCAGTACTCGCGCACCGCGCTGGTCCGGGTCACGACCCGCCCCCGGTGCACCACGATCCGGCTGTACGCCAGCGACAGCGCCCCGGAGAGCCCTTCCCCGCGTACGGCGAGCAGCTCGGCGGGGAAGCCCGCCTCGACGCGGACCTCGGGCAGCCCCATCACATGCCTGGCGTCGGCGGACACCGCCGCGTACGCGTCCTCGGGGCGCAGCCCGCTCTGCGAGGCCAGTAGGAAGGCGGCCTCCAGCGGGTCGCCGCGCCCCACCGGATTGGCCGGGTCGCGCAGCGCCCCGCTCCCCGCCGCGACCCGCACCCCGGCCTCGCGCAGCAGCCGTACGGGCGCGGTGCCCCGGCACTCCGCGCCGCAGCAGGCGCCCTGCGGGATGCAGGTCACGGCCACCCCGGCGGCGGCCAGCTGGGCGGCGGCGCGGGCGGCGGCCTCGCGGGGGAGGCGGGCGAGGCCGGCGCAGGGGCCGAGGGTGACCTGCTGGCGCAGGCCGCCCGCCATCGCGGCGAGCCGGGCCAGCCGCGCGGGATCGTCACCTTCCGAGTGCAGGTCGACGGGGCAGCCGTGTTCGGCGGCCACCTCCAGGACGGCTTCCGCGTAGCCCGTCGGGTCCGGGTCCAGGTCCGGGCAGCCGCCGACCGCTCCGGCGCCCATCTTCACCGCGTCGCGGAGCATGGCCAGGTTGTCCGCTCCGGCGACGCCCGTGAGCAGCCGGGGCACGGCGACCGGGGTCAGGTCGGCCAGGCCGCGCAGGGAGCGCCGGGCCTGGAGGACGGCTTCGAGCGCCGCCAGGCCCTGTATGTCGCCGATGCGCACGTGCGAGCGCAGGGCCGTCGCGCCGTGGCCGAGCTGGAGCAGCGCCGCCTCGGTGGCGCGCCGCTGGATGGCGTCGGGGTGCGGGGACGCGGGTCCGGAGCCGTCGGCGGTGAGGGCGGTGTCGCTGTGGGCGTGCGGTTCGGCGGGCGCGGGGAGCAGCAGGTGGCCCCGCAGGTCCAGCCGTGCGCCGGGGGAGGTGAGGCTGCCGGCGGTGCCGACGGCCTCGATGCGGCCGCCGCAGACCCGTACGTCCACGACGCGGCCGTCGGTGAGACGGGCGCCGCAGAGCGTCAGCGCGGAACTCTCCGGGCTGCCGGTGGCGTCGGCCGCGTGGTCGTCGGGCCGCCGCGGCTGGCTGTCGGGCATCGCGCTCCTGGGAAGGGGTCAAGATCACGCAGAGTGAGTAGAGCCTAGGGGTGGGCCCCGTCCGGTTCGAGCAGGAGCGCAATAGTCGTACCGGTACGGCCTTGCTGATCAGCGGTGTGGGAGTGGCCGGAGCGGGGTACGGGACGGGGTCGGGCGGGGGCCGCGAAACGGATTTGGGCGATCGGCGACCGAGCGTGTAATGTCTTCATCGCTCGCCCCAATAGCTCAGTCGGTAGAGCGTCTCCATGGTAAGGAGAAGGTCTGCGGTTCGATTCCGCATTGGGGCTCTGGTGATCGGGAAACCCCGCTTCGGCGGGGGACTCATCATCAAAGCGGTGTAGCTCAGTCGGTAGAGCAAGCGGCTCATAATCGCTGTGTCACCGGTTCAAGTCCGGTCACCGCTACTAACAGTAGCCGATTGTGGGGTCGGTCCTTCGATCGGCTACTCTTTTTTGCGTTCATCCGTCCATCGTCCGTCCAAGGAGCACTCACGTGGCTGCCACCGACGTCCGCCCGAAGATCACGCTGGCCTGCGTGGAGTGCAAGGAGCGGAACTACATCACCAAGAAGAACCGGCGTAACAACCCGGACCGTCTTGAGATGAAGAAGCACTGCCCGCGCTGCAACTCGCACACCGCGCACCGCGAAACGCGCTGAATCAGGCTCGTACACGAGGCCGTCCCCTCTGGGGGCGGCCTCGTGTCGTTGTAGCGGGTGTGCCGTTGAATTGGGGCCGCAGGCCGGCCCAGTCGTCTTTCATCAGGAGGTTGCGAGCCCATGGCGCTCGACCAGTCCTTCGTGGGGCGGACCTATCCGCCCACCGCGCCGTACGAGGTCGGACGGGAGAAGATCCGCGAGTTCGCCGAGGCCGTGGGCGACGCCCACCCCGCCTACGTCGACCCCGAGGCCGCCAAGGCGCTCGGCCACAGCGATGTGATCGCGCCGCCGACCTTCGTGTTCTCCATCACCTTCAAGGCCGCCGGCCAGGTCATCGAGGACCCGCAGCTGGGCCTGGACTACAGCCGGGTGGTGCACGGCGACCAGAAGTTCGTCTACACGCGCCCGGTGCGCGCGGGGGACCGGCTGACGGTCACCTCGACGATCGAGGCGGTCAAGTCCATGGCGGGCAACGACATCCTGGACGTCCGGGGCGAGGTCCACGACGAGTCGGGTGAGCACGTCGTGACCGCGTGGACGAAGCTGGTGGCGCGCGCCGCCGAGGAGGCGTGATGACGGCGAAGGTGAGTTACGAGACGGTCGAGGTCGGCACGGAGCTGCCGGCGCGGTCCTTCCCGGTGACCCGGGCGACGCTCGTGCAGTACGCGGGCGCCTCGGGCGACTTCAACCCGATCCACTGGAACGAGCGCTTCGCGCGCGAGGTCGGGCTGCCCGATGTGATCGCGCACGGCATGTTCACGATGGCCGAGGCGGTCCGGGTGGTCACGGACTGGGCCGGGGACCCGGGCTCGGTGGTCGAGTACGGCGTGCGGTTCACCAAGCCCGTCGTGGTGCCCGACGACGACAAGGGCGCGGTGATCGAGGTCAGCGGCAAGGTGGGCGCCCTGCTGGACGACCGGCGGGTGCGTGTCGACCTGACGGTCATGAGCGACGGCAAGAAGGTTCTGGGCATGTCCCGGGCCGTGGTGCAGCTGAGCTGAGGCCTGCGCGGCGTAAGCGGCGCAGCGGTGTAAGGGGCACGGTCCATGGGCCGTGCCCCTTACGCATGGGCCGTGCGTCCCCTGGGCCGTGCGTTCCGGGTGGCCGCCCAGGAGGGCCGTGCGGGCCACTTCCGCCCGGAGGCGCCCTCGCGGGCGGAGACTTATCGTGCCTTTCATATGCGGCCACGGGCCGGGGTGCCGCGTGACCGGCCGGGTACCAGCACGGAAGGCGGGACAGCCATGGCGGGACCGATCCTCATCACCGGAGCGGGCAGCGGTTTCGGCAAGGAGGTGGCCCTGCGGCTCGCGGCGGCGGGGCACGAGGTGATCGCGGGCGTGGAGATCATCGCCCAGGTCGCCGCGGTGCGCGCCGAGGCCCGGGAACGAGGTGTCGGCCTGCGTGTGGAGAAGCTGGATGTCACCGACCCCGGCGACCGGGAGAGCGCCCGGGGCTGGGGCGTCGAGGTTCTTCTGAACAACGCCGGGGTGTCCGAGGGCGGCGCGACCGCCGACATCCCGGAGGAGCGGCTCCGCCGGCAGTTCGAGGTGAACGTCTTCGGCCCCGTCCTGCTCACCCAGGGCATCGCCCGGCAGATGGCGGCCCGCCGCAGCGGACGCATCGTCTTCATGTCCTCGGTCGCCGGACTCACCGTGGACCCGTTCACCGGCGCCTACGCGGGCTCCAAGCACGCCGTGGAGGCATTCGCCGACGCCCTCGACCAGGAACTCGCCGAATTCGGCGTGACGGTCGCCACGATCAATCCCGGCCCCTTCCTCACCGGCTTCAACGACACCATGTTCGAAACGTGGAAGGAGTGGCGCGACAGCCCCGCCGACCGCCTCTTCGACTACGCCGAGCTGGCCTTTCCGCACGAGCAGTACGACCCCGAACCGGTCTACGAGCGCACCGTCCGGGTCCTGCTGGGCGAGGACCGGCGCTACCGGCACCTGCTCCCCGCCGAAATGGAACAGCAGGCGCGCGAACAGGTCGACGCCCAGTGGGACCGTCGGCTCAACGACGGCCGCCGCCCCGGCCTCGTACAGAAGGCGTACGACATGAGCCCGGGAACGCCGGTCGGGTGACCTCCCGCAACTGCCCGGCCGGGGCGTCCCACCCCGCCGGGCATTACGGGTACCGGACTCCCGCTTGACTAGGTTAGTGATTGAGTACTAACTTACTGGCATGGCAAGGATGAGTGCAGACGAGCGGCGCGAGAGCGTCATCCGGGCGGCCATCACCGAGTTCGCCCGGGGTGGGTACAGCGCCACCTCCACCGAGGTGATCGCCAAGCGTGTGGGTGTCTCGCAGCCGTACCTCTTCCGCCTCTTCCCCAACAAGCAGGCGATGTTCCTCGCGGCGTCCGACCGCTGTTTCCTGGAGACCAGGCAGGTCTTCTCGGGGGCGGCGGAGGGGTTGGAGGGCGAAGAAGCACTCCACGCCATGGCTAGGGCCTACCAGCGGCTGATCGCCGACGACCCCGACAAGCTCCTGATGCAGATGCAGGTGTACGCGGCCGTCGCCGCCGCGGAGGCGGCCGGTGACCACGCGTTCGGCGAGTCGGTGCGGGCCAGCTGGATGGAGCTGTTCGACTCGGTCAACCTGGCGCTCGGTGCCGACGTGGACGAGACCACCACCTTCCTCGCGTACGGCATGCTCGCCAACACCCTGACCTCGCTCGGCTTTCCGGCCGGTCACCGGATGTGGTCCGGTTTCTACACCTCGGCCCAACCGATCACCTGAAGCAGCACGACCCGGGTTCGGCCCGGTTTTCTGCCCGAAGAAGTTAGTAATCAATAACTAACCCTCCAGGGGGAGCAGTGAACCAGCACACGACAGGTCGCGCGGGAGCGACCTGGGCCCTCGTCATCACCAGCGTCGCCGGATTCATGGCGGCCCTCGACAACCTCGTCGTCACCACCGCCCTGCCCTCCATCCGCCAGAGCCTCGGCGGAGAGATGGAGGAGCTGGAGTGGACGGTCAACGCCTACACGCTCACCTTCGCCGTGCTGCTGATGTTCGGCGCCGCCCTCGGTGACCGCTTCGGCCGCCGCCGGCTCTTCCTCGCCGGGCTCACCGTCTTCACCGGCGCGTCCGCCGCAGCAGCCCTCTCGCCCGGGATCAACGAACTCATCGCCTTCCGCGCGGTCCAGGGCGTCGGTGCCGCGATCATGATGCCGCTCACGCTCACCCTGCTCACCGCCGCCGTGGAACCCGCCCGCCGGGGTACGGCGCTGGGCATCTTCAGCGCCGCGACCGGCCTCGCGGTGGCCGGCGGACCGCTGATCGGCGGCAGCTTGACCGAGCACATCTCCTGGCAGTGGATCTTCTGGCTCAACGTGCCGGTCGGCCTGCTCCTGCTGCCGCTCGCACGCTTCCGCCTGGCGGAGTCGTACGCCCCCGACGCCCGGCTCGACATCCCCGGCACCCTCCTGGTCAGCGGCGGACTCTTCGGCGTCGTCTACGGCCTCGTCAACGCCAACTCCGACGGCTGGACCAGCCCGACCGTCCTGACCTCCCTCATCGCCGGCACCGTGTTGATCGGCGGCTTCATCCGCCACGGCTTCCGGGCCAAGAGGCCGATGCTGCCCATGCGCCTCTTCCGCGACCGCGGGTTCTTCGGGATCAACGTCTCCAGCATGCTGATGTACCTCGGGATGTTCGGCTCGATCTTCCTGCTCAGCCAGTACCTCCAGGGCGTCCTGGGCTACTCGCCCACCGAGGCCGGACTGCGGATGCTGCCGTGGACCGGGATGCCGATGCTCGTGGCGCCCATCGCCGGAATGCTCTCCGACCGGTTCGGCGGCCGCCCGGTGGTCGTGACGGGCCTAGCCCTCCAGGCAGCCGGACTGGGGCTGTTCGCCATGGCCATCGCCCCGGACGCCTCCTACGCCTCGCAGCTGCCCGGCCTCATCACCGGCGGCATCGGCATGGCCCTGTACTTCGCGCCCGCCGCCAGTCTGGTGATGTCCAGCGTCCGCCCCGGCGAACAGGGCATCGCCTCCGGCGCCAACAACGCCCTGCGCGAGGTCGGCGGCGCCCTCGGGGTCGCCGTGCTCGCCACCGTCTTCTCCTCGCAGGGCGGCATCGGCTCCGCGCGGGCCTTCACCGACGGGACCGTGCCGGCGGTCTGGATCGGCTCCGGGGTGGTCGCCCTGGCCGCGCTCGTCGCCCTGATGATCCCGGGCCGCCGCGGCGCCGGAACGCCGGAACCGGCCACGGAGACGGGGCCCGCCCCGGTACCGGCCGAGGAGCGGGTGTCCGTACCCGCCTGACGCACCCGGCACACTCGGTACGGTCCGTGGCCCCGCCGTCCGGTCGGGGCCACGGACCGTACTCTTGTCCCCGTGCAGGAACTCCACGACGCGCCCCTCGCCCCCCTGACCACCTTCCGGCTCGGGGGCCCCGCCACCCGCCTCCTGACCGCCACGACGGACGCCGAGGTGGTCCGGGCCGTGCGGGAGGCCGACGACAGCGGCATCCCGCTCCTGATCATCGGCGGCGGCAGCAACCTGGTCATCGGGGACAAGGGTTTCGAGGGCACCGCCCTGCGCATCGCGACCAAGGGCTTCGTGCTCGACGGCGCCTCACTCGAACTGGCCGCCGGCGAGACCTGGACCGATGCCGTCGCCCGCACCGTGGACGCCGGGCTCGCGGGCCTCGAATGCCTGGCCGGAATCCCCGGCTCGGCCGGCGCCACCCCGATCCAGAACGTCGGGGCGTACGGGCAGGAGGTGTCCTCCACCATCACGGAGGTCGTCGCCTACGACCGGCGGACCCGCGAAACGGTCACCCTGCCGAACTCCCAGTGCGCGTTCTCCTACCGGCACAGCCGCTTCAAGGCCGAACCCGACCGGTACGTGGTGCTGCGCGTCCGCTTCGGCCTGGAGGAGTCCGGCGGCCTGTCCGCGCCGCTCAAGTACCCCGAAACCGCCCGCGCCATGGGCGTTGCCGAGGGTGAACGCGTTCCCGCGGCCGCCGCCCGCGAAACCGTGCTGCGGCTGCGCGCCGGCAAGGGCATGGTGCTCGACCTCGAGGACCACGACACCTGGTCGGCCGGGTCCTTCTTCACCAACCCGATCCTGGAACAGGCCGGGTTCGACGCCTTCCTGGCCCGGGTCGCCGACCGGCTCGGCCCCGACGTGAAGCCCCCCGCCTTCCCGGCCGGCGAGGGCCGCACCAAGACCTCCGCGGCCTGGCTCATCGACCGGGCCGGCTTCACCAAGGGCTACGGCACCGGACCCGCCCGCATCTCCACCAAGCACACGCTCGCCCTCACCAACCGGGGCGCGGCCACCACCGAAGACCTGCTGGCCCTGGCCCGCGAGGTCGTCGCCGGGGTCCACGCGGCCTTCGGCGTCACCCTCGTCAACGAACCGGTGACCGTGGGTGTGAGCCTGTAGGACGCGGCCTGCCCCGGGTCCCGCACCGCCCCGCCCCCGCCCCCACCCCGGCCCCGGCGCTCGGGCGCCGGCGCTCAGTACGCCACGCCCACGCCCTGCTTCACCGCCGCCGGATCGCCGGTCAGCGCCAGCATCGCGTGCGCCACGTCGGCCCGGGAGATGGACCGGCCGCTGCGCGGATTTCCGCCGACGACCGTCCGGTAGGTGCCCGTCAGCGGGCCGTTCGTCAGCTTCGGGGGCCGCACCGACGTCCAGTCCGTGGCGGATGCCGCCAGCGCCGCCTCCATCGCGGTGAGATCCGCGTACACCTCCTTGAGGACCGCGCCGATCACCGAGAGCATCATCCGGTCGAGCAGCGGGTCGTCGGCCGGCTTCGGGGCGACCGGGGCGGCGCTGACCACCAGCAGCCGCCGGGTGCCCTCCGCCTCCATGGCCGTCAGTACGGCACGGGTCAGCCGCTCGGCGATCCCGTCGGCCCTGCGGCCCCTCGACCCGAGGCCGGAGAGGACCGCGTCGCGGCCCGCCACCGCCTCACGCAGCGCCTCCGGGTCGTCGACCCGGGCGGCGGTGTGCACCGTGACGTCCGAGAGGGGCACCGCGAGCCGCGCGGGATCGCGGACCACCGCCGTCACCTCGTGCCCCGCCGCCACCGCCTGACGGACGATCTCCTGTCCGATACCGCCTGTCGCCCCGAACACCGTGAGCTTCATGGCACACCCCTCCCAAGGTGGGTAAGTATTCACTCACCTCTAGAGTGAGTGGGTACTCACCCACCCGTCAAGCTTCGTTGGAGCGCACATGGAGCAGAAGCCGGCCCGCGCCCGCCTCATCGACGCCGCCCACCAGCTCATGCAGACCAAGGGCCTGGCCCGGACCACCACCAAGGAGATCGCGAAGGCGGCCGGCTGCTCGGAGGCCGCGCTCTACAAGCACTTCCTCAGCAAGGAAGAACTTTTCGTGGTCGTGCTGAAGGAGCGGCTGCCCAAGGTCGACGGCATCCTGCGCAAGCTGATCACCGAGCCGGGGGAGGGGGAGCGCTCGGTCGAGCAGAACCTCACCGAGATCGCCCGCCAAGCCGCCCTGTTCTACGAGCAGAGCTTCCCGATCGCCGCGTCCCTGTACGCCGAGCCGAGGCTCAAGGAACGCCATGACGCGGCCATGCGCGAGCTGGGCACGGGCCCCCACCTGCCCATCCGGGGCGTGGACACCTATCTGCGGGCCGAACAGACCGCGGGCCGGGTACCGGCCGACGCCGACACCTACGCGGCCGCCTCCCTGCTGATGGGGGCCTGCGCCCAGCGGGCCTTCGCCTACGACGCCACGGAGACCGGCGGACCGCCGCAGTCCCTCGACGCCTTCGCCGCGTCCCTCGCCCGGACCCTGGTGCGCGGCCTCGCACGGTAGCCGGGCCGCGGGACCGCCGGACCGCCGGGCTCCCGGACCGCCGGACTCCCGCCCCCCCCCGGACCCCCGGACCCCCGGACCGCCGGGCCCCGGGACGGGCCCCGGCTCAGGCCACCGGCTTCGACAGCCAGTCGTCGACCCCCGCGAGCAGCTCCGCGCGCAGCGGCTCGGGCGCCGACGAACCCCGTACCGACTGGCGGGCCAGCTCGGCCAGCTCCTCGTCCGTGAACGCGTGATGGCGGCGCACCAGGTCGTACTGCGCGGCCAGCCGGGAGCCGAAGAGCAGCGGGTCGTCGGCGCCGAGCGCCATCGGCACCCCCGCGTCGAACAGCGTGCGCAGCGGCACGTCGGACGGCTTCTCGTAGACGCCGAGCGCCACATTCGACGCCGGGCACACCTCGCAGGTCACCCCGCTCTCGGCCAGCCTGTGCAGCAGCCGTGGGTCCTCGGCCGCGCGCACCCCGTGCCCGACCCGGGAGGCGTCGAGATCGTCCAGGCAGTCGCGGACGCTGGACGGGCCCGACAGCTCGCCCCCGTGCGGGGCGGCCAGCAGACCGCCCTCCCGGGCGATGGCGAAGGCCCGGTCGAAGTCACGGGCCATGCCGCGCCGCTCGTCGTTGGAGAGCCCGAAACCGACGACGCCCCGGTCCGCGTACCGCACGGCGAGCCGCGCGAGGGTCCTGGCGTCCAGCGGGTGCTTCATCCGGTTGGCCGCGATGACCACCCGGATCGGCAGCCGGGTCGCGCGCGAGGCGCTGTCCACGGCGTCCAGGATGATCTCGATCGCCGGGATCAGGCCGCCGAGCAGGGGAGCGTACGAGGTGGGGTCGACCTGGATCTCCAGCCAGCCGGAGCCGTCCGCCACGTCCTCCTGGGCGGCCTCGTGCACCAGCCGCTGGATGTCCTCGGGGGTCCGCAGGCAGGACCGGGCGATGTCGTACAGCCGCTGGAAACGGAACCAGCCCCGCTCGTCCGTCGCACGCAGCTTGGGCGGCTCGCCGCCGGTCAGGGCCTCGGGCAGCCGCACGCCGTACTTGTCGGCGAGCTCCAGCAGCGTCGTGGGCCGCATCGACCCGGTGAAGTGCAGGTGCAGGTGGGCCTTGGGCAACAGACGTACATCACGCTCCATTCCAAGATCCTGCCGCACGGACGGGGCGTCGCGGTAGCCGCTTTCCCCATCGAGTTGCCCATCGAACGAGAAAGCGACCCCCGGCCGGGGCCGGGGGTCGCTCACGGGTTCGGGGCGGGGACTACGCCTTCGCCTCACCCAGCAGCTTCTGGATGCGCGAGACGCCCTCGGTGAGGTCGGCGTCGCCCAGCGCGTACGAAAGGCGCAGGTAGCCCGGCGTACCGAAAGCCTCGCCCGGGACGACCGCGACCTCGGCCTCGTCCAGGATCAGCGCCGCCAGCTCCACCGAGGTGGCCGGGCGCCTGCCGCGGATCTCCTTGCCGAGCAGCTCCTTCACCGACGGGTACGCGTAGAACGCGCCCTCGGGCTCCGGGCAGAACACGCCGTCGATCTCGTTGAGCATCCGCACGATGGTCCTGCGGCGCCGGTCGAAGGCGGTGCGCATCTCGGCGACCGCGTCCAGGTCCCCGGAGACGGCGGCCAGCGCGGCCGCCTGGGAGACGTTGGCGACGTTGGACGTGGCGTGCGACTGGAGGTTGGTCGCGGCCTTCACGACGTCCTTGGGGCCGATGATCCACCCCACCCGCCAGCCGGTCATCGCGTACGTCTTGGCGACGCCGTTGACCACGATGCACTTGTCGCGCAGCTCGGGCACGACCGCCGGCAGCGAGGTGAACTTCGCGTCCCCGTAGACGAGGTGCTCGTAGATCTCGTCGGTCAGCACCCACAGGCCGTGCTCGACGGCCCAGCGGCCGATCGCCTCGGAGTCGGCCTCGCTGTAGACCGCGCCGGTCGGGTTCGACGGGGAGACGAACAGGACGACCTTCGTACGCTCGGTGCGGGCCGCCTCCAGCTGCTCGACGGAGACCCGGTAGCCGGTGGTCTCGTCGGCCACGACCTCCACCGGGACGCCGCCGGCCAGCCGGATCGACTCGGGGTAGGTGGTCCAGTACGGGGCCGGGACGATGACCTCGTCGCCCGGGTCGAGGATCGCGGCGAAGGCCTCGTAGATGGCCTGCTTGCCGCCGTTGGTCACCAGGATCTGGGAGGCGTCGACCTCGTAGCCGGAGTCGCGCAGCGTCTTCTCCGCGATGGCGGCCTTGAGCTCGGGGAGCCCGCCCGCCGGGGTGTAGCGGTGGAACTTGGGGTTGCGGCAGGCCTCGACCGCGGCGTCGACGATGTAGCCGGGGGTCGGGAAGTCGGGCTCGCCGGCACCGAAGCCGATCACCGGCCGGCCCGCGGCCTTGAGGGCCTTGGCCTTGGCGTCGACGGCGAGGGTGGCGGACTCGGAAATGGCACCGATGCGGGCGGAGACCCTGCGCTCGGACGGAGAAGTAGCAGCGCTCATGCCCCCCATGCTCCCAGACCGTTTTCCCCGTCGGCACAGGGGTTTCAGGGACCGGACAGCACTCGGACAGCAACCGCGCACGAAGTGGCCGGGAGCGGTCAGGAGCTATCTGTTCGACGCGGGGCCGCTGAGCACGTACACTCACCTGTCGTTGGCCTTCACCAGCCGCACCGTTCCTGCACCCGGGCTTCCGGGTACATGCGGTAGGTTGGTGGAAACCACAAAGGGTCGTAGCTCAATTGGTAGAGCACTGGTCTCCAAAACCAGCGGTTGGGGGTTCAAGTCCCTCCGGCCCTGCTACACACTCCTTCGCCAGGATGTGTGCGCATGTACGTACTTCAATGCACCGCCGTGCGGCTCCACCGGGCGCGGCACGGCCACGACCCGGAATCAGGTGAGAAGCGTGACGGACGCCGTGGGCTCCATCGACATGCCTGATGCCGAGGACGAAGTCCCCGAGTCGAAGAAGAAGACCCGGAAGGGCGGCAAGCGCGGCAAGAAGGGCCCTCTGGGCCGTCTCGCGCTCTTCTACCGCCAGATCATCGCCGAGCTGCGCAAGGTCGTCTGGCCGACGCGCAACCAGCTGACGACGTACACCTCCGTGGTGATCGTGTTCGTGGTCGTCATGATTGGTCTCGTAACCGTGATTGACTTGGGCTTCGCGCGGGTCATCAAGTACGTCTTCGGCTGATCCACGCGGAGGGCGCCTCTTGGGCGCCCCTTTCGCATGTTCCACCCATATGTATCCAGGAAGAAGCAGCCACCGTGTCTGACCCGAACCTGAACGACGCCGTCGAGCCGACGGCGGGCGCCTTCGAGTCCGCCGAGGACGAGCTCGACATCGTCCAGGCGGCGGACGCCGAGGAGCCGGACCAGGCCGAAGCTGCCGACGCCGCCGCCGACGAGGCCCCCGAGGCCGGTGCCGCCGACGAGACCTCCGACGACGAGGCCGAGGAGACCGCGGAAGCCGCCGAGGAGGAGGCCGAGCCCGTCGACCCCGTCACCGCTCTGCGCGAGGAACTGCGCGGCCTGCCGGGCGAGTGGTACGTCATCCACACGTACGCCGGTTACGAGAAGCGTGTGAAGGCCAACCTGGAGCAGCGCGCCGTCTCGCTGAACGTGGAGGAGTTCATCTATCAGGCCGAGGTGCCTGAGGAGGAAATCGTCCAGATCAAGAACGGCGAGCGCAAGAACGTCCGCCAGAACAAGCTCCCGGGCTACGTCCTGGTGCGCATGGACCTGACGAACGAGTCCTGGGGCGTCGTCCGCAACACCCCCGGCGTCACCGGCTTCGTGGGCAACGCCTACGACCCGTACCCGCTGACCCTGGACGAGATCGTCAAGATGCTCGCGCCGGAGGCCGAGGAGAAGGCCGCCCGCGAGGCCGCCGAGGCCGAGGGCAAGCCGGCTCCGTCCCGCAAGGTCGAGGTCCAGGTCCTGGACTTCGAGGTGGGCGACTCGGTCACCGTCACCGACGGCCCGTTCGCGACGCTGCAGGCGACGATCAACGAGATCAACGCCGACTCGAAGAAGGTCAAGGGCCTCGTCGAGATCTTCGGTCGCGAGACCCCGGTCGAGCTCAGCTTCGACCAGATCCAGAAGAACTAGCGCTTACCCGCTCGCTTCTGGACACATGCCTACCGAGCAGGTCAGACAGGCTGTCGAAGCCGGTCTGACCTGCTTGGTTTTTGGTCGCGCAGCTATACCCGTTATCGTTGTGCGGTATGCCTGCATCCGGATGACCGGATGACGGCGAAAACTCTCACTAGGACCCGGAGAGAGCACATGCCTCCCAAGAAGAAGAAGGTCACGGGGCTTATCAAGCTCCAGATCAACGCCGGTGCGGCCAACCCGGCCCCGCCGGTCGGCCCCGCGCTGGGCCAGCACGGCGTCAACATCATGGAGTTCTGCAAGGCCTACAACGCCGCGACCGAGTCGCAGCGTGGCATGGTCGTGCCGGTGGAGATCACGGTCTACGAGGACCGCTCCTTCACCTTCATCACCAAGACTCCGCCGGCCGCCAAGCTGATCCTCAAGGCCGCGGGTGTGGACAAGGGCTCCGGCGAGCCGCACAAGACCAAGGTCGCCAAGCTGACGGCCGACCAGGTCCGCGAGATCGCCACGACGAAGCTCCCCGACCTGAACGCCAATGACCTCGACGCCGCGTCGAAGATCATCGCCGGCACCGCCCGCTCCATGGGCATCACGGTCGAAGGCTGATTCAGCCCCACCCCCTCAGTGGTAGGACCAAGCGCTGGTCCGCACCACGACTCCACACTCTGAAACCATCAGGAGTAGAAGTGAAGCGCAGCAAGAACCTCCGCGCTGCGGACGCCAAGATCGACCGGGAGCGCCTGTACGCCCCGCTCGAAGCCGTCCGTCTCGCCAAGGACACCGCCTCCACGAAGTTCGACGGCACCGTCGAGGTCGCCTTCCGCCTGGGTGTCGACCCGCGCAAGGCCGACCAGATGGTCCGCGGCACCGTGAACCTCCCGCACGGCACCGGCAAGACCGCCCGGGTCCTGGTCTTCGCGACCGGTGACCGTGCTGCGGCCGCGGAAGCCGCCGGAGCCGACATCGTCGGCGCCGACGAGCTCATCGACGAGGTGGCGAAGGGCCGTCTGGACTTCGACGCCGTCGTCGCGACCCCGGACCTCATGGGCAAGGTCGGCCGCCTCGGCCGCGTGCTCGGTCCGCGTGGTCTGATGCCGAACCCGAAGACCGGCACCGTCACCCCCGACGTCGTGAAGGCTGTCAACGACATCAAGGGCGGCAAGATCGAGTTCCGCGTCGACAAGCACTCGAACCTGCACTTCATCATCGGCAAGGTCTCCTTCGACGAGACCAAGCTGGTGGAGAACTACGCAGCGGCGCTGGAGGAGGTCCTCCGTCTGAAGCCGTCCGCCGCCAAGGGCCGCTACATCAAGAAGGCCGCGCTGGCGACCACGATGGGCCCCGGCATCCCGCTGGACTCCAACCGCACCCGTAACCTCCTCGTCGAGGAGGACCCGGCCGCCGTCTGAGCCCTCGCGCTCGTACGACCGTCGCGTCACGTGTGACATGGGACGGGCCCCGCAACCTTTCGAGGTGCGGGGCCCGTCCTCATTCGTACGTGGACATGGCTGTCGTAGCCCTGCATTAGCGTGGGGTCACCGAGAGCCGAACGAGGGGTGGAATCGCAATGTTGAGCAATACCGTGCGGCGCGTGGGTCTTTCCGTGGCAGTGGCGGCGGCTCTGACGTCGGTCGCGGCCTGCGGCGGATCGGACGACGGGGGCAAGGCCAAGGGCACCAGCGGGAGCGGCGCGGGCTCGGTGGCGAAGGCGAATCCGATCGCCGCGCTGATCGCCGTGCAGAAGAAGACCGGCAGCGCGCACTCGGCCAAGGTCGAGGGCACCACGTCGCTGGGCACCGCGATGTCCATGAAGCAGTCCGGCGTCATGGACTGGTCCGACGGCATCACCGGCAGCATGCAGATCACGTACACCGGCGGCGACATGGCCGACTCCATGAAGCAGCTCGGCAGCAACGGCACGATGGAGGCCCGTTACTTCAAGGACGGGTACGCGGCGGACATGGGCGACGCCATGGCCCAGCAGACCGGCGGCAAGCGCTGGATCAGCTACAGCTACGACGACCTCGCGCAGATCGGCGGCGCCTCCGGGGCGGCGCTGAAGGACCAGATGCAGAACACCACCCCGGACCAAGGCGTGAAGTCGCTGCTGGCCTCGGGCGACGTGAAGAAGGTCGGCCAGGAGGACGTCCGCGGCGTCACCACCACGCACTACTCGGGCACGGTGGACGTCGCCGACCTGACCGCCAAGAACAGCAACCTCGACGCCGATGAGCTGGCCGCCCTCAAGAAGCAGCTGGCGGACGCCGGGATCTCCACGGAGACCGTGGACATCTGGGTCGACGGCGACGACCTGCTGGTGAAGAAGACCGAGCGCGGCCAGATGAAGACCGGCGAGCTGAACTCGACGGTGTTCTACAGCGACTACGGCACCAAGGTCTCGGTCGAGCGCCCGCCGGCCGACCAGACCATCGAGTTCACCGAGCTGATGAAGCAGCAGCAGGGGGCGTCCACGGGGGCGACTTCCTAACCGGGTTCGGGAGAGTTCAAACCTCTCGGTCCCACCCGAAGCGGGACGGATTTGCCCGGCGCGACCCCGGTCGCGTACTCTTTCGCAGAAGCCAAAGACCGCTGGTCGTTGTCCGGAATCCGCAAGGGTTTCGGCAACCGAAGGATCCGTTGACACGGACGACCTGCGCAGGTGACTGTGGAGAGCTCCCGGACTTCGTTCCGGTCGAGCTTCGCCCTGGCGCCTGCGCCGGGGCGTTTCGTCTTTCCGGGCCTTTTGAGCGGTCCTCATCACCCGGAAGGAGGCCGACGCTCATGGCAAGGCCCGACAAGGCTGCAGCGGTAGCCGAGCTCGCGGACCAGTTCCGCAGCTCCAGCGCCGCCGTGCTGACCGAGTACCGGGGTCTCACCGTGGCACAGCTCAAGCAGCTGCGCCGTTCGCTCGGTGAGAACGCCCAGTACGCCGTGGTGAAGAACACGCTGACCAAGATTGCGGCCAACGAGGCCGGGATCGACACGCTGGACGACCTGTTCGCAGGCCCGACGGCGGTTGCCTTCGTCACCGGTGACCCGGTGGAGTCGGCGAAGGGTCTTCGTGACTTCGCCAAGGACAACCCCAACCTCATCATCAAGGGCGGTGTCCTTGACGGTAAGGCGCTGTCCGCCGATGAGATCAAGCAGCTCGCGGACCTCGAGTCCCGCGAGGTTCTGCTCGCCAAGCTGGCCGGTGCCATGAAGGGCAAGCAGACTCAGGCTGCGCAGCTCTTCCAGGCGCTGCCGTCGAAGTTCGTCCGCACCGCGGAAGCGCTTCGCGTCAAGCTCGAGGAGCAGGGCGGTGCCGGTACGCCGGCTCCCGCCGAGGCCGCCGAGTAATTTCGCTCAGCGGTCCAGCGGGCCCCACGTACGCCCGCCGACATATACATCCGGCACCTGCCGAATAGTGGAAGGACGCCTGTCATGGCGAAGCTCAGCCAGGAAGACCTGCTCGCCCAGTTCGAGGAGCTCACCCTCATCGAGCTCTCCGAGTTCGTGAAGGCCTTCGAGGAGAAGTTCGACGTCACCGCCGCCGCGGCCGTCGCCGTCGCCGGCCCCGCCGGTCCGGGCGCCCCGGTCGAGGCCGCTGAGGAGAAGGACGAGTTCGACGTCATCCTCACCGCCGCCGGTGACAAGAAGATCCAGGTCATCAAGGTCGTGCGCGAGCTGACCTCCCTCGGCCTGAAGGAGGCCAAGGACCTCGTCGACGGCGCCCCGAAGCCCGTCGTCGAGAAGGTCGCCAAGGAGGCCGCCGAGAAGGCTGCCGAGTCCCTCAAGGCCGCCGGCGCCTCCGTCGAGGTCAAGTGACCCTGCGAGTCATCTGACTCCTCAGGACCACCGTGCCGCGAGGCGCGGCGTCACATCGCGAAAGGCGATCACCCTTACGGGTGGTCGCCTTTCGGCGTATCCGTGGCGGGTGCCTTGCCCTTCCCGCGTTGACGAGTATGGTGATCTTTCGCCGTGCGCCTCTCGTAGGGCACGCGAGCGCTGCCGACGGGCGGTGTCCGCGGGCCTCGGAGGCCGGCCGGGCCGAGGGGGCCTTGACGAACCGCACGAGGCGCGCAATTCTCAAGGCGCGACGCCGAATCGATCCGAATCCGAGGCATGGATCGACGGTGAAGCGGGCAGTAAAGAAGAGCGCAGCTCGCGCAGGGCCGGACAAAGGTGTTGAGAACAGCTGTTGAGAGCAACGTGGGTCTCTGAAAACCCCGACTGGACATCAGTGTGCCTCTTGGCTACACTGACCCTTTGCGCTGCCTGTTAGCTGCCTCCTGCCCGTCACCAGGGGCATACCCATCTTGTGCACCGTGGACTCAGCATCCCTTGTTCGGGATATCTGTCCACATGTCCAGTTTGGGACCGGTACGCGCGTAGTGAGTCCGAGCCCTCGGAAGGACCCCCTCTTGGCCGCCTCGCGCAACGCCTCGACCGCGAATACGAACAACGGCGCCAGCACCGCCCCGCTGCGCATCTCTTTTGCAAAGATCAAGGAGCCCCTCGAGGTTCCGAACCTCCTCGCGCTGCAGACCGAGAGCTTTGACTGGCTCCTCGGCAACGCCGCCTGGAAGGCTCGCGTCGAGGCTGCTCTGGACAGTGGACAAGACGTCCCCACCAAGTCCGGCCTGGAGGAGATCTTCGAGGAGATCTCACCGATCGAGGACTTCTCCGGGTCGATGTCGCTTACGTTCCGCGACCACCGCTTCGAGCCCCCCAAGAACTCGATCGACGAGTGCAAGGAGCGCGACTTCACGTTCGCCGCCCCGCTCTTCGTCACGGCCGAGTTCACCAACAACGAGACCGGCGAGATCAAGTCCCAGACGGTCTTCATGGGCGACTTCCCGCTCATGACCAACAAGGGCACCTTCGTCATCAACGGCACCGAGCGTGTCGTGGTGTCGCAGCTGGTCCGCTCGCCGGGTGTCTACTTCGACTCGTCGATCGACAAGACGTCCGACAAGGACATCTTCTCCGCCAAGATCATCCCTTCCCGGGGTGCCTGGCTGGAGATGGAGATCGACAAGCGCGACATGGTCGGTGTCCGCATCGACCGCAAGCGCAAGCAGTCCGTCACCGTCCTCCTGAAGGCTCTCGGCTGGAGCACCGAGCAGATCCTTGAGGAGTTCGGCGAGTACGAGTCCATGCGCGCCACCCTGGAGAAGGACCACACCCAGGGCCAGGACGACGCGCTGCTCGACATCTACCGCAAGCTCCGTCCGGGCGAGCCGCCCACCCGCGAGGCCGCTCAGACGCTGCTGGAGAACCTCTACTTCAACCCGAAGCGCTACGACCTCGCGAAGGTCGGCCGCTACAAGGTGAACAAGAAGCTCGGCGCGGACGAGCCGCTGGACGCCGGCGTGCTCACCACCGACGACGTCATCGCGACCATCAAGTACCTGGTCAAGCTGCACGCCGGTGAGACCGAGACGGTGGGCGAGTCCGGCCGTTCGATCGTCGTCGAGACCGACGACATCGACCACTTCGGCAACCGCCGTCTGCGCAACGTCGGCGAGCTCATCCAGAACCAGGTCCGTACGGGTCTGGCCAGGATGGAGCGCGTCGTGCGTGAGCGCATGACGACCCAGGACGTCGAGGCGATCACGCCGCAGACCCTGATCAACATCCGGCCGGTCGTCGCCTCCATCAAGGAGTTCTTCGGCACCAGCCAGCTGTCGCAGTTCATGGACCAGAACAACCCGCTGTCGGGCCTCACCCACAAGCGCCGCCTGTCGGCTCTTGGCCCGGGTGGTCTCTCCCGTGAACGGGCCGGCTTCGAGGTCCGTGACGTGCACCCGTCCCACTACGGACGCATGTGCCCGATCGAGACCCCTGAAGGCCCGAACATCGGTCTGATCGGTTCGCTCGCCTCGTACGGCCGCGTCAACGCGTTCGGCTTCATCGAGACGCCGTACCGCAAGGTCGTCGACGGCCAGGTCACCGACGAGGTCGACTACATCACGGCCGACGAGGAAGACCGTTTCGTCATCGCCCAGGCGAACGCGACGCTCTCCGAGGAGCTGCGCTTCACCGAGCCCCGCGTCCTGGTCCGCCGTCGTGGCGGCGAGGTCGACTACGTGCCCGGCGCCGAGGTCGACTACATGGACGTCTCGCCGCGCCAGATGGTGTCCGTCGCCACCGCGATGATCCCGTTCCTGGAGCACGACGACGCCAACCGTGCCCTCATGGGCGCGAACATGATGCGTCAGGCGGTGCCGCTCATCAAGAGCGAGGCCCCGCTCGTCGGCACCGGCATGGAGTACCGCTGCGCCACCGACGCCGGTGACGTGCTGAAGGCCGAGAAGGACGGTGTGGTCCAGGAGGTCTCCGCGGACTACATCACCGTGACCAACGACGACGGCACGTACACCACGTACCGCATCGCGAAGTTCATGCGCTCCAACCAGGGCACCTCGGTCAACCAGAAGGTCGTCGTCTCCGAGGGCGACCGGGTCATCGAGGGCCAGGTGCTCGCCGACGGTCCGGCCACCGAGAACGGCGAGATGGCCCTCGGCAAGAACCTGCTCGTGGCGTTCATGCCGTGGGAGGGTCACAACTACGAGGACGCGATCATCCTGTCGCAGCGCCTCGTGCAGGACGACGTCCTCTCCTCGATCCACATCGAGGAGCACGAGGTCGACGCCCGTGACACCAAGCTCGGCCCCGAGGAGATCACCCGGGACATCCCGAACGTCTCCGAGGAGGTCCTCGCCGACCTCGACGAGCGCGGCATCATCCGTATCGGTGCCGAGGTCGTCGCCGGTGACATCCTCGTCGGCAAGGTCACGCCCAAGGGTGAGACCGAGCTGACCCCCGAGGAGCGCCTGCTCCGCGCGATCTTCGGTGAGAAGGCGCGCGAGGTGCGCGACACCTCGCTGAAGGTGCCGCACGGTGAGATCGGCAAGGTCATCGGCGTCCGCGTCTTCGACCGCGAAGAGGGCGACGAGCTGCCGCCGGGCGTGAACCAGCTGGTCCGCGTCTACGTCGCGCAGAAGCGCAAGATCACCGACGGTGACAAGCTCGCCGGCCGTCACGGCAACAAGGGCGTCATCTCGAAGATCCTGCCGATCGAGGACATGCCGTTCCTGGAGGACGGCACCCCGGTCGACATCATCCTCAACCCGCTGGGTGTCCCGTCCCGAATGAACCCGGGACAGGTCCTGGAGATCCACCTCGGCTGGCTCGCCAGCCGCGGCTGGGACGTCTCCGGTCTCGGTGACGAGTGGGCCAAGCGGCTCCAGGCCATCGGCGCCGACCAGGTCGCCCCCGGCACCAACGTCGCCACGCCCGTCTTCGACGGTGCGCGCGAGGACGAGATCTCCGGTCTCTTCGAGGCCACGATCCCCAACCGCGACGGCGCCCGCCTGGTGCAGCCCTCCGGCAAGGCCAAGCTGTTCGACGGCCGCTCCGGCGAGCCGTTCCCGGACCCGGTCTCGGTCGGGTTCATGTACATCCTCAAGCTGCACCACCTGGTCGACGACAAGCTCCACGCCCGTTCGACCGGCCCGTACTCCATGATCACGCAGCAGCCGCTGGGTGGTAAGGCGCAGTTCGGTGGGCAGCGATTCGGTGAGATGGAGGTGTGGGCCCTTGAGGCCTACGGCGCCGCGTACGCCCTCCAGGAACTGCTGACGATCAAGTCCGACGACGTCACCGGCCGCGTGAAGGTCTACGAGGCGATCGTCAAGGGCGAGAACATCCCCGAGCCCGGCATTCCCGAGTCCTTCAAGGTGCTCATCAAGGAAATGCAGTCGCTCTGCCTCAACGTGGAGGTGCTCTCCTCGGACGGCATGTCCATCGAGATGCGTGACACGGACGAGGACGTCTTCCGCGCGGCGGAGGAGCTCGGTATCGACCTGTCCCGGCGCGAGCCGAGCAGCGTCGAAGAGGTCTGACGGGTTGGCCGGCCGGATCTCCGTGATCCGGCCGGCTCTCCCCGGACCCGTTCAGACCATTGCTGAAGTGCCCCGATTTCTCGCGTGACGCGAGGGGGCTCGAACCCCCGAAAGAGGGATTGACGACAAGTGCTCGACGTCAACTTCTTCGACGAGCTGCGGATCGGCCTTGCCACCGCGGACGACATCCGGACCTGGTCCCACGGCGAGGTCAAGAAGCCGGAGACCATCAACTACCGCACCCTCAAGCCCGAAAAGGACGGACTCTTCTGCGAGAAGATCTTCGGTCCGACCCGGGACTGGGAGTGCTACTGCGGCAAGTACAAGCGTGTCCGCTTCAAGGGCATCATCTGTGAGCGCTGTGGCGTCGAGGTCACGCGCGCCAAGGTGCGCCGTGAGCGCATGGGCCACATCGAGCTCGCCGCTCCCGTCACCCACATCTGGTACTTCAAGGGTGTCCCGTCGCGTCTGGGCTACCTGCTGGACCTCGCGCCGAAGGACCTCGAAAAGGTCATTTACTTCGCCGCGTACATGATCACGTTCGTGGACGAGGAGCGCCGCACCCGCGACCTCCCGTCGCTGGAGGCGCACGTCTCCGTCGAGCGCCAGCAGATCGAGAACCGCCGCGACTCGGACCTCGAGAACCGCGCCAAGAAGCTTGAGACCGACCTGGCCGAGCTGGAGGCCGAGGGCGCCAAGGCCGACGTGCGCCGCAAGGTGCGCGAGGGTGCCGAGCGCGAGATGAAGCAGCTGCGCGACCGTGCGCAGCGCGAGATCGACCGCCTCGACGAGGTGTGGAGCCGCTTCAAGAACCTCAAGGTCCAGGACCTGGAGGGCGACGAGCTGCTCTACCGCGAGCTGCGTGACCGCTTCGGCACGTACTTCGACGGCTGCATGGGCGCCGCCGCGCTGCAGAAGCGCCTGGAGTCCTTCGACCTCGACGAGGAGGCCGAGCGCCTCCGCGAGATCATCCGTACCGGCAAGGGCCAGAAGAAGACCCGTGCGCTCAAGCGCCTCAAGGTCGTCTCCGCGTTCCTCCAGACGAGCAACAAGCCCAAGGGCATGGTGCTCGACTGCGTACCGGTCATCCCGCCGGACCTGCGTCCGATGGTGCAGCTGGACGGTGGCCGTTTCGCGACCTCCGACCTGAACGACCTGTACCGCCGTGTGATCAACCGCAACAACCGCCTCAAGCGGCTTCTCGACCTCGGCGCGCCCGAGATCATCGTGAACAACGAGAAGCGCATGCTCCAGGAGGCCGTCGACGCGCTGTTCGACAACGGCCGCCGCGGTCGCCCGGTCACCGGTCCCGGTAACCGTCCCCTGAAGTCCCTCAGCGACATGCTGAAGGGCAAGCAGGGTCGTTTCCGTCAGAACCTGCTCGGCAAGCGTGTGGACTACTCCGCGCGTTCCGTGATCGTCGTCGGTCCGCAGCTCAAGCTGCACCAGTGCGGTCTGCCGAAGGCGATGGCGCTGGAGCTGTTCAAGCCGTTCGTGATGAAGCGCCTGGTGGACCTGAACCACGCGCAGAACATCAAGTCGGCCAAGCGCATGGTCGAGCGCGGCCGCACCGTGGTGTACGACGTCCTCGAAGAGGTCATCGCCGAGCACCCGGTGCTGCTGAACCGTGCGCCCACCCTGCACCGCCTCGGCATCCAGGCCTTCGAGCCGCAGCTGGTCGAGGGCAAGGCCATCCAGATCCACCCGCTCGTCTGCACCGCGTTCAACGCGGACTTCGACGGTGACCAGATGGCCGTGCACCTGCCGCTGTCCGCGGAGGCGCAGGCCGAGGCCCGCATCCTGATGCTGTCCTCCAACAACATCCTGAAGCCGGCCGACGGTCGTCCCGTCACCATGCCGACCCAGGACATGGTGCTGGGCCTGTTCTTCCTGACCACCGACGGCGAGCTCCGTGACACCAAGGGCGAGGGCCGTGCGTTCGGCTCCACGGCCGAGGCGATCATGGCGTTCGACGCCGGCGAGCTGGCGCTCCAGTCGTCCGTCGACATCCGCTTCCCGGTGGGCACCATCCCGCCGCGTGGCTGGGTGCCGCCGGTCGCCGAGGAGGGCGAGCCCGAGTACCAGCCGGGTGACACCTTCCGGCTGCGGACGAGCCTGGGCCGCGCGCTCTTCAACGAGCTGCTGCCCGAGGACTACCCGTTCGTTGACTACTCGGTCGGCAAGAAGCAGCTCTCCGAGATCGTCAACGACCTCGCCGAGCGCTACCCCAAGGTCATCGTGGCGGCGACGCTCGACAACCTGAAGGCGGCCGGCTTCCACTGGGCGACCCGTTCCGGCGTCACCGTGGCCATCTCCGACGTCGTCGTGCCCGAGGCCAAGAAGGCCATCGTCAAGGGCTACGAGGAGCAGGACGAGAAGGTCCAGAAGCAGTACGAGCGCGGTCTGATCACCAAGGACGAGCGCACGCAGGAGCTCATCGCGATCTGGACCAAGGCGACCAACGAGGTTGCCGAGGCCATGAACGAGAACTTCCCCAAGACGAACCCCATCTTCATGATGGTTGACTCGGGTGCCCGAGGAAACATGATGCAGATGCGTCAGATCGCCGGTATGCGTGGTCTGGTGTCCAACGCCAAGAACGAGACGATCCCGCGTCCCATCAAGGCGTCCTTCCGTGAGGGCCTCACCGTTCTGGAGTACTTCATCTCCACGCACGGTGCCCGTAAGGGTCTGGCGGACACCGCCCTGCGTACCGCCGACTCGGGTTACCTGACCCGTCGTCTGGTGGACGTCTCGCAGGACGTGATCATTCGCGAGGAGGACTGCGGCACCGACCGCGGCCTCAAGCTGAAGATCGCCGTCAAGGGTGCCGACGGCGTGCTCCGCAAGACGGAGGACGTCGAGACCTCGGTCTACGCCCGCATGCTCGCCGAGGACGTCGTCGTGGACGGCAAGGTCATCGCGCCTGCCAACGTCGACCTCGGTGACGTCCTGATCGACGCCCTGGTGGGCGCCGGCGTCGAGGAGGTCAAGACCCGCTCGGTCCTGACCTGTGAGTCCGCGGTCGGCACCTGTGCCTTCTGCTACGGACGCTCGCTCGCCACCGGCAAGCTGGTCGACATCGGTGAGGCGGTCGGCATCATCGCCGCCCAGTCCATCGGTGAGCCCGGTACCCAGCTGACGATGCGTACCTTCCACACCGGTGGTGTGGCCGGTGACGACATCACCCAGGGTCTGCCCCGAGTCGTCGAGCTCTTCGAAGCCCGTACGCCCAAGGGTGTCGCCCCGATCTCGGAGTCCGCGGGCCGGGTCCGGATCGAGGAGACCGAGAAGACCAAGAAGATCGTCGTCACGCCGGACGACGGCAGCGACGAGATCCCCTTCCCGATCTCCAAGCGTGCCCGTCTGCTGGTCGGCGAGGGCGACCACGTCGAGGTGGGCCAGAAGCTCACCGTGGGTGCCACCAACCCGCACGACGTGCTGCGCATCCTCGGTCAGCGCGCGGTCCAGGTCCACCTGGTCGGCGAGGTCCAGAAGGTCTACAACTCGCAGGGCGTGTCGATCCACGACAAGCACATCGAGATCATCATCCGGCAGATGCTCCGCCGCGTGACGATCATCGAGTCCGGCGACGCGGAACTGCTGCCGGGCGAGCTCGTCGAGCGCTCGAAGTTCGAGACCGAGAACCGTCGTGTGGTCACCGAGGGCGGTCACCCCGCCTCCGGCCGTCCGCAGCTGATGGGTATCACCAAGGCCTCGCTGGCGACGGAGTCGTGGCTGTCCGCGGCCTCCTTCCAGGAGACGACCAGGGTCCTGACGGACGCGGCGATCAACGCCAAGTCCGACTCCCTGATCGGCCTCAAGGAGAACGTCATCATCGGTAAGCTCATCCCGGCCGGTACGGGCCTGTCCCGCTACCGCAACATCCGGGTCGAGCCGACCGAGGAGGCCAAGGCCGCGATGTACTCGGCCGTCGGCTACGACGACATCGACTACTCGCCGTTCGGCACGGGCTCCGGCCAGGCCGTTCCGCTGGAGGACTACGACTACGGTCCGTACAACCAGTAAGCGAGTCGCTTGATACGACCGGAGGGCGGCCATCCCGTGGGGGTGGCCGCCCTTCGGCGTGTCCGGGGGCCTTCCGGGGGACCCTCGTCCGACCTGCGATTTTAGAGATTCCTCAGTGGTTTCCTTAGAAGGTTGTGCGGTTATAGCCCCGTCGCCACTGATCGGCAGTGGTCTACACGGAGGTTGCTGTTATGGCACTGCGTGACGTTCTGCAGTCCCTGAACGACACCGAGCTCGTCGCGAACCCGGCGGAGTCCCGCCTTGCGGGCGAGGGCGTCATCGACCCCGAGCGTGCGTCGGTCCTGCACCACGACGAGTCCCAGGACGCTCCGATGATGGTCATGAGCCAGATCAACGAGGCCTGACCGTTCCGGTCGATCGAAACCCGGGAGCGCTCCGCGCTCCCGGGTTCCACCGAGCACAGGGATGGGGAACATCGCAGATGAGCACAGCCAACGTCCTGTCCGCCGCGGTGCGGGAGGAGCTTCTGGGAGAGGCCACATGGGGCCTGAGACACCACCTCGCGAGGGGGGCGGTCGATCCTTCGCTGCTGCTGTCCTCGGCCGACATCGAGGCCCGCCTGGACGCCAGCTTGCTCAAGTGGCCGTACTTCACCCTGCTCAAGAGCGGAGAGTCACCGCCGGCGTCCTCGTACACCACGGTGCGGGATGTCATCGGGCACAAGGTAGGTGGCTTCCCCGACCCCGTCGCGATCCGCAGGCTCATGGCCGGCGGGGCCAGCCTCAAGCTGAACCAGGTCGCCGACTGGCACCGGCCGACGCGTGAGCTGGCCCGCAGCCTCGGCGAACAGACCGACTGCGCGGCCAACTCGTACATCTTCTGGACCCCGGGGGCGCAGCAGGGCATGCTGCCGCACCGGGACGCGGCGCATGTGCTGGCGATCCAGATCGAGGGACGCAAGGAGTGGCACCTGCATGCGGCGCCCGGTCAGATCGGTGCCCAGGCCGGGCTGGACGTCGACAGCTCCAGCCCCACCCACGTGTTCACCATGGAACCCGGCGACGTGCTGTACCTGCCGCACGGCTGGCCGCACGACGCCGTGGCGCTGGACGGTGGGTCGATGCATCTGACCTTCACCCTCACCGGGCCCACGCCCGAGAACCTGGTCGACGCGGTGCTGCGGCGGTTCCTCGACAAGGAGGAGGACCTCGTGCACCACTTCCACACCCGCGCGCTGGACGCGCGCACCAGTGAGGTGCGGGCGGCTCTCGTACGCACCGTCGCTGAACTGGACGGCCCCAGCTGGACGCGGACCGCCCTGGATTCCATGCGAACGGAGATCGGCTGATGACGACTGCGGCACCGGTGTCCGCCCCGCGGGACGAGGACGGCCCGGCGGAGACCCCCACCCTGCTGGAACACCTGGTCGGTGACACCGACGCCTTCTTCCGGGACCATTGGGCGAACCAGCCCGTGGTGCTCCGCGCCCCGAGTGACCTCACCGGCCTGATCACCGAGCGGGAGATGTGGGACGAGGTCGAGTGCGGGATGCTTTCCCGGCCGTACTTCACCGCGTTCAACGAGGGTGTGCGCACCGCGATCAGCGACATGACCACCAAGCGGAACGTGGTGGGTCATGAACTGCCGGGCTATGTGCGGGAGGAACAGATCCGGCGCGACTTCGAGGCGGGCGGTACCTTCAAGTTCAACCAGGCCGAGCACTGGCATCCGCGGATCCGGGCGCTCGTCAAGGGCATGGAACCGCGTTTCCAGGGCGGACTCGAATCCTTCGTCTTCCTCAGCCCGCCGGGCAAGACGGCGATGCAGGCGCACTACGACGGCGCGCATGTCTTCGTCCTTCAGGTCGCCGGGGTGAAGGACTGGACGTTCGGACGAATCCACCCGGGCTCGACCAGCGACTCGGTCCTCCATGACGGGATGATCGCCGACGACCAGCGTGTCGAGGCGACGCTGCGGCCGGGTGACGTGCTGTACATGCCACACGGCACCCCACACTTCGCGACCGCCCGCGAGGGCAACTCGATCCACATCGCGATCACGGTCGAGGAGCCCACGGCGGAGAATCTCGCCAGCATCCTGCTCGCCTCCTTCATGGGCGGCACCGCCTTCGCCGAGATCGAGCGCGACCACCACCTCCGGAGCCTCGACGAGCGGGTGGAATCCGTGCGCAAGGCGCTCCTGGACCACCTGGCCGAGGCCGACGAGCGGAGCGTCCGCGACGCGGCGGTGAAGCTCCGCAGGGAGCACAGGTGAGCCCTGCACACGCCCCCTGGATGACCGGCGGAGCGCCGCCGGTCACCTCCCGGGGCACCCTGCGCGGGATCGAGCCCGAGGAGACCTGGGCGCGTCTTCGGCCATTGCTGGCGGCGCGTGGTGTGACCCGCGTGGCGGACCTCACGGATCTCGACGTCCTCGGGATACCGGTGTGGTCGGCGATACGGCCGGGGGCGGCGACGCTGGTCGCGAGCGCGGGCAAGGGCCTCACCCACTGCGCCGCGCGGATATCCGCGGTCGTGGAGTCCCTGGAGGTGGCGGTGGCCGAGGAGGCGTCCGTGCCGGTCGTCCACCGCGGCTCCGCGGCCCGGCTGACACCGGGTTACAGCGTTTCCGAACTGTCGCTGCACCCGGCGTCGTTGGCCGACGACCGGACCGAGCTGGGGTGGACGGAGGGCTGGGACCTGGTGTCCGGCAAGGGGACCCCGGTGCCGGCCGCCGCTGTCGGTCTGCGGGGGTGGGCACACGACGGGTGGCAGCCGCCTCTCTTCGTCACCACGACCAACGGTCTCGCGGGCGGCAACGACCATGTGGAGGCGGCACTGCACGGTCTGCTCGAACTGGTGGAGCGTGACTCCCTGGCGCGGTGGAAACCGGGTGACGGCGTCCGGGTGGCCCCGGAACGACTGGGCCCGCGTCTCGGGCCGGTGTGGGAACGGGTGCGCGCGACCGGGGCGGAGCTGATCCTGGAGCGGATTCCGTCCGTGCCCGGAACCTGGACGTACACCTGTTGGCTGGTGCAGCCGGAGATGTGGCAGGTGTTCGGCGGTTCCGGCTGTCATACCGTGGCGGCCATCGCCGCCGAACGGGCTCTGATGGAAGCGGTGCAGAGCCGCGGTTCCACCATCAGCGGCGCGCGTGACGACATCCCCGACTGGAGCTTCCGGCGCTCGGGGCCCGCGCCGCGGCCTCCGCTCGGTCCGACGGGCGAGCAGGAGGAGTTGCCCCGTCAGGACCCGCCCGTCCGGCCGCTCGGCGAGGTGCTCGACGGGGTCGTGGAGTCGGTGCACGCGTGTACCGGCCGGCCCGTGATGGCGGTGGACCTCACCCCGCCGGCCGCCCCCTGGCCACCTGTCGTCCAGGTCTTCGCGCCCGGCCTCGGCCTCTCCCTGGACCACCCCCGACCACGGGAACTCACCAGCAGGAGCTTTGTGTGACGTCTCGCCGCTTCGCGTTCGTCGGTCCGACGCTGCCCCCGGGTGAACGCCCCGACAACGGATTCTCCTACCTTCCCCCGGTCCGGCACGGTGACCTCTTCGCGCTCGACCCGAGGCCGGGTGACCGGATTCTGCTCGTGGACGGGGTCTACCAGCACTTCGCGCCGATCCGGCACAAGGAGATCCTGGCCATGCTGGCCCGGGGCGTGGACGTCGCTGGGGCGGGCAGTCTGGGTGCTCTGCGCGCCGCCGAGCTGGACGCCTTCGGGATGAGGGGGTTCGGGCGGGTCTACGAACAGGCGCGGGACGGTCGCCTGGTGGCCGACTCGGACGTCGCGCTGCTGCACGCGGACGACGGCGAGGGCCGGGGGCTCACCATTCCACTGGTCGGTGTCCGGCACGCGGTCGAGGAACTGGTGGCCACGGGCGAACTGGGCGCGGAGGCGGCCGCAGACGCCGAACGAGTCGCCGCACGCCTGCATTTCACCGAACGGTCCGCGCAGGCCCTGTTGCGCGCGGCGGGACCCGCCCGCGGCGCGGTGGAGACCGTACTGGCCAGGATCGGCGCACAGGGCGATGTGAAGAAGCAGGACGCCCTGCACGCCCTGTCCGTACTGGCCGAGGAGGACGCCGGGACGGCGCCCGGCATCCGGGCCGGGGCGATGGCGGCCGAATCGGTGTGGCGCAGTTCGTACGGCAGGGAGGGGGAGTTCGACCACCGCCCGCTGGTGCCGGGGTCGCCGGTGACGGCCAGGAGCGCGCTGGCCTGTCTCCAGCTGTTCGCCGCCGACTTCCCCGTCCGTCATCGCGCCTACACGCTGCGGCTCGCCGCCGAGGCCGTCGGTGTCCCGCCGGAGGCCGGCGCCGGTCAGGTACTGGCCGCCGGTGGCTTTCCGCCGGCGCCGCGCCCGGACGCCCTGCTGGCCCGGCCCACCGTGGCCACAGCCGACTGGACGGCCGAGGAACGGCTGTTGGCCCGTACCTTCAGACTTCCGCCGGGGCGATTCGCCTACTACGACCTCCCCCAGGAGGCGCTGGGGGGTGCTTCCCCCGCCGAGGTGGAGCACTGGTGCCTGCGGCTGCTGTCACCGGTCGGTGCCGCTCCGGTGTCGCAGGACCGCTGCCGGGAGGTGCTCCGGGACCTGTGGCAGGCGCACAGCGACCACGACTTCCGGCTGTGCGTGATGGAGCGCGGATTCCGGGACGAGAACGAGGCGGTTCGGTCCGCCCGGGTCTTCGACCTGGAACTGGTCGACGGCCTGGCCCGGAAGGCGGCGTGATGACTGTTCCCGCACTCCGTGCGACGTACGGCAGCGCCAGTCGTCACGAGGCGGCCATGCGGTTCGTGGAGGAGCTGGTGTCCGAGCCCCGGGCCGACCGGGTAGCCGCGTTTGGGGACGACGCGGTGCTTCTCGGAGTCTCTGCGCCCACCCTCGACAACGCCCTGGTCCCCACGCTGCTCTGCTACGCGCGCGGCCCCGGAGCGACCTGGCGGCCCGTGTGGACGATGCCGTACGCCGACGAGGCGGTGAGGGTGGACGGCGGCTTCGTGTGCGTGCGCCGCCGGAACGGCCAGAGTCTCGTCCTGCGGGGCGTCGAGGGGCCGGAACGCGTGCTCTACGGCACCACCGGACGGGTTCTCGGCCTCGCCGAGCGGCCCGGTACGTCCGAGGTCGCCTGTCTCGTGGGTGTTGCCGGCCGGCATGCCCCCCGCGCACACGGGGCCTTCGCCGGTTCCGACGCGGTCTGGTCCGACGGATCGGAGATCTCGCTCGGAGCCGCTCGCCGCCCCCTCGACGACTGGCGCGTGCTCCTGGTGCCGACCGACGCCGCCGCCGAGCCGCGCGAGGTGCGTCTGGAGGTGCCACCCGGGAGGCAGCTCACCGGCGAGGTGGCCTGGGCGGGGGAAGGAACGCTGCTGCTGGGGATGTACGCGCAGTCCCCCGGAGGTGTCCGCTCCTTCTCGCTGCTCGCGGTGCCCGCCGACGGAAACCGGCCCGGCAGGCCGATCGACTTCGACGGGCTGGACCTCTGCTACCCGGTGCAGCATCCGGAGGGACGGTCCGTCGCCTACCTCGGTACCTCGGTCCCGTCCGGCGACGAGCCGCCCCGGCAGATCGCCTGTGTGCTGGACAGCGAGACGTGGGAGCTGCGGAGGCTGGCGGCTCCGGACGGACTGTGGCAGCGGCCGGCCGGATGGAGCGGCGCGGGCCGGCTCGTGTGCACCGCCGAGGACGGACCGCTCAGGTCCATCCATGTGCACGACCTCGACAGCGGCCGCCGGTCGGTCCTGCGGGTCCCGGGATCGGTCCTCGACCTGCGGGTCCGGGGCGGGGGCGTGGCAGTGCTGTCGTCGACCCCCGACGAGCCGCCGGTCCTCGACGTCATGGACCTGGGCGGTGCCGCTGTCGAACGGGTGGAGACGACTCGGATGCCGGAGCGTCCCGGCAGGGCGGTGTACCGTCCGCAGCGGGTCGCGGGTGTGGAAGGCCGGCTGGCCAGTTGGCTGTGCCTGCCGGAGGACGCGCCGGCGCGCGGCACCGTCGTGTTCTTTCACGGAGGCCCGTTCAAGAGCTGGACCGAGTGGTCCTGGAGATGGAATCCCTGGCCGTTCGTGGCCCGCGGATATGCGGTGGCCCTGGTCGAGCCGCCGTTGAGTCTCGGGTACGGGGACGCCGTCACCGCGGGCTGGCGTGTGTGGCGCACCGGCATCGCCGCGGCTGCCGCCGAGCAGGTGCGCCTGCTGCGGGCCGAAGCGGGTCTGGAGGACACCGGTCTCGCCCTGATGGGCGGCAGCTTCGGGGGGTATCTCGCTCTGGCGACGGCGGCGGAGCTGCGCCCGCGGCTGGTGGCGGCGCACGCCGCGCCGCTCGACTTCGTTCAGGTGGCCGGCGGAAGCGATGTGGGCTGGCAGTGGGTTCGCGAGTACGGCGACCTCGTGGACCGGGAGGCGGACTACCGCGCACAGAGCCTCCCCCGGGGACCGGTGCCGCCGGGCACACGCGTGCTGCTCTCGCACGGAGTCCACGACGGTCTGGTGCCGCCGACGGAGACCTTGAGGACGCACCGGCTGCTGTTGAGCGAGGGCGCTCGCAGCGAGGCGGCGTTCTTCCCGACGGAGGCCCACCCGCTGAGCCGGCCGGGCAATGTGCGCGCGTGGTACCGCTGGGCGCTCACGGCCTGCGCGGAGGAGTTCGGCCGCGAGGCGGACGCGGGGGAGGGGCCGTGACGCACGGGGAGCCGTCCGCGGGGGTGCCCCGCCAGGTCGTGACCCGGGGCTCGTTGGTCCGTGGGCTCGGCGCATTGGGAACCGCGTCCGGGGACGTGGTCCTGGTCCACACATCGCTCCGTTCCTTCGGCTACGTGGCCGGCGGGGCGCAGAGCGTCCAACTCGCCCTGCGCGACGCCATCGGCCCCACGGGCACCCTGGTGGTGCCCGCCTTCACCCCTCAGCTCTGCCACCCGCGCACCTGGCTGCGCCGAGACCTGGCTCCGCACCCCGACGTGTCCGCGGAGATCCCCCCGTACGACCCGCTGTGCACCCCGGTCGCCCGGACCATCGGGGCAGTCCCGGACCTGGTGAGGTCGCTGCCGGACACGCTGAGGTCGCCGCACCCGCACGTATCGTTCGCGGCGCAGGGTCCGTTGGCGGCAGCCGTCGTCGGCCGTCATCCCGACGCCTGGCGGTTCTCCGCGCAGAGCCCGCTGGGGCGCCTGTGGGACCTCGACGCGACGGTGCTGATGTTGGGGACGGGGTGGGGGAGGTGCACGGTCCTGCACCTTGCCGAGTACCAGGTGGCCTACCCCGGGCGCCGGTCCGGACGGTGGGCGTTGCCCCGCGCCGGTGCCGACGGCGCGACCGAGTGGTACGACGTGCCCGAACTGCTGGTCTGGGAAGGTGACTTCCCGTCCATCGGGGCGGCCTACGAGAAGGCCGGCGGCGCGATGCGTGAGGTACGGATCGGTGACGCCGTCTGCCGTGCGGTACCGGTCCGGCCGCTGGTGCGCTTCGCGGCGCGATGGCTGCTCGTCCACCGCGACCTGCGCCGCGGCGTCGCTCCTCCGGGCTGGTGCGATGTCGTCGAGGCGGACGGAAGCCTTCCCGTCCGGCTCGCGGACGGTGAGGACGAGGCGTACCCGCATGAGGAAACACCCGCTACCAGGAGCACCCCGTGATCCATGAAGTGTCCCTCCGGCCCGTCACCGAGGCCGATCTCGATCTCTTCGAAAGGGAGTTCGCCACGGCCGAAGGAACCGGTCCTCACCAGTGGTTCGGCTTCACGCCTGCCCTCCGCATGCGCCGGCGGCTCGCCGATGACGGGCTGCTCGGACCGGAGGGCGGAGTGCTGAGCGTGACGGCCGACGGCGCGACCGTGGGCCGGACCGAGTGGTTCCGGTCCGCCTGGGGGCGTCCCGACACGTCGTCGTGCTGGACGGTGGCCATCGGGCTGTTCCCGTCGGCCCGGGGGCTGGGCACCGGGACCCGGGCCCAGCGGCAGCTGCTCGACTACCTCTTCGACCACACCCGCGCCGAGCGCGTCCAGGCATGGACCGATCACGCCAACATCGCCGAGCGACGCGCCCTGGAGAAGGCTGGGTTCGTCCAAGAAGGCGTTCTGCGCCGGGCGCAGTGGCGGGGCGGCGCCTGGCACGATCAGGTGCTGTACTCGGCTCTGCGGGAGGACCGCTCATGACCGGGACCATCCGCCTCGGCAACGGGCTCAGGGTCCTGTTGGAGCCGCTTCCCGGTACGCACGTCGTCGCGGTCTGCCTGCACGTCGGCACCGGGTTCCGCAACGAACCGGTCGCCGGCGCCGCCCACCTCCTCGAACACGTCCTGGTCCAGGGCGCGTCCAGCAGCAGACCACTGACCGAGGCGGTGCTGGCCATGGGCGGCACGATGAACGCGCGAACGGCCGCCGATTACACCCAGTACACCTCGGTGCTGCCGGCCGACGGGTTCGAGGTCGGACTGCGCATCGAACGCGACCGCCTGGCGGACCCGGATCTCTCCGCCTCCCACGTCGCCGCGCAGAAGGACGTGGTGCTCGCCGAGATTCGCCGCAACATCCTCCAGCGGCCCCACGGTGGGCTCGTTCTCTTCGACCTCCCGGACCTTCTGCACGACACCTGGGAGAACCGCCACAACGGCTACGGTGATCCCGAAGCGCTGAACGGGCTGGACCCGGAGACGCTCCGCGGGTTCTACGACCGGTCCTACGCCCCGGAGAACATCCATCTGGCGCTGGCGGGCGACTTCGACCCGGACCGTGCTCTCGGTCTCGTCGAGCGGATGCTGGGCGGGCTGCCGGCCCGGCCGGCGTGGCGGCACGACCGGGCCGAGGAGACACCGGTCACCGGGCCCCGGCACCGGTACCGGGGCGACCGGGTCGCCCCGGCGGGCCGGACGGTCTGCGGGTTCCGCAGCCCTTCGCCCTCCCTCGACCCGTCCGGCCACCTGGCGACCGTGCTGCTGAGCGAAGTCCTGGAGACGCTGGGGGACCGCTGCGGCTGCCACGCGCCGGACAGCCGTCCCCGAGGAGAACTCCGGGCACGTGTCTCCCGCACCGGCAATCCGTTCGACATCGCTCACGGCGCCCTGTTCGCGGTGGACTTCCCCCACCCGGTGGACGCCTCGCCCGACGAGGCGGAGCAGTGTGTGCGACACCTGCTCGGCGGGATCGCCGACGGGCGGGTCCCGGTCGCGGAACCGCTCGCCGCCATCCGCCGGCAGACCGCGCTGCACCTGCACGCGGAACTCGACTCCGTGACGAGCCGTGCCTCGTGGCTCGCGGTCGGCGCGGCGGTCCACGACGATCCCCACCACCTGGAGTCGGTGCCCGATGCCCTGCGCGTGGTACCGGACCAGGAGGTGGCCAGGTGGGCCGGGCACTACGCGGGCCTTCCCGGAGCCCGGATCACCAGCCTCCCCGTCTCCGCCGTCCCGTCGTCGTCAGGAGCTGCCCGATGAGGGAGATGTCACGGGGCCCGGAGCCGCGGGCACTTCCCCGGCCGCACTTCGCCCCGTTCACGCATCTGGGCGCCGCGACGCCGGGCGGCACGGCGGTGGCCGTCGGCAGGCCCGGCTCCGCCGGCCTCGCCGAGGCGCGCCTGCTGCTGCCTCTGACCGCCGCGTCCCGGGCCCACACCACGCGGACGAAGGTCGCGTCCGAGGTGCTCGGGGCCGCCTTGGAGGAGTCCGTGGGTTCGCTCGCGGTTACCCGCGTCGAGGCGCGCGCCGACCGGCTGGTGATCGCTCTCCGCACCTTCGGGGAGGATCTGTCGGACGTCGCCGCACGGGTTGCCGCCGCCCTCTCCGGAGACGGGCTGTTCGCACCCGACCGCGTACGAACGGCGGCGGCCCGGGTCGGCGCACGGATCACAGCCGCCGCCGGGCACCCGGCCGCGGTGGCCCGCGCGGGATTCCTCGCCGCCGTGTACGGGGACCACCCGTACGGGATACCCCCCACCGCCGCCCACGCCGCGCACGTCACCGGGGCGGAGCTGACGGCTCTGCTCGCCGGTCCCCCGGCCGCCGGACGCAGGGCGGTCGTCGTGGGCAGCGGCGCCGCCGACGCCCTGCTCGCCGCCGCGGTCACGCTGCTGCCCGCGGCGACCGAGCACGCCGGTGACGGTGACGGGACCGCCCCGGAGCCGGGCCGGCCACGGACGGAGCCGGTCACCCTGTTGCTGCCGGAGACCCCGCAGACCCTGATCAGGCTGGGCGGCGTCGTCCCCGGCCGAGGGGACGGCTCCTACCCCGCGCTCCAACTCGCGGTGCTGATGCTCGGCGGCTACTACGGCAGTCGGCTGACCCGTGTGCTCCGCGAGCGGGAGGGCCTCGCATACGCCCCCCGGGCAGTGCTCGATCCGCTCGGCCGGACGGCCGCGTTCACCGTCGAGGCGGATGTCAGGACCGACGGAGCGGCACGCGCCCTGGCTCTGATCCGGGAGGAGTTGCACCGGCTCGCGGACGGTGGATTCACTGCGGAGGAGCTCGCCGGCGCCTGCAACTACGCCGTCGGCTCGATGGCGATGGCCTGCTCCTCACGCTCGGGCACGGCTTCCACCCTGACCGGAGTGCTGGCGAGCGGTCTGGAGCCCCACTGGCTCCGTGACTACGAGAACCGGCTGCGCGCCACGACACGCGACGACGTCGAGGGCGTCGCTGCTGCCTGCCTGGCGTCCGCTCCCACCGGTGTGGTGGTCGCTCCCGCTCCCGCGCCCGGCCTTCCCTCCACCGCCCCCGGGTCGCCCCCGGCCGGCTGAGCACGTCCTGCTTTCGACACCCTGCCCCCTCTTCCGCCCGCTTCCGTCGATCGGTCACCCACATGCTGAGAAAATTCGTCCGGGACAACTTCTCCACACTTACCGGCCCAGCCCGGCGGCTGGGGATCCTGCACTTCCTCGACAGCATGGGGAACGGACTCTTCCTGTCCGGCTCGGCGGTCTACTTCGTCCTGGTCGCCGACCTGCCGGTGGCCACGGTGGGCCTCGGTCTCTCCCTCGCCGGGTTCAGCGGGTTCGTGTCCAGCGTGCTGCTCGGCCGGATGACCGACCGGACAGGCGCCCGGCGTCTGCTGGCCATCCTCCTGTTCATACTCGCCGGGGCGTACGCGCTGTATCCGCTCGTGCACTCACCCGTGCTGTTCTTCCCGTTGGTGATCCTCATCGGCGCACTCGAATTCGGCTGCGGCCCGGCCTTCGGCGCCCTGGTCATGGAGCTGATCCCGGAGCAGGACAGGGTGACGGCCCGTGCCGCCCTGCGCTCGCTCTTCAACGTGGGCTTCACCGTCGGCACCCTGCTCTCGGCGACAGTGATCGGCCTCGGAGGCATGGCGCTTCAGGCGCTGCCGCTGGGCAACGGGCTCACCTTCCTGCTGGCCGCCTCATTGGTGCTGGGGCTGCCGGCGACCGTCGTCAAGTCCGGCGGCGGAGGAGCGGGCCGATTCCGCGCGCTGCGTGACAGGCCGTTCCTCGCCGTGGTCGGCGCCTCCAGCCTGCTGGCCCTGCACAGTGCCGTACTCCTGGTCGGGATACCGCTGTGGATCGTGCAGAGCACTGACCTCCCGCACGGGATCGTCCCGCTGATCATGGGTGTGAACACGGTTCTGGTGGTGCTCTTCCAGGTGGCGGCCTCCCGGGGCGCGGACACCCTCGACGGTGCTGTCACCGCGGCCCGCAGGGCCGGCCTCGTCAGTGCCGCCGCGTGTGCCGCGCTGGCCCTGGGCGGAGCGTGGGGGAACGTGGCCACCGGCGGGATCGTGCTCTGTGCCGTCCTGCTTCTCACCCTGGCCGAACTCTGGCAGTCCGCGAGCGGTTTCGGCCTGGGATTCGGACTCGCCCCCGAGCACGCCCGGGGTGAGTACCTCGGTGCCTTCCACCTCCACATGGTGGTGCAGGCGACGGTCGGCCCCGCCGTGGTGTCGGTGCTGGTGGTGGGCCACACGGCGGAGGGATGGCTGGCGATGGGTGCGATCTTCCTGGTGGGTGTCGCGGCGATCGGGCCGTCGGTGGCCCGTGCGCGCCGGACGGTGCCGGGCGACGCCGCCGGCACCGCCGACCCGACCGGAGCCGACGCTTCCACCTGACAGCCCGCCCGACGTGACCGGCCGGCGGATCAGGATTCCGACAGGTCCAGGCAGCGGTCCGCGCAGATGATCTGATGCTGCACCTGCTTCAAGCGCCTGCCGGGTTCCACGCCCAGGCTCTGGTTCAGGGAGCGCCGCGCATTCTGATACACCATCAGGGCGTCCCCCTGCCGCTCCGACCGGTACAGGGCCAGCATGAGGAGCCGGTGGAACGACTCACGGAGCGGGTGCTGCGCGATGAGCGCGCGCAGGGGTGCGATGACCTCCCGGTGGCGCCCGGCGGCGAGGTGGGCCTCCATCAGCAGCTCGGAGCACTCCATCCGCGCCTCACTCACCCACGTGGCGAACCCGCTGATGATCGGGCCCTCCGCCCCCTCGCCGGGCCACGGGCCCCGCCACAGTCCGACAGCGCGCCGGAACAACCGGGAGGCATTCTCGTGCTGACCGGCCTTCGCGCAGGCCCGTCCCCGCGCCATCAGGTTCTGGAGATCGAGGAGATCGAGCCCGGCTTCGCGCAGCTGGAAGACGTACCCCGAGCTGCCGGTGACGAGCGATGCCACGGAGAGATCTCCTCCGGCGCCCGGCGCACCCGCCTCGCGGAGTGCGGCCAGCGACTTCCGCAGCTGTGAGATGTACACGTGGAGCGCGGCCAGGGCGCGGCGGGGAGGCAGATCGCCCCACAGCTCGGTCACCAGCTGTGGGGTGGTCACCGTCTGCCCCGCCCGGACGAGCAGAGCGGTCAGCAGCAACTGCATCTTCGCGGCCTTGACGTCGAGCACGGCCTCGCCTGCGACGACACGGGTCGGGCCGAGTATTTCGAACCTCATGCACAACCTCCTGGTGAATCATCCGAAAAGCGACTCAGTGAAATCCGGGAAAACTCCGTCGACACGACCTGAGGGGTGGGGGGCGGGGTCGTTGAGCAGGCATTTCGTGGGTCCGCTCCATAGGGATGGCGGAATGCTAGGTGACATGACCGACGGCCTCCGTATAACCTGCGCACAATTTTCGTAAAGGGGCGTGGCCCTTCGGGGTCACAGGGGGCGGTGTATGTGCATTTCGACGTTCTTGGCCCCCTGCGAGTGGTTCGGGACGGCCGTGAGCTTCCCCTTGGCTCCGTCAAACAGAGGCTTCTGCTCGCCGCCCTGGTGCTGCGCCCGGGCGAGACGGTCGGCGCCGACGAACTCACCACGGTGCTGTGGGGCGACACGCCTCCGGCGTCCGGCGCGGCCAACCTGCGGACGTACGCCCGCGGTCTGCGCAAGTCGCTGGACCGGGGTACGCGGGAGCGCATGCCGCAGGCATCGGGTGGCTACCTGCTGCGGGTGGAACCGGGCGAACGTGATCTGGACCGGTTCGACGCGGCGGCCGAACGGGGGCGCGCGGCCCTGGCCGCGGGCGACCCCGCTGTCGCGGAGACCGAGCTCTCCGCCGCCTTAGGACTGTGGCGGGGTACGACGCCGCTGGCCGGGCTGCCGCTGTCGCCGTCACTGACGGCACTGGCCGAACGGGCGACGGAACGGCGGTTGATCGCTGAGGAGGACCGGGGCGAGGCGATGCTGGAGATGGGCAGTCCGGCCGGCGCGGTCTGCAGCCTGCGGGCCATGCTCGACCGGCATCCGCTGCGTCAGCGGGCCTGGGGGCAGCTGATGCTGGGGCTGTACCGCATCGGGGACGTCTCCGGCGCGCTCGACGCCTACCGGCAGGCGCGTCGTGTCGTGACCCAGGAGACCGGTCTCGACCTGCTGCCCGGTCTGAGCCGGTTGTACGACGACATCCTGCATCACCGTCCCGGTCTCCTCGACAGGCCCCGCGCCCTCGCCGTGGGCGGGAGCCGTACCGGCTCCGCTTCCTCGGGCGCGCGGCCGGAGCAACTGCCCGCCACCACACCGCACTTCGTGGGCAGGGAGACGGAACTGGGCCTCCTCGACGCGCCTTTGGGCGAGCTGGACGGGACGCCGTGTGCCGGCGCCGTATCGGTGGTGTCCGGCATGGCCGGGGTGGGCAAGACGGCCCTGACGCTGCACTGGGCGCGCCGGGTGGCCGACCGGTTCCCGGACGGTCACCTCTACGTGAACCTGAGGGGGTACGACGCGGCCGACGAGGTCTCTCCACGAGAGGCACTGCGCGGTTTCCTGGAAGCCCTCGACGTGCCGTTCTCGCGCATACCCGAAGGGCTGGGGGCCCGCGCCGGGCTCTTCCGGAGCCTGCTGGCGTCCCGCCGCATGCTGGTGGTGCTCGACAACGCGCGGGACGAGGAGCAGGTACGCGCGCTGCTGCCGGGCACGGGCACGGTGGTCATCACCAGCCGCGACCGGCTGGACGGCCTGGTCGTGGCCGAGGGCGCCCGCCTGCTGATCCTGGACGTGCTGGCGCGGCGGGAGGCGGTGGAGCTGCTGGCCCGGCGGCTCGGTGCCGAGCGGGTCGGTGCCGAGCCGACGGCCGTCGACGCGATCATCGGCGCGACCGGGGGCCTGCCCCTTGCCCTGTCCGTCGTTTCGGCACGGGCAGCCGTGTACCCCTCGCTTCCGCTCGGCACCTTCGCCGCCGAACTGGGTCAGCCCCGGGCGAGGCCGGACGCCATGGGGGAGAGCGGAGTCCGACGGATCTTCTCCCGTACGTACCTGGCGCTCAGCGCCCCGGCCGCGGCTGGGGCGCTACCCGGGTTCGGGCCTGGCCCAGGCAGCCGCGGCCCTCGCCGGTGAGCCCCGTCTGCTGCGCGCGGTGCGGCAGACGGTGTGATCCGGGTTCGAGTCGCATGCCGGCAACTGTCCTGGGCACATGCCGCCCACTCCGCGCCGCGGGGTCCGTGGCGGGACCAGCCGGCGCGCCGGCGGACCGCGCTCACGGCCGCGGAACGGATGGGCGACCTCGCGGGCACGGCGACGGCCCACCGGCTGATGGCCGGGGCGTCCACCCGGCTCGCTGATCCGGGGAGGGGGCGACGCCGGCCCGGTGTGCGGCGGATCGCGTCCCCTTCCGTGGTGAGGGGCGACAGGCGCACCCCGATTCCGGTCCGGGGCCGCCACTCCTGGCCTGGACAGCATTTGTTTTGACCCAAGTCCGTGAGGTAGGTACGCTCAGACCTTGTGCCTGGGGTGTGCCTGGGCTCGTGTGCGTGTCCTCAACCGCATGGCGAGTCTGTCTTTGGCCACCGTGATCCGTGCTCTTCGTGCCTTGCGGCAGGAGCTTGCGTGATTCGACACACCCGACCGCGTGGGTCGGCGATGTTCCAGGTTAGTTTCACCGACGGCACACAGAAACCGGAGAAGTAGTGCCTACGATCCAGCAGCTGGTCCGGAAGGGCCGGCAGGACAAGGTCGAGAAGAACAAGACGCCCGCACTGGAGGGTTCGCCCCAGCGCCGCGGCGTCTGCACGCGTGTGTTCACGACCACCCCGAAGAAGCCGAACTCCGCGCTCCGGAAGGTCGCGCGTGTGCGTCTGACCTCTGGTATCGAGGTCACGGCCTACATCCCGGGTGAGGGACACAACCTGCAGGAGCACTCCATCGTGCTCGTGCGTGGTGGCCGTGTGAAGGACCTGCCGGGTGTTCGTTACAAGATCATCCGCGGCTCGCTCGACACCCAGGGTGTCAAGAACCGCAAGCAGGCCCGCAGCCGCTACGGCGCCAAGAAGGAGAAGTAAGAATGCCTCGTAAGGGCCCCGCCCCGAAGCGCCCGGTCATCATCGACCCGGTCTACAGCTCTCCTCTTGTCACGTCGCTGATCAACAAGATCCTGCTCGACGGCAAGCGTTCCACCGCCGAGCGGATCGTGTACGGCGCCATGGAGGGTCTTCGTGAGAAGACCGGCGCCGACCCGGTCATCACGCTGAAGCGCGCGCTGGAGAACGTCAAGCCCTCGCTCGAGGTCAAGTCCCGCCGTGTCGGTGGCGCCACCTACCAGGTGCCGATCGAGGTCAAGCCCGGTCGCGCCGCCACCCTCGCGCTGCGCTGGGTCGTCGGTTACTCCCGCGCCCGCCGCGAGAAGACGATGACCGAGCGGCTCATGAACGAGCTGCTCGACGCCTCGAACGGTCTTGGCGCTGCCGTCAAGAAGCGTGAGGACACCCACAAGATGGCCGAGTCCAACAAGGCCTTCGCGCACTACCGCTGGTAGTCGCTACCCCCATCGAGACCGAGAGAAGACTGAGCCTTATGGCCACCACTTCGCTTGACCTGGCCAAGGTCCGCAATATTGGGATCATGGCCCACATCGACGCGGGCAAGACGACCACCACTGAGCGGATCCTGTTCTACACCGGCGTTTCGTACAAGATCGGCGAGGTCCACGACGGCGCCGCCACGATGGACTGGATGGAGCAGGAGCAGGAGCGCGGCATCACGATCACGTCCGCCGCGACGACCTGTCACTGGCCGCTCAATGATGTTGACCACACCATCAACATCATCGACACCCCGGGTCACGTCGACTTCACCGTCGAGGTGGAGCGTTCGCTCCGCGTCCTCGACGGCGCTGTCACCGTGTTCGACGGTGTGGCCGGCGTCGAGCCGCAGTCCGAGACCGTCTGGCGTCAGGCGGACCGCTACGGCGTGCCGCGTATCTGCTTCGTCAACAAGCTCGACCGCACCGGCGCCGACTTCTTCCGCTGCGTCAACATGATCGTGGACCGCCTCGGTGCGACCCCGATCGTCATGCAGCTGCCGATCGGCGCCGAGGCCGGCTTCACGGGCGTTGTCGACCTCGTGTCGATGAAGGCCTTCGTGTACCCCGAAGAGGCCGCCAAGGGCGAGATGTACAACGTCGTCGACATCCCGGACAACCTCAAGGAGGCCGCCGAGGAATGGCGCGGCAAGCTCCTTGAGGCCGTGGCCGAGAACGACGACACCATGATGGAGCTGTACCTGGAGGGCACCGAGCCCACCCAGGACCAGCTGCACGAGGCGGTCCGCCGCATCACCCTGGCCTCCAGGGGCGGTGCCGACTCCGCCACCGTCACCCCGGTGTTCTGTGGCACGGCGTTCAAGAACAAGGGCGTCCAGCCCCTGCTCGACGCGGTCGTCCGCTACCTGCCTTCCCCCCTGGACGTCGAGGCCATCGAGGGCCACGACCCCAAGGACCCCGAGACCGTGGTCAAGCGCAAGCCCTCGGACGACGAGCCGCTTTCCGCGCTCGCGTTCAAGATCGCGAGCGACCCGCACCTCGGCAAGCTCACCTTCGTCCGGATCTACTCCGGTCGCCTGGACGCCGGCACCGCGGTGCTGAACTCCGTCAAGGGCAAGAAGGAGCGCATCGGCAAGATCTACCGCATGCACGCGAACAAGCGTGAGGAGATCGACTCGGTGGGCGCCGGCGACATCATCGCCGTCATGGGCCTGAAGCAGACCACCACCGGTGAGACGCTGTGCGACGACAAGAACCCGGTGATCCTGGAGTCCATGGACTTCCCGGCGCCGGTGATCGAGGTCGCCATCGAGCCCAAGTCCAAGGGTGACCAGGAGAAGCTGGGTGTCGCCATCCAGCGCCTCTCCGAGGAGGACCCGTCCTTCCAGGTGCACTCCGACGAGGAGACCGGCCAGACCATCATCGGTGGTATGGGCGAGCTTCACCTTGAGGTGCTCGTCGACCGCATGAAGCGCGAGTTCCGCGTCGAGGCGAACGTCGGCAAGCCGCAGGTGGCGTACCGCGAGACGATCCGCAAGGCCGTCGAGCGCATCGACTACACGCACAAGAAGCAGACTGGTGGTACCGGCCAGTTCGCGAAGGTGCAGATCGCCATCGAGCCCCTTGAGGGCGGCGACGCGTCGTACGAGTTCGTCAACAAGGTCACCGGTGGCCGCATCCCCCGTGAGTACATTCCCTCGGTGGACGCGGGTGCTCAGGAAGCCATGCAGTTCGGCATCCTGGCCGGTTACGAGATGGTCGGCGTCCGCGTCACCCTTCTCGACGGTGGTTACCACGAGGTCGACTCGTCCGAGCTGGCGTTCAAGGTCGCCGGTTCGCAGGCGTTCAAGGAGGGTGCCCGCAAGGCGTCCCCCGTGCTCCTGGAGCCGATGATGTCGGTCGAGGTCACCACGCCCGAGGACTACATGGGTGAAGTGATCGGCGACCTCAACTCCCGCCGTGGCCAGATCCAGGCCATGGAGGAGCGCAGCGGCGCTCGCGTCGTGAAGGGCCTCGTGCCCCTCTCGGAGATGTTCGGCTACGTCGGAGACCTCCGCAGCAAGACCTCGGGTCGCGCAAGCTACTCGATGCAGTTCGACTCCTACGCCGAGGTTCCGCGGAACGTCGCCGAGGAGATCATCGCGAAGGCCAAGGGCGAGTAACTCTCCCGAGCTCACGCTTTAGGCTTGTCACCGGAGCCCGTGGGGCATTCGTCGCGGAGTTCACACTTCGCGGAGAATGCCCCCGGGGGCCGGCATCCCAGCAAAGATCACCTGGCGCCGATGAAGCAAGGCGTACAGAACCACTCCACAGGAGGACCCAGTGGCGAAGGCGAAGTTCGAGCGGACTAAGCCGCACGTCAACATCGGCACCATCGGTCACATCGACCACGGTAAGACGACCCTCACGGCCGCCATTACCAAGGTGCTGCACGACGCGTACCCGGACCTGAACGAGGCCTCGGCCTTCGACCAGATCGACAAGGCTCCCGAGGAGCGCCAGCGCGGTATCACCATCTCCATCGCGCACGTCGAGTACCAGACTGAGCAGCGTCACTACGCTCACGTCGACTGCCCGGGTCACGCGGACTACATCAAGAACATGATCACCGGTGCCGCGCAGATGGACGGTGCCATCCTCGTGGTCGCCGCCACCGACGGCCCGATGCCGCAGACCAAGGAGCACGTGCTCCTGGCCCGCCAGGTCGGCGTGCCGTACATCGTCGTCGCGCTGAACAAGGCCGACATGGTGGACGACGAGGAGATCCTGGAGCTCGTCGAGCTCGAGGTCCGCGAGCTGCTCTCCGAGTACGAGTTCCCGGGCGACGACCTTCCGGTCGTCAAGGTCTCGGCGCTCAAGGCCCTTGAGGGCGACAAGGAGTGGGGCAACACCGTCCTCGAGCTCATGAAGGCCGTGGACGAGAACATCCCGCAGCCCGAGCGCGACGTCGACAAGCCGTTCCTGATGCCGATCGAGGACGTCTTCACGATCACCGGTCGTGGCACCGTCGTCACCGGTCGTATCGAGCGCGGTATCCTCAAGGTCAACGAGACCGTTGACATCGTGGGTATCAAGCAGGAGAAGACCACCACCACGGTCACCGGCATCGAGATGTTCCGCAAGCTGCTCGACGAGGGCCAGGCCGGTGAGAACGTCGGTCTGCTCCTCCGTGGCATCAAGCGCGAGGACGTCGAGCGCGGCCAGGTCATCATCAAGCCCGGTTCGGTCACGCCGCACACCGAGTTCGAGGCCCAGGCCTACATCCTGTCGAAGGACGAGGGTGGCCGTCACACCCCCTTCTTCAACAACTACCGCCCGCAGTTCTACTTCCGTACCACGGACGTGACGGGCGTTGTGACCCTCCCCGAGGGCACCGAGATGGTCATGCCCGGTGACAACACCGTCATGTCCGTCGCGCTGATCCAGCCGGTCGCCATGGAAGAGGGCCTGAAGTTCGCCATCCGTGAGGGTGGCCGGACCGTGGGCGCCGGCCAGGTCACCAAGATCAACAAGTAATCACTTGTTCGTCTGACCTGGTTGCTCCGCACAGAGCACCAAGAAGGGCCCCGTCCCACCGCCTCGCGCGGTGGGACGGGGCCCTTCGGCTGTGCCGGGCGGGGCGGCCCGGCTCAGAGGTTGCGTTCCGGGGCGGACGGCCTGATCCCGGCCCTGAGCAGCGCCACACGCACCGCCTCCGTCCGGGTCCCGGCCTCCGGGGCGGTGGCGTGCTCGACCAGCCCGTCGGCGACGGCGGCGGCCCGGTGCTGCCCGAAGCTCAGGCCCCGCCACCCGGGCCGCGGGTCGGCCGGCTCCCTGGCCAGCGCCACCCCGGGGGCGAGCCGGGCGGCGAAGACCGACGTCTCCTCACCGATGACCGGGTCCCCCTCGGACCCGCCACGGAAGCGCTCCACCGCCTCGGCCACGGTGGCCGCCGCGTCCGCGTGCGCGTCGCCCAGGTAGACGACGAGGGCGTCCCGGCGCGGATAGTGGCGCGGGTGCGAGAGGACCTTGGCCTGGTACGGCACCCCCAGCCCCTCCAGCGCGCCGAGCACGGCCCCCCAGACCGGTGCGGCGTCCTCGGCACGGGGCAGGTGCACATAGACCCGCACCAGGCCGGCGCCCCCGCGCCGGGCTCCCCCGGCCGAACCGTGCACCAGCAGGAAGCCGGGCGACAGCCACGGCCGGACGGCCGGGACGTCGACCAGGACCGAGGCGCCCGGCGTCAGGTCCGGGCCGGTCACCGCGGACCGCGGGACGCACAGCCGTACGCCCTGGTGCTCCACGACGAGGCCCTCGGCGCCCTGGTCGGTTCCGGGCGCGGCGATGCCGGTCACGGCGGCGGTGATCCGGGTCCTCCGGTGCGGTACGGCGTCGATGAGCGCGCGTTCCAGTGCGCCGCCGCCCCGGGGAGGGCCCTCGGGCCGGGCCGATTCGGGCGGTGGCACCATGCCCGCGTGCCAGGAGTCGTACAGCGCGTTCCGCAGGGCGGCGCGGGCGTGCTGCGGCTGCTCGAAGGTGTGGTCGCGGCCGTCGACCGTGACGGTTGTGGCGGCGAGGTCGACGGTGACGGTGTCCAGCAGCGCGGCCAGCCGGCCGGACAGGCCGGTGTCCTCGGCGGCGGGCGGTGCCTCCTGCGGGCCGGGCATGGTGCCGGTGGCCGGGCGGTCCATCAGTGTGCCTCCGTCAGTCCGATCGCGCCGGAAGAGCGCTGCGGTGCGAGGATCAGGGCCCGGCCGATTCCGGCCTGGGCGCGGTCGAGCGGGTGGAGCCGGTTGGAGTGCCGGGCCCCGGCGAGGATGCGGTCGAACAGGTGCCAGCCGGCGCGTGCGGCGATCCGGGCCGGGTCGACCGGGCCGCGTACGGCGCGGTACGCCTCCATGAGCGCGCCGACCCCGGGCCGGATGCGGGCGAGGGCGAGGCGGCCCCGGCTCATGATCGCGGCATGGGCCGCCCGCGGGTCGTCCGCGAGCCCGTCGTCCAGGGTGTCCGTGAGACAGCGGACCGCGCGGTGGACGAGTTCGCCGACCAGACCGCCGAGGTCCAGCTCCGGTTCGGCCGGCCGGAATTCCTCCCAGTCGGTGAGATGGAGCCGGTCCCCGTGCAGCAGGAACTGGTCCAGGCGCAGATCCCCGTGGCTGGGTACGAGGCCCGATGTGCCACCGTGCGGCAGGGCGCGCAGGCCGCCGGCGAGCGCGGCGTCGTGCTGGAGCAGCGACCACAGCTCCAGCTCGGCGGCGCTGGAGGTCTGCCAGGTCTTCTCGCTGAGGAAGTCCAGGAACCGCATGACCGGTGCCACCGGTGCGTCCGCCGGGCCGGCCGGTGCGTCGGGCCACGGCAGCATGTGCACCTCGGCCAGGGCGCGCCCCGTACGGCGGCACAGCTCGACCGGCAGTTCGCCCTCCGGCGCGAGGTCGGAGAGGGACTCGGCGCCGTCCAGCAGCGCGAAGACCGCGAGACCGGACGCCGGGCGCAGCCCGAGCAGCTGCGGGGTGTCCCAGCTGAGGGTCGTGCATTGCCGGGCGAGCGCGAGGGCCCGGTCGAAGGCGGCCATGCGGTCGAGGCGCCGGGACACGTCCGGGCCGTTCATCCGCTTGACGAAGACGGCGGCCCCGGTGGTGGTCGGGCCGAACCAGTTGTCGTTGCGCCCGGCGTACGCACCCGCCTGCTCCTCCCGCAGGGTGCCGAGGCCGAGTTCGGACAGCAGCGTGTTGACCTCCCCGGCCGCGTCGAGCGGGGGTGGCGCGAGGACCGTACGGCCCACATCGGTGACGGACACGGCAGAGCACTACTCCCTTCGGAGGGTGCCGTGCGCCGGCCGGCGCACGGCACCCGGAACCTGGATCAGGCGAGGTAGCAGGGGAGCGTGGTGATCGACGTCTCCGGGGTGAGGATCGTGGTCTCGGTGTTCGTCAGCGTGATGGTGGCGATGACCGACGGCGCGGCCCCGGCCGCCACCAGCTCCTCGGAGTCGGTGTAGGTGCTGTAGCCGGCCAGCAGCTCGTCGATGCCCTGCTGCTCGTTCTGCATGGGTTACTCCTCGTTGATCGGCCTGAAGCGGCTTGTTTCCGACGCCACCGGTGCGGCGCCGGGAACAAGCTAGGACGGCCGCTGAGGGCTGGTATCCGGGAAACCCGCAGTGAAGGACGCGCCGGGGACTGCGGGAATCCACGATGTCCGGCGCGCGGCCGGCGCGGACGATCGACCGGCGCGGTCCCTCCGCGCCACAGGTGTCGGGAGAATCCGCGTGCGGCCCAATACGCCGCAGCAGTCCGGGAGTTCAGGTATGTTCCGTACGCTCCTCAGCAGGCCGGTCCGGGTGCCGTTCCGGCAGCAGCTGGCGCAGACCGAGTGCGCAGCGGCCTGTCTGTCGATGGTCCTCGGCCACTACGGGCACCAGGCTCCGGTCGCCGAGTGCCGCGAGCGCCTGGGCCCGGGGCGCGACGGCGTCGGGCTGGGCCGGCTGGTGCGGGTTGCCGGTGACTACGGCCTCGACGTGCGTACCGACCGCTCCCGGCCCGAGGACTGGGACTCCGGGACACTGCCCCGGGTGGCGTTCCTGGCCCGGCACCACCTCGTCGTGGTCGAGTCGGTGACCCGGCGCGGTGTGCGGTTGGCCGATCCCGGGCTCGGCCGCTACCGGCAGAACCACGAGGAGTTCCGGCAGGCGTACGGCGGTGTCTCTTTCGCCATGGCGCCGGGACCCGGCTTCGTACGCCGCCGCATGCCGTGGCGGCAGCTGCCGCTGGTGCGGTACGTGCGCGAGTTCGTCGCGGCCCCCGGCAACCGGCGGATGCTGGCCCTGATCACCCTGATCGCCGGGCTCCTCCAGGTGCTGGGGCTCGCCCTGCCGCTGGCCACCAAGGTCGCGGTGGACCGGGTCGTGCCCGGACAGGGGGCGGTGGACATGGGGACGCTGGCCGTCGCCCTGTTCGGCTCGGTGCTGCTCTACGGGGTGCTCGCCCTGCTGCGCCAGCTGCTCATGGTCCGGCTGCGGGTGCGCTCGGACGCGGAGCTGACGCAGGGGTTCATCGACCATCTGTGGCGGCTGCCGATCCGCTTCTTCCTCCAGCGGTCCCGCGGCGATCTCATGCTGCGCGTCCAGAGTGTCTCCAGCACCCGGGAGATCCTCACCCAGCACCTGCTGACCGCCACGCTCGACGGCAGCACCCTGCTCATCTACGCGGCGATCCTGAGCGTGATGGTGCCCGGCTACCTGCCCGTCGTGTTCCTGCTGGCTGCCCTCCAGGGCGCTGTCCTGGCCGGTGCGTACGGGCGGATCAAGCGCCTCGCGCAACGCGAGCTGACCCTCCGCTCGGAGGAACAGGGCTACCTCGTCGAGACCCTGGACGCGATGGTGCCCGTACGGGCCAACGGCGCGGGGGAGCGGGTCCGCGAGCACTGGCGCACCCTCTTCGACCGGTACCAGAAGGCCATGGCGACCCGGGCCGGCACCGCCGCCTGGGTGCAGGCCGCCCAGTCCACCCTGGCCGTCCTCGCGCCCCTGATCCTGCTCTGGTGCGGGCTGCGCTTCGTCCTCGCCGGCCAGATGTCACTGGGCACCATGCTCGCCGCGAACTCGCTGGCCCTGTCCGTCCTGAACCCGATCCAGACCCTGGTCACCGCGACCCAGAGCTTCTCCACCATGCGTGCCCAGATCGAACGCGTCTACGACGTCCTGGACACCCCGGCCGAGACCCCCGGTGACGCGGTGCTCCCCGGAACCGGCCCGCTCGCCCTGTCCCTGCGCGGCGTCGGCTTCGGCTACCACCACGACGCCGCCCCCGTCCTCGACGGTGTCTCCGCGGAACTCCCGGCGGGCGGCAAGCTGGGCATCGTCGGCCGGACCGGCTCCGGCAAGAGCACCCTCGGCCTCCTCATGCTCGGCCTCCTCCACCCGCAGCACGGGGAGGTGCTCCTCGACGGCGTACCCGTCCGGGACATCGATCCCGCCGAACTCCGGGCCGGCTTCGGCGCGGTCCTCCAGGAACTCCGCCTCTTCAGCGGCAGCATCCGTGACAACCTCCTCCTCGGCCGTCCCGACGCCGACGAGTCCGAGATCGAACGCGCCTGCGTCATCGCCGGGCTCCACCAGGACGTGCGGCGGCTCCCGATGGCGTACGACACCCCCGTCGGCGAGGGCGGCGCAGCCCTGTCCGCCGGGCAGCGCCAGCGCGTCGCCCTGGCCCGCGCCCTCATCCACCGCCCTCGCCTGCTGCTCCTCGACGAGGCGACCAGCCACCTGGACGCCCTCACGGAACAGCAGGTCGACGCGGCCCTGAGCGAACTGAAGGTGACCCGGGTCGTCATCTCGCACCGGCTCTCCGCCGTCCGCAACGCCGACCTGACGATCGTCCTCGACGGCGGCCGCATCACCGACTCCGGTACGCACACCGAACTCACCGCCCGCCCCGGCCTGTACCGCGACCTGTTCGGCGCGCCGGCCGGCCCGGCCGCGCCGGCCGGCCCGGCCGCGCCCGCCGAGGCCGAACCCGCCGCCCTGCCCGCCGGCGCCACCGGATGAGACGTCAGCGGGGGTCCATACGGTCCAGGGCGCGGGCCAGCGCCGCCCGTGAACGGATGCCCAGCTTCTGGTACACGCTGGTGAGATGGGTCTCCACCGTGCGGACGCTCACGAACAGGCGCTGCGCGGTCGCCTGGTTGGACAGCCCGTTCGCCACGAGATCCGCGATCTCCCGCTCCCGGGGCGACAGCACCGAATGCCCCGTCCCGACCCCCTGCGGTACCGCGGGCCACGGCAGCACGGGCCGCCGCCGCAGTCCCGCCAGCACGCGGGGCAGGAAGCCCTCCGCGTCCACCGCGGCCACCAGCGCGTGCGCCCCCGCCTTGTCGAACAGCGCCCGCGCCGCCGCGACCCTCCCTCCGTCCGCCGGGTCGCCCGGCAGCCCCGCACAGCACGCCGCCAGCACCTGGGCCTGCCCCGCCCGCACCAACTGGCCGGCCGCCTCGAATCCGGCGGCGGCCGCCTCGCCCGCCGCCAGGGCGGACGCCGTGTCCCCGCGCAGCCTCAGCAGACGGGCGCGCGCCTGGTCCGCCGCCGCCCGTGCGCCCCGCAGCCCCAGCGCCTTCGCCGACATCTCGGCACGCCGCACCAGGGCGGCGACCGCCTCCTCGTCGTCCTCCTCCGCGTACACCGAGGCGGCCAGCTCGCACCGGTATGCCAGCATCGGATCCGGCCGGGCGTCGTCGTGCAGACCGAGCAGCCGCTCCGTCTCCGCCCCGCTCGGCCGCCGCCCGCACGCGATGCCCACCTCCACCTCCGCGTACACCAGGGCGGCCCGCCACCAGGCCACCGGCGGTTCCGGCAGGGTGCGCAGCAGCGCCAGCGCCTCACCGGCCGCTTCCGTGCCCCGGCTCCACAGCAGCGGGCGCAGCCGGAACGCCGCCGCCAGGGCCACCGTCTCCGTCGACCCGGACGCCTCGGACAGTTCCATCGCCGTGTCGGCCGCCGCCACCGCCGCCGCCAGGTCGTCCGTCGTCCCGTACAGACACGCCCGCAGCGTGTGCAGATGCGGCAGCAGGTAGTGCTGGCCGTGCAGACCCGCCACGCCCACCGCCACATCCAGCCGCCGCTTCGCCTTCTCGTACCGCTCCAGGAAGAAACCGGCCCACCCGAACTCCGGCAGCACGCTCATCGTGCGCAACTGGGCCGGTTCGCTCAGCCGGTCCCAGAGCCGGGCCGCCTCATCGATGCCTTGGCGCGCACCGGCCGCGTCCCCACCGGCCAGCGCGCACATCGCGGCCAGGACCGAGGGCCCGAGCGACTCCTCCGCGTCGGTGGAGCGGGCCAGCAGCACCTCGGCCCGGCGCGCGGCCTCCTTGAACCGGCCGTTCATCAGCTCGATCCTGGCGAGCTGGAGTTCCGCGCCGTCGCCGTGCGGCAGATCCGCGTGCGGCAGGTGCGGGGCCTTGGGGGCGGGGGCCGCGGCGGGTGCGGTGGCGGGTGCGGTGGCCTGTTCGCGGTCCGTCAGGTCGGCGAGCACCTCGTACGCGCTGTCCGTCCGGCCCTGCAACCGGTCCATGAGCGCCAGCAGCGCCTGCGCCCGCCGGCCCGGGGCACCCGACGCCGCCAGCGCCGGCCGCAGCACCGCCCGCGCGTCCACGAACTCCCCCCGCACGGCGAGCGCCCGCCCCAGATCGATCGCCAGCTCATCGCGTAACGGCAGCTCATCGCCCTGGTGCCCCACCGCGTGCAGCCCCTTGCGCAGCCACCGCATACTCAGCTCCGGAGCCGTCGGCAGCGCCGAGACCGCCGCACGGGCGAGCTGCGCCAGCTCCTGTGCGCCCACCTCCGGCAGCGCCTTCTCCAGGTGCGCGGCCCACTCCCACGACTCCGTCCCGTGCCCCATCAGATGCGCGGCGGCCCTGCGGTGCGCGCCCGCCCGCCACGCCGGGCCGAACTGCCGGTACGCGGCGAGGTGCCCCAGCGGGTACACGAACCGGAAGCGGCAGTCCGCGACCTCCAGATACCCCCGGTTCACCAGCAGGTCCAGCTCCGCCGTGACGTCCTCCATGGGGAGTTCCGCCACCGCCGCCACCTCGCGCGGCGAGACCTCGGGGCCGATCACCGCCGCCGAGGCGAGGACCTGGAGTGTCGGCCCGTCGAGCCCGTCGAACTCCCAGCGGATCGCGGTGGCCTCGCCCATGCCCCGCATCGGCCGGGGGCTCACCGGCGACGCCGGTCGGGCGGGCTCGCTCCACTCCCAGCTCCCCGGGCGGCCCCCGTGGTGCGGATAGCTCTCCGCCAGCTCGGCCAGCCGGTCCGGCGGTAACCCGGCCAGCAGCCGCAGGTGGCGGGGGTTGCCCCGGCCCAGCCGGGCCAGCAGCGCCTGGTCGCCGGGGCTCATGTCCGGCAGCATGCGTGCCGTCTCCGCCTCGTCCAGCGGGGGCAGCAGCAGGTGTGACGCGTCGGCCGAGCCGAGCGTACGGGCCAGCCCGGCCGGGCATTCCCCCTGCCGGTAGGCGAGCACGAAGACCGGCGCTCCGGCGGGCCCGGGTGTGCGCACCAGCCGCTCCAGAACCGCGAGCGATTCGGGGTCCGACCACTGCACGTCGTCCAGCACGACCGCCGCCCTGGGAGTGGCGAGGGCGGTGCGCACCGCCTCGGTGACCAGCAGGTGCGAGCGGTGCCGGGTCGCCCGGTCCGCCGGGCGGTCGACCGATTCGCGGGCCAGCACCTCGGTCGCGGCGGTGTCCTGGACGGCGTCCAGCAGCATGCCGTAGGGCACCGTCCGGTAGGCGAGCGCCCCGTAGGCGCCGCGCACCGTGCGGCCGGCGGCGGTGGCGATCCGGGCCCACTCCTGCAACAGCCGGGTCTTTCCGATGCCGGGCGGCCCCTCGACGACCGCGACGCGCCGTTGGGCGTGGTCGTCGAGGAGGCCGGTGAGCGCGCGGAGCGCGGACTCCCGCGGCCCGGAAGGCTCGTACGTCATGCCGGTGGCGTGCTGCACGTCGATATCCCCCTGTACGCAACGTGGCGCCGAGGCGGGGGCGGAGGCGAGTCGAATCTCCGTCGAATCCGCGTACGGCGTACACATTCCACCATGCGTGACCGACCGCGACCAGACTGTGTGGGGGCCGGTGCGTCTTCGGCGTTCCCGCAGTGCGGGAGTCCGGCAGAGGGGGCGCCCCCGGCGTAGCCCGCTCAGCAGGGCGATCCGCAGTCCTGTGCCGCCTGCGGAGCGGCCAGGACGTCGAAGCCGTACCCGAGCGCCGCGAGCGCCGCGACCGCCGCCGCCAGCCCGAGCGCGGTGCGCCACCTGCCTCGTACGGCGGCGAAGGCGGCCAGGGTGGCGAGGGTCCCGCCGGCCACCAGGACCGGCAGGCCCAGGAGGAGCACCTCCGGATTGGTCTCACCCTCGAAGGCGCCGAAGAGTCCCCTGCGGCCGTACGGAAGCCAGACCGCGATCCCCGCCAGGGCGCCGACTACCGCTGTCAGGAGCCCCGCGGTGCCGGTGAAGGCTTCACGCCGGGGGGCCGTGAGTTCGGTTTCCATGCGGGGAGAGACGCCTGCCGGGGCGGTCCGGTTTCGCCTGGTCAGGCGGCTCTGTACGTCTCCGCCTCGCGGCAGTCCCGGCAGTGTCCGGGCTCCGGCGCCCGGAAGACGCGCTCGCAGCGGTCGCAGTCCTGGAGCGGGACGGCTGCGCGCGCGGGTCCCGCCGTGTCGGGGAGCGGTGGCGGCAGGAGCGCGGTGAGGCGGTTGCGGACGAAACCGGCCGGGTGTCTGACGGGGGCCGGGAGGTCGCTGGTCAGGGCGTGCCGGATGGCCGCGGGCCGCACGTCGCGGTCAAGCCAGGTGGCGACCGCGGGAGCGAGTTCGCTGATGTCCCGGGCGGACAGTGTGAGTTGGGGCGCGTGGCGGCGGAGCCCGGCGAGGAGCGTGATGGCTGCGGGGTGCCGTTCCCCGGTCGGGGGTTGTTGCTTCCTCGGGGCGGGCGGGGTCGCCGGGACGGGGGCGGGTTTCTGCCGAGGAGGTGCGGGTGCGGGCGCGGGTGCCGTGGCGGTCGGCTGGTTGTACGAGGTCGTACGGGTGACGAAGCGGCCGTCCGGGAGGCGTACGCGGCTGCGGAGGAGGTAACCGGTGGCCTCCAGCTCCTTCAGCGCGGCGGCGATCCGGGCCTCGCTCTCCGGGAAGCGGGCGGCGAGGAACTTGATGCCGACCCTGGCCCCGGCTGGCAGCGACTGGATGTGCGCGGCGAGTCCGATCGCGGTGAGCGAGAGGTCCGGGTGCTGGGCGAGGTGGTTGCCGATGACCGTGAAACCGGAGATGTGGCGGATGTTGACGTGGATGACGCCGGAGGTCGGCGTGACGTCGTGGTGGGGTCCGGGGGAGCCGGACGGGGCGCGCGGGGGCGCGATAACCTGCGGGGTAGCCATCAGGAAGGTGCTTTCTTCCTCGTTGGTCAGGCCCTCGGCCGAGATTGGTGTCTCGCCGGGGGCCGTTTCATGTTCTGGGGTTGTCGCGGCGAGCATATGCCAGGCAACCCGTGGCGAATCCAGCCCAGTTGGCCTAGTTCACTCGCGCGAGTGATGCAGGTCAGAGCGGGGTGGGGTGGGGTTGGTTCTGGTTCTTTCCCGGGTTCTTTAAAAGCCTTTCTTACGTCGTGGAGGACCGCGACCCGGTGGCCCGGGACGCGGCCGGCCGCGACGCGGTGGGGTCCGTCACGGTACGAGGTCGAGCTCGGCCCACACCGTTTTACGGGGCACCGGTCCCTCCACGACGCCCCAGCGGTCCGCCAGCGCCTCGACGATGAGCAGACCGCGCCCGCTCTCCGCGTACGGACCCGGGGAGTCGGGCATGGGCAGCCGGTCGCCCCGGGTGTCGGTCAGCTCGATCCGCAGCCGCGACCCATCACTCACGGTGAGACTCAGCCGGAAGTCCCGGCCCGGCACGCGCCCGTGCGCGGCGGCGTTGGCGGCCAGCTCGGCCACGATGTGCGCGGCCGTTTCGGTGGGGAGCCCCCAGTCGCCCAGATGCGCCGTGGTGAGCAGCCGGGCGAGCCGTGCGCCCCGGCGCGTGGGGGAGAGCTGCACGGCGAACTCGCGCGCGGGAGCGGGAAGTTCGGTTCGGGTGATTTCTCGATTCACGTCACTCAGGGTGGCCGCGCGTGCGTACCGTGCACAGTGACTCGGCGCTTACGTACGGTCATTGTCCCGAGCTTGTCCAGCGTTGTCCCCGCTGTACGGGGTGACGGCCGGGGGACGTACACGGTTGAGGAAGAACGGCACGCGCGGGAGGCGGGGCACGGATGAGTGTGGATGAGATCGGCATGGAGCGGCAGGCCGACGCCGGGGCGGACGAACCTGGCTGGGACGTCGACCCCGACGACGAGTCGGGTGTCGCGGTGATCGCCGCCGTGGGCCGCCAGCTCAGGGCGTGGCGGGAGGCGGCGGGTCTGACGGCGGCGGAGTTCGGGACGCGGCTGGGTTACGGGGAGAACCTGATCTACAAGGTGGAGGGCGGCAGGCGGATTCCCCGCCCGGAGTACCTGGACGTGGCGGACGGGGTGTGCGAGGCGGGCGGGAAGATCGCCGCGATGAAGCAGGACCTGGCGGCTGTGCGGTACCCGAAGAAGATGCGTGAGCTGGCCAAGATGGAGGCCCAGGCCGTCGAGCTATCGGCTTACGGGAGCCACAACATCCACGGGCTGTTGCAGACGGAGGAGTACGCGCGGGCGCTCTTCGGGATGCGTCGGCCCGCCTTCTCGTCCGACGAGGTGGAGGGGCTGGTAGCTGCTCGTATGGCTCGAAAGTCCATCTTCAGCCGTTCACCTGTGCCGGAGCTCAGCTTTGTGCAGGAAGAAGCAACGCTTCGGCGCCCTCTCGGGGGCAGAATGGTGCTGCGACGCCAGCTCGAACACCTGCTGGAGGTGGGGGAGTTGCGGAACGTCGAGATCCAGGTGATGCCGACCAATCGCGAGGACCACGCGGGAATGGGTGGCGTGATGGAAGTGCTGAAGTTCAAGGACGGTTCGGCGGTTGGGCGTTCCGAAGGGGAGTTCGGCAGCCGTCCGGTCGCTGACCCAAAGCATGTGCGCATCATCGAGTTGCGAAGTGGGATCATGCGGGCGCAGGCTCTCACGCCCCGGGAGTCGCGGGCCTACATCGAGCAAGTACTGGGAGAGACATGATCATCAGGACCTCTGGCAGCGGCGCTTCTCGGCTGAAGTGGGTCAAGAGCAGCTACAGCGACAACGGCAACAGCAACGAGTGCGTCGAGGTCGCGGCTGCGCCCGGCTCGGTGCGCGTCCGTGACTCGAAGGACCTGTCCGTACCGCAGCTCGCCTTCGGCGAGACCGCGTGGGCGGGGTTCGTCTCGTACGCTGCCGACTGCTAGCGCCGGATCAACCGTCCGCAGTCGCGGAACGCGGGCGCGGGTGGCACCGACACCCCGGCACCACCCGCACCCCGGCACCGTCGCGACCGCTCGCACCGGGCGGCATGGATGCGTTGACGGCCGGCGGTGGGTCAGGCCGTCATCGTCCAGTGCTGGTTGGCGTTGCCGTTGCAGTCCCAGATCTGGAGCCGGGTCTTGTTGGCCGTGGTGTTGTCAGGTGCGTCCAGGCACCGGCCGGACTGGGTGTTCATCAGGGAGCCGTCGGTCCGGTACTGCCACTGCTCGGAATCCCAGCCCGCGCGGCAGTCGTACAGCTCGACCTTGGTGCCGTTGGCCGTGTTGCCCTGCTGCACATTGAGGCACTTGCCCAGGGCGCGCAGGGTTCCGTCGGAGGCCAGGGCCCAGTCCTGCGCGGTGGTGTTGTTGCAGTCGTAGAGCTGGACGGCGGCGGCGTTCTGCGCCGATGCGCCGGCCACGTCGACGCACTTGCCGCCCCAGCCCACGATCGGGGTGTGCACCCGGCCGTCGGCCAGGATGACCGCACGGACATGGTTCTCCGCGTACTCACCGATGCCGCACACCACCGTCGATGTGCCGTTCCCGGTGACCGTATTGCCCCCTGCCCAGTACTCGTAGGGCAGCAGCACGCCCGGTATGAACAGGGCACAGACATCGATCGCCTGCCACTTGGTCGCCGGGGCGACTCCGGTACAGGTCGCGACGCCCAGCGGTCCGCTGTAGGAGGTGGTACAGCTCCCCGGCCAGTCGGCGGCCTGGGCGGGCGATCCGGCGATCAGCGGAGTGACGAGGAGAGCGAACATGGCTGCTAAGGCGGTGACGATACGTCTCACGGTTCCCCAGACTGGTAGTCGTGGACCGGCCGAATCCGGCCCTCGGGGAGACTTCCACTCCGGTGCACGGCAGGTGACCGGATCGAGGCGAATGGCCGGATCACTTCGGCTACCGGCCAGAATGGGCCGGAGCTTTGTTGCTGCGTGGACCTACCGAAGCGGGCAGCCCAGTTCCGGGGCGGTGCGGTTCGGGGAGCAGGACACCAGGGCCAGAGAGAGGAACGAGGGCCGTTCGAGGTAGAAGCCGTGTGACGCATCTCCGCCCCGGCCCAGCTGTTCGGCGACGGAGCCGACCAGTATCGCAAGGCGATTACTGTCACGGTCAGCGCCGGACATGAACCGGGGGGCGTACTCGGCAAGCTGTTCCCCAAGCCATTCGGCAGCTTCCTTTGGCTCGTCCCATGTCCCTCGGATCAGAGCGGGGGGCTTCATGAGCCAGAGGGCCGTTTCCATCGGAGGCAGGTCACCCGAGCGGAACTCGGACGCGGCTTCTCGGTAGCGCTGATTGAGCTTGTGCCCATCCTTGTCGTCCTCGCCGGCCGGCAGGGGAGGCGGATTGAGGTGCGGGGGCCGCCGGTCTCCTTCCCGGTCGAGCCGTTCTCTGGAACCGGTCCACAGATACCCATGGTGGTGCACGGCTGGTTCCCCTTCGGGTATGCAAGGGAGTTGTGCAAGGGGAGTAGGGCCCGACCGGTCTCCGCCTGTTGGCGTGGACGGAGACCAGTCGGAGATGAGGTGTCCGTCAGGCGGAGACGGTGAAGCGGGCCGGGTCGATACCAGCCGCGTTCAGCTCCTCGGTGGTGAAGCGCAGAGGCGACATGTCAGGCTTCTTGCTGTCGCCCAGCGCCCAGGCGTTCTCACCGATCTTGGTGAGGGTTACGCACCCTTCGGTGCAGGGGCCACCGCATGCTTTGTTGAACACGGCGTTCTCGGAGATGGAGAGTTCGTACAGCTCGTTCATCATGTGCCTTCCTGGATGGACGACAGCCCAAAGACAGGACTGCCCCCCGCCCGTGCCGGGCGGAAGTCATGGAGGAGAGAGGCCGTCTCAAGCCGTGTGGCGGAGCTTGTAGACCACCGAGATACCGGGTCCTTCACTCTCCATGAGTCCATAGTCAGGCCCCAACGAGGGCCGAGAAAGAGTTAGTTGCGTTGACGCATAAACACATCCGATGATTCGGCCAGGAACTCTGAAGCGGCTTCGCCCGTCAAGGCGTGTGACCAGAACAAATCAAACAGATTCAGGTGCTGGGTGATATCGCGAGGGTCGCGCATGACCACCTCCCCCGAGAACAGTTCGACCGTCACCAGGCGGTCGTCATAGACGACGAAGACATTCATCGGGGTACCCGGAACCGGTACGCCCTGCGGAACTATCCCAATCTCCACATTGGGCTTCCGATTGACCTCCGCCATGTGCGCACACTGCGCCGCCATGGCTCCGAGACTCGCCCGTTGCCACTTCACGGACTGTTCCGTCAGCAGGAACCAGAAGGAGCGGGAACAGTCATCGAGGATCGCTTGTCGGTCCATGCGGGCCTGCACGGCTCTGGCAACGTCCCTCGCCGGATCGCTGGGCACCATGGGCGTCAGCGTTTCAACGGCGTACTCACGGACGTGAAGGAGGCCGGTCGGGATGGCCGGCAGGAAGTGCCGCATCACGCGCGAGGACGATTCGAGAGCCTTCAACTCGGCTTGCTTGTGGTACAGCCCAACGCGAGCGTACGCGCGCCAGGACGCGTAATCCACGTTTGCCCGGCGCGCCAGCCGCAGAAGCTCGTCGGCCACCTCATCAGGGACCGCAAGAGCTTTCAGGATGCGCTCCACATCATTCACTGCGGGCAGCGCTCGGCCGGTTTCGATCCGGCTGATTTTCGTCTGACTCATGTTGCAGCGCAGCGCCAAGCGTTCACCGCTCAGGCCGGAAGCACGGCGGAGTCCCCGCAGGGACTCCGCCAAATCCTTTCGCTCCCGTGCTTGTGCTTCAGGTTCGATAGGCACTGAACGGCACGGCGCTTTCTAGTGCGAGATCCCGCCAGGCGAGATACTTACCGATGTCCGGTTCTTGGATCAGTTCTCGATTGATCTGCGTTCCGTCGGGGCGGTAGTTGAGGTGAACGACCGTCGATTCGTCGAACAACCAGAAGTCTTGTTCAGGCAGTCCGGGGTTCGGGCGGTTGGTCGAATCGACTACCTGATAGTCCTCCCCGGCCGCGACGTTGTCGGGGATGCACCACTCAAACAGGTACCGGCTGTATGGGGTGAGCGGACGGTGCACGATTTTGGCGCGGGTCATCGTCCGACCGGCCACCGCATGGTCCCGGATTGTCTGGTGCCACGGCGCGTTGAATCCTTCCGGCCGCTCGGCTCCTGCGAGGAAGTCACGGACCGTCTCAGCCTCGGCGGGCATGGTGTACGTCTGGTGCACTTCGAGCCGGAAGGCGGAGCGCTTGAAGTCGCGGAAGTACGCCTGCCACGCGTCGCCGTCGAGCAGCACGGAGTCAGAGCCATCCACGGGCACGGGCCGCCTCCTTCAGGATCTCTTCCGGAATCAACACGACTGATTCGCCATCGGGTGTCGGGTGGGACACGTCGTATCCCTGCATGGCCAACATCCCGGGGTCCTGCGTCTCGTACACGGTCGGGCAGTCGCCGTTCCCGCACTTGTCGTCGTCACCGCTCCTGCACGGACCGCCCGCGATCACGCGTAGTTCGTCCACTGAGGTCCCCTCCGGTGTGATGTGGTCAGCAAACTACGGAGCGTCCACCCGCTCCACAAGAGCGGCGGGCATTCAGTCACGTACTCGCATAGAACGGTCTCCACGAGTCACGGCCATGCGGGGCTTGACCCCAGTTCAAGGGGCGTCATGCGCCTCGAGATCCGTGAGGGGAGGAAGCGGCAGGGGTGTCAGCGATGCGGCTGTGAGGCCGCGCAGTACCTCCGCCCCGATCTCCGCCAGCCGGTGCGCCTCCGGGGGCGTCGCGCCCAGGCCGATCGCGTAGCCCGTGCGGCTGCCCGCCGGCTGGACGCGCGGCCAGATCCGGGCGTCCGGTGCCCCCGCCTCGGACAACGCGGTGGTGAGGGCGAGGAGGCGGCCGCGCAGGCGGCCCTCCTCGGAGGGGGCGGCTGCCGCCAGGGCCCACGCGCGGTGCTCGGTGAGCGGTGGGGGCGCACAGAGCCGGTCGCGGGCGTCCGCGTCCGCCGTGTCCAGGATCTCCCACGCCCGCAACAGCTCCGCCGTGAGCAGGTCGCGGCCGGCCGGAGAGACCTGTGTCGTGCACGAGCGGACCGGGGACGTCGGCGTGTACACCGTGACCGGGTGGCCGTCCGCCGGGCCCTCGCCCACCGGGTCGCGCCAGTCCCACGCCGCCCACGTCGCGAAGAAGTCCCGGAGGCCGCCCCCCTCATGCGCGGTGCGGGCGGCGAGGAGCGCCCAGGCGATGCCCGGGAGGCCGCCGCACGGGGCGGAGTCCAGACCCCTGGCCGCCGCCCACTCCTTGACCTCCCGGGCGAGCGCGGTGAACGCCTCCCGGTGCGGCTCCGCCGCCAGGAGCACCGCCTCCGCGTCGCTCACCGCGCTCAGTGCGACCGCCGCCGCCTCGCCCAGCTCCGCCCGGCGCGCCACCGCCTCGGCCGGGGGCACGGCTCCCGTCGCCACGGTGACCAGGTCCACCCGCAGGCCGTCCACGTACCAGCGCAGCCCCGGCACCCGGGCGCCCGTGACCTCGCGCAGGCCCCGCGCCTCCGGGAAGGCGGTGGCGAGCCGGTCCCGTACGCCGGAGAGGTCCGGCAGCGCCGCCAACAGGTCCAGGTCCGCGCCGGGGCGTGCGCAGCCCATGCGCCGGGAGCCCACGAGGTGCACGCGCGCCCCGGGAAGCGCCGACGCGACGCGGTCCGTGACCTCTTCGGCCTGCGCGGAGGGCGCGGCCAGCTCCACCCGTACCCCGTAGTGGTCGGAGACGTACAGACCGCCCGGTCCCGGCGCCTCCCCCCACAGCGTCGCCGTACGCGCCCGCAGCCGGTCCGTGCGCAGCAGCACCCGGTCCAGGCGGGAGACGCGGCCCGAGAGGGAGGAGACCGCGGCGAGGGGGTTGGCCGACGGGTCGAAGGTGGGGGTGTCGTCGGCGGGGCCGTGCGTCTCCGTCCACGCGTCCGCCATCGCGAGCCGGGTCTGCGGATGGTCGCCGCCGTCGTTGAAGTCGCCGACGAGCACGAGTTCGCCCGACACCGCCGCCAACCCCGTTGCCAGCTCGGCCAGTTCGCTTTCGCGGCGGGCCGCCCCGTCGGGGGAGTGGTCGCTGCTGAGGTGGGTGACCGCCACCGTCACGGGGCCGTCCGCCGTCTCGACGACCACTGCCGCGACCGCCTTGTGCGGGCCCAGCACGTGCACGGCCGCCTCGCTCACCGGCAGGCGGCTGAGCAGCAGCAGGCCGTGGTCCGGGACGTCGTGGCCGGACGGGTCGGTGGCGAGCGCGTAGCCCTCGCGTATCCAGTCGCAGGCCAGCAGCAGCGCGAGCAGCGCGGGCTCCACCTCCTGGAGCGCGATGACGTCCGCGTCCGCCGCGCGCAGGGCCTCGGTGAGCAGGGGACGGCGGCGGGCGGTGTCGATGCGGTCGCTGTCGTAGCGGTCCCAGAGCGTGTTCCAGGTGAGGACCGTCAGCGGACCCGAAGGCCCCGCGACCCCGGCCTCCGCCCGTTCCCACGCGCCGGTCGTCGGCGAGTACGTGTGCGGGGCGCGGGCCGTGAAGTAAGGGGACGGCAGGTGGCGCGGCTCCCGTATCCGGCCCGCGTCCGTCGCGTCGATGCGGTCCGTGCCCGTCGCCCGGTCCCAGACCAGCTCACCGTCCGCCTCGAAGAAGAGGACCCGGTGCCAGGGGATGTCGCCGCCCGGCGTGAACCGGTCCAGCGGCACCCGCTTCGGCTCCCGGCCGCGCTGCGCCACGCCCAGCACGAAGCGCGCCGGGTCGAAACGGGCGTCCCAGCGGACCCGGTGGTAGATCTCCTCGCTCGTGCGCATCAGGCCCGGTCCTCCACGGTTCCGCTGGTGCCGATGTACCAGGTGCGGTGCGCCTGGCCGGGGTACGGCGGGACGAACCGGTGCAGCTGCGACGCCAGCACCTGCGGGGGTACGGGGTGCTCGCGGCGCCCGTTGCGCGCGGTCAGTTCGTCCTCGCCGATCCAGGCCACGGCGTGGGTGACGAGGGCGTCGCGGCGGCGGGCGACCGCGTGGACCAGGGAGCGCCGGCGCGGGTTGAGCGAGGTGGCGTCCCAGACCACCGTCGCGCCCGGGACGAGCGCGGCGTCGAGGCGGTCCAGGCCCTCGCGCAGGACGTCCTCGTTGGCGCTCTGGTCGGCGCGCGAACCCCTCGCCAGGCGCAGATCGTCCAGGGATATACAGGTGGCGGTGCCCGGCAGGCCCCGGCCGAAGGTGCTCTTGCCGCTGCCCGAGGGGCCGGCCAGCTGGATCAGGCGGGGGAAGTCCCCGGACCGCCACCGCCAGGTCGCGGCGACCGCCTCGTCGGCGGTGGTGACGCGGCCCAGCGCGTACGCCTCGCGGGCCTGCGCCAGGCACCGGGCCCCGGCCTCGGGCGCGAGATCGGCGAACGCCTCGCTCAGGCCGGCCGGTTCCCGTACCTCCTCCGCGTGCAGGGCCGACCACTCGACCTGCTCCCGCGCCTCGGGGGTGTCCGCCAGCACCCCGGACAGCGCGTGCAGGACGCTCAGGTCGGCGGCGAGCGCCATCCGGGCCAGACCGGCCCGCCGCTCCTCGTCCGGGTAGGGACGGTGCAGGGCGGGGTACAGCCCGACGAGGTCCGCGACGCGGCGGGCGAGCGGCATGCCGAGGGGGCCGGCGAGCGCGGGGGCGAGGGTGGTGCGGCGGGTGCCGTGCAGCAGCGCGGCGAGGACACCGGCGAGCCGGTCGTCGCCGCCCCGGCCCAGCGCGTCGAGGGCGTCGGCGGCGGCGAGCGCGGCGGGGGCGTCGGCGGGGGCGAGCGCGGCGGGGGCGTCGGCGGGGGCCGTGGCGGCGCCCCCGTCGCCGGGGCCCGTGCCGACGGACGTGGCGAGGGCCGCCGGGTCGACGGGGGCGCCGGAGCGTACGGCCCACAGGGCGGCGGCCGGTCCGAGGCCGTTCTCCACGACCTCCGCGTGCATCCAGTGGGTGTCCGTCGCCACATGCCCGGGGCGCACCCACTTGCCCACCCGGCGCCCGAACACGACGCCCGGGAAGCTCTCGACCGGGCGCACCACGTACCCCTCCTGCCGCCCCGTATCCAGCTTCAGCGCGCGCAGCGCCTTCGCGTCGAACACCCCGCGCCACAGCACCGGAGGTGCGGGGATGCCCAGGTCGCGGAGGAACGCCACGGTCCGGTCCCAGTCCAGGCACCGGTCGCCGTCCCAGACGGAGAAGCCGTAGAAGTGGCTCTCCAGCGAGTCGTACGCGAGGGAGTGCCGGGCGAACACGTTCTCGCCGCAGATCCGCCACCCCTGCGGGATGCGGGCGCCGATCCGGGCCTGGAGGGCCTTCACCCAGGTGCGGGAAGGGTGGTGCGCGGAGTCGAGGGAGCGGGCGTGCAGCCCGTCGGCGTACAGCGTGGTGTTCTCGCCGTCCAGCTTCTCGGTGACCACGACCTCCGCACCGGTCAGCGCGGCGAGGTCCGTCATCCGCACGTCGTCCGAGGTGGCCCCGGGGGACCAGGGCAGATGAGAGGTCCGCGGATAGTGCGTACGCATGTCTGTGCCCCCGTGACGACGCCGTGCCCGGCCGGTCACTGTAGGGGCGGGAGCGGGGAGCGCTCGACCGAATATGCGGTAAGGGGGGGGGCACCGGGGCGTGCCCGCGTTTGACCAGCCACTCGGGAGGGGTAAGATCCCCGACCCAATTGGCCAGGCTCATGACCCGTGTGGCACACTGGCCAGGTTGCTCGGTTGAGTGTCAATGCTGCGCGCCTCCCGCCGGGAGGACCGGAAGCGAGTCCCACAGTACTCGTCGGCCCCATGCGGGCCGGACGTACGGGAATCTTTCGGGAAGCGTAAGTGGGGCACCGGCCAGGCACCCGGTGGGGTTTCACCCCCGGCAGCGCGGTCTTTGGCCCGCACCCCCTTGGTTGGGAAATCCTTCGGGACTTCTGCGTAGAGGGGATGCGACACGCCCGACCGCGTGGGTCGGAGGCGGAGTTACCAGAACCTCGGGTTCCAGAGCGTTAACGAGAGACAGGACTACTAGTAGCCATGGCGGGACAGAAGATCCGCATCCGGCTCAAGGCCTACGACCACGAGGTCATCGACTCCTCGGCGAAGAAGATCGTCGAGACGGTGACCCGCACTGGTGCGTCGGTCGCGGGCCCGGTGCCGCTGCCCACTGAGAAGAACGTGTACTGCGTCATCAAGTCGCCGCACAAGTACAAGGACTCGCGCGAGCACTTCGAGATGCGCACGCACAAGCGCCTCATCGACATCCTCGACCCCACGCCGAAGACGGTTGACTCGCTCATGCGCCTCGACCTGCCGGCGGGCGTCGACATCGAGATCAAGCTCTGAGGTGACGCGCGAGATGGCTAAGAACATTAAGGGCGTCCTGGGCGAGAAGCTCGGCATGACCCAGGTCTGGGACGAGAACAACCGGGTTGTCCCGGTGACCGTCGTCAAGGCCGGGCCCTGCGTCGTGACCCAGGTCCGCACCAACGACAGCGACGGCTACGAGTCGGTCCAGATCGCCTTCGGCGAGATCGACCCGCGCAAGGTGAACAAGCCCCTCAAGGGCCACTTCGCCAAGGCCGACGTGACCCCGCGCCGCCACCTGGTGGAGCTCCGCACCCCTGACGCCAGCGAGTACACGCTCGGCCAGGAGATCACCGCCCAGGTGTTCGAGTCCGGCGTCAAGGTCGACGTCACGGGCAAGAGCAAGGGCAAGGGCTTCGCCGGTGTCATGAAGCGTCACAACTTCAAGGGCCTCGGTGCCGGTCACGGCGTCCAGCGCAAGCACCGCTCCCCCGGTTCGATCGGTGGCTGCGCCACCCCTGGGCGTGTCTTCAAGGGCATGCGCATGGCCGGTCGGATGGGTAACGAGCGCGTCACCACCCAGAACCTGACCATCCACGCGGTCGACGCGGAGAAGGGTCTGCTGCTCATCAAGGGCGCGGTCCCCGGTCCGAACGGCGGCCTCGTCCTGGTCCGTACCGCGGCCAAGGGGGCTTGAGGTAATGAGCACCATTGACATCCTTTCGCCGGCAGGCGACAAGGCCGGTACCGTCGAGCTCCCCGCGGAGATCTTCGACGCCAAGACCAGCGTCCCGCTGATCCACCAGGTCGTCGTCGCACAGCTGGCAGCCGCCCGTCAGGGCACGCACAAGACCAAGACCCGTGGCGAGGTCCGCGGTGGTGGGCGCAAGCCGTACCGCCAGAAGGGCACCGGCCGCGCGCGCCAGGGCTCGACCCGTGCGCCGCAGTTCGTCGGCGGTGGCGTCGTCCACGGCCCGCAGCCGCGTGACTACTCGCAGCGCACCCCGAAGAAGATGAAGGCCGCCGCCCTGCGCGGTGCCCTCTCCGACCGGGCGCGTCACTCCCGCATCCACGTCGTCACCGGCGTGGTCGAGGGTGGAGTCTCCACGAAGGCCGCCAAGTCGCTGTTCGGCAAGATCTCGGAGCGCAAGAACGTGCTCCTGGTCGTCGACCGCAACGACGAGGCCGCGTGGCTCTCCGCACGCAACCTGCCCCAGGTGCACATCCTGGAGCCGGGCCAGCTGAACACGTACGACGTGATCGTCTCTGACGACGTGGTCTTCACTCAGGCCGCCTTCGAGTCCTTCGTGTCTGGCCCCCAGACCGCTGAGACCGAAGGGAGCGACGCCTGATGAGCGAGGCGACCGTTACCAGCAAGACCTACTCCGACCCGCGCGACGTTCTCGTCAAGCCGGTTGTCTCGGAGAAGAGCTACGCGCTGCTCGACGAGAACAAGTACACGTTCATCGTCGCGCCCGGCTCCAACAAGACCCAGATCAAGCAGGCCGTGGAAGCGGTCTTCTCGGTCAAGGTCACCGGGGTCAACACGATCAACCGGCAGGGTAAGCGCAAGCGCACCAAGACCGGTTTCGGCAAGCGGGCTGACACCAAGCGCGCCATCGTGACCCTCGCTGAGGGCGACCGTATCGACATCTTCGGCGGCCCGACCTCTTAAGTGAGGTCGAGTCGTCCGGAATCGGACGAGGACTGAGAAATGGGTATCCGCAAGTACAAGCCGACGACCCCGGGCCGTCGTGGCTCCAGCGTCGCCGACTTTGTCGAGATCACGCGGTCCACGCCGGAGAAGTCGCTGGTCCGCCCCCTGCACAGCAAGGGCGGCCGTAACAACGCCGGTCGTGTGACCGTTCGCCACCAGGGTGGTGGCCACAAGCGCGCCTACCGCGTGATCGACTTCCGTCGTCACGACAAGGACGGCGTGCCGGCCAAGGTCGCGCACATCGAGTACGACCCCAACCGCACCGCGCGCATCGCGCTCCTGCACTACGCGGACGGCGAGAAGCGCTACATCATCGCGCCGCGTGGCCTGGCGCAGGGCGACCGTGTCGAGAACGGCCCGGCCGCCGACATCAAGCCCGGCAACAACCTGGCGCTGCGCAACATCCCGGTCGGTACGACCATCCACGCCATCGAGCTGCGGCCCGGCGGCGGCGCGAAGTTCGCCCGTTCCGCGGGTGCCTCCGTGCAGCTGCTGGCGAAGGAGGGCACCATGGCCCACCTTCGTATGCCGTCGGGTGAGATCCGCCTGGTCGACGCCCGCTGCCGCGCCACCATCGGCGAGGTCGGCAACGCCGAGCAGTCGAACATCAACTGGGGCAAGGCCGGCCGCATGCGGTGGAAGGGCGTCCGCCCGACCGTCCGTGGTGTCGTGATGAACCCGGTCGACCACCCGCACGGTGGTGGTGAGGGTAAGACCTCCGGTGGCCGTCACCCGGTTTCGCCGTGGGGTAAGAAGGAAGGTCGTACTCGTTCGCCCAAGAAGGCGTCGAACAAGTACATCGTCCGCCGCCGCAAGACGAACAAGAAGCGCTAGGAGCGGGTTTAGATGCCGCGCAGTCTCAAGAAGGGGCCCTTCGTCGACGGCCACCTCGCCAAGAAGGTGGACGTACAGAACGAGGCAGGCACCAAGAACGTCATCAAGACCTGGTCCCGTCGCTCGATGATCGTCCCGGCCATGCTGGGTCACACCATCGCGGTGCACAACGGCAAGATCCACGTCCCGGTGTTCGTCACCGAGTCGATGGTCGGCCACAAGCTCGGCGAGTTCTCGCCGACTCGCACCTTCCGCGGCCACGTCAAGGACGACCGGAAGTCGAAGCGCCGCTAACGCGGGGTGACCTGACTATGACTTACACCGAAGGGACAACCATGGAAGCCAGGGCCCAGGCGCGGTACATCCGCGTCACGCCCATGAAGGCCCGCCGAGTGGTGGACCTCATCCGTGGCATGGATGCCACGGAGGCTCAGGCGGTCCTGCGTTTCGCCCCGCAGGCCGCGAGCGTGCCGGTTGGCAAGGTGCTGGACAGCGCCATCGCCAACGCTGCACACAACTACGACCACACGGACGCCAACTCGCTGGTCATCAGCGAGGCGTACGTGGACGAGGGCCCGACCCTGAAGCGGTTCCGTCCGCGTGCTCAGGGCCGTGCCTACCGGATCCGTAAGCGGACCAGCCACATCACCGTGGTCGTCAGCAGCAAGGAAGGAACCCGGTAATGGGCCAGAAGGTAAACCCGCACGGGTTCCGGCTCGGCATCACCACGGACTTCAAGTCCCGCTGGTACGCCGACAAGCTGTACAAGGACTACGTCAAGGAAGACGTCGCCATTCGTCGCATGATGACGAAGGGCATGGAGCGGGCCGGCATCTCGAAGGTCGAGATCGAGCGCACCCGCGACCGCGTCCGCGTTGACATCCACACCGCCCGTCCGGGCATCGTCATCGGCCGCCGCGGCGCCGAGGCCGATCGCATCCGTGGCGAGCTGGAGAAGCTGACCGGCAAGCAGGTCCAGCTGAACATCCTTGAGGTCAAGAACCCCGAGGTGGACGCTCAGCTGGTGGCCCAGGCCGTCGCCGAGCAGCTGTCCTCCCGCGTCTCCTTCCGTCGGGCCATGCGCAAGAGCATGCAGAGCTCGATGAAGGCCGGCGCCAAGGGCATCAAGGTCCAGTGCGGTGGCCGCCTCGGCGGCGCCGAGATGTCCCGCTCGGAGTTCTACCGCGAGGGCCGCGTGCCCCTGCACACGCTCCGCGCGAACGTCGACTACGGCTTCTTCGAGGCCAAGACGACCTTCGGCCGCATCGGCGTGAAGGTCTGGATCTACAAGGGCGACGTCAAGAACATCGCCGAGGTCCGCGCCGAGAACGCTGCTGCCCGTGCGGGCAACCGCCCGGCCCGTGGCGGCGCTGACCGCCCGGCCGGCCGCGGTGGCCGCGGTGGCGAGCGTGGCGGCCGCGGCCGCAAGCCGCAGCAGTCGGCTCCGGCCGCCGAGGCCCCCAAGGCCGAGGCGCCCGCCGCTGCTCCGGCTGCTGAGAGCACCGGAACGGAGGCCTGACCGAAATGCTGATCCCCCGTAGGGTCAAGCACCGCAAGCAGCACCACCCGAAGCGAAGCGGTATGTCCAAGGGTGGCACGCAGGTTGCGTTCGGCGAGTACGGCATCCAGGCGCTGACCCCGGCGTACGTGACGAACCGTCAGATCGAGTCCGCTCGTATCGCGATGACCCGTCACATCAAGCGTGGCGGCAAGGTCTGGATCAACATCTACCCGGACCGTCCCCTGACGAAGAAGCCGGCCGAGACCCGCATGGGTTCCGGTAAGGGTTCTCCCGAGTGGTGGATCGCGAACGTCAAGCCGGGCCGGGTGATGTTCGAGCTGTCCTACCCGAACGAGAAGATTGCTCGTGAGGCGCTCACCCGCGCTGCTCACAAGCTTCCGATGAAGTGCCGGATCGTTCGGCGCGAGGCAGGTGAGTCGTGATGTCGGCCGGTACCAAGGCGTCCGAGCTGCGCGAGCTGGGCAACGAGGAGCTCCTCAACAAGCTCCGCGAGGCCAAGGAAGAGCTGTTCAACCTCCGCTTCCAGGCGGCGACCGGACAGCTCGAAAACCACGGCCGGCTCAAGTCCGTCCGTAAGGACATCGCCCGGATCTACACCCTGATGCGTGAGCGCGAGCTCGGCATCGAGACGGTGGAGAGCGTCTGATGAGCGAGAACACTGTGACTGAGACCAAGACCGAGCGCGGCTTCCGCAAGACCCGTGAGGGCCTCGTCGTCGGCGACAAGATGGACAAGACCGTCGTCGTCGCCGTCGAGGACCGCGTCAAGCACGCGCTGTACGGCAAGGTCATCCGCCGTACGAACAAGCTCAAGGCCCACGACGAGCAGAACTCCGCCGGTGTCGGCGACCGCGTTCTCCTGATGGAGACCCGGCCGCTGTCCGCCACCAAGCGGTGGCGCATCGTCGAGATCCTCGAGAAGGCCAAGTAATTCCTGAGGGGCATTCCCCTCAGGTCAGTTCCGCCAGGCTCGGCAGGGGCTCCCGCAACGGAGCCCCTGCCGGGAACCGGCAGACGATCAGGAGATAGACGTGATCCAGCAGGAGTCGCGACTGCGCGTCGCCGACAACACGGGTGCGAAGGAAATTCTCACCATCCGTGTTCTCGGTGGCTCGGGTCGCCGCTACGCGGGCATCGGTGACGTCATCGTCGCCACCGTCAAGGACGCGATCCCCGGTGGCAACGTGAAGAAGGGTGACGTCGTCAAGGCCGTCATCGTTCGCACCGTCAAGGAGCGTCGTCGTCAGGATGGCTCGTACATCCGCTTCGACGAGAACGCCGCCGTCATTCTGAAGAACGACGGCGACCCCCGCGGCACCCGTATCTTCGGCCCGGTGGGCCGTGAGCTGCGCGAGAAGAAGTTCATGAAGATCATCTCGCTCGCGCCGGAGGTGCTGTAAGCATGAAGATCAAGAAGGGCGACCTGGTTCAGGTCATCACCGGTAAGGACAAGGGCAAGCAGGGCAAGGTCATCGTGGCCTACCCCGCTCAGGACCGCGTCCTCGTCGAGGGTGTCAACCGGGTCAAGAAGCACACCAAGGCCGGCCAGACCGCTCGCGGTTCGCAGACCGGTGGCATTGTGACGACCGAGGCCCCGGTCCACGTCAGCAACGTGCAGCTGGTTGTTGAGAAGGACGGCAACAAGGTCGTTACTCGCGTCGGCTACCGCTTTGACGACGAGGGCAACAAGATCCGTGTTGCCAAGCGCACCGGTGAGGACATCTGATGACTACCACCACCGCGCCGCGTCTCAAGACGCGCTACCGCGAGGAAATCGCCGGCAAGCTGCGTGAGGAGTTCTCCTACGAGAACGTCATGCAGATTCCCGGTCTGGTCAAGATCGTGGTCAACATGGGTGTGGGCGACGCCGCCCGCGACTCCAAGCTGATCGACGGCGCCGTGCGCGACCTCACCACGATCACCGGTCAGAAGCCGGCCGTCACCAAGGCCCGCAAGTCGATCGCGCAGTTCAAGCTGCGCGAGGGGCAGCCGATCGGCTGCCACGTCACCCTCCGCGGTGACCGCATGTGGGAGTTCCTGGACCGTACGCTGTCGCTCGCGCTTCCGCGTATCCGTGACTTCCGTGGCCTGTCGCCCAAGCAGTTCGACGGCCGTGGCAACTACACCTTCGGTCTCACGGAGCAGGTCATGTTCCACGAGATCGACCAGGACAAGATCGACCGGGTCCGGGGCATGGACATCACCGTGGTCACCACGGCGACCAATGACGACGAGGGTCGTGCCCTCCTTCGTCACCTCGGCTTCCCGTTCAAGGAGAACTGACCGTGGCGAAGAAGGCTCTGATCGCTAAGGCCGCCCGTAAGCCGAAGTTCGGCGTCCGCGGGTACACCCGCTGCCAGCGCTGCGGCCGGCCCCACTCCGTCTACCGCAAGTTCGGCCTGTGCCGTGTGTGCCTTCGTGAGATGGCTCACCGCGGCGAGCTGCCGGGCGTGACCAAGAGCTCCTGGTAATTCTCCTTCGCCCTCTGGGCGTTGGGAATCACCGGAGACTCTCGGTAAGCATCTGGTCGGCAGGAGTCCCGCTCCGCATGCCGTAGGCTTGCAGGGTTGGGCGCCTGCCGTCCAAGACCGACTTACTACGCCGTAGGTCCCCGCACCGCACCCGTCCCGCCACTGAGTGGGGAGAGGGATGGCGCATACAGGAAACCCCGGCGAGAGAGGCCGAAGGCCAACTCATGACCATGACTGATCCCATCGCAGACATGCTCACGCGTCTGCGTAACGCGAACTCGGCGTATCACGACGACGTCACGATGCCGCACAGCAAGATCAAGTCGCACATCGCGGAGATCCTCCAGCAGGAGGGCTTCATCACGGGCTGGAAGGTCGAGGACGCCGAGGTCGGCAAGAACCTCGTCCTCGAGCTGAAGTTCGGCCCGAACCGCGAGCGCTCGATCGCCGGCATCAAGCGAATCTCGAAGCCGGGTCTGCGTGTCTACGCAAAGTCCACCAATCTGCCGAAGGTCCTCGGCGGCCTGGGCGTGGCGATCATCTCCACGTCCCACGGTCTCCTGACCGGCCAGCAGGCTCAGAAGAAGGGCGTAGGTGGGGAAGTCCTCGCCTACGTCTGGTAGTCGGGAACGGAGGAATAGCTCATGTCGCGAATCGGCAAGCTCCCCATCCAGGTTCCCGCCGGTGTGGACGTCACCATCGATGGCCGTACGGTCGCGGTGAAGGGCCCCAAGGGCACCCTCACGCACACCGTTGCGGCTCCGATCGAGGTCACCAAGGGTGAGGACGGCGTTCTGAACGTCGTCCGCCCGAACGACGAGCGTCAGAACAAGGCCCTGCACGGCCTGTCCCGCACGCTGGTGGCGAACATGATCACCGGTGTGACCCAGGGATACATCAAGGCGCTCGAAATCAGTGGTGTCGGTTACCGCGTCCAGGCGAAGGGCTCCAACCTGGAGTTCGCCCTGGGCTACAGCCACCCGATCCTGATCGAGGCCCCGGAGGGCATCACCTTCAAGGTGGAGACCCCCACGAAGTTCACTGTCGAGGGCATCGACAAGCAGAAGGTCGGCGAGACCGCGGCCAAGATCCGCAAGCTGCGGAAGCCTGACCCGTACAAGGCCAAGGGCGTCAAGTACGCCGGCGAGGTCATCCGCCGCAAGGTCGGAAAGGCTGGTAAGTAGCGATGGCATACGGCGTGAAGATCGCCAAGGGCGACGCGTACAAGCGTGCCGCTCTCAAGCGTCGCCACATCCGCGTCCGCAAGCACATCTCCGGTTCGCCGGAGCGTCCGCGCTTGGTCGTGACGCGGTCCAACCGCCACATGGTGGCTCAGGTCATCGACGACATCGCGGGCCACACGCTCGCTTCGGCGTCGACCCTGGACGTCTCCATCCGTGGTGGCGAGGGCGACAAGAGCAGCCAGGCCAAGCAGGTCGGCGCCCTGGTCGCCGAGCGTGCCAAGGCCGCAGGCGTCGAGGCCGTCGTGTTTGACCGCGGTGGTAACCAGTACGCCGGGCGGATTGCCGCTCTGGCTGACGCCGCCCGTGAAGCCGGGCTGAAGTTCTAGCCCCGGTTCCTACGCACAGCGGACGTAACAGAGAGAGGTAAATCCAATGGCTGGACCCCAGCGCCGCGGAAGCGGTGCCGGTGGCGGCGAGCGGCGGGACCGGAAGGGCCGTGACGGCGGCGCTGCTGCCGCCGAGAAGACCGCGTACGTCGAGCGCGTCGTCGCGATCAACCGTGTCGCCAAGGTTGTGAAGGGTGGTCGTCGCTTCAGCTTCACCGCGCTGGTCGTGGTGGGCGATGGTGACGGCACCGTCGGTGTCGGTTACGGCAAGGCCAAGGAAGTTCCCGCGGCCATTGCCAAGGGTGTCGAAGAGGCCAAGAAGAACTTCTTCAAGGTCCCCCGCATCCAGGGCACCATCCCTCACCCGATCCAGGGCGAGAAGGCTGCGGGCGTCGTCCTGCTCAAGCCGGCTTCCCCCGGTACCGGTGTGATCGCCGGTGGCCCGGTGCGCGCCGTTCTTGAGTGCGCCGGCGTTCACGACATCCTGTCGAAGTCGCTCGGGTCCTCGAACCCGATCAACATCGTGCACGCGACCGTGGCGGCCCTCCAGGGCCTGCAGCGTCCCGAGGAGATCGCGGCCCGCCGCGGTCTGCCCCTTGAGGACGTCGCTCCCGCGGCTCTGCTTCGTGCGCGTGCGGGAGCGGGTGCGTAATGGCTCGCCTCAAGATCACGCAGACGAAGTCGTACATCGGCAGCAAGCAGAACCACCGCGACACCCTGCGTTCGCTCGGGCTCAAGCGCCTGCACGACGTGGTTGTCAAGGAGGACCGCCCCGAGTTCCGCGGCATGGTGCACACCGTCCGCCACCTCGTGACGGTTGAGGAGGTCGACTGACATGGCGGAGAACAAGCCGCTGAAGGCGCATGACCTCCGGCCTGCCCCGGGCGCCAAGACCGCCAAGACCCGTGTGGGTCGTGGTGAGGCGTCCAAGGGTAAGACCGCTGGTCGTGGTACCAAGGGCACCAAGGCCCGTTACCAGGTTCCGGAGCGCTTCGAGGGTGGGCAGATGCCCCTCCACATGCGTCTCCCGAAGCTCAAGGGCTTCAAGAACCCGTTCCGCACGGAGTACCAGGTCGTGAACCTGGACAAGCTCGCGACGCTCTACCCCGAGGGTGGAGAGGTCACGGTGGCCGACCTGGTCGCCAAGGGCGCTGTGCGCAACAACCACCTCGTCAAGGTCCTCGGACAGGGCGAGATCTCCGTGGCGCTGCAGGTTTCGGTTGACGCCGTCTCCGGCTCCGCCAAGGAGAAGATTGCCGCCGCCGGCGGCACCGTCACTGAGCTCGTCTGAGACAACTCGGACAGTTCGGTGGACTGAACATCCGACCGGGGATGCCCTCTCATATGGGGCATCCCCGGTTGGTCGTTCCTAGGGGGGCATGTACGCCGGTAAGGTGGCGTCCGTTGCTGTGGTAACCCCTGGACGTACGCGCCCAGGAGCCCTTTGACTGTTACGTATCCGTCGATCCTCAAGACCGTCACCTCTACGCTCTGCGCGGGGGTCGCAGGAGGCACCGTGCTCACCGGCTTCGCCCGGGCGTTCAAGACGCCCGACCTGCGCAAGAAGCTGTTCTTCACACTCGGCATCATCGTGCTCTACCGGCTCGGGGCGCATATCCCGGTACCGGGAGTCAGCTACGAGAACGTCCAGACCTGTGTTGATCAGGCAAGTAAGGGCAATAACAGCCTTTTCGGCCTGGTGAACATGTTCAGCGGTGGTGCGCTGCTGCAGATCACGATCTTCGCGCTCGGCATCATGCCGTACATCACGGCCAGCATCATTCTTCAGCTGCTGACCGTCGTCATTCCCCGACTTGAGGCCCTCAAGAAGGAGGGGCAGTCCGGCCAGGCGAAGATCACGCAGTACACGCGTTATCTGACGGTCGCGCTCGCCATCCTCCAGGGCACCGGCCTGGTCGCCACCGCCCGCAGCGGTGCGCTCTTCAGCGGCTGCCCCGTCGCCGACCAGATCGTTCCGAACCAGTCGATGTTCACGACCATCGTCATGGTCATCACGATGACCGCCGGAACCGCCGCCGTCATGTGGCTCGGTGAGCTCATCACCGACCGCGGCATCGGCAACGGCATGTCGATCCTGATGTTCATCTCGATCGCCGCCAGCTTCCCCGGCGCCCTGTGGGCCATCAAGACGAGCGGCAAGCTCGCGGACGGCTGGATCGAATTCGGCACCGTCATCCTGATCGGCTTCGTGATGGTGGCCCTGGTCGTCTTCGTCGAGCAGGCCCAGCGCCGTATCCCGGTGCAGTACGCGAAGCGCATGATCGGGCGCCGCTCCTACGGTGGTACGTCCACCTACATCCCGCTCAAGGTGAACCAGGCGGGTGTGATTCCCGTCATCTTCGCTTCTTCGCTGCTCTACATTCCGGCCCTGATCGTCCAGTTCTCCAACTCCACCGCGGGCTGGGCGACCTGGATCAAGGACCACTTCGTCAAGGGTGACCACCCGTACTACATCACCGCCTACTTCCTGTTGATCGTCTTCTTCGCCTTCTTCTATGTGGCGATTTCGTTCAACCCCGAGGAAGTGGCCGACAACATGAAGAAGTATGGTGGCTTCATCCCGGGTATCCGGGCTGGTCGACCTACTGCCGAGTACCTGAGCTACGTGCTCAACAGGATCACTTGGCCGGGCTCGCTGTACCTGGGTCTGATCGCTCTGGTGCCGACGATGGCGTTGGCAGGCTTCGGTGGCGCTAACCAGAACTTCCCGTTCGGCGGGACGAGCATCCTCATCATCGTGGGTGTGGGTCTGGAGACCGTGAAGCAGATTGAGAGTCAGCTCCAGCAGCGCAATTACGAAGGGTTCCTCCGCTGATGCGAATCGTCCTCGTCGGCCCGCCGGGTGCCGGCAAGGGAACGCAGGCTGCGTACCTTGCCAAGAACCTGTCGATTCCGCACATCTCAACGGGCGACCTCTTCCGCGCCAACATCAGCCAGGGCACTGACCTTGGCAAGCAGGCCCGCGCCTACATGGACGCGGGGCAGCTGGTGCCGGACGAGGTGACGATCGGGATGGCCAAGGACCGCATGTCCCAGCCGGACGCGGTCGACGGCTTCCTGCTCGACGGCTTCCCGCGCAACGTGGGTCAGGCCGAAGCTCTTGATGTGATGCTCAAGGACGAGGGCGTGAAGCTGGACGCCGTACTCGACCTGGAGGTCCCCGAGGACGAGGTCGTGAAGCGGATCGCGGGTCGCCGCATCTGCCGCAACGACAGCGCGCACGTCTTCCACGCCACGTACAACCCGCCGAAGGCCGAGGGTGTCTGCGACACCTGCGGCGGCGAGCTGTACCAGCGCGAGGACGACAGCGAGGAGACGGTGCGTACCCGGCTGGAGGTCTACCACACGCAGACCGAGCCGATCATCGACTACTACCGGTCCCAGGACCTGGTGGTCACCATCTCCGCGCTCGGCAAGGTCACCGAGGTGACCGACCGGGCCATGGCGGCGCTGAAGAAGTCCGACGAGGGCTGAGCGCGCGCACGTGTAGTACTCGCAGTGAATTCGGCCGCGGCGTCCTTCGGGCGCCGCGGCCGACTGCTTGCCTCGTATCCGCCGTATCGTGGATGTCCCGCCCCCGTCACCGTCCCCACCCGAAAGGCGCCGCAGCATGGTGCAGATCAAGACCCCCGAGCAGATCGCGAAGATGCGCGAGGCGGGGCTGGTGGTCGCCGCCATCCACGCGGCCACCCGCGAGGCGGCGGTGCCCGGTGCCACCACCCGGGACCTGGACCAGGTCGCGCGCAAGGTGATCGCCGACCACGGCGCCAAGTCGAACTTCCTCGGGTACGGCGGGTTCCCCGCGACCATCTGCACCTCGGTCAACGAGGTCGTCGTCCACGGCATCCCGGACGACAGGACGGTCCTCAAGGACGGCGACATCATCTCCATCGACGCCGGCGCGATCGTCGACGGCTGGCACGGCGACGCCGCGTACACGGCCTTCGTCGGCACGGGTCACGCTCCGGAGCTGGTCGAGCTGTCCCGGGTGACCGAGGAGTCCATGTGGGCCGGCATCGCCGCGATGAAGGTGAACAACCGCCTGGTCGACATCTCGAAGGCGATCGAGTCCTACATCCGCCGCCAGCCCCGCCCCGCGACCGGCAAGTACGGGATCGTCGAGGACTACGGCGGGCACGGCATCGGCACCGAGATGCACATGGACCCGCACCTGCTGAACTACGTCGCCCGCAAGCGCGGCAAGGGCATCAAGCTGGTCCCGGGCGTCTGCCTGGCCATCGAGCCCATGGTCTCCCTCGGTACGCCCCACACCGAGGTCCTGGAGGACGAGTGGACCGTCGTCACCACCGACGGCACCTGGTCCTCGCACTGGGAGCACTCCATCGCCCTCACCGAGCAGGGCCCGCTGGTCCTGACCGCCCCGGACTGCGGCCGCGAGAAGCTGGCCCAGTACGGAGTGGAGGCGGCGCCCGACCCTCTGGGGTGATGCCCGGCCCCCGGACGGCGCCCGACCCTCTGGGGTGATTGACACCCGCCCGGAGGTCTAAGGATCTCCTGCGGTGGGCAAACTTGACGGATTCGTCTTTTGGAGTCCGCTGACGTAGACTGACTCGTCGGCTCTCGTGCATCCGTGTGTCCACATGCGGCGGACGAGAGACGATCAAGGTAGCCGATTCGAAAGGCGAAGCGTGGCCAAGAAGCAAGGTGCCATCGAAATTGAGGGCACCGTGATCGAGTCCCTCCCGAACGCCATGTTCAAGGTGGAGCTCCAGAACGGTCACAAGGTCCTCGCGCACATCTCCGGCAAGATGCGTATGCACTACATCCGCATCCTCCCGGATGACCGGGTCGTCGTGGAGCTGTCTCCGTACGACCTGACGCGTGGCCGGATCGTCTACCGGTACAAGTAGATCTTGCCGCCGCCCGCTTCGGCGCGGTGCCGGCACTGACCCGGAGAACCTGACATCCCATGAAGGTCAAGCCGAGCGTCAAGAAGATCTGCGACAAGTGCAAGGTGATCCGCCGTCACGGCCGGGTCATGGTCATCTGCGACAACCTGCGCCACAAGCAGCGCCAGGGCTGACGCACGACCCCCTGCATCTCGCAGTTCTTCGCGCGACGCACGTAATACGTACATACGCAGAGCCCGTCCAAGCCACGGCTGACGACACCTCCGGCGGGGGCCGGGGACCCGGACGTACCACCTCTCCCAGCGAGGGGTCGGCGGTCGGGAGTGGTTCTGCGGAAGACCCCCGAAATAACAACTGGAGCCATTGAATGGCACGCGTTTCAGGTGTTGACATCCCGCGCGAAAAGCGCGTGGAGGTTGCCCTCACCTACGTCTTCGGTATCGGGCGCACCCGGTCCAAGGAGATCCTCGCCGCCGCCGGCGTGAACCCGGACACCCGCGTTCGTGACCTGGCCGAAGAGGACCTGGTCAAGATCCGCGAGTACGTGGACGCCAACCTCCGCACCGAGGGTGACCTCCGCCGCGAGATCCAGGCCGACATCCGCCGCAAGGTCGAGATCGGCTGCTACCAGGGTCTCCGTCACCGCCGCGGTCTGCCGGTCCACGGCCAGCGCACCAGCACCAACGCCCGTACCCGCAAGGGTCCGCGTCGCGCGATCGCCGGCAAGAAGAAGCCGGGCAAGAAGTAGTCCTCAGCGGACGCACTGCGCGCGTCCGGGCCTCCGGACAGGCGCAGCAACCAGCGGTCTTCGCTGTAGGACCGATCACCTCCCCTCTCCATCTGGAGTCAAGACATGCCCCCCAAGGGTCGTCAGGGCGCAGCCAAGAAGGTGCGTCGCAAGGAAAAGAAGAACGTCGCTCACGGCCACGCGCACATCAAGAGCACGTTCAACAACACCATCGTCTCGATCACGGACCCCTCGGGCAACGTGATCTCCTGGGCCTCGGCCGGCCACGTCGGCTTCAAGGGCTCGCGCAAGTCCACCCCCTTCGCCGCGCAGATGGCCGCCGAGTCGGCCGCCCGCCGCGCGCAGGAGCACGGCATGCGCAAGGTCGACGTCTTCGTGAAGGGTCCGGGCTCCGGCCGCGAGACCGCGATCCGCTCGCTCCAGGCCACGGGCCTGGAGGTCGGTTCGATCCAGGACGTCACCCCGACGCCGCACAACGGCTGCCGTCCGCCGAAGCGTCGCCGCGTCTGATCCGTCACGGCCGGTGACGGCCGTACGGCAGAAGCGTGGGTACGGGCGGTATGCCCCCTGCGGGGGTGTGCCGCCCGTATCCTTGTTTCATCTGTCGGGTGTCAAATAGTGGGCGCCCACGACTGAAGGATTCACATCATGCTGATCGCTCAGCGTCCGTCGCTGACCGAAGAGGTCGTCGACGAATTCCGCTCGCGGTTCGTCATCGAGCCGCTGGAGCCCGGCTTCGGCTACACGCTCGGCAACTCCCTGCGCCGCACGCTCCTCTCCTCGATCCCGGGTGCCGCTGTCACCAGCATCCGCATCGACGGTGTCCTGCACGAGTTCACCACCGTGCCGGGCGTCAAGGAGGACGTGACCGACCTCATCCTCAACATCAAGCAGCTGGTCGTCTCCTCGGAGCACGACGAGCCGGTCGTGATGTACCTGCGCAAGCAGGGCCCCGGCCTGGTCACCGCCGCGGACATCGCCCCGCCGGCCGGTGTCGAGGTGCACAACCCGGACCTGGTCCTGGCCACGCTGAACGGCAAGGGCAAGCTGGAGATGGAGCTGACCGTCGAGCGCGGTCGCGGCTACGTCTCCGCCGTCCAGAACAAGCAGGTCGGCCAGGAGATCGGCCGCATCCCGGTCGACTCCATCTACTCGCCGGTGCTCAAGGTCACGTACAAGGTCGAGGCGACCCGTGTCGAGCAGCGCACCGACTTCGACAAGCTGATCGTCGACGTCGAGACCAAGCAGGCCATGCGTCCCCGTGACGCCATGGCGTCGGCCGGTAAGACCCTGGTCGAGCTGTTCGGTCTGGCGCGCGAGCTCAACATCGACGCCGAGGGCATCGACATGGGCCCGTCGCCGACGGACGCCGCGCTCGCGGCGGACCTGGCGCTGCCGATCGAGGAGCTGGAGCTCACGGTCCGCTCGTACAACTGCCTCAAGCGCGAGGGCATCCACTCGGTGGGCGAGCTGGTGGCCCGCTCCGAGGCGGACCTGCTCGACATCCGCAACTTCGGTGCGAAGTCGATCGACGAGGTCAAGGCGAAGCTGGCCGGTATGGGCCTGGCGCTGAAGGACTCGCCTCCCGGCTTCGACCCGACCGCCGCCGCGGACGCGTTCGGCGCGGACGACGACGCGGATGCGGGCTTCGTGGAGACCGAGCAGTACTAGGTCGCCTCCGGCTGGGGTGCCCTTCTTGGAGGGTGCCCCGGACCGGCGAGGGCTTCTGTCCTCAATCGCCGGACGGGCTTGATTTTCGGGCTGAGGCTTGATCTTCGGGCTGAGGCCCGAGATTTCGGGTGCGGATGCCGACTCGTGAGTGAGTCGGTCCGGCGACAGCACACACTTCCGCGTGGCGACCGCCGCGTGGGAACTGACATCGGTACCTGATACGGCCGGTGCAGCACACAAGGAGAAAACCATGCCGAAGCCCGCCAAGGGTGCCCGTCTGGGCGGCAGCGCAGCGCACGAGAAGCTTCTGCTGAACAACCTCGCGAAGTCGCTGTTCGAGCACGGCCGCATCACCACGACCGAGGCCAAGGCCCGCCGCCTGCGTCCGGTCGCGGAGCGCTTCATCACCAAGGCGAAGAAGGGCGACATCCACAACCGTCGCCTGGTGCTGCAGTCGATCACGGACAAGGGCATCGTTCACACGCTCTTCACCGAGATCGCCCCGCGGTACGAGAACCGCCCCGGTGGTTACACCCGCATCACCAAGATCGGCAACCGTCGTGGCGACAACGCCCCGATGGCCGTCATCGAGCTGGTCGAGGCGCTGACCGTGGCGCAGCAGGCCACCGGTGAGGCCGAGGCCGCCACCAAGCGTGCGGTCAAGGAAGACGCGGCCAAGCAGGACGAGACCCCGGTCGAGTCCGTCGAGGACGCGAAGGACGCCTGAGCGTTCCGGAACCACTGAACGGGTCCGCATCACCCTCCGGGGCGGTGCGGGCCCGTTCGGCTGTGCGGGATCTTGAGAGGATGCGCTGGTGAGTGACGTGGTGGAGCCCGGCTTCGTACGGGTGCGGCTGGACCTGGCCTATGACGGCAAGGACTTCTCGGGCTGGGCGAAGCAGACCGCGCGGCGGACGGTCCAGGGGGAGATCGAGGATGCGCTGCGGACCGTGACCCGCTCCTCGCGCACGTACGACCTGACGGTGGCCGGACGCACCGACGCCGGGGTGCACGCCCGGGGGCAGGTGGCCCATGTGGACCTGCCGGCCGAGGTGTGGGCCGAGCACGCCGAGAAGCTGCTGCGGCGGCTGGCCGGGCGGATGGCGCCCGATGTGCGGGTATGGCGGGCCGAGGAGGCCCCGGCGGGGTTCAACGCCCGGTTCTCGGCCCTGTGGCGCCGGTACGCCTACCGGGTGGCCGACCGGCCCGGCGGGGTCGACCCGCTGGTGCGGGGCCATGTGCTGTGGCACGACCGGCCGTTGGACGTGGCCGCGATGAACGCCGCCGCCGCGCGCATGACCGGGGAGCACGACTTCGCCGCGTACTGCAAGAAGCGCGAGGGCGCGACGACCATCCGGACCTTGCAGAAGCTGCGCTGGGTACGGGACGAGGCGTCCGGGATCATCACGGGGACCGTGCAGGCCGACGCCTTCTGCCACAACATGGTGCGCGCCCTGGTGGGGGCGATGCTGTTCGTGGGCGACGGGCGGCGCCCCGCCCCGTGGCCGGCCGAGGTGCTGGCTGCCGGGGTGCGCGACCCGGGGGTGCATGTGGTGCGCCCGCACGGGCTGACGCTGGAGGAAGTGGCCTACCCGGCCGATGAGTTGCTGGCGGCGCGGGCGGTGGAGGCCCGTAATGTGCGGACCCTGCCGGGGGCGGGCTGCTGCTGAACCGGATGGCTCAGGTCGTGGTGATGTCCGCCGCGGCCGATGCCTGGACCTCGCCGCGGTGGCGGATCTGACGGAACGTGAAGTTCGTCAGGTCGTCGCCGACGGCGAACACGTTCTTGTCGGCCTTGGTGACGTTCTTGCCGTTGGTGAAGCCGCCGACCGTGAAGTACGCGTACCGGCCGTAGGAGTTGGCGGTACGGCGGCAGATCGCGCCGTCGCGGCAGAAGACGGGGACGCCCGATCCGCTGAGCGAGGCGAGGCCGCCGCTGGCCTGCTGGGCGGTCTTCCTGGCCTGGGCCTCGGTCTCGAAGACCGCTATGCCGACGGTGACCGCCACGCCGTCCAGGCTGTACGTGGCCCGGATGACCCGGTCGCAGCCGTTGGCGGTGAGGATCGAGCCGAGCGCGCCCTGGGTGGTGGTGGCGCACTGGGTGGTGCTGTGGGTGGCGCCCTTGGTGTGGACGCGGTCGCCGGTGGTGAGGGTCTTGCCGGGGAAGAAGGCGTCGACGCTGATGGGCAGCCGGTCCTTCTTCGCGTCGGATATGTAGTCCTTGGGGTCCGGCGGGGGCGGTGGCGCCACCGAGGAGAAGGACGGTTCGGGCGCGGTGGTCTCGCTGGGCAGCGCGCTCGCCGACGGCAGCTCACTGGCGTCCTTGCCGGCCGCGTCGTCGGAGTGGTTGCTGTTGGCCGAGATGACCGCGGTCGCCACGATCGCGGCGACCGCCGCGGTGGCCAGCGCGCCCCCGCCGATCAGCAGCCACTTCTTGCGTCTGGCGCGCGACTCGGACGCCTCGGCCAGCGCCTCCCAGTCCGGAGTCCCGTTGTTCCCCGGCCCCGTCGGCCCCCAGGAGGGCCCCCCTTGCCCAAAGCTCATGCCGCGAAGCTTAGAGCCTCTGTAAACCGGTTGGGCCATTGGTTCGCGGCCCGTGACAATGCTGGGTATGGGACATCTCGAAGCAGGCCATCTTGAGTACTACCTACCGGACGGGCGGGTGCTGCTCGGCGATGCTTCGTTCCGGGTGGCCGACGGTGCCGTGGTCGCCCTCGTCGGGGCGAACGGCGCCGGGAAGACCACGCTGCTGCGGCTGCTCGCCGGGGAGCTCCAGCCGCACGGCGGCTCGGTCTCGGTGAGCGGCGGGCTCGGTGTGATGCGGCAGTTCGTCGGCTCCGTGCGCGACGAGCGTACGGTCCGCGACCTGCTGGTCTCCGTCGCCCAGCCCCGCATCCGGGAGGCCGCGCTCGCCGTCGACCGGGCCGAGGAGCGCATCCTCACCGTGGACGACGAGGCCGCGCAGATGGCGTACGCGCAGGCGCTGAGCGACTGGGCCGAGGTGCGCGGGTACGAGGCCGAGACGCTCTGGGACATGTGCACGATGGCCGCGCTCGGTGTCCCGTACGAGAAGGCGCAGTGGCGCGAGGTGCGCACGCTCTCCGGCGGTGAGCAGAAGCGGCTGGTCCTGGAGGCGCTGCTGCGCGGGCCCGACGAGGTGCTGCTGCTGGACGAGCCGGACAACTATCTGGACGTGCCGGGCAAGCGGTGGCTGGAGGAGAAGCTGAAGGAGACCCGTAAGACGGTCCTCTTCGTCTCCCACGACCGCGAGCTGCTGTCCCGGGCCGCGCAGAAGATCGTCAGCGTGGAGCCGAGCCCGGCCGGCAGTGACGTCTGGGTGCACGGTGCCGGCTTCGACACGTACCACCAGGCCCGCAAGGAGCGGTTCGCGCGCTTCGAGGAGCTGCTGCGGCGCTGGGAGGAGGAGCACAAGCGGCTGAAGGCGCTCGTGCTGCGGCTGCGGCAGCAGGCGGCGAACAGCCCCGACATGGCGAGCCGCTACCACGCGATGCAGACCCGCTTCAAGAAGTTCGAGGACGCGGGGCCCCCGCCGGAGCCGCCGCGCGAGCAGGACATCCGGATGCGGCTGCGCGGCGGCCGGACCGGTGTGCGGGCGGTGACCTGTACGAATCTGGAGCTGACCGGCCTGATGAAGCCGTTCGACCTGGAGATCTACTACGGGGAACGGGTCGCGGTCCTCGGCTCCAACGGCTCGGGCAAGTCCCACTTCCTGCGGCTGCTGGCGGGTGAGCCGGTCGCGCACACGGGGGAGTGGAAGCTCGGCGCGCGGGTGGTGCCCGGCCACTTCGCGCAGACCCACTCCCATCCGGAGCTGCTGGGCCGGACGCTGGTCGACATCCTGTGGACGGAGCACGCCAAGGACCGGGGCGCGGCGATGTCCGTGCTGCGGCGCTATGAGCTGGAGCGTCAGGGCGACCAGGCGTTCGAGAAGCTGTCGGGCGGCCAGCAGGCGCGGCTCCAGATCCTGCTCCTGGAGCTGTCCGGCACGACCGCGCTGCTGCTGGACGAGCCGACGGACAACCTGGACCTGGAGTCGGCGGAGGCGTTGCAGGACGGTTTGGAGGTGTACGACGGCACGGTGATGGCCGTCACGCACGACCGGTGGTTCGCGAAGAGCTTCGACCGGTTCCTGGTCTTCGGCTCGGACGGGGTCGTACGGGAGACCTCGGAGCCGGTGTGGGACGAGCGGCGGGTGGAACGGGTGCGGTGACGCGGCCCTTGGTGGGGTGCGGGTCGCCCACCGTCCGGTGGGTGGGGGTGGGGTCCCTCCGGGCAGACTCCTCAAAAATGGCGTGTTCACCCGACGACGCGGAGGACCCCGGTCGTACGCCATTTTCTGCGGGGACTGCCCTGCACGCCCCCACCCACTCTCGCCTGCGTCTGTACGCCGGTGGTACGTCTGTCGCAGACGCACGGCGGCCGGTTCGGGGGCGTGCTTTTGAGCCCATGCGGCGATTGAGGACGGAACCGGTCGGCCGGGATCGGGGCGGGCCCCCCGGGGGTGCCGCCCGCCCAAGGGCCCCGTTTTGACCCGTCCGGGGGCGGACGGGTACTGTCGACGATTGTTATACGTATTGGCTGCGTCGTTCTCACGCGAAGGGCCCTTACGTAGGTTCCCTGGAGCAGTTACCAGTGGCTCGCATACGGGCAGCGTCCCCGGCATTGTGCGCCCCAGCTGCATATCGCTTCAGGGGTGCCGTGTGTCTGGACCCCATCCACTGAAGAAGCGAAGGCTACGAAGTGCGTACGTACAGCCCCAAGCCCGGCGATGTCACTCGCCAGTGGCACATCATCGACGCCCAGGACATCGTCCTCGGCCGTCTGGCCACCACGGCTGCGAACCTCCTCCGAGGCAAGCACAAGGCGATCTACGCCCCCCACATGGACATGGGCGACTTCGTCATCATCATCAACGCCGACAAGGTTCACCTGTCCGGCAACAAGAAGACCCAGAAGATGGCGTACCGCCACTCCGGGTTCCCGGGTGGTCTCCGCTCCGTTCGTTACGACGAGCTGCTCGCGAAGAACCCCGAGAAGGCCGTCGAGAAGGCCATCAAGGGCATGATCCCCAAGAACACCCTGGGCCGTCAGATGATCTCGAAGCTGAAGGTCTACGCGGGCGACCAGCACCCGCACGCTGCGCAGCAGCCGGTCCCGTACGAGATCACCCAGGTCGCGCAGTAGTTCCGGCCTCCCCCCAAAGACGTAAAGAAAGATCTGAGGAGCATCGTGGCCGAGACCACTGTTGAGACCCCTGTCGAGGGCACCGAGGGCGAGGAGACCTTCGCCGAGGTGACCACCTTCGAGTCCGAGGTCCCCGTCGAGGGTGAGTACACCTCCGAGTCGCTCGCCGGCCGCTTCGGCGACCCGCAGCCCGCCGCCGGCCTCGGCCGTCGCAAGAACGCCATCGCCCGCGTCCGGATCGTCCCGGGCACCGGCAAGTGGAAGATCAACGGCCGCACCCTTGAGGGCTACTTCCCGAACAAGGTGCACCAGCAGGAAGTCAACGAGCCCTTCAAGGTGCTTGAGCTGGACAACCGCTACGACGTCATCGCCCGCATCTCGGGTGGCGGCGTCTCGGGTCAGGCCGGCGCCCTGCGCCTGGGCGTGGCCCGTGCGCTGAACGAGGCGGACGTGGACAACAACCGCGCGACGCTGAAGAAGGCCGGCTTCCTCTCCCGTGACGACCGTGCGGTCGAGCGCAAGAAGGCCGGTCTGAAGAAGGCCCGCAAGGCCCCGCAGTACAGCAAGCGCTAAACCGCCTGCTCACCCGCGTTACACGTTCGCCCCGGCGGCACACCTCGTGCTGCCGGGGCGTTCGTTTATCGACATCCTCGGGCATATAACGGCATAAGGCGTTCATAGGCTTGTTGGGTACTTGATCAGATCTTTGCGTTTCGGAGCACTTTCGGAGGACACCAGTGGGACGACTCTTCGGCACGGACGGCGTGCGCGGTGTCGCCAATGCGGACCTGACGGCCGAGCTCGCGCTCGGGCTCTCGGTGGCCGCGGCACACGTACTGGCCGAGGCGGGCACCTTCGAGGGCCATCGGCCCACGGCCGTGGTGGGCCGTGACCCACGCGCCTCCGGAGAGTTCCTGGAGGCCGCCGTCGTGGCCGGCCTCGCCAGCGCGGGCGTCGACGTCCTGCGCGTCGGCGTGCTGCCGACCCCGGCCGTGGCCTACCTCACCGGCGCCCTGGGCGCCGACATCGGGGTCATGCTCTCGGCCAGCCACAACGCCATGCCGGACAACGGTGTCAAGTTCTTCGCGCGCGGCGGCCACAAGCTGGCCGACGAGCTGGAGGACCGCATCGAGACGGTCTACGAGCAGCACCGCACCGGTGCGCCGTGGTCCCGCCCGACCGGCTCCGGCGTCGGCCGGGTCACCGACTACGCCGAGGGCTTCGACCGCTACGTCGCCCACCTCATCGGCGTCCTCCCCAACCGGCTCGACGGCCTGAAGGTCGTCCTGGACGAGGCCCACGGCGCAGCCGCCCGCGTCTCGCCCGAGGCATTCGCCCGCGCCGGGGCCGAGGTCATCACGATCGGCGCCGAGCCGGACGGGCTGAACATCAACGACGGCTGCGGCTCCACGCACCTGGAGCTGCTGCGCACCGCCGTCGTCGAGCACGGCGCCCACCTCGGCATCGCGCACGACGGCGACGCCGACCGCTGCCTGGCCGTCGACGCGGCGGGCGAGGAGGTCGACGGCGACCAGATCCTGGCCGTGCTGGCCCTTGCCCTGCGCGAGGCCGGACAGCTGCGCGGGGACACCGTCGTCGGCACCGTCATGTCGAACCTCGGCTTCAAGATCGCCATGGAGCGCGAGGGCATCCAGCTCGTCCAGACCGCCGTCGGCGACCGCTACGTCCTGGAGTCGATGAAGGCTGAGGGCTACGCGCTGGGCGGCGAGCAGTCCGGCCACGTCATCGTCCTGGACCACGCCACGACCGGCGACGGCACGCTGACCGGGCTGATGCTGGCGGCCCGCGTCGCCGCGACCGGCCGGCCGCTGGCGGAGCTGGCCGGTGTGATGGAGCGGCTGCCGCAGGTCCTCGTCAACGTCCCGGACGTCGACAAGTCCCGCGTGCACACCTCGCAGGAGGTCGCCGCGGCCGTCGCCGACGCCGAGCGCGAGCTGGGCGCGACCGGCCGCGTGCTGCTGCGCCCCTCGGGCACGGAGCCGCTCGTACGGGTCATGGTCGAGGCCGCGGACATCGAGCAGGCGCGCACGGTGGCCGGGCAGCTGGCGGACGTCGTGAAGTCGGCGCTGGGCTGATTCTCCGGGGGCGGGGCGGGCCTTTCGTACCCCGCCCCCTCAGCCGCTGCCCTCGGCCGCCGCCGGGGGCTCCTGGGCGCGCTGCCGGCGCTGGGCCGCGCGCCACAGCGCCTTCTGGGTGATCAGCGTCAGTGTGCCCGCGAGCACGATCCCGCCGAGGTTCTCCAGGAGCTGGCGCGCGGAGCCGGACATCTGGGCGTAGTCGCTGTAGCTGAAGGCCACCGCCGCGTTGGCGGCGGCCGGCACGGTCGTCACCGAGATGGCGACCCCGATCAGCGCCCCGGACTTCGCCGAGGTGAGCGACAGCGTCCCGGCGATGCCCGCGAGGAACGCGACGACGAACGAGAGCCAGTCCGGCTGCCAGACGAACGCGGTGTTGGGCCGGTCGGCCTCGATCATGCCCCGGTCGAACAGTCCGAAGAGGTCCATCAGCCAGGAGAACCCGGACGTCAGCACCATGGCCGCCGCGAAACCGCCGACGAGCGCCCACAGCGAGCGCCACACGAGGTGCGGGGCGCGCTGCACCAGGGCGGTGGAGATCCCGGCCAGCGGCCCGAACTCCGGGCCGACCGCCATCGCGCCCACGATCAGGACCGCGTTGTCGAGCATCACCCCGCAGGCCGCGAGCATCGTCGCCACGGCGAGGAACGCCAGGTAGGTGATGCTGAACGTGGACTCCTCGTGGGTGGCCTCGGACAGCTCCTCCCACAGCACCGCGTCCGCGCCCTCGCCCGGCGCGGCCCGCTCCGCCTCCTCGGCGCACGCCGAGAGCGTGAGGTCCAGGCCGGCGACGGTGACCGCCCCGTACCGGTCGACCCCGAGCCGCCGCAGCGCCCCGATCAGCTCGTCGCCCGCCTCGCGCGCCACGTCGCACAGCACCACGTCGCCCGCGGGGTCCCGGGCGACCCCGGGCAGCACCACGAGGTGGGCGGTGCCGGCGGTCCGCTCCAGCAGGCCCGTCACCTCGTCCGTACGGTCGGCGGGCACGATCAGGCGCAGATGCAGCACAACGCTCCTCGTGGAGGCTCGAACGGCTCAGAGCTTGCGCAGGGACAGCCGCTGCACCTTGTGATCGGGCCCCTTGCGCAGCACCAGCGTGGCACGCCCACGGGTCGGCGCCACGTTCTCCACGAGGTTCGGCCGGTTGATGGTCCGCCACATGGTGGCGGCGTACTCCATCGCCTCCGCCTCGGAGACCTGCGTGTACTTGCGGAAGTACGAGGAAGGGTCCTGGAACGCCGTCTCGCGCAGCTTGCGGAACCGGCTGAGGTACCAGGTCTCGATGTCCTCCGGCCGGGCGTCCACGTACACGCTGAAGTCGAAGTAGTCGGCGAGCCCCACCCGGGTGCGGCCGTCCTTGCCGGGCAGGGCCGGCTGGAGGACGTTCAGCCCCTCCACGATCAGGATGTCCGGACGCCGTACGGTGAGCCGCTCGCCCGGCACGATGTCGTAGATCAGGTGGGAGTAGACGGGGGCGGTGACCTCGTCCTTGCCCGCCTTGATGTCGGCGACGAAACGGGTCAGGGCGCGCCGGTCGTACGACTCCGGGAACCCCTTGCGCGACATGAGGCCGCGCGCGTGGAGCTCCTTCATCGGGAGCAGGAAGCCGTCGGTGGTCACCAGCTCGACCCTCGGGTGCTCCGGCCACCGGGCCAGCAGCGCCCGCAGGATCCGGGCGGTGGTGGACTTGCCCACGGCGACGCTGCCCGCGACCCCTATGACGAACGGCGTCCCGCGCTGCGCGCCCTGCCCGTTGCCCGCGTCCCCGAGGAAGGTGTTCAGGGCGCCGCGCAGCCCGGACGTGGCCTGCACGTAGAGGTTGAGGAGGCGGGAGAGCGGCAGATAGACGTCCCGCACCTCGTCGAGGTCGATGACGTCCCCGAGCCCCCGCAGCCGCTCCACCTCGTCGGCGGTCAGCGGCAGGGGCGTCTTGTCGCGCAGCGCGCTCCACTCCGCCCGGGTCAGGTCGACGTACGGCGTCGCGGCGTGCTCGGCGCGTCGGTTCGTGCTCCGGGTCGGCGAAGTGATCACGGGAACATTGTTGCGGGAGTTCGACGGGAGTACGAACGGGGGTGGAGGGTGGGCTCGGTCACGTGGGGCCGGCGGCGCCCGACCGCTGTGACGGCCGTACGGGGAACGGGCCGGCGGTCCGGGCGCGTGTCGGCGCCGGACCGCCGGCCCGTTCGGAGCGGGGGGCGTCAGCCGAAGGCCTTGACGTCCCCCCAGCCGCTGGAGATCACGGTCATCGCGGGGGCGTTCGTGTTGGTGGTGGAGGGGTGGTAGACCTTCACCGATCCGTCGGCGGTGAAACGCGCCCAGATGTCGGGGACGCGGTCACCGTTGACGTCCGGGATACCGATCACGGTGTCGATCTTGGCGCTGGTCCACCCCGTGCCGTACGAGGTGTCCTTGCCCTCCCGGGAGGCCGCGGCCGTCTTCAGTGAGTTCAGGTCCACGCTGCCGGTGGCCGTGCCGGGCTTGCCGTGCCGGACGTACATGTTCCCGTTGGAGGTGTTCCGCCAGAGCAGGTCGGGGGTGCCGTCCAGGTCGATGTCGGCGACGTTGACGATGTCGCGGATCTCCCACGCGCTGGCGCTCAGCCGGACCGCCTCCTGGAAGGCGCCGCCGGTGTAGCCGAGCAGCACCCAGAACGCGTCACCGGTGCGCAGGAAGACCTCGGGCCGCTGGTCACCGGTGATGTCGCCGACGGCCTTGAGCTGGACCCAGCTCGCCGGGTCGGGGGCGCCCGGGGGCAGGCGGACCTCCAGGCGCTTGCCGACGTCGAAGCTGCCGTAACCGTCGCCCGGGTAGAGCCAGAACCCGCCGTCGGGGGTGCGGGCGAACAGGTCGGTGACGCCGTCACCCGGGTAGGCGTCGGCGTAATGGGTGATCAACGCGGCCTTGCCGGTGGCGGGGTCGTACCAGTGGCCGGTGGGGTTCAGCTTCCCGTTGGAGGCGTAGCCGGCGGCGAGGGAGGTGTAGAGCTCGCCGTCGGGCAGGCCGGCGTAGGAACGGAGGTTGCCGCTCGCGTTGATGGTCAGCAGGTCGGCGCGTCCGTCACCGCCGAGGTCGCCCGGAGCGTCCGCGGTGTCCCGGGGCGGCACGTAGAAGGCGTAGTCGGTGTACTCCTTCGACTTGTTGCCGACCGCGTCGAAGGAGTACACGCGCATGCTGTTCGGTCCGGCGCTGGGCGGGGCCAGGGTGAGGGAGAGCAGCCCGACGGTGTTGCCGGACTCGTCCGTGCCGGTGGTGGCCGCCTTCTCGGTGTAGCCGGCGCCGGTGAGCGTGTAGGAGAACTTGGTGGCGCCGGGGGCGCTGAAGGTGAAGACGCCGGTCGCGCCGAACTTCTTCTCTGACCAGGTCAGGCCGTCCGCGGTGGCCTCCGGGAAGTCCACGCTGGTCACGTCGGGCGCGGGCGGCGCGGAGCCGTCGACGGTGAACTGGCAGGGCTGGTCACCGGGCGGGAAGTAGGTGGAGACGGCACCCGCGGTGTCCTCCGAGCGGACGTCCCACTTGTAGGTGGTCTTGTCGGCGAGGCTGCTGGACGGGATCGTCAGCGTCGCCTTGCCGCCGCTGTTGGGGGTGACCAGGGTGCCCGAGGGGGCGCTGGCGCCCGACTTCCACCAGCGGAAACGCAGCTTGGAAAGGTTCTTGTCCGGGTCGGTCGCGGTCGCGGAGAGCACGATGTTCGTCTTGGCGACGGGACGGCTGGACGGGGCGGCCAGACAGGCGCCGCCCGGGGTGGTGGTGCCGCCGGTCGGCTCGTTGGGCTTGCGGTTGTAGTCCACCTCCAGGGCGGCCGACGTGGCACGGAACTTGCGCCAGGTGTAGGTGCTGGTCTCGGTGTTGGCCCGCATGCCCAGGGTGAGGGTCGACGCGCCGGCGTCGGCCGCGTACTGGGCGCCGGCCTTCACGTTCCACAGCACGTACTCGTCGGAACAGGAACTGTTGTAGCCGTGGGCGAACGACTGCGACTGGAGCAGCGACGACCAGCCCGGCTGCTTGTTCCACGTGGTGCCGGAGGAGATGGCCCCGGTCCGGTAGAGGTGGAACTGCCGGGTCTCGCACGACCACGAGTGGTTGTTGAGCACCTTGAACTGCGCCTTGGTGACGGTGGCGCCCTTCAGGCTGCTGGAGAAGCCCATCGTCCAGAACGAGCGTGCCAGGCCCTTGGTGTCGCTCTCGTAGCCGACGCGGGCGTCGGAGGTTCCGGAGCTGAAGTTGGTGCCGTTGTAGAAGCTGGAGTTCGGGTAGGGCTTGTAGGCCACGGTCCACGACTTCCAGGCGGGCTTGATCGACGGGTCGACGAACAGCGGGTAGCGGACGTCGTCGCTCTGCAGCAGACCGGCGCCGGCCACGTCCAGGGTGAGGCGTACCCCGTTGCCGTCCTCGTCCACGCCGGTCCGCAACGGGCTGCTCTGCGCGCCGGGTTCGATGCCGCTGAGACCGGAGAGCGCCAGCACGTCCTCGGCGGTAGCGGTGCCGGTGCGCACCTCGGTGCCGGGTGCCAGCTCGGGGTCCTGGCCCGAGGAGTCCCAGGCGAACGGGGTGGGCACGGAACCGATCATCCTGCCCCCCTGCGAGTCCAGCACGCGGACCGTGTCGGTCGTGGGGTTGTGCTCGAACCGTGCCGTCTCGGACCGCAGGCCGAACGTGAGGGTCTTCAGCTCCTCGTTCTGCGCGGCCTCGGGCGTCTTGATGATCATCAGCTGGGCGAAGCCGCCCTCCTCGCGGGCGACGAGCAGCATGTCGACGCCCGGAAAGACCTCCTGGTACAGCGCCCGCGGGCCGTCGAGCACCGGTTCCGGCAGCGGCGCGGGCCAGGTGTAGGCCACGGTGTGACCTTCCAGCTCGACCTCGGCCAGGACGCTGTCCCCGGCCGCGGGCGTGGTCCGGCGGAAGCCGCGGTCGGCGCGGTCCGCCGGAGGGCCGCCGGCCGAGAAACGGACCGGTGTCACGGCGTTCACCGGGGTGATGCCGTCCTTGGTGCGGCGCAGACGGGTGTCGATCCGCGCCCACTCACCGTCGGCGTTCCGCGCCCGCTGCGGGGTGGCGTGGATCTGCTGACGCATCTTTCCGTCGGGCAGCGCCCAGGTGAGCGTGGTGGCGGTGGTGGCCGCCTCGACGAGGACCTTCTTGCCGGTGCGGTGGGCCGCGTCGATGGCCTCCGCCTCGGTCCGCGGGTGGTCACCGGCCGGGGACGCCTGCGCGCTGCCGCCTCGGGCCTGTGATGTGGCGTCCTGGTCGCCGGGCCAGCCGGTGAGCCACGGCAGCAGGGACGCGGTGAGCGCGGCCACGAGCAGGCCGAGGGTGACGGACAGCCGTGTGCGGCTGCGCACGAACGGTCTGAGCGGGCGTGGCACGGTCACGGGGCTTCTCCGAGGGGACCGGAAGGATGGGCGGGTCGATAGGCCAGGCCCCGCTCTGTGACCGCGGGATACAGGCGCCCGCACGATCGCATGTGTTCGAGTCAACTACCCAAAAGTCAAAACTTATTGATTTGTGATCAAAGCTCAGCGTGATGGAGGCAGGAGCGGAACCCCCTTGTTATCAATGGCCTTTCGGGGTGAAACGCCCCTGGATAACGCGATATGGGCGGAAGAACCACTTCGGTCCATTGGGTGGGTTCAAGATCAATTTCGCCCGTGACGCAGATCACTTTCGACCCGCGGCGGTCACGCTGCGTTTCTTGATCATTCTCTGTATTTCCTGTGAAGATTCCCGGCGCGCGCGCCCACATCGGGGGCGCTGCTTGGCGTTTCCAATGTTCGCCGTCCTTTGCGCAAGGTGGGAGTCGACGCATGCGTGCAGCAGGTCCGGGGTCCTGGCTGGGGCCTCGCCGGCCGGCCTTGTCCGGAAGAAGCCGGCAACGACGCCGGCATCTCCGTATGACAGTGATCGTCTCGTTGGCGTCGGCGCTCACCTGGGGCAGCCTGACGCTTGAGGCGGCGGCCATCGCGCCGAAGCCCCGCGAGGAGATGGCGGTCCAGCTCCCCGACCTGCCGGAGAGCGCGCGGACGGAGCAGGACGACAGTGCCGAGAAGCATCTGACGACCGCGCCCGAGGAGGCCACCACCCCCTACACCCCGCAGGCCGTGGAGGAGTGGTCACCGGGTGTGGGCACCGCCGACCTGACGGACGTGGCGCCGGGGCGGACGGTCCCGGTCGAGAACGTACCGACGGTCTCGCTCGGCGTACCCGAGGAAGGCGATCCGGCCGCGCTGGCCGGTGAGTGGACCGTCGACCTGAAGGCGCCGGCGGACTCGCAGGCCGCCGAGGTCGACGGCCTGCTGATGGAGATCACCCCGCCGGCCACCGCCGACCCGGAGGCCGAGGTCACCGTCGGGGTCGACTACACGTCGTTCGCCGATCTGTACGGCCCGCAGGCCGCCGACCGGTTCGGCGTCGTCCTGCTGCCCAACTGTGTGATCGACGCGCCGACCGAGGGCGAGTGCGCCCCCGAGGCGCCGACCGACGAGCCGGCGGACGGCGACGGCGTGACGGCGTCGGTGCAGCCGCTGGCCAGCGAGATCGAGGTGGTCCACCCGAAGACCACCGCCAAGCTGCGCGCCGCAGCCGAGAACGAGGGCGAGACCCTGCGGACCCGCCGGGTCGTCTCCGCCACCGTCCCGGTGTCCGAACTCCTGTGGTCCGGTGCCGGATCGAAGGCGTCCGGCGCCATGCGGGCGGCCGCGTCGGACGGGACCGGCTCCCGCGCCGTCGGCGTACTGGACACCGGAGCCTCGGCGGCGGGCGACTTCACCGCCACCCCGCTCCAGTCGTCCGGCTCCTGGGCGGCCGGTTCGTCCTCCGGCGCCTTCACCTACGGCTACCAGGTGCAGGTCCCCGAGGCGGCCGCCGGCCTGACCCCCCAGGTGGCACTGTCCTACTCCTCCCAGTCGGTGGACGGCCGGACGTCGGCCACCAACAACCAGGCCTCCTGGATCGGTGACGGCTGGGACTACAACGCCGGCTCCATCACCCGCACCTACGCCTCCTGCCGCGAGGACGCCAAGAAGGCGGGCGCCAACAACGCCACCCACAAGACGGGCGACCTGTGCTGGGGCTCGGACAACGCGACCCTGACGCTCGGCGGAGCGACGACCGAACTGGTCTGGGACGCGGACCAGAAGGAGTGGTTCACCGCCAACGGTGACGGCTCCCGGATCCAGATCGTCAAGGACACATCCAAGGACAACAAGGACGCCGACGGCGAGTACTGGATCGTCACCACCCGCGACGGCACCAAGTACCACTTCGGCCTGAACCACCTGCCGGGCTGGTCCAAGGGCGACCCGGTCACCAACTCGGTCCTGACCGTCCCGGTCTTCGGCAACCACGCGGGCGAGCCCTGCTACAAGGCCGGCGACTGGAAGGGCTCCGACTGCGCGCAGGCATGGCGCTGGAACCTCGACTACGTCGAGGACGTCCACGGCAACGCCATGTCCCTGTGGTGGAAGAAGGACCCCAACTACTACGCGCGGAACTTCAACTGGAAGGCCCCGGTCAAGTACGACCGCGACGGCTACCTCGCGCACATCGACTACGGCCAGCGCAAGAACACCGTCTTCTCCGCGCAGGCCCCCGGCCGCGTCACCTTCAACGTCGAGGAGCGGTGCTACGCCGAAGGCTCCCTCAAGTGCGACGAGGCCAACTTCACCTCCAAGGACCCCGGCAAGTACCGCATCTGGTACGACACCCCGGCCGACCTGCGGTGCGCGTCCGGCAAGATGTGCTGGAACGCCTCACCGTCGTTCTGGTCCACCAAGCGCCTGGACTCGATCCAGACGTCCGCGCAGCGGCGCACCGACACCACGGCCCGTCAGGTGGTGGACCGCTACGAACTCCAGCAGTCCTTCCCCTCCCTGCGCACCGGCCCGAACACCGCCCTGTGGCTGGAGACCGTCACCCGCACCGGCTACGCCCGCAAGGGTTCCACCGACGCGAGCGTGAAGCTCAACCCGGTCCGGTTCGAGGCGAACGTGGACGACATGCCCAACCGCGTGATGCGGGGCGACAACGACCCCCGTCCGGGCTTCTCCCGCCTGCGCATCGGCCGGGTGATCAACGAGTACGGCGGCGAGACCGTCGTCACCTACAAGCAGCCGGAAGGACAGTGCGCCACCGGCCAGGGCCTGCCCGGCAAGGCCGACAAGGCCGAGCTGAAGAGCAACACGCGTCTGTGCTACCCGTCCTTCTGGCACCCGGACCCGGAGAAGGAGGACATCGACTGGTTCCACAAGTACGTGGTCCAGGAGATCGAGGAACTCCCCAACGTCAACGGCGCCTACTCGACCAGCACCAAGTACGGCTACGGCACCGCCGGCTGGAGGATGGCCGAGCAGGAGTTCACGAAGAAGTCCACGCGGACGTACTCGCAGTTCGCCGGATTCGACCGGACCACCGTGATCACGGGCGCCGACGACAAGGCGATCGGCAGCAAGAAGACCAAGGCCGTCACCCGGTTCTTCCGCGGCATGGGCGACAGCGTGCCGGTCAAGGACATCACCGGCACGCACATCGCGTACGACCGTGAGCCGTTCGCCGGACGCATAGCCGAGGAGCTCACCTACGCCGAGGCCACCGACGCGGACACCGACTGGCTGACCCGTTCCGTCACGGTTCCGGAGGCCACCGAACTGGCCTCCCGCACCCGGGGCGACGGCCTCGACCCGCTGAAGGCATGGCGGGTCACCGAACCCCGCCAGCTGGCCTACAGCAAGGACGGCGAGGGAACCGTCCACACGTCGGAGACGAAGACCACCCACGAGTCGAAGTACGGCCTGCCGGTCCGGATCGAGACCCTCCAGGACAAGGCAGACCCCGGTCTCGTCGGTGACGTCTCCTGCACCGAGCTGGAGTACGTCCACCACACGGACAAGAACCTCATCGGTCTGACCAAGCAGACCCTGAGCACCGCCACCCCGTGCGCCACGGCGGACTTCACCGACCTGAAGAAGCTCGCCTCCGGCTCCCGTATCGCCTACGACGAGGGCGCGTACGGTGCCGCGCTGACCGGCTCCACCCGGGGTCTGGTCACCCAGACCTGGTCGCTGAAGGCCGACGGCTCGGGCTTCCAGTCCGACGGCACCGTCGGGTTCGACTCCCTGGGCCGGGTGGTGAAGGCCACCGACCCGGACGGCAAGTCGTCCACCACGGCCTACGCCATGACGAACGGCCAGACGTTCGGCATCACCGAGACCAACTCGCTGGGCCACACCTCCACCCAGGAGGTCGAGCCCGGCCGCGGCACCACCACGACGAGCACCGACGCCAACGGACACGTCTCCCGGTCCGTGTTCGACCCGCTGGGCCGGCTCGTCCAGGCCTGGGCCCCCGGCCGCACCCCGTCGACGTCCGCCGTGCCGGACTTCGCCGTCGAGTACCACATATCGAAGAACGACCCGGGCGAACCGGACCGCCTTCCGCCGTACGTGGTCACCAAGGGCCGCGGGCACAAGGACCGTGTCGAGACCTCCGTCACGATCTACGACGGTCTGGGCCGTGAGCGTCAGGCGCAGCAGGAGGCGACCGGCGGCGGCCGGCTGATCACCGACACGCTGTACAACAGCTCGGGCGAGGTCTGGCAGACCAACAACGCCTACCTGGCCACCGGCAAGCCGAGCGGCCAGCTCTTCACCCCGCTCGCCGACACCGCCGTGCCGAACGCGACCCGCTACACCTACGACGGCCTGGGCCGCGTGGTGAAGGAACTGCCGATCCTCAGCGGCAGCGAGATGCCGGCCCGTTCGACCCGCTACGAGTACGGCGCGGACTGGTCCACGGTCATCAACCCCTCCGGTGCGGCCTCCTACCGCGTCCGGTCCGACTCGATGGGCCGCACCACCCAGGTCGACACCTTCACCGACGCCGAACGCACCGAGTACACCTCGGTGAAGTACGAGTTCGACGCCCTCGGGCAGCTCGTGAAGGCGTACAGCGCACAGGACTCCGCGCGCACCTGGACCTGGAAGTACGACGGGCGCGGCCGGATGGTCTCCGCCACCGACCCGGACGCCGGAACCACCACCACGACGTACGACCACCGCGACCGGCCCCTCACCACGACCGACGCGCGCGGGATCACCGTCTGGACGAAGTACGACGAGCTGTCCCGGCCCACCGAGCAGCGCCTCGACGGTTCCACCGGCGACCTGCTCTCCCGGAGCACGTACGACACCGTGCCGGGCGGCAAGGGCCTGCCGGCCGGCACGGTCCGGGTCACCGACGGCCAGGAGTACACGATGTCGGTGGGCGGCTACACCGCCGACTACCAGCCGCTCTCCACCACGCTGTCGCTGCCGGACTCCCTCGCCACCACCTGGGGCCTGCGGAAGTCCTACACCTCCACGTACAACTACAGCGACACCGGCCTCCTGCTGGACGGCACCATCCCCGCGGCGGGCGCGTTCGACAGCGAGAAGCTGGTCGTCCGCTACAACGAGGAGGGGCTGCCGCTCTCGGTCTCCGGCAAGGACTGGTACGGCTCCGAGGCCATGTACTCCCCGTACGGTGAGCTGCTGCGCTCCACGCTGGGTGCTCAGCCCCACCGGGTGTGGGCGCTCTCCAGCTTCGACGACGCCTCCGGGGCCCTCACCGACCAGCAGGTGTACCGGGAGCAGAACGGCGACACCTCACTGGTCGGCGGCAAGCTCGCCTCCCACCGGTCGTACTGGTACGACAACGCGGGCAACGTCACCGGCATCCGGGAGCGTTCGACCGGCATCCAGGAACGCCAGTGCTTCACCTACGACCCGATCGGCCAGCTGACCGAGGCGTGGACCTCCGCCGACCTCGGCCACTGCGCCGACGGCCCGGTCAAGGAGGGCGGGGCGCTCAACGTGACGGCCGGCCCGGACGACTCCGGCTACTGGCAGCAATACGAGTACGACCTCCTCGGCAACCGCAAGAAGCTCACCGAGAAGGACCTCACCGGCGCCACCGCCAAGGACGCGGTGACGACCTACGCCTACGGCAAGGCGGACGGCTCCCAGCCGCACACCCTGACCAAGGTGACCAAGAAGTACACCACCCCGGCCGGCGCCCAGGTCACCGCGGAGGCCGAGCGGCTCTACGAGCTCACGGGTGACACCAAGCAGGTCACCTCGCTGGAGAACGGCGACACCCAGGACATCAGCTGGACCTGGGACGGCCAGGTGGAGCGCCTCACCGGCCAGGGCAGCGGCGGCAGGACCTCCTACGTCGGCCTCGCCGACAAGTGCCTGGACCTGAGCGGCGGCAAGAGGGTCCAGAACACGCCGGTCAACCTGTACGCCTGCAACGGGACGGCCAGCCAGAAGTGGTCCTTCCAGGTGGAGCCGGGCCAGCCGGACCCGGACCTGGGCACGATGACCTTCTACGACGACACGTGGTGCGTCACGCCCGGCTCGTCCGCCGAGGGGGCCGGTCTGCAGCTCCACAGGTGCGACGGCTCCGCCGGCCAGAAGATCAAGCGCAACGCCTCGGGCCAGCTGGTGCACGTCGGCACCGGCCTGTGCGTCGCGGTCAAGGACGGCGCCACCGCCGACAGCACCTCCACCGTCCTCGCCGCCTGCTCGGCCTCCTCGGCCGCGCAGAAGTGGGAGGCGCAGAACGAGACCCGTTACCTCTACGGTCCGGACGGCAGCCGTCTGCTGACCGTTCAGGGCAAGCAGGCCACACTGCACCTGGGGGAGACCGAGGTCACCACGCAGGCGGCCGGCAAGCTGGTCTCCACCCAGCGCAGTTACGGCGCGCCCGGCGGCAGCGTGCTGCGCTACCAGTACGGCTACCAGAAGACCAGCACGCTGGTCGCCGAGGTCGGTGACCACCAGGGCAGTACGTACGCCGAGGTCGCCATGACCGACGGGATGCCGGTGCGGGTCCGTAAGCAGGACCCGTTCGGCAACGAGCGCGGCGCCGCCGCCTCCGGTACGGGTCTGCGGACCCATGCGGCGTTCCTGGGCATGACCCCGGACGATTCCTCCGGCTACACCCAGCTGGGTGCCCGCATGTACGACCCGGCTGTCGGGCGCTTCCTGTCGGCGGACCCGGTGCTGGACGTCGCGGACCCGATGCAGGCCAACGGGTACGCCTACGCCCACAACAACCCCGTGACGCTGTCCGACCCGACGGGTCTGGCGGTCTCCCTGACGGCGTCGGAGACGGCGGCGGCGCTGGCCGGCGCGGGTCTGTCGGCGGCGCAGGTCTCCCAGGCCCACTCGACCATGGGCAAGACCATCACCTCGGTGATCCTTTCGGTCGCCTGGGACCAGTTGAAGGGCTTCATCGGCCTCGACGACGCCATGGGCTGCTTCGGCGGCAGCGTGATGTCCTGCATCAGCCTCGTCGTCGGCGCGGTTCCCTGGGGCAAGCTCGGCCGGATCCCCTCCCTCATCAAGGCCGTCAAGCGCACGGCCGGCGCCATCCAGGCGCTCAACAAGGCGAAGAAGAAGGCAGAGAAGGTCATCGCCGCGGCCAAGGCCGCGGAGAGGAAGGCGCTCGCCGCGAAGAAGGCGGCGATCGAGAAGGCCAAGAAAGCGGCGCAGGCCGCGAAGAAGAAGGCGGCGGAGAAGAAACAGACGACCAGCAACAAGGCCGTCAACGAGACCAAGAAAACCGGGAACTCGGTCCAGAAACAGGCCCAGGCCAATTCGGCACCGAAGGTCTCCTCGGCCTCGGCCACCCACCGGAGCTCGGGCGGCGCCAAGGCCGGCGCCGACAAGCCCGGTGGCGCCGCCGGTGGTTCCTCGCGGAACAAGGGCGGCAGCAGCGGCGACAGCGGCTCCGGCAAGGCCGGCGGGAGCTGCCCGGTCGGCAACAGCTTCGTTCCCGGTACCAAGGTCGTGATGGCCGACGGCTCGACGAAGGCCATCGAGGACGTCAAGGTCGGCGACAAGGTCCTGGTCACCGACCCGGAGACCGGGAGGACGACGGTCCGGACCGTCACCGCCGAGATCAAGGGCGAGGGCCTCAAGCACCTGGTCGAGGTCACCGTCGACACCGACGGCGACCGGGGCGACGAGACAGCCTCGGTCACCGCGACCGACGGCCACCCCTTCTGGGTCGAGGAACTCGGCGCCTGGATCGACGCCACCGACCTCAAGGCCGGCGAATGGCTCCGCACCAGCGCCGGCACCCACGTCCAGATCACCGCGGTCGCACGCTGGACCGCAGCGGGCGAAACCGTCCACAACCTCACCGTCCGTGACACCCACACGTACTATGTGCTGGCGGGCGCCACTCCGGTACTCGTTCACAACAGTGGTGGTACCGAGTGTGGTGCGTCCGGCCTTCAGCAGCGGGCTGAGGATCTTCAGAACCAGGTCGGCTGGAGCGGGACGACAGCCGTGGCCCGTGTACGAAGCCTGGCCGATCCGGACCGGATCGAGACCTGGGTGGCCAGCAACAAGACGTATCTGCCGACGAACTGGCGGAAGAACAACTCGCTGAATCCGGGGGAGACCTTCATCCAGCTCAAGGGGCACGCGGAGGACTCCATTATGGAAGCCCTTGATGTCGGTGATGGTTGGGAAATCATCGAAGGCGGCACATCTACCGGTGTCTGCTGGGGGATCTGTCACCCCAGGCTGACATCCAGTGGTGTGACCGTGGGGGGACCTGAATTCGGAAGCAGCAAGAACAACTCCCCCTGGAGAATGTTTTGGAAGAAGTAGATTTCTCACACGAGGCACTGGTGCGGGAACTGGGCGAGGCAAGCCCCGAGTCGCACAGGATCGCGGCAGCGATGTGTGTCTACAGGGTGCTGCCTGTCCTGGAGAGGCGGATCGGGTCCGGCGCCACCTCTGCGGTCCCGGCGGGAACATGGTCTCCCGCCATGGTGGCGGGTGAGATCTTCCCGATTCTCGAGGTGCTGCGTGCAGGACTGGACGTGGGAACGGACGAGGAACTCGCTGAGGAGGACGAGGAGATCGAGGAGATCTTCGCCATGACCTCCGAAATGGTGCTCAGGGCGTTTGCTGAGGACTTCGAGATCTCGCGCTGGTCCGACTGGTGTTCGTCGCTGTGTCTGGACGTGCATCAGGCTTTCGATGCCCTGGTCGAGGAGGCGGATCAGGAGCCGCGTTTCTACCCGGCTGGGCAGTATCCGGATCTGACCGAACTCCAGGCGTGCGAACTTGAGGACCAGGTGCGCATTCTGCGTCTTCTCCGTCACAGGTCGCAGGCGAACGATATGGACGTGGTGGGAATCGTTGAGGCCGGCAAGGCGCGGGTTGCCGCGTCCTTGGAGCAGATTCTTGAGGGCGGGGCGTAGCGACGTCCCACCGGCTCGCGTCATGCGCCACCAGCCGTGATCTCCACTGCCGACGAAAGGCCGGGCGCCCCTCGATCGAGGGGCGCCCGGCCTTTCGCGTTCCCGCCGGACGGGACTTAGTCCGTCCCGGACTCCATCGCCGCGCGGTCCAGCATCTCGTCCGCGTCGGAGACCTCGCCGCGGGAGGCGATCGCCTCGGCGCCGCCCTCGGGGAGGGAGCCGATCAGGCCGGTCGCGGCGGCCTGGGCCGCGCCGATGGCCGGGTTGGCGTTGCCGATCATGCCGAGGCCCGCGTACTGCTCCAGCTTCGCGCGGGAGTCGGCGATGTCGAGGTTGCGCATGGTGAGCTGGCCGATGCGGTCGACCGGGCCGAACGCGGAGTCCTCGGTGCGCTCCATGGAGAGCTTGTCCGGGTGGTAGCTGAACGCCGGGCCCGTGGTGTCGAGGATCGAGTAGTCCTCGCCGCGCCGCAGCCGCAGCGTGACCTCGCCGGTGACGGCCGTACCGACCCAGCGCTGGATCGACTCGCGGACCATCAGCGCCTGCGGGTCCAGCCAGCGGCCCTCGTACATCAGCCGGCCGAGGCGGCGGCCCTCGTTGTGGTACTGGGCGAGGGTGTCCTCGTTGTGGATGGCGTTGACCAGGCGCTCGTACGCGGCGTGCAGCAGGGCCATGCCCGGGGCCTCGTAGATGCCGCGGCTCTTGGCCTCGATGATCCGGTTCTCGATCTGGTCGGACATGCCCATGCCGTGGCGGCCGCCGATGGCGTTGGCCCTCATCACCAGGTCGACGGCGGTCTCGAACTTCTCGCCGTTGATCGTGAGCGGCCGGCCCTGGTCGAAGCCGATCGTGACGTCCTCGGTCTCGATCTCGACCGACGGGTCCCAGAACCGCACGCCCATGATCGGCTCGACGGTCTCCACCCCGGTGTTCAGGTGCTCCAGGGTCTTGGCCTCGTGGGTGGCGCCCCAGATGTTGGCGTCGGTGGAGTACGCCTTCTCGGTGCTGTCGCGGTAGGGCAGGCCGTGGGCGACCAGCCACTCCGACATCTCCTTGCGGCCGCCGAGCTCCGTCACGAAGTCCGCGTCCAGCCAGGGCTTGTAGATCCGCAGGTGCGGGTTGGCCAGCAGGCCGTAGCGGTAGAACCGCTCGATGTCGTTGCCCTTGAAGGTGGAGCCGTCGCCCCAGATCTGCACGTCGTCCTCAAGCATCGCCCGGACCAGGAGCGTGCCGGTGACCGCGCGGCCCAGCGGTGTGGTGTTGAAGTACGCCCGGCCGCCCGAGCGGATGTGGAACGCCCCGCACGTCAGCGCGGCCAGGCCCTCCTCGACGAGCGCGGCGCGGCAGTCGACCAGGCGGGCCAGCTCGGCGCCGTACGCCTTGGCGCGGCCCGGCACCGACGCGATGTCGGGCTCGTCGTACTGGCCGATGTCGGCGGTGTAGGTGCACGGGACTGCGCCCTTGTCACGCATCCAGGCGACCGCGACCGAGGTGTCGAGGCCGCCCGAGAAGGCGATGCCGACGCGTTCGCCGGCGGGCAGGGAGGTGAGGACCTTGGACATAGGAAGATTATGCATCATCTCGCATGATCATGCAATGTCGATCCGTGGTCCCGGCGCGGGGTGGGGCTGGAATACCCCCACCGGGTATACGGTTACGGTCGTGGGGGCGGGAGGACACCGTGGAGACCCGCCCCGTACGGCACGACGGAGGGAGCGCACGATGGACCACGCACACGGCCCCCACGACCACCGCCCCGGGCACACCGACCACACCGCCCACGGCGGCCACGCCTCCTGGCGCATGGCCGCGCAGGCCACCCTGCACTGCCTCACCGGCTGCGCCATCGGTGAGGTACTCGGCATGGTGATCGGCACGGCGGCCGGCCTGCACAACGGGGCCACCGTGGCCCTGTCCATCGCCCTGGCCTTCGTCTTCGGCTACGCGCTGACCATGCGCGGCGTCCTGCGCGCGGGCGTGCCCCTGCGCCGGGCCCTGAAGGTGGCCCTGGCCGCGGACACGCTGTCGATCGCCGTCATGGAGGTCATCGACAACACCGTCATGGTGACCATCCCCGGCGCCATGGACGCGGGCCTGGCCGACGTCCTCTTCTGGGGCGCGCTGGCCGGCTCCCTGGTCCTCGCCTTCGTCATCACGACGCCGGTGAACCGTTGGATGATCGGGCGCGGCAAGGGCCACGCCGTGGTCCACGCCTACCACTGAGCGGGCATGGACCGCGGCGTGGGACTACTTCCGCCAGAACAGGTGGTGCGTCACCCCGCTCGGGCTCGGTACGACGTCCAGGTGGAACCGGTCGCGAAGGTCGTCCGGGGAGTCCCAGAGCCGGATGCCCGTCCCCAGCTCCACCGGCGCGACCGCCACGTGCAGGGTGTCCACCAGGTCGGCGTCCAGGAACTCCTTGATGGTCGTCGCCCCGCCGCCGAGCCGGACGTCCTTGCCCCGCGCGGCCTCCCGCGCCTGTCCGAGGACCGCGGCCGGGTCGCCGTCCACGAAGTGGAACGTGGTGTCGGAGAGCGTGATCGACGGGCGCTCGTGGTGGGTCAGGACGAACACCGGGGTGTGGAAGGGCGGTTCGTCGCCCCACCAGCCCTGCCACTCGTGGTCCGTCCAGGGGCCGCGCTGCGGACCGAACTTGTTGCGGCCCATGATCTCGGCGCCGATGTTGTGCGCGAAGTCCCGCGTCATGTAGTCGTCCAGCCCCCGGCTCCCGCCCGGGTCGGTCCGGTTGGGCCAGCTCGCCGTGGCCCCGGCCCAGGAGAACAGCCGGCCCGGGTCCACATGGCCGCCGAAGGGCCGCTCCAGGGTCTGGTCCTCGCCGGCGGCGACGCCGTCCTCGGAGACGGTGAAATTCTGGACCCGCAGCAGTTGAGTCACGTGGTTCCTCCGGGTGTTGGGGTGACAACGATGGAGTGACTCCCCGCACGGGGCAAACTCATCGCCGCGTCGGACGGGAATTGTCACTCCACCGTCAGCACGCACCGGGACGGCGGAGCCGGCGGTGTGCGTGGCCCGGCGGACGGGCGCCGGCGCTCCCGCCGGGCCACCGTCCCGCCGGGTGACCGTCCCGCCGGGCCACCGTCCCGCCGGGTGACCGTCCCGCCGGGCCACCGTCCCGCCGGGTGACCGTCCGCCGGGTCACCGTCCCGCCGGGGCACCCGCGGACTCAGATCCACAGCTGCGCCTTCATCAGCAGGTGCCCGTGCAGCAGCGTCAGGTCCGGGTGTGGGGGGCTGCCTCGGCGGGTGGCCAGGTAGAAGGTGTTCAGGGGCGGGATCTCCGGCTCGATGAGCGGGGTGATGCCGCCGTCGGCCAGCTCCTCCGCGCACAGGTACGTGGGCAGGACCGAGATGCCGGCCGAGGACTTGACCGCGGCCAGGGCGCCGCGCAGGTCGGGGATGACCAGGGCGGGCGGAGTGGTGAGGGAGCGGTCGAAGACCGTGTGCCAGTAGCGGCGGATGATCGGCAGGGACTCCGCGTAGCTGATCATCGGGATGTCGCCGAGGACGTCCGGGCCCTCGGTGGCGAGCCGGTCCAGTGGGAGCTGTCCGGCCAGCTCCGCGGAGGCGACCAGGACGAATTCCTCGTCGACCAGCGGGGTCGCGGTGACGCGGCGGCCGCGCGGGCGGACGGTCGAGATGACGAGGTCGAACTCGTCGTCCTCCAGGCGGTCGAGCAGGTCGTCGGCGAGGCCGAAGGTGAAGTTCAGGCGCATGCCGTCCGAAGCGAGGTCGCTGATCGCGGGGATCACCCGGGTCGTCGTCAGCTCGACGGGGCCCGCCACCGTCAGCGGGCGGGCCGCGGGGTCGTCGCCGAAGGCGCGGTCGACGGCGTGGCTCAGGAGGTCGATCGGGCCCTGGACCTCACGGATGAGGCCGTCGGCGGCCTGGGTGGGCTGGGCGCCGTGGGGGAGCCGTTCGAAGAGCGGGCGCCCCATCGCCTGCTCCAGGTTGCGGATCTGATGGGTGACCGCGGGCTGGGACAGGCCGAGCTGGTGGGCGGCCTTGGTGAAGGACCCGAGCCGGTAGACCGCGACGAACGTACGCACCCAGCCAAGTTGTACGGACAAGCCATCCCCCCGGAAGCTGTGTCCCGGTCCGGTGCCTGCCGAACCGGCGGTGTACCTGACACTACGCGATCGGGTGGTGACCGTCGGGCCGGGCGGCCGCCGTGGGCGGGTGGCCGCCGGGGGCTTCGGCGGTCACCCACCCACGAGGCGTGCGCTGCCCGGCGCGGTCAGCGGGCGGCGAGCTGTTCGACGACGAGCTCGGCGACCTTCGCGGCGGACGCCGGGTTCTGGCCGGTCACCAGCCGCTGGTCGGCCACCGCGTGCGGGGCGAAGTTGCCGGTCTTGGTGATCTTGGCGCCACGCTCGGCCAGGGTGCTCTCCAGCAGGAAAGGAACGACGCCGGTCAGGCCCACCGCCTCCTCCTCCTCGTTGGTGAAGGCCGAGACCTGCTTGCCGTCCACCAGGTGGCTGCCGTCCGAGAGCTTGATGTTCACCAGGCCGGCCGGACCGTGGCAGACGGCCGCGACCGCACCGCCCCGCTCGTAGATCGCGGCGGCCAGCGCGGCCAGCTCCTCGGACTCGGGGAAGTCCCACATCGTGCCGTGGCCGCCCGCGAAGTAGATCGCGTCGTACTCCTCGGCCTTCACGTCACCCGCGGCGGGTGTCGTGGCCAGCGCCTTCGTGGTCGCCGGGTCCGCGAGGAACTCGGCGACGACGGTGTCGTCCGGGCTGATGCCGTCCTGCGGAGCGGCCCCGCCGCGCACGGAGACGTAGTCGATCTCGTAACCGGCCCTGCGGAACACGGCCGCCGGGTGGGCGACCTCGGGCACATAGAAACCGGTCCTACGGCCGGTCGCGCCGAGTGCGTCGTGACTGGTGAGGGCGAACAGAACCTTCGTGGACATGGCGGAATCTCCCGGACGGGGTCATGGATGAGGGGCAGGGGCTGCGGCGTCGCAGGGGGCGGGACGGGTGTCCCGGTGGCCGGCCGCATTACCGTGTTGCCGACACCCAGAAATTTAGAGACCGCGGGCAGCCCCGGCAAATAGACGAACTCATGACCCACATAAGCAGTCCTATATCCCATTGAAAATGCGTCCTTCTTCTTGCGGTAAGAACAGGGAGATGGGCTATGGTGCTGCTTCCCGTTACCCCCCGACGGCATCGGCCGCAGAGAAACAGCCACTCTCCGGCGAAAGTGAGGCAAAGGTGCCCGCACATTCCTTGAAAGGGCTCATCGTCCTCAGCAGCACCGAGCGCCTCCCCGGCGGCCGGTCCGCCGGCTTCTGGCTGCCCGAGGCCGCCTACCCGTGGCGGGCGCTGCTGGCCGCCGGATGGGACTTCGAGTTCACCAGCACCCGCGCCGGGCGGCCGCCCGCGGGCGGGGTCGACCGGTCGGACCCGCCGCAGCGCATGTTCCTGGAGGACCCGGTCGTCCAGGACCGCCTGGAGAACACGCGCACCCCGGACCTGCTCTCCCCCGACGACTACGGCATCGTCTTCGTCGCGGGCGGCCATGGCGCGATCATCGACCTGCCCGGGGACGCGCGGCTGGTCCGCTTCCTCGCCGACTACTGGGCCGGCCGGGATTCCGCGGTGATCGCCGCCGTGTGCCACGGAGTCGCGGCCCTGCTCGACGTGCCGGGCCCGGACGGGACCCCGCTGGTGTCCGGGCGCCGGATGACGGCGTTCACCCAGGAGGAGGAGCGGGCGGTCGGCCTCGACCGGATCGTCCCGTACTTCCTCGGCGAGGCCCTGGCCGAGCGCGGGGCCCGGTACGAGGCCGGGGACGCCTTCCGCAGCCATGTGGTCGCCGACGGCCGGCTGATCACCGGACAGAACCCGGCCTCCACCGCCGACCTCGCCCGAACGGCCGTGGAGCTGGCCTCCGGCCGTCCCCTTCCCCGGCACTGGCTGCGCCGCTCGGCACCCGTCGCCGCCCGGTAGGGCCGTCAGGGCCTTCCGGTGTGCCGAAAGCAGTCGGAGGGCCCTGGGCCATGCTTCGGAAGGCCCTTGAGAAACCCTGGAAAAGCCCTCGAAAACCCCTTGGGGATTCCTCGTGCATTCCTTATGAATGCTTGATGTGTGCCTGGTGCGGTGGCTCGGGTGCGGTATCGGTGTTCCGATAGAAGATCTTATTCCGGTGGTCCTCCCGGCTATTTGCCGGAGGTCGGTTCCGCGTGATCCTCTGAGTTGCGTGCGGAATTCGATAAGGATTCTGCGCGACTGTCGCATGAAATGCATGCGGTCGGGTGTTCGAGGTGAGGAGAAACGTCGTGCCCGTTACGGTAGTGGCCCGCTGGGTCGCCGGCGAGGGTCATGGAGACACCATCGAGAAGCTGCTCGCCGACATCACGGAGAGGAGCCTCGCGGAACCCGGGTGCCTTGCCTACAGCGGTTACCGGGCCGCCGGGAGCGACCTGGAGTTCGTGCTGATCGAGGAGTACGCGGACGCCGGTGCGCTGGAGCGGCACCAGGCGTCGGACCACTACCGCGACCTGGTCCTGGGCGAAGTGGTGCCCCTCCTGGCCGAGCGGCACGTGGGCCGGTACACCGCGCTGCGGGCCGCCTGAACGCGCCGCTGGTACGCCGAGGGGCCCGGGGAGACGTCTCCCCGGGCCCCTCGGCGTACGGCGTGCCCCGGCTCAGGAGGCCAGGAGTGCGGCGACCGCGTTCCCGAGACCGCGTGCCGACGCCGGATTCTGGCCGGTGACCAGACGGCCGCTGACCACCACGTGCGGTTCCCGGCCGGGGGCGCAGCTGTAGACGGCGCCCCGCTCCTCCAGGGCGCCCTGGAGCGGGAACGGCACCACGGTGTCCAGACCGCGGGCGGTCTCGCCCTCGTGGGAGAACGAGGTGATCCGGTGACCGTCGATCAGGTGCCGTCCCGTACCCAGGCGCAGGTCCACCAGGGCGGCCGGTCCGTGGCACAGGGCAGCCACCACGCCGCCGCTCTCGAAGACCGTCCGGCCGATCTCCTCCAGGGCGGGGTGGCCCCGGAAGTCCCACATGGTGCCGTGGCCGCCGACGAAGTACACCGCGTCGTACCGGCCGGGGTCCACGTCCTGCGGGCGCGGCGCGGCCTCGATGAGCCCACCCCCTTCGGGGTGGGAAAGGAATGCCGTATGGCCCTCGTCGGCTGAATCGTGACCGATCATCGGCGGCATGCCGCCCTCGACCGAGACGAACTCCACGTGGTGGCCCGCTTCTCTCAGGATCTCCCAGGGTTCGTATGTCTCGCCCAGGTGAAAGCCCGTCGGCCGGCCGGTGGTGCCGAGTTCCGCGTGGCTGGTGAGGACGAACAGGGCGGTCCTGCCGGCGGTCGGCTTCATGGCGCCTCCAGACGTACGGAATCGTTGAATTCGGAAAGAGGTGCTGTGCCATACGTGGCACGGTCGGTTCTCACGGCCGTCGCCAGCTCCTTCCGTCCCGCGCGAGCAGCTCGTCCGCCTCGGACGGCCCCCAACTGCCCGCCGCGTACGGAGCGGGGGAGCCGTGCGCGTCCCAGTGCCGCTCGACCGGGTCGAGGATCTCCCAGCAGCGCTCGACCTCCGCGGTGCACGGGAAGAGTCCCGAGTCGCCGAGCAGGACGTCGAGGACGAGCCGCTCGTAGGCCCCGGGGCAGGACTCGGCGAACGAGGTCCCGTACGCGAAGTCCATCGACACGTCACGTATGTCCATCGTCGGACCGGGCGCCTTGGAGCCGAAACGGACCGTGATGCCCTCCTCCGGCTGGACGCGGACGACGATCGCGTTCTGCCCCAGCTCCTCGGTCGCGGCGGGCGCGAACGGGGAGTGCGGGGCGCGCCGGAAGACGACCGCGACCTCGGTGACCCGGCGCCCCAGCCGCTTGCCGGTGCGCAGGTAGAACGGCACGCCCGCCCAGCGGCGCGTATCGACCCCCACCTTGATCGCGGCGTACGTGTCGGTCCGCGATCCGGAGCCGACTCCGGCCTCCTCCAGGTAGCCGACGACCTCCGCACCGCCCTGCCGGCCGGCCGCGTACTGTCCGCGTACCGTGCCGGTGGACAGGTCGGCGGGGAGCCGGACGGCGTTGAGCACCTTGACCTTCTCCGCGACCAGGGCTCCCGGCTCGAAGGTGGCCGGCTCCTCCATGGCGGTCAGCGCCAGCAGTTGGAGCAGGTGGTTCTGGATGACGTCACGGGCCGCGCCGATGCCGTCGTAGTAGCCGGCCCGGCCGCCGATGCCGATGTCCTCGGCCATCGTGATCTGAACGTGGTCGACGTGGTTCCGGTTCCAGATCGGTTCGAACATCTGGTTGGCGAAGCGCAGCGCCAGGATGTTCTGGACGGTCTCCTTGCCGAGGTAGTGGTCGATGCGGAAGACCTGCTCCGGGGCGAAGGCGCCATGGACGACGGAGTCCAGCTCGCGCGCCGACTCCAGGTCGCGGCCGAACGGCTTCTCGATGACCGCCCGGCGCCAGGACCCCTCGGGCGGGCGGGCCAGGCCGTGCCTCCCCAACTGCCGCACGACGGAGGGGAACAGCACCGGCGGTACGGAGAGGTAGAAGGCGAAGTTCCCGTGCGCACCCCGCGCCCGGTCCAGCTCCTTGGCCAGGATCTCGAAGACGTCGTCCTGCTCCAGGTCGCCCTGGACGAAGCTCATCGAGCGTGCGAGCCGCTGCCAGACCTCCTCACGGAAGGGGGTGCGGGCGTGCTCCCCGACCGACTTCCGGAGCACCCCCGCGAAGTCCTCCCCCTCCCGGCGCGGCAGGGCCACCCCGACGAGGGCGAAGTCCGGCGGCAGCAGCCCGCGGTTGGCCAGGTCGTACACCGCGGGCACCAGCTTCTTGCGGGCCAGGTCCCCGGTGACGCCGAAGAGGACCAGACCCGAGGGCCCGGCCACCCGCGCGGCGGTGCGGACCGGGCCGGGCACGGAGCGTGCGGTTGCCATTTCCCCCGTCATGGCGTCACCGGGCGATCGTCGCGCTGAGGACATTGGGGCCGCGCTCCGTGAAGTACGCGGCGCTGGTGACGGTGATCCGTCGGCCGCGCACGCTCACGGCGGTGGGGCTGGAAAGCCCGTCCGAGCCGTTGAGCACGGTGGTGCGGCGCTTCCCCGGCGCGACCCTCGTCAGGGTGTCGGCCTTGATGTCGGTGACGAGGACCTCGTCACCCCGGCCCGTGAAGGCGAAGTCGTCCACCGAGCCGAGGCCGCCGATGACCCGGCGCACGGCACCGGCCCGGCCGTCGGCCCCGACGGGTACGCGCAGCAGGGTGCCGGCGTCCAGGTTGGAGACCCAGACGGCGCCGTCGTGCAACCGCAGCCCGTTCGCCCCGAGGAACCCGGCCGTGGGGGCGAACGCCTTGCCGGACGCCCAGCGCTTCGGTGCTCCGCCGCGCAGGCTCACGGTCCATACCGCGGAGCCGGTCGAGTCGGCCACGTAGAGGCGGTGGCGCCGTTCGTCCAGGGCGATCCCGTTGAGCAGGCTGTCCGCGGGCAGCGCCGCGATCCGGGACGGGCGGCCGTGGCGGGGGACGCGCCAGATGCCGGTGTGCGCGGCGGTGCCGGTGCTCAGGGCGACGTAGAGCGTGCCGTCGTGGGCGCGGGCGATCCCCGCGGCGAACGCCTTGCCGTGCAGGACGGGGGTGTCGCCCCTTGCCGGTACCGGGAGCTGGGCGATGAGCCGCACCTTTCCGCTGCGGGACACCTCCGCCACCTGGCCGGTCAGGGCGAACGTGACGGCCGAGGCCCCCGAGGGCAGCGGGGTGAGGTTCTCCGGCTGCTGCCCGCCGGCCAGATCCAGGGGGATGAGCGTGGGACGGTCGTTGTGGTGCGGGTCGTTGTGGTGCGGAGGTCCGCCGTGCGCGAGGGCCTGGGCGGGAGCGCCCGTCACCGCCGTGGCGGCGATCGGGAGGGCGAGAAGCGGAACGAGGACACGACGGGTACGCATGCGAGTGGACTCCTTGGACGTGGGTGGGAACGGGGTTACGGGGCGGGGGCGGCGGGTGGGCGGCCCGCGGCGGCCACCGCGCGGGCGGCGGCGAGCAAGGCGGCGCAGCAGATCCCGAGCGTCGTCCGGTATCCGCAGTACGCGGCGACGAGCTGGCCCGCCGACGCCCCGACGAACAGCAGGAAGGTGTTGAAGGCGACGGCGGTAGTGGCGGTGGCCGGGGCGATCCGGTGCAACATGCCGACCAGGCTGGGGACGGTGAGGCCGATCCCGGCGACGAAGACGACGCTCCCCAGGACCAGCAGCGGCAGGACCGGGGTCAGCTGGGCCACCAGCAGCCCGGCCCCCGCGGTGAGGAACCCGGCGACCGCCGGGCCGCGGGGGCCCCGGCCGCCCGCGAAGCGGTGGATAACCGGAGCCGCCAGCAGCCCGGCCGCGCCGACGGCCTGGACGGCCAGGACCTGACCGCCGCTCAGGCCGTGGGCGTCGGCGAGGTGCGGGTTCAGCACGGCGTACAGCGCCACGAAGCTGCCGAACACCGTGAGCGCGGAGGCGAAGACGGCGAGCGCCCGGCGGTCGCGCAGCAGCCCGCGCAGCACGCCCGAGGTCGAGCGGACGGAGACGGTGGGGTCGGCCACCGGCGGGCGCAGCAGGATCCGCAGGCCGGCCGCCGCGCCCGCGTACAGGACGGCCGGCAGCCAGAACGCGGCCTGCCAGTGGCCGTGGCCGCCGACGCCCTGGCCGAGCACCTGGCCGGCGACGCCGGCGCCGAGCAGCCCTGTGGTGAGCACCGAGAGGGCCGCCGGGCGGCGGGCGTCCGCCGTGTGGCGGGCGATGTAGGCGAGGGCCACGGGGGCGAAGGAGGCGGCGGCCAGGCCCTGGGCGGCGCGCAGGGCCAGGAACCAGCCGTAGCCGGGGGCGAGGCAGAGCGCCGCCGTGGTCAGGGCCGTCGCAGCCGTCCCCCAGGAGAGGACGGGGCGGTGGCCGGTCCGGTCGGCGAGGGGGCCGAACACCAGGAAGCCGAGGGCGTAGAACAGCGAGAAGCAGCTCCCCGCCCAGGCGGCGGCCCCGGGGCCGACGCCGAAGGCTTCCTGGAAGCGGGGGGCCATCGGGATGGCGAGGTAGAGCTGGGCCGGGACGGCCACCGCGAGCACGGTCAGCAGACCGAGTTGCGCGGCGGACGGCGCACCGGGCGGGAGCGGGGCCGGCCCGCGGCCGGTCCGGACGGCGGGCGGCGATGAGGGCGCGGACATGGCTGTCTCTCCGGTCGGAAGGGCGGGCACGGGCACGGGCACGGGTGGGCATGACGAGGACGGGGCCCGGCCCGGGTGGGAAGGGCCCCGTCCTCGTCGGTGCGGTGTTGAGATGCGGTGCGGTGCGGTGTCGTGCGGTGCGGTGTTGAGGTGCGGGCCGGCTCAGACCCCGGCGGGGACGGGCCCCAGGCCGGCGAGGTCCTCCAGGTGGAGCGGGGCCACGCCCCACTCCGCGTTCTGCGCGCGGTGCTCGGGGGTCTGGTAACCCCATTGGGCCCACCGGGACACCGCCCCGGTCCGGGCGACCCGCACCGCGTTGGTGAGGTTGTCGTCGACGAAGGTCACGTCCTTCAGGTCGACGCCCCACCGGGCGCTGATCTCCTCGATCGCCTCCGCCTTGCGGCCGCACTCGCCGAACACCGCCGATACGGTCTCGTCCAGACCGTGCCGGCCGAGGATGGCGTGGACCGAGCCCTCGTCCTTCGCGGTGACGATCGCGACCGATCCGCTGTGCCGGCGCAGCAGCTCCGGCACGCCCGGGTACAGGGTGTGCAGGTCCAGCCAGAATTCGGTCTCCCGGGTGCGGAACCACTGCCTGGCGGCGTTGGCCGCGTCGGTGAACTTCTGCACGTAGGACGAGGGCAGGGCCTCGTACAGCCGGTCGAAGTCCGCCTGGCCGCCGAGGGCGGCGGCCTCGGGGAGGTGGGCGACCACGAAGTGGTCCAGGGTCCGGGCGTAGTCGCGTACGGTACGGAACCGGTCGATGAACTCGCGTGGTACCAGGCGAAGTTGCTCCGGGCCCGGGATCGTCCGGTCGTGCGGCTGGACGCCGAGCCAGGTGACCAGCGCGCACTCCTCCAGGGCGTCGCAGATGACGCCGTCGAAGTCGAGCGCCAGGAGGGTGGGGCGCCCGGCCATCAGGCGGCCTGCTTCCCGGCCGCGATCTTCTCGGCGGTCTCGAAGACGGACCGCATGAACGTGCCCATGTAGCCGTAGTAGGAACAGGTGATGATGTTGCCGTCGACGATCACGTCGCTGTCGACCACGTCGGCCCCGGCGTTGATCACGTCGTCGCGCAGGCCGATGTAGGCGCACGCCTTGCGGCCCTTGAGCACGCCCGCGCTGACCATGATCCAGGGACCGTGGCACAGGCCGGCGACGACCTTGCCCGCCCGGTCCATGCCGGCGACGAAGTCGAGGACGCCGCGGTCCTGGCGGACGCGGTCGGGGGCCTCGTGGCCGCCGGTGAGTATGACGACGTCGTACTGGTCGACCGCGAGGTCCTCGAAGGCGATCAGCGGGCGGGCCGTCTTGTCCATGGGCAGCGGGATGCCGTACTTGCCGTTGACGGCGTCGGCGTTCTTGGTGGCCACGTCCACGTTCCAGCCCTCCTCCATGAGGCGGTAGTACGTGAAGACGACATCGTGGTCCTGGAAGCCGGGGCCGGTGATGATGACGGCGTTGCGGGACATGAGGGAACTCCTTCGCTGTGGGTGGCCGGCCAAAGACCGGCGGTCTGGTTCAGACGTTCTTGCTGATGCAGAGGTACTGCTTGTCGGTCTGCGGCCGGCGGCGGTCGTCGGGGTGGCCGGTCAGGATTTCGCAGTCGCTGCGGACCACTCCGGAAATATGCAGGGGGATGTAAAAAAGGTCCGTCTCCTGCGGCCGGTAGAAAATATCCATTCCGGTACGCAGGTCGAACCGGAATCGCCGGTCCGGAGTCCGGTCCCGCATTTTCGCGTGGGGGAGTGAGGGCACCTTCCGCATTCGGTGCATGGGTTCCTCGATGGAGGCGCTCTCGTATGCGGTGCCGGCCCGGTTGTAGTCGTCGTGCAGCCGGATCAGGTCGAACTTGTTGCGCGGCACCTCGACCTCGATGAGTTCCAGCGGTTCGGTGCCCGTGCTGCGCGTCCCGTGGAACGCGCCGGGCGCGATGCGCAGGATCGCCCCCTCGCGGACGGGGATCTCCTCCCGGTCGAGACCGGTGGTCACCCCCTGGCCGCCCAGGCACAGCAGGTAGGTCAGCTTCCGCGGGTGCACATGGACCGATGTGCTGTGCCCGCCGTCGATGTGCAGGGACCAGAAGTCGAAGAAGTCGTCCACGTAGGCCCGGTACTCGTAGCCCCAGGGCTTGGGGATCACCTCGTCCAGGTGCTCGTCCTGGTCGAACTGCTCGTTGGCCGGGCGTGCGCCGTCGCGCAGCAGCCGGGTCAGCTTCGCGATATCGGCCCGGCCGGCGTCCACCCGCAGCGGCAGGAAATCCGCCCGGTTCGAGTGCTTTCCGGGCAGGGTTCCGATGGCCTCGGTTACCGTCATGTCATCCCCCAGTGGCTTGAATTCGCCTTTTCGACTTCCGGGGCGTTTACCGCCCGGCGTCGTCGCAGACTCAATCAGCGAGGGGTGGGGATGCTCAAATAGAAGTACCTTGAAGTCCCATAACGGAATTTGTGGCGCCTGGTCAGAGGTGCCTCCGGAGGGCCGTGCGGGAATCGTCCGGATTCGGAAGGTCCTGTTCCTCCGCTTTCCATGCGCGTGTGTTCTGACGTGCGCATGGAAAGAATGCCCCGGCGCCGGCAGAGGAACGCGCGTCTGTTCCCGAGCGGGCGAGAACGGCTTGAACCCTCGGCCCCCGCTACCCCCCGAACGGCCGGTACGTCAGCTGCTTCACGCGGCGCAGCAGCGGCATCGACTCCACGTGCTCGACGCCGTCGAGCCGGCCCAGGCGTTCGCTGAGGTAACGGTAGAGGTGGGCCGAGTCGCGGGTGATGACGACCGTCACCAGGTTGGACGGGCCCGTGGTGGCCGCCGCGTAGGCCACCTCGCGGTCGGTCGCCAGTGCCTCGCCCACCGTGTGCAGGGCGCGGGGGGCGGCCGTGACGCACAGCATGCTGGCGTTGCGGAAGCCCAGGTGGGCGGAGTCGAACTCCACGTCCACGTACAGCGCGCCGGTGGCGACGAGGCGGGCCAGGCGGCGCTTGACCGAGGATTCGGATCGGCCGGTCGCCCGCTGGAGTTCGGGGTACGTGGCCCGGCCGTCCCGTTCCAGCGCGGCGACCAGGGGCTCGTCGTCGGAGGTGATGACGGCGGGGCCGGGCGGGGCGGCGGCGGGGGGCGGGACGAGGGCGGCCGTCTCCCCGGGGGTCAGCGCGCCGCTCTTGTGGAGCCAGCCGGCGGGGCCCCCGTAGAAGCGGTGCAGCAGTTGGTGGGCGCGGATGTCCACGATGTGCGGGGTGCGCGGGAGCTTGCCGATGAGCAGGTCGTCGGCGGCGTCCCGGCTGCGGACGTTGACCGTGCACGTCACCTCCGTACCGCCCGAGGTCAGACCGATCCACGAGGTGTCGGAGCGTTTGGCCAGGGCCTCCGCGATGGCCATGGCGCCGTCGGGCGCGCAGCGCACCCGCAGCAGCCAGTGCTCGAACGACTCCTCCGAGGCCGCGCACCGCACCCCCACGACCCGCAGACCGGCCTCCGCCCGAAGCCTGCGGAAGCGGCGCGCCACCGTCTGGTCGGAGACCCCGAGCACGGCGGCGATCCGGCTGAAGGGCGCGCGGGCGTCCAGCTCCAGGGCGTGCAGGATGCGCAGGTCGAGGGCGTCTCCCCGGGTGGGTGATTCCACTGATTCGGGCCCCTTCCATGTCGGATTCCGCCGCCGGCCGGTCACTGGCTGGGGATTCGGGACGCGGCCGTCCGATCGTACGGGGGTGGCCGCCGGTCACACCGAAGCCTTGCGAGGAGAACGACATGCGTAAGTGGGGGCCGCTCACCGCGGTCTGTCTGGGGACGTTCATGCTGCTGCTGGACGTCACGATCGTCATCGTGGCACTGCCCGACATGGCGCGGGTGCTGCACGCGTCGCTCTCCGACCTGCAATGGGTCATCGACGGCTACGCCCTCGCGCTCGCCGCGCTGCTGCTCGGCACGGGCGCCGCGGCCGACCGGCTCGGGCGGCGCCGGGTCCATGTCGCGGGCGTCGTGCTCTTCGCCGTCGCCTCGCTGGCCTGCGGCCTCGCCTCGTCGCCGGCCGTACTGGTCGCCGCGCGCGGGGTCCAGGGGGTGGGCGCCGCCGCGATGTTCGCGACCACGCTGCCGCTGCTCGCCTCGGTGTACCGGGGCAAGGACCGGTCCGTGGCGCTCGGGCTGTGGGGCGCGGTGAGCGGGGGCGCCGCCGCGATCGGGCCGGTGGTCGGCGGGCTGCTGACCGAGGGGCCCGGCTGGCGCTGGATCTTCTTCGTGAACCTGCCGGTCAGCGTGGCCGCCATCTGGCTGACCCTCAGGACCGTGCCCGAGTCGCACGGGGCGCGCGACCGGCGCACCGACTGGGCGGGGACCGCCGCCTTCGCGGTGTTCGCGGGGGCCGCGACGTACGCCGTCGTACGGGCGGGCAGCGTCGGCTGGACCTCCGGGCAGACGCTTCTCACCTTCGCTCTCGCCGTGCTCGCCCTGCTCTGCTTCGTCGTCGTGGAACTGCGCGTCGCCCACCCGCTGCTCGACCTCTCGCTGTTCAGGACCTCCGCCTTCACGGGCGTGATGGCCGGGTCCCTCGCCTTCAACATGGCGGCCTTCGGCGTGCTGCCGTACACCTCGATCTGGTTGCAGACGGTCCTCGGGCTGAGCCCGGTCCAGGGCGGTCTGGCGGTCCTGCCGCTGGCCGCGACCGCGTTCCTGGTGGCGGCCGCGGGCGGGCGCCTGCTGCACGGGGCGCAGCCGCGCCTGACCATCGGCGTCGGGCTCGTCCTCATCGGCGCCGGCACCCTCGGTCAGGCCGTGCTCGGCGCGGGCTCCTCGTGGCCCGCGCTGATACCGGGCCTGGTCGTCGCGGGCATCGGCACCGGCCTGGTCTCCCCGGCCATCGCGGGCGCCGCGCTGGCCGCCGTGGAGCCGGAGCGGGCCGGCATGGCGGGCGGCGCGGTCAACACCTTCCGCCAGCTCGGATACGCCTTCGGGGTCGCCGTGCTCGGGACGGTGCTGACCTCCCGGATGGGGGAGAGCCTGGGCGAGGGCCAGTCCCACGCGCTCGCGGGCGGCGGCGCGGACGGGCTGCGCGCCGCCGGGGTCCCGGAGCACGCGCTGCGGGCGGCGTTCGCCTCGGGGCTGAATGTGGCGGCCGTGGTGGCCGGTGCGGTGGGGATCGTCGCGGGGGCGGCGGTGCTGCTGCTCGTCAAGGGCGGGAAGACGGCCGCCGCACCGGCCGGGCGGGAGCCGGTGCCGGTGCGCGCCGGGTAGGGCCTGTGCCGGTGCGTGCCGGGTAGGGCCGGTCCGGCGCAGCCGCCCCGTTGGCCCCGAAATGATGTCTACTTCTGCGACTATGCGAAGAATAGGGGCTGGTGACCAGGAAAGGACCACTATGTGCGGAATCGTGGGTTACGTCGGTGGGCAGTCGGCGCAGGACGTCGTCGTCGCGGGCCTCAAGCGGCTGGAGTACCGGGGGTACGACTCCGCCGGCATCGCCGTCCTCGCCGACGGCGGGCTGGCCGCCGCGAAGAAGGCCGGGAAGCTCGTCAACCTGGAGAAGGCGCTGAGCGAGCGCCCGCTGCCGGCCGGGAGCGCCGGGATCGGGCACACCCGGTGGGCCACCCACGGCGGCCCCACCGACGTCAACGCCCACCCGCACCTCGACAACGCGGGCCGCGTCGCCGTCGTCCACAACGGGATCATCGAGAACTTCGCCGCCCTGCGTGCCGAACTCTGCGAACGCGGCCACGACCTGCTCTCCGAGACCGACACCGAGGTCGTCGCCCACCTCCTCGCCGAGGCGTACAGCCGGAGCGGGGAGCCGGCCGAGGCGATGCGGCAGGTGTGCCGGCGGCTCGAAGGGGCGTTCACGCTCGTCGCCGTCTTCGCGGACGCGCCCGACGCCGTGGTCGGCGCCCGCCGCAACTCGCCGCTCGTCGTCGGGGTGGGGGAGGACGAGTCGTTCCTCGCCTCCGACGTCGCCGCGTTCATCGCGCACACCAGGTCCGCGATCGAGCTGGGCCAGGACCAGGTGGTGGAGCTGCGCCGGGAGGGCGTCGTCGTCACCGGCTTCGACGGGGAGCCGGCCGACGTCCGCGCGTACCACGTGGACTGGGACGCGTCCGCCGCCGAGAAGGGCGGCTACGCCTCCTTCATGCTCAAGGAGATCGCCGAGCAGCCCAAGGCCGTCACCGACACCCTCCTCGGCCGCATCGACCCCGAGGGCACGCTCCACCTGGACGAGGTGCGCATCACGCGCGGCGAGCTGCGGGAGGTCGACAAGGTGGTGATCGTCGCCTGCGGGACCGCGTTCCACGCCGGGATGATCGCCAAGTACGCCATCGAGCACTGGACCCGCATCCCCTGCGAGACCGAGCTGGCCAGCGAATTCCGCTACCGCGACCCGATCCTGGACCCGCACACCCTGGTCGTCGCCATCTCCCAGTCCGGCGAGACCATGGACACCCTGATGGCCCTGCGGCACGCCCGCGAACAGGGTGCGAAGGTGCTCGCCATCTGCAACACCAACGGCTCCACCATCCCCCGCGAGTCCGACGCCGTCCTCTACACGCACGCCGGGCCCGAGGTCGCCGTCGCCTCCACCAAGGCGTTCCTCACCCAGCTCGTCGCCTGCTACCTCGTCGCCCTCTACCTCGGCCAGGTGCGCGGCACCAAGTGGGGCGACGAGATCCGTACCGTCATCCGGCAGCTCTCCGAGATCTCCGGCTCGGTCGACCGGGTCCTGGAGACCATGGGACCGGTCCGCGAGCTGGCCCGGTCGCTGGCCGGCCACGACACCGTGCTCTTCCTCGGCCGGCACGTCGGCTACCCGGTCGCCCTGGAGGGCGCGCTGAAGCTGAAGGAACTCGCGTACATGCACGCCGAGGGGTTCGCCGCCGGAGAGCTCAAGCACGGGCCGATCGCGCTCATCGAGGACGGCCTCCCGGTCGTCGTCGTGGTGCCGTCCCCGGCCGGGCGCTCGGTGCTGCACGGCAAGATCGTGTCGAACATCCAGGAGATCCGGGCCCGCGGCGCCCTGACCGTCGTCATCGCCGAGGAGGGCGACGACGAGGTCGTCCCGTACGCCGACCACCTCATCCGCGTCCCGGCAACGCCTACGCTGCTTCAGCCGCTGGTCGCCACCGTGCCGTTGCAGGTCTTCGCCTGCGAACTGGCGACGGCCCGCGGCAACGAGGTCGACCAGCCGCGCAACCTGGCGAAGTCCGTCACGGTGGAGTGAACCGGCGGTCGGAAGTGAGGGCGGGTACGTGATCATCGGGGTCGGCATCGACGTGGCGGAGATCGAACGGTTCGACGCGGCGATGCGGCGCACACCGCTGCTGGCCGCGCGCCTCTTCGTGGAGGCGGAACTGCTGCTGCCCGACGGGGAGCGGCGCGGCATCGCCTCGCTGGCCGCCAGGTTCGCCGCCAAGGAGGCCCTCGCCAAGGCGCTCGGCGCCCCCGCCGGACTGCTGTGGACAGACGCCGAGGTGTACGTCGAGGACAGCGGCCGGCCCCGGCTCCGGGTGAGCGGCACGGTCGCCGCCCGCGCCGCCGAACTGGGCGTAAGGCAGTGGCACGTGTCGCTCAGTCATGACGCCGGGGTGGCGTCGGCGGTGGTGATCGCGGAGGGGTAGCGCGCTACGCGGCGCGCCCCCGGCGGTTCCTGCGTACGTTGGGTGGCATGCGTACCGCCTACAGCGTTGAGACCGTACGGGCCGCCGAACAGGCCCTCATGGCCCGGCTTCCCGAAGGCGCGCTGATGCAGCGCGCCGCCGCCGGACTCGCCGCCGCCTGTGCCGACCTGCTGCGCCGGGCGGGCCGGGTCTACGGCTCCCGCGTCGTCCTCCTCGTCGGCACCGGCGACAACGGGGGCGACGCCCTGTACGCCGGCGCCCGGCTCGCCCGGCGCGGGGCCGGGGTGGTGGCCGTACGGGCCGTCCACGGCCGGGCCCACGAGGGCGGCAGCGCGGCCCTGCTCGCGGCGGGCGGGCGCGTCGTGGACGGCGGGGAGAGCACCGCCCACCAGGACTGGGCCGGGCGCATCGACCTCGTCGTGGACGCCATCACCGGCATCGGCGGACGCGGCGGACTGCGGCCCGACGCGGCCGGACTGGTCAGGCGCTACACCGCGCACGGCGCGCCCGTCGTCGCCGTCGACCTGCCGAGCGGCGTCGAGGCCGACACCGGCGAGGTGCCCGGCGAAGCGGTGCGCGCGGACGCGACCGTCACCTTCGGGGCGTACAAACCGGCGCTGCTCGTGGACCCGGCCGCCGAACGGGCCGGGGCGCTGCGCCTCGTGGACATCGGGCTCGGCGCCGAACTCCCCGGCGTGCCCGACCTGGAGGCCCTCCAGTACGCGGACGTGGCGGCGCTGCTGCCCGTGCCCGCCGCCGAGAGCGACAAGTACCGGCGCGGGGTCGTCGGCATCGCCGCCGGGTCGGCCCGCTACCCGGGCGCCGCCGTGCTGGCCGTCTCCGGGGCGCTGCGCGGCGGGGCGGGGGCCGTGCGCTACGCGGGCCCCGGCGGCGCGGCCGTCATCGCCCGGCATCCCGAGACCCTGGTCCACGCGGGCCGCCCCGCGCGGGCCGGGCGGGTGCAGGCGTGGGTCGTCGGGCCGGGACTCGGCGACGGCACGGACGCTGTCGCGGCCGTCTCCGACATCCTGGCCACCGATGTGCCGGTGCTGGTCGACGCGGACGGGCTGCGGCTGCTGGACGCCGAGGTGGTCCGGGCCCGCACCGCGCCCACCGTCCTCACCCCGCACGCCGGGGAGGCCGCGGCGCTGCTCGGCGCCCGCCGCGAGGAGGTCGAGGCGGGGCGGCTCGCCGCCGTACGCGAACTGGCCGCCCGGTTCGGTGCCACGGTTCTGCTCAAGGGGTCGACCACCCTCATCGCCACCGACACCCCGCACACCCCGGTCCGGGTCAACCCGACGGGCACCGGGTGGCTGGCGACCGCCGGCAGCGGCGACGTGCTCTCCGGCCTCACCGGCTCCCTGCTCGCCGCCGGCCTCGCCCCGCTCGACGCGGCCTCCGCCGGCGCCTACCTGCACGGCCTCGCGGCCCGCCGCGCCGCGGACGGCTCCCCGCTCGCCGCGCTGGACGTCGCCGACGCCATCCCCGCGGCCTGGCGGGACGTCCGCGCCTGAGAGACGCTGGAGGCAGCAACCTCACACGAGAGGCGATCGGCCGTGAGCAGCAGCGACGACGTGCGCGTACGCCGGGTGTACGACCCCGCGGAGGACGGCGACGGAACGAGGGTCCTGGTCGACCGGCTGTGGCCGCGCGGGGTCTCCAAGGAGCGGGCCGCGATCGACCGGTGGCTCAAGGACCTCACCCCGTCGGACGAACTGCGCTCCTGGTACCACGAGGACCGCTCCGAGACGCGCTACGACGCCTTCGTGGACCGCTACCGCGCCGAACTCGCCGACCCGGTGCACACGGCGGCCGTGGACGAACTGGTGGGGCTGGTCCGCGAGGGCGGACCGGTGACGCTCGTCACGGCGGTCAAGGACGTCCCGCACAGCCACGTACCGGTCCTCGCCGACCACCTGGAACACGAACTGCACCACGCCTGACCTGCCCACGGAGCGGAAAGGCGCGCCCCGCCGGGCCCGGTGTCCCGCAGGCCGGGCCGTACGGCTCTGAGACACTGGGCGCGATATGAACGAGACAGCGTCCCTCAGAGCCCGTGCCGAGATCGACCTCGCCGCACTCCGCGCCAATGTGCGCGTGCTGCGTGCTCGGGCGTCCGGGGCGCGGCTCATGGCCGTGGTCAAGGCCGACGCCTACGGGCACGGCGCGGTGCCCTGCGCGCGCGCCGCGCTGGAGGCCGGCGCCGCCTGGCTGGGCACCGCGACCCCGCAGGAGGCCCTGGCCCTGCGCGCGGCCGGGCTCGAAGCGCCGATGATGTGCTGGCTGTGGACGCCGGGCGGGCCCTGGCGCGAGACGATCGAGGCCGGCGTCGACGTGTCGGTGAGCGGCATGTGGGCGCTCGACGAGGTGACCGCCGCCGCCACGGAGGCCGGGCGGCCCGCCCGTATCCACCTCAAGGCCGACACCGGCCTCGGCCGGGCCGGCTGCCAGCCCGCCGACTGGCCGGAACTGGTCGCCGCCGCCCGCACCGCCGAGCAGGCGGGCACGGTCCGCGTCACCGGCCTGTGGTCCCACTTCGCCTGCGCCGACGAGCCGGGCCACCCCTCGATCACCGCCCAGCTGGACACCTTCCGCGACATGGTGGCGTACGCGGAGAAGGCCGGCGTGGAGCCCGAGGTGCGGCACATCGCCAACTCCCCGGCCACCCTGACCCTCCCCGAGTCCCACTTCGACCTCGTGCGCACCGGCATCGCCATGTACGGCATCTCGCCGGGGCCCGAACTGGGCACCGCCGCCGACTTCGGGCTGCGCCCCGTCATGACGCTCGCCGCGTCCGTCGCCCTGGTCAAGCACGTACCGGCCGGCCACGGCATCAGCTACGGCCACCACTACACGACGGCAGCGGAGACCACGCTCGGCCTGGTGCCGCTCGGTTACGCCGACGGCATCCCGCGCCACGCGTCCGGCCGGGGCCCCGTCCTGGTCGGCGGGGTGCGGCGGACGATCGCGGGCCGGGTGGCCATGGACCAGTTCGTCGTGGACCTGGACGGCGACGAGGTGGCGGCCGGCAGCGAGGCGGTGCTGTTCGGCCCCGGCGACCGGGGCGAGCCGAGCGCCGAGGACTGGGCCGAGGCGGCCGGCACGATCGCGTACGAGATCGTCACCCGGATCGGCGGCCGGGTGCCGCGCGTCCACCGGGGCGCCGAGGACGGGGCCCCGGCCGGGGTCTGACCGGGCACGGTCCAAAGACGCCCGCGGGCCGGGACGGACCGACACGAGCGAGGAGGAGCGCGGCACGGTGAGCGAGATCAGCGCGGGTGACGCGGTGGCGACGGCCGCTTCCGCGGCCGGCTGGCGCCGGGCGGGAGTCGCCGGCGCCGCCATAGGCGTGCTCGCCGCCGGGGCGGCGGCCGGAGTCGCGGTCGAGCGGCTGACGGTCGGCCGGTCCATGCGCAAGCGTGCCCGGCTGGCCCTGGACGCCACCGGACCGTACGGCTCGCTGCGCGGGGTGCCGGGCCGGGCCACGGCCGACGACGGCACCGAGCTGTTCTACGAGGTGGACGAGATCGACGGGGCGGGGCCCGACGGCACCGCGTCCTCCGCCGCGGGCGCGGGCCCCCGCAGGCGCCGGCTCTTCGGACGCAAGGCGCCCGCCCCGGTCACGGTCGTCTTCAGCCACGGCTACTGCCTCAGCCAGGATTCCTGGCACTTCCAGCGGGCCGCCCTGCGCGGCATCGTGCGTACCGTCCACTGGGACCAGCGCAGCCACGGCCGCTCCGAGCGCGGCCGTGCCCAGGCCCGCGCCGGCGGCGGGGTGCCGGTCGGCATCGACCAGCTCGGCCGCGACCTCAAGGCGGTCATCGACGCGGCCGCCCCAGAGGGTCCGCTCGTCCTGGTCGGCCACTCCATGGGCGGCATGACGATCATGGCGCTCGCCGACCGGTACCCGGAGCTGATCCGCGACCGGGTCGCCGCCGTCGCGTTCGTCGGCACGTCGGGCGGGAAGCTCGACGAGGTCAGCTTCGGGCTGCCGGTCGCGGGCGTCAACGCGGTGCGCCGGGTGCTGCCCGGGGTGCTGAGGGCGCTCGGTTCGCAGGCGGAGCTGGTGGAGCGGGGACGGCGGGCGACCGCCGACCTGTTCGCCGGGCTGATCAAGCGGTACTCGTTCGGCTCGCGGGACGTGGACCCGGCGGTCGCGCGGTTCGCCGAGCGGCTCATCGAGGCCACCCCGATCGACGTGGTCGCCGAGTTCTACCCCGCCTTCGCCGAACACGACCAGAGCGCGGCCCTGTCCCTCTTCCGCGATCTGCCGGTCCTCATCCTGGCCGGCGACAAGGACCTGGTGACGCCCAGCTCGCACAGCGAGGCCATCGCGGACCGGCTGCCCGAAGCGGAACTGGTCGTCGTCCCGGACGCCGGCCATCTCGTGATGCTGGAACACCCGGAGACGGTGACCGACCGGCTCGCCGACCTGCTGGTGCGGGCGGGAGCCGTACCGGAATCCTGACGGCCGCGCCCGTATCGTTTCCGGACATGGAAGCAGCGCAGAACAGCCCGGCGGCCGCCGGGACCGCCGAGAACACCCCGTCCGCCGTCACCGTGGAACTGGCGGTCGACTCCCCCGAACAGATGGGGGCCCTGGGCCGCAGGCTCGCCTCCGTGCTGCGCCCCGGCGACCTCGTGATGCTTACCGGCGAGCTGGGCGCGGGCAAGACGACCCTGACCCGGGGACTCGGCGAGGGCCTGGGGGTGCGCGGCGCCGTCACGTCCCCCACCTTCGTGATCGCCCGGGTCCACCCCCCGCTCGGGGACGGGCCCGCGCTGGTCCACGTCGACGCGTACCGGCTGGGCGGCGGTCTGGACGAGATGGAGGACCTGGACCTGGATGTGTCGCTGCCGGATTCGGTGGTCGTCGTGGAGTGGGGCGACGGCAAGGTCGAGGAGCTGTCGGAGGACCGGCTCCAGGTGCTCATCGACCGCGCGGTCGGGGACACGGACGACGAGCGGCGCTCGGTGACGCTGCGGGGGGTGGGTGCCAGGTGGGCGGGGCTGCGCAACGAGTCCTGGGCACCCTGGGCCTGAGCGGAGCCGTTGTTTCCGACGCGGTGTCGGTAAAATGTTGCGCCGGACGGGGCAGGCATGGTCACATGGAGGACGAGAGCAGGTTAGGTCTGCCTAACCATGCCTTCCACCGGAGTACCAGGAGGCGTCCATGCCGGCATCCGAGCATGAAGCGCAGCCGCCGCGCGCGGTATCGATGAGCGCCCTGCTGGCCGCGGGAGCGGCGGCGAACGCGGTATCCACCCCACCGAAGACCCCGGCGGGCGACGAAGCCCCCGACCGCCCCGGGAACGGCGGCAAGCGGAAGCCCGGCCCGGCGAAATCCGGGCGCCCGGCGAATCCCGGCCCGTCCGGCGGCTGAGGACGCCTCCGACGGGTCCGGCGGCGGCACGCGGCCCCGCCCCCGCGGGCACCGCCCGGCCGGGCTTACGGAACCACGACCACCTTCACGCTCACCGTGGCGAACGTCCACATCGCGTTGCCGTCCTCGCGGGTCATCCGTACGCCGCCCGCCTTCAGGGTCGGGTCCGGCTCCTCCATCGAGCCGTCCTGGGCCGCGCTGAAGCCGATGGCCACGTCGTCCACCGAGGCGAACCGCACCACGTGCTCGATCGGCACCCCGTCGGAGCCCTGCACGGTGCCGGAGCGCGAGGTCACCGTGTAGGTGCCCGGCACGGCCGTCACCGCGCTCGGCATGACCTTGAACGTCCGGGACGCCTTGCCCTTCGCGTCCACCAGCCAGACCCGGCGGTCACTCAGGGCGTACACGACGCGCATCCCGGTGCCGGAGTCGGCGGGGACGGCGAGCGGGTCCTTCTTCGCCTTCGGCTCGGAGTGCCCGGCGCCGGCCGGAGCCGAGGCGCTGTTCGACGCCTTCGGCTTCGCGCCCAGATCGTCCGGCACGTTGGCGGAGGCCTGGTAGGCCAGGAAGCCGACCACGGCGACGGCCGCCGCGGTGAGCGCGGCCACGATTCCCGAGCTGCCCCTTGCCACCGTGCGTGCCTCTTTCGCTGTCGTGTGCCGTAAGGCGAGTGCCGTAAGTCGTACAAGCGTTTACACGTACTCCGCGTACAACCGGTGACGGTAGCAGCCGGGGTCGCCCGGAACGGGAAGCCGTACGGGGCGCGGGGCGGACCTCGCCGGAGCCGTAGGCTGTTTGCGTGCTCTTGCTCGCAATGGATACCGCCACCCCCGCCGTCACCGTCGCCCTGCACGACGGGACCCGCGTCGTCGCCGAGTCCGCCCGGGTCGACGCGCGCAGGCACGGGGAGCTGCTGCTGCCCGCCGTCGACCGGGTCCTCGCGGACGCCGGGGTGAAACTCGACGCCGTGACGGACGTCGTCGTCGGCGTCGGCCCCGGACCGTACACCGGGCTGCGGGTCGGCCTCGTGACGGCCGCGACGTTCGGTTCTGCGCTGTCCGTGCCGGTGCACGGGCTGTGCACCCTGGACGGCCTCGCGTACGCCGCAGGTCTCGACGGGCTCGAAGGGCCCTTCGCCGTCGCCACGGACGCCCGCCGCAAGGAGGTCTACTGGGCGCGGTACGAGGACGCCCGCACCCGGACCGAAGGCCCCGCCGTGGACCGGCCGGCCGACATCGCCGAGCGGCTCGCGGGCCTCCCCGTCGTCGGGGCGGGGGCGGTGCTCTACCCCGACGCCTTCCCGGACGCCCGCGGCCCCGAACACCTCGCGGCGGGCGCCCTCGCCGGCCTCGCCGCCGAACGCCTCGCGGCCGGCGCCGAACTGCTCCCGCCGCAGCCGCTCTACCTCCGCAGGCCCGACGCGCAGGTCCCGAAGAACTACAAGGTGGTCACCCCGCAGTGACCGCCACGACCGCAGTGCTGCGTGAGATGCGCTGGTGGGACATCGACGCCGTGCTGGAGCTGGAGCACGAGCTGTTCCCGGACGACGCCTGGTCGGCCGGCATGTTCTGGTCCGAGCTGGCGCACGCGCGTGGACCGGGGGCCACCCGCCGCTACGTCGTCGCCGAGGAGCCGGGCACCGGCCGGATCGTCGGGTACGCGGGCCTCGCCGCCGCCGGTGACCTCGCCGACGTACAGACGATCGGTGTCACCCGCGGCCACTGGGGCGGCGGACTCGGCTCCGAGCTGCTGACCGACCTGCTCAAGCACGCCACGGCCTTCGAGTGCGCCGAAGTGCTGCTGGAGGTCCGCGTCGACAACACCCGGGCCCAGAAGCTGTACGCCCGCTTCGGCTTCGAACCGATCGGCTTCCGCCGCGGCTACTACCAGCCGGGCAACATCGACGCGCTCGTCATGCGCCTCCACGTACACGAAGACGTACACGAAGACGTACGAGAAGACGTACGAGAAGACGTACGAGAAGACGTACGAGAAACAGAGACTGACTGATGGCTGACGAACCGCTCGTACTCGGCATCGAGACCTCCTGCGACGAAACCGGCGTCGGGATCGTCCGGGGCACGACGCTCCTCGCGGACGCCGTCGCCTCCAGCGTCGACACGCACGCCCGCTTCGGCGGCGTCGTCCCGGAGATCGCCTCCCGGGCACACCTGGAGGCGATGGTCCCCACCATCGAGCGCGCCCTGAAGGAGGCCGGCGTCAGCGGCCGGGACCTCGACGGCATCGCCGTCACCGCGGGCCCCGGCCTCGCGGGAGCCCTGCTCGTCGGCGTCTCGGCGGCCAAGGCGTACGCGTACGCGCTGAACAAGCCGCTGTACGGGGTCAACCACCTCGCCTCGCACATCTGCGTCGACCAGCTGGAGCACGGCCCGCTGCCCGAGCCCACCATGGCGCTCCTGGTCAGCGGCGGGCACTCCTCGCTGCTCCTGGCGCCCGACATCACCAACGACGTGCGGCCCCTGGGGGCGACCATCGACGACGCGGCGGGCGAGGCCTTCGACAAGATCGCCCGGGTGCTGGACCTCGGCTTCCCCGGCGGCCCGGTCATCGACCGGCTCGCCAGGGAGGGCGACCCGGCCGCCATCGCCTTCCCGCGCGGCCTCACCGGCTCGCGCGACCCCGCGTACGACTTCTCCTTCTCCGGCCTGAAGACCTCCGTCGCCCGCTGGATCGAGGCGAAGCGCGCGGCCGGCGAGGACGTGCCGGTACGGGACGTGGCCGCGTCCTTCCAGGAGGCGGTGGTGGACGTGCTCACCCGCAAGGCCGTCCGCGCCTGCAAGGACGAGGGCGTCGACCACCTGATGATCGGCGGTGGCGTCGCGGCCAACTCGCGGCTGCGGGCGCTCGCCGAGGAGCGGTGCGAGCGGGCCGGCATCCGGCTGCGCGTGCCGCGCCCCAAGCTGTGCACCGACAACGGGGCGATGGTCGCCGCGCTCGGCGCCGAGATGGTGGCCCGCAACCGGCCCGCCTCCGACCTGGACCTGTCCGCCGACTCCTCGCTGCCGGTCACCGAGACCCACGTCCCCGGCGCCCACGCCCACACCCACGACCACGACCACGTGCACGAGGTCAGCAAGGACAACCTGTACTCATGAGCGCCCCGGCCACCGCCCTGATGTGGGAGGCCCGCGCCACCGAGGGCCGGGGCGCCGAGCTGCTGGAGTGGGCCCGCGCCCGCGCCGCCGAGCTGCCCCGGCCCCCGCTGCGCGGCGAGCTCCTGCGCGCCCCGCAGGACCGGGTCCTGGTCATCACCTGGTGGGACGGGGCGTACGGCGACGAGCTGCCGGAGCTGCCGGAGCCGGACGCGTCCCTGATCACCCGCCCGGTGCACCGCTGGCGCTTCGAGTCGCTGGGTCCGGTGGCGCCCGGCCGATGAGTTCCGGGCCCGCCCGCGGTCTACCCTGCACGGCACTTTGCACCATTCGGTGAGGAGAAGACCATGCAGAAGGTCACCACGTTCCTGTGGTTCGACAAGAACCGGGCCGAAGAAGCGGCCGACTACTACATCTCCGTCATCGGCGGCGACTCCCGCGTGCTGGAGGTGACCCGCTGGACCGCCGCGTCCCCCGGCGAGGAGGGGACGGTGATGACCGTACGGTTCCAGCTCGAAGGCGCCGAGTACGTCGCGTTCGACGGCGGGGGCCCGAGTTCCCCTTCTCCGAGGCGGTCTCCCTCTCCGTCGAGTGCGAATCGCAGGAGGAGGCGGACCGGCTGTGGACCACGCTCACCTCGGACGGCGGGCAGGAGAGCCAGTGCGGCTGGCTCAAGGACCGCTTCGGCGTCTCCTGGCAGATCGTCCCGCCGGGCCTGGGCGAGGCACTGACCGACCCGGACCCGGAGAAGGCGGCCCGCGCGATGAAGGCGATGCTCGCCATGAAGCGGATCGACGTCGAGGCCCTGCGCAACGCCTGAACCCCGCGCGGCAGTTGGGGGGACGCTCGATAGGGTCGGGGCCATGCCCCCTCGCTCGGCGCTGCCGCCGCCCCCGCCGCCCGTGGAGATACGCGCCTGGCCCGACCGCGAGGCGCTGCTCGCCGACCGGGCCTATCTGCTCGGCGTACTGGTCAGGATGCACATCGGCCCCGGCCGGCTCGGGCTGCTGTGGCTGTGGGGGCTGCTCGGCGCGCTCGGGTGGTCACTGATCGGGACGGCCCTCATCGCGTTCGAGGACACCTACGACTTCTTCAGCGCCGTCTTCGGCGTGGTCCTGTTCGCCATGGGCGCCGCCTGCCTGGTGCCCGCGGTGGTCCTGGTCGCGGCCGGGGTGCGCCGCGACACGGCGGTGCGCCGGCTGCTGGAGCGGTGGGGCGAGCTGGACCGGGACCCGGCCCGGGACGCCCTGCTCCGGCTGCCGGGCACGAGCCTGGTGTGGCTGCTGCCGTCCTTCGTGCTGTGCGCGCTCGGGCTGTACGCCTGCGTCGTCGTGCCCGCCGGAGCGGTCCGGGGCCAGGACACCTACGGGCTGATGGCGCTGATCATGGGCCTCGGATTCCTCACCTGGATCGTCGGCCTCATCGGCATCGTCAAGGCCTTCTGGCACCGGCGCTGGATTCTCCGGACGCTGGCCGGGGGCACCGCGCCGGGACCACTGATCTCCGCGGGCGGCGGCGCACACCGCTGAGCCCCGGCATCCGATCCAGTGCCGCGTCGGGCAGCACTAGTCTTGGCGTGTACACGGATAGCGCCGTGTCCGACGTGATGCAGGGGGAGGGCGTTTCATGGAGTGGTACTGGTGGGTGCTCATCATCTTCTGGACGGGCGGCTTCGGCTGGCTCGCCGACAACATCCGCACCGCGCTGCGCAACCGGCACACCCGCAGGCTGGAGCTGCTGGAGGCCGGGCGGCAGGAACGGCTCGCGGTCGAGGCCGCCAACAAGCCGCCCGAGCCCGTCTGCGGCTGCACGCACCACCTCGCCAAGCACGACAAGCAGGGCAAGTGCCATGAGCGGGTCGAGCTGCCGACCGCCTGGGACGAGCAGAAGAAGCCCGTCCGCTTCGAATCGGGCCGGTGCAACTGCCAGCAGTACGTCGGCCCTCAGCCCCTCTCCCAGGTGTACGCCGAGGACCTGACCGATCTCGCGTGACGCATTCGGCCGCCCCCGTGTGAGCCACCCGGGGGGACCGTGCGGACCCGGCGGCGGTGTCGGGCCCGATGCCCTTTCACGTCCTGGCAATATGCGGCGCCATGCAGCCAGTACGACAAAAGGACAAATTGGCCATGAATGGGCGCAGACCGGGTGCGGTGACGGGCGGGCGGCAACGGGGGCGACGGGGACGGGGCCACCTGCGGCGCCGGCCGGGCCACGCGGTCCTGGCCGCGCTCCTGGTCGTCGCAGCCGCCTCCGGCTGCGCGGCCGAGGCCGGCGACACGGGGACCGGGCAGGGCGCGAAGCTCCAGGCCGGGCAGCCGGGCGCGCCCGCCGACGCCCCGGCCGCCGGAGCGCTGGGCACCCGCGCCGCGCAGGCGGAGCGGGCCAAGCTCGCCCAGGCCGCCCGCGCGGTCGCCGCCAAGAAGTGGGGCCTGGCGAGCACCCCGCTCGCGCCGCCCGCACCGCCCGCCGTGAAGCCGCACATCACCACCCGCAAGGGCTTCGAGGTCGAGGGCCAGGACGACTCGCTGCCGCCGGTCTTCACCACGGTCCCCACCAAGGACAAGGTCGTCTTCCTCACCATGGACGACGGTGACGACAAGGACCCCGAGCTGCTGAAGATGATGTCGGAGCTGAACATCCCGTACAGCGCCTTCCTCAGCGACTACCTGGTGCGCGACAACTACACGTACTTCAAGGACGCCGAGGCGCGCGGGGTCACGCTCAACAACCACACGCTCAACCACCGCTACATGCCCGGTCTCTCCTACGGGGAGCAGAAGCGCGAGATCTGCGACCAGCAGAACATCATCGAGAAGCAGTTCGGCAAGCGGCCCCGGCTCTTCCGCCCGCCGTACGGCAACTACAACACCGACACCCTGAAGATCGCCAAGTCCTGCGGCATCACCGCCGTGCCGCTCTGGGCCGAGGAGGCGTTCCCCGACCACATGGAGTGGCGCGAGGAGGACCTCGACCTGCACCCCGGCGACATCATCCTCACCCACTTCCGGGGCAAGAAGGACTGGAAGGGCAGCATGCCCGACCTGATCCGGTCCGTCATGAAGACCGTCACGGACAAGGGGTACGCGGTGGCCCGGCTGGAGGACTACGTGTGAGAAGGGCGTGGCCCGGATCCGCCACGAGAGGCGTGAATTGGCACTCCGCTTGACCGAGTGCTAATCACGGTCATAGTCTCAGTGCTGGCACTCCCCACTGGAGAGTGCCAGCAGTACTGTGCGACCGGCAGGTCCGGCACCCGCGACGACGGGCTCACCTGGTCGCCATCCAAAGACTGTTAAACCCCGTGAGATCTCCGAAGGGGGAGACCGGATCGTGTCGACCGCCAGCTCCAAGGTTGCGATCAAGCCGCTTGAGGACCGCATTGTGGTCCAGCCGCTCGACGCCGAGCAGACCACGGCCTCCGGCCTGGTTATTCCGGACACCGCGAAGGAGAAGCCCCAGGAGGGCGTCGTCCTGGCCGTGGGTCCGGGCCGCTTCGAGAACGGCGAGCGCCTTCCGCTCGACGTCAAGACCGGCGATGTCGTGCTGTACAGCAAGTACGGCGGCACCGAGGTGAAGTACAACGGCGAGGAGTACCTCGTCCTCTCGGCTCGCGACGTGCTCGCGATCATCGAGAAGTAGTTCACTCACCGTTTGCTTCTGTTCTGCGCCCCTGGCCCCCAGCGAGATGACTAGCCGGGCGGCAGGGGCGCAGTTCTTGTTTCGAGAGGACAGTTCAGCTCCATGGCGAAGATCCTGAAGTTCGACGAGGACGCCCGTCGCGCCCTTGAGCGCGGCGTCAACAAGCTTGCCGACACGGTGAAGGTGACGATCGGCCCCAAGGGCCGCAACGTCGTCATCGACAAGAAGTTCGGTGCTCCCACCATCACCAACGACGGTGTCACCATCGCGCGCGAGGTCGAGCTGGACGACCCGTACGAGAACCTCGGTGCGCAGCTGGTGAAGGAGGTGGCGACCAAGACCAACGACGTGGCCGGTGACGGTACGACCACCGCCACCGTGCTCGCCCAGGCGCTCGTCCGCGAGGGTCTGCGCAACGTCGCCGCAGGTGCCTCCCCGGCCGCCCTGAAGAAGGGCATCGACGCCGCGGTCAAGGCCGTCTCCGAGGAGCTCCTCGCGACCGCCCGCCCGATCGACGACAAGTCCGACATCGCCGCCGTCGCCGCGCTCTCCGCGCAGGACGCCCAGGTCGGCGAGCTCATCGCGGACGCGATGGACAAGGTCGGCAAGGACGGTGTCATCACCGTCGAGGAGTCCAACACCTTCGGTCTGGACCTCGACTTCACCGAGGGCATGGCCTTCGACAAGGGCTACCTGTCGCCGTACATGGTGACCGACCAGGAGCGTATGGAGGCCGTCCTCGACGACCCGTACATCCTGATCCACCAGGGCAAGATCGGCTCGATCCAGGAGCTGCTGCCGCTCCTGGAGAAGGTCATCCAGGCCGGTGGCTCCAAGCCGCTGCTGATCATCGCCGAGGACGTCGAGGGCGAGGCGCTGTCGACCCTGGTCGTCAACAAGATCCGCGGCACGTTCAACGCCGTCGCCGTGAAGGCCCCCGGCTTCGGTGACCGCCGCAAGGCCATGCTCGGTGACATCGCCACCCTCACCGGTGCGACCGTCATCGCCGAGGAGGTCGGCCTCAAGCTCGACCAGGCCGGCCTGGACGTGCTGGGCACCGCCCGCCGCGTGACCGTCTCCAAGGACGACACCACCATCGTCGACGGTGGCGGCAAGTCCGACGAGGTCGCCGGCCGGGTCAACCAGATCAAGGCCGAGATCGACGCCACGGACTCCGACTGGGACCGCGAGAAGCTCCAGGAGCGCCTGGCGAAGCTGGCCGGCGGTGTCTGCGTGATCCGCGTCGGTGCCGCCACCGAGGTGGAGCTCAAGGAGAAGAAGCACCGTCTGGAGGACGCCATCTCCGCGACCCGCGCCGCGGTCGAGGAGGGCATCGTCTCCGGTGGTGGCTCCGCTCTCGTCCACGCCGTCAAGGTCCTGGAGGGCAACCTCGACAAGACCGGCGACGAGGCCACCGGTGTCGCGGTCGTGCGCCGCGCCGCCGTCGAGCCGCTCCGCTGGATCGCGGAGAACGCGGGCCTGGAGGGCTACGTCATCACCTCCAAGGTCGCCGAGCTGGACAAGGGCCAGGGCTTCAACGCCGCGACCGGCGAGTACGGCGACCTGGTGAAGGCCGGCGTCATCGACCCGGTCAAGGTCACCCGCTCCGCCCTGGAGAACGCCGCCTCCATCGCGTCGCTGCTGCTCACGACCGAGACCCTGGTCGTCGAGAAGCCGGCCGAGGAGGAGCCGGAGGCCGGTCACAGCCACGGCCACTCCCACTAGTACACAGCGAAAGGCCCGGTACCCCTCGTGGGGTGCCGGGCCTTTCGTGTGTGGGTCACTGGGGCCCGTACTTGCGGCCCGTCCGGGAGGTCACGCCTCCGAGCAGCCCGCGCGGGGCCACCTTCACCAGCCCCATCAGCGCCTTGTAGCGGGGATCGGGGATGGACAGGGACTTGCCGCGGGCCAGGTCCGCGAGCGCCGTGGCCACCAGCTTGTCGGCGTCGAGCCACATCCAGCCCGGGATGTTGCCCGTGCCCATCCCGGCCCGCTGGTGGAACTCCGTCCGTACGAAGCCGGGGCAGAGCGCCATCATCCGCACCCCCGAACCCGCCAGGTCCCTCGCCGCGCCCTGGGTGAACTGCACGACCCACGCCTTGGACGCCCCGTACGTACCGCGCGGCACGAACGCCGCGACCGAGGCCACGTTGACGATCCCGCCCCTGCCGCGTTCCTTCATGCCGGCCGCGGCCGCCGAGGTCAGCCGCAGGACCGCCTCGCAGTGCACCTTCAGCATCGTCAGCTCGTCGGCCATGGGCACGTCGAGGAAGCTGCCCTTGTTGCCGAACCCGGCGTTGTTGACCAGGAGATCGACCGGCTGGAGGCGGTCACCGATCCGGTCCTCGACCGCGCCGATCCCCTGGTCCGTGGACAGGTCGGCGGTCAGCACCTCGGCCTCGATGCCGTGCCGGTCGTGCAGCTCGGTGGCCTGCTCCCGCAGCCGGCCGGTGTCGCGGGCCACCAGGACGAGGTTGTGCCCGTCGGCCGCGAGCCGCCGTGCGAAGGCGGCCCCGATGCCCGCGGTCGCGCCCGTAATCAGTGCAGTCGTCATACGCGGCACGTTAGAGCATCCGGAATCGGCTGTTCACGGCGCTCTCGCCGCCCCGCGCACTCAGGAAGCGGCCGGCTCCGCCTCGTAGGCGCGCGCCTTCCGCAGCGCCTCGGGGTGCAGCGCGTCGCCGGCCGGCAGGAGCAGCGGCAGCAGGTCGCGCCGGGTCGTCACCGCCCGGAACTGGAGCTCCACCGTCACCCCGTGGTCCGGCCGGTGCACGATCTCGACCGGGTCCCCGGCCCGGACGGAGCCCGGGGTGACGACCCGGAAGTACGCCCCGGGGGCCGCCGCCTGCGTGAACCGCTTGAGCCAGCGCGCCTCGCCGATGTGGCCGGCGAACGTACGGCACGGAATCCGGCCCGATGTGACCTCCAGGACCAGGTCGGCACCGATCCGCCAGCGCTCACCGATCAGCGCGCCGCTGACCCGCAGTCCGGCCGTGGTCAGGTTCTCGCCGAACGAGCCGTTGGGCAGCGGGCGTCCCAGCTCCCGTTCCCACGCGTCGAGTTCCTCGCGGGCGAAGGCGTAGACCGCCTGGTGCGAGCCGCCGTGGTAGCGCAGGTCGCACACCGCGTCCCCGGCGAGACCGCTGCCGCCCTCACCCTCGGGCCCCGGGTCGCAGACCCGCACCGGCCCCTCGACGGGGCGTTTGTCGATCCCGGTCATACCGCCCGGGGCGTTGGTGTAGGACGCCGCCGTGGGACGCCCCGCGTTCACGGTCAGCACTGTCGTCGCGGTCATACCCGAACGCTAGACCAGCCCCCTACCCAAAGGCATATGCAAATAATTCGCCCATGCCCCCAAGAATCGCTTATGATCGAGGGGTGATCGAAGCCCGCCACCTCCGCGTCCTGCGCGCCGTGTCCACCACCGGCTCGTTCTCCGCCGCCGCCCGTGAACTGGGCTGCACCCAGCCCGCCGTCAGCCAGCAGATGAAGGCCCTGGAGTCCTCCGCCGGAACCACGCTGCTGATCCGCACGGGCCGCGAGATGCGGCTGACACAGGCGGGCGAGGCCCTTGTGCGTCACGCCTCGGGCATCCTCGCCGGGCTCACCGCGGCCGAGGAGGAGGTCGCCGCGATCGCGGGGCTGCGGGCCGGCCGGGTCCGCCTGGTCTCGTTCCCGAGCGGCAGTTCGTCCCTGGTCCCCGGTGCCCTCGCCGCGCTGCGCGCCGAACACCCCGGCACGCGGGTCTCGCTGGTCGAGGCCGAGCCGCCCCGGTCGGTGGAGATGCTGCGCGACGGCGACTGCGACATCGCGCTCGCCTTCCGGTACGGCGAACCGGGCGCCGAGTGGGACGACCTGGTGGTGCGCCCGCTGCTCACCGACCGGCTGACCGGCCTCGTCCCCGAGGGGCACGCGCTGGCGGGCCGGGAGGAGGTGGGCATCGCCGAACTCGCGGGGGAGTCCTGGATCGCCGGGTGCCCCCGGTGCCGCAGGCAGCTCGTGGAGGTGTGCGAGGAGTCCGGCTTCACCCCCCGCATCGACTTCGCCACCGATGACTATCCGGCGGTGATCGGCCTGGTCGGCGCGGGTCTGGGCGTGGCGGTGCTGCCGGCGCTGGCGATCGAGTCGGTGCGCCCGATGGGCGCCAGGACCGTCACGGTGGAGCCGGCCATCGAGCGCGAGATCGTCGCGCTGACCCTGCCCGACCTGGCGCGGGTCCCGGCCGTGGCGGCGACCCTGGACCAGCTGTCCCTGGCCGCGGCCCGCTGAGGCCGCGCCTGCGGGGCGGCGGGGTGGGGCGGCGTTGTGGGGCGATGGGGTGGGGTGATGAAGAAACGTTTCTGTTGTGGTGTGGGCCGGGCGGGGGATCAGCCGTGGCCGGGCGGGGACGAGGGGGCCGCCGCCGAGATCAGCCGGTTGCGGGCGCGTCCCATCAGTTCCTCGCGCTCGTCCTCGGTCAGTCCGCCCCAGACGCCGTAGGGCTCGCGCACGGCCAGCGCGTGCGCCGCGCACTCGGCGCGTACCGGGCACCGCATGCAGACCTCCTTCGCGGAGGTCTCGCGGGCGCTGCGGGCGGCCCCGCGTTCCCCCTCGGGGTGGAAGAACAGCGAGCTGTCGACCCCGCGGCAGGCTGCCAGCAGCTGCCAGTCCCACAGATCGGCGTTGGGTCCGGGAAGGCGGGAGAAATCGGCCATTGCTTGTCCCCTCGAAACCGTGCTGAGTCGGAAACGTCGTTGTCGTTCGTCGTGGACCGGATGCGTCGTGGGTGGGTGCTCGTCGATGACCGCGTACAAAACCGTACATCTACGGTGTTAGTAGATGTAAATATGACTGGTTGCGAATCTAGCCACAGACACCAGCAAAAGGGAAGAAATCCCGCTAAATGGGGCATAGGTTCATCAGAAGTTTCGGTTGACGACTGGACGACCCGTGGCGTTCTGCTCCGTGTGCGCGTCCTCACGTAGAGTGCCGAACTCGGTCTTCCAACCCGTAACTCTTTCGAGTGACCATCGTTGAGAGTGCGGAGGCGGTTGGCAGAAAGAGCGATCGGGCAGATGTCCGAGAGCGTCAACCGCACAGGTGACGACTTGTAACAGCCTGGAGGCTCAAGGTGACGCGCATCAGCTGCGGAGGGCGGTCATGACATCCGTCCTCGTCTGCGACGACTCCCCGCTTGCCCGAGAAGCGCTCCGTCGCGCGGTCGCGACCGTGCCCGGCGTCGAGCGTGTGACGACGGCCGCCAACGGCGAGGAAGTCCTCCGCCGCTGGGGTGCCGACCGTTCGGATCTGATTCTCATGGACGTACGCATGCCCGGCCTCGGGGGGGTGGAGACGGTCCGACGGCTGCTTTCCGCCGACCCCGGCGCCCGGATCATCATGCTGACCGTCGCCGAGGACCTGGACGGCGTCGCGCTGGCGGTCGCCGCCGGCGCCCGCGGATATCTGCACAAGGACGCCTCCCGGGCCGAGCTCCGGGCGACCGTCACCCAGGCCCTGGCGGACCCGACGTGGCGGCTCGCCCCACGCCGGCTGCGCTCGGCCGAGATGGGTGCGGCGCCCACGCTCACCGCGCGTGAGATCCAGGTCCTCGAAGGGATGAGCCACGGCCGCTCCAACGCGGAGATCGGCCGCGAGCTGTTCCTCTCCGAGGACACGGTGAAGACGCACGCCCGGCGGCTGTTCAAGAAGCTCGGCGCCTCGGACCGGGCGCACGCGGTGGCACTCGGCTTCCGCTGGGGCCTGGTCCGCTGACGGCAGGCCCGGCCGGCGGCCCCGGACGGGGGTGCGGCGCGAGCCGTACCCCGCCGGCGGAGCCCGCCGCCCAGGCGGTATGTGACGCTTCCCGGCCGATGCCGCATCCTTGAGACGTGGAGTTCCTCGGGAACGATTCGGTCGAGCGGAAGGGGAGGGCGCAGGACATGACTTCCGGCGCACCCGCTCATAACGCTTCGGTGCACAACTACGGACGCGGTGCCGCGGATGACGCGGGGCCGGGGCACCATGGTCCGATGCGCGACGACGGAACGACGGTGATCGGTGCCCTGGTGCACCGGGCCGTCGAGGGCGACGCGCAGGCCACGCACGATCTGCTGGCCCACGTCCACCCACTGGCGCTGCGTTACTGCAGGTCCCGGCTGAGCCGGCTGCCCGGTGACGCCCGCCACTTCGTCGAGGACCTGGCGCAGGAGGTCTGCGTCGCGGTGCTCATGGCCCTGCCGCGCTACAAGGACACGGGCAGACCCTTCGAAGCCTTCGTCTTCGCCATCGCCGGGCACAAGGTGGCCGATCTCCAGCGCGCCGCGATGCGGCACCCGGGATCGACCGTGCCCTCCGACGAGATGCCGGAGCGGCCCGACGATTCGCTCGGCCCGGAAGAACGCGCGCTGCTCAGCAGCGACGCCGCCTGGGCCAAGAAGCTCCTCGCCAACCTCCCGGAGAACCAGCGCGAACTGCTCGTTCTGCGGGTCGCGGTCGGCCTGACCGCCGAGGAGACCGGGCAGATGCTGGGCATGTCGCCGGGTGCCGTACGGGTCGCGCAGCACCGGGCGCTGAGCCGGCTGCGGGCCCTCGCGGAGCAGTGAGCCGGAAATCCGGCCGTGCCGTAGGAAGCTACAGAACCCGCGGGTGATCTTGCCCGTGGAATGAGACGCCTCCAGAGCCCGTTAGCATGGACATCCGCACCGATCAAGGCCATTTGGGGAAGGTGTCATGACTGCAAACGTCGACGGAGTGCCCGAGAAATTCGCGACGCTCGGGCTGACATACGACGACGTGCTGCTGCTGCCGGGCGCATCCGAAGTGCTGCCCAACGCGGTCGACACCTCGACGCTCATCTCGCGCAACGTACGCGTCAACATCCCGCTGCTGTCCGCCGCCATGGACAAGGTGACCGAGGCCCGCATGGCCATCGCCATGGCCCGGCAGGGCGGTGTCGGCGTGCTGCACCGCAACCTCTCGGTCGAGGACCAGGTCAACCAGGTCGACCTGGTCAAGCGGTCCGAGTCCGGCATGGTCACCGACCCGATCACGGTCGGCCCGGACGCCACGCTCGGCGAGGCCGACGCGCTCTGCGCCAAGTTCCGCATCAGCGGCGTCCCGGTCACCGACCCGGCGGGCAAGCTCCTCGGCATCGTCACCAACCGCGACATGGCCTTCGAGTCGGACCGCTCGCGCCAGGTGCGCGAGGTCATGACCCCGATGCCGCTGGTCACCGGGCGGGTCGGCATCTCCGGCGTGGACGCCATGGAGCTGCTGCGCCGCCACAAGATCGAGAAGCTTCCGCTGGTGGACGAGGCGGGTCTGCTCAAGGGCCTCATCACGGTCAAGGACTTCAAGAAGGCCGAGCAGTACCCGAACGCGGCGAAGGACGCCGAGGGCCGGCTGCTCGTCGGCGCGGCCGTCGGCGCCAGCCCGGAGGCGCTGGACCGCGCCCAGGCGCTGGCCGAGGCCGGTGTCGACTTCCTGATCGTGGACACCTCGCACGGCCACAACAGCAACGCCCTCGACTGGATGGCCAAGATCAAGTCGGCCGTCCGCGTGGACGTCATCGGCGGAAACGTCGCGACCCGCGACGGCGCCCAGGCCCTCGTCGACGCCGGCGTGGACGGCGTCAAGGTGGGCGTGGGACCCGGCTCGATCTGTACCACCCGCGTGGTCGCCGGCATCGGCGTCCCGCAGGTCACCGCGATCTACGAGGCCGCGCTCGCCGCCCGCGCGGCGGGCGTCCCGGTCATCGGGGACGGCGGCCTCCAGTACTCCGGCGATATCGGCAAGGCCCTCGCCGCCGGCGCCGACAGCGTGATGCTGGGCTCGCTCCTCGCGGGCTGCGAGGAGTCGCCGGGCGAGCTGCTCTTCATCAACGGCAAGCAGTTCAAGTCGTACCGAGGCATGGGCTCGCTGGGCGCGATGCAGTCCCGTGGTCAGGGCCGCTCCTACTCCAAGGACCGCTACTTCCAGGCCGAGGTCTCCTCCGACGACAAGCTCGTCCCCGAGGGCATCGAGGGCCAGGTGCCCTATCGCGGCCCGCTGGCCAACGTCCTGCACCAGCTCGTCGGCGGCCTCCGCCAGACGATGGGGTACGTGGGCGCGGCCTCGGTGGACGAGATGGAGAGCAAGGGCCGCTTCGTGCGGATCACCTCGGCGGGCCTCAAGGAGAGCCACCCGCACGACATCCAGATGACGGTCGAAGCGCCGAACTACAGCAGGAAGTAACGCGACAGCGCAGGTGAGGGGCGGTCCGGGGTTCCCGGAACCGCCCCTCACCTGTGTGTCGGGGATACTGGACAGCGCAGACGCAGAGGGAAAGGCCACATCATCGTGACTGAGATCGAGATCGGGCGCGGCAAGCGCGGCCGCCGGGCATACGCATTCGACGACATCGCCGTCGTCCCGAGCCGCCGGACCCGCGACCCGAAGGAGGTCTCGATCGCCTGGCAGATCGACGCCTACCGCTTCGAGCTGCCGTTCCTGGCCGCCCCCATGGACTCCGTGGTGTCCCCGCAGCACGCCATCCGCATCGGCGAGCTGGGCGGTCTCGGTGTGCTCAACCTGGAAGGGCTGTGGACCCGGCACGCCGACCCGCAGCCGCTGCTGGACGAGATCGCCGAGATGCCCGTCGAGTCCGCGACCCGCCGTCTCCAGGAGATCTACTCCGCCCCCATCCAGGAGGAGCTGATCGGGCAGCGCATCAAGGAGGTGCGCGACTCCGGTGTCGTCACCGCCGCCGCGCTCTCCCCGCAGCGCACCGCCCAGTTCTCCAAGGCCGTGGTCGACGCGGGCGTGGACATCTTCGTCATCCGTGGCACGACGGTCTCCGCCGAACACGTCTCGGGCGCGGCCGAGCCGCTGAACCTGAAGCAGTTCATCTACGAGCTGGACGTCCCGGTGATCGTCGGCGGCTGCGCCACGTACACCGCGGCCCTGCACCTGATGCGTACGGGTGCGGCCGGTGTCCTCGTCGGCTTCGGCGGCGGCGCCGCGCACACCACGCGCAACGTCTTCGGCATCCAGGTCCCGATGGCGACCGCGGTCGCCGATGTGGCCGGTGCCCGCCGCGACTACATGGACGAGTCCGGCGGCCGGTACGTGCACGTGATCGCGGACGGCGGCGTCGGCTGGTCCGGCGACCTGCCGAAGGCCATCGCCTGCGGTGCGGACGCCGTGATGATGGGCTCCCCGCTGGCCCGCGCGACGGACGCGCCGGGCCGCGGCCGCCACTGGGGCATGGAGGCCGTCCACGAGGACGTGCCGCGCGGCAAGCTGGTCGACCTCGGCTCGGTCGGGACGACGGAGGAGGTCCTCACCGGTCCTTCGCACTCCCCGGACGGCTCGATGAACATCTTCGGCGCGCTGCGCCGGGCGATGGCGACCACGGGCTACAGCGACCTCAAGGAGTTCCAGCGTGTCGAGGTGACGGTGGCGGACTCGCAGCACAGCCGCTGAGTTCTTCCGTACGCACGCCGGAGGGCCCGGACCGCGCCACGCGGTCCGGGCCCTCCGGCGTGTCTCGGGTGGGTGGACCGGGACTAGTCGGCCGTCTTGCGGGCCGTGGAGAACGCCACCACGGCGGCGATCGCGAAGAAGACGTAGCTCAGGAAGTCGGCGTCTTCCTTCCACACCGTGTTCAGATCGCTGAAGTGGTCGAGGAAGATGTCCGTGACCGAGAGCGGGAGCTGCTTGCTGATGATGATCGCCTCACCCAGCAGCTGGCCGAGGTAGACGCCGACCAGCGCGAAGGCGCCGCTGATGAAGGGCAGAGCGGGGTTGCGCCCGCCGAGCTTGCCGGCGGCGAAGCCGACGATGGCACCGACACCCACGGCCGCGTAGCCGATCTCGTGCTTCGTGGCGCCGATGATCGCGCCGTAGATCCCGGCGGCGACAAGGGCCGCGACGAGCGCGACGACGGCACCGAGCGCGACGTTGCTGCGCTTCGGCGGGACCGGGGCGAACGGCGCGGGGCCGCCGAAGGGGGCGCCGGGCTGCTGACCCGCGAAGGGGGCGCCGGGCTGCTGGCCGGCGAACGGGTTGCCGCCCTGGGGCTGGGCGCCGTAGGGCTGGTTCGGCGGTGGTACGGGCTGGCTCATGCTGGGTTTCTCCCCCTGGGGACGTCTGCGCACTGGTGTGCGATGAGTGACGCCGCAGGCTAGCAGCCGGTTCCGACATCGGCCCACCGGAATCCTTGGGGGAACTGGGCTGAGGGCCGTCATCAGAGCCGGTGGGCGGCTCCGGCGGGGGTCGCTCCGCGGGTGTCCAGGAGGAGTTGGGCCTTCACGGCGAGGCCCTGGAGGTCGTACGTACGGTGGTGCTGGAGCAGCACGGTCAGATCGGCGTGCGCCGCCGCCTCGTACAGTGAATCGGCGCGTGGGACCGGGAGTTCGCGCACCCGCCAGTCCAGGACGTGCGGGTCGTGGTAGCCGATCTGGGCACCCATGTCCATCAGCCGGGTGGCGATCTCCCGGGCGGGGGAGGCCTCCTGGTCGGCGAGGTCGGGCTTGTAGGTGACGCCGAGCAGGAGCACCCGGGCGCCCCGGACGGCCTTTCCGTGTTCGTTGAGGAGGGTGGCGCAGCGCTGGATCACGTACTGCGGCATCCGGTCGTTGATCTCCTGGGCCAGCGAGACCATCCGCAGCGGGGGGCCGGCGGTGCGGGCGTGGTACGGGAGGTGGCCCGGGTCGACCGGGGCGCCGTGGCCGCCGACGCCGGGGCCGGGGCGGAAGGGCTGGAAGCCGAAGGGTTTGGTCTCGGCGCAGCGGATGACGTCCCAGAGGTCGACGCCGAGGTCGTGGCAGAGCACCGCCATCTCGTTGACCAGGGCGATGTTGACGTGCCGGAAGTTGGTCTCCAGGACCTTGGTCATCTCGGCCTCGCGCGGGCCCCGGGCGCGGACGACCTTGTCGGTGAGCCGGCCGTAGAAGGCGGCGGCCGACTCGGTGCAGGCGGGGGTGAGGCCGCCGATGACCTTGGGGGTGTTGGCGTAGACGTGGGCGCGGTTGCCCGGGTCGAGCCGGCTGGGGGAGTGGGCGAGGTGGAAGTCGCGCCCGCCGCGCAGCCCCGAACCCTCTTCGAGGAGGGGGAGCAGGAAGTTCTCCGTGGTGCCCGGGGGGACGGCCGATTCGAGGAGCACGGTGGTGTGCGGGCGCAGCCGGGCGGCCAGGGCGCGGGCGGCGGCGCCGACGGCGCTCAGGTCGAGGGTGCGGTCGGGGCCGAGCGGGGTCGGCGCGCAGATCACGGCGGTACGGACCCGGCCCAGCTCGGCCTGGTCGGTGGTGGGCCGGAACCCTCCCGAGAGCATCCGGCGCACGTCGGACGCGGAGAGTGATCCCTCGACCGGGGTGCGGCCCGCGGCGACCTCGGCGAAGGCCCGGGGGTCGGTGTCGTAGCCGATGGTCTGGATACCGGCGTGGACGGCGGCCTGGGCGAGGGGCAGGCCGAGGTGACCGAGTCCGATGACGGCGAGGTCTGCAGGCACGTGGGTGGCCGCCTTCCCTAAGACCATGAGGACAGAAAGCGCAACCGCTGTGGACAGCGCAATGTCAGACTAGGCGTAAATATGACCTATATGTCGCATTGTGGGGCCCTTGTCGTCGGGGTGTTGTCCACAGGCGGTGGCTGAAGTCGCGGAGCGCGGACAGAATCGATCTGTGGGCACGGGCGCCGACCGCATGGCCGGGGCCGCTTTCCGTGCCGGACCACCCCGATCTACCGGGAGGCAGCAGTGAGGACAGCGACACTGGGACCCGCGCAGCGCGCCGAGGCGCTCGCCGCGATGGCCGAGCGCGAACTGGACGTGCTGGTCGTGGGGGCGGGCGTGGTCGGCGCCGGGACGGCTCTGGACGCGGTCACGAGAGGGCTCTCGACCGGCCTGGTCGAGGCGCGCGACTGGGCGTCCGGCACGTCGAGCAGGTCGAGCAAGCTGATCCACGGCGGGCTGCGCTATCTGGAGATGCTCGACTTCGCCCTCGTACGGGAGGCGCTGAAGGAGCGCGGGCTGCTGCTGGAGCGGCTCGCCCCGCACCTGGTGAAGCCGGTGCCCTTCCTCTACCCGTTGCAGCACAAGGGCTGGGAGCGGCTGTACGCCGGTTCCGGCGTCGCGCTGTACGACGCGATGTCGGTGTCCTCCGGGCACGGCCGGGGCCTTCCCGTGCACCGGCACCTCTCCCGCCGCCGCGCCCTGCGGGTCGCCCCGGCCCTGAAGCGGGACGCCCTGGTGGGGGCCCTTCAGTACTACGACGCCCAGATGGACGACGCCCGCTATGTGGCGACGCTGGTGCGCACCGCCGCCGGATACGGCGCGCACGTGGCCAACCGGGCCAAGGTGGTCGGCTTCCTCCGGGAGGGCGAACGGGTCGTCGGCGTCCGGGTGGAGGACGTCGAGGCCGGCGGCGAGTACGAGGTCAGGGCCAAACAGGTGGTCAACGCCACCGGCGTCTGGACGGACGACACCCAGTCGCTGATCGGTGAGCGCGGCCAGTTCCATGTCCGGGCCTCCAAGGGCATCCACCTGGTCGTCCCCAAGGACCGCATCCACTCCTCGACCGGCCTGATCCTGCGCACCGAGAAGTCCGTGCTCTTCGTCATCCCCTGGGGCCGGCACTGGATCGTGGGCACCACGGACACCGACTGGGACCTGGACAAGGCGCACCCGGCCGCCTCCAGCGCGGACATCGACTATCTGCTGGAACACGTGAACGAGGTCCTGTCCACGCCCCTGACCAGGGACGATGTCGAGGGCGTCTACGCCGGGCTGCGGCCCCTGCTGGCCGGTGAGTCGGACGCCACCAGCAAGCTGTCCCGCGAGCACACCGTGGCCCATCCGGTGCCCGGCCTCGTCGTCGTCGCGGGCGGCAAGTACACGACGTACCGGGTGATGGCGAAGGACGCCGTGGACGAGGCGGTGCACGGGCTCGACCAGCGGGTCGCCGCCTGTGTCACGGAGGACATTCCACTGCTGGGCGCCGAGGGCTACCGCGCCCTGTGGAACGCGCGCGCCAGGATCGCCGCCCGCACCGGCCTCCACGTCGCCCGGGTGGAGCATCTGCTGAACCGGTACGGCTCGATGACCGAGGAGCTGCTGGAGCTGATCGTCGCCGACCCGGTGATGGGCGAACCGCTGCCGGCCGCCGACGACTATCTCAAGGCCGAGATCGTCTACGCCGCCTCGCACGAGGGGGCGCGGCACCTCGACGACGTTCTGACCCGGCGGACCCGGATCTCCATAGAGACCTTCGACCGGGGCGCCCGCTCCGCCCGGCTCTGCGCCGAGCTGATGGCCCCGGTCCTCGGCTGGGACGCGGGGCAGATCGACCGGGAGGTCGCGCACTACGAGAAGCGGGTGGAGGCGGAACGCGAGTCGCAGCGCCAGCCGGACGACCTGACGGCGGACGCGGCGAGGCTGGGCGCGCAAGACATCGTGCCGCTCTGACGGTGGCCGGGCGTGGGGGCGGCCGGGTGTGACGGCGGCCGGGCGAGGGGGGGCAGCCGGGCGAGGAGGCCCCGGGCGGCCGGGCGGGGCCCCGGTCCGGGTCGCCGCTCCGGGCCCCCGCCCCCGCCCTCGGGCCCGCGCCCCCCGCCCTTGCCCTCATCCCGCCCCCCCCGTGCCGGCCCAGCTCGGGCAGAACTCCGCTTCCAGGAGTGCCGGTTCCAGTGTGTCCGCTTCGTCCAGGGTGTCCGTGTCGATGCGGTAGGTCAGGGTGTGCCGGCCGTCACGGGTGGCGGCGGTGCGGACGTAGCTGCCGCTGATGCGGCCGTTGTGGCCCCAGACGGTGACGCCGCAGGACAGGCGCTCCGGGAAGACGCCGAGGCCGTAGAGCCCCTGCGACGCCGAGGTGTCGAGCAGGGCGGACAGCTGAGCCGGCCTCAGCAGCCGTCCGCCCAGCAGGGCCGCGTAGAAGCGGTTCAGGTCGGTGAGCGTGGAGATCAGCTCGCCCGCGGCGCCCGCGGTGCGCGGGTCGAGGGCGGTGACGTCGGTGAGGCGGCCGTCGGCCGGATCGCGCGTGTAGGCCCGGCCGTGCGGTGCGGGCAGGGTGGTGCGGCTGCCGGGGAGGGAGGTGCCGGTGAGGTGGAGGGGGCCGATGACGCGGCGGCGGATCTCGGTCGCGTAGCCGTGGCCGGTGACGCTGCGGACGACGAGGCCGAGGAGGGCGTAATCGGTGTTGGAGTACGTGTAGGTGCCGGGTGCGGCCGTGGGGCGGTGGGCCGTCGCCGTACGGACCGCGGCCGTGGCGGTCAGGGGGTGGGCGGAGGTGTCGTCCGCGTAGTCGTAGAGGCCGCTGGTGTGGCTGAGCAGGGCGCGCAGCGTGATGCGGCGGCCGTCGTTGCCGTGGCCCCGGACCAGTCCGGGCAGGAAGTGCTCGACGGGGTCGGACAGCCGCAGCCTTCCCTCTCCGGCGAGTTGGAGGACGACGACGGCGACGAAGGTCTTGGTGATGCTGCCCGCCCGGAACCGGTCCGCGTAGCGGATGCCGGGGCCCGTCGAACGGTAGGTGTCCCGCGGTGCCGATGAGGCGTCGTGTGCCAGAAGTGCCGCGTCCGGTGCGCCCCCCTGGACGGTGAGCCGGGGAAGGTAGGAGGCTGCGGGAGTGAGGTGTGATTCGCTGGGCAGGGGCCCCGTTCCGAGGCCGCACAACACCAGCACCACCAGGGTGACGAGTGGCGCTCTGCGCATCGGCACGGCTGGAGGTCCCTTCGTCGGGGCCCATCATGGCCGAGCCCGGACCCGGCACCGGGACCGGTCCCGGGGTGAGGGACAATGAACGCTCTGCCAGGGCGGGTTGATCGCAGAGGGGACGCATGTCGGAGGCGGAGCAGGCACGGGAGCCCCAACGGGACAAGGACGGACGTCTCCTTGCGGGGCGGTACCGGCTCGGGGAGGTGCTCGGCCGGGGCGGTATGGGTACGGTCTGGCGCGCCGTCGACGAGACGCTGGGCCGCACGGTGGCGGTCAAGGAGCTGCGGTTCCCCTCGGCCATCGACGACGACGAGAAGCGCAGGCTGATCACGCGTACGCTGCGCGAGGCCAAGGCGATCGCGCGCATCCGCAACAACGGCGCCGTCACGGTCTACGACGTGGTCGACGAGGACGACCGGCCGTGGATCGTCATGGAGCTCATCGAGGGCAAGTCGCTGGCCGAGGCGGTGCGCGAGGACGGCGTCCTGACGCCGAAACGTGCCGCCGAGGTCGGCCTCGCCATCCTCGACGTGCTGCGCTCGGCGCACCGCGAGGGCATCCTGCACCGCGACGTGAAGCCGTCCAACGTGCTCATCGCCGAGGACGGCCGGGTCGTGCTCACCGACTTCGGCATCGCGCAGGTCGAGGGCGACCCCTCCGTCACCTCCACGGGCATGCTCGTCGGCGCGCCCTCGTACATCTCGCCGGAGCGGGCGCGCGGCCACAAGCCGGGCCCGCCCGCAGACCTGTGGTCGCTGGGCGGCCTGCTGTACGCGAGCGTCGAGGGCTGCCCGCCGTACGACAAGGGATCCGCCATCGCGACCCTGACCGCCGTGATGACCGAGCCGCTCGACCCCCCGAAGAACGCGGGCCCGCTGGAGGAGGTCATCTACGGGCTGCTCGCCCGGGACCCCGAGCAGCGGCTCGACGACGCGGGCGCGCGCGCCCTGCTCAACGACGTCATCAGCTCCTTCGACCAGCCGGAGCGCCCGGTGCCGGCCCCGGCCGACGCCACCCAGGTCATGGCCCTGCCCAAGGGCGTCGCCGACGCCGGGGCGGCGAAGTCCGGGGAGACCGGCGAGGGCGCCCGCGACCGGCTGCGCGGCGCGCTGCGCTCCGTACGCAACGCGAAGGCGACGCCCGCCGCCGGTGCCGTCGCGGCCCCCGTCACCGCACCGCCCGTCCCGGCCCGGCCCACCCCTGCCCCCGGCGCCGCGGCCCCCTCGGGAGCCGTACCGCCGCAGCGCCCGGCCTCCTCACCGGTCACCGCGCCCCGGGCGTCCCTCACCGACGTCGTGCCGCGCCGCACCCTGGCGATCATCGCGGCCGTCATCGCGCTCGCCGTCCTCGGCACGGTTCTCGCGCTCACCCTCGGCGGCGACGACACGTCCGACGACTCCGGTGCGAAGAAGCCCGGCGCGTCCGCACCCGCCGGGACGCCCACCGCCACCGGCTCCTCCGGGTCGGCCGACGCCGAACAGGGCGGCAGCGGCAAGGAACAGGACGCGGGCAAGGGCGACGACGCCGGCCGGGGCCAGGACGACGACGCGGACAAGGGGGCGAAGGACGGCGACGACGACGGCGCGAAGGGCGACGAGGACGCCGACGCCCTGCCCGCCGGGTACCACGCGGTGACGAACAAGCGGTTCCACTTCACCATCGCGATGCCCAAGGACTTCCGCTTCGACACCACATCGGGCCAGGGCGCCGGCGCCATCTACAACGCCGACGGCGGCTTTCCCCGCCTCCAGGTCGACTACACCGGTTCGCCCGGCGGCGACGCGGCGCTCGCCTGGAACACCGCCCGCAGCGGAGTCGCCGCCTCCAGTACGAACTACCACCACATCGGCATCAAGAAGGTGGAGTACAAGGGCTACCCCACCGTCGCCGACTGGGAGTTCGAACGGACCCAGCACGGCCGGCGCGTCCGGGTGCTGAACCGCGGCTTCAAGGCCGACGCGAAGCACGGCTACGCGATCATGATCAGCTGCAAGGCGGACGAGTGGGACGGCAAGGAGTGCCGGACGCTGCGCGAGACGGCGTTCGCGTCGTTCGAGCCGGTCGGCTGAGGCGGCCCGGCGCGGGCCGGAGGCGGCCGAGGGGCCGGGTTGTGCCGACCGGCCGCGCCGCCGCCGCAGGACACGTATGGTGAGATCCCGTAGACCGTACGCAGCCGAAACAGACAGTCAATTGCACCGCAAGTGACTGTGATTGACGGATTCGGTGCGGAGCGGTCTGCGTGACCGGGGGGACAGCGCGCTCTGGGGAGGCGTCGTGGACGACTACGCGGGTCGGGTGCTTGCCGACCGCTACCGCCTTCCGCTGCCTCCGGCCGACGCGTACGAACTGGTCGAGACCCGGGCATTCGACACGTACAGCGGCCAGGAGGTCCTGGTCCGGCAGGTGCCGCTGCCCGAGGTCGTGGACGCGGAGTTCGTCGAGGGCGACGGCCGCGCCTTTTCCGTGCCGCGCCCCGGCGGACGTGCGGTCGGGCGGCCCACCGAACCGGCCGTGCGACGCGCCATCGAGGCCGCCCAGGCGGCGGCCCAAGTGCCCGACCATCCACGGCTCGACCAGGTCTTCGACGTGTTCGCGGAGCAGGGTTCGCTCTGGATAGTGAGCGAACTGGTGGCGTCCCGCCCGCTGGCCGCCCTCCTCGCGGAGCGCCCGCTCAACCCGTTCCGGGCCGCCGAGATCGGCTCCGACGTGCTGACGGCGCTGCGTGTGCTGCACGCCCATGGCTGGACCCACCGCAACATCACCGTGCGCACGGTGCTCGTCTGCGACGACGGGCGGGTCGTCCTGACCGGTCTCGCGGCCGGTGCGGCCGAGGAGGCGCTGTGCGGTTACAACCCGGTGCCGCACCCCGACGACGAGGAGCCGGACGAGGACGGATACGGCGGCCCCGCCGTCGAGTCCGGCCCCACCGGCCCCTACGTCCCGCCCGAGGCCGACCCGGAGCCGCCCGGCCCGTACGCCCCCGACGAAACCGAAGCCGGCTACCTGCCGGCCTCCCGGGGCCCCGCGGCGATCGAGTCGGGACCGGGCGCCGAACTCGCGTCCCCGTACGGCGGCGAGGCGGACCGCGTCGCGCCTCCGTACGGCGGCGAGGCGGACCCCGCGCGCCGGCCGGTGCCGCCCGGCGGGCTGCCCGTGCCCGCCGCCGGGACGGACAGCGCCGCCCGCGCCAGGGCCGCGCGGGCCGGAGCCATTGCCGCGTACCGGGCGGGAGCCCGCGCCGCCGCCGCCCGCGTCAGCGAGGAGGAACGCCGCGCGGGGAACGCCCCGGGCGCGCGCCCCGCGCTCCCGCAGCCGTCGGCCGGCGCGGACGACGAGCGCGGCACGGAACCCGCGCCGGACGCCTGGCCGGGACGCCCACAGCCGCCGGACGACAGGGACGAGCCACACGGTGCCGGCCCCGACGCGTGGCCCGTGCTTCCGCAGGCTCAGGGCCGCGTGGGCGACGGGCGTGACGTCGAACCCGCCACCGACGCGTGGCCGGTGCTTCCGCAGGCCCCGCGTGGTGCGGGTGAGACGCGTGGCTCCGAGCCCGCCACCGACGCGTGGCCGGTGCTTCCGCAGGCCCCGCGTGGTGCGGAGGCCGTGTCCGGCGAGGACGGTCGTTCGCCGTACCGGCAGTCGTCCGGTGAGGGCGATGGGCGCGGCGCCGAGCCCGCCACCGACGCATGGCCCGTGCTCCCGCAGGCCCCGCGTGGTGCGGGTGAGACGCGTGGCTCCGAGCCCGCCACCGACGCGTGGCCCGTGCTCCCGCAGGCCCCGGGTTCCGGCGCGCGTTCCGGGTACGGGCGGCCGGGCGGTGAGGACTTCGATGGTGAGGGCGAGCGCACCGCGTCCCGGCCCGCGCTCCCGCAGTTGCCCGGGGGCTGGGTGCGGGGGGCCGAGGCGCAGGAGCCGTACGACGGCTATGCGTATGACGTGGACGACGAGGAGGACGACGACGAGGACGAGGACGGCGGGCAGGCGCCGCCCCGGCGGTTGCACCTGACCGGTTCCTGGGACGACGGGCCCGGCTCCGGGCGGCCCGTGCCCGCCGGCGGGTCCGGCGAGGACGCCCTGCGTGCCGACGCCTCCCGGCGGGCCCCCGCGCCCGCGCTGCCCCCGGCGACCGGCTCAGGGGCCGGGCGCTGGGACGACGCCGCCGCCCCGGACCAGGGCGGCTCCGCCTACCGGGGCCCCGCCACCGCCCTCGCCGCCGAGCGGGCGCGCCAGGCACGGATCGCCGTCGTCGGCGCGGTCACCGAGCGGTGGGCGCCCGAACAGGCCGGGCCCGTCCACGGGAACTGGCAGCTGGCCCCGCCCATCGGCCCCGCCACCGATCTGTGGGCCCTCGGCGCGCTGCTCTACCGCGCGGTCCAGGGGCACGCCCCGTACCCCGAGGACAGCGCCCCCGAGCTCGTCCAGATGGTCTGCGGCGAACCGCCCGCCTTCGCCGAGGAGTGCGGCCCGCTGCGCCCGGTCGTCGAGTCGCTGCTGCGCCAGGACCCCACCGAGCGGCCCGACGTCGAGGAGCTGAGCGGCTGGCTGCGCTCCCTCGTACGCTCGGCGCCGGAACCGGAGGCCGGGCTCGACGTCGTGACGCTGCCCGCCGAGGACACCGCGCGGCTGCCCGTCGTACGCCGTCGCGGCGAGCTCGTCCGCAAGCGGCGCGGCCGGCGCGGCGGGGCGGCGCACGGCCGGCACCGCCACACCGGGGAGGCCGCCGACCGCACGGTCGGCACGTACCACGAGCCGCGCCTGAAGGCGCCCCGCGAGCCCAAGGGCCCCAAGGCGCTGCGCACCCCGCCCGACCGCCCGCCGCGCCGGCTGGGCAGGCTGCTGCTTGTCCTGATCCTGCTGGTGCTCGTCGCGGTCATCGCGTACGCCGTGATGTTCATGCCCAAGTCGGACGCGGACAAGGGGACCGGCGCCGCGCCCGCCCCCACCGCCTCCGCGCCGTCCGGTTCCGCGACGCCCGACCCCGGGCCGACCGGGTCGAAGGAGCCGTCACCGGCCAAGTCCTCCGGGGCGCAGCAGCCGCAGACCAGCCGCTCCGCCGCCGCGCTCGCGCCGGGCTACACACTGCGCAAGGACGCCGAGGGCTTCGAGGTCGGCATCCCCAAGGGCTGGCAGCGCAGCCCGGCCAACGCCGAGCGCCAGGTCCACTACGGGAGCGACGGCTTCAGCGTGCTGATCGTCCCCGGCCGCGACACCGCCAAGGCCAACGGCAGCGACCCGCTGGACTACCAGCGGGACAAGGAGCCGGAGTTGAAGCCGTTCCGCGACTCCACCTGGTCATCGGCGAGCGGACTGCGGCGCACCGACGTCGGCCGACAGGCCATGGCGGAGGGCCAGTTCACCTGGCAGGACGGCAACGGCCGCGAGGTGTACGTCCGTAACCTCGTCATGCTCGTCGAAGGCCGCTACCACGTCCTCCAGGTCATCGGCCCGGAGGACCAGCGGGACAGGGTCACGGAGATCTACCAACAGGCCAGCGTCTCCTACCGTGTGACGGGCTGAACCCCCGGGGCGACAAGCATCACAGTGCGGTCTCGTGCGCGATGCGAGGTTCCGTGGCCGCGCGTGCGATCCGTAACCTGTCTTCCGAAGCAACGGGGGCGGGGACACACGTGGATGGATCACAGGGCACGGACGCCGGACTTCTGCTGGCCGGGAGGTACCGGCTGGGCGACGTCCTCGGACGCGGGGGCATGGGCCAGGTCTGGCGGGCCCACGACGAGGTGCTGCACCGCACCGTCGCCGTCAAGGAGCTGACCGCCGGTCTCTACGTCACCGACGCGGACCGGCTCGTCCTGCACGCCAGGACCCAGAAGGAGGCCAGAGCGGCGGCCCGCATCACCCACCCCGGTGTCGTCACCGTGCACGACGTGGTCGAGTACGACAACAGGCCGTGGATCGTCATGCAGTACGTCGACGGCCCGTCGCTCGCCGACCGGGCGAAGGAGTACGGCGAGGTCGAGGCGCGCGAGGCCGCCAGGATCGGGCTGCACGTGCTGGGCGCGCTGCGCGCCGCGCACGACGCCGGGGTGCTGCACCGCGATGTGAAGCCGGGCAACGTGCTGCTCGCCCGGGACGGCCGGGTCCTGCTGACCGACTTCGGGATCGCCGCGATCGAGGGCGACTCCACCATCACCAGGACCGGTGAACTCGTCGGCTCCATCGACTACCTGGCGCCCGAGCGGGTACGCGGCGGCGACCCCGGCCCGGCGTCCGACCTGTGGTCGCTGGGCGCCACGCTGTACACGGCGGTCGAGGGGCGCTCGCCGTTCCGCCGGACCTCCCCGATATCGACCATGCAGGCGGTCGTCACCGAGGACCCGCCGCCGCCCGGCAGGGCCGGGGCGCTCGCCCCCGTCATCACCGCGCTGCTGCGCAAGGAGCCGGAGGACCGGCCGTCGGCGGCGGAGACCGAGCGGATGCTCATGGAGGCCATGGAGGGCCGCGCGCCGAGGAGCGCCCAGGCGTTCGTCCCGACACAGCAGGTCTCCGAGGAGATGCTGCGCGGGGGCACCGCCGTGCTGCCGCAACTCGGCCCGGCCCCCGGCCCGGCCCCCGCCCCGGCTCCCCGCCGCAGCCGGTGGCGTACGACCGTCCTGGTCATCGCGCTGGCCGCGGTGCTCGGCGGCGGCGCGGGTATCGCCGCGATGATGTACGCGCACCGCACGGAGGCCGCGGGCACCGCGAGCGGCGGCACCGGCACCCACGGCCCCCGCACCCCGGGGCCGGCCACCCCGACGCCCTCGCCCACCCCAACGCCCACCGAGTCGGCCTCGAAGGACCCGGCGACGCAGGGCGTGCCGGACGGCTGGCGGCGGGTGGAGGACCCGGCCGGGTTCAGCATCTTCATGCCGGAGGGCTGGGAGCGCCGGATGGAGGGCACCAACATCGACTACACCCCGGACGGCGGCGTGCACTACCTCCGGATCAGCGTCGACCCGGCCCCCGACTTCGACAACTCCTACGACCACATGCTGGAACTGCAGACGACGCTCAGCAAGCGGCTGCCCCAGTACGTGAACCTGGAGCTGAACTCCAACGTCTACCGCGACTGCCCCGGGTCCATCTGGGAGTTCACCTGGACCGAGAAGAACGGCGAGGCGCGGCACGCCATCGACCAGATGTATTTCGCGAAGGAGGGCGGCCCGGAGTACGCGCTCTACATGACGGGCCCCGCGGACGACTGGGACAACACCCGGGACCGGTTCAACACGATGCTGCGCAGCTGGCGCGCCCCGGCCGACACCGACTGACACCGACTGACCCGTCCGGACACCCGGACCGGCGGGGGCTGGCGGATAGCCCCTGATCAGGACTTATGTCGCCAGTGATCACTGGCTGGGTCGACGGGTGGGTGGCGGGACTCCGGGAGAGACGGTGAAAAGCTGTTACCCACGGGTACCCAAAGCCTTCCGGCCGACGTACTCTCGCCCTCATGACGGACTCGCAGGCCCCCACGTCCACCTCCGCCGCCGCTGCCGGCACCAACCCCGTGGCCGCCGCGCCCGCGGGCGTGCGCACGGCCGCCGATGTCGTGACGCCCGAGGTGATCGCCCAGCTGACGCGCGGCGTCGTCGGCTCCGGCCGTACCGCCAACCACACCCCCTTCACCGGTGCGAAGCTGGCCGACCTGCCGGAGTCCACCCCCGAGGACGTGGCGACCGCCTTCGAGCGGGCGCGCGCCGCCCAGCCCGTCTGGGCCGCCCTGCCGGTACGGGACCGGGCCGCGGTCCTCCTGCGCTTCCACGACCTCGTCATCGGCCGCCAGTCCGAGGTCCTCGACCTCATCCAGCTGGAGACCGGCAAGGCCCGGCTGCACGCCCACGAGGAGGTGCAGGCGGTCGCCGTCGCCGCCCGGCACTACGGCCGCAAGGCCGCCGCGTATCTGAAGCCCAAGCGCCACACGGGTGTCGTACCGACCCTCACCAAGGTCACCGAGCTGCGTCAGCCGCGCGGGGTCGTCGGCCAGATCGCCCCGTGGAACTACCCCTTCGAGCTGTCCGTCGGCGACGCCCTGCCCGCCTTCGTCTCCGGCAACGCCGTGGTGATGAAGCCCGACACCGAGACCGCGCTGACCGCCCTGTGGGCCCGCGACCTGCTCATCGAGGCGGGGCTCCCGGCCGAGGTCTTCCAGGTCGTCCTCGGCGACGGCCCGGTCATCGGCCCCGAGGTCGTCAAGCACGCCGACTACGTCTCGTTCACCGGCTCCACCCGCACCGGCCGCGAGGTCGCCCAGGGCGCGGCGGCCCGGCTCGTCGGCGTCTCGCTGGAGCTCGGCGGCAAGAACGCCATGCTGGTCCTGGCGGACGCCGACGTGGAGAAGGCCGCCGCCGGCGCCGTCCGCGCCTGCTTCTCCTCGGCCGGCCAGCTCTGCATCTCCATCGAGCGGCTGTACGTCCACGAGTCCGTCGCCGACGCCTTCGTGGAGCGGTTCGCCGCCCGTACGAAGGCGATGCGGCTCGGCAGCTCCCTCGCGTACGGCGCCGACATGGGCTCGCTGGTGGGCGAGCGGCAGCTGGAGACCGTCAGCCGGCATGTCGCGGAGGCCGTCGAGAAGGGCGCCAAGCTGGTGGCCGGCGGGGTCGCCCGCCCCGACATCGGCCCGCTCTTCTACGAGCCGACGATCCTGGACGGCGTGGAGGCCCCGATGGCCGTCTGCACCGAGGAGACCTTCGGCCCGGTCGTCTCGGTCTACCGCTTCAGCGACGAGGACGAGGTTGTGGAGCTGGCCAACGCCACCCCGTACGGCCTCAACTCCAGCGTCTGGACCAAGGACGGCAGGCGCGGCCACCGGATCGCCGCCCGGCTGCGCACCGGCACGGTCAACATCAACGAGGGGTACGCCCCCGCGTACGGCAGCGTGCAGTCGCCGATGGGCGGCATGAAGGACTCCGGTCTCGGCCGCCGGCACGGCTCCGAGGGCATCCTCAAGTACACCGAGGCCCAGACCGTCGCCCAGCAGCGGCTGATCCCGCTCGCCCCGTCCTTCGGGATGGACGACGAGAAGTACGCGGCGTTCATGAGCCGCAGCCTGAAGGCGATGAAGGCGTTCCGCCTGCGCTGAACCCCCGCCCCTGCCCGCACCACTTCTGTCCTTTTCGTACCGAGGAGTGTCATGTCTCAGGACAGCCCTGCCCAGAATCAGGACCGGCCGGCCGGTGCGGCCGACGACGACGCCGCGTACGACTACGACGTGATCGTCGTCGGTTCGGGCTTCGGCGGTGCGGTCTCGGCGCTCCGGCTGAGCGAGAAGGGCTACCGGGTCGGCGTCCTGGAGGCGGGCCGCCGCTTCACCCCCGGCACCCTTCCCAAGAACTCCTGGGACCTGAAGAACTACCTCTGGGCCCCCGCCCTCGGCCTCTTCGGCATCCAGCGCGTGCATCTGCTCGGCAAGGTGATGGTGCTGGCCGGCGCCGGGGTCGGCGGCGGCTCGCTGAACTACGCCAACACGCTGTACGTGCCCCCCGCGCCGTTCTTCGAGGACCGCCAGTGGGCGCACATCACCGACTGGCAGGACGAGCTGAAGCCGTACTACGACCAGGCCAAGCGGATGCTCGGGGTCCGGCTCAACCCGACGACGACCCCCTCCGACGTCCACCTCAGGGCGACCGCCGAGGCGATGGGCGTCGGCGACACCTTCCACCTGGCCCCGGTCGGCGTCTTCTTCGGTGACGGCGAGGACGCGGACGGCACCGCGCGGGCGAAGCCGGGCGGCACGGTCGCCGACCCCTACTTCGGCGGTGCGGGCCCGGCGCGCAAGGCGTGCACCGAGTGCGGCGAGTGCATGACGGGCTGCCGCCACGGCGCGAAGAACACCCTCAACGAGAACTACCTCCACCTCGCCGAGAAGGCGGGTGCGGTCATCCACCCCATGACCTCCGTCATCGGCGTCACCGACCACCCCGACGGCGGCTACCGCGTCGCCACCGTGCCGACCGACCGCCGGAGGAAGGCGAAGCCCACCGCGCTGCGCGCCCGTGAGGTGGTCGTCGCGGCGGGCACGTACGGCACCCAGACCCTGCTGCACACGATGAAGGACAAGGGACTGCTGCCCCGGCTCTCCGCCCGGCTCGGCGAGCTGACCCGGACCAACTCCGAGGGGCTCGTCGGCGCGCAGACCTCCGACCGCCGCTACCGCAAGAAGCACGGGACGAAGCCCGACTTCACCAAGGGCGTCGCCATCACGTCCTCGATCCACCCCGACGAGAACACCCACATCGAACCGGTCCGCTACGGCAAGGGCTCCAACGCCATGGGCGGGATGACCATCCTCCAGGTCCCCTACAGCACCCACCGGGTCCTCGCCTGGTTCGGGAACCTGGCCAAGCACCCCACGCTCGCCGTCCGTTCGCTCTCCAACCGGCGCTGGTCGGAGCGGACCATCATCGGCCTCGTCATGCAGTCGCTCGACAACTCCCTGACCGCCTACCGCAAGCCGGGCGGCATCGGCAAGGGCCTGCTCACCGCCCGCCAGGGCCACGGCGCGCCCAACCCGACGCAGATCGCGGAGGCGACGCAGAGCGCCTCGCTGCTCGCCGACGAGATCAACGGCTTCCCCGGCTCCAACATCGGCGAGCTGATGGGCACCCCGCTCACCGCCCACTTCCTCGGCGGCTGCCCGATCGGCGCCGACGCGGACGAGGGGGTCATCGACCCGTACCACCGGCTGTTCGGGCACCCGGGCATCTCGGTCGTCGACGGCTCGGCGGTCTCCGCGAATCTCGGCGTCAACCCCTCGCTGACGATCACCGCGCAGGCGGAACGCGCCATGTCGTTCTGGCCCAACAAGGGCGAGCGTGACCCGCGCCCGGCGCAGGGCGAGGCGTACGAGCGGCTGGCCGCGGTCGAGCCGCAGGCACCGGCCGTCCCGAAGGAGGCGTTCGGCGCGCTGCGGCTGCCGTTCCTGGGGATGCCCGCGGTGCCGCCGAAGAAGGAGCCGTCCGACGAGGCGCACGAGGCGCACGAGGCGCACGAGGCGCACGAGGCGCACGAGGCGCACGAGGCGCACGAGGCGCACGAGACGCACGAGACGCACGAGGCGCACGAGACGCACGAGGCGCACGAGGCCGACAAGACGCACCGGGCGGACAAGGCGTAAGGGCAGCGACATGAGGACAGCGGCATAAGGACAGCAGAAGGGGCTGCACCCCCCTCCAAGTGCAGCCCCTCACGCTGTAACCGGTCCGTCGCACAACAACCGACAACCGGTGTTCCGCATGCATGACCTGCCAGGCGCCCCGATGGTTGTCCTCGCACTCACGGAATCTTTATGTGAGCTGGATCACTCCACTGGGCGTAGTCGATCCGTGATCTGATCGCGCGCAACTTTTCCCGCCCTCCCCTGGTCGTACCCATATCGCTGTCACAGCGGTCACACAGCTCCCGACGACCCCAGAGGGCCCGAGATGAGAAGCACGACCCCGTTCCGCCGTGCGGCGGGCATCCTTGCCTCGGCCGGCCTGCTGGCCGCCGGCACGCTCGCGCTGGGCGGACCGGCGCGGGCCGCCGTCCCCGAGTTCACGCTCGGCGGCCCCGCCGAAACGGCCCTGCACCCGTATCCGGCCACGGGCACCCCACAGAAGGCCACCCTGGGCCTCACGGTCACCAACCCGTCGGAAGACGTGGAGAACGGCGTCTTCGACGGCGAGTACACCGTCCGCTTCGACTTCGGGAAGCTCGCCGGGATCGCGGACGTCTCCTTCGGCGAGCGCGGCGGCCTCGACTGCGAGCGGACCGGGACGACGGCCGTCTGCCACGACTACGGGATCTGGCCCGGCCTGAGCACCCTCGCCGAACTCGACGTCACAGCCGCCGAGGGCAGCGAGGACGGCGACAGCGGAACCATCGCGGTCACGGCCGAGGCGGAGGGAGTCACCTTCAAGGCGTTCACCGCGCGCGTCTCCGTCGGCGGCCCCGACCTGTCGATGAAGCGGCTGCCGTTCAGGACGGAGCTGAAGCCGGGGGACGCCCAGCCGGTGCCCATCACCTTCACCAACAACGGCACCCGCGCGGCCGAGGGCGTTCTGCTCACCCTGCGCAACACCCGGGGCATGGAGTTCACCGAGCGGTACCAGAACTGCGAGTACAGCGAGGACGACCTGGGCATGGGCAGCCCCGGCGCCTGGACCACCGCCCTGTGCACCTTCCCCGGCAGCTACGAGCCCGGCGCCACCTACACGCTGGCCGAGGCGCCCGTGATCCGTGCCACCGAGCACGCGTTCTACGACTCGTTCCTCTACCGCATCGCCGAGGACGGCACCGACGCCCGCGCCGCGCTGCGGGCCGGCGCCCGGTTCAGCTCCGGCAAGGGCGCGACGCTCGCCCTGCGCAAGAGCCCGGCGCCCCGCTCCGCCGACCTGGAACCGGACGACAACCAGCAGGACGTCGACTTCCGCACGGACAACAGCGCCGACTTCGCGGCCTACGGCGACAAGGCAGACGGCGCGGCCGGTGACACGGTCGACGTGACCGTCGGCTTCCGCAACCAGGGGCCCGCCTGGGTCGGGTACATCCGCTCCGGCGAGGACGTCGCCACCGTAGACGTCACGGTCCCCGAGGGCGCCACGGTGCTCACCAAGCCGGCCTCCTGCCGGGGCGTGACCAAGGACGGGCAGTACCGCGAGGACCAGACGGCCGCCCCGCGCTACGTCTGCCCCACACCGATGTCCGTGCGCGAGGACGCGGACTTCGCCCTCCCCTTCCGGCTGAGGATCGACAAGGCCGTCACGGGGGCGTCCGGCGCGGTCGTGGTCCGCAACCCCTTCCTCCAGGACCCCGAGCTGCGCTTCGACCCGGCTCCCGCGAACAACACCGCCTCCCTGGTGCTCAACGCCGGGGACTCCGGCGCCACGGCCGGCCAGTCCGCCTCGGGCGGCTCGACGGCCACGGGCGGCTCCACCGGAGGCTCGGGTGACACCGGCGCGACCGGCTCCGGCTCGGCCGGCTCGTCGTCAGCCGGTACGACGGGCACGGGCGGCACGACGGGCTCCGCTTCCGGCGGCTCGGGCGGGGGCGCGCTCGCCTCCACCGGGACCGTCGTGCTCGCGGCGTCCGGCGCGGCGCTCGCCGCGCTGCTCGCGGGCGGCGTCCTGTTCATGTCCTCCCGCCGCCGCGCCACCCGCTGAAGCGGCACACGGAGCGGCGGCACACGAAGAAGCGGTACGCAGAGCAGCGGCAGCGGCAGCAGGCAGAGCAGTAGCAGGCAGAGCAGCAGCAGCACGCGGAGCACAGCAGCACGCGGAGCACAGCGGTACGCAGAGCAGCGGCAGACAGAGAAACGGCCGGCCCCGGGCGTCCCCGGAGCCGGCCGTTCCTGGAGGAACCCGAGGGCCCCTCCGAGTGACCGGGCTGCTGTCCCCTGCCGACCGGTCACGCACGCCGGTGCGCGGTCCCACGGCGTGCACGCGGCACGCCACACACCCCGGCGGAGCCACGCGTGGTTTCCATCGAGAGCCGCCCCTGGCTGGCACGGACACCGGGACCAACGAAGCCGCGCCGGACCCGGTCACGCGCCGTACGGGTGAGACTCCGCCCGAACTGGGATACGCCCCTACAGCCCCCCGAGCGCGTCCGCTCAGACCCGGCCCCGGCACAGCTCCAGCAGCGTCATCGCCAGCGAGGTGCCCGGCTTGCCCAGCGCGTCCCGGTAGCGGGCCAGGATCTCCATCTCCCGGGACAGGTTGACCCGGCGGCCGCCCGAGGTCATCCGGGCCTGCTGGATCACCGAGGACACGGCCATCCGTTCCTGGACGAGCCCGATGATCCGGTCGTCCAGGGCGTCGATACGGGTGCGGGCGTCGCCGATCAGGGACGCGGCCTCGTCGGTGCGGGCGCCGGTCGCCTCGGTGGCGGAGGTGGCGGTGCTGCTGCTCATGCGGGTCTCCCGGTGAGTGCGGTGCGGCTCCCCGGGGCCGTCGGGCCCGGAACGCCAGAACGCCCCGGGCCTGTCGGCCCGGGGCGCCTGGAACGTTGCTTGTCAGTTGCTCAAGCAGCACGACCATGGCAGCCGGCGGGCCGGATGCCATAGGTAAAGACGAAGGTCGTGTGCTGACGCATGGGGACAGTATGGCCCGCCGCCCGCGCCGGCCGGTACCGGGCCCGGATGGTGAGACGCGGGGGCGGGCCCCGTCCGGCCGGATGGTGAGACGCAGGACGCCCTCCGTCCGGCGAGGGACGCTCCCGGCCGCCGGTAGAATTGGGAGGACCGACCCCTCTCCACCGCCGGAAGGCCGCCCCGTGCCAGCAGCACCCCCCGCCGCCCCCGACACCACCACCGACGTGGTTCTCGTTGTCGACTTCGGCGCGCAGTACGCCCAGCTCATCGCCCGACGCGTCCGTGAGGCCCGGGTCTACAGCGAGATCGTGCCGTCCACGATGCCGGTGGCCGAGATGCTGGCCAAGAACCCCCGGGCGATCATCCTGTCCGGCGGGCCCTCCTCGGTGTACGCCGAGGGCGCGCCCTCGCTCGACCGCGCGCTGTTCGAGGCCGGGGTCCCCGTCTTCGGCATGTGCTACGGCTTCCAGCTGATGGCGACCACGCTCGGCGGCACCGTCGACGACAACGGCGCCCGCGAGTACGGCCGCACCGCGCTGACCGTCTCCAAGACCGGCTCCACCCTCTTCGAGGGCACCCCCGCCGAGCAGCCGGTGTGGATGTCGCACGGCGACGCCTGCTCCGCCGCCCCCGAGGGCTTCACCGTCACCGCGTCCACCGACGTCGTCCCGGTCGCCGCCTTCGAGAACGACGAGAAGAAGCTCTACGGCGTCCAGTACCACCCGGAGGTCCTGCACTCCACCCACGGCCAGCAGGTCCTGGAGCACTTCCTCTACCGGGGCGCCGGCATCGAGCCGAACTGGACGACCACCAACGTCGTCGAGGAGCAGATCGCCGCGATCCGCGCCCAGGTCGGCGACAAGCGCGCCATCTGCGGCCTCTCCGGCGGCGTCGACTCGGCGGTCGCCGCGGCGCTCGTGCAGAAGGCCATCGGCTCCCAGCTCACCTGCGTCTACGTCGACCACGGTCTGATGCGCAAGGGCGAGACCGAGCAGGTCGAGAAGGACTTCGTCGCCGCGACCGGCGCGAAGCTGAAGGTCGTGGACGCGGAGAAGCGCTTCCTCGACGCCCTGGCCGGCGTGTCCGACCCGGAGCAGAAGCGGAAGATCATCGGCCGCGAGTTCATCCGTGTCTTCGAGCAGGCCCAGCTGGAGATCCTCCAGGAGGACGGCCCCGAGGTCGCCTTCCTCGTGCAGGGCACGCTCTACCCGGACGTCGTGGAGTCCGGCGGCGGCACCGGCACCGCCAACATCAAGTCCCACCACAACGTGGGCGGGCTTCCCGACGACATCGAGTTCGAGCTCGTGGAGCCGCTGCGCCAGCTGTTCAAGGACGAGGTCCGGATGGTCGGCCAGGAGCTCGGCCTGCCCGACGAGATCGTCCAGCGCCAGCCCTTCCCCGGCCCCGGCCTCGGCATCCGCATCGTCGGCGACGTCACCAAGGAGCGGCTCGACCTGCTGCGCGAGGCCGACGCCATCGCCCGCGAGGAGCTGACCGCCGCCGGCCTGGACCGCGACATCTGGCAGTGCCCGGTGGTCCTGCTCGCGGACGTCCGCAGCGTCGGCGTCCAGGGCGACGGCCGCACCTACGGCCACCCGATCGTGCTGCGCCCGGTCTCCTCCGAGGACGCCATGACCGCCGACTGGTCGCGGCTGCCGTACGAGACCCTCGCCAAGATCTCCACCCGCATCACCAACGAGGTCGCCGACGTCAACCGCGTGGTGCTCGACGTGACGAGCAAGCCGCCGGGGACGATCGAGTGGGAGTGACCCTCCCCGCAGTACGCGACCGATGCCGCCGCCCGGCGTTCCGGGCGGCGGCATCGTCGTACCGCGTGGAAATCCCCTGGCACGTGCCTCCCGCCCGTGGCAGGCTCCGCGCCCATGTCCGCCGATGAGATCCGCGCCCTGATGTCCGCCGCCCACAACGAGCGCCTGACCTGGAACACCCCGCTCTGCGACGAGCACGCCGCCCGCCTCGTCGCGGCCTGCGCCCCCGCGCCCGGGGCACGCCTCGTGGACCTGGGCAGCGGCTGGGGCGAACTGCTGATGCGCCTGGTGGAGTCGGCGCCCGGCAGCACCGGGGACGGCGTCGAGACCGACGCCGAGGCCGTCGCGCGAGGGCGGGCCCTCGCCCAGGAGCGAGGGCTCGGCCGGCGCGTGCGGTTCCACGAGGTGCCCGCCGCCGAGTGGCCGGAGAACGGCTACGACCTGGCCGTCTCCATCGGCGCCTCGCACGCCTGGCCCGGCGGGACCTCCGAGGCGCTGGCGGCCCTGCGCGCGGCCGTGCGGCCCGGGGGACGGGTGCTGTTCGGGGACGGTTTCTGGGAGCGGGAGCCCGACGAACGGGCGCTGGCCGGGCTCGGCGCCGGGCCCGGGGACTTCGTTTCTCTGCTCACCCTGATCCGGCGGGCCGAGGCCGCCGGGCTGCGACCGCTCCAGGTGACCGTCGCCGACCAGCGGGAATGGGACCTCTTCGAGTCGGAGGCCAACATCGGCCGGGGCGAGCGCTGGGCCCTGGCCCACCCGGGCCACCCGCTGCACGACGGGGTCGTCGCGGCGGTGGACGAGCGGCGCACCGGCTACTACGGCGGCTACCGCGGCACGCTCGGCCTCGCCTACCTCGTCCTCGGCGCGTGAAGCACATCCCGCCCGCACCGGAATCGGTACGTGATGGCTCTGGCCACCTGGGGTGACCGGCGGTAGCTTCCGTCCGAATGCCCTGGGAGCCCCCGAGGAGTCGCCATGCCCGAGCCCGCGCCCCTGCCCGTCGAGCAGCTGCACTTCGCGATGCCGCCCGTCCACCGGTCGCCCGACGAGGAACGCGTCCACCGCAAGGAACGGCTGGCCGGAGCGCTGCGGCTGTTCGGTTCGTACGGCTACGAGGACGGCGTCTCCGGTCACATCACCGCGCGGGACCCGGAGTTCACCTCCTGCTTCTGGGTCAACCCGTTCGGCGTGCCCTTCGACGAGGCGCACCCCGACGACCTGATCCTGGTCAACGGCGAGGGGCAGGTCCTCCAGGGGCGCCACCACGTCAACCAGGCGGCGTTCACCGTCCACGCCCAGGTCCACCTGGCCCGCCCGGACGTCGTCGCGGTCGCCCACACCCACTCCGAGCACGGCAGCGCCCTGGCCGCGCTGGGCGAGCTGATCGACCCCCTCACCCAGGAGTCCTGCGCCTTCTACGAGGACCACGCCCTTTACGACGCGTACACCGGGGTCGTGGTGGACGAGGAGGAGGGGCGCCGGATCGCCGGTGCGCTCGGGGGCCGCAAGGCGGTCATCCTGCGCAACCACGGGCTGCTGACCGTGGGCGACTCGGTGGACGCGGCGGCCTGGTGGTTCCTCTCCCTGGAGCGGTCCTGCCGCATCCAGCTGGCCGCGCGGGCGGCCGGGAAGCCCGTGCTGATCGAGCACCGGGACGCGGTCGCCACCCGCGAACAGCTCGGCAGCGATCTCGTCGCCTGGATCAACTACCAGCCGCTCTGGCGCCGTATCGCTCGAACATTCTGACGAAGTGGGCCGCCCGGTGCGCCCCGATGCGGCAACCACCCGCCACGTACGGCACAATTCGCAGCAATCACAGCCGAGTTGATCGGCCAATGGCGGTATCAGGGGCGGGAAAGGGCGGCGTTCTCCGTGGCGTTGGACGAGGCACGACAGGGCGCGCACGGCGGAGGCTGCACCTGCGGCGACTGCCCGCACGGGGCGCGCCAGGGACACCGGCGCGCGGTGGCCGCCTTCCTGGCCAAGCGGGACGAATTCGCCGCGGGACAGGGGCTGCCCGCCGGGGTCGCCCAGTCCGCTTCCGCGACCCGCCAGTGGGTCTCCGACGAACTCACCGAGTCCGCGCGGGCCGTGGCGGACCGGGGCCGGGAGGCCGGCGACGCCTGGCTGTACCGGGTCTGGCAGCGCACCCTGATCATCGTCTGGGGCGCCCTCGCCGTGCTGGCGATCGCCGAGGCCGCCACCGCGATCGGCGCGGGCTGGAGCCACGCCCGTACCGCCGGACTGGTCGCCGGCTTCGTCACCGCCGCGCTGCTGACCGGCGCCGCCCACGTCCACCGGGCGCGCGGCGGCCTCCTCGCCCCGCTGATCGGCGAGGACAACCGGCTCTCCACCTCCCGCACGGTCGCCGCGTCCTGGGTGCTGCTCGCCGTCTTCTCCGTCCTCGTCCTCGCCCTCCAGCTGGCCGCCGCCTCCGACCACGCGCGGCGCGACGAGCTGATCGAGGGCCTGGACCTGGCGCGCGGCGCCGGGGTGGTCTCCGTGCTGGCGCTGGTGTGCGCCGTCGCGGTCGCCGTCCGCCGGGTGGTGAGCGTACGGGTGCTGTCCGGGCGGCTCCAGAAGCTGCGGGCCGTCCGGCCGCGCGCCGCGGACCTGCTCACCGACGACTCGGGGCGCGGCGGCTTCACCGATGTGCAGTACGTGCTGGTGTCCACCGTCGCCGTGGTGTTCGCCGCGGTCCGCCTCGCCCGCCGCCCCGAGCAGCTGCCCGACCTGCCGTGGGGACTCGCCCTGCTGGTGGCCGTCTCGGCGGCCGTCTACTTCACCGGGAAGTACGGCGAGGGCGGCCGGCCCGTCGTGCTGTCGGTCGTCAGGTCCCGGGAGGCGGGCGACCTGGACGCGCCGATCCGGACCGGCGACGACATCGAGATCCGGGGCGCGGGGTTCGTGCCGCCCGGCTCCGGATCGCCGGACCGGCTGGCCCGCGTCGTCGTACGCATCGGCTCCGTCCACGTCCATGTCCCGCTCGTCCCGGTCACCGGCGGCTTCGCGAACCCCTCCGACACCCTGCTGACCGTGCCGGTGCCGGTGGAGGTGGAGCCGGGCGTGGTCGAGGTGCAGGTCGTGACGGCCGCGGGGACCGAGTCCAACCGCGTCGCGATCGACGTCACCGACTGACCGCACCCTCCCCGCACCCTGTGAACCAGGACCGCGCGGGGTCGTTCCGCCGGCTTCGTACGTAAGGTCGGGTGACGGGCCGCACGGTCCGGTGGCGGCGGCCGGGTGGCCGCAACGGCGCGGCACGCACGGCACACAGCGGTGCGGTCGCGGAAGGCGGGAGAAGCATGCACGGGTACGGCGGTAACGGGCGGGGCCTCGGCGAGGCCAGGAGCCTGCGGGACCTGGCACGGGAGCACGCCCTGCTGCCCCTGCGGATCTTCCTCGGGGTCACCTTCGTCTACGCGGCGCTCGACAAGCTCACCGACAGCGCGTTCTTCCACGCCACCGGAGCCGGATCGATCGGCGAGCAGATGAGCGCGGTGCGCGACTCCGCCGCGATCCCCGGCCTGGTCGACCTGGCGCTGAAGGGTCCGTCCGGCTTCGGATACGCCATCGCCTTCGGTGAACTCGCTGTCGGGATCGGCACCCTCCTCGGGCTGTGGACCCGGATCGCCGCGCTCGGCGGGGTCCTGATCTCGCTGAGCCTGTGGCTGACCGTCAGCTGGCAGGTCTCCCCGTACTACCTCGGCAACGACCTAGTCTACCTCATGGCCTGGCTGCCGCTGCTGCTCGGCGGGGCCGCGTCCTTCTCCCTGGACGCCTTTCGGGCGGCCCGGCGGCGGCGTATCCGGTAGCCGATCCAGGTGACCAGGAGGGCCGTCCACAGGCCGCCGGTGAACAGCCCGATGAAGAACTGCGGCGGGGCGTCCCAGAAGCCCGCCGCGTCCCACGCGTAACCGGCGGCCAGCGCCAGCATCACCAGACCGGCCACGGCCCGTCCGGGCCGGAACTCATGACGCGGCACGGTTGACCTCCACCTGTCCGTAACCGACTTCCAGATCCAGCTCGATCGTGCCGCCCGGCTTGCTGCCCTCGGCCGGGGGCAGCGTCCGGCGCTCGTTCTGCGAGGCGCGGATGTCCAGGTCGCCCCTGCTGTGCCCGTCCAGCACCACGATCGCGCCGACGCGGGTCTTCGCGTGCACCTCGACGGTGGCGTCCTGGGGCACGTGCACCAGGACCCGGCCCGCGCGCGCCTCCACCCGCGTCCTCACCGTCTCGCCCTTGGGCACGGTGATCCGGCTGAGATCCAGCTCGGCCTGGCCGGAGGCGACCGCGTAACGCGGCTGCACCGCGGCCACCGACACCGGATGCCACTGCTCGCGCACCCAGTGCGTGGGGATGTCCTTGGGTAGCACCGCCGCCCCGGCCAGCAGCCCGGCCGTGATCATCGCCAGCAGCAGCGTGCCGAAACCGGTCCGCCCGACGAACGCGCTGGCCAGCATCGCCAGACCGAACACCGCGAGCGCGGCGGCGAGCCCGATCTGAAGGCTCGTACCGAGCGGTTGGGCGTCCCAGCTCAGGCCCGTGCCCAGACCGCCCGCCAGCAGGGCGGTCAGGAACGCCAGTCCGCCTATGGACCTCGGGCCGCGCACCTCCCGCGACCGGGGCGGCGGCGGACGGAACGGCGCATCGGGTGTCGCCCCGCGCGGCTCCCCGTCGAGCACCGCGTCCTGCGGCCCCCACAGATAGCCGATCGCCACCTTGCCCGTCGACCCGTCCTTGACGATCGGGTCGCGCCACCAGGACGGCCACGACAGTGTCGGCGGCGCCATGACCTCCGGCGGCGCGTCCGACGCCGCCTGCGCGGCAGCCGCGTGCAGCGGGTCCTGGGGACCGGCCGTCCTGCGCCGCTGCGTCCACACGGAGAAGCCGACGACCGCGACCGACAGCATCGCCGCGAACGCGAGCGTGCCGCCGTTGCCCAGCATCGACAGGAACAGACCGCAGCCGATCAGCGCGCACAGCACCGCGATCAGCGACGCCCCCTCGACGCGCCCCGACAGCAGCCGGCGTGCCTCGTTCTCGTCCTCGCCCTCCAGCGGGATCAGCAGCCAGGCGAAGCCGTAGAAGATCAGCCCGAGGCCGCCGGTCACCGAGAGCACACCGAGCACGATCCGGAAGATCACCGGGTCGACGTCGCAGTACCGGCCGAGCCCGCCGCACACCCCGGCCACCAGCTTGTGCCGCGGGCTGCGGTGCAGCCGCGGTGCGGGCGCGGGGGGCGGTGCGGCGCCGGGCGGCGCGTCCTGGGGAACAGTCATGGCTCCATGGTGACGGGCGCCACGCCCCAGCGGCACCCGCCCCGACCCTGGCCGATCCCTGATATTGAACCCCCGCTCTCTCAGGGACGGCGCCCCGCCGCTCTGCCCCGCGCCCCCTGGTCTCTCAGGGTCGAACTGGGGGCTGACCCTGATGCCACCCCCCGTACGGGCATGTGACGATCGGGTCATGCCAGCAGCCACCGCCCGAGCCGCAAGCTCCCACGCCCCCGACCCGGAGGAGCCGCCACTGCGCAAGCTGTACCGCAGCGCCGACGGCCGGCTGCTCGGCGGAGTGGCGCGCGGGCTCGCCGGGCACCTCGGACTGCCGGTGGCCTGGGTGCGGTTCGTCTTCCTCGGGCTGTTCTTCGCGGACGGCCTCGGCGCTCTGCTGTACGCGGTGTTCTGGATCGTCGTCCCGCTCGGCGTCGGCGGCGTCGAGACCCCCCAGTCCGTCTTCGAGACCGCCCCCGACGGCAGACGCCGCCTCCGCAAACCCGACAAGGGCCAGGTCTTCGCCCTCATCGCGCTGCTCATCGGCGCCGTGACCTTCGTCGGCAATGTCGACATGGGCAGCAAGGCCGACCGCTACATCTGGCCCACCCTGCTCATCGGCGCCGGTTCCGTCCTCGTCTGGCGCCAGGCGGACAACGCCCGCCGCGCCCGCTGGATGGAGGTCGGCAGCCGCCGCCGCGTCCTGCACCTGGCCCGCGCCCTGGCCGGGGTCGCCCTGGTCGGCCTCGGCCTCGCCGGCTTCATGGTCGTACGAGGCTCCGCGGCCCAGCTCGGCAACGTCCTCACCGCGGCCATCGCCGTGCTCACCGGCATCGCCCTGCTCGCCGGCCCCTACTTCGTCCGCATGACCCAGGACCTCTCCGAGGAACGCCTCATGCGCATCCGGGCCCAGGAACGGGCCGAGGTCGCCGCCCACGTCCACGACTCCGTGCTGCACACCCTCACCCTGATCCAGCGCAACGCCGACGACGGCGGCGAGGTCCGCCGGCTGGCCCGCGCCCAGGAACGCGAGCTGCGCAGCTGGCTGTACAACCCCGAGGGCACCGGCAAGGACGAGGACGACGAGCCCGAGACCCTGGCCGAGGCCGTCAAACGGGCCGCCGCCGAGGTCGAGGACAAGCACGGCGTCCCGCTGGAGGTCGTCGTCGTCGGCGACTGCGCGCTCGACGAGAGGCTGACGGCACAGATGCAGGCCGCACGCGAGGCGATGGTCAACGCCGCCAAGTACGGTGGCGAGGGAGGCGCCGTCCAGGTCTACGCGGAGGTCGAGGGCCGGACGGTCTTCGTCTCCGTGCGCGACCGGGGCCCGGGATTCGACCTGGACTCCGTACCGGGGGACAGAATGGGCGTACGAGAATCGATCATCGGCCGGATGCAGCGCAACGGCGGCACCGCCCGGCTGAGTTCGGTGCCCGGTGGGGGCACGGAAGTCGAGCTGGAGATGGAGAGGACGAGCGATGAACGGGACCACTGAGGCGACCGTGGGCCACGAGGGTCCGGAGCGCCGGGTACGAGTCGTGCTCGTCGACGACCACCGGATGTTCCGCACCGGAGTACAGGCCGAGATCGGCCGCACCGAGGAGACCGGCGTCGAGGTCGTCGGCGAGGCGGCGGACGTCGACCAGGCGGTCACCGTCATCACGGCGACCCGCCCCGAGGTCGTCCTCCTCGACGTCCACCTCCCCGGCGGCGGCGGCGTCGAGGTGCTCCGCCGCTGCGCACCCCTGATGGGCACCGCGGAGAACCCGGTGCGCTTCCTCGCGCTGTCCGTCTCGGACGCCGCCGAGGACGTCATCGGAGTCATCCGGGGCGGCGCCCGCGGCTACGTCACCAAGACGATCACCGGCACCGACCTGGTCGACTCGGTCTTCCGGGTCCAGGACGGCGACGCGGTGTTCTCGCCCCGCCTGGCCGGCTTCGTCCTCGACGCCTTCGCCTCCACGGACGCGCCCCCGGTCGACGAGGACCTCGACCGGCTGACCCAGCGCGAGCGCGAGGTGCTGCGGCTGATTGCCCGGGGCTACGCGTACAAGGAGATCGCCAAGCAGCTGTTCATCTCGGTGAAGACGGTCGAGTCCCACGTCTCGGCGGTCCTGCGCAAGCTCCAGCTCTCCAACCGCCACGAGCTGACCCGCTGGGCCACGGCGCGCAGGCTGGTCTAGGACCCTTCCGGGTCGAGCGAGATGTTCAGCTTCTCGCCGGCCCTGCGGAAGCCGATCGACGCGTAGATCCGCTCCACGTCGGCGTCGCCCGGCTCCAGCCACACCACCCGGCAGCCCCGCTCGAACGCGGTGCGCGTCAGGTGTGCGGAGAGCGCCGCCCCGATGCCCCGGCGGCGGAAGTCCGCGCCCACCGCGAGGCCGGCCAGCTCGGTGAGCCCGTCGACCGGGACCGAGCAGCCGCCCGCGCCGGCCGGGGTGCCGTCGACGGTGGCGAGTGCGGCGACCCCGCCGCCGGCCGCCGCGTCGCGCAGCCAGGCGGCCGTGCCGTCCTCGGGTTCGCCGGTCCCGCCGTAGCCGAGGTGCTGGACGAGGGCCGCGGCGTCGAACTCCGCGTCGGTGGCGGGCTCCGCGACGGCCAGGTCCGCCACCGGCTTCGGGGGCAGCAGGTCACCGGGGGCGCAGGCCAGGATCGGGGCGCGGTTCTCGACGGTGAACCCGGCGGCGAGCAGCGCCGGTTCGACGGCCGGGGCCCAGCCGGGCAGGAACTCCAGTCGCGGTATCCGGTCCAGGTCGCGGAAGGCCGCCACGAGGGCGTCGAGTTCGCCGGGGGTCGGCTCGGTTCCCTGGTCGGGGATGGCGTAATTGGCGTACTTCAGGGACCAGCCCGGGTTGTAGCGGATCGCGAACGGGCCGACGCGGACATGGTCGGGGGAGCGGAGCGTGAGCGTGCGGGCGTGGGTCTGGACGTCGATGTCCAATGACATGCGTGGGTGTCCTCACGGCGGTCGGGCTCGGAAACCGGGAGCCTATGCCACCCGGGTCGCCCCCGCGAAAGGCATTTCGTTGATCGGCGCGACCCTGACCGGAGCCCCCGGGCGCGGGGCGTGGATCATCTGCCCGTTGCCGATGTACAGACCGACATGGGTGACGCCGGAGTAGAAGAACACCAGGTCTCCCGGGGCCAGTTCGGACCGGGAGACCCGCCGGCCCGCGTTGATCTGGGTGTACGTGGTCCGGGGGAGCGAGACCCCGGCCGCGCGCCAGGCGGCCTGGGTGAGGCCCGAGCAGTCGAACGAGGCGGGCCCGGTCGCGCCCCAGACGTACGGCTTGCCCAGCGCGCTGTAGGCGAAGGCGACGGCCTGGGCCGCGCGCGCGTTGGGAGCGGCGACCGCGCCGCGCGGGGTGCCGCGGTCGGCGTGGCCGGCGCCCCGGCCGTCCTCGGAGGCGGCGTAGGCGGCGCGCTCGGCGGGGGAGAGGCGGGCGAGCAGGCGCCGGGCCTCGGCGAGCTTGGCGCGGACGGTCGCCCGGTGCTCCTTCAGGGCGGCCTGGCGGGCGGCCAGCTCGGTCAGCTTGTCGGCCGCCTCGGCGCGCACCTGGGCGATGTCGGCGACCTGGCGCCGCACCGAGCCGAGTTCCGCCGCCCGGCGTTCGTCGGCGCGCTCCACGTACGAGGCGCGCCGGAGGTACTGGTCGGGGTCGGAGGAGAGCGCCAGCTGCACGGAGGGGTCGATCCCGGCGGAGCGGTACTGCGCGGCGGCGTACGAGCCGAGGGCGTCCCGGGCGGCGTTGAGGCGGCCGGTCCTGCGGGCGGCCTCGTCGCGCAGGGCGTCGACCGACTTCGCGGCGGCGGCCGCCTCGGTCTTCGCGCCGTTGTACTTCTCGGTGGCGGCCTCGGCCTCCCGGTACAGCCGGTCCACCTGGGCCTTGACCTGGGCGGCGGTCGGGGCCGGGTCCGCGTGCGCGGCTCCGGGCAGCGCGGCGGCGGTCGCGGCTCCGGCGAAGGCGAGGGTCGCCGCGGTGCGGGCCGCGGAGCCGGTGTACAGGCGCTGCCTGGGCTTGCGATGCGCTGCCACGAGGGCGGGCGTCCTTCCGTGCGACTGCCCGGCGGGGTCTACCGGCGGGCTTCATCGGCGGTCCGGCCAGGACAGTGTCCGGGTACGGCCGCCGGGAAGGGACGCTAATCCGAGGACACGGCCGGGAGTCGTTTTGACGCCTATTGCCTGCTCTTGGCGTGGCATTGTCGTCGGGCGATCGTGAATGGTCGTGAACGACCATAAAAATTGCCGCAGATTCAGGCAATAGGTACATCTGTCATTTAATTGTCCGTACGCCCCACCTGGGTGACGGGCGCCGGGACGCCCGGGGCTATGGTGCGGCCATGCGCGTACTCATCGATTTCGTCGTCGCCCTGCACATCATCGGCATCGCCGCCCTGCTCGGCGGTTTCCTCGGCCAGATGAAGGCGATGAAGGCCGGCACGGCCCGGTTCGTCCCCGGAATGCTGCACGGTGCGCTGACCATGCTGGTCACCGGAGTCGCCCTGGTCGGGCTCGACCAGGCGGACGACTACCCCGTGAACAACGTCAAGATCGGCATCAAGCTGCTGATCCTGGTCGTGATCCTCGGGCTGGTCTACGTCAAGCGGGACGAGGAGAAGGTGGGCAAGGGCCCCTTCGCGGCGGTCGGCGCCCTGACCGTCGCCAACATCTTCATCGCCACGCTCTGGACCTGAGGAACGCGCCGGGCCGGCCCGCTTCCGGACCGGCCCCCTTCCCCGGTCAGGCCGGGCGCACGCTTCCGTAGATCGGCATGTAGTAGATCGACTCCTCGCGCACGTTCGCCCCGGGCTTCGGCGCGTGGATCATCATCCCGTCGCCCTTGTAGATCCCGACGTGGCTGATGTCGTCGTAGAAGAAGACCAGGTCACCGGGTTGGAGATCGGCCGTGGCGATCCGGGTCCCGACGTTCACCTGGTCCCAGGTGGTCCGCGGTATATCGACCCCGGCCGCCTTCCACGCCGCCTGGGTGAGCCCCGAGCAGTCGTACGAGGAGGGGCCGGTCGCCCCCCAGACATACGGCTTGCCGATCTGGGCGCGGGCGAACGCGAGGACCTTCTCCGCCTTCGTGGACGCGCTGGAGCCGGAGTCCGAACCCGAACCCGAACCTGTCTCCGTACCACCGCCCGACTCCTTGGCCTTGCGCTCGGCCTCCTTCTTGGCGGCGGCCTGCTTCTTCGCCAGCTCCTCCGCCTTGCGCTTGGCCTCCGCCTCCTTCTTGCGCTCCAGCTCCGCCAGGCGTGCCTTCTCCTCGGCGGTCAGCTTCGACAGCAGCGTCCGGGCCTCGGTCAGCTTGTTCTGGACGTTCTGCTTGCTGGTGCGCAGCGCGGTCTGCGACTCGGTGAGCGTCTCCAGGCTCTCGACGGCCTGGGCGCGCTGCTTGGACGCCTTCGCCTGCTGCGTACGGAACTCGTCGACCGCCTGCTGCTGGCGGTCGGCCATCCGGTTCATCAGGTGGGTCTGGTCGAAGAACGACTGCGGGTTGTCGGCCAGGAAGAACGTCGCGGTCGGCGCGAGGGCGCCGTCGCGGTACTGCGCGGCGGCGTAGTTGCCGAGCGTCCTGCGCGCGTCGTTCAGCTTCGCGGTGCGCTTGGCCACGTCCTCCAGCAAGGTGTCGACCTTGGTCCGCTGCTTGTCCGCGGCCTCCTTGGCCTGGTTGTACTTCTGGGTCGCGGTGCCCGCCTGCCGGTAGAGGTCGTCGACCTTCCTCTGTACGTCCTCGATGCTGGGCTTGGGAGCCGGGGCGGCCGTCGCGCTCTGCGAGGACAACAGGGTGACCGTCGCGAGCGCGGCGGAGGTGAGCCCCACGACAGGGGCGGCGGAGCGCACCCGGGGGCGCGGTTTGCGATGCGACGCCAAGGCCGGCATCTCCTTCCGTGGACCGCCTACCGGGTTAGCTGTCGGGTTCGGGCGGAACGGAAGGCTGCCCTACGGTCCAGTGGGGACGCGGACCGATTCACCCCGGTGATGCGTGTGGGTCCCCGGTTCCGGGCGGGCCCGGATTCGGCGTGGACGCCCGCTCGGCGTGGGTCGCCTCTGGGGGTACGGGCCGTCCGAACGAGCACGCTAACCAACGCGGGGTGCCGCTGGGAAGGTTGATGTTCGATATGCCCGATACATTTTCGTGACCTCTTCGGAGCGGGGCCGAGTGTCAGTGGGGGGCTCTAGACTCGGGGAGCGATGAGCAGCCTCTTTGACGACAGTTTCCTGGCCGGCCTCCAGTCCGAGGAGGAAGGGCCCCCGCCGCCCCCCGAGGACTCCGCACCCGAAGCGGTGCCGGAGGACCTTTTCGCGGGCGTGTTCGACGGCCCGCCGCCGCGCGACGCGTACTACCGCGACGGTGCCCACCGCCCCGTCATCGACCCCGCGGCCCTGCTCGACGGGCTGAACACCGAGCAGCGCGCCGCCGTCGTGCACGCCGGGTCCCCGCTGCTCATCGTCGCCGGCGCCGGCTCCGGCAAGACCCGGGTGCTGACCCACCGCATCGCCCATCTCCTGGCCGAGCGCGGCGTGCACCCCGGCCAGATCCTGGCGATCACCTTCACCAACAAGGCCGCCGGCGAGATGAAGGAGCGCGTCGAGCAGCTGGTCGGGCCCCGGGCCAACGCCATGTGGGTCATGACCTTCCACAGCGCCTGCGTCCGCATCCTGCGCCGCGAGTCGAAGAAGCTCGGCTTCACCTCCTCGTTCTCGATCTACGACGCGGCCGACTCCAAGCGGCTGATGGCCCTGGTCTGCCGCGACCTGGAGCTGGACCCGAAGCGCTACCCGCCGAAGTCGTTCACGGCCAAGGTCTCCAACCTCAAGAACGAGCTCATCGACGAGGAGACCTTCGCCGGGCAGGTCACAGGGGGCACCTCCCATTCGAGCGAAGCCGAGAACGGGGGAGGTTTCGAGAAGACCCTGGCCCAGGCGTACGCGATGTACCAGGCCCGGCTGCGCGAGGCCAACGCGCTGGACTTCGACGACATCATCATGACGACGGTCCACCTGCTCCAGGCCTTCCCCGACGTCGCCGAGCACTACCGCCGCCGCTTCCGCCACGTCCTGGTCGACGAGTACCAGGACACCAACCACGCCCAGTACACCCTCGTACGCGAGCTGGTCGGCCCGTCCGGTCCCGAGGACGCCCCAGCCGAGCTGTGCGTCGTGGGTGACGCGGACCAGTCGATCTACGCCTTCCGGGGCGCGACCATCCGCAACATCCTCCAGTTCGAGGAGGACTACCCGGACGCGACGACGATCCTGCTGGAGCAGAACTACCGCTCCACCCAGACGATCCTGTCCGCCGCCAACGCGGTCATCGAGCGCAACGAGAGCCGCCGCCCGAAGAATCTGTGGACCAACGCCGGCACCGGCGCCCGCATCACCGGCTACGTCGCGGACACCGAGCACGACGAGGCGCAGTTCGTCGCCGAGGAGATCGACCGCCTCACCGACGCGGGCGATGCCAAGGCCGGAGACGTAGCCGTCTTCTACCGGACGAACGCGCAGTCCCGTGTCTTCGAGGAGATCTTCATCCGCGTCGGCCTGCCCTACAAGGTCGTCGGCGGCGTGCGCTTCTACGAGCGCAAAGAGGTCCGGGACGTCCTGGCCTACCTCCGGGTCCTCGCCAACCCCGAGGACACCGTCCCCCTCCGCCGCATCCTGAACGTGCCCAAGCGCGGCATCGGCGACCGCGCCGAGGCGATGATCGACGCCCTGTCCCTGCGCGAGAAGATCACCTTCCCGCAGGCGCTGCGCCGTGTGGACGAGGCGTACGGCATGGCCGCCCGTTCGGCCAACGCCGTGAAGCGGTTCAACACGCTGATGGAGGAGCTGCGCACGGTCGTGGAGTCCGGCGCGGGCCCTGCCGTCGTGCTGGAAGCGGTCCTGGAGCGTACGGGCTACCTCGCCGAGCTCCAGGCATCCACCGACCCGCAGGACGAGACCCGCATCGAGAACCTCCAGGAGCTGGCCGCCGTCGCGCTCGAATTCGAGCAGGAGCGCGGCGAGGAGGAGGGGACGGGCACCCTCGCCGAGTTCCTGGAGAAGGTCGCGCTCGTCGCCGACTCCGACCAGATCCCCGACGAGGACGAGGACGGCTCCGGCGTCATCACGCTGATGACCCTGCACACGGCGAAGGGCCTCGAATTCCCGGTGGTCTTCCTGACCGGCATGGAGGACGGCGTCTTCCCGCACATGCGGGCGCTGGGCCAGGTCAAGGAGCTGGAGGAGGAGCGCAGGCTCGCGTACGTCGGCATCACCCGCGCCCGCGAGCGCCTGTACCTGACCCGCGCGGTCATGCGCAGCGCCTGGGGCCAGCCCTCGTACAACCCGCCGTCGCGGTTCCTGGAGGAGATCCCGGACCAGCACCTGGAGTGGAAGCGCAAGGGCCCGATGGCCGCCCCCGCCGGGCCGACGTCCGGCATCACCTCGTCGCTCTCCGCCTCCCGCGCCCGCTCCGGCCCTTCGGGCTTCGCCACCCGGCGGACCTCGGACCGGCCGACGATCACCCTGGCGGCCGGCGACCGGGTCACGCACGACCAGTTCGGTCTGGGCACGGTGACGGCGGTCGAGGGCGTCGGCGACCAGGCGAAGGCCACGGTCGACTTCGGAGACGACCGCCCGAAGAAGCTGCTCCTGCGGTACGCGCCGGTACAGAAGCTCTGAGACGCGTGTGACGGCCGGGGCCCCGAGGGGCTCCGGCCGCCGGGCCGCTCACCGGCTCAGGTGGGGTTGACGTCGTGGCTGCGGAGCCAGGGCAGCGGGTCGATGGCCGCGCCGCCGCCGGGCCGCACCTCGAAGTGCATGTGCGGGCCGGTCGAGTTCCCGGAGCTGCCGGAGTACGCGATGACGTCGCCCGCCTTGACCTGGCCCGAGCGGATCCGGGTGCTGCTGAGGTGGCAGTACCAGGTCTCGGTGCCGTCGGCCATGGTCACGATGGCCATGTTGCCGTAGGCGCTGTTGTACTGCGTGCGGACGGTGCCGTCGGTCGCGGCCATCACCGGGGTGCCGTACTGGACCGGGAAGTCGATGCCCGTGTGCACGGACATCCAGTTGACGCCCGCCTGGCCGAAGTACGCGCTCAGCCCGTGCTCCTTGACCGGCATCACGAATTTGGGGCGCAGGGCCTCCTTGCGAGCCGCCTCCTCCTCGCGCTTCTTCTTCTCGGCGGCCTGCCGCGCCTTGAGGTCGATGCGCTCCTGGGTGCGGCTGGCGCGGTCCGCGAAGTTCTCCGCGTCGGCGCTGAGGTTGGCGAGCTGGGTGTCCAGCTCGTTGTTGGCCGCGACCGGCTCGACCGTGCCGGGGTCGGCGGCGGCCATCGTCGTGGTGTCGTCCTTCTTCGTCTCGCCCCCGCCCATGCCGCCCACCGAGGCGGCGGCGATCCCGGCCACGCTCATCACGCAGGCGGAGGGAACGGCGACGGTGAGGAGTGCGGAACGCTTCGCGGGGGAACGCCTGCGGCTGCGGCCACCGCTGCGGGGGACGGGCCGGCCGGCGGGGCGGTGCGCGTCGACCGGGGCGAGGTCGGGATGGCCGCCGGGGCCGGTGCCGGGGTCCGCGTCGGGGCGCGCTTCGAGATCGGCTTCGAGATCCGCTTCGGGGTGGTCGGCGGTGTCTTCGCTCTCGGCGATTCGGTAGGGCTCGTACGGGTCGTAGGCGGAGTGCTCGTACGTCTCGTACGTGTCGTGCGCCCCGTAGGTGTCATGAGCGTCGTACGTGTCGTGCGCCCCGTACGTCTCGTGTGCCTCGTACGTCCCGTGTGCCTCGTACGTGTCTGTCAGGGGGGCCTGTTCGGCTTCGTTCGACCCCGCCAGGTTTTGCATACTTTGCTGTGCGTGCTCGGGCGTGGCGCCGGTGTTCCAGGCGGTGGCGTCGTATGCGCCGGTGTCGTACGACGCGGTGTTCCAGGCGGTGGTGTCCCACTGGCCGGAGGAGTCCGGGGCGTAGCCCTGCGTCGGCAGCCAGGTGGCGCCGGTGTCGTACGGGGACGGGGCGTCGTACTGCGGGTGCTGCTGGGCCTGGTCGGCGTAGGCCGGGTAGCCGGTGAAGTCGTTGTACTCGGCGGCCTGGTGAGCGCCCGTGTCCCACTGGGTGGTGCCGTACGAGCCGCTGTATCCGGCCTGTCCGCCGGTGTACGGGACGCCGTAGCCCCCCGCCGTGTCGTGCGAGCCTTCGTAGGAGCCGCCGGGGAGGGAGCCGAAGAGCGGGTCACTGTCGAAGCTGCCCGTGGGGTGGCTGTCGTATCCGGCATACCCGGCGTGGGGGTGCTGGTCGTTCACCAACTTCTCTCTCGCCTCGGCAGCAGGACCAGTCCGGGGTGTGGGGACCCCGGGGCTAAGCAGTGGCCGCGACTGTACCCGGCGGTATCCGCCGCCGACAATCTTCGACGGCCCCACGGCGCCCGGGAAAAGGGGCAATCGGCCGTCTTTCGGTGGCGTCCGCACAGAGCTTTGGCTCTACGTTCGAAAAGTGTTCGGTTTTAGGCGACGGAGGCCGATCGGGCGGTCCCGCTGGACCCGTGGGCGGGCTCCGCCGTGTCGAGCGCCTGGCGTACGGCGGCCGCCACCGCCGGGTGCACAGGCAGGGCGAGGTGTCCGATGCCGGTGACGCGTACGTTCACCGCGTCGAGGTCGGGGTGGTCGACGCAGGCCGCCTCGGGCGGGACGATCACCCGGTCCAGCTCGCTCCAGAAGCTGACGAACCGGGTGCGGCAGCCGGGCGCGGGCAGCCTCAGCTCCTCGATGGGGGCCGAGCCGCCGCGCATCTGGCGCACGATGGGCAGGGCGCCGGCCAGCGGGGCGACGGCGGTGCCGGCATGCGGTGTACCCAGCGTGACCAGGGTGCGGACCCGGTGGTCACCGCCCAGTCGCTGGACGTAGTAGCGAGCGATGAGGCCCCCGAGGCTGTGGCCCACGATGTCGACCCGTTCGTGCCCGGTGCGGGCGCAGATCTCCTCGATGTGCCGGCCCAGCAGCTCGGCGGCCGTACGGATGTCGCTGGTCAGCGGTGAGTGGTTGAGCGACTCCAGATGGTGCCAGCCGTGCCGGGCCAGCGAGCGGCGCAGCAGGACGAAGACCGAGCGGTTGTCGATGAATCCGTGCAGGAGAACGACAGGTGGCCGACCGGCCACCTCGCCCGGCAGCCGACCGGTGGCGCGGGGGTCCGGCGTCGGGGCCGGGGTCGGCTCGGGGCGCCGTTCGTCGGCGATCCCGGTGGGGTACAGCAGCGCGTGTCCGGCGAGCACCGCGAGTTCCAGCGCGGTCGCTCTCAGCAGCGCGGTCGGCACGGCCGGGATCGGCACGGCTGGGATCGGGAGGGCACGGATCGGGAGGCGACGGATCGGAAGGGAGGGGATCGGAAGGGAGCGGATCGGAAGGCTCGGGGTCTTCATGGTCGACCTCCTGCTCCGGCACCCGAAGAAGGGCGGCTCCCTTCCCGTATGCCCTGGTGGGAAGCCGTGTCGGAGGTCCGGTCCTGGTGGACGGTGGCCCGTACCACCGTGCCGTGCGGCTGACGGCGCGGTGATACGGCGACCTGACGCGGCTCCCCGGGCGCCCGGTCTCTGCGCCCGTGAACAATGTCCCATGTGTGATTTCCCCCTCCCGGTCCACCGCGAAACGGCGGCTTGCGGGATGCTGTGGATAACGTTCGTTCACATCCCCGGCCCTTCAGGCACGGGAGACGCGGAGACGCATGTGGAGGCAGTGATGGGTGTGACCGGTCCGATCCGTGTGGTGGTGGCCAAACCGGGCCTCGACGGCCATGACCGCGGGGCCAAGGTGATCGCGCGTGCGCTGCGGGACGCCGGTATGGAGGTCATCTACACGGGGCTCCACCAGACGCCCGAGCAGATCGTCGACACCGCCATCCAGGAGGACGCCGACGCGATCGGCCTCTCGATCCTCTCGGGCGCGCACAACACGCTGTTCGCGAAGGTGATCGAGCTGCTGAAGGAACGGGAGGCGGAGGACATCAAGGTCTTCGGCGGCGGCATCATCCCGGAGGCGGACATCGCACCGCTGAAGGAGCAGGGCGTCGCGGAGATCTTCACCCCCGGCGCGACGACCACCGCGATCGTCGACTGGGTCAACGCGAACGTCCGCCAGCCGGCCGGCGCCTGACCCGGCCGGGGGCGAGGGCCGCCCCGCGGGGCGCGGAGGCCCCATCGGCTGCGCTGATGCCGGGCGGCGCCCCTTGCCGGGGCGGCGGACCCGCGTTGCGACGGGGGCCGCGCGCCGGGTGGCGAGGAACGCGCCCCGCCGACCGCGCACCCGCACCGCCTCACCGTTCGCCCGCGTGGCTTCACCCGCCTTCCGGGGTCGGGGACAGCTCGCTGTCCATCGTCGCGCGTAGGCGCAGGGTGGAGACCAGGCGCTGGAAGGCCTCCGACCAGTAGCCGTTCGCGCCGGGGGAGGCGTCCGCAGGTTCGGCGGGGGTGGTGGTCAGGACCTCCAGGCGGCTTGCCTCGGCCGGGGCCAGGCAGCGTTCCGCCAGGCCCATGACGCCGCTGAAGCTCCAGGGGTAACTGCCCGCGTCCCGGGCTATGTCGAGGGCGTCGACCACCGAGCGCCCGAGCGGCTCCGCCCAGGGCACCGGGCAGACCCCGAGCAGCTGGAACGCCTCCGACAACCCGTGCGCGGCGACGAAGTCGGCCACCCAGCCCGCCCGTTCCGCAGGGGGCAGCACCGCCAGGAGCTTCGCCCGCTCGGCGAGCGACGCCGTACCGGGGCCGTTCGACGGGGGCGTCGACGGAGGGCCGAGCAGGGCCCGCGCCCACGCCTCGTCGTTCTGCCGCACCGCCGCCCGGCACCAGGCCGCGTGCAGTTCCTCGCCCCAGCCGTCCGCGACGGGCAGCGCCACGATCTCCTCCGCGCCGCGCCCCCCGAACCGCGCGGGCCAGACGGCGAGCGGGGAGGCCTCCACCAACTGGCCGAGCCACCACGACCGTTCGCCCCGGCCGGACGGCGGGAGGGCCACCACCCCGTCGCGCTGCATCTCCGCGTCGCACTCGTGCGGGGCCTCCACCGCCACGAACGGCTTGTCACCGGTCAGCCCGGGGCTGACGCAGGACAGCGCGCGGTCCGCCATCCGGCGGGCGAGCGCCGAACCGGGCAGTGCGGACAGCAACTCGGCGGCGGTCGCCCGGACATTGCGGCTGCGGTCCGCGAGCGCCTGTTCGAGGAACTCCTCGTCCGCACAGGACAGCCCCGTGCGCAGCGAGTCGACGAACATGAGCCGGTCCTCGGCCCGTTCCGTCTTCCAGGTGGTGGCGAGCAGCGCGCGGGCCGCCTCCGCGTCCCGCGCCCGTACGGCCCCGAGCAGGGCGACCCGCTCCGCGAACAGGCCCTCCTCCCACAGCCGTCGCACCGCTTCCGGATCGGTGAGGGACGGCAGCAGGCCGCTTCCGGACGCGCCGCGCAGCGCGAACTTCCACTCCGGGTTCAGCCCGGCCAGCCACAGCCCGCGCGGCCCCGCGAACTCCAGGGCCTGGGGCCGCAGATCGGTCCTGGCCCTGGCGGCGTCCAGCAGGGCGGGCAGCGCGGAGTCGGGCGCCCGGTAGCCGTGCAGGCCGGCGGTGGCCAGCCACTGCGGGATGAGTTCCGTCAGGTCGGGGGCCGTACCGCGTCTGCCGCCGGAACCGGCCGCCGCGGCCCGGTCCGCGAGGAGCTGCGCCAGCCGGCCACGGGCGGCCTCGGGCAGCGGCGGGCGGGGGTCTTCGGGCGCGGGCGCGGGCCGGGGCGACGCGGCGGCGGGCAGGAGCCCGGCCCGGCGCCGCACGGTGTGCAGCGCGGCGGCGTCCAGCAACGCCGACGCCGCCCCGTCCGGGCCGGCGCCCGAGGCTCCCCCGGGCGGGCGGCGGTCCGTGCCGAGCAGGGCCGAGGTGACCAGGTCCTCCCACGACGTGGCCGCGACCGCGTCGGCGAGGCCCCCCGACGCGGCTGCGGACGCGGACGCGGGTGTGGTGGGTGAGGTGGTGCGGGACATCACGCCTCCTTCGGGAAGTCCTTCTGGGGTCAGACGAGAGGTACGGTCTCGACGCCGGCAAGCCCCGCCCGCGGGGCCACCGCTGGCCAGGCGGCGAGCGGGTCGAAGCCGCGGTGGCCGCACTCGCCGAAGACGGTGAGCGGCCCGCCGCCCGAGACCGCGACGAGCTTCCAGAGCGCCGGCCGGGACAGCGCGGCGGCGGTGACGGGCAGCGCCTCACGGCCCTGCGCGTCCACCAGCTGCCAGCCGTCCGCGCCCGGCACGGGTATCACGTCGCGCAATGTCACCGGCCAGGACTCCAGCCACGGATCGTCGCCCAGCGCCCGCCCGTACGCGGTGATCGCCTCGCCGACCGGCACCCCCGGCGGGGGCGTACCGGCCGGCTCGGGCACACCGAACCGCTCGCCCAGCTCGGCCCGCAGCCGGCCGGACCCCGGATGGGGCGTCAGCTCGGCGTCGATCGTCACCCCCACGGGCAGGGCGTGCCCCGGGGAGCGTCCGGCCGCCCCGAAGGACAGGAGCAGCGCCGTGCGGCCCGACTCCCCGCCGTACAGCCAGATGCGGCGGGTGACGATCTTGCCCTCGGGGGTGTCGTACTGGGCGAGGACCAGCCAGCGGTCGCGGACCGGCGGCCCCTCCGCCGGGGCCGGCAGACCCACGCGGGTGCGGACCGTGGCCGCCAGCGGCTGCGGCAGGCGGTCGAGGCCCAGCCAGGCCGTGTCCAGCAGATGGAGCAGCGCGCACTCCTCCAGCAGCCGCACCGGCCAGCCGGGGCCCGACGCCGCGATGGACCCCAGCTCCCGCACCCGGCCCGCGAGACCCGGTGCCTGCGCGTCGACCATGCGGGCCGCCGTCTCCTCCCACAGCCCGTACCCCGCCTGCTCGACCGACGCGAGCCCCCCGCGCAGCAGGTCGGTCAGCCGCTGCTCCAGCTCCCGCGCACCGCCCCCTATCCGCTCCGCGCGCCTCTCCGCGCGCTTGCGCGCGGCCACCGGGTCGGCCGGCCCGTCACCTCCGGCGGCGGGCCGCGCCTTCGCCTCCGCGCGGTCGCGGCGGCCGGCCAGCCACTCCCCGGCCCAGTCCGGCGGTGCCCCGGCGGGCACAGCCGTGCCGTCGGCCGCGCGCAGCAGCAACAGACCCAGCGCGTGTTTGCAGGGGAACTTCCGGCTGGGGCAACTACAGCGGTACGCGGGGCCGGTGGTGTCGACCACCGTCCGGTACGGCTTGCTGCCGCTCCCCTTGCACAGCCCCCACACCGCACCCGTGCCGTCCAGCCCGGTGTCCGACCAGGACGCGGACGCACCGAGCTTGTTCCCCGCCTTGCGTGAGGCGTCGTCAGGAGCCAGGGCCAATACCTGCTCCACCGTCCAGCGCGCCGCCGGAGCAGCGGCGCCCAAGGGTTCTCCCCCGTCAGTCAGCAGCATGCCAACGACGTTAGGCCGCCCCACTGACAATCGCCCTGACCTGCGCAAAGGCCAATTGTCAGTGCCATGGTGCACGGTGGGAACCACACCAGGCCGAGCGATCTGCCGAACGATCTGGAGGGGGATCCATGACCGTGCCCGAAAACACCGAGGCCACCGCCGGCGAGGTCCTGCGCCCGCATGCCGAGGACGCCTTCGCCGACGAGCTGAAGGCGCTCGCCGCCGCCGACGACCGCCCGCGCCCCGAGCGCTGGCGCCTGTCGCCCTGGGCCGTGGCCACGTATCTGCTCGGCGGCACCCTGCCCGACGGCACCGTCATCACACCCAAGTACGTGGGCCCGCGCCGCCTCGTCGAGGTCGCCGTCACCACGCTCGCCACCGACCGGGCACTGCTGCTCCTCGGCGTCCCCGGCACCGCCAAGACCTGGGTCTCCGAACACCTGGCTGCCGCCGTCAGCGGCGACTCGACGCTGCTCGTCCAGGGCACGGCGGGCACCCCGGAGGAAGCCGTCCGCTACGGGTGGAACTACGCGCAGCTGCTCGCGCACGGCCCCAGCCGGGACGCTCTGGTGCCCAGCCCGCTGATGCGCGCCATGTCCCTGGGCATGACCGCCCGCATCGAGGAACTGACCCGCATCCCCGCCGATGTGCAGGACTCGCTGATCACGATCCTGTCGGAGAAGACGCTGCCCCTGCCCGAACTGGGCCAGGAGGTCCAGGCAGTGCGCGGGTTCAACGTCATCGCCACGGCCAACGACCGCGACCGGGGCGTCAACGAGCTGTCCAGCGCCCTGCGGCGCCGGTTCAACACCGTGGTGCTGCCGCTGCCGGCCACCCCGGAGGCGGAGGTCGACATCGTGTCCCGGCGCGTCGACCAGGTCGGGCGCTCGCTCGACCTGCCGCCCGCGCCCGACGGCCTCGCGGAGATCCGCCGCGTGGTCACGGTCTTCCGTGAACTGCGCGACGGCGTCACCATCGACGGCCGCACCAAACTCAAGTCCCCCTCGGGGACGCTGTCCACGGCCGAGGCCATCTCCGTCGTCACCAACGGCCTCGCTCTCGCCGCCCACTTCGGGGACGGCGTGCTGCGTCCGGGCGATGTCGCGGCCGGCATCCTCGGCGCGGTCGTCCGGGACCCGGCGGCCGACCGGGTGGTCTGGCAGGAGTACCTGGAGACCGTGGTGCGGGAGCGGGACGGCTGGAAGGACTTCTACCGGGCCTGCCGGGAGGCGTCCGTATGACCACCGCCCGCGCTTCGGGGCCGCTGCTGCTGGGGGTGCGGCACCACGGCCCCGGTTCCGCCCGCGCCGTCCGCGCCGCCCTGGACGCGGCCCGCCCGCGGGCCGTGCTCATCGAGGGCCCGCCCGAGGGCGACGCGCTCCTGCCGCTCGCCGCCGACGAGCAGATGCGGCCCCCCGTCGCCCTGCTCGCCCACGCCGTGGACGACCCGGGACGGGCGGCGTTCTGGCCGTTCGCCGAGTTCTCCCCCGAGTGGGTCGCTATCCGCTGGGCCCTGGCGAGCGACGTCCCCGTCCGCTTCATCGACCTGCCCGCGGCCCACTCGCTGGCCATGGAGGAGGCGGGGACGGACCGGGACGAGGTCTCCGCCGAGGAGGACGGGCCGCCTGCCGCCGTGCCCGTCGACCCGATCCGGGTGCTCGCCGGGACCGCGGGGTACGACGACCCCGAGCGCTGGTGGGAGGACGTCGTCGAACACCGGGCCCCGGGCAGCGGCGAGGCGGCGGGCCCGCTCGCCGCGTTCGCCGTGCTCGGCGAGGCGATGACCGCCCTGCGCGAGGTGTACGGGGACGGCGGACATCCGCGCGACGCGGTCCGCGAGGCGTACATGCGCGTCCAGCTGCGCACGGCGGCCAAGGAGTTCGGCGACGACTTCGCCGTCGTGTGCGGCGCCTGGCATGTGCCCGCCCTGCGTACGCGCACGACGCTCACCGCCGACCGGGCCCTGCTCAAGGGGCTCCCCAAGGCCAAGGCGGAGCTGACCTGGGTGCCGTGGACCCACCAGCGGCTCGCCCGGCACAGCGGATACGGGGCGGGGATCGAGTCGCCCGGCTGGTACCAGCACCTCTTCGCCGCCCCGGACCGCCCGATAGAGCGCTGGATGACGAAGGTCGCCGGACTCCTGCGCGACGAGGACCGGTTCGTCTCCTCCGCCCATGTCATCGAGGCGGTCCGGCTCGCCGAGACGCTCGCCGCGATGCGCGGCCGGCCGCTCGCCGGGCTGAGCGAGACGACCGACGCGATCAGGGCCGTCATGTGCGAGGGCTCCGACGTTCCGCTCGCGCTCGTCCGGGACCGCCTCGTCGTCGGCTCCACGCTTGGCGAGGTCCCCGACACCGCCCCCGCCGTCCCCCTGCAACGCGACCTCGCCCGGCAGCAGCGCACCCTCCGCCTCAAACCGGAGGCGGGCGAGCGGGAGACGGAGTTCGACCTCCGCAAGGAGACCGACGCCTCCCGCAGCCGGCTGCTGCACCGGCTGCGCGTCCTCGGCATCGGCTGGGGCGAACCCGCCGCCGGCCGGGGGAGCACCGGCACCTTCCGGGAGAGCTGGCGGCTGCGCTGGGAGCCCGAGCTGTACGTGCGCGTCGCGGAGGCGGGCGTCTGGGGCACCACCGTGCTCTCCGCCGCCACCGCCCGCGCCGAGTCGGACGCCCTCGCCGCCACCGCGCTCGCCGAGGTCACCGCGCTGGCCGAGCGCTGCCTGCTGGCCGACCTGCCCGACGCGCTGCCCGTCGTGATGCGGGCCCTCGCCGACCGTGCCGCGCTCGACACCGACGTCGGCCACCTCGCCGACGCCCTGCCCGCCCTGGCCCGCACCCTGCGCTACGGGGACGTCCGCTCCACGGACACCACCGCCCTCGGCAAGGTCTCCGCCGGCCTCGCGGAACGCATCTGCGTCGGCCTGCCGCCCGCCTGCACCGGGCTCGACGCCGACGGGGCCGAGGCGCTGCGCCGTCAGGTGGACGGCGTCCACACGGCGATCGGGCTGCTCGCCGGCGCCGTCCCTTCGAGCGCGGACGGGCTGCGCGAGCGCTGGCGGGCCGTGCTCCACAAGCTCACCGTCCGGGACTCGGTCGCGGGAGTGATCCGGGGGCGGGCCGCCCGGCTGCTCCTGGACGACGGAGACCTCGACCAGGACGCCGCGGCCCGGCTGATGGGCCTCGCCCTCTCCCCGGGGACACCGCCGGCCGACGCCGCCGCCTGGATCGAGGGCTTCGTCGGCGGGGCGGCGGGCGGCGGCATGCTCCTCGTCCACGACGAGCGGCTGCTCGCCCTGGTCGACTCCTGGCTCACCGGCGTCCCCGCCGACACCTTCACCGACGTACTGCCGCTGCTGCGCCGCACCTTCTCGGCGTACGAACCGGGCGTCCGGCGCACACTGGGCGACCTCGTCCGGCGCGGCCCGGCCCCCGCCGGGTCCCCGGTGAACGGCCCGGCGGGCGGCGGGACGACTGCCCCCGGCTTCGGCCCGGTCCTGGACATGGCCCGTGCGGACGCGGTGGTCCCGGTCCTGCGCCTCCTGCTCGGTCTGGACGAGCACGCCGCGACGGCAGAACCCGAAGCATCCGCGGCCCCCGCCCACCCCGGGCGCCCCGCGACCGCGGCCGACGCCCACCCCGCGACCGCGGCCCCCACCCGCCACGACGACCCGCATCTGGGGGAAACGGCATGACGACGACGGACACCACGGAACCCGGCACCGTGCCCTCCGCCCGCGAGGAGCGGCTGCGGCGCTGGCGCCTGGTGCTGGGCGCGGACAGCGCCGAGAGCACCGGCCGCACCCTCACCGGGCGCGACGCCGCGATGGACGGGGCGCTCACCGCGCTCTACGAGAACGGCAACGGGGGACGGCCCGGCGGCCGGGGCGGCGGCGGGCGCTCGGCCGGACTCGGCGCCTCCGCCCCGTCCGTGGCCCGCTGGCTCGGCGACATCCGCACGTACTTCCCCAGCTCCGTCGTGCAGGTCATGCAGCGCGACGCCATCGACCGCCTCGGCCTCTCCGCGCTCCTGCTCGAACCGGAGATGCTGGAGGCCGTCGAGGCGGACGTCCACCTCGTCGGCACGCTGCTCTCCCTCAACAAGGCGATGCCCGAGACGACGAAGGAGACCGCGCGAGCCGTGGTCCGCAAGGTCGTGGAGCAACTGGAGAAGCGGCTCACCACCCGCACCCGGGCCACCCTCACGGGCGCGCTCGACCGCTCGGCGAAGGTCACCCGGCCCCGCCACCACGACATCGACTGGGACCGCACCATCCGGGCCAACCTCAAGAACTACCTGGAGCTGCCCGGCCGGGAAGGCGCCGGCACGGTCGTCCCCGAACGGCTCATCGGCTACGGGCGGGCCGCGCAGTCCGTGAAGAAGGACGTCATCCTCTGCATCGACCAGTCGGGCTCGATGGCGGCCTCCGTGGTCTACGCGTCGGTGTTCGGCGCGGTGCTCGCCTCGATGCGCGCTCTGCGGACCCGGCTCGTCGTCTTCGACACGGCGGTGGCCGACCTCACCGACCAGCTGGACGACCCGGTCGACGTCCTGTTCGGCACCCAGCTCGGCGGCGGCACCGACATCAACCGCGCCCTGGCCTACTGCCAGTCCCGGATCACCCGGCCGGCCGACACCGTCGTGGTCCTCATCAGCGACCTCTACGAGGGCGGCATCCGCAACGAGATGCTGAAGCGGGTCGCCGCGATGAAGGCCTCCGGCGTGCAGTTCGTCACCCTGCTCGCCCTCTCCGACGAGGGTGCCCCGGCCTATGACCGCGACCACGCCGCGGCACTGTCCGCCCTCGGCGCGCCCGCCTTCGCCTGCACGCCGGACCTCTTCCCGGACGTGATGGCGGCCGCGATCGAGAAGCGCCCCCTGCCGATACCCGACAAGGAGCCCGTCTGACGAGGTGCCGACCGGCCCCACCAGCGCGATTCTGTGACCGTAATCACCGCCCAGGTGTGATCTGTGATTTAGGGCCACACGGGGCTCGGGGATAACCTGCGAGATGGACATGCCGCGTATCCGGTCACCGTGTGCGCTTTCCTAGTGACACAGCAGTCACGTTGCCCCTCGCGGCACGCCCACGCAGAAAACCAACCGCGAGACCATTGATAAGGGACGGACGCGCGTGGACCTGTTCGAGTACCAGGCGAGGGACCTCTTCGCCAAGCACGGTGTACCGGTGCTGGCCGGTGAAGTCATCGACACGCCTGAGGCAGCCCGCGAGGCGACCGAGCGGCTGGGCGGCAAGTCGGTCGTCAAGGCGCAGGTGAAGGTCGGCGGCCGCGGCAAGGCCGGTGGCGTGAAGCTGGCCGCCAACCCCGACGAGGCGGTCGCCCGCGCGACCGACATCCTCGGCATGGACATCAAGGGCCACACGGTCCACAAGGTGATGATCGCCGAGCTGTCCCCGGAGATCGAGGCGGAGTACTACGTCTCGTACCTCCTCGACCGCACCAACCGCACCTTCCTGGCCATGGCCTCGGTGCAGGGTGGCATGGACATCGAGGAGGTCGCGGAGAAGACCCCCGAGGCCCTCGCGAAGGTCCCGGTCAACGCCGTCGACGGGGTCGACATCGCCAAGGCCCGCGAGATCGTGGCCCAGGCGAAGTTCCCGGCCGAGGTGGCCGAGGGCGTCGCCGAGGCCCTGGTGACGCTGTGGGACACCTTCGTCGCCGAGGACGCGCTCCTCGTCGAGGTCAACCCGCTGGTGAAGACCAAGGACGGCCGCATCCTGGCCCTGGACGGCAAGGTCTCGCTCGACGAGAACGCCGACTTCCGCCAGCCCGAGCACGAGGCCCTTGAGGACAAGGCGGCGGCCAACCCGCTCGAGGCCGCGGCCAAGGCCAAGAACCTCAACTACGTCAAGCTCGACGGCGAGGTCGGCATCATCGGTAACGGTGCCGGTCTGGTCATGTCGACCCTGGACGTCGTCGCGTACGCCGGTGAGAAGCACGGCAACGTGAAGCCCGCCAACTTCCTCGACATCGGTGGCGGCGCCTCCGCCGAGGTCATGGCGAACGGCCTGGAGATCATCCTCGGCGACTCGGACGTCAAGTCCGTCTTCGTCAACGTCTTCGGTGGCATCACCGCCTGCGACGAGGTCGCCAACGGCATCGTCCAGGCGCTTGAGCTGCTCAAGTCCAAGGGCGAGGACGTCACCAAGCCGCTGGTCGTGCGCCTCGACGGCAACAACGCGGAGCTGGGTCGCAAGATCCTCTCCGACGCCAACCACCCGCTGGTGCAGCGCGTGGACACCATGGACGGCGCGGCCGACAAGGCCGCCGAGCTCGCCGCGGCTGCGAAGTAAGGAAGAGGGACTCAGACCACCATGGCTATCTTCCTCACCAAGGACAGCAAGGTCATCGTCCAGGGGATGACCGGCGCCACGGGCATGAAGCACACCAAGCTCATGCTCGGCGACGGCACCAACATCGTCGGCGGCGTGAACCCCCGCAAGGCCGGCACGACCGTCGACTTCGACGGCACCGAGGTACCCGTCTTCGGCTCCGTCGCCGAGGCGATGGAGAAGACCGGCGCCAACGTGTCCGTCCTCTTCGTGCCGCCGGCCTTCGCGAAGGCAGCCGTCGTCGAGGCGATCGACGCCGAGATCCCGCTCGCCGTCGTGATCACCGAGGGCATCGCCGTCCACGACTCGGCCGCCTTCTGGGCGTACGCCGGCTCGAAGGGCAACAAGACCCGCATCATCGGTCCGAACTGCCCCGGCCTGATCACCCCCGGCCAGTCCAACGCCGGCATCATCCCGGGCGACATCACCAAGCCCGGCCGCATCGGTCTCGTGTCCAAGTCCGGCACGCTGACCTACCAGATGATGTACGAGCTCCGTGACATCGGCTTCTCGTCCGCCGTCGGCATCGGTGGCGACCCGGTCATCGGCACGACGCACATCGACGCCCTGGAGGCGTTCGAGGCCGACCCCGAGACCGACCTGATCGTCATGATCGGCGAGATCGGCGGCGACGCCGAGGAGCGTGCGGCGGACTTCATCGCTTCGAGCGTGACCAAGCCCGTCGTCGGTTACGTCGCGGGCTTCACCGCCCCCGAGGGCAAGACCATGGGCCACGCCGGCGCCATCGTCTCCGGCTCCTCCGGCACCGCTCAGGCGAAGAAGGAGGCCCTTGAGGCCGCCGGCGTCAAGGTCGGCAAGACGCCGACCGAGACCGCCAAGCTGGCGCGCGAGATCCTCGGCGCCTGACGCACGCGGCCGCGCGGCAGCGCGGCACCGTACGCATGACGCGGGCCCGTCCCTCCCAATCCGGAGGGACGGGCCCGCGTCGTTGTGCGGGGGACCTCCCGCTCAGCCGGCCCGGGGGACCAGCCGGGCCGGGCCGTGGACCAGTTCGTCGCCGAGCTTCTTCCGCAGCTTCACATCCCCGGGCGTCAGCTTCTGCGGGCCCCCGACCGGAGGCACCCCGCCGACCTGCTGGGCGGGCGACGGCGGCGTCTCGTACTTCCGGGGAGCCGTCGCCAGGGCGATCAGTGTGAGGCCGATGATCAGCACGGTGAACGCGATCGCCGACCGGGCCCACAGCTGCGCCTTGCGCTCGCTGCCGGTACGGATCAGCTCCGGCACCGGAAGCGAGGAGGCGGGCTGGGTACGGGCGAGGGCACCCAGGTGCTCGTGGAGCAGGGCGGACCGCCCGTCCGGCGACTCGGGCTCCGCGACCTCGGGCAGCCGCTGGGCGACCGCCGCCCGCGCGGTCACCAGCCGACCGGCCGCGGCGCGTGTGCTCGCCTCGGTCTCCGCCGCCGTCTCCGGCAGCCCGAGCCCCACGCCGTCGTGCAGCACCAGCGTGCGCCGGTACGAGGGCGGCAGCTCCAGCAGCGCGTCGAGCAGCGCGCGCTGCCCCGGTGCCTCGGGCGGGGGGTCGAGGCGCCGGTGCTCACCGCGCAGCCGGCGCCAGGGCGACATCGCGTGCTCGTAGGCGGCGGCCCGTACCCAGCCCACCGGGTCCCGGTCCACCGCCACCTCCGGCCAGCGCTGCCAGGCCAGCTCGAACGCCTTGGCCACCGCCTCGCGGGACAGGACGCGCCGCCCGGTCAGCAGATACGTCTGGTGGAAGAGGGCCGCCGCGGCGTGTCCGTACAACGCGTCGAACGCCTCGGCGGGCGAAAGCCCGGCCCCAGGCGCCCCGTCCGCCCCAACTTCCCCGTCCGTCCGGTCGGCCCCATCCGTCCCGTCCACCCGGTCGGTCTCGGGGGCCTCGACCGTCCCGGTGGCCTCCCGCTCCTCATCGGCCGCCACGGGTGCAGCGACCGGCACAGGGGCGGGCGCGACCGCGGGCACGGGCGGAGCCGCCGGAGGTTCGGGCGTGGTGCTGCTGCCGGGCTCGGCGGAGGCCATGGCGGCATCACCCCCGGTGGCTTCGACGAGGACCGGCGGAGGGGGACCGGCCGGCGCGGGCTTCTCCGGCTCCGCGAGGACCGGCGGACGGGACCCTTCCGGCTTCTCCTCCACCGCCACCTCCACCTCCACCTCCACCTCCACCTCCACCTCCACCGACTCCGCCACCTCCACCGTCACCGCCACGGGCTCCACCAGCTCGGTGGTGGCGGTGGTGGCGGTGGCGGTGGTGGCAGGTGGTGGTTTCGGCTGCTTGGTGGAGGGCTTCGGCGTGGCGTTCGAAGCCTTCCTTTCGGTGGGGGAAGGGGCTGGAGTGTCGATCGTCCCGATCAGCCGGGCGTACGCCTCGCGCTTGCGTCCGCGCGGGCTGGTGCGGCCCGTCTCCCACGCCCGCACCGTGGCCCGGGTGACGCCCACAGCCGCCGCCACCTGCTCCTCGGTCAGCGACTTGGCCTCCCGCAGCCTGCGCCGCTCCTTGGGCGAGGGGAGCGGAGCGGCGGTGGCCGTGCCCGACGTGCTCTGCGTCATGAGGGCCGCCCGCGCGGCCTGCACCGAGTGAAAAAGTACATAAACGTATATTGAGCGACACAACGGCCGTTCGCCCGTTACACGGAATAAGCGCGTGTCGTTGGCAGCATGACGGCGTGACCCAAGTGACCGAACGCAGCCCGTCGTTGTCGGCCGAGCAGGCGGGACCCGCCGTACTGGTCGCGGCCGCGCTGCGCGGGGCCGTCGCGGCAGGGCTCGGACTGGGCTCCCTCGCGGTCCTCGTCGCAGCCGTCTGGATCAGCTCGCCGGCCCCCGACAGGGGGCCCGGCGAGGCGTTCCACGCGGCAGCGGGCCTGTGGCTGCTGGCGCACGGCGCCGAGCTGGTCAGGACGGAGACCCTGACCGGAGCCCCGGCTCCGGTGGGCGTCGTCCCGCTGCTGCTCGCCGCCGTGCCTGTGTGGCTGGTGCACCGGGCGGCCAGGGATGCGCTGGAGCAGGAGGAGGGGCGCGCGGCTCCGTCGCCCGGGGCCGCGTTCGCCCTGGTGACGGGCGGATATCTGCTGGTCGGTGGGGCGGTCGCCCTCTACGCGCGGGGTTCCTCGCTGTCCGCCGGGCCACTGTCCCTGCTGTTCCCCGCGGTGCTGGTGGTGGCGGGTGCGGCGGCCGCCGGGGTGTGGACGGCCTGTGGGCGCCCCCTCGGCCCGCCGCCGTCCTGGGCGCCGGTCCGGCTGCACGAGGCGATGGCGCGCACCCGGTTCGTGCGGCGGGCCGAGGCGGTGGGCCGGTCGGCGGCGGCCGGGACCGCGGTGCTGCTGGGCGGGGGAGCGCTGGTCGTGGCGGTGGCGCTGGTGTGGCACGGGGGGCCGGTGCAGGACTCCTTCCTGCGCCTCGCGGGCGACTGGGGCGGACGGGTCGCCGTCCTCCTGCTGGCGCTCGGCCTGGTGCCGAACGCGGCGGTGTGGGGTGCGGCGTACGGACTCGGTCCGGGCTTCGCCCTCGGTACGGGGTCGACGGTGACCCCGCTCGCCTTCGCGGGGCACCCTGCGGTACCGGACTTCCCGCTCCTCGCCGCGATGCCGGCCCAGGGCCACGGCACGCCGCTGAACTGGGCGGCCGGCGCGGTCCCGGTCGCGGCGGCGCTGACGGTCGCCTGGTTCACCGTACGGCGGGCGGCACCGGCCGGAGGTGTACGGGAGGAGGCGTGGAGCCCGCGCGAGACGGCGCTCACCACCGCGCTGGCGGCTGCCGGCTGCGGGATCGGCGCGGCCCTGCTGGCAGCCGCGGCGGGCGGGCCGCTCGGCACGCACGCCCTCGCGGACTTCGGCCCGGTGTGGTGGCTCACCGGGGCGGCGGCGCTGGTCTGGACGGCCGTGCTCGGCGTCCCGGCGGCCCTGCTGTTGCGGGCCTGGCGGCTGCGCGGACGTACGGAGGAGGAGCGGCCGGGGGCCGTACCGGACAACGCCGGAGAGATGCGGGAGCGACCGGACCCGAAGGCGTCCGGGGCCACGGAGAAGGGCCCCCGGCGCAGGTGGTGGCCCCGTGGAAACCGCGGCACGGAGGAGGAGCCGGCACCGCAGAGCGGGGAGGCGCCCGCCCCCGTGCCGGCCCCGGCGCCCGGAGGCGGCCTGGACGAGGACATCGAGGCGTACGACTTCCTGCCGACCGACCCCTGGCACGCCCGGACGGCCGACGAGCCCCCGGCCCCCGCGCCGGAGCCCGCACCCGTGGCCGGAACCCCGGACGCCGGGCCGCGCAGGGCCCCGGAGGCGGCGAGGGAGCCGGAGGCCGAGCCGGAGCCCGGCCCCCCGGCCGCTACTCCTTGACGCCGAAGAAGGGTTCCAGCGGCTTCGGGAGGAGATCGTTGCAGGCCACCTCGCCCGACTTGGTGAGGGCGTCGTTCACGCAGGTGTAGTAGTCGCGGTAGACCAGCTGCACGGTGAACGTCGTCGCGACGATCGCCAGCGCGACCAGTCCCGTCACCAGACCGCTGACCGCGGCCGTGGTCTGCTGCCGGCCCATGCGCTGGGCGGCCTGGGCGTTCTTCGCGCCGGCGGGCCCCTGCCCGGCGGGGGCGGCGGGACCCCAGGCGTTGGGCCGCTGCGCCGGCCCGCTGTCGGAAGCCGCACCGTCCGCCCCGGGAGCGGAAGCGGGAGCGGGAGCGGAGGCGGGCGTGCCCGGCCCGGCCGCCGGGTCCTTCGGCCTCGCGCGCAGCGCGCTGATCGACCAGTAGGTGGCGAGCGCGCCGAGCAGCAGGGCGATCTCCGGGAAGTCGAAGATCGCGAAGAAGAAGGCCCACATGCCGCCGAGCAGCGCATAGCGGGCGCGGCGCTGGATGGGGTCGGTCGGGTCCCAGCGCGGTCCTGCGGGGGCGCCCTCGGGACCGCCCTTCCCGTTCGGTCCGCCCGGCCCCGCGGGCCGGCCGCCGAAGCCGCCGTTCTGGCGGCCCGGCTGCCGGCTGCTCCACTGGCTGCCCCACACGGGCCGGTTGTCGGAGGGCCGACCGTCGTTCCCGTCGTCCCCACCGTCGCCGTTGCCCTCCGGACCGCCGCCGGCCGGGTGGCGCGGCTGCCAGGGCTGGTCGGGCCGGCCCTCGGGCGGCGGCGCGAAGGGATTGTCGTCGCCCCGCGGATTTTCGGAGGGCCCGGAGGACCCGGAGGACCCGGAGGACCCCGACCCGGACGGAGAGGAGGACGAGGAAGAAGAAGAGGAGGAGGCGCGCTCCCGCATCAGCAGGGTGGCCTGCCCGGGCAGCGGACGGTGGAAGGCGGTGCGGCGGCGTCGGTCCGGCATGTGGTGAACGTCTTCCCCATCTCGTCATTTCCGCCCGGTGGACGGTTCGCTGTCCCCTGACGCTACCTTCCGGCGACGAGGGGCCGAAAGCGGGGAGCGCGGGCGCGACACCCGTACCGGCGGACCGGTGGCCCGGGGCTCCCTCACCCCGTCAGGCAGGGGCCCGGCGAGGTGCCGGTATCGTTGCTGACGGCCGGCCCGTTCGTAGAGTTCCCCGTATCGGGGAGCGCGCTTCTTTCGTACGACCGTACAAACCGCATCGCCGTCGCCCCAGTGCCGTGGTGGCGGGCCGGCCGCTTCGAACCGCTCGCACGCGAGAAAGGGCCCAGCCGTGGCCTCCCCGCTCTCCTCCGCCGCCCCGGCCCGCGTGGTCGTCCTGGTCTCCGGGTCCGGTACGAATCTTCAGGCCCTGCTCGACGCGGTCGGCGCCGACCCCGACGGATACGGTGCCCGGATCGTCGCGGTCGGCGCCGACCGCACCGGCATCGCCGGACTGGAGCGGGCCGAGCGTGCCGGGCTTCCCACCTTCGTGTGCCGCGTCAAGGACCACGCCTCCCGCGAGGAGTGGGACGCCGCCCTCGCCGAGGCCACCGCCGCGCACCGGCCGGACCTCGTCGTCTCCGCCGGGTTCATGAAGATCGTGGGCAAGGAGTTCCTCGCCCGCTTCGGCGACCGGTTCGTCAACACCCACCCCGCCCTGCTTCCCAGCTTTCCCGGTGCCCACGGAGTGCGTGACGCGCTCGCGCACGGTGTGAAGGTCACAGGGTGCACCGTCCACTTCGTCGACGACGGTGTCGACACCGGTCCGATCATCGCGCAGGGCGTGGTCGAGGTGACCGAAGAGGACACCCCGGAGGGCGAAGCGGCCCTTCATGAACGCATCAAGGAAGTCGAGCGCAAGCTGCTCGTCGAGGCCGTGGGGCGGCTCGCCCGTGACGGCTATCGCATTGAGGGACGAAAGGTTCATCTCGGTCATGTCGGTGAATAAGCCCATCCGCCGCGCCCTGGTCAGCGTCTACGACAAGACGGGGCTCGAAGACCTCGCCCGCGGTCTGCACGAGGCGGGTGTCGAACTGGTCTCCACCGGCTCCACCGCCGGAAAGATCGCCGCCGCCGGCGTCCCCGTCACCAAGGTCGAGGAGCTGACCGGCTTCCCCGAGTGCCTCGACGGCCGCGTCAAGACGCTGCACCCCCGCGTCCACGCCGGCATCCTCGCCGACCTGCGCCTGGACGCGCACCGCGAGCAGCTCGCCGAACTCGGCGTCGAGCCGTTCGACCTGGTGGTCGTCAACCTCTACCCGTTCAAGGAGACCGTCGCCTCCGGCGCCTCCGCCGACGAGTGCGTCGAGCAGATCGACATCGGCGGCCCCTCGATGGTCCGCGCCGCCGCCAAGAACCACCCGTCCGTGGCCGTCGTCACCAGCCCGGAGCGCTACGCCGACGTGCTGGCCGCGGTCAAGGACGGCGGCTTCGACCTGACCGCCCGCAAGCGGCTCGCCGCCGAGGCCTTCCAGCACACCGCCGCCTACGACGTGGCCGTCGCCGGCTGGTTCGCCGCCGACTACGCCGCCGCCGACGACTCGGGCTTCCCCGACTTCCTCGGTACGACGTACGCCCGCGAGAACGTCCTGCGCTACGGCGAGAACCCGCACCAGCCCGCCGCGCTCTACACCTCCGGCGCCGGCGGCCTCGCCGCCGCCGAACAGCTGCACGGCAAGGAGATGTCCTACAACAACTACACGGACACCGACGCCGCCCGCCGCGCCGCCTACGACCACGCCGAGCCGTGCGTCGCGATCATCAAGCACGCCAACCCGTGCGGCATCGCCATCGCCGACGACGTGGCCGAGGCCCACCGCAACGCGCACGCCTGCGACCCGGTGTCGGCGTACGGCGGGGTCATCGCCGTCAACCGCCCGGTGACCGTCGCCATGGCCGAGCAGGTCGCGGAGATCTTCACCGAGGTCATCGTCGCCCCGGCGTACGAGGACGGCGCGGTCGAGATCCTGTCCCGCAAGAAGAACATCCGCGTGCTGCGCTGCCCCGAGGCCCCGTCCGCCGAGGTCGAGGTCAAGCAGATCGACGGCGGCGCGCTGCTCCAGGTCACCGACCGGCTCCAGGCCGAGGGCGACGACCCGGCCAACTGGACGCTCGCCACGGGCGAGGCGCTCTCCGCCGACGAGCTGAAGGAACTCGCCTTCGCCTGGAAGGCGTCCCGCGCGGTCAAGTCCAACGCGATCCTGCTCGCCAAGGGCGGCGCTTCGGTCGGCGTCGGCATGGGCCAGGTCAACCGGGTCGACTCCGCGAAGCTGGCCGTCGAGCGCGCGGGCGCGGAGCGGGCGGCCGGTTCGTACGCGGCGTCCGACGCGTTCTTCCCGTTCCCCGACGGGCTGGAGATCCTGACCGCGGCCGGCATCAAGGCCGTGGCCCAGCCGGGCGGTTCGGTCCGCGACGAGCTGGTGATCGAGGCCGCGAAGAAGGCGGGCGTGACGATGTACTTCACCGGTACCCGGCACTTCTTCCACTGAGCCGGCCGGTCCCGCACGGTACGACCGAGGGCCGTAACCCCACGCGACGAGCGTGCGGTTACGGCCCTCGGGTCCGTTTGAGGCGCGGTCAGCCGGCCTTGACGACCACGGTGGAGCAGATCTTGTCCGCGAACGTCTGGTTCTTGTCGTCCCACAGCGGCCACAGCCAGCCGATGTAGCAGGCGAGGCTGTCCAGGAAGTGGGCGATGTAACGGACGAACGCCATGCCGAAGCCGAGCGGCCGGCCGTCCGCCTCGCGCAGGAGGCTGATGCCGAGGGCCTTCTTGCCGATCCACTGACCGGTCGTGCCCTCCTTGTACAGCTTGAAGAGGCCGAGACCGATGCCGACGATGAGGCCCAGGAAGGCGAGCAGGCCGCCCGCGTTGCCGCCCATCGCGCCGCCGATCCCGATGAGGAGACCGTAGGGGACACCGATGACGATGCCGTCGACGAGGAGCGCGACGAAGCGGCTTCCCCAGCCGGCGAGCGGCGGGCGGGCTCCCTGGGGCTGGCCGTAGTCGCCGCCGGAGACGGGCGGGGCCGACGGGTAGCCGTAGCCCTGCTGCGGCACACCCTGCGGGGCCTGCTGGGGGTAGCCGTAACCGGGCTGACCCTGCGGCGGCTGGCCGGGCTGCTGCCCGTAGGGGTTGTTCGGGTTCGGGTCGCCGAAGCTCATAAGGGACGTTCCTCCAACAGACGTACGGGGACGAGTGCGGCCGCGCGGAGGAGAGAAAACGTCAGCGGTCCGCCCCCCGGGTACTGCCTGCGGCACTGCGGCCTTCATCGTTATAAGCGGTAAGTAAGTTTGTCCAGCCGCTGCGTAAGAAGTTGTCCAAGTGCAACCTTGCGTCCACCGCCCGTACCTGATTGGTCCGAGGGCGGGGTCATCCGCGAGTATGGGGACATGACTGCCCAGATTCTCGATGGCAAGGCCACCGCAGCCGCGATCAAGTCCGATCTGACCGTCCGCGTGGCGGCCCTCAAGGCCCGGGGCATCACCCCCGGCCTGGGAACCCTGCTGGTCGGGGACGACCCGGGCAGCAGGTGGTACGTGAACGGCAAGCACCGCGACTGCGCGCAGGTCGGTATCGGCTCCATCCAGCGCGAACTGCCCGACACCGCCACGCAGGAGGAGATCGAGGACGTCGTCCGCGAACTCAACGCCGACCCCGCGTGCACCGGTTACATCGTGCAGCTTCCCCTCCCCAAGGGAATCGACACCAACCGCGTCCTGGAACTGATGGACCCGGCCAAGGACGCCGACGGCCTCCACCCGATGAGCCTGGGCCGGCTCGTGCTCAACGAGACGGGCCCGCTGCCCTGCACCCCGCAGGGCGTCGTCCAGCTGCTGCGCCACCACGGCGTCGAGATCAACGGGGCGCACGTCGTGGTCGTCGGACGCGGCGTCACCATCGGCCGCTCCATCCCGCTGCTGCTGACCCGCAAGTCGGAGAACGCCACGGTGACCCAGTGCCACACCGGTACGCGTGACCTCTCCGCCCACCTCCGGCAGGCCGACATCATCGTCGCCGCCGCGGGCGTGCCGCACATCATCAAGCCCGAGGACGTGAAGCCGGGCGCCGCCGTGCTCGACGTCGGTGTCAGCCGCGACGAGAACGGCAAGATCGTCGGCGACGTCCACCCGGGCGTGGCCGAGGTCGCCGCGTGGATCTCGCCGAACCCGGGCGGTGTCGGACCGATGACCCGCGCCCAGCTGCTCGTCAACGTGGTCGAGGCCGCCGAGCGCGACGCCGACGCCGACGCCGTCTCCGCCGGCTGATCCGGCCCGGAAGGAACCCCATGGGTGCTGGTACGAGTCCGGCCGACCGGGCCGCGTCGGAGACCGGTCCGGCCACCGAAGGGGCCGCCCCCGAGCGGGAGGCGGCCGGGGCCGCCACGGGCGAGGCGGCTGCCGCGCCGGCGGGCGCCGGGGCTGCGGGCGCCGGGGCTGCGGATGCCGAGGCTGCCGAGCGCGCCGCCGCCGACGACGACGCCGCCGGGACCGCCGGGGCCGGGGCCGGTGAGGCCGCTGAGCGCGACGCCGCCGGGGCCGGTGAGGCCGCCGAGGCCGTATCCGCCGACGCTGCCTCCGGCCCGTCCGCCTCCGGCTCATCCGCCTCCGGCCCGTCCCCCGCGGGTGAGGCCGGCGCGGGTGAGGCCGCCGAGCGCGACGCCGGCGGGGTGCGCCGGTCGCGGCGGTTCTCGTTGACGCGGGACACCGCGCGGCCCGAGGGCGGCGGCCGGGCGGCCGCCGGGGACGCTCCCGCACCCGCCCGTCAGTGGCCGCTGCTCGCCGTGCTCTGCACGGCCGGGGCCGGACTGCTGATCGTGGCGGCCAACCCCTTCGACGAGGCCTTCCGCATCGGCACGATACTGATCGGCGTCGCGCTCGTCGCGGGAGCGGTCCTGCGCCTCGTGGTCCGCTCGGTCGGCATGCTCGCGGTGCGCTCCCGCTTCACCGACCTGGTGACGTACGGGCTGCTGGGCGTCCTCATCGTGATGCTCTCGCTGGTGGCGCAGCCGAAGCCGTGGCTGGACATCCCGTTCCTGGAGGACGCGGTCCACTTCACGGTGCGCTGACCTGCCCGTTCGAAGGACCGGTGCCCGTCCCCTCCCCCGAGAAGGGACGGACACCGGAGCGGGGCAACCCGGAGCGAAATGCCCCGAACGTGGCGTCTTGAGCGGCCTTGCCCCGTCCTGCTTCCAGCCTTGTCGACCCGGCCCGGCCGTTCAAGGGATGGCTGGGGCCTGTGGCACGGAAGTGACCATTCCGCCATCGTGTGATCGTCAGGCAACATCGTCGGGCAACGGTGGCAGACTGACCGGCGCAGTCCGGGGACGGCAGGACCACCGGGTCCGGACAGAGGCGGAAGCAGGGGCGGACGCAGACGTGTAGGGGGAAGTCATGCCGCGTTGGAAGGCACTGCCGCCGGATCTCGATCCGCAGATCCGGGAGTTCACCGGCCAGCTGCGCCGGCTCGTGGACCGGAGCGGGCTCAGCCTCGCCGCGGTGGCCGACCGCACCGGATACAGCAAGACGTCCTGGGAGCGGTATCTGAACGGCCGGCTGCTCGCGCCCCGGGGAGCGATCTACGCGCTCGCCGAGGTGACGGGCACCAACCGCGTCCACCTCAACACCATGTGGGAGCTGTCGGAGCGGGCCTGGAGCCGCGCCGAGATGCGCCAGGACATGACGATGGAGTCCATCCGGATCACCCAGGCGCGGGCCGCGCTCGGCGAGTCGGGCCAGAACCCGCCCGGCCACGGCAGGAGCCGCTCCACCGGCGGCGTCGGTACCGCCCCGGGACGCGGTACGCCGGGCCACGGCCGCCGCCCCGCCCCCGTACCCCCGAGAGGCGGCACGGTCCCGCACCCCCGGCAGCCGCGGTCCGGGCCGGACGTGCCCCCGGGCGGCCAGGGACTGCCGCCCGCCGTGGCGTACGCGGCCGGCCTCGGCGGTCCGCCGCCGCCCGAGCCCCGGGCCCGCCGGCGCCCCGGACCCGCCCTGATCGCTGCCGTCGCGGCCGGTGTCGTGGCGGTGGCCGTCGCCGTGGCACTGCTGACCGGCTCGGACGACGACGCCGGGCGCACCGGGACCGCCGCCGCGACCACCCCCACGCCGTCCGCGACACCGTCGGCGACGCGGCCCGAGTCGCCGAAGGCCACGGCGCCGGAGCTGCCCGCCGGGGTCGAGTGCTCCGGCGCCGCCTGCGCCGGGAAGGACGCCGACGACATGGGCTGCGGCGGCGAGCACGTGCGTACGGTTTCGAGCGTCACGGTGGGCGGAGCGTTCGTCGAGGTGCGCTACAGCGAGACCTGCTCGACGGCCTGGGCCCGGATCACCAAGGCCGCGCCGGGCGACACCGTGGAGATCACCTCGGGTCCGGGCGGCGGCCAGGACAGCGCGGTGAAGCAGGCCTCGGCGGAGACGTACACCGCGATGGTCGCCGTCGAGCGCGTCGCCGACATCGAGGCCTGCGCCACCCTCGCATCCGGCACGCGGGGGTGCACGGCCGAAGCGTCCCCGTGAGCGGGGAGTGACCGGTTGTGCGCGATGCCACGGGGGGCCGGGCGGCCACGGGGTTCCGGGTCGGATAGCCTGGCCGACGGATATCTCTTCACATCAAGATTCAGGGATGTCCCGCACCAGGGGCCAGGAGCCCCCACCGCCAGCTGTCTAACGGAGATCGCCATGACCCGCACTCCCGTGAATGTCACCGTGACCGGCGCAGCCGGCCAGATCGGCTACGCGCTGCTCTTCCGCATCGCCTCCGGCCACCTGCTCGGCCCGGACGTGCCGGTCAACCTGCGTCTCCTGGAGATCCCCCAGGGGCTGAAGGCCGCCGAGGGCACCGCGATGGAGCTCGACGACTGCGCCTTCCCGCTGCTGCGCGGCATCGAGATCACCGACGACGCCAACGTCGGCTTCGACGGTGCGAACGTGGCCCTGCTCGTCGGCGCCCGCCCCCGCACCAAGGGCATGGAGCGCGGCGACCTGCTCTCCGCCAACGGCGGCATCTTCAAGCCGCAGGGCAAGGCGATCAACGACAACGCCGCGGACGACATCAAGGTCCTCGTCGTCGGCAACCCGGCCAACACCAACGCGCTCATCGCGCAGGCCGCCGCCCCGGACGTCCCGGCCGAGCGCTTCACCGCGATGACCCGCCTGGACCACAACCGCGCGATCTCGCAGCTGGCCGCCAAGACCGGTGCCGCCGTCTCCGACATCAAGAAGCTGACGATCTGGGGCAACCACTCGGCCACCCAGTACCCCGACATCTTCCACGCCGAGGTCGCCGGCAAGAACGCCGCCGAACTCGTCAACGACGAGGCCTGGCTCGCCGACACCTTCATCCCGACCGTCGCCAAGCGCGGCGCCGCGATCATCGAGGCCCGTGGCGCGTCCTCGGCCGCCTCGGCCGCCAACGCCGCCATCGACCACGTCCACACCTGGGTCAACGGCACCGCCGCGGGCGACTGGACCTCCATGGGCATCCCCTCGGACGGCTCCTACGGCGTCCCCGAGGGCATCATCTCGTCCTTCCCGGTCACCACCGAGAACGGCACGTACAAGATCGTCCAGGGCCTGGACATCAACGAGTTCTCCCGTGCGCGCATCGACGCGTCGGTGAAGGAGCTCACCGAGGAGCGCGACGCGGTCCGCGAGCTCGGCCTGATCTGATCCACCGCCCGTGCGCGCGGGTACGCACACGTTCGCGCGGGTACGCACACGCCCCCGGCAGCCGCCCGGCCGCCGGGGGCGTGCTGCGTGCCGCGCTCAGACGCTCCGCAGTTCGTCCGCGATCCCGCGCACGGCCGCCATCGCGCGGCGCTGGAGACCGGGGCCGAAGGTGATCCGGGTGGCGCCCAGCTCACCGAGGCGGCGCGGTCCGGGCCCGTCCGGCCGGGCCAGCGCGTTCAGCGGCAGCCCCGGCAGGGCCTCGGCCAGCGGGCCGAGCAGCTCGGGCGGGGCGGCGATCGGGTAGACGCAGTCCGCGCCCGCGGCCGTGTACAGCCGGGCCCGGCGCAGGGTCTCCGCCTCCGGGTCCGTACCGTCCGCAACGCCCGTGACGTAACAGTCCACCCGGGCGTTCACGAACAGCGCGTCCCCGGCCACCGCACGCACCTCGGCCAGCCGGTCCGCCTGCCGGCCGGCGTCCACCAGGACACCGTCCACCGTGTCCTCCAGATTGCAGCCGACGGCCCCCGTGGCGAGCAGCCGCTCCACCAGCTCCCCGGCCGCCAGTCCGTACCCGCCCTCGATGTCGGCGGTCACGGGTACGGGCACGGCCCGGACGATCCGCGCGACCGCCGCGAACATCTCATCGGCGGGCGTCTCCCCGTCCTCGTACCCGAGCGAGGCCGCGACCCCCGCGCTCGGCGTGGCGAGCGCCGGGAATCCCGCGTCGGCGAGGACCCGGGCGCTCGCCGCGTCCCACGGGCCGGGGAGGACCAGCGGGTCGCCGGGGGTGCGCCCGTGGTGCAGGGCGCGGAGGTCGGACGCGGTCATCGCGTTGCTCCAGACGGGGGAGGGGGCGGGGAATGCGCGGGTCAGCGGTGGTCGCCGGGGGTGTAGTGGCCCGGGACCATACGGGTGGACACGGCGAACCGGTTCCAGGCGTTGATCGTGATGATCGAGGCGATGAGGTGGGCCAGCTCCTCCTCGCCGAAGTGCTTCGCGGCCCGCGCGTACACCTCGTCCGGCACGAAACCGTCGGTCAGGACGGTCACCGCCTCGGTCAGCTCGATCGCCGCGATCTCCTTCGGCGTGTAGAAGTGCCGCGCCTCCTCCCACGCGCTGAGCTGGACGATCCGCTGCGCCGACTCGCCGGCCGCGAGCGCGTCCTTGGTGTGCATGTCCAGGCAGAACGCGCAGTGGTTGAGCTGCGAGGCGCGGATCTTCACCAGCTCGGCGATCACCGGGTCGGTGCCCTTGCGGGAGGCGGCCTCCAGCCGGGCCATCGCCTTGTAGACATCGGGGGCGTGCTCGGACCAGTTCATGCGCGGGGTGTGCTCGGGGCAGTAGTCGGAGGTCGGGCGGCTGTGCTCGTTCGTCGTCATGGGTACGACGCTACGGGGTGAGTGGCGCAGGGGTATGGTCCACTCCCATGACGGATCAGTGGGCCACTTTCGGCGCGGACCTGCACATCGACCCCAACGGCGCGACCGGTCTGCGGGCGGGCCTGATGGACGCCCTGCGCGAGGCGGTCAGGACCGGCCGGCTGACCCCCGGGACCCGGCTGCCGTCCTCCCGCACGCTCGCCGCCGACCTCGGCATCGCCCGTAACACCGTCGCCGATGCCTACGCCGAACTGGTCGCCGAGGGCTGGCTCACCGCCCGCCAGGGCTCCGGCACCCGGGTGGCACGGCGCGCCGAGTCCCGCCCGGCCACGGCGAAGGCACCGCGTCCCCGGCCGCCCCGCACCGCCCCGGTCCACAACCTGAAGCCGGGCTCGCCCGACCTGTCGACGTTCCCGCGCGCCGACTGGCTGAAGGCGGCCCGCCGCGCCCTGGCCGCCGCCCCCAACGACGCCTTCGGCTACGGCGACCCGCGCGGCCGTATCGAGCTGCGCACCGTCCTCGCTGAATACCTGGCCCGAGCGCGCGGGGTGTACGCGGACCCCGAACGCATCGTGGTCTGCGCCGGCTTCGTGCACGGCCTGATGCTGCTGGGAAGGGTGCTGCGGGGGCGCCGGGTACGGGAGGTGGCCGTCGAGTCGTACGGTCTCCACGTGCACACCCGCCTGCTCACCGAGGCCGGACTGCGCATCCCCTGCCTGCCGCTGGACCACCTCGGCTCCCGCACCGGCGAACTCCACGCCCTGCGCGGCGCGGGCGCGGTGCTCCTGACGCCCGCGCACCAGTTTCCGACGGGGGTCCCGCTCCACCCCGACCGGCGGGCCGCGGCGGTCGACTGGGCGCGCGGCACCGGCGGGCTGATCCTGGAGGACGACTACGACGGGGAGTTCCGCTACGACCGCCAGCCGGTCGGCGCGCTCCAGGGCCTGGACCCCGAACACGTCGTGTACCTGGGCACCGCCAGCAAGTCCCTGGCGCCCGGGGTGCGGCTGGGCTGGATGGTGGTACCGGAGAACCTGGTGGGCGAGGTCACCGCGGCGAAGGGCGTGAGCGACTGGGCCTCCAGCGCGCTGGACCAGCTGACGCTCGCGGAGTTCATGTCCTCCGGCGCGTACGACCGGCATGTGCGCTCCATGCGGCTGCGCTACCGCAACCGCCGTGACCAGCTGGTCGCGGCGCTGGCCGAACGCGCCCCCTCCATCCGGGTCAGCGGGATCGCCGCCGGGATGCACGCCGTGCTGGAACTCCCGGAGGGCAGCGAGGCGGAGGTCATACGGGCGGCGGCCTGGCAGGGCCTCGCGGTCGAGGGCCTGGCCTTCTTCCGCCACCCGGACGCCGACCTGCGGCGCGAGGCGCTGGTCATCGGCTACGGCACCCCGACCGACAGTGCCTGGGCGGGCACGCTGGAGGCGCTGCTGCGGGTGCTGCCGTAGGGCGGGGCACGGGACCCGGACCGGGTGCGCCCCGCGCAAGGCGCCGAGCGCCCGACGCCGACCGGGCCCCTGCGCCGCCCACGGGCCCGGGGCACGCGTGTCGGCCCGGCGTACGCGTGTCGGCCAGGCGCACGCCCACGGGCCCGGCGTACGCGTGTCGGCCCGGGGCACGCCCACGGGCCCGGCGTACGCCCATCAACCCGGCCCACGCCCCTCAACCCGGCCCACGCGCGCCGGCCCGGTCCCGAGCGCTCGCCCCGTACCCGAGCCGGTTCGCCGGCCGGACGCAGTGCCCGCCCCGCGTCCGGCGCCGAGCACCCGTCCCCGGCTCAGCCGCGCAGGACCTCGCGCAGCTGCTCCAGACCCCAGTCCAGGTCCTCCTTGCTGATCACCAGGGGCGGTGCGATCCGGATCGTCGAGCCGTGGGTGTCCTTCACCAGCACCCGGCGCTCCATCAGCTTCTCGGAGATCTCCCGGCCGGTGCCCCGGTCCGGGGCGATGTCGACGCCGGCCCACAGCCCGCGCCCCCGTACGGCCTCCACCGCCCCGCCACCCACCAGCAGGCCCAGCTCGTGGTGGAGATGGTCGCCCAGCTCGGCGGCCCGCTGCTGGTACTCGCCGGTGCGCAGCATGTCGATGACCTCAAGGGCCACCGCGCAGGCGAGGGGATTGCCGCCGAACGTCGAGCCGTGCTCCCCGGGCCGGTACACGCCGAGCACCGCCGCCGACGACACCACGGCCGACACCGGCACCACGCCGCCGCCGAGCGCCTTGCCGAGCAGGTACATGTCCGGCACGACGCCCTCGTGCTCACAGGCGAAGGTCTTCCCCGTCCGGCCCAGGCCCGACTGGATCTCGTCGGCGATGAACAGCACGTTCCGCTCGCGGGTCAGCTCCCGGATCCCGGGGAGATAGCCGGGCGGCGGCACCAGGACCCCCGCCTCGCCCTGGATCGGCTCGATCAGCACCGCCACGGTGTTCTCGGTCATGGCCTCCCGCATCGCGGTGAGATCCCCGTACGGCACGATCTCGAAGCCGGGCGTGTACGGGCCGAAGTCGGCCCGCGCCTCGGGGTCCGTGGAGAAGCTGACGACGGTGGTCGTGCGGCCGTGGAAGTTGTCGGCGGCGACGATGATCTTCGCCATGCCGTCCGGTACGCCCTTGACCCGGTAGCCCCACTTGCGGGCGGTCTTCACGGCCGTCTCCACGGCCTCCGCCCCGGTGTTCATCGGCAGCACCATCTCCATGCCGCACAGCTCGGCCAGGCCCGTACAGAAATCGGCGAAGCGGTCGTGGTGGAAGGCGCGCGAGGTGAGCGTCACCCGCTCCAGCTGCGCCTTCGCCGCGTCGATCAGCCGGCGGTTGCCGTGGCCGAAATTGAGCGCCGAGTACCCCGCGAGCATGTCGAGGTAGCGCCGCCCCTCGACATCGGTCATCCAGGCTCCGTCCGCCGTGGCGACGACGACGGGCAGCGGGTGGTAGTTGTGCGCACTGTGCGCCTCGGCGGAGGCGATGGCGTTGTCCGTGGTCGACACGGGATCTCCGTTCGGTCGTCGTGCGGTGCGGGCTGGGGTGTGCCCACTTTGTATCGTCGGTCGGATCCCCACCGAGGAAACCTCCACTTCGCGGCGTGCCCGTGTTTTCCCCTGCCGGGACGCGGGCGGTGCGTGGGCCGATGTCCGGGCCTCCCGCGGTCCCGAGGCCGAAAGGCTTCTTGCGCCTACGGACTGTGCGGGTAGCGTTACAGAACTCCGCGGTTGGTGATGCGTGTGCAAAGGGGGATGCATGTCATTCAGGGAGGACGGGGCGCGGCTCAGGACGGATGCGGTTCCTCGGGAGGAGGCGGCGCCGATGCGGCTCGCCTCTGCCGAGCCCGGACCTCTTACCGCCTGGAACACGACCGGCACGGATTTAGGACTGGCGGACGGGCCGATACGGACCAAGGCATCCGGGATTCGCACAGCGAGCTCCGAAGCCAATGAGAAGTCGAAGCTCGACGACGCGGAAGCGGTGGGGAGACTGCACTCCGGGTGGTTCGCCGGCGCCGCGAGCAACGACTGCGTGGCCGCCTGGCAGAGGCATCTGCACGGACTCAGCGACCTTGTCGAGGACGCTGCCGCCGCCTTGACCAAGGCGATGGACAGCCAGATCGGCGAAGACGTATCCCTTGCCCAGCGGCTCAGGGCCCAGGCCGACTGGCTGGAGGATGCCTGATGGTCTCGGTCGGTGAACTGAGCAGCGCCCAGCCCGGCAAGTGGCGGGATGCCGCCGATGACGCAATCGCAGCTGCGAAGCAATGCGAAGGCATCAGCTCCTACGCCCGGGACGAAGTCGCTTCCACACTCGGGCAGTGTTGGGTGGGAGACACCGGGCGCGCGGCCCGCGGCCGTTTCGTGAAGCACGCCGACGACTACGAGGCGGCGTCCATGGCGCTGCGCGCCATGGCAAGGGCCTACGACGGCCTGGCCGACGACATCACCGACGCACAGCGCGACCTGACCGGCGCCCTCGACTACGCCCGCACCCATGAGCTGAAGGTCGACGACAGCGGGCGCGTGCAGTTGGCCAAGACCGTGGCCGTGCCGGCAGGCAGCACGGAGCACCTGGAACCAGTGCAGCACGCCCAGGGCATCATCGACGACGCCCTGGCGAAGGCGAGCCGTGCCGATGTCGATGCGGCGCGAGCCCTGCGGACCGTCGAGGGGCTCACGGACATCGCCGACCCCAAGCTCGTCAAGGAGGCGCTCGACGGCGACAGCCCGTTGAGTATCGCGCTGCGTCTGGCCGGCGGAACGGACGGGCTGCACCCGGTCAACGTGTCGCCCGCCCAGCTGGCCGCGGTGGACAGAGCCGCCCGCGAGACCGGCATGAGCAGAAAACTGCTGCTCGCCATTCTCTGGCAGGAGCAGCAGTGGTACCAGAACCACAACCCCAGCCTGCGAGGGCCGCTCAGCTCGTTCGGCCGGTTCTTCGACTGGTCGCTTCAGCAGACCGTCAAGCCGGACAAGTCGCTCGGCATTACGCACATGAAGCTGGAGACCGCGAGAGCGGTCATCACGAACAATCGGGGAGCGTTCATGCTCTCGGACGGTACGTATCTCGCGGACCTCAACGACTCGCAGCTCACCAAGTACATCGAGGAGAATCCCGATGAAGACATCCGGCTGAGCGCCTATCACCTCAAGGAGTTGCAGGGGCGGCCTTACGGTGCTGAGACCGACAAGCAGCTGTTCACGCTCTATGCCGCGGACACCCCGGACGTCCGGGAGAAGAACGAGCAGTACGGTGACGAGTCCGGAGCGCGAGGGGCCGACATCAAGGTCCGGGGGGAGAACTGGGACAGGCTTGAGCCCCACCTCGATGACGCGATGGCCTGGAACGCGCTGAGCGACGAAGAGCGTGCCAAGGCGATCCGGCAACTGGAGTCGGACACACCCGCAGGACACCATGTTTCCATCGAGCCGATCTACGCGGCGGGCGGTCCCACGACAGGGAACGGCAGTGGTGATCCCGAACCAGGAACGCCGTCACCCAGCCCCGGACCGGCGCCAACACCCCCTGGGAACAACTGAGTACATGAAGAAGACGAGCTTCGTTCTCGCGTTCCTCGTTCTTGCCGCCGGTTTCACTGCCTGCGGCCCGGCGGATACCAATAGTTCCCGTCCGCGAGTCCCGATGCCGAGCAGTGTTCCCACGGAGCCTGTGTTTGCTACGGCGGACGATGTGATGGAGGCCATGGGTGATGGTGGGCTTGAGTGCAGGCTTCTTCGTCGCGCACGCGCCAACTTCGGCTCGGGACTCGACTGCGTTGTCGAAATCATGGGAGCGGAGGTGGAGAACGAGATCCAGGTACTCGACCCTGCCAGGTTCAGTCGTGACGACGTCGGCGACTCCATCGCTGTCGGGCGCGAGGTGTACAGACACACGATCGTGGCTGCGGGCAACTGGTTCATCTGGGTCAGGTATCCCGTGTTCGCCCCGCAGGTCGCCAAGGCTGTCAAGGGTGTGGTCCTGCCGCCTACAGGCCGGGGGCAGTCGACGTCTCCCGGGACCGGTTGAGTACATGAAGAAGACGAGCTTCGTTCTCGCGTTCCTCGTTCTTGCCGCCGGTCTCACTGCCTGCGGCCCGGCGGATACCAATAGTTCCCGTCCGCGAGTCCCGATGCCGAGCAGTGTTCCCACCCAGCCCGTGTACGCCACTGCGGACGATGTGATGGAGGCCATGGGTGATGGTGGGCTTGAGTGCAGGCTTCTTCGTCGCGCACGGGCGAATTTCGGCTCGGGGCTCGACTGCGTTGTCGAAATCATGGGCACGGAGGTGGAGAACCAGATCCATGTACTCGACCCTGCCAGATTCAGCCGTGACGACATCGGCGACTCCATCGCCGGCAGACGCGAGCCCCCGTTCAGCCACACCATCGTGGCTGCGGGCAACTGGTACATCCGGGTCACCTATCCCGTGTTCGCCCCGCAGGTCGCCAAGGCCCTCAAAGGTGTCGTCCTGCCCCCTACAGGCCAGGGGCAGCGGAGCTGAGGACGCGGACCGCGCCACGCCCTCGGCGTCCTCGCGCCTTTCCTCCACCGGCTGCCCGCGAAGCCTCGCGCACCTGAGACAATGACTTCCATGGCCTCTGAACGTCCCCGTGTGCTCTCCGGAATCCAGCCCACCGCAGGCTCGTTCCACCTCGGCAACTATCTCGGTGCGGTCCGCCAGTGGGTGGCTCTGCAGGAGTCCCACGACGCCTTCTACATGGTGGTCGACCTGCATGCGATCACCGTTGCCCAGGACCCCGCGCAGCTGCGTGCCAACACCCGGCTCGCCGTTGCCCAGCTGCTCGCCGCGGGGCTCGACCCCGAGCGCTGCACGCTGTTCGTCCAGAGCCATGTGCCCGAGCACGCGCAGCTGGGCTGGGTCATGAACTGCCTGGCCGGGTTCGGTGAGGCGTCGCGGATGACGCAGTTCAAGGACAAGTCCGCCCGGCATGGGGCCGACCGCACCACGGTGGGGCTGTTCACCTACCCGATGCTGATGGTCGCCGACATCCTGCTCTACCAGGCCGACGAGGTCCCGGTGGGCGAGGACCAGCGCCAGCACCTGGAGCTGACCCGTAATCTCGCCGAGCGGTTCAACGGCACCTACGGGGACACCTTCACCATCCCGGACCCGTACATCCTCAAGGAGACGGCGAAGATCTACGACCTCCAGGACCCGTCGGCCAAGATGAGCAAGTCGACGGCGAACCCCAAGGGTCTGATCAACCTCCTGGACGAGCCGAAGGTCACCGCCAAGAAGGTGAAGAGCGCGGTCACCGACACCGACACGGTGATCCGCTTCGACCGGGCCGAGAAGCCGGGCGTCAGTAATCTGCTGACCATCTACTCGACGCTCACCGGCGCCACCGTGCCGGAGCTGGAGCAGAAGTACGAGGGCAAGGGCTACGGCGCGCTGAAGACGGACCTCGCCGAGGTCATGGTCGACTTCGTCACACCGTTCCGCACCCGCACCCAGGAATATCTGGACGACACCGAGACGCTGGACTCCATCCTGGCCAAGGGAGCGGAGAAGGCGCGGGCGGTCGCCGCCGAGACCCTGGCGCTGACCTACGACCGGATGGGCCTTCTGCCGGCGAAGCACTGAGTCCAAGGGCCCTGGCGGCGAGGCACTCACAGGCGGCACACTGGCGGCGTGAAGCTTGCGGCCGGTCTTGGCTGAAAACAGACCACCGAGGATTGAGGAGAACGACGTGGGGACCGTAACGCTCGGCGTTTCGATCGCGGTCCCGGAGCCCTACGGCAGCCTGCTCCAGGAGCGGCGCGCGAGCTTCGGGGACCCTGCCGCACACGGCATTCCCACCCACGTCACCCTCCTGCCGCCGACCGAGGCGGAGGCGGCCCGGCTGCCCGCGATCGAGGTGCATCTCGCCTCGATCGCGACCGGCAGCCGCCCCTTCCCGATGCGGCTGTCCGGCACGGGCACCTTCCGGCCGCTCTCGCCGGTGGTCTTCGTCCAGGTCGTGGAGGGCGCCTCGGCCTGCTCCTGGCTCCAGAAGCGGGTCCGGGACGCCTCCGGACCGCTGGTGCGCGAGCTGCAGTTCCCGTACCACCCGCACGTCACCGTCGCCCACGGCATCCCCGAGGCGGCGATGGACCGGGCGTACGCGGAGCTCGCCGACTACGAGGCGTCCTGGACCTGCGGCTCCTTCGCCCTGTACGAGCAGGGGCCGGACCTCGTCTGGCGCAAGATCAACGAGTTCCCGTTCGGGGCGGGCGGCATCGGCCCCGCCGTCCCCGCCCAGAGCGGCAGCTCCCTCGACGCGCCCTCGCTCCAGCCGTAGGCGCCGCCCTCACACCGGCATGCGGCGGAACAACGGCCTCGGCACGTGCCGCAGCGCCGACATCACCGCCCGCAGCGCCCCCGGCACCCACACCGTCTCCGAACGCCGCCGCAGCCCGGTCACGATCGCGTCCGCGACCGCGCCCGGCGTCGTCACCAGCGGTGTGCGCGTGAACGGGATCGTCGCGAGCGGCCCCCCGGCGCCCCGTTCTCCGGCGCCCCGCCCCCCGGCCGCCCGGACCGCCGCCGCGTTCGGCACCACGAGCCCCGGGCGCACCACCATCACGTGCACCCCCGTGCCGTGCAGCGCGTCCCCGAGGCCCTGGGTGAACACGTCCAGGCCCGCCTTGCTCGATCCGTAGATGAAGTCCGCGCGCCGGGCGCGCTCACCGGCCACCGAGGACAGCACCACCAGCGAGCCGTGTCCCTGCGCCTGGAGCGCGCCGGCGCACACCAGCCCGGCGGAGACCGCCCCGGTGTAGTTCGTCTGCGCGACCCGGACCGCGGCGAGCGGCTCCTCCTCGTCGCGCTCCTGGTCGCCCGGAATACCGAAGGCGAGGAGCACCATGTCGATGTCGCCCTCGGTGAAGATCTTGCCCAGGACCGTTTCGTGGGACGCGGTGTCCAGGGCGTCGAACGCGACGGTCTGCACGTACGCCCCGCGCCCGCGCAGGTCGTCCGCGGCGGCGTCCAGCGCGGGGGAGGGGCGGCCGGCCAGCCAGACCGTGCGGGTGCGGTGGGCGATCAGGCGGCGTGCCGTGGCGAGCCCGATCTCCGACGTGCCGCCGAGGACGAGCAGGGACTGCGGGGCACCGAAGGCATCCTTCACGGGAACGCTCCTTACAGGGGATGAGGTGGAGTGGGGGCGCCGTTCACAACGACAGCCGGCGGGACAGGTCCGAGCGGAAGGCCCCGTTCGGGTCCAGCTCGGCCCGCAGCGCCCGGAACTCGGGCAGCCGCGGGTACATCGCGGCGAGCGCGTCGGGGCGCAGCCGGGAGTCGTCCGTCAGGCAGATCCGGCCGCCCGCGGCCGCCACCTCCTCGTCCAGGGAGTCGAGGAAGCGGGCGAGGCGCGGCAGGCCGGCCGGCAGGTCGAGGGCGAGGTTCCAGCCGGGGGCCGGGAAGGACAGCCAGCCGGGGCCGCCCGCGCCGAACCGCCTGAGCACGGCACGGAAGGACGGGCAGCGGCTGCGGGCGATCCGTCCGACGATCCGGCGCAGCGTCTCCTCCTGCCCGTGTCCGACCAGGAACTCGTAGTGCACGAGGCCGCCCGTGGCCGAGACGCGGTTGGTGTGGGGCGTCGCGTCCAGGGCGTGGAAGAAGGCCGGGACCGGCTGGAGCTCACCGGTGCGGGACCGGGGTGCCGAGCGGTAGCCGACCTCGTTGAGCGCGGTGGCGGACAGCCGCCCGAGCAGACCGGGCAGCAGGGGGAGTGCGGTGGGGCGCCGCACCGCACGGACGGTGAGTGGTGTGCGCCGGTCGTGTGCCGGGAGCGCGTCCACGGGGGCGTGGTCCGCCCTGACCAGAACCCCGCGCCCGGTCGCCCGGCCCCGTGCGGTGAGGTCGACGCGGGCGTACTCGTAGGCGTGGTGGCCGCCCCGTGCCATCCGGGCCAGCAGGTCGTCCAGTCCGGTGGCCCGTTCGGTGTCGACCGACATCAGGGACGTGGCGACGGGGCGGAACCGGAGCGTGGCCGAGAGGATCACCCCGGTCAGCCCCATGCCGCCGGCGGTCGCGTCGAAGAGCGGGGTGCCGGGGCGGACGTCGTGCACCCGGCCGTCGGCGGTGAGCAGCGCGAACTCCACCACATGCCGGGAGAAGGAGCCGGCCGCCCGGTGGTTGTCGCCGTGGGCGTCGGAGCCGATCGCGCCGCCCACAGTCACATACCGGCCGCCGGGCGTCACCGGCAGGAACCAGCCGAGCGGAAGCATCACCTGGCGCAGCCGGTGGAGGGTGACGCCCGCGTCGCACACCACGCGCCCGGACGCCGCGTCGATCGCCCGGACGCGGTTCAGGCCCGTCATGTCGAGGACGGAACCCCCGGCGTTCTGCGCGGCGTCGCCGTGCGCCCGGCCGAGGCCGCGGGCGATCGAGCCGCGCGGCCCGCAGCCGAGCACCGTCGCCGCGGCCTCCTCGTAACTACGGGGGCGAAAGCGCAGCGCGGTCGTCGGGGCGGTGCGGCCCCAGCCGGTCAGGGACACGGTGTCGACAGACATGAGGGTGACCGTATCGTCCAGGAAAACACCTTTGCCGGATTTGTTACAGCACTCACCGAAATGGGTGATTGAAAGAGTGTCATCTCCTCCACCACCCACCGGGCTTCGGTTTTCGTGGGCGGGGAGGGTAGTCGTACGACATGGACTGGCTGAAAAAACTCCCCGTCATCGGGCCACTCGTCTCCCGGCTGATGGAGACACACGCCTGGCGCAGCTACGAGACGCTGGTACGGGTCCACTGGGCCAGGCTCGCCGCCGCGATCACGTTCATCAGCTTCCTCGCCCTGTTCCCGCTGATCGCGGTCGGCGCGGCGATCGGTGCCGCGCTGCTCTCGGACAAGCAGCTGGACAAGATCGAGGACAAGATCGCCGATCAGGTGCCCGGCATCTCCGACCAGCTCGGCATCGACAACCTGGTGGCGCACGCCGGGACGGTCGGTCTGGTGGCCGGTGCGCTGCTGCTCTTCACCGGTGTCGGCTGGATCGGCTCGATGCGGGACTGTCTGCGCGCGGTCTGGGAGATGGACGACCTGGACCAGGGCAATCCGGTCATCCGCAAACTCAAGGACGCCGGGGTGCTGTTCGGTCTGGGCGGCGCGGCCCTGGTGACCCTGGCGATCTCATCGGTCGGCTCGGTGGCCGTGGGCTGGGTCGCCGATCTGCTCGACATCCCGGAGAACGGCGCGGGCGGGGTGCTGCTGCGGATCGCCGCCCTGCTGGTGGCCGTGGCCGCCGACTTCCTGCTGCTGCTCTACCTGCTGACCCTGCTGCCGGCCGTCGAACCGCCGAGGCGCCGGCTGGTGGTGGCCGCGGTGCTCGGCGCCGTCGGGTTCGAACTGCTCAAGCTGCTGCTCGGCAGCTATATGAAGGGCGTCGCGTCCAAGAGCATGTACGGCGCCTTCGGGGTGCCCATCGCCCTGCTGCTGTGGATCAACTTCACGGCGAAGCTGCTGCTGTTCTGCGCCGCCTGGACGGCGACGCCGAGCAAGGAGGACGATCCGGCGGTGGACGCGGAGAAGGACCCCGCGCCCGCCGCCCGGGAGGTCACGCGCGGGGACGGCGACGGACCAGGTCCGGCAGCGGCCAGCGCCGGTTGACCAGGAACACCCCGCCGGCCAGCAGGACCAGCACGCCGCCGACGATGCCCAGTGCGATCCCGACCCCGCTGGAGCCGTCGGTGGTGGCCGCGGCCTTCGCCGCCCGGTCCGGTCCGTTCCCGCCCTTGGAGCCCGCGGCCGAGCCGGCCTCGGCGCCCTTGCCCGCCCCGGCGGTGTCCGCGCCGGTCCCGGTCACCGCGGACTTCGGCGGGACCAGCTCACCCACCGGGGTGATCTTGCCGCTCGCGGCGAACCCCCAGTCCAGCAGGCTGGCCGCCTCCTTGTAGACGGCGTGCGTCTCCTTGGACGACGGGTTCATGACGGTGACGAGCAGCACCTTGCCGTTGCGCTCGGCGACGCCCGTGAAGGTGTTGCCGGCGTGCGTCGTGTAGCCGTTCTTGACGCCCGCGATGCCCTTGTACGCGTCGACGCCGTCGGCCCCGGTGAGCAGCCGGTTGGTGTTCTGGATGCCGAAGCTCTCGCGCTTCTTGCCCTTCTTCTTCTCGCCGGGGAACTGTGCGGTCGCCGTCGAGCAGTACTCGCGGAAGTCCGCGTTCTGCAGGCCGTCGCGGGCGAACAGCGAGAGGTCGTACGCGCTGGAGACCTGGCGCGGCGCGTCGTACCCGTCGGGCGAGACCACGTGCGTGTCCAGCGCCTGGAGCTCGACCGCCCGCGCCTGCATGGCGTCGACCGTCTTCGGGACCCCGCCGTACATCGAGGCCAGCACGTGCACCGCGTCGTTCCCCGAACGCAGGAAGACCCCGAGCCACAGGTCGTGCACCGTGTAGCTGAGGTCCTCCTTGATGCCCACCAGGCTGCTGCCCTCGCCCATACCGGCGAGGTCCTCGTCCTTGACCGTGTACTCCCGCGTCTTGGGCAGGAGCGCCGGGTCCCCGAGCAGGGTGTCCGCGAAGAGCATCTTCAGCGTGGAGGCCGGGGGCAGCCGCCAGTGCGGGTTGTGCGAGGCGAGCACCTCGCCCGTCTCCGCGTCCGAGACCATCCACGACCGGCCCGTCAGCTTCTTCGGCAGGACCGGGGCCCCCGCGCCGAGATTGACCTGGGTACCGGCCCGCCCGAGCTGCTCGCCCCCGATCTGGGACATGCCCGACGGCGGCTTGGGCGCGTCGTCGGCGGTGTCACCGTCGGCCGCCGAAGCAGGCGTAACGACAAAAGCGGACAGCAGAATGGCAGAGGTGACCGCGAGCGCGGCCTTCTTGAGAGCTGGCACGGTCGAAAACGTACATGCAGTTGATGTGAATATAGGCCCGGACGCCCTGACTCGCCGCGTGTAACGCCGGGACGGACCACCCCGGACGAGGAGGCCGGAGCGCGGTGGCGATACTTGCTCCATGAAGCTCAGCCGCCCCGTCTCCTGGTTCCTGCTCGCCTTCGGGGTGTGGAGCTGGTTCATCTGGGTCACTTTCGTCAAGAACCTGTGGAAGGACGGCAGCGGCCTCGCCTTCGACGACGCGGGTGACCCGACTGCGTACTTCTGGGTTCATCTGCTGCTCGCCATCACGTCCTTTCTCCTGGGGACGGCCGTGGGCTGGATCGGGTTCCGGGGCGTCAGGGCCCTGCGGGCCGAGAAGGCTTGAAAGGGCCGGGACCGGACAGGTCCTGAATCGGGCGATACAAGGATGAACGGGGCGGGGGACGGGTATGCGGGTCGTGGGGTTCGCCCTGGTGGCGGTCGCGGTGCTCGCGCTGCTTGTCTACGCGCACCGCTATGTGTGGCGCCGCCTCGTCGGTGACACGACGACACCGGGCAGCCCGTGGCGCACGGCCGGCACGGTCGCCGCGTACGCGCTGCCGCTGCTGAGCGTCGGCGCCCTCGTCTCCGGCCGTACGGGCACGCCCTTCCCGCTCCAGCAGGTGCTGGCCTGGCCGGGCTTCCTGTGGCTGGCCGCGCTGCTGTATCTGACGCTCGCGCTGCTGGTGGGCGAGGCCGTACGCCCGCTGCTGCGCCGATGGCTCGCACGCCGTGCGCCCGCCGGGCCGACGCGGGAGCCTGAGCCCGCGAAGGCGTCCGTGCCCGCGAAGGCGTCCGTGCCCGCGAAGGCGTCCGCGCCCGCGCCGGAACCCGGCGACGCGTCGCGCCGGCTGTTCGTGGCGCGGGCCGTCGGGGGCGCCGCCGCCGTCGCCGGCCTCGGGACCGTCGGCTACGGGACGTACGGGGTGCTGCGCGGCCCCCGAGTGAAACGGGTCACCGTCCCGCTCGCCCGGCTGCCCCGGTCCGCGCACGGCTTCCGGATCGCCGTCGTCAGCGATATCCATCTCGGCCCGATTCTGGGCCGCTCCCATACGCAGCGGATCGTGGATACGGTCAACCGCACGCAGCCCGATCTCATCGCGGTCGTCGGGGATCTGGTCGACGGATCGGTCGCCGATCTCGGCCGGGCCGCCGAGCCGCTCGCCGGTCTCCGCTCCCGGCACGGCGCCTTCTTTGTCACCGGCAATCACGAGTACTTCTCGGGCGCCGCCCAATGGGTTGATCAGGTGCGGGAATTGGGGCTGCGACCGCTGGAGAACGCCCGCGTGGAGTCGGCCGGTTTCGATCTGGCCGGGGTCAATGACATCGCGGGCGAGAGCGAAGGGCAGGGCCCCGACTTCGCCCGCGCCCTCGGCGACCGGGACCGGGAGCGCGCGGTCGTGCTCCTGGCCCACCAGCCCGTCGTCATCGACGAGGCCGTCGAATACGGCGTGGACCTGCAACTCTCCGGCCACACCCACGGCGGCCAGCTCTGGCCGGGCAACCTCGTCGCCGAGCTGGCCAACCCCACGGTCGCCGGGCTCGACCGCTACGGCGACACCCAGCTCTACGTCTCGCGCGGAGCCGGTGCCTGGGGCCCGCCCGTACGGGTCGGCGCACCTTCCGACATCACCGTGGTGGAGCTCGCCTCGACGCAGGCGTAATCACCCGCGTACGCCCCCGAAATGGGCGGATCGGGTGACCGGTGGTGAACCCTCTGTATCGGACCTAACCACCGAAGGTTTCGACTAGCGAACAAAAGGCTATGAGCCTCCGATTTCCTCTTCCTGATGTGAAAATCGTGTGATTGGCTGAGCGCGAACGTGCGGTGATCTGCGTATCTGTGCGCGACGCCGAGGTGGGGCTGTTAAGGGAGTGCACGGCAATGCGGTCGATCCGGCTACGGATTCTCGCGATTCTCGCGGTTTTGGTCATCGCAGGCGTGGTCGCCTGGCAACTCCTCCCCTCGGACGAGGCGAACGCCGATCCGGTGACCGTCGGCACGACCGACGTGGTGACGTCCCTCGACCCGGCCGGCGCCTACGACGCCGGCTCCTGGGCGATGTACAGCAACCTCTACCAGTCGCTCATGACGTTCAAGTCCGGGGCGATCGTCCCCGAGCCGGACGCGGCCGAGAGCTGCGGCTTCATCGGCGGGAAGCTGCAGACGTACCAGTGCAAGCTCCGTGACGACCTGACGTTCTCCGACGGCAAGAAGATGACCGTCGACGACGTCAAGTTCTCGTTCGACCGGATGCTGGCGATCAAGACGGACGTCGGTCCCTCGGACCTCTTCCCCAGCCTGAAGAACGTGGTCGCCGAGGGCCGGACGATCACCTTCAACCTCTCCGCGCGTGACGCGACCTTCCCGCAGAAGCTCGCCACGGGCGCCGGTTCGATCGTGGAGAAGGACGCCTACTCGGAGCACAAGCTGCGTGACGACGGCAAGGTCAACGGCTCGGGGCCGTACGTCCTGAAGTCCTACGAGCCCGGCGCCAAGGCCGAACTGGTGCCGAACTCGCGGTACAAGGGCGCGCTCAAGGAGACCGGCGACCCGGTCACCGTGCGGTACTACAAGCAGTCGGAGGATCTCCTCGCCGCCTGGAAGTCCGGCCAGGTCGACGTCACGCACCGGCAGCTCCCGCCGTCCACGCTCGCCGAGCTGAACCCGGGCGACTCCGACAAGCGCGTCACCGAGGCGGACAGCGCCGAGATCCGCAACCTCGTCTTCAACGTCCGCAAGGACTCCCCGCTCGCCGACCGCAAGGTCCGGCAGGCCATCGCGTCGGTCATCGACCGCGGTCCGCTGGTGGGCGACATCTACAACAGCACCGTCGACCCGCTCTACTCGCTGATCCCGCAGGGCTACATCGGGCACAGCACCCCGTTCTTCGACGCGTACCCGGCGCCGGACACCGAACGTGCCAAGTCGCTCATGCAGGAGGCCGGCGTCCAGACGCCGCTGCCCGTCACCTTCGCCTACCGCGAGGGCGACGAGTACACCAAGGAGACGAAGGAGATCCAGCGTCAGCTGGAGGCGACCGGGCTGTTCAAGGTCACGGTGAAGGCCGTGGAGTGGACGAGGTTCCAGAAGGGCTACGCGGCCGGGGAGTACGACATGTACACCGTGGGCTGGCTCCCGGACTACCCGGACCCCGACACCTTCAGCCAGCCGCTCGTCGGCCGCGACAGCAGCCTCCACAACGGCTACAGCAGCAAGAAGATGGACGCGCTGATCAGCTCCACGCTCCAGTACAGCGACCGCAGCCGGGCCTCGGCCGACTTCAAGTCGCTCCAGAAGCTGGTCGGCGAGGACGTGCCGCTGGTGCCGCTGTGGCAGAAGAAGGACTACGTCGTCGCCAAGGAGGACGTCGCGGGTTCGCAGTACCTCTCCGACGGCACCGGCATCTGGCGGCTGTGGGAACTGAGCTGGATCTGATCCGCCGCCCCGCAGAGCCTCACCGAGCGGCCGTCCCGGACTTCCGGGGCGGCCGCTCGGCCGTGTACGCGAAGCCGCCCGCGCCCGCTACCCGGCCGGCCGCGAAGCCGTGCCCGGCAGGAACTCCTCCAGCACCTCGTGCACCTGCCGCACCAGCGGTCGCAGCACCCGGAACCGGGACAGGGCGATGGCGCGGGCGGCGATGGGGGTGGTACGGGCGACCAGGCGGCGGCTGCGTGCCGCGCCCTCCGTCCGGTCGTACACCCAGAACAGCACCAGGCCCATGTGCATCAGCCACATCAACGGGGGCAGCAGGGGCGCCAGTTCGGGGTCGGTCTTCGTCCCGGAGCCGCGCAGGCAGCGCTCGTGGATGGCGATGACCGCGGCGCGGGCGTCGGCCGACTCCGGGGAGAAGGGGCTGAGCGGGCTCTCCGGGTCGGCGGCGTTCTTGAAGAACTGGGTGGCGAAGGGGCGGTACCGCTCCGCCACGTCCAGCCAGGTCAGCAGCACCCCCCGCATGCGGGCCGCGAGGTCCTGCTCGCTGTCCAGGACCGGCCGCACCGCCACCTCGTGCTCGGCGGCCAGCCGGTCGTAGAAGCCCTGGACCAGGTGTTCCTTGGACGAGAAGTAGTAGTAGGCGTTCCCCACGGAGACGCCGGCCTCCTGCGCGATGGCCCGCATCGTCGTGCGGTCGTAGCCCCGTTCCTGGAAGAGCCGGAGCGCGGTCTCAAGGATCAGGGCACGGGTCTGCTCACTCTTGGGGGCTTTGACCTTGACCGCCGTCTCGTCGTTCTCTTCCCTCACCACGGTCCCGAGCGTATCGGGACGGCCGCCCCTACCCCGGCGCGGGCGTTCCGGCCTCCCGCGGCACCTCGGCCGCGGGCGCCCCGAACCGCCGTACGCCCGGCACGGCGGCGGTACTCACGCAGGCGGCGCCGACCAGCAGCCCGGCCACCGCGAGCGGGACCTCGGCGTTCCAGGCGGAGGCGGCGAGCGGGGCCAGCGCGTAGCCGATCGGCGTCGCGGCGAGGGACAGCAGCCAGTCGTACGAGGTCACCCTCGCCAGGGCGTGCGCCGGCACGGCGGACTGGACGGCGGTCTCCCAGACCGGGTTGAGGAAGCCGAGTCCGGCCATGGCGACCCCGTACGCGGCGACGGACACGGCGACCGGTGCGTGCGCGGCCAGCAGGCAGAGCGGCAGCACGTACAGCGCGCCGCCGAGGTTGGCGGCCAGGACCGGGCGGTTGGGGCGGACCCGGCCGGCCAGCAGGGACCCGAGCAGCAGGCCGACCGCGCCGGTCTGGAGGAGGATGACCCAACTGCCCTTGCCGCCGGGGCCGTGCAGGAAGAGGGCCGGGCCGAGCGTCATCAGCACCGCCGCGGCGCCGTTCCAGACGCCGTGGGCGATCAGGCTCGTCCAGTACCAGTCCCGGCCGCGCACCTCGCCCCAGCCCTCCTTGAGGTCGCCGAGCAGGGAGCGCCGGGGGATCGGGACATGACGGACCTCGATCACGTACAGCAGGGCGGCGCTGACCGCGAAGGTGGCGCCGTCCAGGACGAAGGCCCAGCCCGGTCCTGCGGTGAGGACCAGGACCCCGGCGAGGGCGGGCCCGCCGATCCGGGCGCCGCCGGCGACCACCGCCATCAGGGAGTTGGCGCGCAGCAGCCCCGACTCCTCCACGGTGCCGCGGATCAGCGGCGAGGCGGTCGGCATCGCGAACGCCCCGGCGGCGCCGCCGAGCGCTTCGGCGAGCGCGATCTGCCACAGTGCCGGGGCGCCGGAGAGCAGTTCGGCGCCGACGAAGAGCTGGGTGGCGCAGCGTACGAGGTCGGTGGTCAGGGCGACCGTGCGGGCGTTGAAGCGGTCACCGACGACACCGCCCAGCGGGAGCAGCAGCAGCTTGGGCACCATCGCGCAGGCCAGCACCAGGGCGAGGGCGCCGGTCGAGCCGGTGGCCAGGTAGACGGCGAGGGTCAGCGCGGCGGGGATCGCGGAGTCGCCCAGCATGGAGAGGGAGCGTCCGATGAAGAGCAGCCGGAAGGAGCGTGTGCTCAAGGGGTGGGCCATGGACGGAATCTATTTCGGTACCGAACTATTCGTCAACGAGAATTTCGGTTCCGAAGAGTGGTGGCCGTGTCGTGTCCGCGAAGTCCCGTCGTACGTCCGAAGGGCGTCGCGGGCCGGGCGGGACTTCGCGGATACGGCCCCAGGGGCCCGGCGTAGGCTGGGCGCATGCAGCGACGCGACTGGACCGACGGGCATGTGGAGCGGTGGCGGCCCGTCCTGCCCGAGCTCGATCCGGACATCGAGGGCGCGGTGACGCGGATGAAGAAGCTCTCCGTCCATCTGCGCCGGGTGCGCGAGCAGTCCCTCGTCGACTTCGACCTGGACCGCCAGGAGTTCGACACCCTGCACAAGCTCGCCGGGCACGGCGGCACGGCCGCCCCCTCCGAACTGGCCGCCGACCTCGACCTCGCCCCCGCCTCCGTCACCGGCCGGCTGGACGCGCTGGAGCGCCGCGGCTTCGTCCGCCGGACGCCGTCCACCACGGACCGGCGGCGCGTCGACGTGGAGCTGACCGACGAGGGCCGCTCGACGTGGATCGGCGCGATGAAGTTCCTCGGGAACGAGGAGGACCGGCTGCTCGGCGTCCTCGACAAGGACGAACGGGCCCTGCTCAACGACATGCTGCGGCGCATCATGGTCGTCGCCGAGGACCGGGGCGGCGCGGCCTGGGACTGACGGACGGACCCGGCGCGCCGCTCAGCTCTCCTGCGGGCGGCCCTCCGCGGCCTGCCGCGCCAGCTCCTCCCTGATCCCCTCCGGGCCCAGCGCCAGCAGCTCGCCCACCGCCTCGTTCCACCCCTCGGCCGCCCGCTCCACCCCGTCCCGGAAGCCCCGCCGCAGCGGCCCCCCGGCCAGCAGCAGGGCGACGGCGGCGACCGGGCGCAGCAGCCACCGGCCGCGCAGCGAGACCGCGGCCTCCACCAGCCACCGGCCGTCCGCCGCCCGCCGGGGCCGCAGATACAGCCGGGCCTCGCCCAGCAGGTGCTTCACCCGGGCCGTCGCCGGGGCGCGGGCCGAGGGCGGCGCCCCGGGCGGCAGCAGCGCCGCCGCCCACCACGCGGTCAGGTCGACCCGCGCCTTCCCCGAGCCCCGGCGCAGCGACCCCGAGCCGTCCGGGCCCCACATCCGGCCCTGCGCCTCGAACAGCCGGGGCCGGTCGGGGGCGGCCAGCCGCAGCGACAGCCTGCCGCTCATGTCCGGCGCGCCGAACAGCAGCTCCACCTCGGCCGCCGCGGTGCGCCGCCACTCGCGTACCCGCAGCGCCATCCGCTCGGCTTCCTCCGGCAGCGCGATCTCGTACCGCGCACCGGACCTGAGGTGCCGGCCCTTCACCAGCCGCAGGTCCGCGACCGGCTGCCCGCCCGGCAGGAGGACGCTCCCGCCGCTGGCCCTGGTCGACTCGGCGAGGTCGCAGAGCAGCGAGGCCAGTTCGGCGGCCGGCTCGGGCTCCAGGGCCAGGACGTGGACGGAGTGCCGCAGGACGGTCATCGGGGCGTCGGCCCTCAGACGCTCATCGAGCGGGCGGTGTTGACCTGGGACATCACCATCGCGAAGGTCTCCGGCTGCATGGCGGGGATCATCGTCGAGTGATGGCGGCCGGCACTGGTCACCGTCACCTGGATGAAGCCGGTCGTCCGCTTCTGCTTCATCAGCAGGAAGAGCAGACCGATCAGACAGAACAGGGCGAAGATGATCGCCAGCACGATCGCGACCGGCGGGATCTTCTCCTCGGTGCGCGACATGTCCGTCGCCGTCCACACCGCGCCCTTGAGGGGCATCGTCCCGGACGGCGTCACGACCGAATCGTTCATCACCGTGATGTCACCGATGGACAGCACCGGCGCCCCGCCGCCCGCCGGGACCATGCCCGGCCCGCCCGGATAGCCGTACCCCGCGTTCGGGGGCGCCGGATACCCGTAGCCCGGGGGCTGGGCCGGCGGTCCCGAGAGCGGCTGCGGGTAGCCGTAGACCGGGTTCCCGGCGGCCGGGTAGCCGTAGCCCTGGCCGCCCGGGGCGGGCGGAGGGGTTCCCTGGTTCTGGGGAGGACCCCACTTGTATGAGTCGTCCGCGTACGGATTCGGATCGCTCAACGTTCCCCGCTCTCGTTCTCCCCGCGCACCCCCGTGCGGCGGTTGGCGAACCGACCACCGGTTCCGCACGACCGTACCGTCCGGGCCCGCCCGTGCGCAGCAAGAGGCCCCGCCTCCCGAGGAGTGCGAACTCCTCGGCGGGCGGGGCCCCTTATGCCGCTCGCTCGCGGCCGGCGGATCAGAAGCGACGCGTGATCAGCGCGCGCTTGACCTCCTGGATCGCCTTGGTGACCTCGATGCCGCGCGGGCAGGCGTCCGTGCAGTTGAAGGTGGTGCGGCAACGCCACACCCCGTCACGGTCGTTGAGGATCTCCAGGCGCTGCTCGCCGCCCTCGTCGCGCGAGTCGAAGATGAAGCGGTGCGCGTTGACGATCGCCGCCGGGCCGAAGTACTGGCCGTCGTTCCAGAACACCGGGCACGAGGACGTGCACGCGGCGCACAGGATGCACTTGGTGGTGTCGTCGAAGCGCTCGCGGTCCTCGGGGGACTGGAGACGCTCGCGGGTCGGCTCGTTCCCCTTGGTGATGAGGAAGGGCATGACGTCGCGGTAGGCCTGGAAGAACGGGTCCATGTCGACCACGAGATCCTTGAGGACCGTGAGGCCCTTGATGGCCTCGATCGTGATCGGCTTCTCCGGGCTCAGGTCCTTGATCAGCGTCTTGCAGGCGAGCCTGTTCTTGCCGTTGATTCGCATGGCGTCCGAACCGCAGATGCCGTGCGCGCAGGAGCGGCGGAACGTGAGCGTCCCGTCCTGGTCCCACTTGATCTTGTGAAGGGCGTCGAGGACGCGCTCCTTCGGGTCGATCTCGATCTGGAAGTCCTGCCACTGGGCCTCGTCGGAGACCTCGGGGTTGAACCGCCGGATGCGGAACGTGGCCGTGATGTACGGCGAGTCGGCGAAACCGGCCTCGGGCTCGGGAGCCTTGTCGGCCTTGTCCAGGGTGGGTGTAGCCATCAGTACTTACGCTCCATCGGCTGGTAGCGGGTCTGGACGACCGGCTTGTAGTCCAGCCGGATCGACTCGGTGCCGTCGTCGGCGACCTCGCGGTACGCCATGGTGTGGCGCATGAAGTTGACGTCGTCGCGATTCGGGAAGTCCTCGCGGTAGTGACCGCCGCGGGACTCCTTGCGGGCCAGCGCCGACGTCGCCATGACCTCGGCGAGGTCGAGCAGGTTGCCCAGCTCGATGGCCTCCAGCAGGTCCGTGTTGAACCGCCTGCCCTTGTCCTGGACGGACACGTCGAGGTAGCGCCTGCGCAGCTCCGCGATCTTGTCCACCGCGGTCTTGATCGTCTGCTCGGTGCGGAACACCATCACGTTGGCGTCCATGCACTCCTGCAGCTCCTGGCGGATCGCCGCGACGCGCTCGGTGCCCGTGGAGTTGCGCAGCCGCTCGACCTGGTCGACGACCAGCTGCGCCGGGTTCTCGGGAAGCTCGATGAAGTCGCTCTTCGCGGAGTACTCGGCCGCGGCGATGCCCGCGCGGCGCCCGAAGACGTTGATGTCGAGCAGCGAGTTGGTGCCGAGGCGGTTGGCGCCGTGCACCGACACGCAGGCGACCTCGCCGGCGGCGTACAGGCCCGGGACGACGGTGGTGTTGTCGGCCAGCACCTCGCCCTCGACGTTGGTCGGGATGCCGCCCATGGCGTAGTGCGCGGTCGGCTGGATCGGGATCGGGTCCGTGTAGGGCTCGATGCCGAGGTACGTACGCGCGAACTCGGTGATGTCCGGGAGCTTGGCGTCCAGCTGCTCCGGCGGCAGGTGCGTCAGGTCCAGGTAGACGTGGTCGCCCTCGGGACCGCAGCCGCGGCCCTCGCGGATCTCCGTGTAGATGGAGCGCGAGACGACGTCACGCGAGGCCAGGTCCTTCATGACGGGCGCGTACTTCTCCATGAAGCGCTCGCCGTCCTTGTTGCGGAGGATGCCGCCCTCACCGCGGGCGCCCTCCGTCAGGAGGATGCCCATGCGCCAGATGCCGGTCGGGTGGAACTGGAAGAACTCCATGTCCTCCAGCGGCAGCCCCCGGCGGTAGCAGGCGGCCTGGCCGTCACCGGTCAGGGTGTGCGCGTTCGACGTCACCTTGAAGAACTTGCCGGTGCCGCCCGAGGCGTAGATGACCGACTTCGCCTGGAAGACGTGGATCTCGCCGGTGGCCAGCTCGTAGGCGACGACGCCGGCGGACTTCTTGACGCCGTCCTGCTCGACGATCAGCTGGTCCAGGACGTAGAACTCGTTGAAGAACTCCACGCCCTCCTTGACGCAGTTCTGGTACAGCGTCTGGAGGATCATGTGGCCGGTGCGGTCGCCCGAGTAGCAGGCGCGGCGGACCGGGGCCTCACCGTGGTTGCGGGAGTGACCGCCGAACCGGCGCTGGTCGATCTCGCCCTTGGGCGTACGGCCGAACGGCAGGCCCATCTTCTCCAGGTCGAGAACGGCGTCGATGGCCTCCTTCGCCAGGATCTCGGCGGCGTCCTGGTCGACCAGGTAGTCACCGCCCTTGATCGTGTCGAAGGTGTGCCACTCCCAGTTGTCCTCCTCCACGTTGGCCAGCGCGGCGGCCATGCCGCCCTGCGCGGCGCCCGTGTGGGAGCGGGTGGGGTAGAGCTTGGTCAGCACGGCGGTGCGGCTGCGCTTGGTCGACTCGATGGCCGCGCGCATGCCGGCGCCGCCGGCGCCGACGATGACGGTGTCGTACGTGTGGATCTGCATGGTTTACCTCTGGTCCTTCGGGCCCGGCGCCTAGCGGATGTTCGGGTCGAAGGTGAAGATCACCAGCGTGCCCAGCAGGACGGTGAACACCGTGGCGGTGTACAGCAGCATCTTCAGCCAGAAGCGGGTGTTGTCCCGTTCGGCGTAGTCGTTGATGACCGTACGCAGCCCGTTGGCGCCGTGCAGCATGGCGAGCCACAGCATCGCCAGGTCCCACATCTGCCAGAACGGCGAGGCCCAGCGGCCCGCCACGAAGGCGAAGCCGATCTTGGAGACGCCACCGTCCAGCACCAGCTGGATCAGCAGGTGACCGATGACCAGGACGACCAGCACGATGCCCGACAGGCGCATGAAGAGCCAGGCGTACATCTCGAAGTTGGTGCGCGAACCCTTGGGGGTCTTGCCGGTCCGCTTGCGCGGCGGCTCGATGACCGGGGCCGGGTTGTCGACGTCGTACAGGGAGACACCCTCGACGGCGCCGATCGCGGAAGACGTTTCGGTGGACATCGGCCTCAGCTCCCGAAGACTTCACGTACGGCGTGGCCGAGGACGGGGTACAGGGCCCCGACCATCAGCACGATCCAGATGCCCAGCACGGCCCAGAGCATCTGCTTCTGAACGCGCGGGCCCTTGGCCCAGAAGTCCACGGCGACGATGCGCAGACCGTTCAGCGCGTGGAAGAGAATCGCGGCCACCAGGCCGTATTCGAGCAGCGCGACGATCGGCGTCTTGTACGTGGACACGACGTCGTCGTACGCCTCCGGAGAGACGCGGACGAGGGCGGTGTCCAGGACATGTACGAACAGGAAGAAGAAAATGAGGACACCGGTGACTCGATGAGCCACCCAGGACCACATGCCTTCCCGGCCGCGGTACAGCGTTCCAGCCGGCACGGAAGAACCCTCCGGGAGCGGGGATTGGGGTCGGCCGGCTTGACTGTCGGTCTGACCCGGCCGGGTACGGTCCACCGGCCCCGGCCATCGTAGCGACGGATTGTCGGTTCGATCGCGCGGGGGCCTCTGGTGTGATCAAAGTGGCAACGAATCAGGCACGGACGGGCTATGGACAGACCCCCGGCACCCTGCTTACCGCCGGGGGGCGGGGGAAACCGGCCCGTACGGACCGCCGTCAGTCCGTTACTGACTCGATACCAGCGCCATGATGCGTCCCCGGGCGAGTCGCCGCATCTCGTCCGCCGTCACCGCCCGCTCCCGCTCCTCGTCGTGGCCCAGCCGGGCCCGGATGCCGGCCAGCATCTGGTCGGGGTGCTCGCTGGGCCGGTAGCCGTCCAGACAGATCACGAAGACATGGCCGAAGGTGCGCTCGTACTCGGCGTGCGCGGCGTCCAGCGCGAGCCGGGCGGCGTGCGGCGCGTCCGGGCCGAGCGCCGGGGACACCTCGGCGGCCAGCGCCTGGGTGTGATCGCTGGGGGAGAGGTCGTACCCCGCCTCGTCGGCCGCCGCGAGCAGCGCCTCCACGTCCGGGTAGGGGCGGTGGGCGGCCAGCCGCTGCGCCCAGCGGTGGCTGCCGAAGCACTCCAGCAGGGCGGCCTCGGCCTCCGGGGCGGGCGCGTCGTTGAAACGGCGCAGGCCCGGGGCGGGCGCGGTGGGCCGGTCGGGGAGGGGGCCGTGGTTCTGTACGGGCACGGCGGAGCGCCGGGCGGGCCGGTCCGGCTGCTCGGGGAGGCCTGCGTGGGACTCGCTGGACCTGGACAGCATGGGCTCCTGGAGTCAACGGCATCTGTGAACCTGGAGGGGGGAGGGACCGACGGGACCAGGCGGATGCGGGGCGAGAGGAGAGACGAATGCGCCTCAAAGCTAGCGAGGCGGGGCAACAGTCGTGCGAAGGATGCGCGAATTTCACCCGGACGGGAGAGTTTCGCGATGCCTGAAGAGCGGATGTGTGAGGAGAATGCCCGGCTGCCTCCATGCATCTGACCTGTTTTCTTGTATTTCTTCTCTCTTCACCCTGAAACCGGAGGTTTCTGACTGATGGCACCCTCACGCGGCGCTCTCATGGCCGTGACGGCGGCGGCGGCCGCGGCGAGCGTCGCCGTCGCCGGCTGCGACGGCTCCGGAGCCGAACACCGCAACGGTTCCGAGACGTCCCGCGCGGCGTCGTCGGCACCGTCCCCCACCCCCTCCCCGACCCGCAGCTACCCGCTCTCGAAGGCGCCCCGCACCATCCCGGCCGTACGCGAGCACACCGCCGCCCACGGCCCCGGCTGGCGGCCGGGCAAGAACAGCGGGGTCGTCATCGCGGACGGCAGCGGCAAGCTCGCCGACGAGGGGAAGCTGCTCGCCGGCGAGCTGAAGATCAGCTACCGGGGCGAGGTGCCGGCCCGTGCCGGGGACATCGAGCTGGCCCTCGCCCCGAAGGCGTCCGGCGGGCCGGAGTCGTACACCCTGCGCACCCACGACGGGCGTGTCACGATCAGCGGGCCCGGCGAGGCGGGTGTCTTCTACGGCACCCGCACCCTCAAGCAGTCCGTGCGCGCCGACGGCTCCATGCCCGAGGGCGAGGTGCGCGACCGGCCCGACAAGCCGCAGCGCGGGCTCAACCTCGACATCGCGCGCAAGCACTACAGCGCCACCTGGATCGAGGACCGGCTGCGCGAGATGGCCGACCTCAAGCTCAACCAGCTCGGCCTGCACTTCTCCGACGACCAGGCCTTCCGCATCGAGTCCGACACCCACCCCGAAGTCGTCTCGCCCGACCACCTCACCAAGGCGCAGGTGCGGCGGATTGTCGCGCTGGCCGGCCGGCTGCACATCGAGATCGTCCCGGAGATCGACTCGCCCGGTCATCTCGGCGCGGTCCTGCGCGCCCACCCCGACCTCCAGCTGCACAACGTCTCCGGGGTGGCGTCGACCGGGTCGCTGGACATCTCCAAACCGGGGGCGGCCAAGCTGATCGACGAACTCCTCGGCGAGTACGCCGAGCTGTTCGGCGGCGCCTACTGGCACCTGGGCGCCGACGAGTACCGCGCGCTGATGGCGAGCAACCCCGCCGCCTCGTACCCGCAGCTCCAGCGCGCCGCCGTCGCGAAGTACGGCTCCGGGGCCGGTATCGCCGACCTCGCCACCGGCTGGCTCAACGACCGGGCCGCGGTGGTCCGCAAGCACGGCATGCAGCCGAAGGCCTGGAACGACGGGCTCTTCCGGGACAGCACGGTCCAGGCCGACAAGAACATCGAGGTCGAGTACTGGACGGGCAAGGAGTACGGGGCCCGGTCGCCGGAGGAGTACCTGCGCCAGGGCCGCAAGGTCCTGAACCTCAACGACGAGTTCATGTACTACGTGCTCGGCCAGCCCAACGCCTTCGTCTACCCCACCGGCAAACGGATCTACGAGCAGTGGACCCCGCTCGTCCTGCGCGGCACCACCCCCGTCCCGGCGCGCTACTCGGACCAGATCCTGGGCGGCCGGTTCGCCGTCTGGGGTGACCTGCCGAACGCCCAGACCGCCGCGCAGGTGGCCGAGGGCATCCGGATGCCGCTGCGGGCGACGTCCCAGAAGCTGTGGGACCCGGGCAAACCGAAGCTGACCTGGGAGAAGTTCCGCTCGCTGGCGAAGGAGATCGACGCGGGCTGAAAACCCCTGGCGGTGGACAGGGCGGCGACCGGACACTACGTTCCGCTTGCCGCGCTGTCCGGGGAGGGACGCGCGGTCCACGCGTTGACGTCCGAATCCTGGGGGGTTCCATTTCCATGCTCTGTTCACTCTGTGGTGCGAGACCGGCCAGCACCGCTGACGGCCGGTGCGCGATGTGCACCGGCTTCCACCGCGAGGGGGAAAGGGTGAGGCCGGTACCGGTACCGGCCGGCCTGTACCACCTGCGCTCACCGGTCGCCCTGGGCAGGGTGGTGTGCGTGCTGCTCGGCTCGGTGGCCGTGGCGGACGCCCTCTCGATCGCCTCCGGTGTCCACGCCCGGCTGCTGCTCGGGGACCGGACGGAGGACGGCTACGCGACGGTCGACGACCTGACCTGGACCCACGCCGAAGCGCTGTACCAGTCCACCGGCGCGCTCCAGGGCCTCACTCTCCTGGCCACCGCCGTCGTCTTCCTCATCTGGCTGCGCCGGGTCCGTCGCAACGCGGAGGTTTTCGACCCGGGCGCCCACTCCATGCGGCCGGGCTGGGCGATCGGCGCCTGGTTCGTGCCCATCGGCAACCTCTGGCTGCCGTACCGGGTCGTGCGCGACGTCCGGACCGCGAGCGAGCTGCCCGGTACCCCCGGCGGCCGGTCCGCGTTTCCGGGCGTACTGCTGCACGCCTGGTGGGTGGCGCTGGTCGCGGCACAGCTGTTTGGCCGGTACGCCTCCCGGCGCTACGAAGCGGCCGAGACCCTGGACGAGATCACCGACGCGCTCGACCTGGTCGCCTTCTCCGACGTGCTGGACATCGTGGCCGCGGTCCTCGCCGTCCTGCTCGTCCGCGGGCTGACGGCGATGCAGGGCGAGCGGGCGACGCTCGGCCCGCTCGCGGTGGGGTAACGGTTCGGGCTCCGGCGCGCACCGGCAGCGTGAGGCAGCGGTAATCGGCCAGCAGCAGTGACGCTTTTCGGCCATTCGGCGCTGAATGCGATAACAGGAAGCGCTGCGCCCCGCTGCGTCCCGGCGGGGGACCGGCACGGGCGGGGGCCGACAGGAGACGTCATGAGCCTGCTCGAACTGATCGCCGCAGCCGACGAGCGCGGGCTCGCCGCCAGTGCGGCCGCCTGCCTCGAACGCTGTCTGCCCCAGCCCGGGGCGGGCGCGGACCCCGACCCGCTGCGCCCGCTCTGGGCCGGCTGCGCCGACGCAAGCCTCTGGCCCGCCCGGCTCGCCGAGGCGCGCGCGGCCCTGGACGCGCTGCCGGACCCCGGGGAGCCGGTCCGGCGGGTCCGGGAACTGCTCGCCGCGGCCCCGCACGAGCGGGCGGGCGAGGAGCTGCGCGCCTGGGCGGACGACTGTTCCGTGCTGGCCCTGGAGGTCCATCTCGGCCACGACGCGCCCCGGCCCGGCGCCCCGGATCTACCGGCCCGCTGCCGCACGGGCCGACCGGCCGGCGCGGGCCCACTGCTGGCGGGCGAGGCCGCGCGCCAGACCCTGATCCTGGAGATGCTCGCCGGCATCGACGAGTCCGCCCCCGCCGGAGCCGGGCTGCGCCAGGTCCTCGACGTGTCGACGGAGGGCCAGCGGGTGCTGCGCGCGGCGGTGTCGCGACGGGCACGGGGGCGGGGCTGAGGAGGTCCCGGCGGGTCTGTGCCCGGTGGACTGCCGCCGGCTGTACGCGGCGTCGGTGACCGGAGGAGGCGGCACGCCGCGCGGTTCGCGGGCGAGCGCGGCAGTCGCCTGCTCGTCCGGAGGGCGGCGCTCTTCGAGGAGGCGCGCGCGGGAGCCCGGCGAGGACGACCGGGGCCGCCACCCCCCACAGGAGAGGCCCCGGTCGTCTTCCGCGGGGCCGCAGGACGACCCCGTACTCATCTCAGCGCCGTGGGTGCGTTTTCTGTCACACCGGGGGCAGGGGAGGAAATGTTGCGGGTTGTACAAGTCATGGACGTGGTGCACGCGAAGGACGTAGCGTGCTGAGTCGCGCAGGGAGGCGCGGCAGTGGTGACCAGCTGCGATTAAGACGGCAGGGCAGGGTTGAGGGAGTGCTGGGGGACGACGCGGGGCTTACTGCCGCGGTGCTCGCGGCACAGCACGGGGACGAGGACGCCTTCCGTACTGTGTACCGCGCTGTGCAGCCGCGGCTGCTGGGCTACATAAGAACGCTGGTGGGGGAGCCGGACGCCGAGGACGTGGCGTCCGAGTCGTGGCTGCAGATAGCCCGGGACCTCGACCGTTTCAGTGGGGACGCCGACCGTTTCCGGGGCTGGGCGGCGCGCATAGCCCGCAACCGCGCCCTGGACCATCTCCGGATGCGCGGCAGGCGCCCCGCCATCGGCGGCGACGAGACGGAGCTGTCCGAGAAGCCGGCCTTCTCCGACACCGCGGACGAGGCGATCGAGTCCCTGGCGACCGGCCGCACCATGTCGCTCATCGCCCAGCTGCCGCAGGATCAGGCGGAGGCCGTGGTGCTGCGCGTCGTGGTCGGGCTCGACGCGAAGAGCGCGGCGCAGACGCTCGGCAAGCGGCCGGGCGCGGTCCGCACCGCGGCCCACCGCGGTCTGAAGCGGCTCGCCGAACTGCTGCGGACCGACAGCGGGGAGGGCCGGGACGACACCGGGCGCCCTGCCGCCGGAGGCGGACTGACCGACCCCGGCGCACCGGAAGGCATCCGTCCGCGCGGTGCGGCGACGAGCACCAGCGCCCCGGAAGGCATCCGTCCGCGCGGCGGAGCGACGAGCGTCGGCGCATCGGAGGCCGGCCGTCCGCACCGTGCCGTGACGGACACCGGCCTCCCGCGCACCGCGGCCCCGGAGGGCGGCCTTCCGCGCGGCGGCTCAACCGGCGCACCGGTCGTCCCGCCCCGGCGCCCGGCCGGCCCCGGGGCCCCGTCGGCCTCTCTCCGGAACAGCACGGCGGAGGCGGCGGAACTCGGCGCCGTACCCGCGCAACGCCCCTCACGCACCGGCCTGGTGGCTCCCGCCGGTGTGACGCATTCGCGTCCCCGGACGCAGAAGGACATGTGATGGCCGACGAGCAGTACGCATGGCTTGACAAGGAAGCGGCGGAGAAGTTGCTCCGCGGCGAACCGGTCGACTCTGCCGAAGGCCGCCCCTGTCAGGATGCCGAACGCCTCGCCGCAGCCCTGGGCGCCGCAGCCCGCACCGCCCTGCCCGCCACAGGCGAACTGCCCGGCGAGGCCGCCGCGCTGGCCGCCTTCCGCGCCGCCCCGCGCCGGACCCGCACCGCACCCCGCACGGCCCCGGGCCGGGCCGCCGCCGCGCACGGAGCCGGGGCGGACGACGACGGGACCGCGATGCTCGCGCCCGTCCGCATAGGCAGGGCCGCATCCGGCGCGGGTGCCGGGGCGGCGGGTCCGCGCGGCGACCGAGCCTTCCGCTGGAGCCGGCCCCTGCGCTTCGGCCTGGTCGCCTCCGTGGCGTGCTGCGCGATCGGCGGGGTGGCCGTGGCCGCCGGGACCGGCGTGCTGCCCGTCCCCTTCGGCCGGCACACCCCCTCCCCGGCGACCTCGGTCTCGGCCGCCGCCTCGCCCGAGGAGCTGGGCTCCGGCCTCGTCCCCGACGAGGAGACGTCCGTACCGCCGCCGCCCGGCTCCCCCGACCCGAGCACCCCGTCCCCGCACGCCCCGCCCCCCGGCGGCGGCACGGACCAGGACGGCGAGGACACCGCCCACGCCGACGGCACCACCCCCGACAGCGGCCGGAGCGGCAAGGGCGACAGCGGTACGGACCGGTCGGACGGCAGTGGGCCGGGCGGCGGGACGGGCACCGACGACGACACCGCCGCCGGCGGGTCCACGGACACCGAGAAGGGGCACGGCGGGTCCGGCGACGAGGACGACACGTCCGCCGCCTGGTACGCCAAGACCCTGAAGGCCTGCCGCGACTACCGCGACGGCAAGCTCGAAAAGGACCGCAGGGAACGCCTCGAAGCCCTGGCCAAGGGCGCGCGCAACCTGGACCGCTTCTGCGACCGGCTGCTCGACAAGGCGGGCGACGACAGCGACGGTCAGAGCGGCGACGGGAACGCCGAGCAGGGCGGCGACGCCTCGGGCGCGCTCCCGTCCATCCATTTCACCGAGTCGCCCGGCCCCTCGGTGGCGGCCATCGCCCCGGACCCGGCGACGAGGGGTTCCGGCACCTCCTCCGCGCCGGATCCGACCGCCTCGGCGGCGGCCCGCTGACGGCCGATACCGCCGGGTGTGACGTTTTCCGGCCTGCGGACGCTGTACAGAATGAGCCGACTGGTCATCGGCAGCGCCCGGAGCCGGGGTTCCCCCCGTACCTACGGCTCGGCGCACATGGCGCGGGCGGGACACGTTCCCCCGGTCCCGCCCGCGCCCCTCAACACCCGCTGCTCGCAGGACTCGCTACTTGTAGACGACGACCTTGTCGCCGTTGCGGACCTGGGAGAACAGGGACGCGATCTTCCCCTCGTCCCGGACGTTGACACATCCGTGCGAGGCGCCGTTGTAGCCGCGGGCCGCGAAGTCCGAGGAGTAGTGCACCGCCTGGCCGCCGCTGAAGAACATCGCGTAGGGCATGGCCGTGTGGTAGATCGACGACACGTGGTGCCGCGACTTCCAGTACACGGAGAACGTGCCCTCGCGGGTCGGGGTGTACTGCGAGCCGAACCGTACGTCCATGGACGAGACGACCTTGCCGTCGATCATCCAGGACAGGGTCCGGCTGTTCTTGCTGATGCAGAGCACCCGGCCCGTCAGGCACCGCTTGTCCGGCTCGGCGACCGGGACGGTGGTCGGGGGGTTCAGCTCGGCGGCCGTCGGCGTGTGCGTCATGCCGAGCAGCTTCTGCCAGGTGACGGTGTCCGTCTTCCCGGTCCTGGACAGGCCGCGCTTGCCCTGGAACGACTGCACGGCGGTGGCCGTGACGGACCCGTAGTAGCCCGTGGGGGTGCGGTTGAAGTGCCCGATCTGACGCAGCCGGGCCTGCAACTCGCGCACCTGCTTGCCCTCCGCCCCGCTCGCTATGAGAACCGTGCCCTGCGGATCGGCGGACGACGGCGTGCCGCTGGGCTTCGGCGGCGCCTTCGCCGGTTCCTTCGTCTTCGTGGCGCTCGCGGACGGGCTCGCCGTCTCCGTCCGGTCCCCGCCCGGCTTCGCGTCCTCGGTGGGCGAGCCGGAACTGCTGCTCGCCGGTGCCGACGGAGCGGCCCGCGCGCTGTCGGCCGCCTGCGCCTTGCACCCGGCGGTCACGGCCGCCAGCGCCAGGACGGCCACGGCGGCGGTGGCCGCGCCGCCTCCCCGGACGCCCCTGTGCGCGCATCCGCGCCCGGTCCTGCTGGTGCCTGTCATCCCGACCCCCTGAATCCGTGTATTCCATGGGACGGGTTCCCGCTCCGACCGGTTGCCGAATCCTTGCGCGTGATGGAAAAGCGGTAACGATGCGGCTGCCGCCGTGGCGGTGACACGGCGACGAGGTCCGGGGCGGCGGGCTCGCGGGACCTGGCGGACCGGGTGTCGTACCCGCGTGCGACACTCCGTTTCATGCTGGGTGTCACCGACCTTCCGACCTATCTCGCCGGCCTGGTGCTGATCGTTCTGCTGCCGGGGCCGAATTCGCTGTACGTGCTGTCCGTCGCCGCCCGGCGCGGGGTGCGGACCGGGTACGTGGCCGCGGCCGGGGTGTGGACCGGGGACACCGTGCTGATGACGCTGTCCGCACTGGGCGCCTCCTCGCTGTTGCAGACGACGCCCGTGCTGTTCGCCGTCGTCAAGTACGCGGGTGCGGGGTATCTGACCTGGATGGCCATCGGGATGCTGCGGGCCGCGGTGTCGATGTGGCGCGAGCGGCACCGGAGGGTCGCCGAGATCACCGGGGAGGGCGAGGACGCGGCGCAGGTGCCCGGGGGCATGGAGCGGCCGTACCGGCGGGCGCTGGTGGTCAGCCTGTTCAACCCGAAGGCGATCCTGTTCCTGATCTCGTTCTTCGTGCAGTTCGTCGACCCCGGTTACGCCTACCCGGCGCTCTCCTTCCTGGTGTTGGGCACCCTGCTCCAGATCGCCAGCTTCCTGTACCTGACGATGCTGATATTCGGCGGCACCCGGCTGTCCGCCGCGTTCCGCAGCCGCCGGCGTCTCTCGGCGGGGGCCACGTCGGCGGCCGGGGTGCTGTTCCTCGGGTTCGCCGCGAAGCTGTCGCTCAGCAGCGTCTGACGAGGCCGGCTCAGCCTGCCGCGAGGCCGAGGCCCAGCGGGGTGAGGTATTCCGCAAGACCGGCCGTGTCCCGGCCCGCCCAGCCGATGTAGCCGTCGGGGCGGATCAGGAACAGGCCCGTTCCGTACGGCTCGTAGGCGTCGGGCAGCCGGTGCGTCCGCAGTGCCGCCGTGCCGGGCTCCGGCAGTTGCGCTTCGGTGCCGACGGCCAGCAGCGTGAAGTGCGGGCCCCGGAAGACGTCGAACAGCCGCCGGCCGTCCGCCGGTCCGTCGGGCGCGCGGTCGCCGGCCTCCAGCGCGCCTGCCCGGCCCACCGACAGCGGGCCCTCGCGGTAGCCCAGGCCCAGTTGCTGGGTTGCCCTGCCGCGCTCCTGCTCGCCCCGGTGGATACGGGTGGACAGGCCGAGCATCTCGGCGGCGACCGGGCGGCGCTCCCGCTCGTAGCTGTCGAGCAGGGCGGCGGGCGCCCCGTGCCGCAGCACCTGCCCGAGCTTCCAGCCCAGGTTGTACGCGTCCTGCACGCTGGTGTTGAGCCCCTGGCCGCCCGCGGGGGAGTGGACGTGGGCGGCGTCCCCGGCCAGGAAGACCCGTCCGTCGCGGAAGCGGTCGGCCAGGGCGGCGCGCGGGCGGAAGTCGGAGGCCCAGCGCACCTCGGTGACGTCCGCCGCTGCCAGGTGCGTGCGGGCGGCGACCACCGCGCGGACCCCGTCCGCCGAGGTGTCGGGCTCGCCCTCCTTGAACTGGGCGACCAGCTGGAAGTCCTCGGTGCCGGGCAGCGGGCAGAGCGTGATGAACCCCGCGTCGGCGTTCATCATGTGCCAGTTGAGCCGGTCGAGCGCCCCCTCGGCGATCCGTACATCGGCCACCAGCATCGGCGCCGGGTCCACCGTCTCCCCGGTCATCGCGATGCCCAGCTCCCGGCGCACGGTGGAGCGTCCGCCGTCCGCCGCGACCAGGTAGGAGGCGCGGGCCCGGCCGCCGGTCAGCTGTGCGGTGACCCCTTCGGCGTCCTGGTCCAGGCCGGTCAGCGCGGTCGAGAACGCGACGTCGCCGCCCAGTTCGCGCAGCCGGGCGAGCAGGATCTCCTGGGTGCGCCACTGCGGCATCATCCACGGCTCCCCGTACGGCTCGGCGTCCGTCGGCGGCGCGACCCGGAACATGCGGTGCTCGCCCATCCGCTCGCCGTTCTGCCAGGCCATCCCGACCGGTGCCGGGCCGCCGTACGCGCGGACCGCGCCGCCCACCCCGAGGTCGTCCAGGACCTCCCGGGTGCGGGGCTGGACGCCCTTGCCGCGCGAGCCGGGGAAGAGGCCCGGTGCCTGCTCCACGACGAGGGCGCGGACGCCCCTGCGGGCCAGGTCGCAGGCCAGGGCGAGGCCGCACGGGCCGGCGCCGACGACGAGGACGTCAGTTTCCTTAACGGTGTTAAGTTCCATGGTCCGAGTGTGACTTTAACGGTGTTAAGTTGTCAAGGAAGGGCTGTTAACTTGGCACCGTGGGTACGACGAAGATCGACCGGTCCCGGGTGGCCGACACGGCGCTGCGGCTGCTGAACGAGGTGGGCCTCGACGGCCTCAGCCTGCGCGCCATCGCCAAGGAGCTGGACGTCAAGGCGCCCGCGCTCTACTGGCACTTCAAGGACAAGCAGGCGCTGCTCGACGAGATGGCCACGGTGATGTACCGGCGGATGCTCGCCGACGACCTCCCCGCCGCAACCCCGGAGGGCTGGCAGGAACAGCTCGTCGCCTACAACAGCGGACTGCGCCGGGCCCTGCTGCGCTACCGCGACGGGGCCAAGGTCTACGGCGGCGCGCGGTTCACCGGCACCGACCACGCCGACGGCCTCGAAACCCATCTGCGGACCATGGTCGGCGCGGGCTTCGAGCTGTGGCAGGCGGTACGGGCGGGCACCACCGCGTACGCGTACACGATGGGCTTCGTCAGCGAGGAGCAGGGCGTCCGCCCGATGCCCGATCAGGGGCCGCGCGAGGGCTTCGACGTCGGCGAACGCGCCGAACGGCTGGCCCGCTACCCGCTCGCCGCGGCGGCCGGCCCCGAGATCTTCGCCCGCTACGACGAACGCTTCGAGGACGGTCTCCGGCTCATCGTCGCGGGCATCGAGGCCCGGTACGGCGCGCACTGAGGACGACTGCCGCCACCGCTACCCCGCCCAGCCGTCAACCATGCGCGCGCCGGGGGTCGGCGCTGTACCCGGTCGGGCCGTCAACTATGCGCGCGTCGGGGGTCGGCGCTGTACTCGGTCGGGCCGTCAACTATGCGCGCGTCGGGGGTCGGCGCTGTACCCGGTCGGGCCGTCAACCATGCGCGTGTCGGGGGCGGCTGTCGTACCCCGCCGGGCCGTAGGCCATGCGTGCGCGCCCCCCAGGCGTGCCCCGTCAGCCGCGCCGCCGCCGTTCCCGTATCCGCACCCGCACCCGCCCCATGGCCGTCGGAGCGAACGCCACCGTGAGGAGCCCCGCCAGGGCCGCCGCCCCGGCCGCCGTTCCCGCCCGCAGGCCCGGTGGCCGGAACGCGCAGTCCACCGTGGTCCGCCCCTCCGCCACCGGGGCCGCGACCAGGCCCAGGTACGAGCCCGCCGGGCGCCCGTCGCAGCTCCAGCCCGCGATCCGGGGCGCGGCCAGCACCGCGATTCCCCGGGTGCCCGCCGGGAGCGACGCGTGCACGCCGCTGCCGGAGACCGTCACCCGCGTCGCCCCCGTCCGCTTCAGCCCCGCCACCGCCGAGGCCAGCCGGTCCGGGTCCAGACAGCCGACCGAGTCGTGCGGCACGGTCCCGGGCCGCTCCGCCCGCAGGCTCACCGCGATGCGGCCCGATCCCGTGCCGAGGGGCAGCACCCCGGCGCGCCGGGCCGGCAGATCGCCCCGGATGTCCAGCGGGTCGCCGGCCGTGCCCAGCAGCGCGGTGCCGAACAGGTCCGGCGCCCACAGGAACACCCGGCTGCCCGCCGGACAGCTCGCGCTCAGCGTGTACGTGCCGGGCTCGGCCTCGTACGCGTGGGTGTTGCGGTCCGTGGCGGGCACGCCGTCGGTCGACCGCAGCGTCGTCGTCGGCAGCGTGTAGACCCGGGCGCCGAGCAGCTTCTCCTGGTTGCGGAACGGCGAGCGGCCCCAGCCGGACGCGGCGGAGCCCGGCGGGCGCACGGTCACCAGCGGCGGCACGTCCTGCCGGGTCACGGTCACCGGACGGGCGTCCGGGCGGTTCCAGCTCTGGTGCGGGTCGCGGGGCATGTGGACCCGGGCGCCGACCGAGAACACCGCGTCGGTCACCGGATTGTCCAGGCTCTGCAAGGCGCGCCCGCGCGAGGTCCAGCCGCCGCCGAGCGCGAGGAAGGTACGGGTCGTCACGTCGGGCGTATGGCTGCTGTAGTACGCCCCGCCCTGACCGCCGACCGTCAACGGGTCGTTCGCCGTGGCCTGTTCGAGCCCCGGGTCGGTGCGGTGGCGCGGCCAGCCGTCGGCGCGGGCGACGGCCTCCGCCTGGAGGCGCTGGCGCTCGCCCCAGGGTGCGTAGTCGTCCAGCTGCCTCAGCCGCTGCCGGTCGGCGTACGCGGTGGTCGCCGCGGCCTGCCCGGCCTGTGCCCCGACCAGCAGCACCACCGCGAGCACGGCGAACCGGCCGCCGCGTACCAGCGCGAACGCGCAGACCGCCGCCACCAGGCCCGCCGCGAACAGCGGATACGTCCAGCGGCTGACCAGGTCGCTGGGCGCGGCGCCCGCGGCGACCAGCACCAGCACCCCGGCCCCGCACAGCAGCGCCCGCCGGTCCGGACGGCCGTGCGCCACAGCGGTCCAGGCGGCGATCACCACCAGGCCCGAGAGCACGAACGTCTGCCGGAACGGGCTGCCGTTCGGCGTCGCGAACGCGTGCCAGAGCAGATGCGTGGGCCCCCACTGCAAGGAGAGGACGACGAGCGCCACCAGCCCCGGCCACACCCACCGCTCGGCGCGCGGCACCCCGCGGTGGAAGGCCAGCGCGCAGGCGAGCAGCAGGGAACCGGTGCCGAGGAAGAGCGCGGGGCTGAAGAAGCCGTACGTGGCGGGCAGCAGCCGGGCCGCCACATCGGACCAGCCGGCCGGGGCGAACTCCCGGTCCAGGCCCGGATAGGCGTGCCGGGTGCCGAGGAAGACCGGCAGGAGGACCGGGGCGGCGAGCCCGATGCCGAGCAGGACCGTGCGCACCGCGCGCCCCAGCCCCCGTATCCGCTCGCGGGCGGTGCCGTCCTCCAGCAGCAGCCGGACCGCCAGCACCAGCGCCGCCCCGAGCGTCGCCATGTACGCGGTGTAGAAGTTCGACACCCAGGCGAGCGTCACCAGGAGCGTGCCGAGCACCGGCCGCCGCCCGGTCCGCGCCCACTCACCTGCCAGGCACAGCAGCGGAAGGGCGATCAGCCCGTCCAGCCACATCGGGTTGTACACGGCCTCGATCACCGACCAGCCGCACAGCGCGTACGAGGCGCCCAGCACGACCGCGACCCACTCCCGGCCGCGCCCCCGGCGCAACGCGGTGAGCAGCCATGTCATGGCCGCCGCCGCCACGCCCGTCTTCACCAGCGTGATCACGTAGACCGCCAGGTCGGCGCGGTCCCTCGGGAACACCCCGACGAGCAGCGCGAACGGGCTGCTGAGGTACGTCCCGAGGTCCGGCAGGAAGCTGCTTCCGTACCCGGACCGCCAGTTGAGCAGCAGCCCGCCGTCCGCCCGGCCGTGCAGCAGGTCCCAGAGGTGGGTGTGGAACGGGACGAACTGATTGCCCAGGTCGTTCACGGCGCGGGTGCGCGGGCCGAACGGGAAACCGCGGGCCGCCGCGTCCCCCGCGCAGACGGTCACGACGGCGAGCAGGGCCGCCAGAGTGGCACACCGGCCGCGCGGCGACCGGAGAAGCGACGGAGTCCTCATGATGCGTCGAATATGTCATCGGACATCGTGAAATCCCGTGGAGCGGGAGGCGGTTCACCTGATGGTCCGCAGGCGTTCATCCAGGCACCGGAGAACACCCCCCGGGCCCCGCCCGGCACGGGCCCGCCGCCGCACATGTCCGGCGGGCCGGAGCGCAGTTTCCCGGGCCGACAGGGCGAGTTCATCCCGCGGCCGTTCAGGTTTCCTAACGTGCCACGGAACCCCGAACGGCCGACGGACATCCGGCCCCTCCCTACGCCCCTCCCCCCACGGGCACCAGACGCTTGGAGCGCCATGACGAAAGCCCGCACCCGCCGGCCACGACAGCGTGAGGCACCGGAACCGATACCGTCCGGCGGCGGCACGGCCTCCCTCGCCACCGTCCGGCCGACGGACCTGGCGACCTGCCTGCGGGCCTGTGCCGCGCACAGCGGGAAGCTGGTCGCCGGACTGGACCGGCGGCGCACCGCGCTCGCCGAGGCCCTGCGGCACATGCTGGCCACCCACGCCGCCCTGGAGCGGACCGCCCCCGACGCCTCCCCGGTCACCCTGCTGCGCCGCGTCCCCCGCAGCGGCACCGGCTCCGCCCCGGCCCTCGCCGACCCGCTGATGGACCCGCTGCTCGCCGTCGGCAACAAGGCCCTGGACTGCGGCTACGAGGACGAGCTGAAGCTCGCCGTCCTCATCACGGACACCGTGCTGACCCAGCGCAAGCGCTCCCGGGCGGCCTGGCGGCTGCGCGCCCGCGTGCTGGAGGCGATGGGCGCGGAGAGCGCCGCCGTCGAGGCGTACGAGCGCTACCTCGCCCTCACCGACGACGACGGCTTCGGCGTCGCGGCGAAGACCGCCGGGCTGCGGGCCGGCGCCGAGAGCCAGGGCGAGCTGCTGCGGAAGCTGGAGCAGGGCTGCCCCGAGGCCGCCGCCTTCGCCGCCGCCTCCGTCACCGACACCTGGGCCGAGGGCCTGGCCCTCGCCGGCCGGGGCGACTGGAACCGGGCGCGGTCCCGGCTGATCGGCGCGCTCATCGCCCAGGACCGGGCCGGCGCCCCGGTCCCGGAGATCCAGGAGGCGCTGGGCCAGTACCTCGCCCTCGCACTGGAGGCGGCCGGCGCCCCGGGCAGCGGCGGCGCCCCCGCCGCCACCGGCGACCCGGCCGCGCTCACCGAACTCGTCGCGCTGTACGCCGCACAGCGCAGGACCCGGATGCGCGGCCCGGTCGCCGACCCCGCCTTCGGCGGCGTCACCTGGACCACACTCGGCGAATTCCGCAACCGCATCGCCGGCAGGTCGATCTGCCTGATCGCCAACTCGCGGCGCGTCGGCAACAGTTCGCTGGGCGCCGAGATCGACGCGTACGACCTCGTCGTCCGCTTCAACTCGTACCGCATCGACCCGGCGGCCACCGGCAGCCGTACCGACATCCACGCCACCATCCACAAGCACGGCTTCAACTGGGACAAGAAGGTCGACACCCGGCTGGTCTTCGGCGGGATCTCCGGCGACTGGAAGTACTCGCTGCGCAACCGGCTGGTGCCCGGCGCACAGCGCTACCTGGGCGACGAGTCGCTGCGCTGGCCGCTGCGCGACATCGGCCGGGTCGGCACCGACGCCTGGCCGGCCATCCCCACCAGCGGCTTCAACATGCTGTGGCTGCTGGACTTCCTGGACGTCAGCCCCCGCCTCGACCTGATCGGCTTCGACTTCTACGAGAGCGGCGCCTACCGGCTGCCCGCCGCGATGAAGATGCCCATCACCGCCGTGCACGAGTACACCAGCGAAAAGGCGTGGGTCATGGAACGCGCCCGGAGCGTCACCGAGACGAGGATCTCCCTGCGATGACGACGACCCCCGCACCGCCCACCCCCGCCAACGCCCTCACCGGCAAGCGCCGCGTCGCCTTCGCGAGCTTCGTGGACGAGAACTACCTCCCCGGCTTCCTCACCCTGCTCCGCAGCCTCGCCCTGTCCAACCCCGGGGTCTGCGAGGACTTCATCGTCCTGCACGACGGGCTGCGCCCCGCATCGGTCGAACGGATCAGGGCCCTGCACCCGCGCGCCGACTTCCGCCGGGTGGACGCCGCGCACTACGACACGTACGCCAAGGGCGACCAGGACAACTACCTGGTGCGCAAGGCCTACTTCATCCTCGACGTCTTCCGGGTGCGCGACTACGACACCGTGATCACCCTCGACACCGACATGATCGTCCTGGACGACCTGGGCGAACTGCTGAGGCTGCGCGACGGGCTCGCCGCCGTTCCGCAGTTCTTCTACGGGCAGCACAAGCTCAACAGCGGTCTGCTGGTCATCCAGCGCGAGTATCTGAGCGACGCGTTCTGCGCCAGGATCGACGAGACCGGCCGCTCCGGCGCGTACGAGCTGGACAAGCACGACCAGGGCATCCTGAACGCCGTGCTCGACGGGGACTTCGTCCGGCTCGACGCCCGCTACAACTACGTCAAGCGCCGCCTCTCCGGCGACCTCCCGGTGCCCGACACCACCGCGATCCTGCACTTCACCGGGCGCCACAAGCCCTGGCAGGGCGGCGAGGCCGGGTACGGGCAGGCCGAGGACCGGTGGCGCGACTTCGACCTGAGCGACGCCGAGTTCCGCGCCGCCTACCTCGCCGCACCCGGCACCAAACACCACGACCTGCTGGTGCACTACGGCACCCCGCACGTCCGCCGCACCGCCGACCCCGAGAGCGCCCGCCGGGTCGCCGCCGCCCACATCGCGGCCGGCGAGTACCAGGAGGCGGCCGACCTGCTCGGCTCCGTCCGCATCCCCGTGGACGAGGCGTGGCCGCACGAGGTCCTGGGCCACGCGCTGATGAGCGTCTCGCGCTACGAGGAGGCCCGCGCCCAGCTCCTGCTCGCCACCGCCGCCCCCAACCGGGCCGCCACCGCCTTCTCGCGCCTCGCCCAGATCGCCTGGATCCACGGCGACGACGCGGCCGCGTCCCGGTACGCACACGACGGACTCGCCGTCGACCCGACCCACCGGGCGAACCGGCTGATGCGGCTGCGCACCCAGGAGGCCCCCGCGCCGGCCGAGGGCCCGGCGGACCGGCAGCTCGCCCATGTCGCCTTCTACATGGACCGGCAGGGCAACGCCGGCGACAAGCTCCTCCCCGAGAGCGTCCGGCTGGCCTTCGACCGCGACACCGGGCCGGACCGCTGGCACTCCGTCCACGCCCACCGGCTGTTCGACGAGGCGGCGCTCGAACGCGTCAACGCCCGCCGCGGCCTCGTCATCGGTGGCGGCGGCCTGTTCATCCCGGACACCGCGCCCAACGGCAACAGCGGCTGGCAGTGGAACGTCCCCGACCGGCTGCTGGAGCGGATCGACGTGCCGGTCATCGTCTACGCGGTCGGCTTCAACGCCTTCGACGGCCAGGCGTACGGCCATGGACGCGGCAGGTTCCTGACCTCGCTGCGCAAGCTCGTGGAGCGCGCCGCGTTCTTCGGCCTGCGCAACCACGGCTCGATCGAGAAGGTCCGGGCGCTGCTGCCCGCGTCCCTGCACGACAAGGTCCGCTTCCAGCCCTGCCCGACCACCGTCACCCGGCAGCTGGTGGACGGCTGGAAGGACCCGGCCGAACGCGAGGACACCGTCCTGCTCAACGCCGCGTACGACCGCTCGGGGCTCCGCTTCGGCCACGACTACGCGCACTTCCTGGCCGAGACGGCGAGCGCGGTGAAGGCGCTCGGCACCCGCGCCGAGGTCAAGTGCGTGGCCCACTCGCTGGACGACGAGCGGATCGCGTTCGACCTGCGGCGCGAGCACGGCATCTCGCTGCCCGTCATCCCGATGTACGACTTCGGCAACGACGAGATCCGGGACACCTACGCACGGACCAAGCTGGTCATCGGGATGCGCGGCCACGCCGGCATGATCCCGTTCGGCTGCGGGACCCCGGTCATCAGCCTGATCTCGCACCCCAAGATGGCGTACTTCCTGTCCGACATCGACCGGCCCGAGTGGGGGATCTCCGTCCACGACCGCCACCTCGGGGCACGGCTCGCGGAGCGGGCGGCCGGGCTCCTGGACGACCACCCGGCAGCCGTCGCCGACGTGCACGGGCGCCAGCGGGAACTGTGGAAGGTCACCGAGGCCAACGCGGCCGAGCTGAAGGGGATCTGACGCGGGGCGAGGGGGCGGGGCCCACCGGCGCCCCGCCCCCTCGGCCACGTACGTCTACCGCAGCGCCATCCGCCGCAGCGCCCGCGCCCGCCGGGCCACCCGCCGCACCGCCGCGCTGCGCGGCAGGAACGCGAACTGCTCGGGCACCCCGCCCGGCAGCCCCAGGGACGTCAGCCGCCTGCGCTTGAAGTAGCGCCCGGCCGCGGCCGTCCGGGCGGCGAGATACCGCTCGGCGACCGGACGCAGCTGCGGATAGATCCTCGGCTGCATGGCGAATCCGACCGCCCTCACCAGGTCGTTCAGCCCCTCCGGCGCCACCGCCGGGACGAGCGCGGGCCCGTCCCCCTCTTCCAGGTCCGGCACCAGCGCGTCCACCAGCGTCACCGGCACCCGGTTGCTGTTCTCGAACGGCGTCAGCCGCTCCAGCAGCGTCCGGGTACCGACCCGTGCCACCGGCAGCCCGTAGAACGCCGACGCCGTCAGCAGCGCGGTCGAGAAGCAGCCGACCACCAGGGCCGGCCGCATCCGCCGGTACAGCACCTCCGCCAGTACCGGAGCCGTGAGCAGGCCCCCGTCCAGCACGGTCAGTTCCGCGCCGAGCCGGCCCGCCTCCTCCTCCATCGCCCGCGACCACTGCGCCGGGGCCGTCGGATGCGGCTTGAACACCAGCCGGCTGTGGCCGCGCGCGACCGCCCCCCGCATCATCCGCAGATGCAGCTCCTCCTCCTCGGCGGCCCCGATCAGCCCGAGCGCGGAAAGGTACTGGCCCAGCAGCAGCGCCGGCGACTCGACGGCCGGCAGCGCCGCCGCGCCGGCCGCGTCGTCCAGCTCCCCGAGCACCTTCAGGAAGGCGTCCGTCGGCACGGTCTTCGCCCCCACCCCGAACTCCGTGAGCAGCAGGGGCCGCAGCCCCGGCACCAGATCGAGGTGGAGCAGCCGTCCCACCCGGGTCCCGACCAGCGGATCGATCCGGTTCCTCGTCGGGCCGTAGCTCATCAGCCCGTCCGCGTACACATCGACCGGTACCCCGGTGAAGATCCGGCACAGCGCCATGGCCGGGTCGACCTGGATCGACTCCACGGCCAGTTCGACCTCGTCGTCACCGAGCCCCCACGCCAGCCGCAGGTGCCGCTCCCACAGCGGCACGTCGTCCGGGCGCGGCGACCAGACGCCCGGGTGGTGCGGGGCGATCGTCGCGTTCCACGACACGACCTCGTCGAAACGTGTGCGCAGGGCGTCGAATCCCGGCATCTCGTCGAGAGAGGGGGCCGTCTCCGGGACCGGCGCGTTGTTCGCGACGAGGAGGATGCGACGGTCCGCGCCGGGGAAGAGGCCCGCGTCCAGGGCGGCGGCGAGCGTCGCCGTGCCGTAGAGGGTGGAGGCGAGGAAGACCTGCGTCGTACGGCTCCGGCTGCTGCTCACGCGGCCGCCACCTCCTTCGCGGCCGGACGGCGGCGCAGCCGGCGCAGCAGGGTCGCCCGCTCGACGTCCATCGAGTCCAGGGCCTCGTCCAGCACGTCCTGCGGCATCCGCCGCAGCGCACCCGCGCTCATCGATTTCAGCGCACGCGCCACGGGAGGTTCGAACCTCTCCACCGCGCCCATGTGATGGGAAATGATCGCGCAATAGTTGCGCACCGCTTTCGGCAGCAACGCGTGCGCGTCGCGGTCCGCCGCGGTTTCCCGTACGACCTGGTCGAACGAGCGAATGAAATCGAGCTGGCGCATGTCGCCGATCTGGGTCAGGGACGAGGCGACGCCCCGCCGGTAGAAAATTCCGAGAAGGCCGAGCACCGCGAAGGAATCCGCCTCGCGGTGCAGCCGCCAGATCCACGGCCGGTCCTCAGCCGTACGCAGCCCGTCGGTGAAGTGCAGCAGCCCCCGGTCCAGGAGCCGGCGGTGGTAGAGCCCCGCCCAGGCGTACGCGTAGTCGACCGACGTGGTGCGCGTGGCGGGCAGGATCGCGTCCCGGGGGGCCATGACCTGGCCCCGGCGGCCGTGCGGGACGCGGTGGACCGTGCGGTTGCGGCCGTCGACCTGGACGTGGTCGGTGCGCACGAAGTCGCAGCCCAGCGCCTCGGTCCTGGCCAGCAGCCCGGCGTAGAAACCGGGAGCCAGCCAGTCGTCGCCGTCCAGGAAGGCGACATAGGTGCCGCGGGCCGCGTCCAGACCGGTGTTCCGGGCGGTGGCCAGACCGCCGTTCTGCTCGTGTCCGAGGACGGCCACCCCCGGAATCTCCTCCTGCGCGCGGCGCAACAGCTCCGCGGTCCCGTCGGTCGAACAGTCGTCGACGAGGATGAACTCGAAGTCCTCGCGGGCGTTGGCCCGAAGGCTTCTGAGGGTGTCTGGCGCATATGTCCGAACGTTGTAGAACGGCACGATGACGGAGAGCTTGACCACCCGCGTCACGCTAGTTCCGGGCCGGGCATTCGCCCTGTCGGCCGTGCGGACGACGGATGAACACAATCCGTCGGAACAGTGAACCGCCGAACCCCCGAGGGAATTCTCCGGCCCCCTTCCAACGGGCCGGGCTGCGGGTTCGGCAAGCGTCGGCGGGCTGTTAACCCTTTGTTGCTTTTACGTTGGGCCGCCCATCCCCGGGCCTTCCTAACGTCTTGGACGTGCCCCTCAGCAACAGCAATTCGGCCTCTCCCGCAGCGGCGGCGTCAACGGACCCGCGGTCCCCGGCGCTCCGGGTGGCCGTGCTCGCCGACTCCGACACCCGATGGAAGTGGGGCGCGCTCACCGCGCGCCGGCTGACCTCGGGCGACGACCGCGCCGCCACGCCCCCCGCGCGGATCAGCGGACTGCTGCTGCGCGGCCGGGCCACCCCGACCGCCCGCCAGCTCGCCGAGGTCGGCGACGTCGGCATCAGCACCGACCGGGTCCGCGAGGTCACCGCGGTCGAGTTCCTGCACACCGTGCGCGAGGAAGGCTACGACGTCGTCGTGCTCGCCCTCGTCGGCGGCGCCGTCCAGGCCATGCTGCACGGCCTCGCCGCGCTCCGGCTGCCCGCCAGGCCCGTCGTCGTCACCGGCTACGTCGGCGTCGTCTACGAGAAACTCACCGACGGGCTCCTGCTGCGGCACGGCGCCGACATCGTCCTCGCCAACTCCCGCCACGACGCGGAACGCTTCCGCGCGGTGTACGAGGGCGTGGGCGCCGACGCCTCGGCCGTCACGGAGGCCGCCCTGCCGTTCCTCGGCGGCGCCCCCTACCGGTCCGAACCGGGCCGCGACACCCTCGTGTTCGCCGCCCAGCCCTCCGTACCGGAATCCCGCGCCGACCGCACGTACCTGCTGCGCAGGCTCGCCGAGCACGCCCGGCTGCACCCGGGACGCGAGGTCCTGCTGAAGCTGCGCTCCAAGCCCGGCGAGCACACCACGCACATCGAGGAGCACCCCTACCAGCGCCTCGCCGAGCGGCTGCCCGGCGGCCTCCCGCCCAACCTCCGCCTGGTCTACGGGCACATGGGCGAGGTCCTGGACCGCACCGACCTGCTGGTCACCGTCTCCTCGACGGCCGCCCTGGAGGCCCTGCACCGCCGCATCCCGACCGCCGTCCTCACCGACCTCGGCGTCCGCGAGACCCTCGGCAACCACCACTTCACCGGCTCCGGCCTGCTCACCTCCTTCGACGCCCTGGACAGCGGCGACCGCCCGCGGCCCGACCCCGCGTGGCTGGCCGGCCAGGGCGTCGCCGCCGACGGCGGCTACGCCACGGCCTACGACACCGCCCGCGCCCGGGTCACCGCCCTGCTCGACCGGGGCCGGCTGCCCGACCCCGCGCCCTACTACACGCCCGCCACCGCCCCCGGCTACCTCCCCGGCATCCTCGCCCGCCACCACCTGGCCCCCGACGGCCACCCGCTGCCCGGCGCCACCGCGGTCCGGGAGACCGGCCGGGTCAGGGGAGCGGTGCGCGAGGCGGTCCGCGGCGCGGCCCGGGGCGCGTACCGCCACGGCGTCCAGCGCGTCGCCCCGGTCGTCCGGCGCATGGGCGAGCTGTGAAAACCACCACCGGGGTGGGGTCGGTAATTGGGGGGCGGCGTCGCGGGGCTGGGCACGCGCATCTGCCGCGTTGTCGTCAATCAACAACGCTCCTTCCCCAAGCTCTCAACTCCGTTCGAGCAGGGGAGACCCCATCTGCCTCAATCCTCCGCCTTGCAGTTGCACGCACCCAGCCCCGCTCCTTCACCCACCCCCCAATTACCGACCCCACCAACACACCCACTGGAGCACCGATGACGCAGCCCACCGTGCTCGCCGTGATCCCCGCCCGCGGCGGATCCAAGGGCGTGCCCGCCAAGAACCTCGCCCAGGTCGGCGGCGTACCGCTCGTCGTCCGCGCGGTCCGCGCCTGCCTGGCGTCGGGCGAGGTGAGCGACGTCGTCGTGACGACCGACGCCCCGGCCGTCGCCGAGGCGGCCCGCGCCGCGGGGGAGGCCCTCGGCGAGGACGGCAGACTGCACTGCGTACAGCGCCCCGAGGCCATCGCCGGCGACACCGCGACCAGCGAGGCCGCCGTCCTGCACGCCCTCGACGCCTACGAGGCCATGCACGGCCGCACGGTCGACGTCGTCCTGCTCGTCCAGTGCACCAGCCCCTTCACCACCCGCGAGGACATCGACCGGGTCGCCGCCGCCGTCGCCCGCGAGGGCGCCGACACGGCCGTCACCGTCGCCCCCTTCCACGGCTTCCTGTGGCGCGACGGCAGCGCGGTCGAGGACCACAACTACGGCGTCAACCACGACAAGTCGCTCCGCCCCCGCCGCCAGGACCGACCCGAGGACCTCCTCGAAACGGGCGCCGCCTACGCCATGGACGCGGCCGGGTTCCGCACCCACCGCCACCGCTTCTTCGGCGACACCGCCCTCGTGCGCACCGACCCGGCCCGCGTCCTGGAGATCGACGACCCGCACGACCTGGCCCGCGCCCGCGCGCTGGCCCCGCTGCTGGACGGTGCCCACGAAGTCCCGTCCGGCCTGCGGCGTACGACGGGACTTCGCGGACACGGTCCGGACCCGGCCCCCCTCCCCACCCTCGACGACATCGACGCGGTCGTCGTCGACTTCGACGGCACCCAGACCGACGACCGGGTGTTCATCGACGCCGACGGCCGCGAGACCGTCGCCGTCCACCGGGGCGACGGACTCGGCATCGCCGCGCTGCGCAAGGCGGGCGTACCGCTCCTGATCCTCTCCACGGAACAGAACCCGGTCGTCGCCGCCCGCGCCCACAAGCTGCGCATTCCCGTCCTGCACGGCATCGACCGCAAGGACCTCGCGCTCAAGCAGTGGTGCGACGAACAGTCCCTCGCCCCCGAACGCGTCATGTACGTCGGCAACGACGTCAACGACCTCCCCTGCTTCGCGCTCGCCGGCTGGCCCGTCGCCGTCGCGAGCGCCCACGACTCGGTGCGCGCGGCGGCGCGCACCGTGACCACCACCCCCGGCGGCTTCGGCGCCGTCCGCGAGATCGCGGCCTGGCTCCTGGGCCCCACCCTCACCAACGCCTCAGCCCCCACCGAGTAAGGAACATCCCATGAGCACCTCCCGTCTGCGCGCCCTCGGCAACCGCACCGCCGGACCCGGGCAGCCCGTGTACATCACCGGCGAGATCGGCATCAACCACAACGGCGACCTCGACAACGCCCTCGCGCTCATCGACGTGGCCGCCGAAGCGGGCTGCGACGCCGTCAAGTTCCAGAAGCGCACCCCGGAGATCTGCACCCCCCGCGACCAGTGGGACATCGAGCGCGACACCCCCTGGGGCCGGATGACGTACATCGACTACCGCCACCGCGTCGAGTTCGGCGAGACCGAGTACCGGGCCATCTCCGAGCACTGCGCCGAGCGCGGCATCGACTGGTTCGCCTCCCCGTGGGACACCGAGGCCGTCACCTTCCTGGAGAAGTTCGACGTGCCCGCCCACAAGGTGGCCTCCGCCTCGCTCACCGACGACGAACTGCTGCGCACCCTGCGCGCCACCGGCCGCACGGTGATCCTCTCCACCGGCATGTCGACCCCGCGCCAGATCCGGCACGCGGTCGAGGTACTCGGCTCCGACAACATCCTGCTCTGCCACGCCACCTCCACGTACCCGGCGAAGGCCGAGGAGCTGAACCTGCGGGTCATCAACACCCTCCAGCAGGAGTACCCCAACGTCCCGATCGGCTACAGCGGCCACGAGACCGGCCTCCAGACCACCCTCGCCGCGGTCGCCCTCGGCGCCGCGTTCGTCGAGCGCCACATCACCCTGGACCGCGCCATGTGGGGCTCCGACCAGGCCGCGTCCGTCGAACCCCAGGGCCTCACCCGCCTCGTCCGCGACATCCGCACCATCGAGGCCTCCCTCGGCGACGGCGTCAAGAAGGTGTACGAGTCCGAGCTCGGCCCGATGAAGAAGCTCCGCCGGGTCCCGGGCGTCGTCGCGGAGAGCGGCTCGGCGGCCCCGGCCGCCGAGCCGGTCGCGGTCTGACGGGCCGGCCGGTGAACCTCGCCTTCGTCGAGAGCCCGGTCCAGCTCCTGAACGTCCTGGAGTGGGCCGTCACCGAGGGAGGCGGCGGCCGCGTCCTCACGGACGTCACCGTCGTCGTCCTCCCCCCGGTCGACCCGATGTCGCGCGGCCAGCTGCGCCGGATGGCGGAGCTGGCCCGCGACGAGGGCATGACCGTGCGCTGGCAGGAGGCGCGCGGCGACTCCGGCACCCCGCTGAAGTCGCTGCGCGCCCTCACCAAGCTCATACGGAACGCCGACCACATCGTCATCGGCGACCCGTTCTCGCGTTACGTACAGCTCCTGCTCACACTGGTACGCCCCCGCCGCCTCACCGTGGTGGACGACGGCACCGCCACCATGGAGTTCGTCGCCCAGCTCACCCGGGGCGAGCGCCTGGTGCGCTGGCACCGCCGGGGCGGCTCGGGCCCCCGCGAACTGGCGCTCGCCCCCGTGACGGCCACCGCCCGCCGCCGCTTCACCCCGTCGGCGGCGCGCGAGGTCGAGCTGTTCACGGCCATGCCGGTGATCCCGCCGCCCGGCGTCACCCTCATCCCGAACACCTTCTCCTGGACCCGCTCCCGCTTCGGCCCGCCGCTGCTCACCAAGGGCGCTGACCTGGTCGGCACCTCCCTGGTCGAGACGGGCGTGGTCGACCGCGCCCGCTACCTGGAGGCGGTCGCGGCCCTGGCCCGTACGCACGGCGCCACCCGCTACTTCGCCCACCGCCGCGAATCCACCGAGAAGCTCCACGCCCTGGAGGCGGCCACCGGCCTGGAGATCGTCCGCCCGGACCTCCCCCTGGAACTCATCGCCCGCCGCGGCCCCATCGGCCGCACGGTCCTGAGCTTCCCCTCCACGGTGGTCCACACCCTGCCCCTCGCCCTCACCGGCACCGAGGTCAAGGTCGCCGTCTGCGACATCGCCCCGGAATGGCTCCACGAGACGGCGTCCCCGAGAGCCCAGGGCTTCCTGACCGGCGTCACGGAGACGGCCCGCGACGTCCACCGCCTGGCACCGTGGCGGGCGACGGCGATCACTACGGAGGCATGACCCCGAGTCCGTCCCCGACCTGCCACGGGGTCCGGGTCAGGGATGTGCCCGGGGCATCCCCGATAGCTGCCGGCGCGGGCACGACGCGACCATGAGGCCATGCGGACAACAGAATTGACGCGGCGTCGCCCCGACACCGCGGTCACCACGAGGGTGCTCCTCGCAGGCCCGGCCCTGATGGCCGGCTACGGCGTGGTGCGGCTCGCGGGGCGCGCGGTGGGTGACTACGGCCCCGGGGTGTGGTGGTCGGTGGCGCACGTGCTCTTCCTCGCCGGGGTGCTGGCGTTCGTCCCGGTGTTCCTGGGGCTGAGGCGGCCGGCCGGGGTGCGTGGCGGCGGGCGGACCGGCATCCGGGTGGCGGCCGCGGCCGGATTGCTGGGCGCTGCCGCGGTGGCGGTCCAGGCCTCGATCGACCTGGTGGTCGGGTTCCTCGCGGCGGACAAGCGGGCGATGAGCGACATGTTCGAGAAGATCCAGGACGTGCCCGGTGTGATGCCGGTCGTCTACTCGGTGGTGCCGATGCTGTTCTGGCTCGGACTGCTGGCGCTCGTCACGCTGCTCGCGTTCCTCCGCAGGGACGTGGTCCCCGCCCCGTCTCCGCTGCTGGTGCTGGCCGGGGCCGTCACGATGGCCGTGAGCCTGGACCTGCTGGCGGCCGGAGCCCTGTGCATCGGGCTGGCGCTGTACCCGGTACGCCGGGGGCTGCGGGGCTGAGGGGCTCGTGCGGGACAGCCCTCAGCGGCCGTTCATGACGCGGCGCGCCACCGTGTTCCGTGCCCCCTTGAGTTCTGCCTGCAGCGCGGTACGGCGCGCGGCGTCCACGGTGACCGCCGCCGGCAGGGCGGCCGTGGCCAGCAGCCGGGCCCGGCGCAGATGGGTCGGGGGGTGCGTGGAGTCGACGCTGTGACCGCGCAGCGCGCTGCGGCGGCGCTGCCGTTCGTGCTCGCTCGCCGGAATCGAGTCCATGTGGGCGGCCAGACGTTCCCACAGCCCGTCCCAGGCCTCACGGTCTGCCGGGGGCCCGGAGCGGCGGCTCCGGAGAGTGTTGGACTCGCGCAGCAGGGTGGCTGTGACGGATTCGCTGACCAGCAGCCGGTCCATCAGGCCCACGGCGGCTTCCGTGGAACCGCAGCGGGCGGCGAAGGAGTCGGCCAGGTATTCGCCGCGCTGTGTGGTGCGCAGGGTCAGGTGGTCGAGGACCATGAGGACGCCCGTGACCGCGGAACGCGGAAGCAGATAGAGGGTGTTGCACACGGCCTCCACGGGGGTCGGGTGCTCGACCGGGGTCAGCAGGTACCGCCAGGTGTCCAGGGAACGGATCGCGTTCCCGATGATCAGGCCGCGGCGGGTGTCGCCGTTGGCGTAGTGGCCGAGCTCATGCCCCAGCAGCGCGATCCGCTGCTCGGTGGTGAGGGTCTCCCAGAGGCCGAGACCGATGGAGAGCAGCCGCCGGTGCCGGAGGCCGTACGTCGACACGCTCGCATTGCACTCATCGGTGACCGACACCGCGTGCACCCCGGTCGTCCCCACCGTCCCGGCGATCTCGTCGATCAGGGCGAACAGCTCGGGTGCGTCGGCCCGGCGCAGGACCGGTTCGTCTCCGGGCAGGCGTGCGAACCGGGGGCGCAGGGCCCAGGTCACGACGAGGCACACGGCGCCGAGGAGCGGGAGCGCGCTGCCCCAGCCGAGAGTCACGAGTAGCAGCCCCGCGACGAGCAGCACGGCGGTGACGCCGTGGACGGCCAGTGCGAGGGTGAGGGCGAGGGCACCTGTCGCACCGCGCCGGGGACGGAGGGGTCCGTCCGTCGTCACCTCGGCCAGCAGCCTCTCGCCGTGCTGCCGGGCCAGTCTGTGCCGCAGGATCTCCAGCCGCCCTGTCGGCGCCTCCGGCTGCCCCGGGTCCACATTCCAGTCACAAGCGGCACACCAGGCCACGAACCTGCGGTCCGTCCGGATCTCCGCCCCGCATTCCGGGCATGACTGAACATGCTGTTCCACCGCGTTGAGCACTGCCGAGGCCCCCCTCGTCCCACGGCGCCACCAAGGCGACCGTCCAAGTGTCCGGCGTGCGCGCATGCGGGTCCGCCGTCGAGGACACAGATTAGGCCGTGGGTTCGGCGACCGTACCGGGGATTGCGAGGGGTGGAATCGGCGGAGTTTACCCGTCTCCATCTCATGTCACACATGTCGACGCCGTCTTTTGTTCCTCTAAGTGGCTGAAGTTTTCTTGTTTCATGGTCAGTTGAGGGGGGAAGAGGCTTACCCTTCAACAGGTGAGCCAGTTGATCTGTCCCGAGTCCGATGCCGACCTGCCCCAGGGCGAGCCCCTGCCCGGCGCCCTGCCCGAGGCCCTGCGCGCCGAGCTGATCGCCTTCCGCCGGGACATGCACATGCACCCCGAGCTGGGTAACCAGGAGTTCCGCACCACCGCGGCGATCAAGGCCCGGCTGGAGCAGGCGGGGCTCGCGCCCCGGGTGCTCACCTCCGGGACCGGGCTCATGTGTGACGTGGGGACGCGCGGGGAAGGGACGCGGCCCATGCTCGCGCTGCGGGCCGACATCGACGCGCTGCCGATCCCGGACAGCAAGACCGGTGTCCCGTACCGCTCCACCGTGCCCGACCGGGCGCACGCCTGCGGGCACGACATCCACACCACCACCGTCCTCGGCGCCGGCCTCGTGCTCGCCGAACTGGACCGGCAGGGGCTGCTGCCCAACCCCGTGCGGCTGATCTTCCAGCCGGCCGAGGAGGTGCTGCCCGGAGGGGCGCCCGACGCGATCGACGCGGGGGTGCTGGAGGGTGTCGGGTCGATCATCGGGGTGCACTGCGACCCCAAGGTCGACGTCGGCCGGATCGGGCTGCGGGTCGGCGCGATCACCTCCGCCTGCGACCGGCTCGAACTGTCCCTCGACGGGCCGGGCGGCCACACCGCCCGCCCGCACCTGACCACGGACCTGGTCACCGCCGCCGCCAAGGTCGCCACCGAGGTCCCCGCGCTGCTGGCCCGGCGGGTCGACGCCCGGTCGGGGCTCGCGCTGACCTGGGGACGGCTGGAGACCGGCCACGCCTGCAACGTCATCCCGCAGCACGCCGAGCTGTCGGGCACCGTCCGCTGCCTGGACCTCGGGGCCTGGCGCGATGCCCCGGACCTGGTGCACGCCGCGATCGACGAGGTGGCCGGAATGTACGGCGCCAAGACGGTGATCAACTACATCCGCGGCGTCCCGCCCGTCGTCAACGACGCCGCCGCGATCGATCTCCTGGCCGGCGCCATGTCCGCCCGCCGCGGCCCGTACGCGATCGAGGACACCGAGCAGAGTCAGGGAGGGGAGGACTTCTCCTGGTACCTGGAGCACGTCCCGGGGGCCATGGCGCGCCTCGGAGTCCGCACCCCCGGCGACACGCGCGGGCTGGACCTCCACCGGGGCAACTTCGACGCGGACGAGGAAGCGATCACCGTGGGGGTGGAACTCTTCACCGCCTCCGTGTTGCTCTACGGCAATCATCTGTAACCGGACAGGTCGCCCCGGGTACACGACGATCCGATAACGGCTTCCGTACAGGGCTTTATCTGACATCTACGCGCGTTACGATCGCGGCGAAACCAGCGCCGGAAGAGGCGCTTCGGTCAGGTTTGAAGGAGCCTTCCCTTGCGCCGGATCACTAGGATCGCCGCTGTTGGCGTCATGTCCGCAGCACTCGCAGTCAGCGTTACCGCGTGTGGCGACTCGTCCTCCTCGTCGAGCAGCAGCTCCGACTCCAAGGACAAGAAAACCGCCCTCGCGTACGACATCGGCGGACGCGGGGACCAGTCGTTCAACGACGCCGCCTACGCCGGCCTGGCCAAGGCCGAGAAGGACCTCGGCGTCAAGGGCACCGAGGCCGAGCCCTCGGACGGCGAGTCGGACGCGGACAAGGTCCAGCGCCTCACCTCGCTGGCCCGCGCCGGGAACAACCCGGTCATCGGTGTCGGCTTCGCCTACGCGCCCGCCATCAAGAAGGTCGCGCCGAAGTTCCCGAAGATCACCTTCGGCATCATCGACGACGCCTCGGTGACCGGCTCCAACATCGCCAACATCGTCTTCAACGAGGAGCAGGGCTCCTACCTCGCGGGTGTCGCCGCCGCCAAGGTCACCAAGACCAAGACGGTCGGCTTCATCGGCGGTGTCGAGACCCCGCTGATCAAGAAGTTCGAGGCGGGCTTCACGCAGGGCGTCAAGGACACCAACTCCTCGGTGAAGGTGATCTCCCAGTACCTGACCCAGCCGCCGAACTTCGACGGCTTCTCCAAGCCCGACCTCGGCAAGGCCGCTGCCCAGGGCCAGCTCGACAAGAAGGCCGACGTGATCTACTCGGCGGCCGGTCTGGCCGGTTCCGGTGCGATCGAGGCCGTCTCCAAGGCCGGCAAGTGGAACATCGGCGTCGACTCCGACCAGTACAACCAGAAGGGCCTGGCGGCCTACAAGGAGTCCATCCTGACCTCGGTCACGAAGGACGTCGAGGACTCGGTCTTCAACCTGATCAAGTCCGTGCAGGACGGCAAGCCGCAGTCCGGTGAGATCCGCTACGGCCTGGACAAGGACGGCGTCGGCCTGGCCACGTCGAACCCGAAGTTCACGGAGATGACCGACGTCATCGCCGCCGTGGACAAGGCCAAGCAGGAGATCATCGACGGCAAGATCACCGTCAAGACCACCCCGTAACGACCCCCGTCGTACGGCTGGCCCCAGGCCCGGAGCGCGTGGCATCGCCGCTCCGGGCCTGCGGGATACTCCTCGAAGTGAGTTCCGCCCGTCGCAGTGCACTCTCGGACAGGCCGCGGACCCCGGTGTCCCGGCCCTGCCGCACGCGAGCGTCTGACGATTCAGCAACGCTACGCGTGTAGACAGCCCTCAGGCGCGATAACTTCACCCCGCCCCTCTGCCCCTGCTCCCGCTCCTGTCCGGCCAAGGAGAGTGCGTCATCAACGCGTCCAGCAGTCCCCCCGCCGTAGAACTGCACGGCATCACCAAGCGTTTCCCCGGCGTCGTCGCCAACCACGACATCGGCATCACCGTCCGCAAGGGCACGGTCCACGCCCTCGTGGGTGAGAACGGTGCCGGCAAGTCCACCCTGATGAAGATCCTCTACGGCATGCAGAAGCCGGACGAGGGCACCATCGCGGTGGACGGCGAGCAGGTCTCGTTCGGCAACCCCGGCGACGCCATCGCGCGCGGCATCGGCATGGTGCACCAGCACTTCATGCTCGCCGACAACTTCACCGTCCTGGAGAACGTCGTACTCGGCGGCGAGAAGCTGCACGGCATCGGCGCCGCCGCCCGGAAGAAGATCAAGGAGATCTCCGACGCCTACGGCCTGGGCGTACGGCCCGACGCGCTCGTCGAGGACCTGGGGGTCGCCGACCGGCAGCGGGTGGAGATCCTCAAGGTCCTCTACCGCGGCGCCCGCATCCTGATCCTCGACGAGCCGACCGCGGTGCTCGTCCCGCAGGAGGTGGACGCGCTCTTCGCGAACCTCCGCGAGCTCAAGGCCGAGGGCCTGACCGTCATCTTCATCTCGCACAAGCTCGGCGAGGTCCTCTCGGTCGCCGACGAGATCACGGTGATCCGGCGCGGTACGACGGTCGGCACCGCCGACCCGGCGCAGACCACGACCAAGCAGCTCGCCGAGCTGATGGTCGGCAGCGAACTGCCCTCGCCCGAGACCCGTGAGTCCACGGTGACGGATGAGCCGATGCTCCGGGTCGAGGGGCTCTCCCTCACGATGACGGACCCGGACGGCACCGTCCGCGACGTCCTGTCCGATGTCGGCTTCACCATCCACAAGGGCGAGGTCCTCGGCATCGCGGGCGTCGAGGGCAACGGCCAGACCGAGCTGATCGACGCGCTCATCGGGATGAAGTCCGCCGACAGCGGCGTGATCACCCTGGGCGACCAGGACATCTCCCGGGTACCCACCCGCAAGCGGCGCGAGAGCGGCATCGGCTACATCCCCGAGGACCGGCACCGGCACGGGGTCCTGCTGGACGCGCCGCTCTGGGAGAACCGCATCCTCGGACACGTCACCGAGAAGCCCAACAGCCGCGGCTTCCTGCTGGACCCCGGGGCGGCCCGCCAGGACACCGTGCGGATCGTGCGCGAATACGACGTACGCACCCCCGGCATCGAGGTCACGGCCGCCTCCCTCTCCGGCGGCAACCAGCAGAAGCTGATCGTCGGCCGCGAGATGAGCCACGCGCCGAAGCTCCTGATCGCCGCCCACCCCACCCGTGGCGTGGACGTCGGCGCGCAGGCGCAGATCTGGGACCAGATCCGCGAGGCCCGCCGCGAAGGGCTCGCGGTCCTGCTCATCTCGGCGGACCTGGACGAGCTGATCGGACTCTCCGACACCCTGCGCGTCATGTACCGCGGCAAGCTCGTCGCGGACGCCGACCCCGCGACCATCACCCCCGAGGAACTGGGCTCGGCCATGACCGGCGCCGCCGCAGGTCACCTCGAAGCAGCACCGGAGGACGAGGCCTGATGAAGAAACTCGACAAGGACCGGCTGATCCTGGGCTTCGCCGGGCCGGCGCTCGCCCTGGTCGTCGCCTTCGTGCTCAGCACCCTGGTGCTGCTCGTGTCGGACCGCGATCCCTTCGAGCTGTACCGGCTGCTGTTCGAGCAGGCGTCGTACTCCGACGTACAGGTACTGATCATCAACCAGGCCGGCACGTACTACCTCGCCGCTCTCGCGGTCGCGGTCGGCTTCCGGATGAACCTCTTCAACATCGGCGTCGACGGCCAGTACCGCCTCGCGGCGATGATGGCCGCCCTCGTCGGCGCGAGCGTCAACCTCCCCGGAGCGCTCCAGATCGCCCTGATCGTCATCGTGGCGATGCTGGTCGGCGCGTTCTGGGCGGGCATCGCGGGCATCCTCAAGACGACCCGGGGAGTGAGCGAGGTCGTCTCCACGATCATGCTCAACTCCATCGCGACCGCACTGATCGCCTGGCTCATCCTGCCGAAGAACTTCGGTGACCAGGCAGCCGGCTCCAACAACCTGACGACGGGCGAGATCCATGAGTCCGGCTGGTTCCCCGGGCTGTCCCTGGGCGCCGAGTCCGGCGAGATCTACGGCTTCACGTTCGTCGCCGCGGGCTGCGGCCTCGTCTACTGGTTCGTCCTGAACCGCACCCGCTTCGGCTTCGACCTGCGGGCCACCGGAGCCAGTGAGAGCGCCGCCCAGGCATCCGGTGTGGACGCCAAGAAGATGGTCCTCACCTCGATGCTGATCTCCGGCGCGGTCGCCGGCCTGGCGGGCATGCCGACGCTGCTCGGCGACACCCACACCTACAGCCTCGACTTCCCGGTCGGCATCGGCTTCACCGGCATCACCATCGCCCTGCTCGGCCGTAACCACCCGGTGGGCATCGCCCTCAGCGCCCTGCTGATCGCGTTCCTGGACAAGGCGTCCTCCCCGCTCGACCAGTTCGGCTTCGAAAAGGAAATCGCCACGATCATGCAGGGCCTGATCGTGATCTCCGTCGTCATCAGCTACGAACTGGTCCGCCGTTACGGGACCCGCCGTCAGCAGCAGAAGGTCGGCGAAGAGCTCGCCGCCGGCCACGCCCTCACGACCGAGAAGGAGGCGGCCCTGTGAGCACCAGCAAAGTCTCCGCCGCACGCGTCGCCCCCAAGAAGGGCGGCGGCCGCCACAAGCTCTCCCTGCCCGTCGTCCTGCTGATCGTCGCCGGCGCGCTCGCTCTCGTCTCGATGGTCCGGCTGATCAGCGGCGCGGACGACGTGACCTCCGTCGGCCAGGTCGCGGGCGCCCTGGAACTGGCCGTCCCCATCGGCCTCGCCGGTCTCGGCGGCCTGTGGGCGGAGCGGGCCGGTGTCGTCAACATCGGGCTCGAAGGCATGATGATCCTCGGCACCTGGTTCGGTGCCTGGGCCGGATTCCAGTGGGGCCCGTGGGCGGGCGTCGCGTTCGGCATCATCGGCGGCGCGCTCGGCGGCCTGCTGCACGCGGTCATGACGGTCACCTTCGGCGTGAACCACATCGTCTCCGGTGTGGCGATCAACATCCTCGCCGTCGGCGTCACCCGCTACCTGTCGAACTTCACCTTCGCCAACGACCCCGGCGGCTCCTCCAAGCAGTCCCCCCGCCTGGAGGAGATCGACAAGATCACCATCCCCGGGCTCTCCGACTGGCTCCAGGATCTTCAACAGCACCACTGGTTCTTCGTCTCCGACCTCGCCGGCATCATCGGCGGGCTCGTCACGGGACTGTCCCTGCTGACCGTCGTCGCCCTGCTGCTGATCCCCGTCACCTGGTGGGTGCTGTGGCGCACGGCGTTCGGACTGCGGCTGCGCTCCTGCGGCGAGAGCCCGGTGGCCGCCGAGACCCTCGGCGTGAACGTCTACAAGTACAAGTACATCGCCGTCACCATCTCCGGCGGGCTGGCCGGGCTCGGCGGCGCCTTCCTCTCGATCGTCGCCAGCAGCATCTACCAGGAGGGCCAGACCGGCGGCCGCGGCTACATCGGTCTCGCCGCGATGATCTTCGGCAACTGGATGCCGGGCGGCATGGCCCTGGGCGCCGGACTCTTCGGCTTCACCGACAGCCTCAAGCTGCGCGGCGGGGCGGAGAACGTCCACGCGATGCTGCTGCTCCTGGCGATCCTGCTGGTGATCGCCGTCCTGTGGCAGCTGTACCGGAAGAAGTACGTGGCCGCGGTGATCTCGGCCGCCTGCTCCGCGCTGCTGTTCACCTGGTACCTGCTGACCGACCAGGTCCCGAGCCAGTTCGTCGACGCCGCCCCGTACGTCACGACGCTGCTCGTGCTCGCCCTGTCCGCGCAGCGGCTGCGGATGCCCAAGGCCGACGGCCTGCCGTACCGCAAGGGCGAGGGCAAGTGACGACGGGCGCCATGGCCCCGGCCGACTGGGAAGCGCTGCGTGCGGCCGCCCGGGACGCGATGTCCCGGGCGTACGCCCCGTACTCGGGCTACCCGGTCGGCGCGGCCGCCCGCGTCGACGACGGCCGCACGATCTCCGGCTGCAACGTCGAGAACGCCTCGTACGGCATCGGTCTGTGCGCCGAGTGCGGCCTGGTCTCCCAGCTGCACGCCACCGGGGGCGGCCGCCTGACCCACTTCATCTGTGTGGACGGGTCGGGCGAGGTCCTGGTGCCGTGCGGCAGGTGCCGCCAGCTGCTGTACGAGTTCGGCGGACCGGAGCTCGTCCTGGAGACCCCGGACGGTCTGCGCACGCTGGACGACATGCTCCCGCAGGCGTTCGGCCCCGCACACCTCGGCTGACCACCGCCGGGTGGGCCCGCTCTCCGGGCCCACCCGGCGTCTCTTTCACCCTCTATGCGCGTAGAGTCAACAGGACTCATGCGTACGTACGTACCGGCCGGAAGGACTCCAGACCATGGACGCCATCTCCGTCATCCGCACCAAGCGGGACCGAGGCGAGCTGACCCCCGAGCAGATCGACTGGGTCATCGACGCGTACACCCGCGGCGAGGTCGCAGACGAGCAGATGTCCGCGCTGGCCATGGCGATCCTGCTGAACGGCATGAACCGTACGGAGATCGCCCGCTGGACCGCCGCGATGATCGCCTCCGGTGAGCGGATGAACTTCGACACCCTCTCCCGCCCCACCACCGACAAGCACTCCACGGGCGGCGTCGGCGACAAGATCACCCTCCCGCTCGCCCCGCTGGTCGCCGCCTGCGGCGCGGCCGTCCCCCAGCTCAGCGGCCGGGGCCTCGGCCACACCGGGGGCACGCTCGACAAGCTGGAGTCCATCCCCGGCTGGCGCGCACACCTCTCCAACGCCGAGATGCTGGACGTCCTCGACACCACCGGCGCCGTCATCTGCGCGGCGGGCGACGGCCTCGCCCCCGCCGACAAGAAGCTGTACGCGCTCCGCGACGTCACCGGCACCGTCGAGGCGATCCCGCTCATCGCCAGCTCGATCATGTCCAAGAAGATCGCGGAGGGCACCGGCGCCCTCGTCCTGGACGTCAAGGTCGGCTCCGGCGCCTTCATGAAGACCCTGGACGACGCCCGCGAACTCGCCTCCACCATGGTCGCCCTCGGCACCGACAGCGGCGTCCGCACGGTCGCCCTGCTCACCGACATGTCCACCCCCCTCGGCCTGACCGCGGGCAACGCGCTGGAGGTCCGTGAGTCCGTCGAGGTCCTGGCCGGCGGCGGCCCCAGGGACGTCATCGACCTCACCCTGGCCCTCGCCCGCGAGATGCTGGACGCGGCCGGCCTCAAGGACGCCGACCCGGAGAAGGCCCTCGCCGACGGCTCCGCCATGGACGTCTGGCGCCGCATGATCTCCGCCCAGGGCGGCGACCCCGATGCCGCGCTCCCGGTCGCCCGCGAACAGCACGTCATCAAGGCTTCCTCCTCCGGCATCCTGACCCGCCTCGACGCCTACGACATCGGCGTGGCCGCCTGGCGCCTCGGCGCGGGCCGCGCCCGCAAGGAGGACCCGGTCCAGGCCGGCGCGGGCGTCGAACTCCACGCCAAGCCGGGTGACGAGATCACCGCGGGCCAGCCGCTGCTGACCCTGCACACGGACACCCCGGAGAAGTTCGACTACGCCCTGAAGGCACTGCCCGATGCCTACGACATCGCCCCGTCGGGCACCTCGTTCACGGCCACCCCGGTGGTGCGGGAACGTATCGCCTGACCTGCGCCTTCCCCGCACGGACGAACGGGACCGGTGGCCTGTCACCGGTCCCGTTCGGCATACCCGCGCGGCGGCCCCCGATGAGTTTCCGGCGCGCGGGCGGTCTCCCCCGTATGGATGCCTCGCCCCCACCCGCCCTCGTCGTCTCCGGCCACGTCACCCGCGAGGCCGTCCCACACCTCTGCGCGGACCTGGAAGCGCTCCTGTCCGCGTCGGACGCCCCCGTGGTGGACTGCGACGTGAGAGCCATCGCCCACCCGGACCTGACCACGGTCGAGGCCATAGCCCGCCTCGCCCTGACCGCCCGCCGGGCGAACGGCCGCCGCCTGCGCCTACGGGGGACGCCCCCGGGGCTTCGTGCGCTGCTGGAGTTGGTGGGGCTGGGGGAGGTGACGTCCTGAGACGGGGCGGCCCGGTCCGGGCGCTCGGGGGTCAGGCGCGCGGACCCGCTCCGTGCAGCAAGGTCTCGATGACGCGGGCGGCGAGGGCGTCCGGGTCGGACCCGTCCGGGCTGCCGCGCAGGGACTCGCCGATCAGCGCGTAGTAGACCCGCCGCACCCAGTCCAGGTCGGCCGACTCGTCGATGAGCTTCTCCGCCCGTGCCCGCGTGAGTACGGCGACGCAGCGGCGGTCGATGTCCTGCTGGAGGGCGGCGGCCTCGCTGTCCGGGTCGGCCGGCAGCCCCAGCGCGAACGCCCAGGCGCCCTTGACCTGGAGGACGTTGGCCGTGATCCGGTGCATGGCCACCAGCGGCGGTGCGGTGTCCGGCCTGCCGTCGTCCACCGCCTGGGCGAGCTGACGGGCCGCCGACAGTGCCAGCGCCTCGATCAGTGACTGCCGGTTGGCGAACCGCCGGTGGATCGTCGTGCGGGCCACACCGGCCGCCGCGGCGATCTGCTCGATGGACGCGCCGGGGTCCTCCGCGAGGACCCGCTCGGCCGCCTCCAGGATCGCGCGCACGCTGCGCTCCGCGTCCGCCCGCAACGCCCGTCCCGCCGGCTGTTCGCTCATGTTGCTGTCTCTCCACTCGCCCACTTGCTCCGCAACACACTACAACGCAGAAGTTTTTTGCGTGCTAACTGCATCACTGCTGTTGCAAGTGAAGGAGTTATCGGTACTCTCACGTATCAGTTGACGCCGATCAGTCGATCAGCCGATCAAAGGAGCGCTCATGTCCAGCAGCACCGGCACCGCCCTCGTCACCGGAGCCTCGTCCGGACTCGGCGCGGAGTTCGCCGCGCAACTCGCCGCCCAGGGGCACGACCTGATCCTCGTGGCCCGCTCCGGCGACCGGCTCGCCGCACTCGCCGAGCACCTGAGCGCCGAGCACGGCGTGCGCGCCGAAGTGGTCGTCCAGGACCTCGCCGAGCCGGACGCCGCCCGCCGCATCGCCGACGAGCTGGCGGCCCGCGGTCTGACCGTCGACCTCCTGGTCAACAACGCGGGCTTCGGCACCTGCGGCCGCTTCGAGGAGATACCGGGCGCCCGCGACCACGACCAGCTGATGGTCAACGTCGTCGCGCTGGTCGACCTCACCCACGCACTGCTGCCCGGCATGCTGGAGCGCGGGCGCGGCGCGGTGGTCAACGTCGCGTCCAACGCCGCCTTCCAGCCCGCCCCGTACTTCGCGGTCTACGGGGCGTCCAAGGCCTTCGTGCTCAACTTCGGGCTGGCGCTGCGGCAGGAGTACCGCCGACGCGGCATCCGGGTGCTCACGCTGTGCCCCGGCCCGGTCGAGACCGCGTTCTTCGACGTCATCGGCACCCGCAACGCGGCCGTCACCGGCTCCATGACCACCCCCGAGCCCGTCGTACGCGCCGCCCTGCGCGCACTGGACCGCGACCGCGGCTACCTCGCCCCCGGACTCGGCAACGCCCTGACCGCCCACCTGACACCGCGCCGCCCCCGGACCGTGGTCGCCGCCATGGCCGAACGCATCACCCGCAAGGTCCTGACCCCGGCGCCCACCGCCCCGAAGCCGCAGGAGCATGAGCACGCCGCGTGAAGCCCCCTGCCACGGACGTGAGCCGGTCCGGCGGGCCCGAAACCGGGCCCGCCACCGAGCACTCCCTACCGCCCTCTCACGCCCCTTCGGGCACGCCCTCGGCGTCCAAGTGATCCGGCAGCCCGAACAGCGGGAACCAGCGCGCCGTGTCCAGGAAGCAGTGCATGGCCGTGATCGCGCCGTCCGAGATGTCGATGACCTGGAGCGCCCACGGCACCAACCCGGGCCCCTCCGGATTCGGCTTGTAGTGGGCGAAGGCGGGGGTGCCGTTGGCGGAGACGGTGATCAGACGGGAGTCGGCGCAGCTCGCGCCGAAGGACGTCATGAAGCCGGTGATGTCGTCGTGACCCCGGAGCCAGAGGTCGAACGGCGGCATCGTCATCACCGCGTCCTCGTGGAGCAGCGCGGTCAGGGCCTTCATGTCGTAGCCCTCGAACGCCGCCACGTACCGCTCCAGCAGCTTGGCCTGCTCCTCGTCCAGGGGGTTCGCCGCGTCGGCGGCCACGGACTCGTGATCGGTGAGCGTGGCGCGGGCGCGCTGGAGGGCGCTGTTGACCGAGGCGACGGACGTGTCGAGCAGCTCCGCGACCTCGCTCGCCTTCCACGCGAGCACCTCGCGCAGGATCAGCACGGCCCGCTGCTTCGGCGGCAGGTGCTGGAGCGCGGCGACGAACGCCAGCCGCACCGATTCGCGCGCCACCGCCGCCTCGGCCGGGTCGTCGGCCGAGGGGATGATCCGGCCGTCCGGCATCGGCTCCAGCCAGGTGTTCTCCGGCAGCGGGTTGAGCGCGGCCTGCGCGAGCGGCGTCGGACCGGACAGGTCGACCGGCCTCGCCCGTTTCTTGCCCGCGTTCAGCATGTCCAGACAGACGTTGGTCGCGATGCGGTACAGCCAGGACCGCAGCGAGGAGCGGCCCTCGAACTTGTCGAAGTTGCGCCAGGCGCGCACCAGCGTGTCCTGGACCGCGTCCTCCGCCTCGAAGGCCGAGCCGAGCATCCGGTAGCAGTAACCGGTCAGCTCGACCCGGTGTCCCTCCAGACGGCTGTCGATATCGGCCGCCGCACCGGTCCCCGCGCCCGATTCCGTCGCTGCCGCCGTCAGATCGGTCATTGCCCGTTCCACCCCTGTCGTGCTGTGACACCGCCCACTTCCACCAGCACTTCGGAAACTATCGCAGGGCACTGACAATGGGGTCGGAAAGAGCGGAAGGCGGTCAGGTCCCCGGCTTGCGGCCGTATACGTAGACGTCGTCGCCGTTCTTCAACAGGTTCCAGTATGACTTCGCGTCCGAGGTGCGCATGTTGACGCAGCCGTGCGAGCCCGGCGGGTTCCACGTAGATCCTCTTGGCGCCGGCCCGGCTCTCGCACGTCTCGCGCCCGGTCCGCACCGGGACGGGCCCGGACCTCGGCTTCTCGCCGTCCTGGATCCAGCTGATCTGCTGCCGGGCCAGGTCGACGCACGAGATGCGCCCCTTGTCGGTGGGACACTTCCCGGCCTTGTTCGGGTTCTTCCCGGGCGTCTTCTGCGCGGTGAGCGTCTGAAAAAAAGGTGCGCCGGGTGACGGACCCGCGTAACAGGGAGTGGTTGGTCGTGCGCCGGATGTCTCAGTTCCGTACGGCCGCCACCGGCATCGGCCGCAGCCGCTCGGCGCGGGCGGCCCGGGTTCCGTACAGCGTGATGGTGACGACGCCGAGGACCGCGAGCAGTCCCAGTGCGACGGTGCCCGCCCAGCCGCCCGTGTGGAAGGCGACGGCGCCGAGCGTGCCGCCGGCGCTGGAGCCCAGGTAGTACGCCGACTGGTACAGCGCGGACGCCTGGGCGCGGCCGGTGGTCGCCGTGCGGCTCACCGAGGACGAGGCGACCGCGTGCCCGGCGAAGAAGCCGGCCGTGATCAGCACCAGGCCCAGGAGCACGGCCGCCAGCTGATCGGCGAGCGAGAGCAGCAGACCGGCGGCCGTCGTGGAGACGGCGAGGTACAGCGCCCCCCGGCGCCCGAGCCGGGCGACGAGCTTGCCCGCCGCGGCGGAGGAAACCGTACCGACCAGGTAGACCAGGAAGATCGAGCCGACGATCCCCTGCGGAAGGTTGAACGGCGCCTCCACGAGCCGGTAGCCGATCACCGTGTAGACCGCGCCGAACACCGTCATGAACAGCGCGCCGATCGCGTACAGCCGCCGCAGCAGCGGGTCGGCGAGGTGCGTGCCCACGGTCTTCGCCAGGGCCTTCGGGTTCAGCGAACCGGGGGTGAAGTGCCGGGCGCGCGGGATCATGAAGTGGAAGACGACCGCGCAGGCCACGGCCAGCAGCCCGACCGCGCCGAGCGCCGCCCGCCAGCCCCACAGCTGGGCGACCCAGCCGGTGAGGATGCGGCCGCTCATCCCGCCGATGCTGTTGCCGGCCACGAAGAGCCCGATCGCGGCGACGAGCGCCTTCGGCCGGACCTCCTCCGCCAGGTACGCCATCGCGGAGGCGGGCAGCCCGGCGAGCGCGGCACCCTGGACGGCGCGCAGCGCGATCAGCCAGCCCAGGGAGGGGGCGAACGGTACGAACAGCCCGACGGTCACCGCGATCACCAGTGACGCGGTCATCATCTGCCGCCGCCCGAACCGCTCGGACAGCGCGCTCATCGGCAGTACACACAGCGCCAGCGCGCCCGTCGCGGCGGAGACCGTCCAGCTCGCCTGCCCTGCCGTGGCGCCGAAGGAGGCGGAGACGGCGGGCAGCAGGGCCTGGGTGGAGTAGAGGAGCGCGAACGTCGCGACACCGGCGGCGAAGAGGGCGAAGCTCATCCGGCGGTAGCCGGGGCGCCCGGGTTCGAGCCGGTCCGCTGTGGCGGACCCGGCTGCGACGGTGGTGACGGGGGACGACGGGGTCGAGGCGGCCACGGTAAGGGTGGACGCCCCGGTACTGGCGGGAGGCATACAGGGAATCTAGGCAGCCCGCCATTCATGCGTCCAATGCACAAACAGCGAATAATCAATCCCATGGCGCATCAACACAGCTCACAGCCCCGGCTGTCACCGAGCAGTTACGAAGAAGACATCCGCGCGGTACTCGCGCCCCGCCTCGCCTACTTCGAGGCGGTCGCCCGCCACGAGCACGTCACCCGCGCCGCGCACGAGCTGGGCGTCCCGCAGTCCACGCTCTCGCGGGCCATGGTCCGGCTGGAACAGGACCTCGGCGTCGCCCTGTTCGCCCGCAAGGGCCGCACGGTCTCGCTCACCCCGGCCGGCCGCACCTTCCTCGGCTCGGCCGAGCGCGCCCTCGCCGAGGTGGAGAAGGCCGCCGACTCGGTACGCGCCGACGCCGACCCCACCGCGGGCAAGGTCGCCTTCGGCTTCCTCCACACGATGGGCTCCGAAACCGTCCCCGCCCTCATCCGCGCCTTCCGCGCCGACCACCCCCGGGTCCGCTTCCAACTCGTCCAGAACTACGGCGAAGCCATGATCGAACGCCTCCGCGCGGGCGGCCTCGACCTCTGCCTCACCTCACCGGTCCCGGACGCCCCCGACCTCGTCACCCGCCGCCTGGACGAACAACGCCTCCGCCTCGTCGTCCCCGACGACCACCGCCTGGCCACCCGCCGCCGCATCCGCCTCGCCGAAGCCGCCGACGAAACCTTCGTCACCCTCGAACCCGGCTACGGCCTCCGCCGCATCACGGACGACCTCTGCACCGAGGCGGGCTTCGTCCCCCGCGTCGCGTTCGAGGGCGAGGAGGCGGAGACACTGCGCGGCCTGGTCGCGGCGGGCCTGGGCGTGGCCCTGCTCCCGCCCCCGGCGGTGGCCCGGCCGGGGGTGGTGGAACTGACGGTGACGGCACCGCGGGCGGTGCGCGAGATCGGGGTGGCCTGGCTGGACGGCCACCCGGACACGGCTCCGGTGGCGGCGTTCAAGAAGTTCCTGCTGGGGCGGCGGGGGAGCTTGTTGGCGTAGGGGCGTACTGGGCGAGGCGGGGCAGGCGCGGACACGATCCGGCCGGGCACATGGCTCTCGACCCGGCCGCGCGGTCGCCCCGCACAGGCTGGTCGGCCGGGCGCTGCTCGGTCAGTGGCCGCGTGCGCGGCGCGGCTGGATAGCCAGGCGGGCCGGACCGTTCGCAACGAGGGGGAGCATGGCAATCGGCATTCCGCTGCGGCGTATGTGCCTTCAACTACCCTTTGATCCACTCTCGTTGGAGATTCGTCAAATCCACCGTCCCAGCGTCCTCGGACTGCTAGCGTCCTTTCTCGTGCAAGCAGGCAACCGTTAAGAGCAAACGAGGAAACGGTAGAGCGTGTCTGAATCAAGTGCCTTACCCGGCGCGGGCGTACGGCCCCGATGGGACCCCCGGGAATCCCCGTGCGTTCCGGTACTGACCCTGGACGACCGGCTCGTGGACCTGAGCCTGGTGGAACTTCTCCACGATGCCGATGCCCTGCGGGGTGTGGAAGGCGGCACACCGGGGGAGAAGGTCGCGGTCATCGAGTTCCTGCTGGCCATCTGCTACGCCTCCGGTACGTATCCGGAGTCGGCCGCCGAGTGGCCTGCCTGGGTGGACCGCAAGGGCGCCCTCCTGCCTGCTGCCGAGTGGCTCGCCCAGCGTCCGGAGGGCGAGGTCTGGGATCTGTTCGACCCGCTGGAGCCCCTGGGGCAGAACGCTCTGCTCGCCCCGTTCATCGATGAGCACGGGGCGGGCCCGGCGCAGTTGGTGATCGAGCGGGTCGGGGACTACAACCAGTTCTTCGACCACCACCACCTGGAGCACCCGGCCCCGCTCCCCGTCGCCCAAGCGTTCCGGGCCATGCTGACCCAGCATGTGTACGGTCCGGCCGGACGCGCCAGGATCTCCGGCAAGGCGACCCTCGGTGCCACCATCACCAATCTCGCCGCCACCCGTCTCGGTACCCGGATCCGCGTGATCGCGCTCGGGGACACTCTCGGCGAGACGCTGCGCCTCAACCTCGCTCCGGTTTCCGGGGCGGCGGGAGAGCTGAACCGCACGTGGACCGCCGGCCGGGAGCGGCGAGGCTTCACGATCAAACCGAGCGGCCGGCCGGTCGCCGGTCCGGCCGATCTGCACAGCTACCTCGGCCGTTCGATCCTGCTGCGCCCGAACCGTGCGGGGGACCAGGTGGACCGGGTGCTGCTCGGAGCCGGCGAACTGCTCGCGCTGGGCGACGAGCATCTGCAGGACGCCGTATACGCCAAGAGGGCCGACGGCACCAGGAAGCCGCTGTGGGCCTCGGCGACCCGGGCCGTCTGGCGGGAGGCGCACGCCCTCTACGCGGCCGTGGCCGACGCCCGGTCGAAGGAGGCGGGCGACAACGACGGAGGCACCCTGTACCGGCGGCTCGCCCTCTTCCCGGCCGAGGACGTCGCTCCCGAGCCAGGTCAGCAGCCCGCACGGCGCATCGAGCTGTGGACGGTCGGGTTCGTGGCCAAGCAGACCACGGCCATCGCATGGGTCGACGGCACCTTCCCGTTCGCCCCCGGCCTGGAGGCCAGGCTGTACACGGCCTCCTCCCGGGGGTCGGCGACAGCCGAGTACGTGGCGTCCGCCCTGTCGAAGGCGGCGTACGCGGCCTGGGCCGTGGCGTACCCGAACCCCAAGCCGGGCGACAAGAGCGCGCAGATCTCACGGTTCGACGCCCGTGCGCAGCACTGGGCGGCAGCCCGGGAACCCTTCGATCTGCTGATGGAGGAAACGACCCTGGGGGAGGACGTCCACGCCGCTCTGTACGAGTACGCGACCACCATCACCGCCGCGGCCCGCCAGTTCCTCGCCGAACGCCTCGACGCCCTGCCCAGGAACGCGCAAGGGGCGAAGACCCGAGCCGCGGCGCTGAGGAGGTTCGACGACGAGCTGAACTCGGCGAAGGCCCCGGCCGAACTCCGAGGGGGAGGAACGTCATGACCGACCAGACCGGCGCGGACTCTCGTACGAGTGAGAGCAGCGCCGCGCTCACGAGCTGGCTCGCCAGCCTCGTCCACAACCACGACTACGCGAGCCTCGCCGAGCTGCGACGCCTCCGCGTCCACCGGGAGCCCCACTTCCGGGCACTCTGGTACAGCCCCACCGAGGCCCAGCACGAGATCTACGGCCAGGTCGCCTTCCTGTTCGCGGTCTACCACCAGGGCCGGCCGAAGCCCGATTTCGGGTACGGGAGTCTGGGCGAAGCGGCCCGCCGCATCGGCAGTGGAGCCGGACGAGGGCCCGACGATCCCGGCGCGGCCCGTCTCGTGGACCGCATCGTTTCCAGCCGCCGTATCCCGTGGCGCCATCTGCAGCACGCCGTCGCCCGGCTGCGCTCCTGCGACCGGCGTCCGCCGTCCTGGGCACGCCTCGTCGACGACCTCTCCCTCTGGCACGACCGCAAGGCCCGCATCTCGTACGAGTGGGGGGCGGCCTTCCACATGCCGCCCGCCCGGACCGCCCCTTCGACTGCCGCCGCCGACCTCGAGAAGGACTCCCTCGCATGACCAGCAACGCCGCGTCCGCAGGCGGCCAGTTCCTCTCCCTGCACCTTCTGGAGACCCTGGTGGCCGTCCTGCCCGTCCGTGACGAGAACGGGGCACCCAAGTCAATCGTCTACGGCGGCACCGAACGCCACATGATCACCAGTCAGGCGCGGCGCAGGGCCGAGCGCGTCCACACCCGTAACCGGGCCAACGCGGGCCTCGGCGCCCTGGCCGGCCACCGCACCGGTGTCCGGACCCGCGAGTGGGCACTGATCACCGCGCGTGCCCTCGCCTCCGACCACGGCTGGGAGATGGACGAGGCGGTCCGTACCGCCCGTGCCGTCATCGAGGCCACCGGTCTGAAGTTCGGGGACCCGGCCAAGAAGACCGTCGCCAATCTGACCAAGGTGCTGCTGTTCGCCCCCGCCGACGCGGGCACGCGCATCGCCGCCCACATCGACGAGCAGTCCGGGACGATCCGGCCCTGGTCCGAGGAGTACGCGGCGGCGCAGACCGCGGCGGCCGAGGCCAAGAGGAAGAAGGGCACCCGGAAGAACGCGGTGCAGGACGAGCCGGACACGGGTGAGGGCGCCGACGCCAAGCTGCCCGCGCTGCCGGGCCCGACCCGCGCGGCGGTCCTCACCGCGCTCGCCCCGCGCGACGCCGTCGACATCGCCCTGTACGGACGCTTCCTCGCCGAGATCGCGGACTCCCCGAACGTCGACGGTGCCGTACAGAGCAGCCATGCCTTCACCGTGCACGAGGCGGAACAGGTGGACGACTTCTACGCGGCGGCCGACGACGCCAAGCTCGACCGCAAGAGCAACGCGCTGGACTTCCTCGACGCGGCGGACGACGCCGGAGCCGGCATGACCGGCTACCAGTCCCTGATCACCGGTACCTTCTACCGGCACGCCGTCCTCGACCGCGTAAAGCTCCGCAACAACCTCCGCGCGGCCGGGATGACCGTTCAGGAGGCGGAGGAGGCGTCCGTCGCTGCGGAGGCCGAGTTCGTCACCGCCTTCGTCGACGCCTTCCCCGAGGCGAAGAAGAACTCGACCGCCTCCACCGGCTCGCTCCCCGCCCTGGTCCTCGCCTTCGAGGGCGAGCGCCCGTACAACTACGCGGCCGCCTTCCAGGCTCCCATCGACGAGAACCCCGTCGACAAGAACGGCGAGGGCCCCGCCGGTCCGGCCGCGGTCAAGCGGCTGCTGAAGCACCACGCGTTCGTCAGCCGGCGCCGGCCCGACATCACGACCGGCCGCGTCCTCACCTACGACCCGCAGATCGACGAACTCCTCAGCACCCTCAAGGACACCGGCGCCCAGGCCGTCACCTCGGCCGAGGAGCTGACGGCGTGAACACGCACGTCCTGCTCGTCCGGCTCGCGGCCCCCTTGCAGTCCTGGGGGGTGGCGTCCCGGTTCTCCCACCGCGACACCCACGTCCGGCCCACCAAGTCGGCGGTCATCGGTCTGTGTGCGGCGGCCCTGGGCCGCGACCGGACCGACCCCGTGGACGACCTGGCCGCGCTCGCCTTCGGTGTCCGCGCCGACCACCCCGGGACCCCGGTGCGCGACTATCACACGGTCGGCGCCGGCCGGTTTCCGCTGCGGCCACGGGACGTCATCACCGACCACCGGCGCGCGGCGGCCGTCGCCGCGAGCATGGAGGCGGCCGACGGACGGGGCTTCGGACACCACGAGCTGGCCGGCTGGTACGGGGCACCGAAGAAGATCACCGCCGATCCCGTCTCCGGGGTTCTCGTCTCGGCCGAGCTGTCGCGCGCGGCGATGATCACGGAGCGCTGGTACCTGTCGGACGCCGCATTCGTCGTCGGACTCCAGCACCAGGACCGGGCACTGCTGGAGGAGATCGCGTACGCCCTGGAGCACCCGAAGCGGCTGCTGTGGCTCGGCCGGAAGTCCTGCCCGCCTTCCGGCACCCTGGCGGCCGAGATCCTGCCCGGCACGCTGGCCACCGCGTTCACCGGCAAGCTCCTGCTCCCCGGGCCGGACGGGCCCGACACCTCGGGTCGGCGCCCCTGGGCGTGGATCCAGGCACCGCCGGGTACGCGCGGCGCGCTTCAGGTCAACGACCAGCCGGTCAGCTTCGACCCGGACCGCCGCGCCCACGTCACCCGCTGGGAGACCCGCGCGCGCATCACCATCGCACCGACCGCAACCGGATGGGACATCATCCCGTGACCAGCACACGGGCCTCGACGGCCCGCTTCGTCGCCACTCACTCCGTACTCACGCTGAACGCCCGCCACCCTCTGGTGGCCAAGTCCCTGGTCGACGCCCAGGAGATGCACCGCACGGTCATGAGCGGATTCCGGGGCTGGGTCGAGGACGGCGAAGCCCAGGCACGCGCCCAGATGGGCGTCCTGTCCACCTGGTCGGTGGACCTGAAAGCGGGAGCCCTCGTCCTGGTCGTACAGTCCAGGGTCCCGGGCGACTGGACCCGCATCCCGCGCGAGGCGTTCACCACGGTCCCGCACATCATCACCGTCGACCGCACGTTCAAGGCGGGCGAGGTCTTCGGTTTCCGCGCCGTCGTCAACCCCACCCGCAGCAGGCCGTCGGGCAGGCCCGCTGCGGAGAAGGCCCGTGGCACCCGCGCCGCCCACAGCACGCCGGAACACGTAAAACGGTGGTTCGCACGCCGCCTCCAGGCCGACGGAGAGCCGGCGAACGCCGAAGACGGCGTCGCCCGCATCGGCGCCACCGCCGACCCGGACGCGCTGGGCATCCGCATGCTCCCGACCGTGTCCAGCGCGCACCGCCACAAGCAGGTCCGGATCGGCCGCGCCGAGATCCGCGGCTCTCTCACCGTCACCGACCCCGGAACCCTGGTGGAAGTCCTGTCGAACGGCCTCGGCCACGCCCGCGCCTACAGCTGCGGGCTGATACTGGCCCGCTGAGCGGAACGCCCCGCGAGGGCCGGCACGGGGGAGCGTGGGTGGGAACATCCCCGCGCACGCGGGAGCCGAGCGAAGGACTGCTCGTAACGGGGGCCATCCCCGCACCCGCGGGAAACCTCCGGCAAGGGCCGACAGTATGCGGTGGAGCCCCGCCGGGACCAGACCCGTCGGCATCACCGCTTCCCGCCGCCGCGACGCAGCAGGATCGTCAACGTCGCCCTGGCGTCGCGCCGCCGCTGCGGGCTGCGGAAGAGAACGGAGGCGGCCGCCACCGTCGCGACGGCCCCGACGTAGACGAGACCGGCGGCGGTGGAAAGGGCGGCGGCTCCCTGGAACACGGACTCCAGGGCGGACGGCAGACCGGACATGCGGATCCCCTCGGGGTTGTCGCCCGAGGGTCTTCTCCGCCGGGCGCGGTCCCATAGGTATCCGCCGTGCGTCCGGTGTCCGGCGAAGTCCAGAAGCGCGAAATGACGGAATACCCGCAGGTCGGGAGGGGAATGAAGATGTGTCCGGTGAAGTCTTCCGCAGACGGCGGACGAAGCGGCGACGGGCGGGTGCCGACCTTTATGAGCAAGCTGAAGGCGTTGTACGAGACCGCCGGCGGCCATTCCGGGTTGGGGTACGAGCCCCTGGTGCGCCGCGCCGCCAAATGCGGCTACAAGGTCTCCAAGCAGCGTCTCACCGACTGGTTCCGGGAATCGCCCCCGACGAAGCCTGAGCACGTCGAGTACGTCATGCAGGTGCTGATTCCCTTCCTGGACGATCGTGCGGCGCAACGTTCACCGGGTCACCGAAAGACGCCTCCGGGCACCTGGGGCCGCTGGCTGAAAGCAGCGCAGGACGGCAGCAGCAGCGGAAAGGGCGGCCCCGGACCGCGCGTTCACGGGTCTTCCCGAGGGCGTCTGCTGGGCGGGCCGTCCCAGGCCCTCCTGGATGTCCTTCCCGGCGATCTCGAACACCGGGAGAAGGAGTTGGCGGAGCTGAATGCCTTCGTCGAAGCTCCCGACGGAGCACCCTGCTACCTGTGGTGGCAGGCGGGCCCCTGGGCAGGGAAGACCGCTTTGGTGAGCTGGTTCGCCACCCAAACGCTGCCCGCCGGGGTCGATGTCGCGCACTACGTCATCTCGCGACGCCTGGGCACCGACCGCCGCGACGGCTTCGTGCAAGCCATCAAGGCGCAGTTGGCCGTCGCGGCGGAGAACAGACGGCACCCTGCGGTGGCCCCGAAGGACCCGAACCCAGAGCCGTTGTACAAAGCGGCGGCCCAAGGATGCGCCCAGCGCAACCGCCGTCTGGTGCTGATCGTCGACGGGCTCGACGAGGACGCCGATGTCGATCCGGACGGCACGGGCATCGCCGGGCTGCTGCCGAAGGCCCCTCCGTACGGCATGCGTGTCATCGTCACCGGACGTCCCAACCCCCGGGTACCGGTGAACCTGGCGACGGACCACCCCCTACGGGATCCCGCCATCGTCCGGCAGCTCGCCGCCTCACCGGCCGCACGGGTCATCCGGGACATGGCCGTGGCCGAGCTGCGCGCTCTTCGCGACGACCGCGCCATCGGACGACCGCTGCTGGGGCTGCTCGCCGCCGCACGGGGTGCGCTCGCGGTGGAGGATCTGGGCGAGGTCCTCGACATTCCACCGTGTGACGTGGAGGACAAGCTCCGTACCGGGGGCAGCCGTTCGCTGGCGCCCACGCGCACCGACCTCCTGCCGCTGGACGTCCGGACCGCGGCGGAGGCCGAGCAGGGACGGCAGACACTCGTGCTGGCCCACGACGTCCTTCTCAAAACCGCGTGCCGGGACCTGGGGAAGTCCTACTTGGCCCAGCGCACCGACGACCTGCACCGCTGGGCCGAGGGGTACCAGAGACAGAACTGGCCCGACTACACCCCGAACTACCTCCTCACCGGCTACATCCGCCTTCTCCAGGACACCTCGGACGTCGACCGCCTCGCCGCCCTGGTCCTCGACCCCCACTACCAACTCCGCCTCGCCGAACGCTCGGGCGCCGACGTCGCTCTCGCCCACCTGCGCTTGATCGCCCCAGGTCACGGGGACGAGTCACTGCCACTGGGCCGTGCCGCCGCAGCCGCCGCCTCCCGGGAGATGCTGCTCGCCCACGTACGGCCGTTGCCCGCATCCGTCACGCGGACCGTCGCCCGGCTCGGCGATGCGCAACGGGCCCGCGCCCTGGCGGTGGCATCAGGGACCCCCCTCGAAAAGGCCCGGAACCTGGGCGACTTGGCGGACCCTTTGCAGGGCGTGGACGATGAGCAGGCCGCAACCACCGCCCGCGAGGCGGGCAAATGGGCGCGTGCGGCGTTGCGGGAAACGGACCGGCTCGGCTACGTCGCCGACGAGGCCGAGGGGGTAGCCGCGCAGGCAGCCCTCGCCCTGTTGAAGACAGCCGGGAACAGCGACTTCCGGGGCCAGTACGAGGACGGTCTTGCTCTGCTCCGTTCCACCCGGGGTACGGGTACGGCCCGCAACGAGGCCTGGGCACGGGCCGCCGCTCTGCTGGCGTCTGAGTATCCGCAGGACGCGGCAGAGTTGCTGGACGAACTGGAGCAGCAGGCCGAGGTGCTTGCCGACGAAGACTCCGCAGAGGGCGTGGCCGTTGCCGTTCAGCTCTGGCAGGCGGTGGCATCCGCAGCCCCCGACCGTGCCGACCGTCTGCACGACCTCGCACTGGACCACGTGACCGGGAGGTGGCAGGACGCCCCCACGCTGGAGAACGTGCCCGTGGTCGCGTCCGCCGTGTCGTTCCTGGCGCAATCCCGGCCGGCGCAGGCCGCGCGGCTCGTGGTCGAGGCATGCCGTTACGTGGAGCACGTGATGCGTCCGGAGGCTGCCGGGCCGCTCTCGCCGGCGGACGCCCTTCACGTCGAATTCGGCTTCCAGCACACGCTTACCGCGCTCTCCCAGGCCCTCACCGAGGTCGGAGCCCCACCGGAGACGGCCACCCGCGTTCTGGGGCTCGGGGGAGAGGTTCGTGCCTCGGAGCCCGCAGAGGACGAGGACCGGGCTCTCACCGAAGCCGCCGCCCTCGCCGACCAAGCCTTCCACCTGGCCGGCCACGGCGCCGTGGACGACGCGGAGCACCACTTGGAGCAGGCGCTCGCCCTCCTGCCCACGGCTGCCGGACCCGAAGGTGACCGGTGCCCCGCCTGGCTGCCCGACCTGGCGGGAGCGCTCATCCGTACCGGCGCGGCCGGCGACCCCGAGTCGCTGCTGCGCCTGAATCCGCGCCCGGCCGACCAGGTGCGCGTACACACAGCCATGGCCCTTGCCTACGCGGACTGTTCGCAGCCGGCCGCAGCACGCCACCACGCCCGGGAAGCAGCCCGTGCCGCCGCCTCCGGCAGGAGTTGGTCCTACGCGGCACAAGCCCTGGCCTGCGCTGGGGAGGTGGAGGCAGCCCTCGGACTCATCGATCAGCACCGGCAGCCGGAGGGCCCCGGCGGGCGCGCCGCCCGGCGAAAGGCGGACTGGATGGCGCGCATCGCTGTCGCCGCGGAACTCGCACCACTCGCCCCCGAAGCAGCGGGCGAACTGGCCCGTCCGCTGCTGGAGCGTCTGGAGGCCGCCCGGAAGGCGATCCGAAGCCAAGGGCTGCTGACCTCACTGGCAGAACTCCTCCCCGTCACGACGCGACTGCCCGCCGGACAGCGGCAGCTCTTCCACACGGCCCTGGCGCACGCGCGTGAGCAAGCGGCGCGCAGCAACCCGTATTCCTGGAGCCCCGAAGACATGCTGGTGGAGGCGTTTTTGCGCATCGGCGACGGCGAAGTGCCCAGCCGTCAACTGGACTGGCTGGCCAAGGACATGGCCAACCGCGGAACCCTGCACTTCCCCACCGCCGCACTGGCCGTGCTCCACGCGGCCCTGCACGACAACTCCACCGCTCAGCGAGTGGCCATGCTTCCTGCCGCCTCGCACCACAGAGCGGCGGCGCTGACCGCGGTGGCATCCCACCTGGCCCGCGTCCCCTGCCGCCCGTGCCCCGTCCCCGACCCGATCGGTACGGACCCCTTCACCCGGACCGTCCAGTACCTGGCTCTGCGCGCGACCCCGGCCACACCGGCCGCAGTCCGGCCCGCCGCCCAGACCCTCCACCACGCCCTGGCCACCGCCGGCTGGCACCACACGATCCCCGTCCTGGCCCACGTCGGCCCCGACGCGATCACCACCGTCCTGGCCATCACCCTGGCGCACACGAGGCCCTGAATCACCGGAATCCCCATGGAAACGATCCCGCGTGCGCGGGAATGACCCCCACAATGTGAACGTCTTCGAGAAACCGGCCGACTGCTCCCCGCGCGTGCGGGGACGCCCCCCTAGGGCCTGTCCGGCGGATCTTCGCGGGCCCGCGACGCCTGGCACGCACTCTCGCCGCACGCCCGAATCACCCGAGTACGTCCAGTACGAGGGCGACTCGGGCGCACGCCGATAGCACGCACCAGACGCCGCGGGCTGATCCACGAAGATCCGCCGGACAGGCCCTAACCCCCCAACGACTCCCCGAACCCCGCCGCCAGCGGCATCCGCAGCCCCAGTGGCGGCGGGGCCGCCAGCGCGTCGGTCACCGGCCGGGCGTACGCGTGGCCGAACAGGGCGCCCCGTACGAAGTCGACGGCCAGCGCCGCGATCTCCGCGCGGTGCTGGCGCAGCGCGTGGCCGTCCGAGTGGACCTCGAAGCGGCAGGTGTCGCGGTTGGACTTCTTGGCGCGTTCGGCGAGACGGAAGGACAGCTCCGGGTCGCAGCGTGCGTCATTGGTGCCGTGGATGAGGAGGACGGGGCGGCCGACCAGGTGTTTGACCGGTTCGGGGTCGGCCGCGGGGTCGGCCGGGAGCCAGGGGGCCAGGGCCAGGACCGCGGTGACCGCCGGGTGGCCGCCGGCGCGCAGGGCCGCGCGGGCGCCCATGCCGTGGCCGGCCAGGCAGACGGGGACGTCGCCGTAGCGGCGTACCGCCTCGTCCACCGCCCACTCGGCGTCCGCCGCGAGGTGGGCCTCGTCCGCGTTCCAGCCGCGGCAGCGGTAGTGCACCACGTGGGCGGCGAGGCCGTCGGTGCGGCCCGCGCGGGCCAGGGTGCGGGCCAGCGGGAGCCGGCGGGCGTAGGAGAGGGGGGAGGGGCGGCGGTGGGAGTGGGGCTCGCCGTCCGGGAGCAGCAGGACCACGCCGCCGACCGTTGTTGTTGCTCCGGCCGCCGCTCCGACGGCCCGTCCCAGCCTTGCCGCAGGCAGGGGGAGTGCGCGCTGTGCCATGACGTAACAGTGTCAGAAGGAAGGGTGTACGCCACCCGTATTCGCGGTCTCTGTTACGCATCGGCCGGCGCGCTCTACGCGCGTAGGCGTTAGAGTGCGTGGATGATGAGCCCGACCCTCAATGTGCCCGGCCAGGATCAGATCCGGCGTGCCCCCAAGGTCCTTCTGCACGACCACCTCGACGGTGGCCTGCGCCCCGGGACGATCGTCGACCTCGCAGCGGCGACCGGTTACGACGCGCTGCCCGAGAGCGAGCCGGACAAGCTCGGCATCTGGTTCCGGGAGGCCGCCGACTCCGGTTCGCTGGAGCGGTATCTGGAGACGTTCGCCCACACCTGCGCGGTCATGCAGACCCGTGACGCGCTGTTCCGGGTCGCCGCCGAGTGCGCGGAGGACCTGGCGGCCGACGGTGTCGTCTACGCCGAGGTGCGGTACGCCCCCGAGCAGCATCTGGAGGCCGGGCTGACCCTCGAAGAGGTCGTGGAGGCCGTCAACGAGGGCTTCCGCGAGGGTGAGCGGCGGGCCAGGCGGGACGGTAACCGCATCCGGGTCGGCGCCCTGCTCACCGCGATGCGGCACGCCGCGCGGTCGCTGGAGATCGCCGAACTGGCCAACAGCTACCGGGACCAGGGCGTCGTCGGCTTCGATATCGCGGGCGCCGAGGCAGGGTTCCCTCCCACCCGGCACCTGGACGCCTTCGAGTACCTCAAGCGCGAGAACAACCACTTCACCATCCACGCGGGCGAGGCCTTCGGGCTGCCGTCGATCTGGCAGGCCATCCAGTGGTGCGGCGCCGACCGGCTCGGCCACGGGGTCCGCATCATCGACGACATCGAGGTCGCGGAGGACGGCGCGGTGAAGCTGGGCCGCCTCGCCTCGTACGTACGGGACAAGCGCATCCCGCTGGAGCTCTGCCCGACGTCCAACCTCCAGACCGGGGCCGCCGCCTCGTACGCCGAGCACCCCATCGGGCTCCTGCGCAAGCTGCACTTCCGGGCCACCGTCAACACGGACAACCGGTTGATGAGCGGTACGAGCATGAGCCAGGAATTCGAGAAGCTGACCGAGACATTCGGATACACGCTCGACGACATGCAGTGGTTCACCGTCAATGCGATGAAATCAGCATTCATTCCTTTCGATGAACGTCTGGCGATGATCAATGACGTCATCAAGCCCGGATATGCCGAGCTGAAGTCCGAGTGGCTTTTTGAGCAGACGGCTGCGACCAGCGTTTCTTCCTCACTCGCGGGCTGATGCGGCCGAACGGAGAACGGCCCGGTAATGGGAAAGGCGGCCGTTTTCCGGGGTGATCGACGTTTGCGGGGAAGGGGTGCGGCTGACTACGTTGCAAAGCCGCTCACATCCCCTTCCCCAAGGATGAATGTCATATGAAGCAGTCTGCTGCCAGGACTCTCGGTGTCGCCGCTCTCGGTGCCGCCTTCGCCGCTGCCGCCGCCGGTACCGCCTCGGCCTCCGCGCTGCCGCTCGAAGCCGCGAGCAGCGTCCTGCCCGTCGCCGGTGCGGTCGCCGACGCCACGTCGACGCTGCCGGTCCAGGACACCGCCGACCAGCTGCTCGGCACCAGCCAGACGAAGGTTCTGGGCGACGCCACCACCCCCGTCAAGGGCCTCCTCGGCGGCATGCCGGCCGGTGGTCTGACCACCAGCGGCCTCTCCGCCAACGGCCTGCCGCTCGGCAGCTGAGCCTCCGCGCCACCGCACGCCTGTGGGCGGCCACCCGACCGGGTGGCCGCCCACAGGCGTGTGTACGGGGGAGGCGGTACGGCTACCAGGCGCCCGCCGCCGAGGAGGAGCGCCCCTCCTCCTGGGGCAGCAGCACCCACAGCGCCAGGTAGAGCAGGAACTGCGGTCCCGGCAGCAGGCACGAGACCAGGAAGATGATGCGCATGGTCCTCGCGGACGTACCGAAGCGCCGGGCCAGCGCCGCGCACACTCCGCCGAGCATGCGTCCGTCGCGGGGGCGGGCAAGTGCGGCCATGATGGGCTCCTTCGCGAACCGTTGCGGTGGGAGCGGTCCGTTGCGCTGCTCCCTGTATCTCCATGGTCGCGCGACGAACGGGGCAAAGCGTCGCTCTACGGGGCCATCCCGACCCTGGAAATCGTCGGGGTCGAACCCTGAGGGGCCTCGTGACCGCTCCGCGACACCTCCCGCACCCGCCGGGGGCCGCCCCGCCGCAGCCGCGCCCGGCCCACCGGTACGACCAGGACGTGGGCGATCGCGACGCCCGCCGTGTTCAGGAACATCGAGTCGACGTCGACCACCTGACCGGGCACCCCGGTCTGCCCCAGCTCGATGGCCAGCGAGATCAGCGCACCGGCCGCGACCGTCCGGGCCAGCGAGGACCACGGGGAGACGTGCAGCCGGCCGCCCGCCATCGGGAGCAGCACGCCCAGCGGCGCCAGCAGCAGAAGCCCCGCGCCGATCCGGCGGGCCGCGACGGCCGGGCCGAGCGACAGATCGGCCTTGATACCGGCGAACGGTGAGAGGTTGGCGGCGGTCACCCACGGCACGTCCAGGGGGCGCAGACTGAGCCACCCGACGAGCAGCAGATGCGCGAGGAGCAGCGACACCCCGACCGCGCGGAAGCGGATGACGGCCTGGCCGTCCGTACCTTGACGCACGAAGCCCTAGACGCGGGCGGCGGCAGGATCGGTTCCGCACGGGCCGGGGAGACCTGCCTCACGATGCGGGGCCAGGGGCCAGGGGCCAGGGCCAGGGACCAGGGCCAGGGACCGCGGGCCATGGGCCAGGCGGAGGGACCACACGGACGGACCACACGGACGGAGCACACGGACGGGCCAGGCGGAGGGGCCCGTACCGCAGTCCGGCCGGGCCGGCGCCGGCCCTACGGCAGTCCGACCGAGCCCAGCGTCGGTACCGCCTTCGGGCTGGCCTTCGTCTCCGCCGTGCACAGATAGCCGCGTGCCGGATACTTCCCCGGGCCACCCAGCGTCACCGTCTCCCCGGGCGCCAGCTCCTCGCTCTCCGCGAAGGTGCAGACGATCTGGGCCAGCGCCTCGGCCGGCAGGTCCTCCGGCTGCTGGCTGAGCCGCAGCGCCTCCTTCGCGTCGCCCGCGCCGGGCCCGTAGACCCGGAGCGCCTTGGGGACATCGGTGGAGAAGCCCGCCTGCTGCTCGTCGGCGGTGGGGCGGCGGCGCAGTTCGGTCAGCAGCTCGGTGGCGATCCGAAGGCGGTCCGACTTCGCCGCCTCGACCCGCACCGCACGGTCCACCGTCACCAGCTGCGAGGCGCAGACCAGATAGATCTGTACGGGGACGCCCCGCCCGGCCTCGGCGGCGACGTCCTCGGCGTGCAGCGCGCACGGCACCCGGGACGGGGCGGCTCCGGCGTCGACCGGCACCGATGTGGTGCGGATGCCGCAGCCCGCGACCAGTACGGCACAGAGTGCGGCACCGGCCAGGGCGGCGACGGGGCGGTGTCCCCGGCGTTCGCTGCGCCTCACGTCGGGTCGTCCTCCTGGTGGTCCGGTATCGGTGCGTCGTGATCCTCGGTGTCACGGCTCAGCGCCTCGGCGTCGCGCGGCAGGCGCAGCACGAAGATCGCGCCGTCGCCGTCCGGCGAGTTCCTGGCGGTGATGTCGCCGTTGTGGATGTGGGCGTTCTCCATGGCGATGGAGAGCCCGAGCCCGCTCCCCTCGGAGCGCGGCCGGGAGGCGCTCGCCTTGTAGAAGCGGTCGAAGACGTGCGGCAGGACGTCCTCCGGGATGCCGGGACCGTGGTCGCGGACCTCGATGACCAGTTCCTCGCCCTCGATGCGCACCGAGACCCGGACCGGCGAACCGCCGTGCTTCAGCGCGTTGCCGATCAGGTTGGCCAGGATCACGTCGAGCCGGCGCGGGTCGAGGCGGACCATCATGCCGCGCTCGGCGTCCAGGTCCACCGCGTCCAGCCAGGCGCGGGCGTCGATGCAGGCGGTCACCTGGTCGGCGACGTCCACGTCGTCCAGGACCAGGCGGGCGGTGCCCGCGTCGAAGCGGGTCACCTCCATCAGGTTCTCCACCAGGTCGTTGAGGCGCCGGGTCTCACTCACCACCAGGTGCACGGCGGGAGCGATCATCGGGTCCAGGCTGTCGGCCTCTTCCTCCAGCACCTCGGCAACGGCCGTGATCGCGGTGAGCGGCGTGCGCAGCTCGTGCGACATGTCGGCGACGAAGCGGCGGCTGGCCTCCTCGCGCGCGCTCATGTCCGCGACCTTCTTCTCCAAGGAGCTCGCCGTCTTGTTGAACGTCCGGGAGAGATCGGCCAGTTCATCGGTGCCGGACACCACGAGCCGGGTGTCGAGCTTGCCCTCGCCGAGCTTGCGGGCCGCGTCCCCGAGCCGCTGTACCGGGCGCAGCACGGTCGTCGCGGCGGCCTGGGCGAGCAGGGCCGAGCCGACCAGCGCGAGGGCCGTGGCGATCCCCAGCGACCAGGCCAGGGAGCTGAGGTCCTGGCGCTCCTGGTCGAGCGACTTGAGCATGTAGCCGGTCGGCCCGCCGCCGATGATCTTCGTACCGGCGACGAGGTACGGCGTACCGCGGATCGAGGTCCGCTGCCAGAACAGGTGGTACTCGTACTTGTTGCCCGCCTTGACCGGCTGCTTCTTGCCGACCTGCTTCTGGAGCGACGGCGGTACGTTGCTGCGCGTGAAGGTGTCCAGGTCGGAGTTGCCGACGATGGGCTTGCCCGGGTCGCGCTCGTCGATCAGGAGCACGCTGTAGCCGGGGCTGCTGCTCGCCATCTGCACGGCCGCCGTCTGGAGGTCCTCCTTGGAGGGGCGCGGCGGCAGCGAGGCCGCCCGCGTCTGCATCTCCTGACGGAAGTCCCCGAGCGCCGCGTCCTGCGTACGCGTCAGTACGGCCTCGCGGTTCAGCCAGTACGCGATCCCGGACGCCGACACCGCGGCGGTCAGCGCGACCAGGGCGAACACGACGACGAGCCGCAGCCGCAGGCTGGTCCAGCGGAGCCCGGCCAGCAGGCTCCGCCGCACAGCCGTGCTCACTGCGGCGAGTCCAGCCGGTATCCCACGCCCCGCACGGTACGGATCAGGGTCGGTGAGGACGGTACGTCCTCCACCTTGGCGCGCAGCCGCTGGACACAGGCGTCCACCAGCCGGGAGTCACCGAGGTAGTCGTGTTCCCACACCAGGCGCAGCAGCTGCTGCCGGGACAGGGCCTGGCCCGGCCGGCGGCTCAGTTCGAGCAGGAGGCGCAGCTCGGTCGGCGTGAGCTGCAGATCCTCGCCGTCCTTCGTGACGGTCATGGCGGAACGGTCGATCACCACGTTCCCGAACGTCGCGGAGTCGGTGGACTCCCGTTCGCCGCGGCGCAGCACCGCGCGGATACGGGCGTCGAGCACCCGCCCCTGCACCGGCTTGACCACGTAGTCGTCGGCGCCGGACTCGAGGCCCACCACGACGTCGATGTCGTCGCTGCGCGCGGTCAGCAGGATGATCGGCAGCTGGTCGGTGCGCCGGATGCGCCGGCACACCTCGAAACCGTCGATTCCGGGCAGCATCACATCCAGCACGACCAGGTCGGGGCGCTGCTCACGCAGCAGGTTGAGGCCGTCCTCTCCCGTCGCCGCGGTGGCCACACGGTGGCCCTGGCGTGACAGCGAGAGTTCGAGGGCCGTGCGGATGGCGTCGTCGTCCTCGATCAGCAACAGGAAAGGCACTTGGTCATTCTGACCCATGGGGCGCCCCAGTTCGACAGTTGGTCCCCCCTGATGCGCGCCCCATACGTCCCTCATGCAGCAACAAGCCCGGTTTCGGGCCCTCACAGGGCCCTGTGACAGGCCTGTGACAGTCGGCGGACACCCCCATGAAACTGCCCCGGCAAGCTCATTGGCACAAGGACGGACGGACTCCACCGATGGGGGGCGCGAGATGAACGCAACTCACAGCATCAACGCAAGCGCAGTTGTCACGCGTCTCCACGATGTCGGGCGGAGCACCGAGAAGTCCGGCGCCGCAGTGAACGGACGGGGGTGCGTTCGAGGCGCCGGGCGTCAGCACACGTCATTCATGACGGTGGTTGACGCGGGTAGCGGGGGAAGCTCGTACGGGGAGGGCTCGGGGGAGCGGCAGGCACCGGCACGGTCCGAGGACGCCGAAGCGGCGTTCACGGCCTATGTCCGGGAGCGCCGCGCCTCCCTGTACGCCACCGCCTACCACCTGACCGGTGACCGGTTCGAGGCCGAGGACCTGCTCCAGAGCGCCCTGTTCTCGACGTACCGGGCGTGGGACCGGATCAGCGACAAGGCCGCGGTGGGCGGTTATCTGCGCCGCACGATGACCAATCTCCACATCAGCGCCTGGCGCAGGCGCAAGCTGAACGAATACCCGACCGAGGAGCTGCCGGAGACGGCGGGCGACACGGACGCGATGCGCGGCACGGAGCTGCGTGCCGTGCTCTGGCAGGCGCTGGCGCGACTGCCGGAACTCCAGCGCACGATGCTGGTCCTTCGGTACTACGAGGGCCGCACGGACCCGGAGATCGCGTCCATCCTCGACATCAGTGTCGGCACGGTGAAGTCGAGCATCTGGCGGTCGCTCCGCCGGCTGCGCGAGGACGAGGTCCTCAGCTTCGGCCGTGACGAGGAGGAGTCCTTCGGCGAGCTGGTGGCCTGAAGGAACGGGGGAGCTGCCGCTTCGGGGGAGGCGGTGGTGTTACGGGGGAAAAACGGGGTCGGGGGGCCCGGGGGAACGGGGTACGGGGGAACGGGGATACGGGGAAGCTGCGGGGTCGGACGGGCCGGGGGGTCCTGTCCGGCCCCGCGGTGCGTTCGGGGGCTCCGCCCCGGGCCCCCGCTCCTCGATCGCCGGAGGGGCTGGAGGGTGACCCCGCTCCTCGATCGGCGGAGGGGCCGGAGCGCGACCCCTGCTCCTCGATCGGCGGAGGGGCCGGAGCGTGGGCCTCGCTCCTCAATCGGTGGAAGGGCTTGAAGATGCCGCCGCGCGGCAGTGGCCCGCTGCCGCCGCTGCCAGGCGGCCCAGCGCCTCCTGTTTGTCGCAGGGGTGGGCGCCCAACTCCGTCTGGCGGGCCACGATGCGGCGTTCGCCGCGCATCAGACGCCAGCCCCGTCGGAGCAGGAACGGCACCGACTTGCGGCCCTCGCGCAGGTCGCGCAGGAGGCGGCGGCGGAACGTGGTGGAGGGCCGGCCGCGCAGGCACAGGGCGTCGGCCAGCAGGCCGAGCGACTGGCAGCGTCCGATGATGTCGGCGGCGAAGATCCCCTCGGCCACGAAGAGCGGAGTGCGCTCCATGTGGAAGGTCTCGTGCCCGGTGCGGGAGCTGGTGGAGATGTCGTAGACCGGTACGTCGGTCCGGCCGGTGCGGCAGAGTTCGGCGATCGCCGCCACCGCGGCCTCGGCGTCCCAGGAGAGCGCGGAGTCCCAGTCGATGTCCGTACTGCCCTCGACGAGCGGCAGCGTGGGGTCGCCCGCCTCCTTGTAGAAGTCGTCCAGCCTCAGCACCGGGAGGCCGGTGCGGGCGGCGAGGGAGGACTTGCCGGAGCCGGAGGGGCCGGCCAGCAGGACGACACGGGTCGAAAGCGCTTGGGAACTCACAGGACACGAGTTTGAGGCATTGACCCGCACAGGGGACCCCTGGGTGGTCTTGTTGGTACCGCGCATCACACCTCAACTACGCTGTGCACTCGCTCGATTACTCGGCCGATGGTCCGTTCGGCCCGATCAGGTGGGAAATCCATGGCACGTCACGCACTTTCCAAGCACCGGCGCCGCACCCTGCTGCGCGCAGGTCTGACCGTCACCGCGGTGGGTGCCGCGCTCGGCGCGGGGGGCGCGGCGGCGCAGGCCGCGCCGCTGCCCCTCGTCCAGGCGACCGGGACCGACACCAGCCTCGGGGAGGCCACCGAGGCGGCCGGCGGCGCGGTGACCGGAGCGCTCGGCCAGTCCCTCGACAACGGGATCGCGCCCGTCACCCACCTGCGGCTCGACCCGCTGGCCGGTACCGGCGTCGACCCGCTGGACAACGTGGTGGGCACCCAGATCGCCGACTTCAAGCCGCTGTCCACGGGGCTGGTCACCGACCCGGTGACCAGCGGCGGCGCGCTGAAGGATCTGCCCGTCGTCGGTCAGGTCGTGGGCGCGCTGCACGGCTGACCGGGCGCGCTGCACGGCTGACACGGAGCGCGGCCCGTGCCCCGGAGAACCTTCCGGAGCACGGGCCGCGCGCCCACACGTACGTCAGTACGAGGAGCCCGACACGCCCAGGGCGCCCGTCGGGTGCCAGACCGTCTTGGTCTCCAGGAACGCCGTCAGGCGGTGCGTGCCCGGGTCGGCGGACCAGTCGTCGCCGTCGTGCGGGCGGGAGACGCGCTTCAGGTTGTCGGCCGCCGCGATCTGGAGTTCCTTCGCCAGATCCGCGTCCGCGCCCGTCAGGTCGATGCCGTTCACGTCCTGGTGGGCGGCGAGCGGGGCGGCGATCTCCGCGGTCTTCCCCGACAGGATGTTGACCACACCACCCGGCAGGTCCGAGGTGGCCAGCACCTCGCCCAGCGACAGGGCGGGCAGCGGGGACTTCGCGGAGGCCACCACGACCGCCGTGTTACCGGACGCGATCACCGGGGCGATCACCGAGACCAGGCCCAGGAACGACGACTCCTGCGGCGCGAGGACGGTCACCACGCCGGACGGCTCGGGCGTCGAGAGGTTGAGATACGGACCCGCGACCGGGTTCGCCCCGCCCACGACCTGGGCGATCTTGTCGGTCCAGCCCGCGTACCAGACCCAGCGGTCCACCGCCGCGTCCACGACGGCCGCCGCCTTGGACTTCGACAGCCCCTCCGCCTCGGCCACCTCGCGTACGAACTGCTCGCGGCGGCCCTCCAGCATCTCCGCGACGCGGTAGAGGATCTGGCCGCGGTTGTACGCGGTCGCGCCCGACCAGCCGCCGAACGCCTTGCGGGCGGCCACGACCGCGTCGCGCGCGTCCTTGCGGGAGGACTGGGGCGCGTTCGCCAGCCACTTGCCCTTCGAGTCCGTCACCTCGTACACCCGGCCGCTCTCGGAGCGGGGGAACTTGCCCCCGACGTACAGCTTGTAGGTCTTGAAGACGCTCAGACGGTTATCGGACATCGAGGTACGCCTCCAGGCCGTGGCGGCCGCCTTCGCGGCCGAAGCCCGACTCCTTGTAACCGCCGAACGGCGAGGTCGGGTCGAACTTGTTGAACGTGTTGGCCCAGACGACACCCGCCCGGAGCTTGTTCGCCACCGCGAGGATGCGGGAGCCCTTCTCGGTCCAGATGCCCGCCGACAGGCCGTACTGGCTGTTGTTGGCCTTGGCGACCGCCTCGTCCGGGGTGCGGAACGACAGTACGGAGAGCACCGGGCCGAAGATCTCGTCGCGGGCGATCGTGTGCGCCTGGGTGACGTTGGTGAACAGCGTCGGGGCGAACCAGTAGCCCGCCGAGGGCAGTTCGCAGGGGGCCGACCAGCGGTCCGCGCCCTCCGCCTCGCCGGTCTCCACGAGCGCGGTGATCCGGGCCAGCTGTTCCGCGGAGTTGATCGCGCCGATGTCGGTGTTCTTGTCCAGCGGGTCGCCGAGGCGCAGCGTGGACAGCCGCCGCTTGAGCGCGTCCAGCAGCTCGTCCTGGATCGACTCCTGGACCAGCAGCCGGGAGCCCGCGCAGCACACCTGGCCCTGGTTGAAGAAGATGCCGGTGACGATGCCCTCGACGGCCTGGTCGATGGGGGCGTCGTCGAAGACGATGTTGGCGCCCTTGCCGCCCAGCTCCAGGGTGACCTTCTTGTCGGTCCCCGCGACCTGGCGGGCGATGGCCTTGCCGACGGCGGTCGAGCCGGTGAAGGCGACCTTGTTCACGTCGCTGTGCGAGACGAGCGCCTCGCCCGCGTCGCCGTACCCCGTCAGGATGTTGACGACACCCCTGGGCAGGCCCGCCCGGCGGCAGATGTCCGCGAAGAACAGCGCCGACAGGGGCGTCGTCTCGGCGGGCTTCAGCACCACGGTGTTGCCCGTGGCGAGGGCCGGGGCGATCTTCCAGGCCAGCATCAGGAGCGGGAAGTTCCACGGGATGACCTGGCCGGCCACGCCCAGCGGGCGCGGGTCCGGGCCGTAGCCCGCGTGGTCCAGCTTGTCGGCCCAGCCCGCGTAGTAGAAGAAGTGCGCGGCGACCAGCGGGAGGTCCGCGTCGCGCGTCTCCTTGATCGGCTTGCCGTTGTCCAGGGTCTCCAGGACGGCCAGCTCACGGCTGCGCTCCTGGACGATCCGGGCGATCCGGAACAGGTACTTGGCGCGCTCGGAGCCGGGCAGCGCCGACCACTTCTCGAACGCCCTGCGGGCCGCCTTCACGGCCCGGTCCACGTCATCGGCGCCGGCCCGCGCGACCTCGGACAGCACCTCCTCGCTGCTCGGCGAGACGGTCTTGAAGACCTTGCCGTCGGCCGCGTCGGTGAACTCACCGTCGATGAACAGGCCGTACGAGGGGGCGATGTCGACGACCGACCGCGACTCGGGCGCGGGCGCGTACTCGAATGCAGATGCCATGGGTATCAGTCCACCGTCACGTAATCGGGGCCGGAGTAACGGCCGGTGCTGAGCTTCTGGCGCTGCATCAGCAGGTCGTTCAGCAGGCTGGAGGCGCCGAAACGGAACCAGTGGTTGTCCAGCCAGTCCTCGCCCGCGGTCTCGTTGACCAGGACGAGGAACTTGATCGCGTCCTTGGACGTACGGATGCCGCCGGCCGGCTTCACCCCGATCTGGACACCGGTCTGCGCGCGGAAGTCGCGCACCGCCTCCAGCATCAGCAGGGTGTTCGCGGGCGTGGCGTTCGTCGCCACCTTGCCGGTCGAGGTCTTGATGAAGTCCGCGCCCGCCAGCATCCCCAGCCAGGAGGCCCGCCGGATGTTGTCGTACGTGGACAGCTCGCCGGTCTCGAAGATGACCTTCAGGCGGGCGTTCCCGCACTCCGCCTTCACGGCGACGATCTCCTCGTAGACCTTCGAGTAGCGCCCGGCCAGGAAGGCGCCCCGGTCGATCACCATGTCGATCTCGTCGGCCCCGGCCGCCACGGCGTCGCGGACGTCCGCGAGCTTGACGTCCAGCGCGGCCCGTCCGGCGGGGAAGGCCGTCGCCACGGACGCCACCTTCACGCCGGAGCCGGCCAGGGCGGCGACCGCGGTGGCCGCCATGTCGGGGTAGACGCAGACCGCGGCGGTGCGCGGGGTCATGCGGTCGGGCTCGGCATCCAAGGGGTCGGAGGAGAGCCGAGGCGGAGCGTAGCGGAGCGGATCCGGGTTGACGGCCTTGGCGGCGAGCGCCCGGACCTTGCCGGGGGTGTCCGCGCCTTCCAGCGTCGTCAGGTCGATCATCGAGATGGCGAGGTCGATGGCGTAGGCCTTGGCCGTCGTCTTGATCGAACGGGTTCCGAGGGAAGCGGCGCGCGCTTCGAGGCCGACGGCGTCGACGCCGGGCAGCCCGTGCAGGAAGCGGCGCAGCGCACTGTCGGACGCCGTCGCGTCGGCGAATGCGGGGAGGGTGGTGGGCATGGTCACCACATGAGCATATCTACGCGCGTAGCGACCTGTACAGCGGCCCAGGTCGTCCGCTTGTCGCGCACCGGCGCGTCCGCTTGTCGCGCGCCGGCGCGCGAGCACCGGGCGGCCGCCCCTCACGGCCCCCGGCCGCGTCAGGCACAATCGGGCTCATGACGAGCCCCACGCCGCCCACCGAGCCCACCTACGCCGACCGGACCTTCCGGTCGCCCGCCGGGCTGGCCGGGGGTGTCCTGCTGCTCGTGCTCATCTGCTGGATCGGCGGCGACGCCGCGTTCCGGGGCCATGGCCGGGTGCCGTGGATGGCGCTCGCCGGGCTGCTGACCGTGGTGCCGCTGATCGTCGCCTTCACACTGCGCCCGGTGGTGTTCGCCAACGACAAGCGCGTCCGGGTCCGCAACCCGTTCCGCACGATCACACTGCCCTGGACCGACGTCGCCGATGTGCGGGCCGGGTATTCGAGCGAGCTGTTCACCCACGACGGCACGAAGTACCAGCTCTGGGCCGTGCCGGTGTCGCTGCGGCAGCGCAAGAAGGCCGCCCGCCAGCAGTCCCGGCAGGCACTGGACGACCCCTACCGCCGTACCTCCGCGACCGCCGACGTGCGCGACACCAAGGCCCGGGTCGCCGTGGCGGACCAGGCGGTGGCGGACCTGCGCGAGCTCTCCGAACGCGCCGGCGACAAGCCCGCGCCGGACGCCCCCGTGAAGTCGGTGCGCTGGGCGTACGAGGTCATCGCCCCGTCGGTCGTGGGCGCGGTGCTGCTGGTGGTGCTGGGGGCGCTGGGCTGAGCCGGGGTACCGGACCGGGGCGCCGTTCGGGCACCCCGGCCGGCCGCCGGGTGTCAGATGCCGGCCGCGGCGGCCAGGTCCCGCTTGATGGCCGTCAGCAGCTCGGTGGCCCGGGTGCGGGCCGCCGGGAGGCCGTCGGGCGCGGCGACGGGCACCACGACCTCCAGGTAGCACTTCAGCTTGGGCTCGGTGCCGCTCGGGCGGACGATCACCCGGGCGCCCTCCAGCCCGTAGCGCAGCCCGTCGGTGGGCGGCAGCCGGTCCGTGCCGACGGACAGGTCCTCGGCGCGGGTGACGGGCAGGCCGGCCAGAGCCGTCGGGGGCTGTTCCCGCAGGCGGCGCATGGCATCCGCGATGACCGAGAGATCCTGCACCCGGACCGAGAGCTGGTCCGTCGCGTGCAGGCCGTGCTCCAGGGCGAGGTCGTCCAGCAGGTCCAGGAGTGTGCGGCCCTGTTCCTTGAGTACGGAGGCCAGCTCGGCGACGAGCAGCGCGGCCGTGATGCCGTCCTTGTCGCGGACGCCGTCCGGGTCGACGCAGTAGCCGAGCGCCTCCTCGTACCCGTAGCGCAGCCCCTCGACGCGGGCGATCCACTTGAAGCCCGTCAGCGTCTCCTCGTAGCCCAGGCCCGCCTTCTCGGCGATCCGGCCGAGCAGCGACGACGAGACGATCGACTCGGCGAACACGCCGGAGGCGCCCCGGCGCACGAGGTGGGCGGCGAGCAGCGCGCCGACCTCGTCGCCGCGCAGCATCCGCCAGCCGCCGTCCGCCGCCCGATCGGGCACCGCGACGGCGCAGCGGTCGGCGTCCGGGTCGTTGGCGATAACGATGTCGGGGTCCGAGCGGCGCGCGGTCGCGAACGCGAGATCCATCGCGCCGGGCTCCTCCGGATTGGGGAAGGCCACGGTGGGGAACGCGGGGTCCGGCTCGGCCTGCTCCGCGACGAGCACCGGCGCGGGGAAGCCGGCCCGGTCGAAGGCGGCGGTGAGCACGGAGGTGCCGACACCGTGCATCGCGGTGTACACGACACGGGCGGTACGCGGCGACGCGGCGTCGAGTACGGAGTCCGTACGCGCGAGATACGCGTCCAGTACCTCGTCGCCGAGGATCTCCCAGCCGTCGCCGGGGCGGGGGACGGTCTCCAGCGGGCCGACCGCCGCGATGGCGGCCGCGATCTCGCCGTCGGCCGGCGGCACGATCTGCGAGCCGTCGCCGAGGTAGACCTTGTAACCGTTGTCGCGCGGCGGATTGTGGCTGGCGGTCACCTCGACACCCGCGACGGCGCCCAGGTGCCTTATGGCGTACGCGAGGACCGGGGTGGGGAGGGGGCGGGGGAGCACCGCCGCCCGCAGACCGGCGCCCGTCATCACGGCCGCCGTGTCCCGGGCGAAGTCGGCGGACTTGTAGCGGGCGTCGTAGCCGACGACGACGAGACCGCCGGCCTGCCCCTGGTCCCTGAGGTACGCGGCGAGGCCGGCGGCGGCCCGGATGACCACGGCCCGGTTCATCCGCATGGGGCCCGCGCCCAGCTCGCCCCGGAGCCCGGCGGTGCCGAACTGGAGCGTGCCGGCGAAGCGGGCGGCGAGCTCGTCCAGTTCCTGCGCGTCGATGAGCTTGGCCAGCTCGTCGCGGGTCTCGGGGTCGGGGTCCTCGGCGAGCCAGGTCCTGGCCCGGGTGAGGAGGTCCGGCGTGGTCGTCACGGTGTCCGCCTTTCGGGGAAGGGGTGCGGTGGGGTGGGGGCGGTGGGGGGTGGTGCGGGTGCGTTGCGCCTGCGGCGGGCTTGTTCCCCTGCCCGCCCCTTCCCGTAACCGGGGCTCCGCCCCGGACCCCGCTCCTCAAGCGCCGGAGGGGCTGGGTTCTGGGGCTCCGTTCCGGGGGTGCGGGGGCAGCGCCCCCACAGCGGTCCCTCAGATTCGGTCCAGCACCCTGGCCAGCAGGGACCCCATCCGGGTCGCCGAGTCGCGGCCCGCCTGAAGGACCTCCTCGTGGTTCAGCGGCTCACCGCTGAGCCCCGCCGCCAGGTTCGTCACCAGGGAGAGGCCGAGGACCTCCGCGCCCGCCTCGCGGGCCGCGATCGCTTCCAGGACCGTGGACATGCCGACGAGGTCGCCGCCCATGACGCGGACCATGCCGATCTCGGCCGGCGTCTCGTAGTGCGGGCCGGGGAACTGCACGTACACGCCCTCTTCGAGCGTCGCGTCGACCTCCTTGCACAGCGCCCGCAGCCGCGGCGAGTACAGGTCGGTCAGGTCGACGAAGTTCGCGCCGACGATCGGCGACGCGGCGGTCAGGTTGATGTGGTCGCTGATCAGGACCGGCTGCCCGGGACGCATCCCCTCGCGCAGACCGCCGCAGCCGTTCGTCAGGATCACGGTCCGGCAGCCCGCGGCGACCGCGGTGCGCACCCCGTGCGCCACGGCGGCGACGCCGCGGCCCTCGTAGAAGTGCGTACGGCCCAGGAACACCAGGGCGCGCTTGTCACCGATCACGTGCGAGCGGACCGTGCCGCCGTGGCCCTCGACGGCGGGTGCGGGGAAGCCGGGGAGCGCGGTCACCGGGAACTCGGCCTCCGGGACACCGAGCGCGGCACCGGCGGGCGCCCAGCCGGAGCCCATCACGAGGGCGACGTCGTGGGTCTCGGCACCGGTCAGCTCGCGCAGGCGGGCGGCGGCGTCGTCGGCGGCGGCGTACGGGTCGCCCTGGATGTGGTCCGGAATAAGTGATGCGTTCACGCGGATGAGCGTAACCGCTGATTCCCTACGCGCGTAGATGATCCCGCACAGAGTCTCGCCGCGTTCGTTCGTGTGTTCTCACAATCGGGCCCCGGCCGACGGTCTAGTCGGCCGCGAAAGGGCAGGTCAGGGCCGCTTCCGCCGCGCCCCGGGCCGTCCCGGGGGTCAGCAGGGGCGTTTGCGGAGTTCCATCACATAATCGTGCGGCGCGCCCGCGGAATCGGCCGCGTCGGCGATCTCGCCCAAGTAGCGGGCGGACGGAAGCCCGCCCTCGTAGCCGTTCAGCACATAGATCCAGGCCGGCTCCTCGCCGTCCAGGGTGTGCACCCGGATCCGCATGCGGCGGTAGATGTCCAGCCCGACGCCCTCCCAGCGGTCCATGGAGTCCTCGTCCATGGGCGCCAGGTCGTACAGGGCCACGAACACCTGCGAGCGCGGCGCCTCCACCACGGTGGCCAGCGCGCCCTCCCAGCCCATCTGCTCCCCGCCGAAGGTCAGCCGCCAGCCGTTGAGCCAGCCGGTGCCGCGCAGCGGTGAGTGCGGGGCGCGGCGCGTCATCAGCCGCGCGTCGAGGTTGCCGGCGTACGCGGCGTAGAGCGACATGGAACCGAGGGTACGGGAGGTGGCGCCGGGAGCGGCGGTTCCTGTGAGGAAGGCCCCCCGGGAGAAGGGGAATCAGGGGAGCTGCCCGAAGGGGCGGATCCCCCGGTCCTGCCGTGCGCCGTGCGCCCCGGCGCACGTATGGAGGGCCCCGGGGCGAAGCACCTTGGCGCGTGCGGGACAATGAAGTACGTACTGCATTCCCCCGGGGCGATCCCCCGGACCCCCGGCCGGGGCAGCAGACGGCCGCGGGACGAGAAACGCGAGGCGGACTTTTCGTGACCCGGATCGTGATCATCGGCGGCGGACCCGGCGGGTACGAGGCGGCACTGGTGGGCGCCCAGCTCGGCGCGGAGGTGACCGTCGTCGACTGTGACGGCCTCGGCGGCGCGTCCGTCCTCACCGACTGCGTGCCATCGAAGACCCTGATCGCGACGGCGGAGGTGATGACCACCTTCGACTCCTCGTACGAGGAGCTGGGCATCATCGTCGCTGACGACACGCCCCACATGGAGCGGGCCGCGCGTGTGGTCGGTGTCGATCTGGGGAAGGTCAACCGCCGTGTGAAGCGCCTGGCGCTCGCCCAGTCCCACGACATCACCGCATCCGTCACCCGGGCCGGCGCGCGCGTGATGCGAGGGCGCGGCCGGCTGGAGGGCCTCCAGGCCGCCGACGGCTCCCGACAGGTCGTCGTCGCGGCGGCCGACGGTACGGAGGAGACGCTCACCGCTGACGCCGTGCTGATCGCGACCGGCGGCCACCCCCGGGAGATCCCCGACGCCCTCCCCGACGGCGAGCGCATCCTGAACTGGACCCAGGTCTACGACCTCGACGAGCTGCCGCAGGAGCTCATCGTCGTCGGCTCGGGTGTCACGGGCGCCGAGTTCGCCGGCGCCTACCAGGCGCTCGGCTCACGCGTCACCCTCGTCTCCTCCCGCGACCGGGTCCTGCCCGGCGAGGACCCCGACGCCGCCGCCGTCCTGGAGGACGTCTTCCGGCGCCGCGGCATGAATGTCATGGCCCGCTCCCGCGCCCAGTCCGCCAAGCGCGTCGGCGACCGGGTCGAGGTGACCCTCGCCGACGGCCGGGTCATCTCCGGTTCGCACTGCCTGATGGCGGTCGGCGCCATCCCCAACACCGCCGGCATGGGGCTGGAGGAGGCGGGTGTCCGGCTCAAGGAGTCCGGCCACATCTGGACCGACAAGGTCTCCCGCACCAGTGCGCCCGGGGTCTACGCGGCCGGTGACGTCACCGGCATCTTCGCGCTCGCCTCCGTCGCCGCCATGCAGGGCCGGATCGCGATGTACCACTTCCTGGGCGACGCGGTGGCCCCGCTGAACCTGAAGACGGTCTCATCGAACGTCTTCACCGACCCGGAGATCGCGACCGTCGGCTACAGCCAGGCGGACGTGGACGCGGGCAAGATCGAGGCCCTGGCCGTCAAGCTGCCGCTGCTGCGCAACCCGCGCGCCAAGATGCAGGGCATCCGGGACGGCTTCGTCAAGATCTTCTGCCGGCCCGGCACCGGCATCGTGGTCGGCGGCTGCGTCGTCGCCCCCCGCGCGAGCGAGCTGATCCACCCCATCTCGATCGCGGTCGACAACAATCTGACGGTCGAGCAGATCGCAAACGCCTTCACTGTGTACCCGTCCCTGTCGGGTTCGATCGCCGAAGTGGCCCGCCAGCTGCACAGCCGTAAGCGCACGGGCGAGGCGTAACCGCCAAGTCGGGCGGCTGCGCGACCGCCGCCCGATCAGCAGAGGACAACAAGGCGGCCGCCTATACCACTTGGTGGCCGCCTGGATGTCCAACTTCTTCCATTCGGCGCAAACTGCTGAAAACACTCGGGCGTCACGTTACTGTCAGTTTCGTGTTCGCTGCAGAACGTCGTCAGTTGATCCTCGAAATGGTGCGCGCCAACGGGGCGGTATCGCTCCGTGAGCTCGCCCGCGTCGTCCAGACCTCCGAAGTGACCGTACGGCGGGACGTGCGGGCGCTGGAGGCAGAAGGACTCCTCGACCGCCGGCACGGCGGTGCGGTCTTGCCGGGCGGTTTTACGCGGGAGTCCGGCTTTCCGCAGAAATCCCACCTCGCCACCGCGGAGAAAACGGCCATCGCCGACCTGGCCGCCGGCCTCGTCGAAGAGGGCGAGGCCATTGTGGTCGGTGCCGGTACGACCACGCAGGAGCTGGCCCGCCGGCTCGCGCGCGTCCCCGGCCTGACCGTCGTCACCAACTCACTGCTCGTCGCCCAGGCGCTGGCCCACGCCAACCGGGTGGAAGTCGTGATGACCGGCGGCACCCTGCGCGGCTCCAACTACGCCCTGGTGGGCAGTGGCGCCGAGCAGTCGCTCCAGGGGCTGCGGGTCTCCCGCGCGTTCCTGTCCGGGAGCGGGCTCACCGCCGAGCGCGGGCTGTCCACGTCCAACATGCTCTCCGCGAGCGTGGACCGGGCGCTGGTGCAGGCCGCGGCGGAGGTGGTGGTCCTCGCGGACCACACCAAGCTCGGCTCCGACACGATGTTCCAGACCGTGCCGACGGATCTCATCACCCACCTGGTGACGGACGAGCCCGCCGCGCACGACGACCGGGCGGCGGCGGAGTTGCAGGCGCTGGCCGACCAGGGCGTGCAGATCGCTGTCGCGGGGGCGGGGGCGGCTGCCGCCGCTTCCGGGGCCGCCGCTTCGGTGTCCGGTGACGGCGCTTCGGGGGCGGGGCGGGGAGGGCGGCGCGAGATGCCGTTGCCCGGGCAGCGGCGTACGCATGGGCAGGCGTTGCGGGGGGTGCCGGTGGAGCCGGGGAGTGGGGAGCGGGAGCGGGAGCGCGAGCGGGCTCGGGTGGCGGATCTTCGGCGACGGTAGGGGGCGGCGGGCACGGGTTCGTTGCGGGGGCGCCGCCCCCGGACCCCTGCTCCTCAACCGCCGGAGGGGCTTGAGCGGTCCTCGGAGGGGCTTGATTGGTCGTCGGAGGGGCTTGAGGTGGGGTGCCGGCCCATGCCGGAAGGGGTTGACTGCACGCCTCGTAGGGTCAGGGTCAGGAGTCGGTCCGCCAGTTCCGGGTCGTCCGGGGACTGTTCGGCGGCCAGGGCGATGGCGTTGGTCAGTTGCATCAGGTCGTCTATGGACACGTCCGCCCGGACCGAGCCGCTCTCCTGTGCGCGGGTCAGCAGCGCCGAACCCGCCTCGCGCAGCGGCGTATTGCACCGGGCAAGGGCCGAACTCTCGTCGCGGCAGGTGGACATGAGCGCCTGCGCCAGGCCGCGATACTCACCCGCATGAGTGACGATCGCCCCCAGCCACTCCACCAGCGCGGCACACGGCCGCTCCGCTTCGGCCAGGTCGCGGGAGCGGGTGATGAGGGACGTCACCGCCTCCTCGAAGACGGCGCTCATCAGCGCGTGCCTGGTCGGGAAGTGGCGGTACAGCGTGCCGATGCCCACGCCCGCACGCCGCGCCACGTCCTCCAGGGACGCGTCGGTGCCGTGTTCCGCGAAGGCGCTACGGGCCTCGGCCAGCAGTCGGCCGTAATTGCGGCGCGCGTCGGCACGCATGGGCCGGGCCGGCGTCCCTGCCGTGCTCATCGCCATGGTGCGGTCCTCCCTGTCTCCCGGTTCCCAGGATGCCATCGTGCGGCCGGCGGTACGGCCCGTACCGGGGCCCCGAACGACCGGTGCCCCGGTCACGTCCAATGACATGACCGGGGCGGCGGAGGGGTACGGGGACGGGCCCCGGCGTCAGTCCTTGATCTCGCAGATGGCCGCGCCGGACGAGATCGAGCTGCCGACCTCGGCGGACAGGCCCTTGACCGTGCCGGAGCGGTGCGCGTTCAGCGGCTGCTCCATCTTCATGGCCTCCAGGACGACGATCAGGTCGCCCTCCTTGACCTCCTGGCCCTCCTCCACGGCGATCTTCACGATCGTGCCCTGCATCGGGGAGGCGAGGGTGTCGCCGGAGACGGCGGAACCGGACTTCTTCGCCGCGCGCCGCTTGGGCTTGGCGCCCGCCGCGAGGCCCGTACGGGCCAGGCTCATGCCGAGCGAGGAGGGCAGCGAGACCTCCAGGCGCTTGCCGCCGACCTCGACGACGACCGTCTCGCGGCCGGACTCGTCGTCCGCGTCCGCCTCGGCGGGAGCGGCGAACGGCTTGATCTCGTTGACGAACTCCGTCTCGATCCAGCGGGTGTGGACGCGGAACGGGTCGGCGGTGAACGCCGGGTCCGTCACGACCGCGCGGTGGAACGGGATGGCGGTGGCCATGCCCTCGACGTGGAACTCGGCCAGTGCGCGGGCCGCGCGCTGGAGCGCCTGCTCACGCGTCGCACCGGTCACGATGAGCTTCGCCAGCAGCGAGTCCCAGGCCGGGCCGATGACCGAGCCGGACTCGACGCCCGCGTCGAGCCGGACGCCGGGGCCGGTCGGCGGGTCGAAGCGGGTGACGGTGCCCGGGGCCGGCAGGAAGCCGCGGCCCGGGTCCTCGCCGTTGATCCGGAACTCGATCGAGTGACCGCGCCCGGCGGGGTCGTCGTAACCCAGCTCCTCGCCGTCGGCGATCCGGAACATCTCGCGGACCAGGTCGATGCCGGAGACCTCCTCGGTCACCGGGTGCTCCACCTGGAGGCGGGTGTTGACCTCCAGGAAGGAGATCGTGCCGTCCAGGCCGACGAGGAACTCGACCGTGCCGGCGCCGACGTAGCCGGCCTCCTTCAGGATCGCCTTGGACGCCGCGTACAACTGGGCGTTCTGCTCGTCGGACAGGAAGGGGGCCGGGGCCTCCTCCACGAGCTTCTGGTGGCGGCGCTGGAGCGAGCAGTCACGCGTCGAGACGACGACCACGTTGCCGTGGGTGTCGGCCAGGCACTGGGTCTCCACGTGCCGCGGCTTGTCGAGGTAGCGCTCCACGAAGCACTCCCCGCGCCCGAACGCGGCGACGGCCTCACGGACCGCGGAGTCGTACAGCTCCGGGATCTCCTCCAGGGTGCGCGCGACCTTCAGACCGCGACCGCCGCCACCGAAGGCGGCCTTGATCGCGATCGGCAGCCCGTGCTCCTCGGCGAAGGCGACGACCTCGGCGGAACCCTCGACCGGGTCCGGGGTGCCCGCGACGAGCGGGGCACCCGCGCGCTGCGCGATGTGGCGGGCGGCGACCTTGTCACCGAGGTCCCGGATCGCCTGCGGCGGCGGACCGATCCACGTCAGACCGGCGTCCAGCACGGCCTGGGCGAACTCGGCGTTCTCCGAGAGGAAGCCGTAACCCGGGTGGATCGCGTCCGCCCCGGAGTCCTTGGCAGCCTGGAGCACCTTGGCGATGTCCAGATAGCTGGCCGCCGGGGTGTCACCGCCCAGAGCGAATGCCTCGTCGGCCGCACGCACGTGCAGAGCGTCGCGGTCCGGGTCTGCGTAGACGGCCACGCTCCCGATTCCCGCGTCCCGGCAGGCCCGAGCAACACGGACAGCAATTTCGCCACGGTTGGCGATGAGCACCTTGCGCACGATGGCTCCCTCCTTGAAACAAGCTGAGTTTAGGGACAACCGACACGGTCCTACGACCCGTCCCCAATGGTGAGCTTGCCCACACGGAGTGTGATTCGAGCCATGCTCAAGTCGCGAAATCCCTTGTGCCACCACGGTACGCCGGGTTCTGAAACCGCACAGTAGCGATCAGGTGTGGCCCAGGTCTCTATCGGCACGGGCAGCGACTGGCCGTGATTCTTTGTGGAGTTCCCACTAAGGGGTGGGTAATTCTTTGCCCGACGCACGAAAGCCCGGACGGATAGGGGTCCGTCGGGGTTCTCCCTGGCTCTTGTCGTGGCCATTACCCGTTAGTAGGGTCCGCGCTATCGCACGTACTGCAGGTAACAGGGGGTGAGCGTCGTGGTGCGCAGGCTGGTGGCTTTCATAGCCGCGCTCGTGCTGGCCGTGGAAGCCGTCGGGATCGTGATCATCAACGTGGTCCTCGGCACGGTCGTCAAGAACCAGGACATGTCCCTGGCGGGTACGGACCCCGGCGCCATGTCCAAGGGCACCTGGGTGCTCGGCGGCGTGTCCGGTCTCTTCCTGCTCCTGTGCGCCGCGCTCCTCGTCCTTACGGGCGCCCGCGACCGGGCCCCCGGCCGCGTCGCGCGCACCGTGCTCATCTGCTGCGCGGTCGTCCACGGGGTGCTCGGGGCGCTGACCGTCGGACTCGTCGGCTGGCCGGCGTTCGCCTGGATGATGGTGGTGCTCGGCCTGATCGTGCTGGCGCTGGTGGCGTACGGCCCCGAGGGCGCCGCGCCGGACGCCGGGCGGAAGGCCGGACCCGGGCCGGAGCCCGAGAAGCCGGCCGCGCCCGCCCCCGCCTGAGCGTGGCCGCCGGGGCTCAGGCCCAGAGCTCGGTGACCGAGATGCCCAGCTCGCCCAGCAGCTGCCGCAGCAGCGGCAGCGAAAGCCCGATGACGTTGCCCGGGTCGCCCTCGATGGAGTCGACGAAGGGCGCCGAGCGCCCGTCGAGGGTGAACGCCCCCGCCACGTACAGCGGTTCGCCCGAGGCCACGTAGGCGGCGATCTCGGCGTCCGACGGCTCACCGAAGCGGACCGTGGTCGACGCCGTCCGCGACACCGTCCGGCCGGTCGCGGTGTCCGTCAGGCTGTGCCCGGTCCGCAGTACCCCGGCCCGGCCGCGCATCGACTTCCAGCGGGCGGTGGCCTCCTCGGCGTCGGCCGGCTTGCCGAGCGCCTCGCCGTCGAGTTCGAGCACCGAGTCGCAGCCGATCACCAGGGCGCCGGCGGCCTCCGGGAGCGCCGCCACGACCGCCGCCTTGGCCTCGGCGAGCACGAGGGCGAGTTCGGCGGGGGTGGGGGCGCTCAGGGCGTCCTCGTCGACGCCGCTGACGATCACCTCCGGTGCGAAGCCGGCTTGGCGCAGGAGGCCGAGGCGGGCGGGGGAGGCGGAGGCGAGAACGAGGCGCTGGGCGGTCATGACCGCCATCGTACGGAGGCGGGGGGTGTGCGGGTTCGTTGCGGGGGCTCCGCCCCCGGGCGCCCGCTCCTCAATCGCCGGAGGGGCTTGAACGGCCGCCCCGCTCGCCGGTCGCCGGAGGGGCTCGGGACCTTCAGCGCGTGCCCAGGACGAACATCGCTACGACCATCGCCAGGGCCAGGACCAGGCCCGCGCGGCGCATCATGTTCTCCGCGTCGCGCAGTTCTTCGGGGGGCTTGTTCTCGGGGTCGGACCAGAGCATGACCTGATCCTCCTGGGCGGTCCTGGGGCGGCGCCTGAGTACGGGTACTCAACCGCCGCCCCACACGTCACCAGCGGTTACGCGGGCCAGTAGGTCCGGGCCCAGGCGCGGGGGCCCGGCAGGTGGCGGCCGTGCCGGGCCACGCGGCTCGGGTGGGACCATCCCGCGGGCGGTTCCGGGGTGCCGGACGACACGGCGGACACCGCCGCGGCGCGGGCCCGGACCACCGCCAGGGCGGCGGCCAGCTCCTCCGGGGTCGGGTTGCCCCGTACGACCTTGATCATGGCCAGGACCCTTTCTAGAGGGGGATGTTGCCGTGCTTCTTGGGCGGGAGGGACTCGCGCTTGGTGCGGAGCTGGCGCAGCCCCTTCACCACGTGGGCCCGGGTGTCGGACGGCATGATCACCGCGTCCACGTAACCGCGCTCGGCCGCCACGTACGGGTTGAGGAGCGCGTCCTCGTAGTCCGTGATCAGCCCGGTCCGGGTCGCCTCCCTCTCGTCGGCGTCCGTGACGGCGGCGATCGTGCGGCGGTGCAGGATGTTGACCGCGCCCTGGGCGCCCATGACGGCGATCTGGGCGGTCGGCCAGGCGAGGTTGATGTCGGCGCCCAGGTGCTTGGAGCCCATGACGTCGTACGCGCCGCCGAACGCCTTGCGGGTGATCACCGTGATCAGCGGGACGGTCGCCTCCGCGTACGCGTAGATCAGCTTGGCACCGCGGCGGATGATGCCGCCGTACTCCTGGTCGACGCCCGGCAGGAAGCCCGGCACGTCCACGAACGTCAGCACCGGCACGTTGAACGCGTCGCAGGTGCGGACGAAGCGGGCCGCCTTCTCGCTCGCGTTGATGTCCAGACAGCCGGCGAACTGCATCGGCTGGTTGGCGACGATGCCGACGGGGTAGCCCTCGACCCGGCCGAAGCCGGTGATGATGTTCGGCGCGAACAGGGCCTGGGTCTCCAGGAATTCGCCGTCGTCCAGCACGTGCTCGATCGCGGTGTGCATGTCGTACGGCTGGTTCGCCGAGTCCGGGATGAGCGCGTCGAGCTCGCGGTCCTCGTCGGTGGTGGCGAGGTCCGCCTCCTCCGGGAAGGCCGGGGCCTCCGAGAGGTTGTTCGACGGGAGGTAGGACAGCAGCGACTTGACGTACTCGATGGCGTCCTTCTCGTCGCCCGCCATGTGGTGCGCGACGCCCGAGGTGGTGTTGTGCGTACGGGCGCCGCCCAGCTCCTCGAAGGCGACGTCCTCACCGGTCACCGTCTTGATGACGTCGGGGCCCGTGATGAACATGTGCGAGGTCTGGTCGACCATCACCGTGAAGTCGGTGATCGCGGGGGAGTACACCGCCCCGCCCGCGCACGGGCCGACGATCAGCGAGATCTGCGGGACCACACCCGAGGCGTGCACATTGCGCCGGAAGATCTCCGCGAAGAGACCCAGCGCCGCCACGCCCTCCTGGATACGGGCGCCGCCGCCGTCGTTGATACCGATGACCGGACAGCCGGTCTTCAGCGCGAAGTCCATCACCTTGACGATCTTCTCACCGTAGACCTCGCCCAGCGAGCCGCCGAAGATGGTGAAGTCCTGCGAATACACGCACACGGGGCGGCCGTCGACCGTGCCGTAGCCGGTGACGACACCGTCCCCGTACGGCCGGTTCTTCTCGATGCCGAAGTTCGTCGAGCGGTGCCGGGCGAATTCGTCCAGCTCCACGAAGGAACCCTCGTCGAGCAGCAGATCCACGCGCTCGCGTGCGGTCAGCTTGCCCTTCGCGTGCTGCTTTTCCACCGCGCGCGCGGACCCCGCGTGGGTCGCCTCGCCGATGCGGCGCTGCAGGTCCGCGAGCTTGCCCGCGGTGGTGTGGATGTCGATCTCTTCCGGCTCGGACATCGGGTGGCGGCTCCCTGCCTGGTCACGGGGACGACTCTGCTGCTGGTCGGCTACTGAGCCGTAGCGTATCGGCGCGGATACGGTTCGGCAGTGCGTCGTTTGACACACCTAGGGTGGGTTGCATGACACCTTCGGATGCGCCACAGAGCCGTTGGTCGGACCTCGACCGGCCGCCCCTGAACGTCCCCGCGCTGCGCCGCGGCCTGCTGCGGCCCGGCGGGCTGTGGACCGCGCTGGACGTGGTGCAGAGCACGGGCTCCACCAACACCGACCTCGCCGCGCGGGCGGCCTCCCTCACCGAGGGCACCGTCCTCGTCGCCGAGGAGCAGACCGCCGGGCGCGGACGCCTGGAACGCGTCTGGACGGCCCCTGCCCGCTCCGGCCTGTTCTTCTCGGTCTACCTGGCCCCGGGCACCGTCCCCGCCGAGCGGTGGGGCTGGCTGCCGCTGCTCACGGGGGTCGCGGCGGCGACCGGTCTGGCGCGCAGCGCGGGTGTGGACATGGCCCTGAAGTGGCCCAACGACCTGCTGGTCACCATCCCCAAGGACTCCGACAAGCTCCGTCCGGGGGAGACCCCGTCCGGGCAGGAGCGCAAGACCGGCGGCATCCTCGCCGAGCGTGCCGGGGACGGCGTCGTGATCGGCATCGGCCTCAACGTGTCCCTGCGCGCCGACGAACTTCCCGCCCCCACCGCAGCCTCCCTCGCCCTGGCCGGAGCCGTCTCCACCGACCGCGAGACGCTGCTGCGGGGCGTCCTGCGTTCCTTGGAGCACTGGTACGGGCTGTGGCGCGACGCGGACGGCGACGCGGCGGCGAGCGGTCTCCAGGAGGCGTACGCGGCCGGCTGCGCGACCCTCGGCCGGACCGTACGGGCCCAGCTTCCCGGCGACCGCACGCTCACCGGGGAGGCGGTGGCCGTCGACGGGGACGGGCGGCTGGTCCTGTCCACCGGCGACGGGCTGCGCGAACCGGTCTCGGCGGGGGACATCGTGCACCTGAGGGGGGCCGCGGGCGGCCTGACCTGAGCGGTCCCGGTCCGGGCGGCCCAGGGCCTGTCCGGAGGATCTTCGCGGGCCGCGACGCCTGGCACGCACTCTCGCCGTACGCCCGAATCACCCGAGTACGTCCAGTACGAGGGCGATCCGGGCGCACGCCGATAGCACGCACCTGACGCCGCCCGGCCGCCCTTCGGGCGACGACGGCAGTTTGAAGACAGGCCCTGGCCCTGAGGACGTGAGGTAGGGCACACCTGCCGTATCGTTGAGGTGATCCACCGACGGACAGATCGGCAGGGCAGTGCGCAGGGAACGGGCAGGAGGCGGCTGGTGACCGTCGACGACACGACCTCCGGCGATGGCACGCAGCCTCCGTCGGACCCCTCGGTCCACGCCACACCGCACCACGAAGTCGACCACACGGCCGAGCCGACCGACGACCCCCTCGCGATCCGGCTGGAACAGCTGATCCTGGGCGCCGACCGGCGCTACACGCCGTTCCAGGCGGCCCGCACCGCCGGCGTCTCCATGGACCTGGCCTCCCGCTTCTGGCGGGCCATGGGCTTCGCCGACATCGGCCAGGCCAAGGCGCTCACCGAGGCCGACGTGCTGGCGCTGCGGCGGCTGTCCGGTCTGGTCGAGGCCGGGCTGCTCAGCGAGCCGATGGCGATCCAGGTGGCCCGGTCGACCGGGCAGACCACCGCCCGGCTGGCCGAATGGCAGATCGACTCGTTCCTGGAGGGCCTCACCGAGCCGCCCGAGCCGGGCATGACGCGTACCGAGGTCACCTACCCGCTGGTCGAGCTGCTCCTGCCGGAGCTGGAGGAATTCCTGGTGTACGTGTGGCGGCGCCAGCTGGCCGCAGCCACCGGCCGGGTCGTGCAGGCGGCCGACGACGAGGAGATGGTCGACCGGCGCCTGGCCGTCGGCTTCGCGGACCTCGTCGGTTTCACCCGGCTGACCCGCCGTCTGGAGGAGGAGGAGCTCGGCGAACTCGTCGAGTCCTTCGAGACCACCTGCGCCGACCTCGTCGCCGCGCACGGGGGCCGGCTCATCAAGACCCTCGGCGACGAGGTCCTGTTCGCCGCCGACGACGCGGGCACCGCCGCCGAGATCGCGCTGCGCCTCATAGAGGCGATGGCGGCGGACGAGACGATGCCGGCGCTGCGGGTCGGCATCGCCTTCGGCACGGTCACCACCCGGATGGGCGATGTCTTCGGCACCACGGTGAACCTCGCCAGCCGGCTGACCTCGATAGCGCCGAAGGACGCGGTGCTGGTGGACGGGGCGTTCGCCAAGGAGCTGACGCGCACGGGCGACGCCCCGGTCTCGGAGGCGCGGGCCGCGGAGGAGGCCGCCGCGGCCGCCGAGCGGGCCGAGAAGGAGGGCGCGCACGGGGAGCCCGTCGCCGTGCCCGCGTACCGCTTCGGGCTTCAGCCGATGTGGCAGCGCCCGGTGCGCGGTCTCGGCGTGGTCGAGCCGTGGCTGCTGGCCCGCCGCGGCACCACCTGAGCCGGTCCGGCGCTCCCTCGGCCCGGTCCGGCACTCTTTCGGCCCGGTCCGGTACGCCCTCGGCCCGGTCCGGCACCCCCGTTCGGGATCGGCACTTTCTTTCGCGGGGCGGCTCTCCCGTTCGCGGGGCGGCTCTGCGATCATCCCTCCGGTAACGCTCGTTAACCGACAGGGGTGCAGCCATGACCGTGACGTCCGAGCAGCGGTTCGGGGAGTTCGTCGTCGTACGGGGCCACGAGGGCCTGGAGCACGTCGCCGAGTTGGTACTCGACCGGCCCAGGGCCATGAACGCGGTGTCCACCGACATGGCCCGCTCGATCGCCGCCGCCTGCGACGCGCTCGCCGCCGACCGTGACGTGCGGGTCACCGTCCTCACCTCCAGCCACGAGCGGGCCTTCTGCGTGGGCGCCGACCTCAAGGAGCGCAACTCCTTCACCGACGCCGAGCTGGTGCGCCAGCGGCCCACCGCGCGGGCCGCGTACACGGGTGTGCTGGAGCTGCCGATGCCGACCGTCGCCGCGGTGCACGGCTACGCGCTCGGCGGGGGCTTCGAGCTGGCCCTGTCCTGCGACCTGATCGTGGCCGACCCGACCGCCGTGGTGGGGCTGCCCGAGGTCTCCGTCGGCGTCATCCCGGGCGGCGGTGGCACCCAGCTGCTGCCGCGCCGGGTCGGTGCCGCCCGCGCGGCCGAGCTGATCTTCAGCGCCCGCCGGGTGCCGGCCGCCGAGGCGCGGGAGCTGGGCCTGGTGGACGAGCTGGTGGCGGAGGGTGAGGACCAGACCGAGGCGCTCGCGCTGGCCGGGCGCATCGCGGCCAACTCGCCGGTCGGGCTGCGGGCGGCCAAGCGGGCGCTGCGGCTCGGGCACGGGCTCGACCTGCGGGCGGGCCTGGAGGTCGAGGACTCCGCCTGGCGGTCGGTGGCCTTCTCCGGGGACCGCGCGGAGGGCGTGGCCGCGTTCAACGAGAAGCGGAAGGCGAACTGGCCGGGGGAGTAACCCTGGGTATCCGAATGTGGCTCAAATGATCACGCTCCGGAGTCGTCAAGTGATCATATGTCCCATATCACCCTAAACTGGCGCAATGGGTGGTGACGATGTGCGGCTGCGGGCCGTGGTTTCGCTTGCGCAGACGATGGCCGCGGCGCACACCCCCCGGGGGTGCTGGCGAGCGGCCGCCCTGGGGGCGTGCGAGGCGCTGGGCGGCAGCTTCGCGGCGCTCTCGGTCTGGGAGCGCGGGCGCGGGCGGCTGAGGGTCCTGGTCAACGCGGGCGAGCGGGCCGAGGGCGAGGAGGAGTTCCCCGACGAGGAGGTCTATCCGGTCCATCAGTTCCCGGAGATCACCGAGTTCCTGCACGAGCGGTGGGCCGGCGGCGGCGAGCCGGACGCCTGGGTGGAGACCGCCGAGGGGCCGGTGGGCGGGGAGACCGGGCGGGAGGCGGGGGCCGGCGGTGCGCACGGGTACGGGCCCGGCTACTGCCACCAGCGGGTCGCGGCCCTGCGGCGGCGCGGGCGGGGGTGCTGCGTGGTCGCGCCGATCGTCCTGCACGGGCGGGCCTGGGGCGAGCTGTATGTGGCGCGGCCGGCCGGCGCCCCGGTCTTCGGGCGCGCGGACGCCGACTTCGCCACCGTGCTGGCCGCCGTCGTGGCCGCCGGGCTCGCCCAGACCGAGCGCCTGGAGGAGGTGCGCAAGCTCGCCTTCACCGATCCGCTGACCGGCCTCGCCAACCGGCGGGCCGTCGACATGCGGCTGGACGAGGCGGTGGAGCGGCACCGCGCGGACGATGCCGTGGTCAGCCTGGTGGTCTGCGACCTGAACGGGCTGAAGTGGGTCAACGACACCCATGGCCACGCGGTCGGCGACCGGCTGCTGGAACGTTTCGGCTCGGTGCTCTCCCGGTGCGGGGCCATGCTGCCCGGCGCGCTGGCCGCCCGGCTCGGCGGGGACGAGTTCTGCCTGCTGGCCGTGGGTCCGGGGGCGGACGAGGTGGTCGCCGTGGCCACCGAACTCTGCGAGCGGGCGGCCGAGCTGGAATTCGGCAACGGGGTGGCCTGCGGGATCGCCTCCACCGGGGACCCGATCGGCCCGGTGGTCTCCGCCCGGCGGCTGTTCCGGCTCGCGGACGCGGCCCAGTATCGGGCGAAGGCGGCCCGCTCGGCACGCCCGGTGGTGGCGGGGCGCGACGGCGAGGTCATCCGGCTGGCCGACTCCCCGCCGAAGTCCCCGCACGACCGCCGCAGGCTCCGCGGCAACCGCCCCGAACTGTGACCGGCGCCCCTGGAAGCCGTAAGGGGTCAACCCGCCGACCGCTGGTGACATGAAGGGTTTCAATCCGTACGCTGCTGAATATGGATATGCATACAGTCGTGGTGGGGACGTCCGGTACCACTGCTCAGGACGTCATCGCCGTGGCCCGCGGCAACGCCCGTGTCGAGCTCTCCGCCGCAGCGGTGGCCGCTCTGGCCGCCGCCCGCGAGATCGTGGACGCGCTCGCTGCCAAGCCCGAGCCGGTCTACGGCGTCTCGACCGGCTTCGGCGCCCTGGCCAGCCGCCACATCAGCCCGGAGCTCCGCGCGCAGCTCCAGCGCAACATCGTCCGCTCGCACGCCGCCGGCATGGGCCCGCACGTCGAGCGCGAGGTCGTCAGGGCGCTGATGTTCCTGCGGCTGAAGACGGTCGCCTCCGGCCGTACCGGTGTACGCCCCGAGGTCGCGCAGACCATGGCGGACGTCCTGAACGCGGGCATCACCCCGGTCGTCCACGAGTACGGCTCGCTCGGCTGCTCCGGCGATCTGGCGCCCCTCTCGCACTGTGCGCTGACCCTGATGGGCGAGGGCGACGCGGAGGGCCCCGACGGCACCGTCCGCCCGGCCGGTGAACTCCTCGCCGCGCACGGCATCACCCCGGTCGAGCTGCGCGAGAAGGAGGGCCTGGCCCTTCTCAACGGCACCGACGGCATGCTCGGCATGCTGGTCATGGCCCTGGCCGACCTGAAGACCCTCTACATCTCGGCCGACATCACCGCGGCCCTCTCCCTGGAGGCCCTGCTCGGCACCGACAAGGTCCTCGCCCCCGAGCTGCACGCCATCCGCCCGCACCCCGGCCAGGGCGCAAGCGCGGACAACATGCTGCGGGTGCTCGCCGGGTCCGGCCTCACCGGTCATCACCAGGACGACGCGCCGCGCGTCCAGGACGCCTACTCGGTGCGGTGCGCGCCGCAGGTCAACGGGGCCGGCCGGGACACCCTCGCGTACGCCGCGACCGTCGCCGACCGCGAGCTGGCCTCCTCCGTGGACAACCCGGTCGTCCTGCCCGACGGGCGGGTGGAGTCCAACGGCAACTTCCACGGGGCGCCCGTCGCCTACGTGCTGGACTTCCTGGCCATCGTCGCCGCCGACCTCGGCTCGATCACCGAGCGCCGCACCGACCGGCTGCTGGACAAGAACCGCTCGCACGGGCTGCCGCCGTTCCTCGCCGACGACGCGGGCGTCGACTCCGGCCTGATGATCGCCCAGTACACCCAGGCCGCCCTGGTCAGCGAGATGAAGCGGCTCGCCGTCCCGGCCTCCGCCGACTCCATCCCGTCCTCCGCGATGCAGGAGGACCACGTCTCGATGGGCTGGTCGGCCGCGCGCAAGCTGCGTACCGCCGTCGGCGACCTCGCCCGGATCGTCGCCGTCGAGCTGTACGCGGCGACCCGTGCGATCGAGCTGCGCGCCGCGCAGGGGCTGACCCCGGCCCCCGCCACGCTCGCCGCCGTCGAGGCGCTGCGGGCGGCGGGCGCCGAGGGCCCCGGACCCGACCGCTTCCTGTCCCCCGACCTGGCCGCCGCCGAGGCCTTCGTACGGGCGGGCGGGCTGGTCTCGGCCGTGGAGCCGGTCACGGGCCCGCTGGCCTGACCGGGTTGCGTACGGCCCGTACGCGGGAAGCGGCCACCGGACATCTCCGGTGGCCGCTTCCCGCGTACCGCACGCGTCAGACGGCGGGCCTGGCGCTCGTACGGCGAGAGGAATAGGTCACGAAACCCGCCCCGACGCCCAGGAAGGCCACCCCGCCGAGCAGATACGGCGTGGTGTCGACGCCCGTCCCGGTGTCGGCGAGCGTCGCGGAGTCGGCGTCCGCGCCGGCCACCGACGCGGTGCCGGCCGCCGTGCCGGGCGCGGGCCCGGTGTCGTCGGTGGCGTTCGCCGAGGGGACGAACCACAGGGCGCACAGCAGGGTCCCCGCCGCGGTGGCGGTCAGGAGCGGACGGCGGGTGACGGTCACGGAATCGATCCCCTTTACGACAGCCGTGAGGAGGGCTCGGACCGATGCTAATGAACGCAGCGGGTCGCGGGAAAGGGATGGCGACCACAGGCCCTAATGTCCGCCCCATGAGCACTTCCGAGTCATCTGGAACATTCGCCTCCGCGCGGTACGTCCGCCTCCGGGTCGACATGGTGGTGGAGATCACCGACCCCGACGCCCTCAGCGGAACCGCCCTGGAGAGCCTGGCCGCCGAGTACGGGGAGCCCGGCGGCGAGGACGCCGAGGAACGCACGCGTGCCGAGGCGGCGGTACGGGAAGACGGAGCGGAGGCCCTCGCCTCGCTGATCGACCCGTTCGACCTGGTCGGTGAGGTGCCCGGCGTCGAGCTGACCCAGGCCTCCTGGAGCAGCGAGAGCATCGACTACGACCCCGACGACCCGGACGCCTGGGAGGACGACGAGGACGGCGAAGGGGACAGCGGAAAGGACGTCTGGGAGGACGAGGGCGGCCGGGGTGCCTTCGGTATCCCGCACAATGGAGAGGAGGCCGACGGCAGCGGCGGCCCGGAGCGGCGGGTCTGACCTGTGGGAACACGGCCCCGGCCCGCCCGTGGCGGCCCGGGGCCGGCCTGTGCCGCGGACACGGGAACCACCGCCCCCGGCACGGCGTCGATGAGTGGTGTTCCCCACATCTTCGACGGACGTGGAACGGGAATCCCGTACAGGGGGTTCTTGGAACATTGACGGGGTTTCGTCCGCGGGTGGCCCTGCTCGGGGTTTTCGGGGAATTCGGCAACGATGGAGAAGCGTGTGATGACGGACAGCAAGCGGCGCAAGGGCCTGATGGCCGCGTCCGCACTGCTCGGCGGCGTACTGGTGCTTTCCGCCTGCGACGACGGCGGCGACAAGGGCGGTCCCAGCCCCGAGAGCTCGAAGTCCCAGGCGGCCGACGTCGACAAGGCGGCGGCCCAGGAAACCTCCGAGGCACAGATAACGATCTCGCCCAAGAACGGCGCGACCAACGCGAGCATCAACAACGCCGCCAAGGTCACCGTCGCCAAGGGCAAGCTGACCGCCGTCACCATGACGACCGCGGCCGGGGACAGCGTCAAGGGCACCCTCGCCGCCGACGGCACGAGCTGGCAGCCCGACGCCCAGCTGGAGCGCTCGACCACCTACAAGATCAGCGCGACGGCCGAGGACTCCAAGGGCCGCGAGGCCCACGAGAACTCCTCCTTCACCACCGTCTCGCCCGACAAGAGCTTCATCGGGAACTTCACCCCCGAGGACGGCTCCACCGTCGGCGTCGGCATGCCCGTCTCGATCAACTTCAACAAGCCGATCACCGACACCAAGGCCGTCCAGGACGGCATCAAGGTGACGTCCAGCAGCGGCCAGCAGGTCGTCGGCCACTGGTTCAACTCGCAGCGTCTGGACCTGCGCCCCGAGGACTACTGGCAGGCCGGGTCGACCGTCACCCTGAAGCTGTCCCTGGACGGCGTCGAGGGCTCGGACGGCGTCTACGGCGTCCAGCAGAAGACCGTCACCTTCAAGGTCGGCCGCAACCAGGTCTCGACGGTCGACGCCAAGACCCACATGATGACCGTCACCCGGGACGGCAAGACGATCAAGACCATCCCGATCTCCGCCGGCTCGCCCGACAACCCGACGTACAACGGACAGATGGTGATCTCCGAGAAGTACGAGGAGACCCGGATGGACGGCTCGACGGTCGGCTTCACGGACGACGACGGCAAGGGCGAGTACGACATCAAGGACGTCCCGCACGCCATGCGGCTGTCCACCTCGGGCACCTTCATCCACGGCAACTACTGGGGCAAGGGCATCTTCGGCAGCGCCAACACCAGCCACGGCTGCGTCGGCCTCGCCGACGTCAAGGGCGCCGGTGACGCCAACCAGCCCGCCGCCTGGTTCTACAACAACTCCATGATCGGTGACGTCGTCATCGTGAAGAACTCCCCGGACAAGACGATCCAGCCCTCCAACGGCCTCAACGGCTGGAACATGAGCTGGTCCGAGTGGACGGCGGGCTCCGCCGCCTGACCGGCCCGTCCGGCGCTTCTCCCCACCCCTGTACGCCGAAGGCGGCGGCACCGGCCCCCAACAGGGCTCCGGTGCCGCCGCCTTCGGCGTACCCGGAGTTCTCATCCGGCTCTCATGGTGGCCTTAACCCACCATCACAAGCCGTCCCTAACCTCGCGCCATGTTCTTCACCTACCTCCGGCGCGAGCTGCGCCGCCGCAGAAAGGCGGCGCTCGTCGTCGCCTCCGGGCTCGCCCTCGGCATCGCGCTCGTCATCATCGTCAGCTCGGTCTCCTCGGGCATGAGCAAGGCCCAGGACAAGGTCCTGGAATCGCTGTACGGCCTCGGCACGGACATGACCGTCACCAAGGCCGCCGCGGCCCCCAAGTCCGGCAGCGGCGAACGGCCCAAGTTCGAGTTCGACGCCAAGGACAGCGACGACGACGAGACACAGAGCACCGACCGGGTCATGGTCCAGGGCTTCCAGACCCTGGCGTCCTCCACCGTCGACAAGGTCGGCAAGCAGGACGGCGTCGCCGGCGCGGTCGGCGGGCTGAGCCTGTCCGTCATGAAGGTGGACGGCCAGTTCAAGCGCGGTGAGTTCAAGCAGGAGGGCGGCACGGCCCAGGACACCGGCCGCGGACCCGGCGGCGGGGGCAGCAGCCGGCCGCAGGGCGAGGTCAGGGGCGGCGGCGCCTCCTTCGACGTCAACTCCTACACGGTGTACGGCACCGACGTCACCCAGCAGGACCTCGGCCCGCTCACCTCGTCGAAGATCACCTCGGGCCGCACGTTCAAGGCGACCGAGACCAACGCCGCGGTGGCCGTGGCCGACTCCGCCTACGCCAAGGAGAAGAGCCTCTCCACCGGCAAGACGGTGACCATCAGCGGGACCGAGTTCACGATCATCGGTGTCTCGACGGCCGACAGCGGCGACGCGGCGGCCAACCTCTACATCCCGCTCCAGCGGGCGCAGACCCTCTCCGACTCGAAGAACAAGGTCACCACGGTCTACGTCAAGGCCGCGGACTCGCAGAAGATCGACAGCGTCAAGGCCACCATCCAGAAGAACATCGCGGGCACCACGGTCACCACGTCCGCCGACCTCGCGGACACCGTGTCCGGCTCCCTCTCCACCGCCTCCGACCTGGCCGCCGGCGTCGGCAAGTGGCTCTCCATCGCTGTCCTGATCGCCGCGTTCCTGGTCGCCGGGCTCCTCACCTCCTCGGCCGTCAGCCGCCGCGTGCGCGAGTTCGGCACGCTCAAGGCGCTCGGCTGGAAGAGCGGCCGGGTCACCCGCCAGGTCGTCGGCGAGGCCCTCGTCAACGGCCTGATGGGCGGCGTCCTCGGCATCGCCATCGGCCTGGCCGGGGCGTACGCCGTCACCGCCGTCAGCCCCACCCTCACCGCCGAGCTCGGCTCCTCCGGCGGCGGAGGAGGGATGCGCGGCGGCGGCCTGATGGGGGGCGGCGGGCCCGGCCGGCAGAGCGCCTCCAAGGCCCTCGACATCGCGCTGACCGCCCCCGTCTCCCTCTCCATCATCCTGGTCGCCGTCGTCCTGGCCGTGGCGGGCGGGCTGATCGCGGGCGCCTTCGGCGGCTGGCGCGCCTCCCGGCTGCGCCCCGCCGACGCGCTGCGCCGCGTCGAGTAGCCCACCCCGTACCCCGTCAGGAGAATCCCCATGTACACGCTTCAAGGCGTCACCAAGCAGTACAAGCGCGGCAAGTCCACCGTGCACGCCCTCGCCGGCATCGACCTCACCATCGAGGACGGCGGCCGCCTGGTCATCCAGGGCCCGACCGGAGGCGGCAAGTCCACGCTGCTCCAGATGCTCGGCGGCCTGGACCGCCCCACGGCGGGCAGCGTCGAACTCGACGGCGTGGACCTCGCCGGGCTCAGCGAGGCCAAGCTCACCAAGGTGCGCGCCCAGAACATCGGCTTCGTCTTCCAGAGCTTCAACCTCATCCCCACGCTCACCGCCCAGGAGAACGTCGAGACCGCCCTCGTACCACTGGGCGTCAAGGCGTCCGAGCGGCGCGGAAGAGCCGCCGAGGCGCTGGAATCGGTCGGCCTCGGCGAGCGTCTCGGCCATGTGCCCAGCGAGATGTCCGGCGGTCAGCAGCAGCGCGTCGCCATCGCGCGGGCCCTGGTCAAGCGGCCCAAGGTGCTGCTCGCCGACGAGCCCACCGGCAACCTCGACGAGTCCATGCGCGACGAGATCATGGAGGTGCTGGAGACCCTGTGGAAGGAGCACGGGCTCACTTTCGTCATGGTCACCCACGACAGCTCCATCGCGCGTCGCGCCCCGCGCCTGGCCACCATCCGCAAGGGCAAGGTCACCGTCACGGAGAACGCCGCGGCCTGAGCCGCCCGCCTCCACCGCTTCGGCCGCCGCCGGCGGGCCGCCCCGGCCCCCGGCGGCTTCCCGCATGACCTCGCGGGTAATCGACGCGTCCCGGCGCCCCCGGCAGCATGGTGCCCATCAGCCGACGGACCGCCGCAGAAGACGGAGGGCGAGACATGACCGCCTACGCGATCGCACACCTGTACCCCGACGGGCGCCCCAACGAGGAGGTCATCGAGTACATCGACCGCATCCAGTCGACGATGGACCCCTTCGGGGGCCGATTCCTGGTCCACAACACCCCCGTCGAGGTGATCGAGGGCGACTGGCCGGGCGCGGTGGTCGTGCTGGGCTTCCCCGACATCGACGCGGCACGCGCCTGGTACGCCACCCCGGCCTACCAGGAGCTGATCCCGCTGCGGGTCCGGAACATGGCGGGCGATCTGGTGCTCGTGGAGGGTGTCGGCCCGGACTACGACGCGTCGGCGACGGCCGCCGCGATGCGGACCGCGATCGGCGGCGCCCCGAGGGTGTAGCGGGCTGCACCCCCTTCCGGGAGGCAGATCCCTCGTGGCGCGACGCTGCGGCCGCAACGATGGAGGCACAGCCGGAACACCGGTCCGGCCTTCCCGCCACTCTCCGGAGGAAACCCATGAAGCCCCTTCTGTGGACCGTGCTCCTCGCCGCACTCGTGGCCAACATCTCGCTCAGCTTCGTGGTGGATCAGAACGGCACGCACATCGCGCTGAGCGTCGTCTCCGGCGTGGCGGTGCTGGCCTCCGGCGCGGGTCTGTGGGCGCTGCGCGGCCCCCGTGAGGACTGAGGCCACGGCCCCGGCCTCACAGTCGCTCCCGGACCACTGTGAGGTTCACCACTTCGGGGGAGTCCCTGTTGCGGTTCCAACCCGGCCATTCCTGCCCGGAACCGGCCTCGCGCAAGGCCGTTGGCCGGGTGCGGTGCCCGTACGGGCGGGATCACCATGTGGATGGGGCGGGCCATTGAGCCGGGCCACTGGGAGAATCGATACGCCACAACGGTCCTGTACGCCGCATCCGAGAGCGCGGTATGCGTGAAGTTCCGGCGACACCCTCAATGGGGAGGGGGACCCAGGCGCCCCTCGGGACGGGGGCGCCCCCGCGTATGAGCCGACCCATGGAAGGTCTTGATCAGATGCCGGTCACCCCTGACTCCGCAACCCCGTACGCCGCAGAGAACCGCATCATCGAGCCGTTGTACGCGGAGATCCTCCGCCGCAATCAGGGCGAGAAGGAATTCCACCAGGCGGTGCGGGAGGTTCTGGAGACCCTCGGCCCCGTGCTGGCCCAGCGGCCGGAGTTCGTGGACGCCCGGATCATCGAGCGCATATGCGAGCCGGAGCGCCAGCTCATCTTCCGGGTGCCGTGGGCGGACGACTCGGGCGACATCCACGTCAACCGCGGCTTCCGGGTCGAGTTCTCCAGCTCGCTCGGCCCGTACAAGGGCGGGCTGCGCTTCCACCCCTCGGTCAACCTCGGCATCGTGAAGTTCCTCGGCTTCGAGCAGATCTTCAAGAACGCCCTCACCGGCATGCCCATCGGCGGCGGCAAGGGCGGCGCGGACTTCGACCCGAAGGGCCGCTCGGACGCCGAGATCATGCGGTTCTGCCAGTCGTTCATGACCGAGCTCCACCGCCACCTGGGCGAATACACGGACGTCCCCGCAGGTGACATCGGGGTCGGCGGCCGCGAGATCGGCTACCTCTTCGGCCAGTACAAGCGGATCACCAACCGCTACGAGTCCGGCGTCCTCACCGGCAAGGGCCTCGGCTGGGGCGGCGCCCTGGTACGCACCGAGGCCACCGGCTACGGCTGCGTCCTGTTCACCGCCGAGATGCTGCGCAGCCGGGGCGAGTCCCTCGACGGCCAGCGCATCGCCGTCTCCGGCTCGGGCAACGTCGCGATCTACGCCGTCGAGAAGGCCCAGCAGCTCGGCGCGACCGTCGTGACCTGCTCGGACTCCGGCGGTTACGTCGTGGACGACAAGGGCATCGACCTCGACCTGCTCAAGGAGATCAAGGAGCAGGGCCGCGGACGCGTCTCCGAGTACGCCGAGCGGCGCGGCGCGCACGTGAAGTACGTCGAGGGCACCGGCGTCTGGAACGTCCCCGTCGACGTGGCGCTGCCCTGCGCCACCCAGAACGAACTGCACGAGGCCGACGCGCTCACCCTCGTCCGCAACGGCGTCAAGGCGGTCGCCGAGGGCGCGAACATGCCCACCACCCCCGAGGCCGTCCGCGTCTTCCAGGACGCCGGCGTGGCCTTCGCCCCCGGCAAGGCGGCCAACGCGGGCGGCGTCGCCACCAGCGCCCTGGAGATGCAGCAGAACGCCTCGCGCGACTCCTGGACCTTCGCCCACACGGAGCAGCGCCTCGCGGAGATCATGCGCCACATCCACGACTCCTGCTACACCACCGCGGAGAAGTACGGCAGCCCCGGCAACTACGTGGTCGGCGCCAACATCGCCGGCTTCGAACTGGTCGCGGACGCGATGCTGGCGCAGGGCCTCATCTGAGCCGCTGACGCCGTGGCACAGGGCCTCAGCCGAGCCGCTGACGCCGTGATCCGCCGAAGGGCCGGGGACACTTCCCCCGGCCCTTCGGCGTACGTCCGTGCTCAGCCCTCCGCCGGGGCCACGCCCACCGGGCAGGAGACGCCCGTGCCGCCGATGCCGCAGTAGCCGGCCGGGTTCTTGTCCAGGTACTGCTGGTGGTCCGGCTCGGCGGGCCAGAAGGCGCGGCCCTCGGCCGGGAGGATCTCCGTGGTGATCCCGCCGTGGCCGGAGGCCGTCAGGACCTTCTGGTACGCCTCACGGGAGGCCTCGGCGGCGGCCGCCTGGGCGGGGGAGTGGGTGTAGAGCGCGGAGCGGTACTGGGTGCCCACGTCGTTGCCCTGGCGGAAGCCCTGGGTGGGGTCGTGCGACTCCCAGAACAGCTTCAGCAGCTCGGCGTACGTGACGACACCCGGGTCGTACACGACACGGACCGCCTCCGTGTGGCCGGTCAGCCCCGAGCAGACCTCCTCGTAGGCGGGGTTCTCGGTGTAGCCGCCCTGGTAGCCGACGAGCGTCGTCCAGACGCCGTCCGTCTGCCAGAACTTGCGCTCGGCGCCCCAGAAACAGCCCAGCGCGAAGTCCGCGGTCTCCAGGCCCTCCGGATACGGGCCGAGCAGGCTGTTGCCCAGGACCGTGTGGCGGGACGGGACGGTGAACTCCGGGGCGGGACGGCCGCGCAGGGCTTCCTCCTGGGTGGGGAGCTGGGGGGTGCGGCGGTGCAGGAACATGCGGGGGCTCCTCCTGGGTCGGCGTGCTGTCCGTACAACGCGCCGGGCGCCCCGCGGATTCCTGCGGACCCCCGCTCAGCGGCGGGGCGCGTCCTCACCCCGCTCGGTCGCCTCGACGTAGGCGGCGGCCCGCTTGCGGGCCTTGAACCAGAAGTAGAGGCCGAGACCGATGAGGGCCAGAGGTATCAGGCGTGCCACGGGTGCACCTGTCCTTGCGGTGGGGAACGACGGGGCCCCTACCGTCGCACAGGCGACGCCCCCGCGGGAGGGGCGTCAGCGCGGCAGCGTCGCCGGGCTGCCGCCGTTCGCCTCGTAGCCCGCGACCGCCAGCGCCCGGTACACCGTGTACTCGGCGGCCGGGTCCTCGCTCGCCGTCCAGGGCAGCGCGCCCACGTGCCCGTCGATGTGGACCAGCTGGTGCACCGCCTCCGACCAGCGCTCCATCCGGACCAGGAACAGCACGAGCAGGTGGCGCACATGCGCGAGCATCGGGTCGTCACGGCGCGCCGAGTGCACCGCGAACATCGCGCCCTCGACGGCCTTCGTCACCACCTGGCTCTGGTAGAAGCCCCGCACGAGATTGACCTCGGGCAGGTGCTCGTACACCGCGAACAGCGGCAGCGCGGCCAGCAGCGAGCCCTGCGGGGCGCGGGCGGCCGCGGCGGTCGCGAAGCGGTCGGCCTCCTCGCGCGAACCGTGCCACCGCTCGCTCCAGAAGTGCAGGGCCGCGATGTGCGCCCCCATGTGCGCGGGCGCCCGGTCGATGATCTTCGCCCAGACCTGGTCGAACTCCTCGCCGGAATACCCCAGTCCACGGGCGACCGCCAGCTCCACGATGTACGGAACGGGGTCCCCCGGCGCCAGCAGAGCCGCCTCGGCGATCACCGAACGGGCCTCCTCCAGCAGGATCCGGAAGTCGTCCGTACCCGCCGTGGACGAACGCCACGCCTGCTGGACCAGGAACTCCGCGTGCACCGCAGCAGCGCCCGCGTCCTTCGGGGCCTGGGACCGCCACTTGCGCAGCCAGGCCCCGCCGACGCCGGGCCGCTGGAGCAGTTCGAGCGAGGCCGCCCCGGCGAACGCCTGTACCCGCTGCCACCGGACCTCGCTCTCCTTCGGCGTCCCCGCCAGCAGCTGGGAGGCGGCCCGCCACTCCTGCGTGTGCTGGACGACCTCCAGGACGTCCAGCAGATCCTGGTCGGGGCCGGGCGTGCGGACGTCCAGCTCCTCCTGGCGCACGAAACCGTAGTCCTGCGGGTCGGCCGCGTCGGGGGAGCCCGGCGCGGCCAGCCGGATACCACCGCCGCGACGGCGCAGCACGAACGGGCCGACGACGGCGGTCAGCATGCACAGCGCGAGCAGGATCCACAGAATCTCCATGCCCCCATTGTCACCGGACGGCCCCGGTGCTCCATGAGCGCCCTCGCGACGAACTACGCTCGGGCCCCATGAGCGACCAGCACAGCTTCGAAACTCTCGCGATCCACGCGGGGAACACCGCCGACCCCCTCACCGGCGCGGTGGTTCCGCCCATTTACCAGGTGTCCACGTACAAGCAGGACGGCGTGGGCGGACTGCGCGGCGGCTACGAGTACAGCCGCAGCGCCAACCCGACCCGCACCGCCCTGGAGGAGAACCTCGCGGCCCTGGAAGGCGGCCGCACCGGGCTCGCCTTCGCCTCCGGCCTCGCCGCCGAGGACTGCCTGCTCCGTACGCTGCTGACCCCCGGCGACCACGTGGTCATCCCGAACGACGCCTACGGCGGCACGTTCCGGCTGTTCGCGAAGGTCGCCACGCGCTGGGGCGTGGAGTTCTCCGTCGCCGACACCTCGGACGTGGCGGCGGTGCGGGCGGCGATCACCCCGCGCACCAAGGCGGTCTGGGTGGAGACCCCGTCCAACCCGCTGCTCGGCATCACCGACATCGCGGCCGTCGCTGAGGTCGCCCGCGCCGCCGGTGCGCGCCTCGTCGTCGACAACACCTTCGCCAGCCCCTACCTCCAGCAGCCCCTCGCGCTCGGCGCCGACGTCGTGGTGCACTCCACCACCAAGTACATGGGCGGCCACTCGGACGTCGTCGGCGGTGCGCTCGTCGTCAACGACCCCGACCTCGCCGGGGAGCTGACCTTCCACCAGAACGCGATGGGCGGCGTCGCCGGCCCGTTCGACGCCTGGCTGGTGCTGCGCGGCATCAAGACCCTCGCCGTCCGCATGGACCGGCACAGCGAGAACGCCACCAAGGTCGCCGACCTGCTGACCCGCCACCCCAAGGTCAGCCACGTCCTCTACCCCGGGCTGCCCGACCACCCGGGCCACGAGGTCGCCGCCAAGCAGATGAAGGCCTTCGGCGGCATGGTGTCCTTCCGCGTCGCGGGCGGCGAGGAGGCGGCGGTCGAGGTCTGCAACCGCGCCAAGCTGTTCACGCTGGGCGAGTCGCTCGGCGGCGTCGAGTCGCTGCTGGAGCACCCGGGCCGCATGACGCACGCCTCGGCGGCCGGCTCCCCGCTGGAGGTCCCCGGCGACCTGGTCCGCCTCTCCGTCGGGATCGAGAACGGCGACGACCTGCTCGCCGACCTCGCGCAGGCGCTCGGCTGAGCGGGCCGGTCGCGGGTTGAATGCGGGCCGGTCGCGGACTGAACGCGGGTCGGTCGCGGGTTGATCGCGGACTGAACGTGGGCAGGTCGCGGGCCGGTCGCGGTTGAACGCGGACCGGTGGCGGATCGATCGCGGGTTGAACGAGGGCGGGGCCGGGAAGACCGGTCCCGCCCTCGTTCAACCCGCGATCGATCCGTGTTCACCAGCCCTCCAACGGCGGCGTCGTCCCGGCCGGCGGCGCCTGCCACGGCTGCGCCACCACCGCCCACACCGTGAACACGACGACCCCCGCGATCAGCGCCAGCAGCCCGAGCCGGCGCAGCGCCCGCCGGCGCCGCAGCAGCCGGCCCCCGCGCTCCGCCGCCCGCGCGGCCAGCCCGGCGGGCACCCGCGGCTGTGGACGGGCCTCCAGCATCCGCCGCACCTCGTCCTGTCTGCGCCCGGTGCCGCTCACGGCCCGGCCCCCAGCAGCCGGGCGGGGCCCCGGCGCCCGGTCGGGCCGCGGGTGCCGCGCATCGTGGCCACCGACCGGTTGCAGACCGCGCGCACCTGCTGGCGCCCCAGCCCGAGCAGCGCCGCCGTCTGCTCCTCGGACACCCCTTCGTACAGCCGCAGTACCAGGACCAGACGCTCCTGCGGGGTCAGCCGGTCCAGCAGCCCGCCGCGCGGGCGGTGGTGGCGCCAGGACGCGCGGGCGAAGCGGGCGGCCAGCTCCTGCCGGGTGCGGTCGTACGGGTCCTCGCCGCGCAGCCGCTCCCAGTCCGCGAACGTCCGCGCCAGCGAGGCCGTCAGGAGGCGCTGTGCGCGGGGGTTGGCGCCGGGCGGGTCGGCCGGTTCGGCGGTGAGCAGGGTCGCCGTGTGCAGCAGCCGTCCCGCCGCGCCCGCCACGAAGGCCTCGAACTCCTGGGCGCGGCACCGCTGTCGGCCCGCATGGCGCTCCCGCACACCGTCAATCCGAGCGCGCCGGGGGCCGGGGGTCAACCCCTCGGCGGCCGGGGACTGCCCGGGGGGTCAGCCCGACTGGGCGGTCTGGTGCGCGGCCTGCCGGGCGGCCAGCGCGGCGTTGAACCGGGTGAGCAGCGCGCAGAACGTGTCGCGCTCCTCCTCGTTCCACCCGTCGGTGACCTGCGTCATCAACTCCCGCCGCGAGGCACGGACCTCGTCCAGCCGGGCCTGGCCGCGCGGGGAGAGCTGGAGGACGACCGCGCGGCCGTCCTCGGGATGCGAGGTCCGCTTGACGAGGCCGGTGTCCACCAGCGGCGCGACCTGCCGGGTCACGGTGGACGAGTCGATCCCCATCCCGGCGGCCAGCGCCTTGACGCCCATCGGCCCTTCCCGGTCCAGCCGGTTCAGCAGCAGATATGCCGCCCGGTCCATGGAGTTGCGCACCTGGCCCACCCCGCCGAGGCGGGTCTGCTCGGCGCGGCGGGCGAATACGGCGACCTGGTGCTGAAGTGTGTCGAGAACGTGTTCGGGACCCGGGTTTTCCGGGGCAGCGCCCCCGGAAGGAGACGAGGCAGTCGTCATGTCCTGAGGGGGCATGGCCGGGGGCTCTCTTCGTGCGGTGTCGGATGGGTGGGGGACAGAGTACGCGGCCCCGGGGCAACGCGTACCAGCGCTGCACAAACCTGCGGACACCGGCGCAGGACGGCCCGGTAAGCGGCGGCCGGCGCCCTTCTCAGCTGCAAGACTTACGGTATGAACTTCGCGTCGCCCGGCCGCTTTCCCCCGCTGATCCTCGATGATGTGCGCGGGGCGCAGAAGATGCTCTCCGGGGTTTCCAAGGTCACCCCGCTGGAGGGCAGCCGCCATCTGAGCGCGCTGGTGGGCGCGCCCGTCCTGTTCAAGTGCGAGAACCTCCAGCGGACCGGTTCGTTCAAACTGCGGGGCGCCTACGTACGCATCTCCGGTCTGACACCGGTCGAACGCGCCGCGGGCGTCGTGGCCGCCAGTGCCGGAAACCATGCGCAGGGTGTCGCGCTCGCGTCTGCGCTGCTCGGCGTACGCTCCACGGTCTTCATGCCGGTCGGCGCGCCGCTGCCGAAGGTCGCGGCGACCCGTGAGTACGGGGCCCGGGTGCGGCTGCACGGCACGGTCGTGGACGAGACCCTGGCCGCGGCGCAGGAGTACGCGCGCGAGACCGGCGCGGTCTTCATCCACCCCTTCGACCACGCCGACATCATCGCCGGGCAGGGCACGGTGGGCCTGGAGATCCTGGAGCAGTGCCCCGAGGTCCGCACGATCGTCGTCGGGATCGGCGGCGGCGGGCTCGCGGCCGGGATCGCGGTCGCGGTCAAGGCGGTCAGGCCCGATGTGCGGATCGTCGGCGTGCAGGCGGCCGGCGCCGCCTGCTACCCGCCGTCCCTGGCGGCCGGTCATCCCGTCTCGATCGGCTCGCTCCAGACGATGGCCGACGGCATCAAGGTCGGGCGCCCCGGAGACGTGCCGTTCGGCCTGGTCCAGGACCTGGTTGACGAGGTGCGTACGGTCTCCGAGGACGAGCTGTCCAGCGCCCTGCTGCTCTGCCTGGAGCGGGCCAAGATGGTGGTCGAGCCGGCCGGGGCGAGCCCGGTGGCCGCCCTGCTCAGCGACCCGAAGTCGTTCCACGGGCCCGTGGTGGCCCTGCTCTCCGGCGGCAATGTGGACCCGCTCCTGATGCAGCGCATCCTGACCCACGGCATGGCGGCGGCCGGCCGCTATCTGAGCCTGCGGCTGCGGCTGACGGACCGCCCCGGCGCGCTGGCCACCCTGCTCGGCGTGCTCTCGGTGGCCGACGCCAACGTCCTGGACGTGAGCCACGCCCGCACCGACCCCAGGCTCGGCCTCACCGAGGCGGAGGTGGAACTGCACCTGGAGACCAAGGGCCCCGAGCACTGCGAGGACGTGAAGGCGGCGCTGCGCGAGGCGGGCTACCGGGTGATGGAGTGACGGCCCGCGCCCGCGCGGACCGGACGCTTGTGAGTCGCGATGTATCGCGATACTGTGCGTGCGCCCGGTCCGGCGGACCCACGTTCGGCTTGTGTGTTCACCGGGCGCGGTACTACGGGCAAATCTAGGATCTGTGAGGCAGCCACCCGAACGCACTGGGGGAATCCCTTATGCCAGGCGCCATCTACGCCGAAGGGCTCGTGAAGACCTTCGGCGACGTACGAGCACTCGGCGGCGTCGACCTGGACGTGCCCGAAGGCACCGTCCTCGGACTCCTGGGCCCCAACGGGGCCGGCAAGACGACCGCCGTACGCGTCCTGACGACGCTGCTCAAGCCCGACAGCGGCAGCGCCTTCGTCGCGGGTATCGACGTGCTGAAGAACCCCAACGAGGTACGGCGCTCGATCGGGCTCTCCGGCCAGTTCGCCGCCGTCGACGAATACCTGACCGGCCGCGAGAACCTCCGCATGGTCGGCCAGCTCTACCAGATGAGCGGGCGCGCGGCGAAGGTCCGGGCGGGGGAGCTGCTGGAGCGGTTCAACCTGGCCGACGCGGCCGACCGCCCCGCCAAGACGTACTCCGGCGGCATGCGCCGCCGCCTCGACCTCGCCGCCGCCCTCGTCGTCTCCCCGCCGGTCATGTTCATGGACGAGCCGACCACCGGCCTCGACCCGCGCAACCGGCAGCAGCTCTGGGACGTCATCCAGGAACTGGTCGCCGGCGGTACGACCCTGCTGCTGACCACGCAGTATCTGGAGGAGGCGGACCACCTCGCCCATGACATCTGCGTGATCGACCACGGCCAGGTCATCGCCCGGGGCACATCCGACCAGCTCAAGGCCCGCACGGGCGGCGAGCGCGTCGAGGTCGTCGTGCACGAGCCCGACCAGATCGAACCGGCCCGCACCGTCCTCACCCGGCTCGGCAAGGGCGAGACCACCGTCCTCCCGCACATGCGCAAACTGACCGTCCCGGTCGACGGCGGCGCCAAGCTCCTCGCCGAGGTGATCCGGGAACTCGACGGTCTGGGCGTGGAGATCGACGACATCGGACTGCGCCGCCCCACCCTCGACGACGTGTTCATCTCCCTCACCGGCCACGCCGCCGAACAGCAGAAGAGCGACGACAACGCAGGGGACGGCGAGGGCGGGGCGGCCGAGCCGGCCGCCGGCGCCCGGACGGAGGCAGAGAAGTGAGCGCCCTCACCGAGACGAGCACGGCCCCGGTCGCACGCTCCGGCGGCGGCATCGGCCAGTCCGTACGCGACTCGCTGGTCATCGCCCGCCGCAACCTGATCCGCATGACCCGGATCCCCGAGATGGTCATCTTCGGGCTCATCCAGCCGATCATGTTCGTGGTGCTGTTCACGTACGTCTTCGGCGGGTCCATCAAGGTCGGCGGCACGATCTCGCCGCAGGCCTACCGCGAGTTCCTGATGGCCGGCATCTTCGCCCAGACCGTCACCTTCGCCACCGCGGGCGCCGGGGCGGGCATCGCCGACGACATGCACAAGGGGCTGATCGACCGCTTCCGGTCCCTGCCCATGACCCGGGGCGCCGTCCTGACCGGGCGCACCCTCGCCGACCTCGTACAGACCGCGCTCACGCTCGTCGTCCTCGCGGGCGTCGCGCTGATCGTCGGCTGGCGCACCCACGAGAACATCGGCAAGGTGCTGCTGGGCTTCGTCCTGCTGCTCCTGCTCGGCTACGCGTTCTCCTGGATCGGCGCGCTGATCGGCCTCACCGTCCGCACCCCGGAGGCGGCCACGTCCGGCGGGCTGATCTGGCTCTTCCCGCTCACGTTCATCTCGAACGCCTTCGTGGACGCCAACCAGATGCCGACGTTCCTGCGCTACATCGCCGAGTGGAACCCGTTCAGCGCCACCGTGCAGGCCTGCCGGGTCCTCTTCGGGAACCTGCCGGAGGGCTTCGTCACACCCGACGCCTGGCCCATGCAGCACCCGATCATCGCCTCGGTCGTGTGGTCCGTGGTGATCCTCGTGGTCTTCCGGACCCTCGCGGTCCGCAAGTACCGCTCGGCGGCCTAAGGGCTGTCCCGCAATTCCTGGCGGATCAGCGCGCGGCGTCAGATGCGGTGCATCGCAAGGCGGAGAGGCGCCCGCATACTGGATGTATTCGGGCGTTTCGACAACGCGGCGAGGTGCCGTAGCTGACGTCGTGCGCCCGCCAGGAATTGCGGGACAGCCCTTAGGGTCTGTCCGGCCCGCACAGCGGGAAGCCCCGGCCGTCGGTGGCCGGGGCTTCCCGCTGTGCGCGTCTGCGGTGTGCGGCGGTGGATCAGCCGGTGTACGGCTTCGCCGACAGGATCTTCACCGTGGCGGTCTTGCCGTTCGGCAGCTCGTAGTCGGCGCTCTCGCCCATCTTCTTGCCGTTCACGCCGGTGCCGAGCGGCGACTGCGGCGAGTACGTCTCGATGTTGCCGCTGGCGTACTCGCGGGAGGCCAGGAGGAAGGTCATCGTGTCGTCGTCATCGCCGTCGAAGGCGATCGTCACGACCATGCCGGGCTCGACCACGCCGTCGTCGGCCGGCGGCTCGCCGACCTTCGCGTGCTCAAGGAGCTGGGTCAGCTGGCGCACCCGGAGCTCCATCTTGCCCTGCTCCTCCTTGGCCGCGTGGTACCCGCCGTTCTCGCGCAGGTCCCCCTCCTCACGGGCCGCCGCGATCTTGACGGCGATCTCCGTGCGCGCGGGACCAGACAGGTGCTCCAGCTCGGCCTTGAGCTGGTTGTACGCCTCCTGCGTGAGCCAGGTGACGTTTTCGCTGGTCTGGGTCACAGGGTGCTCCTCGTCGGTACTGGGAATACAAAGCAACGCCCTACCCGGGAAGCATGCGCTCCTACGGGTGGGCGAAACCACGAGCCTAACAATTCACCGGGAAAAGGGGGAGAAGGTAAAAGACCCGACCGAGGAAAGCGCAGGTCAGGTCCTGTTAAGTGAGGTTACGACGGGCGTGCTGCGGTCAACGCGGTGCCCCGCCGTCGTCCGTGCAGCCGAGCAGCTCGACGGCGGTCGCCCGGGACGTCGTGCGCAGGGTCAGGACGCGGTCGATCCGGCTGCTGTCGTCGTCGAAGCGGAAGTCCTTGCGGGCGACCTCGCCGCTGTCCTCGCGGAGCGCGCGCAGCGTGCAGTAGCCCTTGGTGTCCTGGCCCTTGCGCACCTCCAGGTGCACTTCCGCCTTGTCGTCCGAGACCACCTTGAACTTGATCAGCTCGCCGCTGAGGCTCTCTCCGGACACGTAGCCGTAGCCGATCCAGCCGACCACGCCCAGCAGCACGACACCGAGGGCCGCACCGATGATCTTCAGCTTGCGGTCCGCGCGCTGGTCCGCGGAGCGGCCGTAGCGGTTCTCGGGAAGCGCCTCGCGCACCGCCGTCATGATCGTTCCTCCCGTACCGGGGATCGAGGAATTTTCCACCCCCCGGTTCCGTCACTATAGAAGTTGCACTTCGCGACCAATCACTGAGGATCGAGTCTTGACTGAGCAGCTTCGACTGATGGCCGTACACGCTCACCCCGACGACGAGTCGAGCAAGGGCGCGGCCACCATGGCCAAGTATGTGTCCGAGGGGGTGGACGTGCTGGTCGTGACCTGCACGGGAGGCGAGCGCGGCTCCATCCTCAACCCGAAACTCCAGGGCGACGCGTACATCGAGGAGAACATCCACGAGGTGCGCAGGAAGGAGATGGACGAGGCGCGGGCGATCCTGGGCGTCAAGCAGGAGTGGCTCGGCTTCGTCGACTCCGGGCTGCCCGAGGGCGACCCGCTGCCGCCGCTGCCCGACGGCTGCTTCGCGCTGGAGGACGAGACCGTCGCCGCGGGCCGCCTCGTCGCGAAGATCCGCGCGTTCCGGCCGCAGGTCATCACCACGTACGACGAGAACGGGGGCTACCCGCACCCCGACCACATCATGACCCACACCATCTCGATGATCGCCTTCGAGGGCGCCGCCGACACCGAGAAGTTCCCCGAGGCGGAGTTCGGCCCGGCCTGGACGCCGCAGAAGCTCTACTACAACCAGGGCTTCAACCGTCCCCGCACGGTCGCCCTGCACGAGGCGCTGCTGGCCCGCGGACTGGAGTCCCCGTACGCGGACTGGCTGGAGCGCTGGAAGGAGTTCGAGCGCGCCGAACGCACGCTGACCACGCACGTTCCGTGCGCGGACTTCTTCGAGATCCGTGACAAGGCGCTGATCGCGCACGCCACGCAGATCGACCCGGAGGGCGGCTGGTTCCGCGTCCCGATGGAGATCCAGCAGGAGGTCTGGCCGACGGAGGAGTACGAGCTGGCGAAGTCTCTGGTCGATACCTCCCTCCCCGAGAGCGACCTCTTCGCGGGCATCCGCGACAATGCCTGATATGTACGCGACTCAGGCACTGACGCACCTCGTCCCGCTCGCCGAGGAACTCGACAAGAACAAGGTGACCCCCGGGGTCCTCGGCTTCATCGTCTTCGCGGCGCTCGCCGTGGGCGTGTGGCTGCTGATGAAGTCGATGAACCGGCACATGGGGCGCGTGGACTTCGAGGAGACGCCGGAGCCGGCGGAACCGGCCGAGCCGGCCGAGCCGGTGGCCGGGGCCGCGAACCGGAAGTAGGGGCGGGCGGTGCCGGGTGGTGGCGCCGCTCCCCTCGTGCCGGGTGGTGCCGCCGAGCCCCTCGTGCCGGCCCGCCCGCGGGGGTGTTCTCCAGCGCCGGACGGGCCGGGAACGATGCCCTCGATCGCCGGGCGGGCCGGGTTCGCCCGGCGTCAGGCCGTGTCCGGGACCGGCACGCCCATGATTTCCCGGGCCCGGCGCGACGGGGTCAGGCCCAGGTGCCAGGCCTGCCAGCCCGTCTCCAGGTCCACGCCCCGGTCCAGGATCACGCGATACGCCTCCGCGCAGTCGTCCACCTTGCCGTCACGGGCCGGGTGGCCGGCCGCGACGAGGTCGGCCAGCTCCTGCTGCGCCACCACCGTGCCCACCTCGATGCCGCCGGGTGAGGCGTACGGCAGCAGCGTGCAGCGCAGGAAGCGGCCCCAGTCGGCGCCCCGCGCGTCGCCGTACGACTCGAACAGCGCGACCGCCTCGCCGCACAGTTCCAGGGCCTGGGGCGCCCGCTGGTTGCCCGCGTCGATCAGCGCCAGCTCCAGGCAGGCCCACGCCTCCCCGTGGGCGACTCCGATGCGCCGGAAGTCGGCGCGGGCGTCCACCAGCAGCTGGCGGGCGAAACCGGAATTGCGCAGGTTGCCCGTCTGCGCGGCCCGCTGGTCGCGGGTGACGCGCCCCGAGTGGTGCCGGGCGCACGCGAGACCGTAGACGTCCCGCATCCGCGAGAACATCGTGCGGGCCCGCTCCAGCTGCCGTACGGCCTGCACGGTGTCACCGGCCTCCTCCAGCGCCTGGCCCAGGTAGTACAGCGTCCAGGCCTCGCCGCGCGCGTCCTCGTTGTCCCGGTGACGGGCCAGGGCGGCGTTCAGCTGCTCGGCCGCCGGGCCGGCGTCCCCGGCCAGCAGCCGGGCGCGGGCCAGCTGAGTCATCGCCCACGCCTCGCCGCGTTCGTCCCGGGTCCGCCCGTACAGATCGAGGGCGATGCGCAGCGCGGCCTCGGCCCGCTCCACATCGCCGAGGCGCAGCCGGACCTGGCCCAGCTGGAACCGCGTCCACGCCTCGCCGTGCAGCGATTCGCCCTCGCGGTGCAGGACCAGCGCGGTGTCCAGGAGCGTGACCGCCTCGGCCAGGTTGCCCCGGTCGCGTTCGACGGCGGCCAGCGCGTGCATCGACCAGGCCCGGTCCTCGTCCTGCCCGGCCGCCGACTGGAGCTGCATCGCCTCGCGGAGCCGGGCCGACGCCTCGGTCAGGTTCCCCTGGTGGTGCAGGGTGATACCCAGCGAGCACAGCGCCAGGGCCGTACCGGAGTCGTTCTGCGCCTCCCGGTAGAGGCCGACGACGGAGGACAGGGTCGTCCGGGCCTTGTCCAGCTCGCCGAGCTGGCGGGCTGCGATGCCGGTACGCCACTGCACCGACCGCTCCAGCAGCCCCTGGTCCACCGCCTGCGTCAGCTCGCTTATCTCACCCAGCCGGTACAGGTCGCCGCGCAGCAGGCAGTAGTCGCACAGCGCGCCGAGCAGCGCGAGCACGGCGCCCTGGTCGACGCCCTCGGTGTGCCGCAGCGCGGAGGTGATGAAGCTCGACTCGTCGTCCAGCCAGCGCAGCGCCGCGTCCAGCGAGCTGAAGCCGTGCGAGCCGAACTGCCCGGCCCGGGTGGACATCTTGCCGTCCACCATCCGGATCACCGCGCCGGCCAGCTCCGCGTAGTTCGCGATGAGCCGTTCCTGCGCGGCCGCGCGCTCGGCCGGCTCCTCCTCGTCCAGCAGCCGGGCCAGGGCGAAGCCGCGCACCAGGTCGTGCAGCCGGTAGCGGGAGCCGCGTACGTGGTCCAGCAGCCCGGCCCCGGACAGCGCCGTCAGCAGCCGGCCGGCCTCCTGCTCGTCGGCGGAGAGCAGGGCGGCTGCCGCCGCCGCGCCCAGGCTCGCCCGGCCGGCCAGGGCGAGCCGCCGCAGCAGCCGCCTGGCCTGCTCGGACTGGTCGGTGTAGCGCAGCCACAGGGCGCGCTCGACGGGCGGCACCGGGCCGTAGGCGGAGAGGTCGGCCGCCAGCGCGCCCGCGGTACGCGCTCCGAGCGAGGAGCCCGCGACCCGCAGCGCCAGCGGCAGCCCGCCGCACAGGTCGGTGATGGCCTCGCTCGACGGATAGTCGTACGGCCCCGGTTCCGCCTCCTGCGACACCGAGCGCAGCAGCTCCTCCGCGCCCGCCGGATCGAGCGCCCCGACCTCCAGCCGGTGCACCCGGGCGGGCAGTGAATCGGGCAGGTCGAGCGGCTCGCGGGCGGTGACCAGGACCAGGCTGTCCGAGCGCTCCGGGATCAGCGTGGCCACCTGCGCCGCGTCGCTCGCGTCGTCCAGGACGATCGTCACGGCGGTGCCGGTCAGGTGCTGGTGGTAGAGCTCGCCGAGCCGGCGCACCTGCTGCTCGGCGGACGAGCTGTCGCGGAACAGCAGCTGTTCGCGGGGTGCGCCCAGCCGGTTCAGCAGGTGCAGCAGAGCGTCCCGGGTCGGCAGCGGGGCCTCGCCGTCCGCGCCGCCGCGCAGGTCGACCACGCACGCGCCCCGGAACTGGTCCCTCAGATCGTGTGCCGCCCGCACCGCGAGCGTGGTGCGCCCGGCGCCCGGCGGGCCGTGCAGTACGACGACGGTCGGCTTCGTCTCCGTCGACGCGCGGGCCGCGTGCACCCACTGGCCGATCCGGGCCAGTTCGGCCCGCCGCCCCGCGAACCCGTCGCCCACCTGGGGAAGATGACCGAACGACTGCTCCAGGAGCGAGCGCTTCCGGGCGGCCGCGCTGCGGTCGCCGCCGCGCAGTGGCGTACGCGCCTTGGCCGTGGCCTTCTTCGCCGGGGTGCGGGTGGCGGCGGTGAGCATGCGCTGCTGGTCGAGGTACGGGCGTATGCCCCGTACCTCCAGCGCCGCCAGCCACTGAAGACGCAACTGCTCCGGCCCGCCCGGCCGGCCCGCGGCCCCGGCCCGGCGGTGTGCGGCCGGCCAGTGCGAGGCGGTGGCCTTCGCGATGGTGGCGGTGGTGCCGGCGACCGCGACGACCGCCCCGGCGCCGAGCGCGAGCCCGGACGCCGTGCCGAGCGCGACATCGGCCCCGAACGCGGCGGCCGCGGCGACCCCCGTGACCAGTAACGGCGCGGACAGGGTCTGCCGGTTGAAGCGGTTCCCGGCCCGCAGACCTTCCGCCGCGTCGAGCGCCTGGAGATAGGCCGCGTACTCCTCGGCCGCGCCGGCCGCCATGGTGTCGAGGGCGGCCCGCGCACGGGTCATCAGGACGGCGGAGTCGGTCCGCCCCCCGGTGCGCCGCACCTCCTCCTCGACGGCCCGTACCAACAGCCGTTCGGCGTCCGCCCGGTGGCTGTCCCGCATCCGCATATGTCGTCCCCCTCCGACTCGGTGTACGGACGGCCCTCGTCGGTCGGCCGCCGCAACACCCAGTGTCCTTCGTACGGAGCGAGGGCGCGAGGGCGGACGCGGCCCACCGGCCGGGAAATTCCGGTGGGCCGCAGGGGATTGGGCTCAGTGCATCAGGTTGTCGCAGCTGCTCACCCACTTGTGGGAACGGATGTTGTTGTTGGCGCTCGCGCCGTTGCTGAGCGTGTTGCGGGCCAGGTTGTCGACGAAGTACTCGTTCGGGCCGATGCAGCCGTAGCCGCCGGTGTAGTTCGCGAGGTAGTAGAACTTCACGGTGTCGTTGCCGCCCGTGTAGCCGGCGTTGAGGACGGACGAGGCCTTGTCGCTCGCGCTGGTGAAGCCGCCGCCCGCCTTGTTCCAGTCGGCGTCGTTGCCCGCGGTGTACCCCAGCACCCCGTTGCAGTACGTCTCGTTGTAGGCGTACACCTTGCCGTTGCGGCCCGGCCAGATGTCGTTGCAGTGGTTGGACGCGGCGCCCGTGGCGGACGCCTGGGCGGCCGCGGCGGGGACGACAAGGCCGGCGGCGGCCAGACCGAGTGCGGCGATGGACATGCCCAGCTTTCGCATGGTTCGCTCCTGTGTGTCTGCCTCGTCAGAGGCGTGGTGGTCCACGGCACGGCGCCGTGGAAATCTGTGGGGCGGTCGGATCAGACGCGCGGACCGGTGACTTCCGACGCGCGTGCGTACGCCTGGCGCTCCAGCCGCCGGTGTGTGTCGATCAGCTCGCGGTAGCGGACGGGCAGGGCCGCGCGGTAGTGCCTCTCACGCTCCCGGGTGACATCGGCGAGGGAGCTCTCGTGCGCGCAGCGCGCTTCGGCGACCGCGACGCGCTTCTCCGCCTCGAACGCCTTGTCCGGGGCGAGGCCGGCGGCCTGCCGTGCCACCGCGTCCTGCGCGGCGGGCGGATCGGGGTACGGGTGCCCGGCCAGGCGCATGCAGCGGGACCAGGCGGCGAGGGCGGCGGTGAACTCCTTGTCCCGGGTGACCCGGGGGGCGTACAGCGCGGTGAGGTTGGAGACCGCCTTGGCCGCGCGGAACCACGCGGCCGGGTCCCCGTACAGCTTCTTCTCGGCCTCGGCCGAGCAGCCGCCGAGCCGTTTGCTGATGTGCGCGGTGCCGTCCGGGGTGGGGATCTCGGCGGTGAGGACGGTGGCGTCCCGGCCGCCGTCGAGCGCCTGGTCGTACGCCTCGCGGCGCTGCGGGGAGAGCCCCTCGCGATAGGTTCCGTTCGGATTCGCCCGGTGCGCCTTGTCCGTCTTCTCCTGGATGCGGCTGCCGTAGCCGTGGGCGGCGGCCCACGCGACGTCGTCGTTGACGTAGTCGAGCGGCCGGCTCTCCTCCACGCTGAGCCGGAGGCTCGTCCAGTACCGGAAGCCCGCGCGGTTCATGCACCGCTTCGTCAGTGCCTCGGTGGCGTCGGAGATCCGCAGCTGCTCGGTGTAGGCGGGCTCCTGCCCGTCCGCCGCCCGCTCCTGCTCCGTGGAGCCGCTCCGTGTGCACCCGGTCGCAGCGGCCGACAAGGCCGCTGCGACCGCGCACGCGGCGATGAACCCCCGTTTCATGCCACACCCCCCGTTGGTGTGCCACCCCTCGGCGGCACACCAACACCCTCCCGCCCGTGCCGGGCGGGCGGTACCTCGTACGTCAGAGGGCGCAGGTCTTGGCCCAGGTGTGGGACCTCACCCGAGAGGCCGGCGCGAGGTTGACCCGCTGCCCCTTCTCGACGCAGCCGACGCGGCGGCGCAGCTGGGCCTCCGCGAAATACGTCACGTCGACATAGCCGTTGGGGTCGGCGGCACCGTTGTTGAAGACCGAGCCCGGGGGCCGGTCGGAGGCCCAGGCGCAGTCGTTCATGCCGTCCGCCCAGTCGGTGTCGTCGCCGTCCCAGGCACACATCTCACCCCGGCCGTCCGCTTCCGGGAAGAAGCAGACGGAACGGGACGGGCAGCGTTCGTACCCCGCCGGCACCCGGGTCCGCCCGGCCTCGTCCTCGCCGGATTTCGCGGCCGCGGCCGAGCCCGCGCCCGGCTTCGCGGCCGGGTCCCCGCCCCAGAGCGCCCGCGCCCCGAGGCCCGCCGCGCTCACGGCGACGGCCAAGGCCACCGCCAGGAGCAGGGGGCGGCTGACGGGGCGGCGTCGCGGCTTGCGCCCCGCCGCCGCTGCCGAGGCCCGACGCAGCAGCGACGCCGCGTCGTGCGGGGCCCGTTCCTCGTGCGTGCGGGCGAGACAGTCCCGTACGATCTCCCGCCAGGCAACGGGCAGTTCGGGCGCCAGGCGCAGCTCGTCCTCGCCCCGCGCGTAGCGCACGGCCGCGTCCCGGCGGGCGGTCGGCGTGCCCCCGGGAAGCGGGAAGGAACCGGTCAGGACCAGGTGCGCCAGGACCCCGAACGCCCAGATGTCCGCGGTCTGCCGGATCTGCATGCCCCGCTCGCCGATCTCGGACCACAGCAGCTCGGGCGGGGTGTAGTCGGCCGTCGCGAACGCCGGCGAGTAGGCATGCGTACCCTCCAGCTCGGCGGCCATGTTGAAGTCGCCGAGCCGGGCGGTCCCGTCCTTCATCAGCAGCACGTTGCCCGGTTTGAGGTCCCCGTGGATCCAGCCCGCGCCGTGCAGCTGCCGCAGGCCCTCGCAGACCTGCACCAGCAGGGCGGGCCCCTCCTCGGGCGGGCGGTCCGCTCCCAGCGCCGCGTCGAGGGAGCTGCGCGCCTCCTCCAGTACGAGGACGGTCGCGCCGTCGAGTTCGGGATGGTCGGGGTCGTCCACGGTCAGCGCGTCGTGCATCCGGATCAGCCGCGGCGAACGGAGTCGGCTCAGCAGCGACACCTCGCGCTCGGCCAGTTCCCGCAGGTGGCGCAGCTGGCGGGGGGTGTGCGTACCGGTCGGCAGGAACTTCAGGGCGGCGCGCGGCGGTTGGGCGCCGGGGATCTCGTGGCGGGCCGCGTACACATTGCCGAAGGCCCCGGCGCCGAGCGGTTTCTCGACGATCCAGGGGCCGACGCGGTAGCCGGGCGGCACGGATGCGACGGCGTACGGCCGCTGCCCGCTCACCGCGCGGTGCCGTTCGTGACGGGGCGCAGTGCGGCGAGGTCGTCCTCCCGCACCAGGTCGAACCGGAGCGCGAGCGCGACGAGCGTGTCCTTCTTGCCGTTGAGGCGGCGACCGGGCTCACAGGACTCGGGGCCCGGTTTGAGCCGCAGCTTCACAGCCAGGTAGTCGATGTTCCACTGCACGGCGGCCCGGTTGGCCGCCGGCCACAGCGGGCGCAGCCGGTCGACGACCTGCTCCACCGTGGGCAGCGGCGCGTACGGCTCACCGCGCAGACGCGGCTCGCACAGGGCCGCCAGCACGGTGAAGTACCGCTTCGACCGGTCGAGCGGAAAGGCCAGTGCGGTCGGCTCCCCGCCCCCGCCGCGCCCCTGGGCCGGGGTCGCGTAGTCGTGCCGCGGCGCCCATACGTCGAAGCTGACCAGCTCGTTCCCCGCGGGCAGCACGACCCGGGAGAACTCGAACGCGACGGGCGCCCCCAGCCGCCTGGGCGCCACCTTGATGTGCTCCCCGGCACCCTCCGGGTTCTCGACGGCGTAGGTCGCCGTCCGGCTGAGATTGCTGAGCGACCAGTACGTGTCCGTGGCGACGATCTCCCCCGCGGAGCGGGAGACGCCGTCGTGCGGAATGGCCAGCGCCCGCCCGGACGCCCCACGCCCGAAGCGCAGCGTCTCCCCGGGCGCCAGCCGGAACTCTTCGGAGGGCTCCATACCGGGCCCGGGTACCACGACAATGGTGTACATGGACTGATTCCTTCCCCCGAGGTGCGCGTGCGCGGCAACGATAGGAAGGGTGGATAAATGTACGCATGACGCGCAGGCGGGACCGGCCGGGCGCGTCGCCGCGGCCTGCTACCGGTCCTCCTTCGGCGGCTCCCTCGGGTACCGCTCCAGGATCTTCCCCGCACTGTTCACCCGCAGGTGCGCGGTGCCGTACGCGTCGCTGACGTACAGCGAGAGGGCGGGGCCCCTGAGGTCCGGGGAGTACTCCAGGATCAGGTGGCTGCGTTCGGCGTCCTTGATGCCCAGTTCGGCCTGGGCCCTGGGCCACAGGTCGGTCAGCAGGTCCCAGTCGAACGCGGCCATGTCGAGGGCGTCGGCTCTGCTGACGACGCCGGCCGGGCCCCCGCCTTCCACCCCGTCGCCCCGGTAGTCGTAACCGACCCGGAGGTCGGGCCGGTCCTTGCGCTGGACGCTCACCGACACCAGGTGACCGTGTGCCGACATGCTCCCGACGACGGTGCCGCCGACCTTCTCCTTCAGCGCCGCCACCGCCTCGCGCATGCCCTTGGGGGTGAGGAAGTAGCCGTCGGACTGATGCTTCGGCCCGGTGGCGCCGGCGGCGGAACCGGCCGTGGTCCCGGCCTTCTCGATGAGGCCGGGCAGGAAGCGCGCTCCGGCAACGACGAGCGCCAGTACGACGGCCACCCGTACGAGGGTCATGGCACCGCCCAGGAGCCGGCGCGGGGCGACCGACGGCACGCGCGCGCCCTCGCCGGTGTCCTCGTGGGCGTCCTCGGGCGTGGCCTCGCTGTCCTCGCCGTCGCCGTCGCCGTCGCCGGAGGGCTCAGGCGCGGCGTCGGAGGGCTGCGGTGGGCCGGGGCGCGGGAGGTCCGCCGAGTGGGTGGGCAGGTCGGCGTAGCCGGGCGCGTCGGGAGCGGGCGCGGGTGCGCCGCGCGGGGCGACGGGGCCCGGCCCCGCGTCGGCGACCGCCCCGCCCACTGTCCCCGCCTCCACCGCCGCGAGGAGCCGGTCCAGCTCCGCGGCGTCCGGCCGGGCGGCGGGATCGCGGCCGAGGAGGGCGGTCAGGACCGGGGCGAGCGCCCCGGCCCGGACGGGCGGCGGCACGGTCTCCTCCAGCACCGCTGTGAGCGTCGCCAGAACGGTGTTGCGGCGCAACGGGTGGACGCCCTCGACCGCGACGTACAGCAGCATGCCGAGCGACCACAGGTCGGACGCGGGGTCGCCCTCCCGGCCCCGCAGCCGCTCGGGAGCGATGTACTCGGGCGAGCCGATGAGGGCGCCGGTCGTCGTCAGCGTGGACAGCTCGCCCAGTGCGGCGATCCCGAAGTCGGTGAGGACGGGGCTGCCGTCCTCCCGTATGAGCACGTTGGCCGGCTTCACATCACGGTGCAGGATGCCCGCCGCGTGCGCGGCGACCAGCCCGGCCAGCACCCCCCGCCCCAGCCGGGCCGCTTCGGGCGGCGTCAGCAGCCCCCGCTCCAGCCGGTCGGCGAGCGAGCCGCCCGGCACCAACTCCATGACCAGCCAGGGGAACTGAGGCTCTGGCCCGGTGACGATGTGGAAGATGGTCACCACATGCGGATGCCGCAGCCGCGCGAGCGCACGGGCCTCCCGCAACACCCGCTCCCGCAGAACGGCCGCCTCCGACGAGCCGTTCTCCGCGACCCTCGGATCGAACGGCCGCACCTCCTTCAGCGCCACCTCACGCCGCAACTCCGTGTCGCGCGCCCGCCACACGAGGCCCATGCCCCCGCCGCCGAGCCGTTCCAACAGCTCGAACCGTCCGTCGACGAACCGCCGTCCGGCCCCATCCATCGCCATGACGCTCACCCTAGGAAGACTCGGGGATCTCATCCGTTCCCCCGGGTGACGTCGGGGACCACCGCGGTGGTTGCGGCCTCCCGGCCGATCAGCGGCTTTCATCGGCCCCAGGGCCAGGCAGTCAGACGGATGCCAGGCCAACGGTCACGAGGAAGGGCGCGGTGGCGCGGCACAAGATACTGGCGTTGGTCTGCAGCGTGCGGAACTCGGCCATGATGTTTTCACATTTGGCCACAAGTAATCGTAAGTGATCGATATGCTTCTTTGGTGACGCTATGTATCTAATGGCCTTATCATCTTAGGATGGTCATCGATAATGGAACCCCCCAAGGTGCGCCGGTACCACGTCTCATGCTAGTCGATCCGGAGTTGGCAGAAAAACTGCTGTCCCGGGCCTTGGTCAACCGTCGCTTGGACTGGGGTCAAGTAGATTTCCTGGCTGATGCGATTATCCGCGGGGAGTGGCAGTTAACACATCAAGGGATTGCGCTCGATGGACCTCTCAGTACAGGGTGCCTTCTCGATGGCCAGCACCGCTTGAATGCCATCATCAAGGCCGAGATTCCAGTGTGGATTTACGTGTTTGAGGGGCTTCCCAAAACTGCGTTCCCTGTACTTGATACAGGGAAGCGCCGAAGTGGTGTGGATACACTTTCATCTACTGGTGAAAAATATCTCCCATTGCTTCACTCGACAATTCGACATGTTCTTCTTTTTAAGAGTATGCCGGACTCGTCGTGGAGTGGCAGTAGGGCCCGAATCGCGAATGGTCGCATTCTGGCGGCATACACTGACGACAGTGACATGTATCGAGAAGCTGTGGCCACGGGGCGCGCCCTTTCCAAACATGTATTTGCGAGCCAGACCGGCGCGGCAGTGGGGTATTTTGTCACGACCGAAGCAGCCCCCGCAGTTAAGGTGGCTAGCTGGGTCGACGGCTTGACCTCAGGTGCGAACCTGGAGGTTGGAGACCCGCGGCTCGCCCTGACCAAGGTCCCTCACGTGAAGAGAAGGGGCCGTGCGCGTCGGTATACAATGCGGGAGCAAGTAGCCATCTATATTAAGGCATGGAACGCCTGGGTTCGGGAAGAGAAACTTGAGAACCTGCGCTTTAAGAAAACAGAGGGAATGCCGTTTCCTGTAGAGGCGAAGTTTGACCGGTGAAGCCGATTGTGGGCACGCTAAAGGAAATCGGAACGGCTGCGGATCAGAGTATTACCTGAGGCGCTCATCACGAGCACGGGTCTTTCCAAGGACTTGGCGATGCGGTCAATGAAGTCGCGTGACAAGAATGCTTTGTTGTCCTCCGGGTGTCGTGCGGTAATGTGCACCTCGTTTTTTTCCCGCGAGGACTCGGTCACCTGCCATCCAACCTTCGCAAATGAGGTCAGGATGAACTCGTCCTCGCTGATGCGCCGACTGCGTGACAGCTTCTCCTCCGCTTGGTTCGCCTTTCCCTCTAGGTTTGTCCCGCGGTATTCCTGCTTTCGAACCAGTAAGAGGATTTCTTCGAGCATTTCCGCCTCGGACCGCTCGATTGGATGCTGCACACCCTCCGGCAGGGGAGTCTGACGGATTTCTCCGATTGCGTGTTCCAGTCCCGGCCAATTATGCGCGAATGCTCGATCCAGTCGATCCTCTGCCACCATTCGCCCCGCTGATGCCTTGTTCATGTCGCTAATCAGCTTCCGGACGTCATCCCGACTCTCTCCTACGGTTGCCTGAAACTTGGAAAGAGGGCCGGTTAGGTCTGAGATTTTCATGTCAATCAGAAATGGAGCGACATGTGCAATCTTAAACTGTTTGGCAAGTGACCCGGCCTCGAAGTTAATCCACCTTGATGCTTCGTTCTCCGGGGTTACGCAGATAATTCCGAAGTCCGTCGCAGCAAGTTCATGGGTAATCTCCTCGATCCCTTTTCCTCCTTTGGCGATGTCCTGGCTCGAGACCCATGGATCAATCCCCTGGATGACGTCCGGAATCCAGGATCTTAGCGCCTCGGCAATCTTCCTGGAACGCTCTCCGGACCAACTCAGGAACACCTTCATGAATAATTTACCCCCTATTGCTGTCATTGAATTTCTGACTCATTGACCCCGGCTCGATTTCAGCAATTCTTCCTGTTCGCTTTTCAGTGTGGCGTACGACTCGCGCACGTACGACAGGAAGCTGCTTCCTGGGTGACGGATCAGCGTGGAATCGTTAACGGCAACGGTGTCCCAGTCTGCCAATAGGGCATCGTAGGTTGCGGCGTGAGCGCAGAAATCGAGAACAACTGCTGGCATCTCTCTTTCGATAATGAGGTCTCCGCGCGCAGTGACGAGTTCTCTTATCTGCTGGGCCCTCGGAGCGAAGACTGTCTCCACCCATACATGCCATCGAATCGACCCGGACTCCGCCGGCGGACCCTGCAGTGGGTCTCTGTGGGGGAAATATTCCCGGCGATATTCTCTCCATGCCCGTTCGTTAGTCTCCGCCAACACAAGGAGTGGGCCGTAGAGGTCTTTTAGCTGGCTACTTACCCAGTTGATTCGCTCCTTGCGTAGGGATCTGTGAACTTCACCTCGATGATTCAACCAGTACACCGTGATCGCGATCACAGCGCCGACTCCAGATGTGACGATCGATGCAATCATCTACGGCCTCCATAGTGATGGTCCACAAAATATCCAAGCGTGACCTATTTCAAACCTCCCGTCGATCGTCTTACAAGTGAACGAGCGGGCGGATGCAGAAGATCGGGCGAAGTTTCGATTCGAACTGATGCAAGGTCTGCAGGCGCCAGCCCGACTGGCGTGTCTTCATTTGCGTGCTACGGCGACCCTGTTTCGGCCCCGCTCGTCGCTGCGCCAAGGCGCCCGCACTGAGCGTTTTCAGCGTTGCCTCTCCAGGGTGGGGACGGCTTTGGCGATTGACGTTATGCGGTTCGGGCTGCATAGTGATCTTCGGAAGCTTCGACAGGACTTGAGTCGTGCCATACCGCGTTCGACGGGAGCTCGGACGTGGCCAGTGCCCGGTTGACCGTCCGATCTGTTGGGGTCAGCTGGCCGTTGGGTGGGCGTCTGCGTCCGGTGGTGACCCATGGGCCGGCGCCCGTGTAGGTGCGGCGGCGGGGACGGGGACGCCCTGGCGTTCGTAGATCCGGGTGATCCGGTGGGTGCGGGCCGCGGTCAGGTCGTGACGCTGGCCGGGCAGCGTCGGTGAGATCCACAGGATCTGGCCGGCCCGGTCGGTCGCGACCTGCACGTTCATGCCGTGGCGGCGGTGCTTGTGCGAGTAGCCGCCCAGGCGGTCGCACTCGGCGAGCGTCCCGTCGAGCAGCACGCACTCCGGGTCGGTCTCACGCAGGACCTTCAGCAAGCCGGGGGACTGGTCGGCCAAGAGGTCGATGCCCGCGGTGGTGTAGGCGAGGGCGGTGCCGACCGATACGCCGAAGGCCCCGGCGATCTGGGCCAGGATGTCGTGCTTGCGCAGGTACACCAGAGCGACGAGCGCGCCTTGGTGCGGCGGGAGTTTGCAGCGGCGTTCACCCTCGCGGGTGACGACGAGCATCGTGACCCACTTGACCAGCGCATGAGGCAAGTCAAGTGCGGCAGGACAGGGAACCAACGAGGTACCTGCACTGATGAGTTGAGACTTCGAACATCCCCCTCAACGGCACGGGTGTCTCGTGCGTTGCGGCCTCAGCGCCGTTACCCGACCGGTGGCCACGCTGAATGCGCTCACGGAGATGGTGAAGGATGCTGAGTAACTCGCCCCCGGGCGAACACACCTGCGCTTGCCGGTGAACAGGCACGCGGCACTTGCTAATGATCCTTTGAGTGAACTCGCGAACTCAGTAGTCCGCGGCCCTTGCGTCTGTCTGAGCCGCAGGCGACACACTCAGGAGGTGTTGGCTACCTGGATGTGGCGATACTGCGTCCAAGTGGACCGCGGGTTGACGGATGTGGCAAGTCATCCAACACCAGCCGCGTCAAGGGGACGGAGCTGTTGCTGGCCGCAGGTGATGTCGACCGTGCCCTCTCCAGGGGGCCCAAAGGGCGGGCCAGACCCGCGGCCTGGGGAAAGCTGATTGGCCAACTGCCCTTCCTGGCGCTCAGGCCCACAGCCGCGCGGAGCGCCTCTGCCGCCCAGGGGAGAATTGTTGTATGGGCGCTGACGGCCTCGCCAGATGGCGGGAGCTCTGAGGTCGATGTTGGACATCTCCGCAGATGGAAGAACGAAACCCGGGTGCCGAGGTTCCACCGTCTGAGAGTATTGCCGCAGCTAAGCTGGCGCGCCGCTGGAGCGGTGCACGCTGAGGTCGGCACGGCCTCGCCAGACATGGTTTGACCGAACGGGAGCCCGGGTGCCCTTGCTTGCGTAGCCTCGAAGGCGCAACGCGGTTTTCCTGCCCTGGAGCGGTCAGCAAGGCGATCACCACATCACCTGAGCCCTGCTTGAACCGACATGGCTGTGCGGGATGCCTCTTCATTGTCTCGCACAGCCAGGATCATCACACGAGCTTCTCCGCTCGACTTGTAAGGGGCGGCCTTCCTTTCCGTTCCCTCCTGTATTGCCGCCGACGGCGATGTCAGCCCGCTAGGACTTGTCCGGCCGATCATGTTGCTGGTTAAGGTGCGAGCGTGTCGAAGACGAGCGTGAGCAACGAGACCAGCAACATGCTCTGCCTTTGGGTCGAGCCGTGGGGAACCGATCACTGGATGCGTCCTGGCGAGGAGTTCACGGTGGTGACTGGGACCGAGGCGGAGGAGTCGCCGTTCAACGTGGTCGTGCACGATCAGGGCATCACGGTGTGGGTGAACTCGGGGAACGATGCCGAGGTCTTCGACAAGAGTGGCAGCCTGGTGCAGTGCGGGCATCAGCGGCCTGCCGAGGGTGGTCGCTGAGCTGCCTCCGATCGTCAGGTCCGGAGCCAGATGGGGCTGCTGCATGATCGGGTGACAGCGGGGTTTATGCAGCCAGGGCTGCGGGTGGAGTCATGATGGTCTCGTACTCGACGGGGGTCTCGCCGGGCACTGACCCGGCCCATCGATCCGATCATGCTGTGACGTGCGAGAACGACGACGAATTTCCTGAGCGAAATTGCGACCCGCGATCGGAATGAACGATGCATCCAGCGACCTGGCCCCGACGGGCCACCGCGGATTCAAGAGCCCTCACGGCGAGGCTGGACTTCATCCGGGCGTCGATGGAGTAGCCCACGATGCGGCCCGAGTAGACGTCCTTGACCGCGCACAGATACAGCTTGCCCTCGCCGGGGCGGATTCAACTGGTCGTCGCAACGCTGCTGGTCATGAGCGATGGTGAGTTCGGTGTCGGTGACCGGTGAGGCCGGCAACCGGTAGTAGGGCTGGCGGGCCAGCTTGAGCACCCGGCACGTCACCGCCACCCGGTCAGGGGCAGCGGCGGCGGCCAGCTCGCGGACGAGCGGGTACATCATTTTGACGGCAGGTTCGCCTGCGACAGATACGCCGCAGCCCTCCGCAGCACTTCGTTCTCCTGCTCCAGGAGCCGGATGTGCTTGCGGGCCTCGCGCAGTTCGGCCGACTCGCCCGACGCCGTTGCGGGCTTGGCGCCGCCCTTGTCGGTGTCGGCGCGGCGCAGCCACTTCGACAGCGTGATCGGGTGGACGCCGAAGTCGGCGGCGATCTGTTCCAGCGTGACGCCGGGCTCGCGATTGCGCGCCACCCGCACGACGTCCTCGCGGAACTCCGTCGGATACGGCTTGGGCACTGCGACATCCTTCCAGGCCGCCTCTCAGCAAGCCAGGTCAGGTGTCACCTATCCGTGCAGCAGTCCCTTCCCCACCTCATTCTGCCTGGCGGTCGGCAGGTGATCGTCAACTCGGAGGTAGAGCAGTTCGAGGAGACCAACCCCGAGGGCTACACCGCGTGGATGAAGGAGAAGGACTCGCTGACCGGCGGCAACCTGCGCAAGGTGATTCGCCTGGTGAAGTACCTGCGGGACTCCAAGGACACCTTCCGCATCCCCTCGGTGATCCTGACCGCCTTGCTCGGCGAACAGGTCCAGGTCTACGACACGGGCAACCGCTACAGCGGCGTGCCCACCACTCTGGTCCACCTCATCGAGGACCTCGCCGCGTGGCTGGCCCTCAACCCGCTAATGCCCGTGATCGCCGACCCGAGTTGCCCACAGACCAGCTTTAACCACCGCTGGGACCAGGACCGGTACGCCAATTTCGCCAAGCACATTCAGTCGTATGCGACCCGGATGCGTACGGCCCTGGATGAACAGGACAAGGACAAGAGCGTCAAGCTCTGGCAGGAGCTCTTCGGCGACGGGTTCAGGGCACGCGCCACGGCGTCGGCCTCCCTCGCCGAGGCCGGGCGGCCGACCTCGAGGGAAGGGGTCACCCGGGCGCCATCGGAGAGGTCCATCGAGGAGATGGGCGTGCAGTGGGCTGGCGGACGCTGGGCCCGGATCGAGGCCCGTGTCGCGAACCCCATCGGCACCGGGTCGGTGGACCTGCGCCGGAGCGGCTTTGCCCCCGTGGGCCGGGACCTCTACTTCACGGTGACTACCGATGCCCCGCAGCCGTACGAGATCTGGTGGAAGGTCCGCAACCACGGACCGGACGCCGAGAGCGCCCACGGACTGCGTGGTCAGATCACGCCCGGGCGTGGACCACGGATCCATGAGCGCACCATGTATCGAGGTCGGCATTACGTGGAGGTGTGGATCGTCAAGAACGGCAAGGTCGTCGCCAGCGATCACCACGACGTAGTGATCCGCTGACGACGCCATCAGGGTGACGGGCATGAAGCGGGGGCGGCTCACCATGCGGCTCGGCCCCGGCGAGAACGTGCAGGTCGGCATCTGGTTGAAGCTCTGCACCCCCCGGACCGCCTACGACGGGTCCAGGCCGAGCTGGGGGCCGCCGCCCAGAGGCCCCGGTGGCGGACAGGTCTTAGTCCACAGGACGTCGGAGGCGTCGAGGGTGCGGGCGATTCCTTGTTGCTTACAGGGCCCCAAGGTCGGCCGTGACGGAGAACGGGGCGGTGGCTTTCACGGTGCCGGTGAAGATCTCGCCGTCCCGGTAGGACTTGTTGGCGGGGTCGAGGACGTAGGTGTAGACGATCGGAACGCCAGTGGCGGCCTGCTCGATGCGCCAGTAGAAGGGAATGCCGGCCTTGGCGTACTGGTCGACCTTCACGATCCGGTCTGTGGTTTCTGACCCTGGGGATACGACCTCGACGACCAGGAGGACGTGCTCGGGGCGGGTGGGTGTGAGGTCGATGGTCTCCGCCCGGTAGACGGTGACGTCAGGGCGGCGGTTGGTGAGGGGGACGTCCTGCAAGCGGACGTCGAAATCCGTGTCGGCGTTCCAGTCCGGGCCCGCGGCGGTGTCCAAGGCGTTGGCCAGGAGGCGGGCCAGCCGATTGTGCCGCTTGGAGGCGCTCGGGCTCACGACGACCATCCCGTCCACGATCTCGATGCCAGCGCACTGCTCGTCGGACCAGGAGTCGTACTGTTCCGCGCTGATCTGCGTGTGCATCCACGCGGGTGCCACCATCTCGGCCGTCATGGGGTACCTCCTTCGAGGAGCCTGAGCAGTTCCGGAACTCTTCGGGCTCAGCCTACTGTCCTACGGTCACGAGGCACCCGCGTCCGTGCGGTCCCCGTGCCCCGGCCAGGCGCTGTGAGAGGCTGGCTCGCATGAATCGGTTGGCTGGTGTGACCTCGCCGTATCTGCTTCAGCATGCTGACAACCCCGTCGACTGGTGGCCCTGGTCGCCCGAGGCGTTCGAGGAGGCGCGGCGGCGTGATGTGCCCGTGCTTCTGTCGGTCGGCTACTCGTCCTGTCACTGGTGCCACGTCATGGCGCACGAGTCGTTCGAGGACGAGGACACCGCCGCGTACCTGAACGAGCACTTCGTGTCCGTGAAGGTGGACCGCGAGGAGCGGCCCGATGTGGACGCCGTGTACATGGAGGCGGTGCAGGCGGCCACCGGGCAGGGTGGGTGGCCGATGACCGTGTTTCTCACCGCGGACGCGGAGCCGTTCTACTTCGGGACGTACTTCCCGCCCGAGTCCCGGCACGGCATGCCGTCGTTCCGGCAGGTGCTCGAAGGGGTGACGGGGGCCTGGACCGGCCGGCGGGACGAGGTCGGGGAGGTGGCCGGGCGCATCGTGCGGGATCTGTCCGAGCGCAGCCTCGCGCACGGCGGCGACGGGCCGCCCGGGGAGGCGGAGCTGGCCCAGGCGCTGCTGGGGCTGACCCGGGAGTACGACGAGAAGCGGGGCGGGTTCGGAGGGGCGCCGAAGTTCCCGCCGTCGATGGCGCTGGAGTTCCTGCTGCGTCACCACGCCCGCACCGGGGCGGACGGGGCGTTGCAGATGGCGGCCGACACCTGTGAGGCGATGGCCAGGGGCGGGATCTACGACCAGCTCGGCGGCGGGTTCGCGCGGTACTCCGTGGACCGTGAGTGGGTCGTGCCGCACTTCGAGAAGATGCTCTACGACAACGCGCTGCTGTGCCGCGTCTACGCCCACCTGTGGCGCTCGACCGGGTCGGAGCTCGCCCGGCGGGTGGCGCTGGAGACGGCCGACTTCATGGTCCGCGAACTGCGCACGCCCGAGGGCGGGTTCGCCTCCGCGCTGGACGCCGACAGCGAGGACGCGGACGGCAGGCACGTCGAGGGCGCGTACTACGTGTGGACGCCGGCGCAGCTGCGTGAGGTGCTGGGCGAGGACGACGCCGCGTTCGCCGCGGAGTACTTCGGGGTGACCGGCGAGGGCACCTTCGAGGAGGGTTCCTCGGTGCTTCAGCTGCCCGGGGAGCACGACGATCCTCGCGCCGCCGGCGTACGGGAGCGGTTGCTCGCCGCCCGGGGGGCGCGCCCGCGCCCCGGGCGCGACGACAAGGTGGTCGCCGCCTGGAACGGCCTCGCGATCGCCGCGCTCGCCGAGACGGGGGCCTATTTCGACCGGCCCGACCTCGTCGAGCGCGCCACCGAGGCGGCCGATCTCCTGGTGCGGGTGCACATGGGCCCCGTCGCCCGGCTGGTCCGTACCTCGAAGGACGGGCGCGCCGGGGAGCACGCCGGGGTGCTGGAGGACTACGGCGATGTCGCCGAGGGCTTCCTCGCGCTGGCGGCCGTCACCGGGGAGGGCGCCTGGCTGGAGTTCGCCGGGTTCCTGCTCGACATCGTGCTCCAGCACTTCACCGGCGAGGGCGGCCAGCTGTACGACACGGCGGACGACGCCGAGCAGCTGATCCGCCGCCCCCAGGACCCCACCGACAGCGCCACCCCGGCGGGCTGGACCGCGGCGGCCGGCGCGCTCCTCTCGTACGCCGCGCACACCGGCTCGGAGCCCCACCGCACCGGAGCCGAAGGGGCGCTGGGCGTGGTGAAGGCACTCGGGCCGCGTGCGCCGCGCTTCATCGGCTGGGGGCTCGCGGTGGCCGAGGCGCTGCTCGACGGGCCGCGCGAGGTGGCGGTGGCCGGACCGGTGGGCGGCGAGCTGCACCGTACGGCCCTGCTGGGGCGGGCGCCCGGCGCGGTCGTCGCGGCGGGGGAGGCGGGCGGGGCGGAGTTCCCGTTGCTGGCGGACCGGCCGATGACGGACGGCGCGCCGACCGCGTACGTGTGCAGGCACTTCGTCTGTGACGCGCCGACGACCGACCCGCAGGCGCTGGCCGACGCCCTGGGCGCCGGCTGATCGGGAGGGCGCTGGGCCCGGCGGTGCCCGACCGGCGCGCGGTCAGAGGCGCAGGCCGCCCTCCAGCTCGTCGATCGGGAGGGCGCTGGGCCCGGCGGTGTCCGACCGGCGCGCGGTCAGAGGCGCAGGCCGCCCTCCAGCTCGTCCATCGCCTCGTTGATCATGGCCAGCAGGTCGCCCTCCTGGTTGTGCTCGCCCCAGTACAGCGTGACCTCGCGCAGCGCGCCCAGCACCGCCGCGATGAACACCCGGATGCCCAGGTCGTCCGCGCTGCGGCCGGTGCGGTCGGCGAGGACCAGGGCGAGCACCTTCGCCGTGTCCGACATGGTCTCCGTCATCCGGGCGCGGATCGCGGGGACCTCGACCATCAGCCGGGTGCGCTGGCGCAGCTCCTCGTCGTCGGTGGTCAGGAACGAGGACAGCGCCTCCCGCATCATCAGCCGTACGGACACCAGCGGGGGTTCGTCCGCCGGGCGGCTGCGGAGCACGGCCTCCATGACCGGGTCGTACTCGTCGGTGAGGACGATGTCCTCCTTGGTCGCGAAGTACCGGAACACGGTGCTCGGTGAGACCTCGGCCGCCTCCGCGATCTGCTCGATCGTCGTCGCCTCGTACCCCTGCTCCTGGATGAGGCGGTACGTGGCCTGCCGGATCGCGACCCTGGTCTTGAGCTTCTTGCGTTCGCGCAGCCCCATCGGCTGCGTCTCGGGTGCGGTGAAGGAGGGGATACGGGAGGTGGCGGCCATGGCCCCCATTGTCAGGCATCGGCCGGGGCGGCGGCCACGTCCGGGGACGGGGCCCGCCCCTTGGGCGCCGTCGTCACGAACGCCCCGACGAGCAGTGCGCTGACCAGGGACGTCGCGGCGATGACCAGCAGCACCAGGCCCATGCCGTGGACGTACGCCGCGTCGGCGGAGTCCGCGAGGTGCCGGGCGCCGAGCCGGGCGGCGACGGCGTGGGCGGCGACGACGGAGTCCCCGGCGGTGCCGGCGGCGGCTGCCGGGAGGCCCGTGGTGTCGAGCCGGGCGGAGTAGGCGCCGGCCAGCAGGCTTCCCAGCAGGGCGATCCCGAGGGCGCTGCCCGTCTGGCGCACGGTCATCAGCAGCCCGGAACCGCTGCCGGCCCGGTCGGCGGGCAGGGCGCCGAGCGCCGCGTCCATGGCGGGCACGACCGCGAAGCCGAAGCCGAGTCCGGCGACGGACAGCCACAGCGCGGTGAAGCCGTAACCGCTGTCGACGGTCGTACGGCTGCCGAGCAGCGCGGCGAAGGCGAGTACGACGAGCCCGGCGGACATGGTGGCGCGGGCGCCGAAGCGCTCGGTGACCGGGCTGCCGGCCTTCGCGGCGACGATCAGGCCGCCCATCATCGGCAGCATGCGCAGCCCGGTGCCGAAGGCGTCGTGGCCCAGTACGGCCTGGAGATAGCCGGGCAGGATGAACATGAGCCCGGCCATCACGAACATGACCAGCGTCGCGGCGAGCGCGCTCAGCAGGAACGGCCGCTGCCGCAGCAGGGGCAGGTCGAGCATCGGGCGGACCGCCTTGCGTTCCCGTACGACGAGGGCGGCGAGCAGGACCGCGCCGCCGGCCAGGGCGGCGAGCACCAGCGGGTCGCCCCAGCCGCGGCCCGGCGCCTCGATGATCGCGTAGATCAGGGTGCCGAGGCCGGCCGCGGTCAGCGCGGTGGAGACGGCGTCGACCCTGGGTGCCGCGGGGTCGCGGGTCTCGGGGAGCAGGAACACGCACGCGGCGATCCCGATGCCGACCATCGGTATGTTGACCAGGAAGATCGAGCCCCACCAGAAGTGGTCGAGCAGCCAGCCGCCGAGGATCGGACCGAGCGGCATGCCGAGCGCGGAGGCGGCCGAGACGATGCCGACGGCCTTGATCCGGTCCCGTGGTTCGCCGAAGAGCGAGGGCAGGACGGCGAGGGCGAGTGGCATGACGAGCGCGCCGCCGACGCCCATCACGCAGCGGGCGGCCACGACGGCGGGCACCCCGGTGGCGAGGACGCCGAGGAGCGAGCCTGCCAGGAAGACGCCGAGGCCGGTGATGAGCATCCGGCGGCGGCCGAACCTGTCGCCCAGCAGGCCCGCCGGGAGCATCAGGGCGGCGAAGACGACGACGTAGGAGTCCGCCATCCACTGCTGTTCGCCCGTGGTGGCGCCGAGATCGCCGGCCATCGTCGGCAGCGCCACGTTGAGGATCGTCATGTCGAAGCCGAGGACGAGCATGCTCGCCACGAGCGCGCCCAGGGCCCACCAGCGTCGGTTCACGGCCCACTCCTTTGATAGTCACCGTCAAGTGATGAAGCCAATCAAGTGATCAAATCAGTCAAGTGACGTATTCGGTCAAGTGATAGTAACTCTCAAAAGGTTGGCGATGTCAAAGAGGAGTACTGTGCCGGGCGCACGCGAAAGGGCCGCGGCTCGGAAGCCGCGGCCCTTGTTCGGGAGGGGGAGGTTCAGCTGTGGTTGTACGCCACCAGGGAGATGCCGACGTAGTGCACGACGAAGGCCGCCAGGGTCAGCGAGTGGAAGACCTCGTGGAAGCCGAACCAGCGCGGTGACGGGTTCGGCCGCTTGATGCCGTAGATGACGCCGCCCACGCTGTAGAGGACCCCGCCGACGACGACCAGCACCAGCACCGCGATCCCGCCGGTCCGCATGAAGTCCGGCAGGAAGAAGACCGCCGCCCAGCCCATCGCGATGTAGCAGGGTGTGTACAGCCAGCGCGGGGCGCCGACCCAGAAGACCCGGAAGGCTATGCCCGCGACCGCCGCCGCCCAGACCGCCCACAGCAGCGGGGTGCCGGTGGACTCGGGCAGCAGGAGCAGGGTGAGCGGGGTGTAGGTGCCCGCGATGATCAGGAAGATGTTCGCGTGGTCGAGCCGGCGCAGTACGGCTTCGCCGCGCGGCCCCCACGTACCGCGGTGGTAGACCGCGCTCACGCCGAAGAGCAGGCACGCCGTCAGGATGTAGATCGCGCAGGCTATCCGGCCCCGGGTGCTGTCCGAGAGGGCGATGAGCACGGTGCCGGCGATGACCACGGCCGGGAACATCCCGGCGTGCAGCCAGCCGCGCATCTTCGGTTTGAGCGGGGCGTCGGCGGGGGTGGCCGGGCGCGGTCCGGTGGAGTCGCGTGCGGCGGCTGCGGCAGTCATCCCCGCATCGTACCTACGCCACCGTAGGTACGGGATACGGGCCGTCATCGAGTGTCGATGCTCACGTGGGCGGCCCTCTGGACATATGGGCAAAACGGCCGGATGATCAAATGAGTGCGGTCGGCACCGGATGAGCGCCAGGGGAATTCGAAGGGGTATACGCATCCGGGTCGCGGCCCCCACGGGGCACCAGAGCACCAAACAGAAGACACCCTCACCAAGGAGCGATCGTGGCGCGCGACATCGCGGCTCCCCTCACTGTTCCCACCAGCCACCAGGAGCTCGTCTCCTGGGTGGATGAGATCGCAGCACTCACCGAACCGGACCGCGTGGTCTGGTGCGACGGTTCCGAGGCCGAGTACGAGCGCCTGTGCGGGGAGCTCGTGGCCAAGGGCACGTTCACCGAACTCGACGAGATCAAGCGCCCGAACTCCTACTACGCGGCCTCCGACCCGAGCGACGTCGCCCGCGTCGAGACCAGGACGTTCATCTGCTCCGAGAAGGAGGAGGACGCCGGTCCGACCAACCACTGGAAGGACCCCGCCGAGATGCGGGACATCTTCGTGGGCGAACAGGGCGTCTTCCGCGGCTCGATGCGCGGCCGGACGATGTACGTCGTGCCCTTCTGCATGGGCCCGCTCGGCTCCCCGCTCTCCGCGATCGGCGTCGAGATCACCGACTCCGCGTACGTCGCCGTCTCGATGCGCACCATGACGCGCATGGGGCAGCCGGTGCTCGACGAGCTCGGGGCGGACGGCTTCTTCGTGAAGGCCGTCCACACCCTCGGCGCGCCCCTGGCGGAGGGCCAGGAGGACGTTCCGTGGCCGTGCAACTCCACCAAGTACATCTCGCACTTCCCCGAGGACCGCGAGATCTGGTCCTACGGCTCCGGCTACGGCGGCAACGCCCTGCTCGGCAAGAAGTGCTACGCGCTGCGCATCGCCTCGGTCATGGCGCGGGACGAGGGCTGGCTCGCCGAGCACATGCTGATCCTGAAGCTCACGCCGCCGCGCGGTGAGTCGAAGTACGTGGCGGCCGCGTTCCCGAGCGCCTGCGGCAAGACGAACCTCGCGATGCTGGAGCCCACCATCTCCGGCTGGACCGTGGAGACCATCGGGGACGACATCGCGTGGATGCGGTTCGGCGAGGACGGCCGGCTGTACGCGATCAACCCGGAGGCGGGCTTCTTCGGCGTCGCGCCCGGCACCGGCGAGCACACCAACGCCAACGCCATGAAGACGATGTGGGGCAACTCCGTCTTCACCAACGTCGCGCTCACCGACGACGGTGACGTCTGGTGGGAGGGCATGACCGAGGAGCCGCCCGCGCACCTCACGGACTGGAAGGGCAACGACTGGACCCCCGCGTCCGACACGCCCGCCGCCCACCCCAACGCCCGCTTCACCGTCCCGGCCGGGCAGTGCCCGATCATCGCGCCCGAGTGGGAGGACCCGAAGGGCGTGCCGATCTCGGCCATCCTCTTCGGTGGCCGCCGCGCCTCCGCCGTCCCGCTGGTCACCGAGTCCTTCAACTGGCAGCACGGTGTCTTCCTCGGAGCCAACGTCGCCTCCGAGAAGACCGCCGCCGCCGAGGGCAAGGTCGGCGAGCTGCGCCGCGACCCGTTCGCCATGCTGCCGTTCTGCGGCTACAACATGGGCGACTACATGAACCACTGGCTCAAGGTCGGCGCGGACAAGCCGGACCAGTCGAAGCTGCCGAAGATCTACTACGTGAACTGGTTCCGCAAGAACGACGCGGGCAAGTTCGTCTGGCCCGGCTTCGGCGAGAACAGCCGCGTCCTGAAGTGGATCGTCGAGCGGCTGGAGGGCAAGGCGGAGGGCGTCGAGACCCCGATCGGCATCCTTCCCGCCGAGGGCTCCCTCGACACCGAGGGCCTGGACCTCTCCGAGGCCGACCTCGACTTCCTGCTCAAGGTCGACAAGGAGGTCTGGCGCGAGGAGGCGGCCCTGGTCCCCGAGCACCTCAACACCTTCGGCGACCACACGCCGAAGGAGCTGTGGGACGAGTACCGCGCCCTGGTCCAGCGCCTGGGCTGAGTGCCTGCCGTACGCACGATGACGGCCCCCGCCACCCGGAGCGATCCGGGCGGCGGGGGCCGTTGGCGTACCGGCGTGTCCGCCGTATCCCGAAGCGTCGCGGTCCGGCCCGCCGCTCTGCACGCGTCGGCGACCGCGTCGGGGTCGTGACCCGTCGGCCGGGGCCCGGAGGGGTGGCACCCGGGCCGCACGTCGCGACGGCGCGTGGCCCGGGGCCGTCAGTGGGCGGCGGCCAGCCGCGTGCGGGTGGTGGTGGGGCGCTCGGTGCCGGTCGTGGGCGGGAGTGCCTCGGTGTGGGCGTCCATGCGCTCGGCCGAGAGGATCGCCACCGCTGTGTCGGCGCGGGAGGCCGCCACCACCAGGGCCCGGCCCGCGAGGGCGTGGGCGCGGCGGTGGAGGGCGGTGGCGGGCGCGTCGCTCAGGGCGGCGTGCCGGGCGGGCGGGGCGCCGCGCAGCCGGGCGACCTGCTCGGCGATGCGGTCGCCCGCCGCGTCGAGGCCGAGCTCGTCGGTGACCGCGAGCAGAGCGGCCAGGTATCCGGCGAGCTGGATGTCCAGCTCCTCCTCGCGGGTGCGGTGCGGGAAGTCGCCGGCACGGTCGGCCGGTGTGTGGACCGATTTGGTGCGGATCGGTTCGTACATGGATGGCCTCCTGGTGTCGCTGTGAGGACCATCCTAGCTTGGAATCAGTCTAAAGTTGTCCATCATCGAGGAAGGGTTGGCGTGCGGCCGCCCGCGGCCTGTCACACCTGGCTGTAACCGTCCAGGAAGTGGGCGATCCGGCCGATCGCGTCCGTCAGGTCCTCGGCCGAGGGCAGCGTCACCACGCGGAAGTGGTCCGGGTCGGGCCAGTTGAACCCCGTCCCCTGCACCACCATGATCTTCTCGGCCCGCAGCAGGTCCAGGACCATCTGCCGGTCGTCCTTGATCTTGTAGACCTTGGGGTCGAGCCGGGGGAAGAGGTACAGCGCCCCCTTCGGCTTCACGCAGGTCACGCCCGGGATCTGCGTCAGCAGCTCGTACGCCGTGTCGCGCTGCTCCAGGATGCGGCCGCCCGGCAGCACCAGCTCGTTGATCGACTGCCGGCCGCCGAGCGCGGTGGCGACGGCGTGCTGCGAGGGCATGTTGGCGCACAGCCGCATATTGGCCAGGATCGTCAGCCCCTCGATGTACGAGGTGGCGTGCGCCTTCGGGCCGCAGACGGCCATCCAGCCGGAGCGGTAACCGGCCACCCGGTAGTTCTTCGACAGCCCGTTGAAGGTGAGCACCATCAGGTCGGGGGCGATCGTCGCGGTGGGTGTGTGGGTGGCGCCGTCGTAGAGGATGCGGTCGTAGATCTCGTCGGAGCAGACGATCAGGTTGTGGCGGCGGGCGATCTCCGTCAGCCCGCGCAGCATCTCGTCGTCGTACACCGCACCCGTCGGGTTGTTCGGGTTGATGATCACCATCGCCTTGGTGCGGTCGGTGATCTTCCGCTCGATGTCGGCGAGGTCGGGCATCCAGTCCGCCTGCTCGTCGCAGCGGTAGTGCACGGCCGTGCCGCCGGCCAGCGCGACCGAGGCCGTCCACAGCGGGTAGTCCGGGGCCGGGACCAGCACCTCGTCGCCGTCGTCGAGCAGCGCCTGCATCGACATCTGGATCAGCTCGGAGACGCCGTTGCCCAGGTAGACGTCCTCGACGTCGAGGTCGATGCCCTTGGTCTGGTAGTGCTGCATCACCGCCCGCCGCGCCGACAGCAGCCCCTTCGCGTCGCCGTAGCCGTGCGCCCCGGAGAGGTTGCGCAGGATGTCCTCAAGGATCTCCGGCGGGCACTCGAAACCGAACGCGGCGGGGTTGCCGGTGTTGAGCTTGAGGATGCGGTGCCCGGCTGCCTCCAGCCGCATCGCCTCCTCCAGCACGGGGCCGCGGATTTCGTAACAGACGTTGGCGAGCTTCGTGGACTGGATGACCTGCATGTCAGCGAGCTTACGACTGTGTTTCACGGGCCGCCCGGCCTTCCGCCGCCGGTTGGCCCGCCCGGGTAGCCGCGCACGCCGTCCCCGGCTTTCATCGCCATGCGCCCGCCTCCCCGCGCCGTCGGAACGCCGGTCGCGGGAGGGGCCGGGCTTGGAATCGGGTGGCCGGGGACTGTGACGCGGCGGGCGGGTGAGATGCGCCACGGCGGGGGGCACGCGCGGCCGGGAACTCGGGGAAACTCCTGCCGCCGCGCTGCCCGCCCCGCGGCCGAACGACGGGGATGTGACGACAGGCCCTACTCCGGGAGGCGGGCGCCCCGCGGGAGCCGGATCGTGAAGAGCTCCGCCAGTACCCGCGCCACCTCGTCGGGGTCCGCCAGCTCCCGTTCCTCCGGGGCGCCGCCACCGTGCGGCGTCACCACCAGGGTGCGGCCGGACAGGGCCAGATGCGCGTCCTCGGTGGTGCGCCGTACGTACAGCAGATGCTCGAAGGGCGAGCGCGGGTTGGTCGCGATGTGCCAGTTGACGACCTCGAAGTCGGGCGCCTCGAAGGGCTCCCTCGTGAACGCGTACTGCCGCTCCCACCCGCCGTCCCGGGTACGGGCCACCAGCTCCCACAGCTCCAGCGGCCCGTCGTGCTCCGGCCGGACGAGCCGGTGGTGGCGCGGGGTGTCGTGCAGCTCCGCCCCCGGGGCCAGCGCGATCGGCTCCAGCAGCGAGCCGGCCGAGCCGAAGCCGACATCGGCGAGGTACGGGGTGGGCTCGCCCGGCACCCGGACCTCCATCAGCATGTGGGTGCGGGGCCGGATGTCACCGGGGGCCGCGCCCAGCACCACCCGGGCGGCGAGCAGCGTGACCTCGAAGCCGAGCGCCCTCAGCGCGGCGGCGAGCAGGGTGTTCTGCTCGTAGCAGTAGCCGCCGCGCCCACCGCGCACGATCTTGGCCTCCAGATCGGGCAGCGCCAGCGAGGGCACGGCGCCCAGGACCGGGTCCAGATTCTCGAAGGGGATGCCCAGCGCGTGCGCGCGGTGCACGCCACGCAGCACGGCCGCGGTGGGCCGGCGCTCCCCGCTCCAGCCGATCCGGGCGAGGTAGGCGTCGAGGTCGAGTACGTGGGCGGCGTCACGAGTCATGCCGCGACCGTACGCAGCGGCGGACGCCCGCCGCACCCTCCGCCGGGCGGGCGGAAGCCGGCCGCGTACCTCAGAAGTTGCTCAACACCCGTGAGGAACGCGGGCGGACGGGGCACGCTCGGCACATGATCGGAAACGGGAAGCAGGACATGGCCGTGATCGTGGTGCGTGACGCGGACGCCGTCGCCGCCGCGCTCCGGGAGGCGCTGGAGCGGGCGGGCGACGCGGAACGCCCCGGCCTGGAACGGGCCCTCGGGCTGGTCGTCGCGCAGAGCGGGGTGCCGGATGCGGAGCTGCGCGGCGGCTGGGCCGGGCGCCGGATCAGGGCGGCCGGCCACGAGGGTCCCCTCGACTCCGTGGCGGCGGTCAAGGCGCTGCGGACCGCCGAGCCGGGGCTGAGCCTGCGGCAGGCCGTACGGCTGTCGCGGGAGGCGGCGGCCCTGACGGAGAAGGCCGGGTAGCGGTACGGGGCCAGGCCCCGGGCCGGTGGATTCGCGCGTTGTCCCCCGTGCGAGCTACGCGCAGGTGTCCACTCAGCGGTGACGATTTCGGCGCGCCCCGTCCGTAGCGTTCGGACGGAGCCGCGGCAGTCCGCCGCGGACACGTCGAAGGGATTCTCATGAGAGTGGTCTGGCAGCTCCTCGCCGTCGTGGCGGTCTGGGCGATCGGCGGCCAGTGTGTCAGCGCGGTGGACGGGAACCCGTGGCTCACGCTCGGCCTCGGCCTCGTGACCGCGGTGCTCGCCCTCCTCGTCTACCGGTGGGTGGTGGGGCGCACCGAACGGCGTGCGGTCACCGAGCTGGCCCGGGAGGGGGCGGCGCGGGGCCTGCGGCGCGGGACGCTGATCGGGCTGGTGCTGTTCGCGGCGGTCATCGCGAACATCGCCCTGCTCGGGGACTACGAGGTGAACGGCCTGGGCTCGGTGTCGGGTGCGGTGGGGCTCGTCGGCTTCATGGCCGCTGCCGCCGTCACCGAGGAAGTGGTGTTCCGGGGCGTGCTGTTCCGGATCGTCGAGGAACGCGCCGGGACCGTGATCGCACTGACGCTGACCGGGGTGCTGTTCGGTCTGATGCACCTGGCCAACCCGGACGCGAACCTGTGGGGTGCCATCGCCATCGCGATCGAGGCGGGCGGCATGCTCGCCGCCGCGTACGCCGCCACCCGCAGTCTGTGGGTGCCCATCGGGGTGCACTTCGGGTGGAACTTCGCCGCGGCCGGCATCTTCAGTACCGAGGTCTCGGGCAACGACACCCCGCAGGGCCTCCTGGACTCGGTGGCCTCCGGCTCCAAGCTCGTCACCGGCGGGGACTTCGGCCCCGAAGCGAGCGTGTACGCCGTGCTGTTCGGGGTCCTGCTGACGCTCGCGTTCCTGTGGCTGGCGCGCAGGCGCGGCAATCTGGTGCCTCGCGGAGGCCGGCGTACCGACCTGACCGGGGCCGCCACTACAGTTCCCCGGTGATCAGTCTTCGGAGCGTGCCGGCCGGGTGGCGGCGGTTCGACACCGCCGTCCGCCGGCCGGCGTGGTGGCAGCGGCTCGATGTCACCGTCCGCGATCTGCCGTTCGGGCTGCTGCTGTTCGCCATGTCGCTCATCCCCGCCTTTCACCAGCACGGGACGCAGCTCGGGGGCGTGGCGGAGCGTCCGTTCGACGCGGTGGGCGTGCTGACCGCCGTGCTGGAGAGCCTGCCGCTCGCCCTGCGGCGCAGGTGGCCGACGGTCTGCCTGGCCCTGGTCTCGCTGGGCTTCGCCGTCGACCAGTTCGGCGGTTACCACCTGGTCGCCGGCACCGCGCTGCCCATCGCCCTCTTGAGCGCGGGTGCCCATCTGGACCGCCACCGGCGTGTCACCGCGCTCGTCCTGACCGTCGCGTACGTGCCGCTGGCGGTCTTCCTGCACCGGTACGGCACCGAACCCGTGGACGAGTTCCTGACGTTCTACCTGGTGCTGGCCTTCGCCTGGGGTGCCGGGACGTGGCTGCGCGCCACCCGGTCCGCCGAGGCGGAACGCCGCCGCCGTCTCGCCGACGACACCCGTGCCGCCGAACGCGCCCGCATCGCCCGTGAGTTGCACGACATCGTGACCCACCATGTGACGGCGATGGTCGTGCAGGCCGAGGCGGCCCGCTATCTGACCGCCGTGCCCGACCGGCTCGACCAGACCCTGAGCACCGTCACCGACACCGGCCGGCGGGCCATCAACGACCTGCGCCACCTGCTCGACCTGCTCGACCCGGGCCACGGCGCGGAGGAGGCCAGGAAACCGGCCGTCGGCCGTATCCGCACCCTCGTCGAACAGACCCGGCGGGCCGGGCAGAGCGTGGAGTTCACCGAGCACGGCACCCCCGCCGAGTCCACCGGAAGCGCCGATCTCGTGGCCTACCGTGTGGTGCAGGAGGCGCTGACGAACGCGCTCAAGTACGCCCACGGCAGCCGGACTTCGGTGCTCGTGCGGCACGGCGGAAGAGAGATCACCGTGGAGGTCGGTACGGACGGCTCCGGCAGGCGGGCCGAGGTCCCCAAGGGCAGCGGGCGGGGGCTGGCCGGGCTGAGCGAGCGGGTCGGCGTCCTGGGCGGCGACTTCAGCGCGGAGCCCGCCGCGGACGGCGGCTTCGTCGTGCGCGCCCGCATACCCTCGGGGAGCGCGTCGTGACCGCACCGGTCCGGGTCCTCGTCTGCGACGACCAGGTCCTCGTCCGCACCGGCCTCGCCACGATCATCGACGCCCAGCCGGACCTGGAGGTGGCGGGCGAGTGCGGGGACGGCCGGACCGCCGTCGAGATGGCGGGCCGGCTGCACCCGGACGTCGTGGTGATGGACATCCGCATGCCGGTGCTGGACGGCATCGAGGCGACGCGCCTGCTGGCCGGGGCGGGCGTGGAGCGGCCCGCCAAGGTGCTCGTGGTGACCACCTTCAACCTGGACGAGTACGTGTACGAGGCGCTGCGCGCCGGGGCGAGCGGGTTCCTGCTCAAGGACGCCCCGCCCGCCCAGCTGCTGCACGGCATCCGGACCGTGCAGACGGGCCAGGCGCTGATCGACCCCGAGGTGACGCGCAAGCTGGTCGGCCGGTACGCCGCCCGCATCCGTCCCACCGGGTCCACCCCGTCCGACCTCCCGCTGACCCCGCGCGAGCTGGAGGTGCTGCGCCTGATCGCGGACGGCTTCTCCAACAGCGAGATCGCGGGGGCGCTCCTGATCAGCCAGGAGACCGTGAAGACGTTCGTCTCCCGCATTCTCGCCAAGCTCGGGCTGCGCGACCGCGTCCAGGCCGTCGTCTACGCGTACCGCCAGGGCCTGGTGACCTGAACACGCGTCCGGAATCCGCCCCTTGTGCACCCCCACTCCATGCGCCAACATGCGCATGTCAAAACCGAAGAAATTTCGGTGGCAGAGGCCTGTCACGCTCTGTTCAGGTCACAAGAGGGGACCCCCACATGCAAAAGCCTCTCGTCGGTGCGCTCTTCGCGGTACTGCTCCTCGGAGCCGGTATCGCCCCCGCAACCGCGGCAACCAGCCACGCGGCGGCACCGATCGGCACGGTCGAGGCAGCCGCCCCGGCCGCTCACACCACGCCCAGGACCGAGGCGGTCCGGCCCAAGGCCATCGGCTTCGCCGGGACCGTGGCACTCAGCAACTGCTCGGGCTCGGTCGTCCGCACGCCCGACTCGCAGCCGGACGACCCGGCCCTCGTGCTCTCCAACGGGCACTGCCTGGAGACCGGCTTCCCGGCCCCCGGCACGGTCCTGGTGAACCGTTCCTCCAGCCGCAGCTTCACCTTGCTCAACGCCTCGGGCAGCGGCATCGGCACCGTCCGGGCGAGCAAGATCGCGTACGGCACGATGACGGACACCGACATATCGGTGTACCAGCTCACCTCCACGTACGCCCAGATCGAGAGCACGTACGGCATCGAGGCGCTGGAGCTGAACACCGCGCACCCGGTCGAGGGCACCGCGATCACCGTCGTGTCCGGGTACTGGAAGCGCACCTACAGCTGCAACGTCGACGGGTTCGTCTACCGGCTCAAGGAAGGCGGATGGACCTGGAAGGACTCCGTCCGCTACACCTCCGCCTGCCAGACCATCGGCGGCACCTCCGGCTCCCCGGTGATCGACGACGCCACCGGCAAGGTGGTCGCCGTCAACAACACGGGCAACGAGGACGGCCAGCAGTGCACGGACAACAACCCGTGCGAGGTCGACGAGAACGGGCAGGTGACGGTGCGCCAGGGCATCAACTACGCCCAGGAGACCTACGGCATCGCCGCGTGCATCGGTGCCGGCAACGTCTTCGACCTGGACCGCGCGGGGTGCACCCTGCCCAAGCCGTGACGTACGGGCCGTGACGGCCGGACCGTTCCCCCGGGGCGGAGGAGTGCTCCGCCCCGGGGGTGGCGTGGTGACGTGGGTGACCCGTACAGCTCAACCGACCTACTCAATGGGCGATATGGGCGAAATGCCGCTATAGGCTCCGCGCATGATCAGCCATGCACTTCCCCTGGCGGCGTCCGGTCTGAAGATCGACTGGACCAAGATGCCGACGTACAACACGATCATGTCCGTCGCCGCGGGCGCCGGACTCCTGCTGGTGGTCGCGCTCGGATACCAGCTCCTCCGTCCCCGGCGCACCATCACCCCCGAAGGCTGGGCCCTGGCGTTCGGGGCGATCGGCTTCACCCTCGTCACCACGGGTCTGCACATGACCCTGACCTGGCCGCTGGCCGGACAGGGCTTCCCCTTCGACAACATCATCTTCGGTGAACCGGCCCTGGCCTTCGGCGTCTTCCTCCTCGCCGCGAGCTTCTACCTCTGGAAGCAGGGAGCCGTCGTCGGCGACGCGGACCGCGTCGACCGGGTGGCCCGGATCGCCGGACCCATCTCGGTCTTCGTCTTCGGCCTCGGGCTCGCCTGCTTCGGGATCGCCGCGGCCGGCTGGAAGTACACCCTCTTCGCCGCGCCCCCCGAGGAGCCCATCTCCGGCGAGTTCGCCGACATGCCGATGCTGGAGGCGAGCTTCATGTCCGGGCTGTACGTCCTCGTCGGCATCGGCGCCCTCCTCTTCCCGTTCGTGCTGCGCCGCCCCCGGACCTGGATGACCCCTGTCATCGGCGTCGTCTGGGCGCTCGCCGGGCTGGCGTTCCTGTTCTTCGGCGGGCTCAACTACTTCACCCACATCGGACTCATCGTCAACACCATGTGAACCGCCCCGCCGGGCGCCTCCCGGCGTCGGGCGGCCCCGCGGGTCAGCCCGCCCTCCGGCCCGCTCCGCGTACCGACCGGCCCGCGAGGACCTGCGTACGCCTGCCGTCCTCGATCACGAAGCGGCCGTCGATCAGCACGTGCGGGATGCCGGAAGGCAGGGCGCGGGGCTCCTCGAACGTCGAGCCCGCCGCCACCGTATCCGGGTCGAAGAGGACCAGGTCGGCGCGGTGGCCCTCGCGCACGTACCCCCGGTCGGGCAGCCGCAGCCGGGCCGCCGGGCGCGAGGTGAGGTGGGCGACGCACTCCTCCAGCGAGAGGATGCCCAGCTCCCGTGCGTAGTGACCCAGGTAGTGGGGAAAGGTGCCGTACGCGCGAGGGTGCGGCTTGTCGCCCTGGAGGATGCCGTCACTGCCTCCGGTGTGGACGCGGTGGCGCATGATCCGCCGGACGTTCTCCTCGTGGCCCACGTGCTGGAGGATCGTCGTCCCGAGCCGGTCCTCCACCAGTAGCCGCCGCGCGGTCACCCAGGGCTCCTCGCCGCGCAGCCGCGCCGACTCGGCCACCGTACGGCCGACGTACGCGGCGAGCGCGGACGCGCCGGCCCCGGAGATCTCGATGGTGTCCCACTCGATCGGCACCCCGTGGCAGCCGTCCGAGCCGGTGACCTCCAGGTCGTGGCGGATGCGCGCGGCCGTGGCGTCGTCGGCGAGCCGGGCCAGGACCGATTCCGGGCCGCCCTCGCTCGCCCAGCTGGGCAGCATCGCGACGAGGGTCGTGCAGCCGGGGGTGTACGGGTAGGTGTCGAGCGAGATGTCGGCGCCCGCGTCGAGCGCGTCGTCCAGGAGGGCGAGCAGTTCCGGGGCGCGGCCCTCGTTGACCCCGAAGTTCATGGTCGCGTGGGCCAGGTGCAGGGAACAGCCCGCGTCGCGGGTGAGCCGCACCATCTCCTCGTACGCCTCCAGCGCGCCGGCGCCGTAGGAGCGGTGGTGCGGGCAGTAGTAGCCGCCGTGTGCGGCCACCACCCGGCACAGCGCGGTGAGTTCGGCGTCGTCCGCGTACATGCCGGGGGTGTAGGTGAGCCCCGACGACATGCCGACGGCACCCTCGCGCATGCCCTGGTCCACGAGCCCGCGCATCCGGACCAGCTCGGCGTCGGTGGCGGGCCGGTCCTCCCAGCCGACCGCGTGCATCCGCACCGTGCCCTGCGGGACGAGGTAGGCGGCGTTGACCGCGATGCCCTGTCCGCCGAAGTTGCGGTCGAGCCGGTCGAGGTAGCCGCCGACGGTGCGCCAGTCGAAGTCGATGTCGTCGCCGTAGCCGTTCCACCCGGCGATGGAGCGGCGGACCTCGGCGAGCGTGCGGTCGTCCACGGGCGCGTACGACAGGCCGTCCTGGCCGAGGACCTCCAGCGTGACGCCCTGGGCGGCCTTCGCACTGTGGTCGGGGTCCCGCAGCAGCGCCAGGTCGCTGTGGGCGTGCATGTCGATGAAGCCGGGGGACAGGGCCAGGCCGTCGGCGTCCAGGGTGCGGGCGGCGGTGGGGCGGGGGCCGGGGGAGTCCTCGCGGTGGATCTCCGCGACGCGGCCGTCGGTGACGGCCACGTCGGCACGGTAGGAGGGGGTGGCGGTGCCGTCGATGACGCGGGCGTCGCGGATGACGAGGTCCATGGGGGAGAGGTGCCTTTCGCGGAGCGGAGCCCGGCTCAGAAGAAGGTGCGGATGAAGTCGGTGACCGTGCCGTCCGCCTCCACGAGCGGGATCAGCTGCCACTTGTCGAAGCTCGTGCACGGGTGGGACAGGCCCATCCCCACCCAGTCCCCGACCTCCAGCCGGGCGTCCGGCCCGGTCCGCACCCACGCGTGCTGGTCCGACAGGCCGCTGACCGTGATCCCCTCGGCCGCCCGCACCGAGCCGTCCCGCGCGCAGCGCACGACCTGCGCCTCGGGCAGGTCCAAGTCGTACGCCGCGTCCCGCTTGCCCGCGTTGAGGAACGCCTGCTCGGGGGTCGGGCGCGACACGACCTGCGCCCACAGCCGGAACGCCGGCCGGAGCGCGCCCTCCTCGGGGACCCGGTTGAAGGGCGTGAGGTGGCGGTAGTGCCCGTCGTCGTGCGAGACGTACGCCCCCGAGCGCAGCAGCTTGAGCACGGGGGCGGAGAGTCCGGGGATCTCGGCGAACACGTCCGCCACCGCGTCGAACCACGCGCTGCCGCCCGCGCTGACCACGATCGGCTCCCCGGCCCCGAGCCCGGCGAAGCGCCCCTCCGCGTCGAAGCCGGCGGCCAGCGCGACGAGCCGGCGCAGCCAGTCCCGCACCCGCTCGCCGGAGGCCTGCGGCACCTCACCCTCGTACCCCGCCACGCCCACCAGGCGCAGGGCCGCCGCCCCGGCCACCGCGTCGGCCACGGCGCCGCAGTCCGCCTCCGTCCTGGCCCCGGTGCGGGCGCCCTCGCCCGCGCCCAGCTCCACCACGACGTCGACGGGGCGGGAGGCGCCCGCCGCGCGCAGCGCCTCGTCCATCAGCTCCACCCCGCGCACGGAGTCGACGTAACAGACGAACGTGAAGTCCGGGTCGGCGTCCAGCTCGCCCGCGAGCCAGCGCAGCGCGGCGGCGTCCACCAGCTCGTTGGCGAGGAAGATCCGCCGGATTCCGAACGCCCGGTAGACGCGGGCCTGGTGGGGAACGGCCGCCGTGATGCCCCACGCGCCGTGCTGGAGCTGGCGGGCGAACAGCTGCGGGGACATCGACGTCTTGCCGTGCGGGGCGAACGCGAGGCCGTGGCGCTCGGCGTACGTCTCCAGGAGCGCGAGGTTGTGCTCGACGGACTCGGCGGACAGGGCGAGCACGGGGGTGGTGAACCCGCCGTCGAAGAGGTTGCGGCGCTCGGCGGCCAGCGCGCCGACCGTCAGGCCCGCCGCGTCCGGCGGGAGCCCCTTGAACCGGTGGTCGACCGGTTCGTCGGCGAGAGCGGTCACGTGGGGCGCGGCGGCCATGGGGTCTCCTCGGTCCGGGTCCGGTCAGCGATGTGATTGCAACATATGCAACACCCATTGCGTATATCGCTCAGGGCTGTCTAACATCCGAGCCGACGCCCGGTCAATGGTGAGTGCCGGCGTTGCCGCCCGACCCCTGAGGAGCCCCGCGTGTCCGGAACCACGCCCAGGACCGGTACCGACGCCACGACCGCCGACGTCGTGTGCCTCGGCGAGTCCATGGTGACGTTCCTCCCCTCGCGGCCCGGACGCCTCGCCGACGTGCCGTCCTTCGCCCGGGGGATCGGCGGCGCGGAGTCCAATGTGGCCTGCGCGCTCGCCGCGGCCGGGCACCGATCGGCCTGGGTGAGCCGGGTCGGGGCCGACGGCTTCGGCGACCACCTGGTCGAGGCCATCGGCGCGTACGGCGTCGACACCTCCGCCGTGCGGCGCGATCCGCACCGGCCCACCGGCATCTACTTCCGTACGGCGACGGACCGCGCCACGGATGTCCACGAGGTGGCGTACTACCGGGCCGGGTCCGCGGCCTCCGCCATGTCGCCCTCCACCGTGCCGGCCGACGGACTGCCCGCCGGGCGCATCCTGCACCTGTCCGGCATCACGGCCGCGCTGTCCGCCGACTGCCTGGCGCTGCTCCACGAGCTGACCGCTCCGCGTCAGGGCCGGCCCCTGATCTCGTTCGACGTGAACTTCCGGCCGGGGCTGTGGCGGGGGGAGTCCCCCGCGGTGCTGCTCGATCTGGCGCGGCGGGCGGATGTGGTGTTCGTGGGGGAGGACGAGGCGGAGTCGGCGTGGGGTGTGACGGGCGCCGCCGCGATCCGTGAGGCGCTGCCGGAGCCGGGAGTGGTCGTGGTGAAGCGGGGCGCCGACGGCGTGACGGTGTTCTCCCATGAACCGGGGCTCCGCCCCGGACCCCGGACCGGGGGTCCGGAGGCAACGCCCCCGGTTCGGGAAGGGGCGGGGCGGGGAGAGGCCCCGCACAGCGGCCCCGACACCGTCACCCACGTCCCCGCGCTCCGCGTGGACGTCGTCGCCCCGGTGGGTGCCGGCGACGCCTTCGCCGCCGGGTTCCTGTCCGCCACCCTTCGCGGACTCCCGGTCCGCGACCGCGCCCGCCACGGCCACCTCATGGCCGCCGCCGTGCTCACCGTTCCCGGCGACCTCACCGAACCGCCCGCCCGCGACCGGGCCGACCACCTCGCGGCCCTGGACGACGACGCCTGGGGGAGACTGCGTCTCGGCCCCGGCTGGACGGGGGACGACACGGAGGTACGTACGACATGAGCGAGCGATCCGACAAGAGGGGCGTCACCGGCGAAGGCCGGGCCGAGGACAGCGAGGCACGCGCATGAGCCAGACCGTCGACCGGGCGCTCAGCATCCTGCCGCTCCTCGCCCAGGGGCCCGCCGACCTCGGACAGGTCGCCGAGCGGCTCGGCGTGCACAAGTCCACCGCGCTGCGCCTGCTCCGTACGCTCCACGAACACGGCCTCGTCTACCGCCAGCAGGACCAGCGCTACCGCCTCGGCGCCCGCCTGTTCGCGCTGGCCCAGGAGGCCGTCGAGAACCTCGACGTACGCGAGATCGCCCACCCGCACCTGGTCGAACTCAACGAGAACTGCGGGCACACCGTCCACCTCGCCGTGTACGAGGAGAACGAGGTCCTCTACATCGACAAGGTCGAGAGCCGCTACCCGGTCCGCATGTACTCCCGGATCGGCAAGCCCGTCGCGATCACCGTCGCCGCCGTGGCCAAACTGCTGCTCGCCGACCTGAGCGAGGCCGAGCGGCGCTCCATCGCCGACAAGCTCGACTACCCCATGTACACGTCCCGTTCGACGCCCGGCGCCGCCGCGTTCCTCAAGGAGCTGGCCGCCGTACGCGAACAGGGCTGGGCCACCGACCTCGGCGGCCACGAGGAGTCCATCAACTGCGTCGGCGCCCCCATCCGCGGCGCCGACGGGCGCGTCGTCGCCGCGATGTCGGTCTCCGCGCCGAACGTGGTCGTCACGGCCGAGGAACTCCTCACCCTGCTCCCCCTGGTCCGGCGCACCGCCGACACCATCAGCCGGGAGTACTCCGGCAGCAACCGACCCAAGAAGGCCTGATCAGCGATGACCGACAAGACCGCCAAGACCGCCCTGACCCCGAGCACCCACACCACCCCGCCGGCGAAGTTCTCGCACGGCGTGCGCAAGGGCAACATCCTCCAGGTCGCCGGCCAGGTCGGCTTCCTGCCCGCCGTGGCGGGCCAGGCCCCCACCCCGGCCGGGCCCACCCTGCGTGAGCAGACCCTCCAGACCTTCGCCAACGTCAAGGCGATCCTGGAGGAGGGCGGCGCGAGCTGGGACGACGTGATGATGATGCGCGTCTACCTCACGGACGTGGACCACTTCGCCGAGATGAACGAGATCTACAACACGTACTTCGCCGAGCAGGACCTCAAGCAGGCCCCCGCCGCGCGCACCACGGTCTACGTCGGCCTGCCCAAGGGCCTGCTCATCGAGATCGACGCCCTCGCCGTCCTGGACTGAGCCGTCCCCGTAACCCGCACCCCGCCCGGCACGGCGCCGCACACGTCAACGGCGCCGTGCCGCGATCCCCCCTGCCCCAGAACCATGGACGACAACGGAGTTACCCATGCAGCTCGCCGCAGGCCCCACCCCGCCCGAGACGCCACCCCACACCGGTGGACTCCTCCTCCTGATCGACGGGACGGCCGGTCTGCTGACCGTCGCCGTTCTCGGGATCGCGCTCCTCCTCTACCTGATCATCAAGGTCAGGCTCCAGCCGTTCGTCGCGCTCCTCGCGGTGTCCATAGCCGTCGGCCTGGGCGCGGGCCTCTCCGTCACCGAACTCTTCGGCACGGTGCAGAAGTCCGCCGCCGTCTCCGTCATCGAATCCGGCATGGGCGGCATCCTCGGCCATGTCGCGATCATCATCGGCCTCGGCACGATGCTCGGCGCGATCCTGGAGGTCTCCGGCGGGGCCGAGGTGCTCAGCGCCCGGCTGCTGCGCCTCTTCGGTGAGAAGCGCGCCCCCCTCGCGATGGGCCTGACCGGTCTGATCTTCGGCATCCCGGTCTTCTTCGACGTCGGCATCTTCGTCCTCGCCCCGATCGTCTACGCCGCCGCCAAGAGGTCCGGAAAAACGATTCTGCTGTACTCGATGCCGCTGCTCGCCGGTCTGTCCATGACCCACGCGTTCCTGCCGCCGCACCCCGGCCCGGTCGCCGCCGCCGGTCTCTTCCACGTCTCGCTCGGCTGGGTCATCCTGATGGGCGCCCTCGTCGGCATCCCGTCCGTCCTCGCCGCCTGGGGTTACGCCGCCTGGATCGGGAAGCGGATCTTCGTGGACGTGCCGCAGGACATGGTCGAGGCCGCCGAGGAGGCGAAGGCAGCCGTCGTCGCCGAGCAGCGGGCCGCCGGGGTCACCCCGCACGAGGCACCGGTCGCTCTCTCCACCGTGCTGGCCATCATCGGCACCCCGCTGGTGCTGATCCTCGCCGCCACGTTCTCCTCCATCGCGCTCGACCTCTCGACACTCCGCTCGGTCATCGAGTTCTTCGGCAACCCGTTCGTCGCCCTGACGATCGCGCTGCTGCTCGCGTACTACCTGCTGGGCATCCGGCGCGGCTGGTCCCGCAAGTCCCTGGAGTCGGTGTCCACTTCGTCCCTGAAGCCGGTCGGCAACATCCTGCTGGTCGTCGGCGCGGGTGGCATCTTCGGCGCCGTGCTCAAGGGCAGCGGCATCGCGGACGCGCTCGCCGACACCTTCAACGACGTCGGGCTGCCCGTCATCCTGCTCGCCTGGCTGATCTCGGCCGTGCTGCGCATCGCCCAGGGCTCGGCGACCGTCGCCATCGTGACGACCGCCGGCATCGTGGTCCCGCTCGTGGAGAACCAGGACTTCTCGCAGCCGCACCTCGCGCTGATCATCATGGCGATCTCGGCGGGCTCGATCATCGCCTCGCACGTCAACGACGGCGGCTTCTGGATGGTGTCCAAGTACTTCGGCATCTCCGAACGCGACACCCTGAAGTCCTGGACCGTTCTGGAGACCGTGCTGTCCGTCGCCGGGTTCGCGGTCGCCGCGCTCCTCAGCCTGGTGATCTGACCGTACGCGGACGGCTCACGCGGCCGAGGCGCAGATGATGCTGCGGCCCTGGTTCACCTGCCAGTACCAGAAGCGTTCGCCGGGCCCCGAAGGGCAGGTCCAGTTCTGGCCCGCCTTCGGGGCCCGGTAGAAGCCGGTGATCCGCAGGATCGACTGGCCCGCCTTGGGCACCTTGGACGCGTTGCAGTTCCACACCACCGTCAGATCGGCGCTGGTGGCCCCGTTGACCTTCGCCGGGAAGCACTGGCCCGCCCGGTACACCCGGTCCAGGCACAGCGTGCGCACGACCCCGTCGTCGCCCGTCCTGCTCCACCAGGTGAAGCCCGCCCCGGTGTCGCAGGAGCTGGACGCGCCGGAGCGGGTGCTGACCCGGTTGACGTGCATGTACGCGTTCGAGGCGCCGCAACTCACCCGGATCGGGCGGCTCGCGCTCATGTTGTCGTACCCGTCGTTGTACACGTTGAGGCAGTCCCCGGCGTGCACGGCGGCGAAGGCCCGGTCGGTGGCGTCCATGGTGGGTTTCGGCTTCGGCGCCGGGGTCGTGGGGCGACGCGTGGGGGCCGGCGTCCGCTCCTCGGTGTCCGTGTCGCTGCCGCTGCCGCTGCCGCTGCCGCTGTCGTCGGAGTCGGAGGCGGAACCGGCTTCGGAGTCGGAGTCGGTGTCCGGGGCGGCGCCCGCCTTGTCGTCCCCGTGGGTGTCGAGATCGCTGCCGGAGGTGACGGAGCCGGACGCGGCGCTGCCGGACGCCGAGCCGCCGCCCGCCTTCTCCCAGGGCTGCCACGCCAGCAGCGCGATCACGGCGGCCACCACGAGCAGCCAGCCCAGGGCCGAGGCGGCGGCCGGTGAGCCGGTGCGCGGCGACGGGGCGCCGGGGCCCGGCGGGACGGGAGAAGCGGGCGCGGCGGTCCGGGCACGCGCGGCCTGCCGGTGTGCGGCCCGCTCCTGCTCGGCACGTCGCAGGGCGGCGGCGCGCTCCCGTTCGGCCCGTTCGCGCTCCACGCGCTCCCGTTCGGCGCGCTCCCGGTCCGCCCGTTCCTGGGCGGCGCGGGCCCGTTCGGCGCGCTCGGCCTCCCGGCGGGCCGCCTCGGCCCGCTCCCGCTCGGCCCGCTCCGCCTGCCGCTGGGCGAGGAGTTCGGCCTGCTCGCGCTCCGCCTCCTCGCGTTCGGCCTGCTCGGCGCGCTGGCGCGCGGCCAGTTCGGCGAGGGCGGCCATCTCGCGCCGGGTGCGGTCGCGCGCGGCCCTCGCCCGCCGCTCCGGTGAGTGGACGAGCGTCGGGGGCGGCTGCGCGGCGGGCCGGGTGCGCTGGACGAGGGTCGGGGCGGCGCCCGCCGGGTCCGTGGAGCGGCCACCGGCCCACTCGCGCCCCTGGGCGGCGTACGCGTCGATCAGTCCCGTCCAGCGCGGCGGCAGCCAGCGGGTGCCGCTCGTCGTCGCCGGCAGCCCGGCCTGCTGCCGGCGGAAGCGGGCCAGCAGCTCGGCGGGGGCCGGCCGGTGGCGCGGCTGGACGGCCAGGCAGGGCCGGATCGTCTGGGCGAGCTCCTTCGGCAGGCCCGCCAGGTCGAGCTGGCCGCGCTGCACACGGGCCAGCAGGCGCAGGGTGTCGCCGTCGGTGCGGTAGGGCGGGCGGCCGGTCGCGAGCAGGAACAGCGTGGCGCCCAGCGAGTACACGTCGGACGCGGCCGTGGACTCCTCGCCGCGCGCCTGCTCGGGCGAGGTGAAGGCGATCGTGCCGAGCGTGAGGTTGGTGAGGGTGAGGTCGCCGGCGTGCGAGATGCCGAAGTCGATGACCCGGGGCCCGTCCAGCGGCAGCAGCACGTTCTGCGGCTTGACGTCGCGGTGGACGATCCCCGCCTCGTGCAGGGTGACCAGGGCCTGCGCGGTGCCGGCCGCGATCCACCGTACGGCCGAGGCCGGCAGCACCCCGCAGGAGCGCACCAGTTCGGAGAGCGGGGGCGCCGCGATGTAGTCGATGGCCATCCAGGGCCACCGGGCGTCCGGGTCGGCGTCCCGTACGCGCGCCGTGAACGCGCTGTCCACCCGCTGGGCGAGCGCCACCTCGCGGGCGAAGCGCCGCCGGTCGGTCTCGCCGACCCGGCCCTCGGCCGGCAGCGTCTTCACGGCGACCAGGCCGCGGCCGCCGCCGCGGGCCAGATAGATCCGGCCCATGCCCCCGGACGCCAGACGCCCCAGCAGCCGGTAGGGCCCGAGCGTCACCGGGTCGTCGCCGCCCAGCGCATCGATCCGCGCCCCGGCCATGTCACTCCCCCTGTCGCCCCCAGCACCGCGCCCCCCAACGGTGCCACGCGCGGGTGCGGACATCCATGCGGTTGGGCAACACACGTACAGGACTGTTGCGTTACCGGTATCGAAGCCGCCCGCGCGCACCCGCCCGGAACGCAGCAGCGCCGCCGGGGGAGCGGCGGCGCTGCTGGTCGGTGCTGCCGGCCGCGGGCCGGCAGGGGTGACAGGTGGTGGTTACGGCAGCCCGTGGACGTGCGGGGCGACCGCGTTCGACCAGGCGTTGCCGGACGAGGCGTCCCAGTTGGTCGACCAGGTCATCGCGCCGCGCACACCCGGGTACGTCTTCGACGGCTTGAAGGTGCCGCAGCTGGTGCCCTTGGCCAGGCAGTCCAGGGCCGCGTTCACGACCGACGGGGAGACGTAGCCGCTGCCCGCGCCGCTGGTGGAGGCGGGGACACCGAGGCCGACCTGCGACGGGTCGAGGCCGCCTTCGAGCTGGATGCAGGCGAGCGCGGTGAGGAAGTCCACCGAGCCCTGCGAGTAGACCTTGCCGTCGCAGCCGAGCATCGAACCGCTGTTGTAGTACTGCATGTTGACGACGGTCAGGATGTCCTTGATGTTGAGCGCCGTCTTGAAGTACTCGCCCGCGGTGGACTGCATGTCGATGGTCTGCGGGGCCATCGTGATGACGAGGCCGGAGCCCGCCTTCTGCGACAGCGAACGCAGCGCCTTCGTCATGTACGTGGAGTTGAGGCCGTTCTCCAGGTCGATGTCGACGCCGTTGAAGCCGTACTCCTGGATGAGCGAGTAGAGCGAGTCGGCGAAGTTGGCCGCGGACGCGTCACTGTTGACCGAGACCGAGCCCTTCTCGCCGCCGACCGAGATGATGACGTTCTTGCCGGCCGCCTGCTTCGCCTTGATGTCGGCCTTGAACTGGTCGACGGTGTAGCCGTTCAGGCCCGCCGAGTCCAGGTTGAAGGTGACGGCGCCGGGCGTGGCCGTGGCGTCGGCGAAGGAGACCGCGATGATGTCGTAGTTCGCGGGCACGTCGCTGAGCTTCTGGACGGCCGCGCCGTTGTTGAAGTTCTGCCAGTAGCCGGTGACCGCGTGCTTGGGCACGGAGGTGCCGGGGTTCGGGTTGCCCGTCCCGGAGGTGGCCGTACGGCCGCTGACCGCGGCGGACTTGACGGACTCGCCGGCCGCGTTGGTGGCGGTCACCGCGAACTGGTAGGCCGTGTCGGCGGAGAGGCCGGTGACGGTCGCCGAGGTGCCGGTGGAGGTGGTGGCCTTCACGCCGTCCTTGTAGACGGTGTAGCCGGTCGCGCCGGACACCGCGTTCCAGGACAGGGCGATGGAGGACGAGGTGGTCGAGCCGACCGCGAGCCCGGCGGGGGCCCCGGGGATCGACGGACCGGGCTCCTCGGTACCGCCGCCGCCGTCCGGGCCGGTGACCGAGACGTCGTCGGCGAGGTAGGCGGCCTGCCCGTACCAGCCGTGCGTGTACACGGTGACCGACGTGGTGTTCGGGCCGGTCGTGAAGGAGGTGCTGAGCTGGGTCCAGCTGCTGGAGCCGGGGGACCAGGTCGACACGTCGGTGGTGCCGGTGCCGCTGGCGCCCAGGTAGGCGTATCCGCCCTGGACCCAGGAGCTGAGCTGGTACGTCGAGTCGGGCTTGACGGCCACGGTCTGCGAGCACTTGGCGTTGTCCTGGCCGGCCGGGGTCGCCTGGAGGGCCGAGGTGCCGCTGTGCACGGGGGAGGAGACGGTGGTGCCGGAGTTGCCGGTACACGTCCAGTTGGAGAGGCCCGACTCGAAGCCGGCGTTCTTGGCGACGTTGACGTCGGCGGCCTCGGCGCTGGTGACGAGCCCGGTCAGGGTCAGCGCGCCGGCGGCGACGACCGCCATGGCGGAGCCGAGTACCGGGCGGGTACGGCGTCTTCTGCGGCTCGGTGCGGGGGAACGATCCACTTGCTGCCTCCGGGGGGAGTCGGGGATGGCGGGTGGGGGCGACACGGGGGTGTCGGGGGTGTGGAATCGAGGAACGGTGGCCACCGCTGGGCGATAAACTGGTCCAGACCAATCAAGTTGTCAAGACCTCTGGCAGCGACCGGTCCCGGCCGGGCCGCCCGGCGGGCGCGCGGGAACCCCGCCGCAACCGCCGTACCGTGCGCAAACCAACACCCGTCCACTTGGCACGGTTTGCCGCGCCGACGCCCCGAGAAGACTTCATCAGCCGTGCCGTATCGACTTCTTGAAGGTGTTCTCTGCCCTGTCGTACGTGGATAAAGTGCTCAGGCGGGAGCATCCGAGCCGGAAGCACCCGGCAGGAGCGATTACGGCCGGCGGTACGCGGCGGCCCGAGGTGAACGGGGAACGGCGTGCCGACAGCAATAGCAGTGACCGGCCCCGGCCTCGTGCTGCCCCCGCAGGACCAGCAGACGCCCCCCGCCGTCGTCCTGCGCGCCCCCGGCGAACAGCCCCTCGACCAGGCGATCGGCGACATGCAGATCCTCCTGGAGCAGCACGGCTATGTCATCGCCGTCTACCCGGCCGGCATCCCCGCCGCGCACGAGCGCCGCCTGCACACCATTCGCTCCGTCCTGGAGAGCGACCGGATCGCGCTGATCAGATCGCCGCTGCCCCCGCTGGGCGTGGCCGTACTCGTGCGCCAGTTACGCCAGTTGTCCGTGTGCGACTTCAGCGCGGGCGTGATCGCCTCGGCCGCCCGGCTCCTCTCCCACTACATCCACGCCGGGGCGCTGCTCAACTCGGTGGCCAGGCTCGACCGGGTCCCGGTCACCCTCAAGGCGCACGCCAAGTCCTGGGTCCCCGGCTCGCAGTTCGGCGTGCTGGCCAACCCGGAACCCCAGCTGATCAGGGTCGGTACGGGCGAACTCGCCGGTCCCCGGTTCGCCACGCACCTCCTCTTCGCCCGGGGGCAGTCCCAGTCGGAGTGGGTGACGGGAACCCTCGCCCCCGGCTGGCAGGTGCAGGCGGTCCACGAGGCCGCGCTGCCCGAGGAGTCGCCCGGCTGGTGGGGCACGTCGAAACTGATCGAATTCGCCGCCTTCCTGCCCGACATCTCGCTGATCTACCAGCTGGTCTCCTCGGTGCGCAGAGAGGTGTGCGCCTGGTGCGGCAACGAACTCATCGGTGACCGCTGCGGCCTGTGCAACGCCCCGCTGAAACCGCCCGAGACCCGGTCGAACGGTGCCGTCGTCCTGAGGTCATGACGGCCGGCGCCGGCCCGTCCCCGTACCGCCCTGTTCCCCGCCCGTCGGCCCACACATCCCAACGAGGTTGCTCCGCCCATGAATTCACGGCAACGCCGCGGCGTCATCCTGCTCCTCCTGTCGGTCCTGTGCGCCTTCGGGGCGTTCGCCGGTGTGCTCTCGGTGATCAGTGACGTGAACTCCAAGGTCGGGCCAGAGGTGACCGCCTACCGGGTCAAATCCACGATCACGCCCTACAAGCCCCTGGAAGCAAGCCAGTTCGAGAAGATCAGGATGCCCAGGCGCTGGCTCTCCAAGAACGCCGTCACCGACCTCTCCGCCCTCCGCGGCAAGATCGCGGTCACCGAACTCCACACCGGCTCGCTGCTCCAGGACGACATGCTCGTCGACCGGCCCCAGCTCAAGGACGGGCAGCAGGAGATAGCCATCATGATCGACGCCGCGACCGGCGTCGCCGGCAAGATCAGGCCGGGCAACCTGGTCAACATCTACGCCACGTTCGCCGGCCGCACCGAGAAGGAGAAGTCGACCTCCCGCGTCATCGTCGCCAACGCCAAGGTCATCGACGTCGGCCGGCTGACCTCGCTGGAACCCAAGCCGGAGGACCGCGGCGACGGCCCCACCGAGGCGGTCCCGATCACCTTCGCCCTGAACACCACCGACGCCCAGCGCGTCGCCTACGCGGAGTCCTTCGCCGAGCACGTCCGCCTCGCCCTGCTCCCCGCCGACAGTCCCACCACGCTCCGGCCTGGCGAGGGCAGCTACAACCTCGACGAAGACAAGAACAAGTGAGGACCGGATGAGCACACGCATCCTCCCGGCGGTCGGCGACGCCGACGCCGCCCGAGCCGTCACGACGCTGCTCAGCCAGCTGCCCGACGCGGAGCCGGCCGCGCCGCTCGGCGACTCGACCTCACTGCTCGACACGCTGGCCCAGCTCGCCGCCGAGTCCCTGGACGAACTGCCCGAGGTGGTCCTCGTCCACGAACGGATCGGCCCGGTCCCGGCCCTGGAACTGATCCGGGAGGTGGCCCTGCGCTTCCCCGCGGTCGGGGTTGTCCTCGTCACCGCCGACGCGAGCCCCGGGCTCTACTCGGCCGCCATGGACGCCGGCGCCCGCGGTCTGGCCGGCCTGCCCCTCTCGTACGAGGAGCTGGCGCAGCGCGTCCAGGGCGCCGCAGGCTGGTCCACCGGGGTCCGCCGCCACCTCGGCGCGGGCGCCGAGGTCCTCACCGGCCCCGGCGGCACCGTCGTCACGGTCAGCGGGGCGAAGGGTGGCGTCGGCGCCACCGTCACCGCCGTACAGCTGGCCCTCGCCGCCGCCGCGTCCGGCCACACGGTCGCCCTCGCCGACCTCGACCTCCAGTCGGGGGACGTCGCCTCCTACCTCGACGTGCAGTTCCGCCGCTCCATCGTCGACCTCTCCACCATCCAGGACATCTCGCCGCGCGTCCTCCAGGACGCCCTGTTCAACCACGACACCGGCCTCGCCCTGCTGCTCGCCCCGGGCGAGGGGGAGCGCGGCGAGGACGTCAGCGACCGCGTCGTACGCCAGACCGTCAGCGCCCTGCGGCACCGCTACGAGATCGTCGTCATCGACTGCGGTACGCACATGAACTCGGCCAACGCGGCGGCCATCGAGATGGCCGACCACACCCTGCTGGTCACCACCCCGGACGTGATCACCGTCCGCGCCGCCAAGCGGATGGTCCGCCTCTGGGACCGGCTCCAGGTCCGCAAGGCCGAGGAGACCGTCACCGTCGTCAACCGCCACACCCGCAGCACCGAGATCCAGCCCGCCCTGATCGAGAAGATCACCGCCACCCGGGTCGCCCGGATCGCGGTCCCCGCCAACTTCAAGGAGCTCCAGGCGGTGGTCGACGCGGGCCGCCTCCAGGACCTGGACGCCAAATCCACCGTGAAACAGGCCCTGTGGGGGCTGGCCGGAGATCTCGGTCTGGTCAAGAACGCGGAAGGAGCCGCCCGAGGGGGCAGGTTGAAGGGGGACCGCGCCTCGGCCGGCGGCCGGCGGGGACGTACCAAGTGAACGCGCGACGACCGGACGGACCGGGGCGACCGAGGGGGACCGTCGCATCATGAACCTCTTACGAGCGGACCGGCGGCGACGGCCCGGAGCGGGCGGCGCCCGCACCGCGGCCCTTCGCGACGGCCGGGCCGACCGGGGCCAGACCGCGATCGAGTTCGTCGGCACCCTGCCGCTGATCCTGATCACCCTGGCGCTGCTCTGGCAGGCCGCGATGGTCTGCTACACGTACATCCTGGCGGGGAACGCGGCGGACAAGGCGGTCAGGGCCGCGGCGGTCACGGAGGGCAGCCAGCGGGCGGCCTGCGAGCGGGCCGTGCGCGAGGACGTGCCCAGCGGCTGGACCACCCGGGTGGAGCGCTGCGGTGAACCGTCCAGCGAACTGGTCACCGTCCGGGTGAGGCTCGACGTGCCGATGCTGTTCCCCGGCGCCTTCGACCTGCCCTGGCACGCGACGGGCGAGGCCAAGGCCCGCAACGAGAGGCGGGACGCGTGGTGAGGCGCGGGCCGGCCCCTTCCCGGCGGCGCGGCCGGCCCGCCGCGTCCCGGGAGCGCGGCCAGGCCGCCATCGAGTACGTGGGCGTCCTCACCCTGCTCCTCGTCGTCGCGCTGGCCGTGGTCCAGCTCGGCATCGCCGTGTACGCGGCCCAGCAGGCGGGTACGGCGGCCCGGACGGCCGCCAGGGTCGCCTCGACCGACCACCAGGAGCACCGGGCGGGCGCGGTGGCCCGGGACTCCATGAGCGGCTGGCTGGCCGACGGGGCCGAGGCGTCCACGACGCGGGGCGCCGGCTCCCTGACGGTCACCGTGCGCGTCTCCATCCCCAGCCTGCTGCCGATGTTCTCCTTCGGCTCCGTCGAGAAGAGCGCCACCATGCCGACCGACTGACCCATAGCCCACACAGCGCCGAGAAGAACCGAGGGAGTTGAGCACATGAGCCTGCGGGCGCGTATCACCAGTCCCGAGCCGGCGAACGGGATGAGCGAGGAGAGCCGGCTGGTCGGGGTCTACCGCGCCAAGCTCCTGGAGGAGATCGACCTCGCGGAGATGTCCGCCCTCGCGGCGGCCGAGCGCAGAGCGCGGCTCGAACGCGTCCTCGGCCACATCATCAGCCGCGAGGGCCCCGTCCTGTCCTCCGTGGAGCGCTCGCACCTCATCCGGCGCGTCGTGGACGAGGCGCTCGGCCTCGGCATCCTCGAACCGCTCCTCGAAGACGCCTCCATCAGCGAGATCATGGTCAACGGCCCCGAACAGGTCTACGTGGAGCGCGGCGGACGCCTCGAACTCCTCCCGATGCGCTTCTCCTCCACCGAGCAGCTGATGCAGACCATCGAACGCATCGTCTCCACGGTCAACCGCCGTGTGGACGAGGCGAACCCGATGGTCGACGCCCGGCTGCCGTCCGGCGAGCGCGTCAACGTGATCATCCCGCCGCTCTCCCTCTCGGGCCCCATCCTCACCATCCGGCGCTTCCCGAGGGCCTTCACGCTCCAGGAGATGATCTCCCTCGGCTCGCTGGACGAGCACATGCTGATCCTGCTCGCCGGTTTCGTCCGCGCCAAGTTCAACGTGATCGTCTCCGGGGCCACCGGCACCGGCAAGACCACCCTGCTCAACGCCCTGTCCGGGCTCATCCCGGACGGCGAGCGCATCGTGACCATCGAGGACTCCGCCGAACTCCAGCTCCAGCAGTCCCACGTGATCACGCTGGAGAGCCGCCCCTCCAACGTGGAGGGCAAGGGCCGCATCACCATCCGCGACCTCGTCCGCAACTCGCTGCGCATGCGGCCCGACCGCATCATCGTCGGTGAGGTCAGGGGCGGCGAGACGCTCGACATGCTCCAGGCCATGTCCACCGGCCACGACGGCTCGCTCGCCACCGTCCACGCGAACAGCGCGGAGGACGCGCTGATGCGGTTGCAGACCCTCAGCTCCATGTCCGAGGTCGAGATCCCGTTCGCCGCGATCCACGACCAGATCAACAGCGCCGTCGACGTGATCGTCCAGCTGACCCGGCACGGCGACGGCTCCCGCCGCATCACCGAGATCGCCGTGGTCGACTCGCACGGCCGCGAGGACTACCGCATCGTCTCCGTCTGCCGCTTCAACGCCCTCCCGATGGCGGCGGACGGGCGCGTGTACGGCCGCTTCGACTACTTCCCGGTGCCGCGCCGCGTCGCCGAACGCTTCCACATGACCAACGAGACCGTCCCGCCGGCCTTCGGCGTCGCCCAGGCCGACGAACAACTCCTCGTACGCACCTCCACCGCCTGAGCCCGCCCGCCCCCCTGCCCGCCGCTCACCCAGAAGGCCCCCGACATGGACAACCTCCCGCTCCTGACGGTCGGTGTCACCCTGCTCGCCTGTCTGCTCGCCGTCATCGGCCTGCACAGCTACTCCACGGGCAGGGAACAACGGCAGGCGCTGATCGACCGCATGTCCCAGACCGGGCAGCCGGCCGTGGAGGGCCGCGTCCGGCGCTTCCGGGCGATCGACCGGCGGCTGCGCAGGACAGGCCTGGGCAAGCGCATCGAACGCAAGATCGCGGTGACCGGCCTCGACCTCACCCCCGGCGAGTACGCCGTCTACGTCGTGGCAGCCCTGCTCGCGATCTACTTCGTCATGGACTCCGTCTTCGCGTCGTTCTTCGGCTTCGTCGCCGTACTCATCGGCCTGTGGGGCGGCAACGCCTTCCTCAACTGGCAGCGCGCCAAACGCACCGAGGCGTTCATCAACCAGCTCCCCGAACTGACCCGCGTCCTCGCCAACGCCACCCAGGCGGGCCTGGCCCTGCGCACGGCCATCGGCATGGCGGTCGAGGAACTGGACGACCCGGCCCACGCCGAGCTGCGCCGGGTGGCCGACCGGCTGGCCGTCGGCCACTCCCTGGACGACGCCCTGAACGAACTCGTGGAACGGCTGCCCTCCCGCGAACTGACCGTCCTGGTCTCCACCCTCATCCTCTCCAACCGGACGGGCGGCTCGATCGTCTCCTCGCTGCGCAACCTCACGGGCACGCTGGAGGAGCGCAAGGAGACCAGGCGCGAGGTCACCACCCTGCTGTCCCAGGTCAAGGTGACCGCCGTCGCCGTCCCCGTCCTCGGTCTGGCCTTCCTGCTCGTCGTGAACGGAATGCGCGCGGGCGCCCTCGACGACATGGCCGCCGCCACCCCGGGCCGGATCGCCATCGTGATCGCGGCGGGCCTGTACGCCCTCGGCTTCTTCCTGATCAACCGCCTGACCCGCGTCCGTATCTGACGGCCGGAGGAGAGAGGAGCACAGAGATGGAACTACTGCTCGCGGCCGTCATCGGACTCGCCGTCCTCGGCGCCTTCCAGGGCATCCGCATGTACCGCGCCGACGCCAAACTCCCCGGCGACCTGGCCATCGCCCTGGAGGTCGGCGCCAGCCGCACCAGCGCCGCCGGCTCGGCCATCGACCGGCTGGGCATGCCGTACGCCCCCCGCGTCCTGTCGATGATGGGCCCCAGACGCGTCGACCGGATCCGCCGCAAGCTGGACATGGCGGGCAACCCCCGGGGCCTCACCGTCGACCGGTACGCCGCCCGGCGCGCCGTCTACGGCGGCCTCGGCATCCTGGCCGCCCTGGCGATGCTGATGAACGGGCAGGTCGTCCTGGCGATCATCCTGCTCGTCTACGGCCTCTTCTGGACGGACGTGATCATCCGGGCGGCCATCAGCCGGCGCAAGGACGACATCGACCGGACCCTGCCCGACTTCCTCGACGTCCTCGCGGTCGTCGTCTCCGCCGGCCTCGGCTTCCGACAGGCGCTGGAGCGGGTGGCGGACAAGTACACCGGCCCCTGGTCCGACGAGCTGCGGATCACCCTGCGCCAGATGGACATGGGCGTCAGCAGGCGCGACGCCTTCGACCAGCTCCGCAAGCGCAACGAGTCCGAACAGGTCTCCATGTTCGTCTCCGCCCTCCAGCAGGGCGAGGAACTCGGCGCGCCCATCGTCGAGACCCTCATCCAGATCGCCAACGACATGCGGCGCACCGACGCCCAGAACGCCCGCCGCAGGGCGTCCAAGGCCGTCCCCAAGGCCACGCTCATCGTCACCAGCTTCATGCTCCCGGGAACGATGATCCTGATCGCGGTCGGCTTCTACTACGCGGCGAACGTCGACATCAACGAGATCTTCGGCAGCTGACGCCCACGGGCGCGCCACCGCGACCCCCGCGAGGAGGTGAAGACAGACCATGGCCCCACGACCGGCCGGCCCCGCCCTGACCGGCGGCCCCGACGCGACGACACCGGCGAGCGCACCCGGCCATGTGCCGCCGCTGCCCATCCAGGTGAACGCCCTCCAGGCCCTGTGCCGCCAGCTCTTCGGCTTCCGGCTCGCCATGACCGCGCTGGCCGCCCCCTTCGCCCTCTCCGGGGTCCACGACGAGCTGGGCAGCTGGCTGGTGGGGGCGGCGGTCCTCGTCACCGTCATGGTGTCCTACGTGCTGATGCGGGACTGGGAGCGCTTCGGCCCGTTCCTCCTGCGCCACCCCTCGCTCCTCGCCGCCGACATGCTGTTCGGCGCGCTGCTGCTGTTCGCCGCCAGCCCCGGCTCGACCCTCTCGTACGTCACGGTCTGCACCCCGCTCCTCGCGGGCCTCGTCTACAGCTGGCGGGGCGGCGCCGTCTTCGCCGCGCTCCAGACCCTGCTGCTGGCCGCCGCCTACGGCATCAGCGAACAGGACGAGGCCGACGCCACCGCGCTCCTCATGGTGGGGCTCTGCATCATCGCCGGCGCGGTCGGCGCCACGCTCAGGGGCCTGCTGCTGAGGTTCGGCGCCGCGTCCCAGGCGCTGACCGAGACCCGGGCGCGGCTCGCCGTCAGCAGGGCGGTGGAGGCGGAGCGGGCCCGGCTCGCCCGCGAGATGCACGACTCCGTCGCCAAGACCCTGCACGGCCTGGCCCTGGCCGCCGACGGCCTGGCGAGCACCGCCGACCGCATGGACCCGGCGGCCGTCAGACGCCGGGCGGAACTGGTCGCCCGCTCCGCCCGCCGGGCCGCCGCCGAATCCCGGGAACTCCTCTCGGACCTGCGCCGCGATTCGGGCCTGGACGACGGCATCGACCTCATCGGCGAACTGGCAGCCCGCACCGCCGACTTCGAACGCCGCACCGGCGTCCGGGCCGTCTTCCGCCGCCTCGGCGACGACCGGGTGCCGCCCGTACCCCACGCCGTCGCCCGGCACGCCCTGACCATCGCCACCGAAGCCATGGAGAACGCCCGCCGCCACGCCCGCGCCTCCCTGGTGGACGTCTCCGCCGGCCTGGTCCGCGACGTGGTGCGGATCAGCGTGTACGACGACGGCGACGGCCTGCCCCCGGGCACCACCCTGGCCGCCCTGCGCAGGGCCGGCCACTTCGGCCTCGTCGGCATGGTCGAACGGGCCGCCTCCATCGGGGCCCGCATACGGATCGGCCGGGGCGGGGCGTCCCGGGGCACGGAGGTCCGCCTCGACCTGTCCCTCGCCGCGATGGACCTCACGCGTGCGCCGGCCCCCACCGTCCCCGTTCCCTGAGAGAGGAGGCCCTGTCGTGCCGGACGACATACCCGACGGCCCTTACGGCTCCGGGGAGCAGCGGCCACCGCAGCCGCCCGCCCCGGCCTTCCCCGCCCCCGCCGCCACTGCGCTGCGGGTCCTGGTCGCCGACGACAACCCCGTCGTACGGGCCGGCCTGACGGCGCTCCTGCACGGTCGCGGCGGCATCGTCGTGGTCGCGGAGGCGGGCGACGGCCGTCAGGCGTACGAGAAGGCGGTACGGCACCGACCGGACGTCGTCCTGCTCGATGTGCGCATGCCCGGGGTCGACGGCATCTCGGCCCTGCCGCACCTGGTGCGCCTGGCACCGGTGCTGATGATGACCTACAGCAGCGAGAGCGCCGTCGTCCGTCAGGCGCTGCGCCTGGGCGCCGGGGGCTATCTGGTGCACGGCGAGTTCACGGCGGCCGAACTGGTGGCCGCGGTCCGGGACACGGCGGAGGGACGGGCCCGCTTCACCCACTCGGCGAGCGGCGCGCTGCTGGAGTCCCTGCGGGAGCGGGCCGCCCCGGAGGACGAGGTGGCGCCACCGCTGCCGGACGGGCTGGGGACGGTGTGCCCGGGGGCGGCGGCCCGTTGCCCTGCGGAACCGTACAGTGACGTCCCGTCCCCGCGAAATGCCCCGCCCACGGGGCCATTTGTGGGACATTCAACGTCGAGGTCTTCTGCTCCGGCCGCCCGGAGCGTGTTGTCGGAGCTGAGTGAGCGGGAGGTGGAGGTGATGGATCTGATCGCGTCGGGCATGTCCAATCAGCAGATCGCCGCCGCCTGTTTCATCAGTCAGAAGACGGTGAAGAACCACATCAACCGCATCTTCACCAAGCTGAATGTCGGCAGCCGCGGCGAGGCGATCGCCCTATGGCACCGCAGGCCGCCGGGGGGACCGGCACGGCATGGCTGAAAGCGGAACGCCACCTGGCACGCAACGGCGCAAGTGGGCCCGGAGTTGGGCCCTGAGGCCCATGATGAGGGGTGTTGTACCGACGTACGTTGCTCACGTCGGAGGCACGCGGACTCACGGATCAGCGTCGACCGGTTCTCGGTCGGTCGAACTCGGAGGGGGACATCGTCATGAAGGACATCGCGCTCAAGGCCGCCGTGAGCACACAGCTTTATGTGAACCGATGGGCGAACACCACCGCCCATCACATGAAGCGCCGCAAGGACAGGGGCCAGGGGGCGATCGAGTATGTCGGCATCACGATTCTGGTGGTGGCGATCGTGATTGCGCTGATGAACACTGGTATGGGGAAGACGATCGCCACGAAGTTCAAGGCGAAGGTCGACTCGGTTCTGAATCACAAGTGAGGCGTAGGTGCCGCGAGTCAGGCCAGGCAGCGCCGCTCTACATTACAGCGGTCGCCGGTTTGCTTCTACTTGCGTTGGTTCTCTTCGCTTTTGGTGAGGCTGACGTGCAGCGCAATGGTGCTCAGAGCGCGGCCGACGCCGCTGCGCTGGCGGCAGCTAAGGAATCGCGCAGCCTGCTCGAATCGGATCTGAAGGCGCACCTCGCCGACCCCGAATACTTCGACTCTGTGTTCAACACGTCCTTCTCCGGAGGCCCCGGCAACGCCTGCGCGAAGGCGTCCGCCTTCGCCGCTCTGAACAAGGCAGGTGATGTTCAATGCCGACCGCTGTCCGACGGCAGATGGGGCTACGAGGTCCGTCTGAAGTCAGGCAAGGGCATGAGCACGAACATCGTTCCGGGTACAGAGGGCAAGAAGGCGGAAGCTGACGCGGTGGCCGTGGTCGAACCGCGCTGCACGTTCGTCCCGACCCCCGACAGCGATCCCGACCCGGACGCAGAGCCGAATGCGGCAACCGTGTCGATCGGCAAGGTTCGCTGTGACCGCGGTCCGGACTGGGCGGTCGACCCTGAGGCTCTGGCGCTCGTGCCCGACATGGCCGACCTCTTCACCGTACGCCTGGCCGAAGACTGACTGAGACTGACCGCAAAGGATAGGGATCGATGACTACTCGGTACGTGAGGAACGTGCGTCGGACGGGTGCCACCGCACTCTTGGTTGCGACGTTGGCCTTCTCCGCAACCGCGTGCGGTGGCAACGGCGATGGCGGTGCCCAGGGCAAGGGGGAATCAAGCTCCGCAGCGTCATCCAGTGCGGAAAAGGAGAAGAGCGCATCTGGCGATACCACTTCGGAAACCAGCACGGTTCTGGCGACCGTCAAGGGCGGGATGGGTATCGATATGGTCGTCCACACAGCGAAGCGTGATCAGGGCGGTTTCCTCACGCTTACCGGCGAGTTCAAGAACACGTCCGGCAGCCGTGTAGTCACGCCAGTCGAGTGGAGCGGTAGTGAGGAATCGGTGCTCGCGACTGGCCCCTCTCTGGCAGCGATGACACTGGTCGATTCTCAAGCGAAGAAGCGCTATTACGTGCTCCGTGACACCGACGACCGTCCTCTGACCACAACGAGCTATGACTCCGGAATCGACGCAGGCAAAAGCCTGCCCTTCTTCGCGCAGTTTCCGGCGCCGGCTCAGACGACCACCGAGGTGAGCGTTGAGTTCCCGGGCTTCAGCGCCGCGTCGATTGAGATCTCCTAATGACCGCCCGCATCACTGTTACCGCGCGGGCCCGGGCCCAGGTGGCGACAACCCTTCTCGCCGGGGTGGTCGTCCTGGGAGTCATCGGGGCCCCCCAGGCCTTCGCCGACGACAGCCCCTACCCCTCCGCCTCCGCGGAACCCCCGGTCGAAATCGACCCGAAGGACACCGACCTCAAGCTCCCCGAAGGCGCCACCCTCGCCCCGCCCAAAGTCCTCGACATCAAGTCCGTCATCGAGGATCTCGGCGGCGAGGAGCGGCGTGAGGACACCAACGCGGACATCAAGTTCGCGCTCCAGGCCGAGGTTCTCTTCGGCAAGGACAGCGCCAAGCTGAGTGCCGAGGCCAACGGGCGGATCAACGCCATTGCCGAGGAGATCAAGAAGCAGGACGCCTCTAAGGTGCGGGTGTTCGGGTTCACCGACAACCTGGGCTCGTCCGAGCACGGTGACATGCTCTCCAAGAAGCGCGCCGAGGCCGTGCACAACGTGCTGGACGAGGCGCTGAGCGGCAGCGGGATCACGTTCGAGATCCGGGGCTACGGCGAGGACTACCCGATCGCCAGCAACGACGACGAGCAGGGCCGCAGGAAGAACCGGCGCGTGGAGGTCTCCTTCCAGCGCGGGGAGAGCGGCGCACAGAGCTGACCGGTACCGCGCGGCGGCGGCCGGATGCCGCCGCCGCGCGGGGATCAGTACAGGCCGTCGTAGATGTTGAAGCCGTAGCCGATCTGCACGCGCTTCGTGAGCAGGCCCGTCCCGGTGGACGTGTAGCGGTACAGGTCGCCGTAGCCGTTGACGCCGATCAGGTCGGCCCTGCCGTCACCGTTGATGTCGCCGGGCGCGGCGAACTTGTTGTAGATGTCGAAGCCGTAGCCGATCTTGACGCGTGCCTTCAGCGGCGCGGTCGCGCTGCCCGTGCCCTCGTACAGGTACAGCGTGCCGTCCTTGGCGACGGCCACCACGTCGGTCCGGCCGTCGCCGGTGAGGTCGCCGGCGCCGACGATGTGGCGGTACGTCCCGTAGCCGTAGCCGACCTTGATCTTGGCCTCGAACTCGGTGAGGCCGTTGCCCTGGTACAGGTACAGGTCGCCCTTGGCGTCGCGGGCCAGCAGGTCGCCCTTGCCGTCGCCGCTCAGGTCACCCGGGCCGATCAGGTCGTCGTAGACGCCCCAGTCGCCGCCGAAGTGGTGGTTCCCGATGTACAGCTGACCGTCCTGCACCCAGAGGGGCTCGGCCAGGCCGTCGACGTCGAGGGAGGAGACGACCCTCATCAGTCCCGGCTCGACGATGTTGCGGAGCGCGCGAGGGTAGAACTGGCCGTTGTTCTTGGAGTCGTACCACCACCAGCGGCCGTCGGTGGTGGTGCCCACAGCCTGGTGCTTGCCGAAGTCCGGGTTGCCGCCCCCGCCGACGAACAGGGCGGCCTTCTGCCATCCGAAGGCATCGGCGGTCCGCGTCCGGAACGTGCCGGCGCCGGTGGACCGGTAGAGGTACGTGTCACCGTTCGGCTTGCGGCCCATGAGGTCGCCGTAGCCGTCCCCGTTGAGGTCGTCGACACCCACGAGCTGGTTGTAGGTGTCGAAGCCGTAGCCGATCTTCTTGGGTGCTTTGAAGGGCTTCGCCGGGTCGCCGGTACCGGCGAAGAAGTACAGGTCGCCCTCGGTGGTGCGGGTGACGACATCGCCCAACCCGTCGCCGTTGGCATCGTTGAGGCCGACGATCTGGTCGTACGTCTCCCAGCCCGAGGCCACCTTGACGGCGGGTGCGAAGGGCTCGCCCTCGATGGTGCCGGTGGAGGCGTGGAGGTAGACGTCGCCGGAGGGCGTGCGCGCGATCAGGTCACCCAGGCCGTCGCCGGTCAGGTCGCCGGGGGAGAGGATCTTGTTGTACTTCTGCCAGCCGTCACCGGACCAGGTGGGAGGGGAGGTCCTCTCTTCGCCCGCGCTCGGGTACAGCGTGAGCGTGCCCGTCGCCGACAGCGTGAGGATCTCGGGCGGGCCGTCCCCGTTGAGGTCGCCCGGCGCGATGACGTCCTTGTACATCTCCCGGAGGTCGGTGGCAGGGAGCCAGTACTGGTAGTCCGGGGTGTACGGCCCCGCCTTGACGTACAGGTAGCCGTCCAGGCCCCGGTAGATGAGGTCGCTGTCGCCGTTGCCGTTCAAGTCCAGGCGCGGCTTCGCCCCGACGGCGGCCTTCGGGGCGTCGGCGCCCTTCACCTCGTCGGCCGAGGCCGGAGCCGCCAGCAGCATGCCGGCGGAGAGAACGAGTGCGGTGCAGGCCGCGATCCGTCTCGCGCGCTTCGAGCGCGCGAGACCGGAACGGCCGGATATCAAGGAAGACAAAGCCCCCCCAGGGGTTCTCCACGAGTGTCCACCAGCGAGACAGAAGTGGTTCAGGAGTGAATCAGCTGGTGTTCATATGACCCACGCCCGCCCTCTTTGGAGGGGGAGGATTCAAGCCGCGCGCGTGGGCCTGTATCAGCCATGTTCACCCGGCGTCCGTATCCCGCACCACCCGCCCCTCGCACATGTCCAGCCGCCGCCCGGTGAACCGGTCGCGCATCCGGCGGTCGTGGGTGACGACGACCACCGCGCCCCGGTACCCGGCCAGGGCCCCTTCCAGCTCCTCGACCAGCGCCGGGGACAGGTGGTTGGTCGGCTCGTCCAGCAGCAGCAGGTCGACTGGTTCGCCGACCAGGCGGGCCAGTTCGATCCGGCGGCGCTGCCCGTAGGACAGCTCGCCCACCTTGAGGCGCAGGTCGGCGGGGCTGAACAGGCCGAAGGACAACAGTTGTACGGTGTGCTCCTCCAGGTCCCCGCCGCGCCCGTGGGCGTACGCCTGCGCCACCGTCAGGCCGGCCGGCCACGGCGTCTCCTCCTGCCGCAGATGCCCCACCCGGACCCGCGTGTGCACCGTCCCGTCGTCGGGGAGCAGCTCACCCGCGAGCACCCGCATCAGCGTCGACTTGCCGGCCCCGTTGGGCCCTGTGACGAGGAGGCGTTCCGCGCCGCCGATACGCAGCGCGGGCACGGAGAGCCGGCCGCCGACCCGTACGCCGTCCAGCTCCGCGGCGGCCCGGGGCGCGGCGTCCTCCACGGCGTCCCCCACGGCGTCCTCCGCGGTGGCCACCCGGGCGGCGAACACCAGCGGATCGGGCGGCGGCGCGACCGGGCTCTGGGTCAGCCGTTCGACGCGCTCCTTCGCGTTGCGGATACGGACCATCGCCCCGTGCCCCCGGCCCCGCGCCCGGAAACCGCCGTGCCCGAACACGCTGAGCGGCACCTTGCGCGGGATCGCGTCCAGGCGGGCCACGTTGGAGGCGGCCAGCTCCCGGCTGCGGGCCAGCTCGGCGCACCAGTCCGCGTACTCCCGCAGCCGGCGCCGCCGGTCGGCGGCCTTGGCGGCGAGGTAGCCCTCGTAGCCGTTCCCGTACCGCGTGACCCGGCCCTCGGCGACCTCCAGGATCGTGGTGGTCACCCGCTCCAGGAACACCCGGTCGTGGGTGACCGCGAGCACCGTGCCGCGGTGCGCCCGCAGATGGGCCTCCAGCCAGGCCACCGCCCGGTCGTCCAGGTCGTTGGTCGGCTCGTCCAGCAGGAGCAGTTCCGGCCGGGACGCCAGCGTCGCCGCCAGGGCGAGACGGGACCGCTCGCCGCCCGACAGCGTGGACAGGGCCCGGTCGCGCGCCAGGCCCGGCAGGCCGAGCCCGTGCAGGGCGATGTCCACCCGGGCGTCGGCCTCGTAACCGGCCCGTGCCTCGTACCGGGCGACCAGCCCGGCGTAATGCTCCAGCGCGGCGGTCTGTTCCGCCCCCGCAGGGCCCCCGAGCGCGGCCTCCGCCCGGCGCATCCGGGCCTCCAGCGCGCGCAGATCGGCGAGCGCCGCGTCCACCGCGTCCTGGACGGTGGCCCCGGGCGGCAGGGCCAGTGACTGGGCGAGATACCCCACCCCGCCCGGCGCGACCACGGTCAGCTCACCGTTGTCGGGCCGGTCCCGCTCCGCGACGAGCCGGAGCAGGGTGGATTTCCCGGCCCCGTTGTCGCCGATGACGCCCGCCCTCTCACCGGGCCTGACGCTGAAGGTGACGTCGTCCAGCACGACCTTGTCGTCGTAGCGGCGGGTGACGTTCTGAAGAGATAGCTGTGCGGTGTGCATGAAGAGCCCCCTGTTCCCGGCCCGGCCCGAGCCGATCGGCACGCGGACGCACGGGTGCGTGATTGAACGCACGGATGCGTGAGCGCACGAACGTGTGGATGCGCGGATGTGCGCGAGGAAGCGCGCCTACGGAGCCGAGCTCAACGCAGGCGCACGGGGAATGTCACAGGGAACCCATGCACACCAAGGTAGGAGGAGGGCTGTGCGGCCGCAAGCCATTTCCCGAGGAGCCGGGGGCGCCGGTCAGGGTGCCGGTGTGCCGTTCGGGCGGGACGGGCCGCCCAGGCGGACCGGGACGCCGGGGGAGTACAGCACGCTGACCGGGGCCTCGCGCGGGGCGGGCAGGCCGGCCGCCTCGATCAGGTTCTCCTCGCAGCCGAGCAGCTCCGCGCGGTGCAGGGGCCAGCGGGGGTGGTCGTTGCGCAGGTAGGCCGTGCGGCCGAGGAGGGTGTGGTGCAGGCCCCAGCGCGCGGTGAGGAAGTGCTCCAACTCCGTGGGTTCGCCGATGCGTTCGCCGGGGCGCACGGTGATGCGGCTGTACGCGCCGCGCGGGCCGGGCGCGCGGCGCGAGCTGGTGTACGCGATCGTGCCGTCGGCGGCCTCCACCCGCATCCGGGACCACACGTACGGCAGGCGGAAGGCGAGCCGGCCCATTGCCGCGGGGAGCAGCCGGGACGCGTCCAGCGAGCGGAAGACGACCCCGCGCCGCCCCTGCCCGTCGACCGAGTACAGGCGGACGTTCGTCTCGGGGAACGAACCGAGATAGGGCACGCCGGGCAGTCCCAGCCACCCCACCCGGTGCATCCGGAAGGCCACCAGACCCACGTAGGTGACGCCGTCGAACGTGTCGGGCACCGTCCCCGCGGGCAGCAGACCCGCCACCGCGTCGGTCTCCACGGCCCAGTGGACGAAGCAGAGGTCGAGCCACTGCTGGGTGAGGAGCGGGCGGTGCAGGACGCCGGGGGCGTCGGGGGTCAGGGGCTCGGGTGTCGTCACGGGCCAAGCGTGGCACGGCCGTCCGGCCCGCCGGCCACGGCGTCCCGGCCCGCAGCCGACAGCTCGGCGGCCAGGTCCGCGTCACGCATCCCGGGCAGGGCATACCCCTCGGCCTCGTCCCACGGCACGTCGAGGTCGTCCATGTGCACGCGCCAGTCGGCGTCGGGCAGCGCGTGGCGCAACTCCGTGACAGAGTCCAGCACATGCGCGATCACCGGCAGCAGGCGGCCCGGGTCGAACGGCATCTTGGTGGAGCCGTCGAGGACCTGCCCCGGCTCCGCCGTCCGCGGGTCGTACACGTAGAGGCTCTCCTCGTCCTCGTACGGGAACGACGTCCGGTGCGCGGCGACGACGCGTGCGACGGCGGCCGACTCGGAATCGGTCAGCGGGGTCGCACGGCGCGCGGTGTAGTAGAGGGAGACGCTCATGGAGGGAGCGTACGGCCGGGGTACGACAACGGCTGCCCGTCGTCCGGCGAATACGGTGTACCGGGCGGGAAAGCCGAGCAGAAGAGGAGAGGCAGGGGCCCACCGCACCGTCCCCCGCACCGCCCCCGCCCCCTACGCCCCGGAGCCGCCACCGTGTCCAGCAACTCCAGCGGCCCCACCGCCGACACCCCGCCCCACCCGGACGGCGCGCATCCGGACGGTAAGCATCCGGACGGCGCGCATCCGGACGGTAAGCATCCGGACGGCGCGCATCCGGACGGTAAGCATCCGGACGGCGCGCATCCGGACGGTAAGCAGCAGGGCGGGACGCGCCCCGACGTCCCTCGCCCCGACGTCCCTCGCCTCGACAGCGCGCGCCCCGACAGCGCACCCGAAGCCGCCCCCCGCCCCGCGTCCGCCCGCACGCGCAGCCGCCCCGCGCGGATCTGGCCGCTCGCGTTGCGCCGGACGCCGCTCTCGCTCTGGAACGACGACATCTCGGACTGGGCGGCGGCCCTCACGTACTACGCCATCCTCGCCCTGCTCCCCGCGCTCCTGGTGACCGTGTCCGTCATCGGACTCGCCAACCCCGACGCGACGGGCGCGCTGATCGCCGACATCACCGCCTTCGCCCCCGCCGAGTCCGCCGCCGCGCTGCGGCAGCCGCTGGAGGCCGCCACCCAGCAGCGCACCGCCGTCTGGCTGCTCGTGGGGACCGGGACGGTCAGCGCGGTGTGGTCCGCTTCCAGCTATCTGGCGGTGTTCCGGCGGGCGCAGCACGCGATGCACGGCGCCAAGGACGCCCGGCCCGCCCTGCGCAAGGCGCACATCATCGTCGCGTCCGCGATCGGACTGCTGCTGCTGATGATGACCAGCGCGTTCGCCCTCGTACTCACCGGGCCGCTGGCGCGCTGGCTCGGGCACCGGCTGGGCCTGGCACATGTGGGTGACGCGTTGTGGGCGGGGCTGAAGTGGCCGCTGCTGCTCTGCCTGGTCGCCGCTCTGATCACGGTCCTCTTCCGGACCGGCCCGGAACCGGCGCGCGGGGCCCGCCGGGCGCTGCCCGGCGGGGTGCTGGCGGCGCTGCTGTGGCTGATCGCCTCGGCGGGGTTCGCGGTGTACGCCACGTACATCGGCTCCTACAGCCGGCTGTACGGCTCCCTGGCGGGGCTCGTGGTGTTCCTGATCTGGGTGTGGCTCACCAACCTGGCGCTGCTGGCCGGTGCCCAGTTCAACGTCGAGCTGGACCGGGCCCGGCGCGGGCCCGGCTGATCAGTCGCCGGTCGTGCCGTCGACGATCTCCCGGATGATGTCGATGTGCCCGTTGTGCCGGGCGGTCTCCTCGATGAGGTGCAGGACGATCCAGCGCAGATCGGGGTGGCGGCCGTCGCTGCGCGGGCGCTGCGCCGGGGTGTCCAGGTCGTGGGACGCGACGAGCTCCCGGTAGCGGGCGCTCTGCTCCTCGTACTCCCTCAGCACATCGGCGAGCGGCATGTCGACGGCGATCCGCATCTCGCGGTCCGGGTCCTCGTCCGTCCAGGGCCCCTCGTCCTCGCCGCCGAGGAACACGACTTCGAACCAGAAGTACTCGACCCAGCGCAAGTGGTTGACGATCCCCGCGAGCGTCATCAGGGGCGAGCCGGGCAGCGGCGCCCGGACGGCGTCCTCCTGCGAGAGGCCCTCGCACTTGGCGACCGCGGTGGCGCGGACGTAGTCGAGAAAGGTGGTCAGCTGGGTGCGCTCGTCCCATGCGGGAGGCGAATCGGTGCGTGTCATCGCCGCTCACCCTGTCCGGGCGGCGCGGCGTTGTCCACAGCTTTTGCCTCGAAGCCCACGGCTTGCGCGACGGACGGGGGACGCGCCGGGTAGTTGGGGCCCGCCCATGGGCCCCTGGGCCCACGCCCCGGACCGGGGGTTTCACCTACCCTCGGGAACCGACCACCCGCGAGACACCTGGCCACCCGCACCGCCGCACACCGCGGTGGGACGGGCCCGGCGGGCTGCCCGTACTTCATGAGGTGACGTGCTGATGAGTGACGGATTCTTCTCCTCGTTCCACCTGTGCTGGAGCCGCCCCGACGCCGAGTCCCTGCTCGGGGACCTGGAGACGGCGGGTGTGCGGGCGGATCACCCGGTCACCCGGCGTATCACCCTGCTCAGCCCCGGCGCCGAGCCCTCCGGCACCCAGTCCTGGGTGACCAGGGACCAACTCGTGCTCCTCGCCGGTCTGCAACGCCTCGACCGGGTCGACTTCCTGCTCTGGCTGGAGGACGGCGCCGGGATACCGGCCCGTATCGAACGCGGCGACGACGGGACGGTGGAGCTGCGCTTCGCGCTCGGCGCGCTGAGCCGCGCCGGCCAGGAGCACGCCCTGCGCGCGGTACGGGAGGCGGTCGGCCGGGCCTCGCTGCTCTGCGTCGGCTTCGTGGTCGACCGCGAGGGCGCGTCGGCCGCGACCGACTGGCAGGGCTTCATCGTGAAGGGGTCGGTGTACTTCGACTGCTGGCCCGACACGCTCGCCGTCCTGCCGGAGGTGGCCGCCGCCCAGCCGCAGCTGTCCGGCGTGAACTCCTTCGAGCAGTCGCCGTGGGTCGTCTACGGCAGCGACGTGCCCAACCGGTGAGCGCGCCTACTCCATGGTGAGCGCGGCTACTCCACGGTGAGCGGGTTTACTTCACGGTGAGCGGGCCTACTTCACGGTGAGCGAGCCGGCGAACGCGTCCGGCTCGCCCTCCTCCATCAACCGGTCGACACCCAGGCCCACCGCCGCCCCGGTCGCCGCCGCCACGACGGGCATCACGGCGCCCTCGATCCCGGCGACCTGCCAGGGCGTGGCGTAGCCGTAGCACAGGGCGACCAGCGGGACGGCGAGCGCGGCCGACAGGTACAGCGCCCTGGACCCGCGCCGCTCCTCGGGCAGCACCCGGACGGCGGCGAGCACGGTCAGCGCGGCGGTGAGGACGGCGGGCACGTGCAGCAGGCCCAGCCGCCAGGCGAAGTGGTCGAGCCGGGCTTCGGTGCCCAGCAGGCGGACGAGCCCGTGCGCGACCAGATAGCCGACGGAGAGACGGACGACCGCCCCGGCGGCCCAGCTGAGGGCCAGTGGGAGGAAGACACCCCCGGACCCGCCCCCGGACACACCCCCCAACCCGCCCCCGCGCGCCCCGGCCGGGCCCTGCCCCGCGCCGCTGCCGCCCCAGCCGCTGCCACCGCTCACGGTTACCCCCTCCGAAGCCCGTCCCCGCCCCGCGTACCGCAGAAGCCGGGTCCGGCGTGAGCGTAGAGCGCCTGGCCGGGCCCCGACCCGGGCCCCTGGCCCCAATTCCGGGCCCAAACAACGGCGTTGGGCCCAGTGGCGCCCTCTACGCCCGCTCGCGGGTCTGCGTGATCCGCACCTGTACGCCCGGCCGCAGCCCCCACGCCGCCATCGCGCCGGCCTCCGCCTCGATCACATGGCGGCCGCGCAGCCGGGGCAGGCCGAGGCGCCCCGGCCTCATCGTGTGGACCGCCAGGACGTTGAACCGCCGGTCCAGATAGGCCACATCGATCGTGAACCGCATCCGGAAGGAGTGCACACTTCCGCACGGCGTGATCATCAGCGCCCCGTCGATCCCGTCCCGGCCGAGGAGCCCGCGCGTCCGGTGCCGGTAGGAGGCCGCGATCCGCAGGGGCACCCGGGTCTCGGTCACCCCGTCCCGGTCCGTGATCGTCAGCGTTCCCGTGCCATCGCGCCATCGAGCCATGCCGACGACGGTAGCGGCGCCCGCCCGCCGCCGGGGCCGAAACGGTGGGTCGGCCCCAACGCCCGTGCGGGCTGCGCGATTAGGATCGGTGCGGTGTACGCCATGCTGATGGGGGTCGCCGCCCTCTGGGGCGCCGCGACCGGCCTGCTGGTCCCGCGCGCCGCCTACCGTTTCTCCGTCCCTTCCGGCGAACCCCGGCGGGACGCCTGCCCGGCCGGTCACCCGCTCACCGGTCCCGCCCGCGCCTGGCTCGGCACCACCCGCTGCGCCACCTGCTCGGGGGCGCCGGTCGCCGGCGTACGGACGGGCGCGGATGCCGCCGGGCCCGGACCCGTACTGCCGGCCGATGCCGCCGGGCCCGGACCCGTAGCGCCGGCCGATACCGCCGAGCCCGGACCCGTAGCGCCGGCCGATACCGCCGAGCCCGGACCCGTACCGCCGGCCGATACCGCCGATGACCAGCCCACCGGCCCGCTCCCCGCCGAACCGCTCTCCGCAGGCCCGCTCCCCGCCGAACCGCCCCCCACCGGCTCCCGTTACGCGCCGTACCGGCTCGCCCCCGTCGTCACCGCGCTCGTCTGTGCCGCCCTCGCCTGGTCCACCGGGACGCGGCCCGAACTGGCCGTCTGGCTGGTGCTGGCGCCCATCGGGGTGCTCCTCGCGAGCGTCGACCACCGCGTCCACCGGCTGCCCGACGGGCTCACGCTTCCGGCCGCCGGGGCGGCAGCCGTACTCCTGGGCCTCGCGGCGCTGCTGCCGGAGCACGCCGGTTCCTGGCTCTCCGCCCTGCTCGGCGGGCTCGTCCTCGGCGCGTTCTACTTCCTGCTCTTCCTCATCAACCCGAGCGGCATGGGCTTCGGCGACGTGAAGCTCGCCCTCTCGCTGGGCGTGGCCCTCGGCTGGTACGGCTGGGCCGTCGTGTTCGCGGGGGGCTTCGCGGGGTTCCTGTTCGGCGCGGCGTACGGGGTGGTGCTCGTCGTGCTGCGGCGCGCCGGGCGCAGGACGGGCATCCCGTTCGGCCCGTTCATGCTCGCCGGGGCGTTGCTGGGTCTCCTGTTCGGCGGCCTGGCGGTCTGACCGGCCGCCCTCCGCATGCCGGGTGAGCGGGCGTCAGCGTGACTTGGCGCTGTGGCGTGCGACCCGGGCGCGGTTCCCGCAGGCGGGGCTGCACCACTGCTGGCCGGTGCGCAGGGCGGTGAAGAACAGCACACAGCTCGGGGCCGGACAGCGGCGCAGCAGCTCGCGGCGCGGCGAGGTCAGCAGCCGGGTCGCCGAGGCGCAGACCTGGGCCGAAACGATGTCCATCGTGCCCATGCCGTCCGGCCATTCGAGCTGCGGGCCGGCCGGGGGCCAGCTGACCCGGGCCTCCTGGACGCGCTGCGCCTGCCCGGTCACGAGGTCGAGGGAGGACCGGGGCGGCACCGACCGGTCGACCATCGCGTCCAGCAGATCCCGCACGGCTCCGCGGACGGCCAGCGCGGTCGTCACATCACCGGGTCCGACCTCCACCGGGGTGCCGGCGGCCATCCCGAGGCGTGAACGGTACGTTCCGGTCCAACGTGCCAGTCCCTGCGGGGTGTTGACCTCGTCGACCAGGACTCCCGCGTCGAAGTGCCACGAGCTGGTGAACTCGACCGCCAACGGCTCAAGGGGGCGGATTTCGAGAGTGTTTCTACCGTGTGTGGTCATTGTGACCCTCCCTCTCGGATGTCGAGACGTAGCCCCATGTGGCGGAATCATGATGTAGCGTCACGTGCAACGGCTAACGTTCAAGCCATTAGCCCCGGAAGGGCTTGGCCTGAGTTCCCGTGGGGGGATTTCTGTGGCGGCGTCACGCTGACGCCTGTCTTCTTGGTGCCCGTTTGCGGTGCCCGCATGTTTTCTCTGCGCGGCGCGCGTGCTCGAAGTGACGCGTGTCCTCTTCTCCACCTGCCGTAATCCATTCCTCGTTCTTTCCCAAGGAGAGTCCTGATGTCCGATATCGAAGTCATCCGCAACGTCTTCCGCAGCGGTTTCAGCCTCGAAGACCTCGACTGGGTCTCGTGGGTCGAGCCGGGCCGCACGGGTGTCGACCACTACCCGCTGTGGGGCCCGGACGGCGCCGAGGAGGTTTCTGTCGGACTCCTCCTGCGGTTTCCCGCCGGAGCGCACGGCGACTTCCATGAGCACCTCGGCCACGAGCTGATGCTGGTTCTCGACGGCACTCTCGATCACAGTGACGGCCGCTCCTTCGTCAAGGGCGACCTGATCGTCGAAGGCCCCGGAACGCGGCACCAGATGTCCAGCGCCGAAGGCTGCACCGTCCTGGCCATACGCACGCGACCTGCGGCGCCGCGTGAAGCACGGAGCGGAGAGGTTGCCGACTCGCGAGCGGGAGTCTACGCCGCACAGGAGCGTTGAGGCACAGCTCACTCCAGCGTGCAGCCGTCAGGTTACGGGCGGTAGCCCCAGCCGGTGCAGGCCGGACCGACCGAATCAGGAAAGGGAAATGATCACACCCGCAAGGCGGCCGCAGCGCCGCGTGCTCCTCTCGACCGTGTCCTCCGACTCGCATACCTGGAATCTGGTCTTCCTACAGCTCCTGCTGCAGGAGAGCGGAAACGAGGTGATCAACCTCGGATCATGTGTTCCCGATGACGTCATACTCGACGCGATACGCGTGGAACGGCCCGACGCCGTGGTGATCAGTTCGGTCAACGGCCATGGATTCCTCGACGGGCGTCGCGTCATCAAGAAGCTCCGGAATACCCCGGAAGGGGCCGGATTACCCGTCATGATCGGCGGAAAGCTCGGAATCCTCGGCGAGGGGAACGACCAGTACTCCGACGAACTCGTCGCGGCCGGGTTCGACGCCGTATTCAGCGACAGCGCGTCGCCCGAGGCGCTCACCGACTACCTGCGCGAACTCCCGGGCGCCCAGCCGCACGAGCTCGTGGGGGTGCCGGGCACATGACCGAGGGCATACCCGCCGACCTGAACGCCCACGTGGCGAGGGCGGCCGAGGACGGGCGGCTCGTGGTGCAGCCGCGCATGGGCATGGCGCTGCCCGGGGACATGGCGGCCGGACTCCGCGCCGTCGCGGACAGCCGGGTCCGCGCGGTCGGCACCATCACGCTCGACAGCTACACACGCGTCGGTGACCACGCGGGCGCGCGCCGGGCGCTGGACGAGGGACTCCCGCTGAACGGCTTCCCCCTCGTCGCCCACGGCCCCGAGATCACGAGGTCCGTCGCGGGGGCGGCCGGGCACCTCCCCGTCCAGGTCCGGCACGGATCGGCGCAGCCCGCCGACATCTTCGCCGCGATGGCCGCCGCCGGCCTGGCGACCAGCGAGGGCGGACCGGTCTCCTACTGCCTGCCGTACGGGCGCACGCCGCTCGCGGAGTCCGTCGCGTCCTGGCGGGACGCCAGTACCCGACTCGCCGAGGAGTGCCGGGCCCAGGGGCTCGGGGCCCATCTGGAGACCTTCGGGGGCTGCCTGCTGGGCCAGTTGTGCCCGCCCTCGCTGCTGGTGGCGATGAGCGTGCTGGAGGGCCTCTTCTTCGCGCGGTGCGGGATCCCCTCCGTCAGCCTGAGCTACGCGCAGCAGACCAGCCCGGTGCAGGACATCGAGGCGCTCGCCGCCATGCGGATCCTCGCCGACGAGCTGCTCCCGCCGTGGGTGGAACGGCACATCGTGCTCTACGCGTACATGGGCGTCTTCCCGCGCAGCCTGCCGGGCGCCGAACTGCTCCAGGCCACCAGCGCCGAGGTCGCGGTGCGCGGCGGGGCCGGGCGGCTCATCGTGAAGACCTCGGTGGAGGCGCACCGCATCCCGAGCGTCGAGGAGAACCTCGCCGCCCTGCGGCTCGCCGACGCCACCGCCCGCCACGCCCGGCACGAGAGCGTGCTGCCGTGGCACAGGCAGGCCGACCCGACCGGCATCCTGCGCGAGGCCCGCGCCCTGATGGCCCCCGTGCTGGAGGCGGGCGACATCGGCGAGGGCCTGCTCCACGCCTTCCGCGAGGGCCTGCTCGACGTGCCGTACTGCCTGCACGTGGACAACAAGGGGCTCACCCAGGGGGCGATCGGGCCGGACGGGCGTCTGGAGTGGGCGCGGACGGGCGCCCTCCCCCTGCCCGGAGGCCGGCCCGCCCGCGGCAGCCTCGCCTCCCACGAACTGCTGCACATGCTCAACCACACGGCCGACAGATATGACCGACAAGCACTGCTGTCAGGACACGAGGAGAAGGCAGTGACAGATGACACGACACCGCTCAGCGCGGCGATCGTGGGCGCCGGGCCACGTGGTCTGGCGGTGCTGGAACGCCTGGTGGCCCGCGCCGCCGCCGACGAGGGCGGCCGCGAGGTGCGCCTCCATGTGATCGACGACCACGAGCCGGGGGCAGGCCGCATCTGGCGGACCGACCAGTCGAGGACCCTGCTGATGAACACGCCGGCCGGTGAGGTCACCATGTTCTCCGGCCCCTCCGACGACGGCCCCGCACGCGCCGGCGCCGGCCCCTCGCTGGGCGAGTGGTGGCAGCGGGCCCACCCGGACGAGGGCGACCCGCTCGGCTACGCGCCGCGCGCGGTCTACGGCGAATACCTGCGGTTCGTCCTCGACGCGGTCGTCACCGGCGCCCCCGCGCACGTGCGGGTGTCCTGCCTCACCGACCAGGTGGTGGACCTCTGCGCCGAGGGGCCCGGGGGCCGCTGGCTCGTACGGCCGCGGAGCGCCGACGTCCTCACCGTCGAACGGGTCGCCCTCACCACCGGGCACTCCGTACCCGAACTCCTGCCGGACCAGCGGGTCCTGGCGGACTTCGCCGACGAGCGGCCGCATCTGCGCTATGTGCGCGGCGACTCCGCGGCCGACATGGCGCTGGACGACGTACCGCCGACCGCCACCGTGGGGGTGCTGGGCCTCGGGCTCGCCTTCTACGACGTCATGAGCCTGCTCACCGAGGGCCGGGGCGGTCGGTACGAGGAAGCCGGGGACGGGACCCTGCGGTACGTCCCCAGCGGCCGGGAGCCCGGGATCGTCGCCGGTTCCCGCAGCGGCGTGCCCCTGCCGGCCCGGGGCCGCAACCAGAAGTCTCCGGACCACTCCTACCGGGCGCGGATCTTCACCGGGGAGCGCGTGCGGGCGCTGACCGCGTCGGGGAAGCTCGACTTCGAGCGGCAGGTCCTGCCGTGGATCATGGCCGAGGTCAACCTCGTCTATTTCGAGACGCTGATCCGCGGGGAGCAGGGCCCGCAGGCCGCCGCGGTCTTCGTGACGGAGGCGACCCGGGCCGCTTCCATGGACGCAGCGCCGGAGTTCGCCGTCGCCCGCAGGGCCCGCCGCTTCGGCGTGAAGGACCCCGGGGTCGACCTGTTCGCCTGGGCCCGGCCGTTCCGGGACGAGGTCTTCGACGGCCCCGACAGCTACCGCAAGCGGCTGACCGAACTCATCGAGGACGACCTCGACCACGCCGCGCGGGGGAACTACGACGGGCCCGTCAAGGCGGCGCTGGACACGCTGCGCGATGTGCGCTCCACCATCCGGCTCGCCGTCGACCTCGGCGGCCTGACGGCCTGTTCGCACGAGCTCGACTTCCTCGGCCGGTTCGTCCCGGTCAGCTCGCACCTGGCGGCGGGCCCGCCCCGGGAGCGGCTCCAACAGGTGCTGGCCCTGATGGAGGCGGGCGTGCTGCGGATACTCGGGCCGGGCGCCGAATTCCGTACGGACGCCGGGAACGGCACCTTCGTCGCGGCGTCCCGGCAGGTGACCGGCTCCGAGGTCCCCGTCGAGGTGGTCGTGGACGCCCGCATCCCCACCACCGACATCCGCCGTGACAGTGGCCCGCTCATCACCGCACTGCGCGAGCGCGGCCTGGCCACCAGCTACGCCAACGTCGACGACGAGGCCGTGTTCGACACGGGCGGCCTGTCGGTCACCAGCGCCCCGTACCACCCGGTGGACGCGCACGGGCAGCCGGTGGCCGGGCTGTACGCGCTCGGCATACCCACCGAGCACGCACGCTGGTTCACCCAGGTCGGCAGCAGCCGGCCGGGCCCCTGGGGCGAGTTCATGGCCGATGCCGACGCCATCGCGCAGGACATGCTCGCCCAGCGCCGCGTACCGCAGCTCACCTGCCTGGAGGCGCAGTGAACGGCCCGTCCGCCGCCGCCTCCTACTGGACCCACCGGCGCACCCCGGCCCACGAGGAGTTCCGGGCCGCCCGGGACGTCCTCCTGCTCCACCGCGACGACCACGACGCCGCGTGCGCGGCGTTCCGCTGGCCGCGCCCCGGGCACTTCAACTGGGCGCTCGAATGGTTCGACGTCATCGGCCGGGGCAACGGGGCGACGGCGCTCTCGGTCGTCGGGGCGGACGGCACGCCGGTGGAGAGCACCTTCGACCAGCTGTCGCGCGAGTCCGACCGCACGGCCAACTGGCTGCGCTCGCTCGGCATCGGGCGCGGCCGGCGCGTGCTGCTCCTGCTGGACGTGCGCACCCAGCTGTGGGAGATCCTGCTCGCCTGCCTGAAGACGGGCGCCGTCGTCATTCCGGCGTACACCAGCCTGTCCGCACCCGAGATCCGGGAGCGCGTCGAGCGCGGGCGGGTCCAGCACGTGATCTCCGAGGAGCGGACCGCCGCGGCGGTGCCCGCCGTTCCCGGGGCGAGGATCGTCGTCGAGGGCTCCGCCGAGGGCTGGCTGCCCTACTCGGACCGCGAGCCGATGCCGGACAGCTTCCTCCCGGACGGCCCCACGCCCGCCGACGACATCGCCTTCTGCTACTTCACCTCGGGGACGACCTCCGCGCCGAAACTGGTCGCGCACACGCACACCAGCTACCCCGTCGGCCATCTGTCGAGCATGTACTGGAACGGGCTGCGTCCCGGGGACCGGCACCTCAACGTCTCGGCACCGGGATGGGCCAAACACGCCTGGAGCGGCTTCTTCGCCCCGTGGAACGCGCAGGCGACGATCATGGCCCTGGCCCCCGGCGCGTTCGACGCGGCGGAGTTCGGAGCCTCGGCGGACCGGCTGGAGGTCACCTCGGTCTGCGCACCCCCCAGCGTCTGGCGCCTGCTGATGCCGCACCTGGCGCGGCGGGGCCCCGGACGCCTGCGGGAGGCCACCAGCGCGGGCGAGCCCCTGACCGAGGCCGAGGCGCAGGCCGTCGCCACCCACTGGGGGGTACGGCTGCGCGACGGCTACGGGCAGAGCGAGGCCACGGCCCTGGCCGGCACCACCCCGGCGCTGCGCGGCGCCGGGCGCCGGCTCGGCAAGGCGCTGCCCGGGTACGTCCTCACCCTGATGGGCCAGGACGGGCCGACGGAGAACGGCCCCGGCGAACTGTGCGTCGACGCGGCGGCCGCCCCGGCCGGGCTGATGGCCGGCTACATCGACGACAGCGGGGTCCTGCGCCCGGCCGTCGACGCCGGGCTCTACCGGACCGGTGACATCGCCGTACGGGACGCCGAGGGGTTCCTGAGCGTCCTCGGCCGGGAGGACGACGTCTTCAAGTCGTACGACCACCGGATCTCCCCGTACGAGACCGAGGCGGTGCTGCGCGGGCACCCCGCCGTCCGTGAGGCGGCGGTGGTGCCGCAGCCGGACCCGGTCGGGGGCGCCGTGCCCGTCGCGTATCTGGAGCTGGAGAGCGTGCCGCGCGGCGCCGGTCCCCAGGACGTGGCGGCGGAGCTCGCGCGGTTCTGCGCCGAGCGACTGGCGCCCCACGCCTGTCCCCGGGCGTTCTCGGTGGTGGAGGCGCTGCCGAGGACCACCTCGGGCAAGGTCAGACGGGCGCCGCTGGCCCAGCAGGCCAGGGAGCTGCCCCTGCCGTGCGATGCCGACCGTCTCGGGGAGGCATCGCTGACCGGCTGAGTCATTCCGGTCGTAGTCCCGCAACCGGCCGCGCAGCCGGCCGGTTGCGGGTACATTCATACCGTCAGCGCTAATGGGGAAGCCATTAGGCGGCGGATGTGCATCACTCGTGAGTTGAGAGGAATCCGACACAATGACGCAGACCAGGCCCGTGGCCGAGGTCCCCGCCCCCACGCGTCCGTGGCACGCGACCCAGGCGCCACCCCGGCCCAAGCCGCTGACGATGCTGGTCGCCACCGCGAGCAGCGTGATCGCACTGACCCTCCTGGTGGCCATCGGCGAATGGACGGACCAGGTACTCCTCATCCCGCCGCTCGCGGCGAGCATGGCGCTCATCGCGGGTGCCAGCCAGACGCCCCTCGGGCAGCCCCGCAGCGTGATCGGCGGTCAACTCGTCTCCGCGGTCACCGGGTTCGTCGTCCTCGCCGCCCTGGGACAGGGCGTCTGGGCCTCGGGCATCGCGGGCGGACTCGCGCTCGGCGCCATGATGCTGCTGCGCGTCGCCCACTCACCGGCCGCCGCGACGGCCGTGATCGTGGCCGCCACCGGCCCCTCGGTCGTCCCGTTCCTCGCCCTGCTCGCCGCGGCCACGGTGATCCTGGTGCTGGTCGGCCTCGTCGGCAACCGGGTCAACAAGCAGCCGTACCCCGTCTTCTGGTGGTGACCCGGCCCCCGGGCCGTGTCCGCGAAGTCCCGTCCGGCGCGCGACGCCCCGCGGGTGTACGACGGGACTCCGCGACACGCCCTGGGAGCGCCGACGGCGCCACGGACCCGCGCGAGCGGTGCCCGTGGCGCCGTCGCCATTCGGCCCCCGCCGCGCGGCGGTAAAACGGTCGCGCTCCTTCGCCGCCCCCTGCGACCATGGCCGCATGCCCGCCGCACCCGAGGACCGCACACCACCCGAGCCCGGCGAAGCCGCCCGGTTCGACGCCCTCGTCGCCGAGGCGGACGCCGTCTCCGTGGCCGGCTGGGACTTCTCCTGGCTGGACGGCCGGGCCACCGAGGAGCGCCCCTCCTGGGGGTACGCCCGGCTGATGGGGGAGCGGATGGGCCGGGCGCGGGCCGCGCTCGACATCCAGACGGGTGGCGGCGAGGTGCTCGCCGCCGTGCCGAAGCTGCCCGTGCCGACCGTCGCCACCGAGTCCTGGCCGCCGAACATCGCCCGCGCCACAGCCCTGTTGCACCCGCGCGGCGCCGTGGTCGTCGCGGACGACGACGAGCCACCGCTGCCCTTCGGTGACGCCGCCTTCGACCTGGTGGTCAGCCGCCATCCGGTGACCACCTGGTGGCAGGAGATCGCCCGGGTGCTGGCCCCCGGTGGCACGTACCTCTCCCAACAGGTGGGCCCCGCCAGCGTCTTCGAGCTGGTCGAGTACTTCCTCGGACCGCAGCCTCCCGAGGTGCGCGGCGCCCGCGACCCGCAGCGGGCGCGCGCCGACGCCGAGGCGGCCGGGCTCGACGTGGTCGACCTGCGGGCCGAGCGGCTGCGCACCGAGTTCTCCGACATCGGCGCCGTCGTCTACTTCCTGCGCAAGGTGATCTGGATGGTGCCCGGCTTCACCGTCGAGCGGTACCGGCCCCGGCTCGCCGAGCTGCACCACGAGCTGGAGACCGGTGGCCCGTTCGTCGCCCACACCACCCGCTTCCTGATCGAGGCCCGAAAACCGGCGTGAGACCAACGCCCTCGGGGCCCGAAGGATGGCACTCTGTTCGCTGAGCGCTCGGGGAAGGAGCAGGCCATGGACGCCGGCAACGACAGGGACGCCACACGCGGCCCGCGCCAGGGCAACGCCGAGTGGCTCAGGGGGGCCAGGATCGTCGGCGTGCTCGGCATCTTCTACCGCCCGGAGGGGCGCATGGGCGAGCCGGAGGCCGTCGCTTTCCTCCTGGACGACGGCCAGTCGGTGCTCCTGACCTGCGCGTCCGACGGCACCCTGCACGTCGGCGCCGGCACCTGGCCGCACCTGCCCGACTGGTGCGTCCCCGCCGCCCAGTGGGAGTACGCCGCCCTGGCAGCCCTGCCCCAGCCCCCCGACGGAGGCTGGACCGTGCTGAGCACCGACGAACGCCGGGACGAGCGGGGCGAGGTCCATGAGGCGGTCATCCGCTGTCAGGGCGGCCGCTTCGTGGTCATCGGCGGCGACACCGTGGGCATCCGCTTCACCCGGGGACACCGGGGCGCCGCGGCCACGACCTGACGGTGGGCACGCCCCCCCCAACTCCCGCCCCGGGCAGGCACGTCGGTGTCCCATACTCGTGCCCATGAGCCCAGTCGGACGTATCTCCCCGCTCCTCACCGGCGCGACCGCCCTCCTGCTGGCCGCGGCCCTCGCGGGCTGCGGCACGGAGCACGCCGGCGGCCCGGCCGCCTCGGCCCCGGACAGCCCGTCACCCATCGCCGCGAGCCCGTCCGCGAGCCCCTACGCGAGCCCGTACGACGAGCAGGGCCCCGGCGACGGCGCCCCGCACTACGCCGAGAACCACGCCTTCCAGTCCACCCTCGACCTGTCGGACGCGGACCGGGCCAAGGGCGAGGCCGAGGTGGCGAAGGTGAAGCAGGGGCTCGCCGGGCTCGCGGAGGGACGCGAGTCGACCGAGACCAGCGTCCGCCGGGCGCTCACCGGGCTCGGATACGCCGACGGGACGATCGCCACCGGCTCCTTCGGACCGCACCGCACCTCGTTCATCCTGTCCCTCGGCACCCTGTGCGTGAAGGGCTCGCTGGACGGCGCGGTCAACGGCCTCGTCAACGCCGAAGCACATGGCCGCTACATGGAAGGCACCGGCTGCGTGAAGCCGCGGGGCGGCCACTGAGACACGGAATGTGGACATCCTGTGGACGTTTTCATTGGCTGACCGGCGCCCCGGGGCGTCCATGCAGGTCCAGGGCGTGCGCGGGCCCCGATCCCGTGCCCGGAGCGGAGCTCCCCACTCTCGGAGAGTAATTATTTCGCGCCGCGGCACCCAACATCACTTACGAAGGGTTATGGTGGAACCCCCCCCTCGGGCCGGTCCGTAACCCCCCCCACGGACCGGCCCGTTTTTTGTGCCCGTGTCCCGGCCCGCGCCGGAGACCGCGCGGGCCGGGTCCTCAGCCCCGTCCGGCCCAGATGTTGGTGCCCTCGGTGTCCACGGCGAAGGTGTCGATCTCCTTCAGCTCCTCGGCCGACAGCCCGGGACCCGCGAGCGCGGCGACGTTCTCCTCCAGCTGCTCCACCCGTGACGCGCCGATCAGGGCCGACGTCATACGGCTGTCGCGCAGCACCCACTTCAGAGCCAGCTGGGCGAGCGACTGGCCCCGGCGGCGCGCGATGTCGTTCAGCCCGTTCAGCCGGCGCACCACCTCCCGCGACAGCAGCCCCGGGTCGAGCGACTTGCCCTGCGTGGCCCGCGAGCCCTCCGGTACGCCGTTCAGGTACTTCCCGGTCAGCAGCCCCTGGGCCAGCGGCACGAAGGAGATGCAGCCCATACCGGCCGCCTCCAGCGTGTCCAGCAGCCCGTCGTCCTCGGTCCAGCGGTTGATCATCGAGTAGGACGGCTGGTGGATCAGGGCCGGCACCCCCATCTCCCGCAGCAGCCGCGCCGCCTCGGCGGTCTGCGCCGAGTTGTACGAGGACACCCCCACGTACAGCGCCTTGCCCTGGCGCACGGCGGAGGCCAGCGCCCCCATCGTCTCCTCCAGCGGAGTGTCCGGATCGAAGCGGTGCGAGTAGAAGATGTCGACGTAGTCCAGGCCCATCCGCTTCAGCGAGGCGTCCAGCGACGACAGCAGGTACTTGCGCGAGCCCCACTCCCCGTACGGGCCGGGGTGCATCTCGTATCCCGCCTTGGTGGAGATCAGCAGCTCGTCCCGGTACGGCGCGAAGTCCTGCCGGAAGAGCCTGCCGAAGTTCAGCTCGGCGGAGCCGGGCGGCGGGCCGTAGTTGTTGGCCAGGTCGAAATGGGTCACACCGAGGTCGAAGGCGCGGCGCAGAATGGCCCGCTGCGAGCCGAGCGACCGGTCGTCGCCGAAGTTGTGCCAGAGACCGAGCGAGACGGCCGGGAGCTTCAGGCCGCTGCGTCCGCTGCGCCGGTACTCCATGGAGTCGTAGCGCGATCCGGCGGCCCGGTAGGAGGAAGGGGAATCAGTCATGATTCTCTGCTTATCACGGACTTGTGACAGGCCGGGTTGGGCCGGTGCGGCGGCTGCGCAGTAATGTGGTGGCCCTGACGGGACTGCCATGACACGGCGGAGCGATGCTCCTTTCCAGTGCGGCGATCCGATCCCCAGGGGACGACCCCGGACCCCGGGTGAAGGGGCCGGCGGGCCCGCACGGAACCGAGAGGTGGACTCAGTGAACTTGCGCGACCTGGTGTACGGGCTCTACGCGCGCCGGGTGGAGGCCCGCCTCGATCACGCCCAGGTGCCCAAGCACATCGGTGTCATCCTCGACGGCAACCGGCGCTGGGCCAAGGCGTCCGGCGGCACCGCGGCCGAGGGGCACCAGGCCGGGGCCGACAAGATCAAGGAACTCCTCGGCTGGTGCAGCGAGACCGACGTCGAGGTCGTCACCCTCTGGATGCTGTCCACGGACAACTTCGACCGCCCCGAGTCCGAGCTGACGCCCCTGCTCGGCATCATCGAGAACACCGTGCGCGACCTCGTCGCGGACGGCCGCTGGCGCGTCCACCACGTCGGCACGCTCGATCTGCTGCCCTCCCACACCCAGACGGTCCTCAAGGAGGCCGAGCAGGCCACGATCGGCGTCGACGGGATACTGGTCAACGTCGCTGTGGGCTACGGGGGCCGCCAGGAGATCGCCGACGCGGTGCGCTCGCTGCTCCTGGAGCACTCCGCGAAGGGCACCTCCTTCGAGGACCTGGCCGAGATCGTCTCCACCGACCTGATCTCCGAGCACCTCTACACGCGCGGCCAGCCCGACCCGGACCTCGTGATCCGCACCAGCGGTGAGCAGCGGCTCTCCGGGTTCATGCTCTGGCAGAGCGCGCATTCGGAGTACTACTTCTGCGAGGTCTTCTGGCCGGCCTTCCGCCGGGTCGACTTCCTGCGGGCCCTGCGCGACTACGCCGCCCGCCACCGCCGCTACGGCGGCTGAGCCACCACCGCGCCACCCGCGCGGCCTTCCCCCGGAAGTGGGGCCGGTCGGCATGGCCGGGCGTGTTCGAGGGCATATCCCTGACAGGTCGGCGTCCGGTCATCAACCAGGCGGACGCCGTGTCCAAGTGAGCGGCGTCGAGTCCGCTCGCCCGGGAGGCCCTTTGCACACGAGGGACCGTACACACAGTGCGGCTGACGTGGAGGGCCGGCGCTCGGCCCGCGCAAGGCGGCCGGAGCCCGGTCCGTCCTCTCCCATTGGGATGCTCCGCGACGCCGTCGCACCCCAACCTCGTCCGAGGGGGTACGTCCTTCCGTGGTGACCAGCACAAAGCGCCGCATGCCCGACAGGCGCACCTATGTTCTCGACACCAGCGTCCTGCTGGCCGATCCGAACGCCATGGCCCGCTTCGACGAGCACGAAGTCGTGCTCCCGGTCGTGGTGGTCACGGAACTGGAGGCCAAACGGCACCATCCGGAGCTCGGCTACTTCGCCCGCCAGGCCCTGCGCCTGCTGGACGACCTCCGGGTCCGCTACGGCCGGCTGGACGCCCCGATCCCCCTCGGGGACCTGGGCGGGACGCTCCGTGTCGAACTCAACCACTCCGATCCCGGCGTCCTGCCCGCCGGCTACCGGTTGGGGGACAACGACTCACGGATCCTCGCGGTCGCGCGCAACCTCCAGGCCGAGGGGTACGACGTCACGGTCGTCTCCAAGGACCTTCCGCTGCGCATCAAGGCGTCCTCGGTCGGCCTCCTCGCCGAGGAGTACCGCGCCGAACTCGCGATCACCGACTCCGGCTGGACGGGCATGGCGGAACTGCCCCTCGCCGCCGACCAGGTGGACCTGCTCTTCGCCGAGGAGACGCTGTACGTCCCCGAGGCCGCCGATCTGCCCGTGCACACCGGTCTGGTCCTCCAGTCCGAGCGGGGCAAGGCGCTCGGCCGGGTGACGCCCGACGGGCAGGTGCGCCTCGTGCGCGGCGACCGGGAGGCGTTCGGCATCCACGGCCGCAGCGCCGAGCAGCGCATCGCCCTCGATCTCCTGCTGGACCAGGAGGTCGGGATCGTGTCGCTGGGCGGCCGGGCCGGCACCGGCAAGTCGGCCCTCGCGCTCTGCGCCGGCCTCGAAGCGGTGCTGGAGCGCGGGCAGCACAAGAAGGTGATGGTCTTCCGCCCGCTGTACGCGGTCGGTGGCCAGGAGCTCGGCTATCTCCCCGGCAGCGAGGCCGAGAAGATGAGCCCCTGGGCGCAGGCCGTCTTCGACACCCTCTCGGCCGTCTCCGGACGCGAGGTGATCGAAGAGGTGCTGGGGCGCGGCATGCTGGAGATCCTGCCGCTCACCCACATCCGGGGCCGGTCCCTGCACGACGCCTTCGTGATCGTCGACGAGGCCCAGTCGCTCGAACGGAACGTCCTGCTGACCGTGTTGTCCCGGATCGGCACGAATTCGCGCGTCGTGCTCACGCATGACGTGGCGCAGCGGGACAACCTCAGGGTCGGCCGGTACGACGGCGTGGTCGCCGTGGTCGAGAAGCTGAAGGGCCACCCGCTCTTCGCGCACGTGACGCTCACGCGTTCCGAGCGTTCCCGTATCGCCGCCCTGGTGACCGAAATGCTGGAGGAAGGTCAGATCTGATACCGGTTGGGGCTTTTGATGCCGCCCGGCGGGCCAAGGAGCCTAGCCGGGCGGCATCGCGTTGCGGCGCCTTTTCCGAAATTCGGGTGCTCCAAACGAGGTGTGAGCTTTCACACGCAACAGAGAATTGCTTCCCGGCGTCCCGTTCCGGCAGAGTCTTGCTTCCGTCAGGCCCCGCATACGGCACACCGGCACCTCCAGAGGTGCCACACACCAGACAACTCAACAACCGCCGTCCGTATGCCGCCCGCGAGTACCACGCGGCGTTCCCTCCGGGGAGTCGCCCACCGGGCCCGTGCCTCCCGTGACCCAAGCAGTAGGGAGGCCAGTGTCAGGGGCACGATTGCGCCCGCGAGGTCACCTAAGCGGGCGATGCTGGAAGGACACCGTGTGAGCCGGATCTCGGTCCGGGGGTTCGCCGTGGCATCTGCCACCGCGGTCACCACCGTAGGCGCCGTCGTGGGCGTTGCATCGGGCAGCACCCCTGCTGCCGACGACAACAACTTCGAGGCGACCGCAGCCGACACCACGCTGCTCGCCGACATTCCCGCGGGCCAGCAGGCCCAGGTGCAGACCGCGTCCCTGACGCAGCAGGCCGACGCGCAGGCGTCCGCGGCCGACTCCGCCGCGAAGAAGTCCGCGGAGGAATCGGCCCGTATCCAGGCCGCCAAGGACGCCAAGTCCAAGAAGCAGGCGGCCGAGGACAAGCTGGAGAAGGAGCGCCAGGAGAAGAAGGAAGCGGCCGAGCGCGCCAGCCGCTCCGAGGTCCGCTCCACCACCTCGTTCGCCACGCAGGGCTCCTACACGGTGGCCGAGATCCAGGCCATCGCACGCCAGATCGTGCCGGCCGACCAGTTCCAGTGCTTCAGCAACATCGTGGACCACGAGTCGACCTGGAACTACCGCGCGACCAACCCGTCTTCCGGCGCCTATGGCCTCGTCCAGGCCTATCCCGGCTCGAAGATGGCGTCCGCCGGCGCCGACTGGCAGACGAACCCGGCCACCCAGATCAAGTGGGGCCTCAGCTACATGAACGGCCGCTACGGCAGCCCGTGCGGTGCCTGGTCCTACTGGCTGGTCCACCACTCGTACTAGAACCTTCCGAGCACCGGAACCTTCCGAGGTTCAGGTCTCAACCTCGCGAAGCCCCTCTCCGTCCTACGGTGGGGGGCTTCGCGCGTGTACGGTCATGCGGGACCGCTCCCGGGGGGAGTGGTGGGGAGAGCGGACGGGGGTAGAGGAACCGTTATGTCGAAACTGCCGGGGTGGCTCGGAACACTGGGCGCCGAACTGACCAGACTGGGCGAGCGCCTTGACGAACGGCGGGCCGAGTCGGAGGCCGAGGACGACCCTCTGCTCGCGGACCCGCCCGCGACGGAGGACACCGCACCGGGGAAGCCCGCCGCCAAGGACGACCCCGCCGTCGACCAGGTGCCGGCCCCGCCCACGTACGCGCCCTCCGTCGCCGCGCGGCCCGATCCGGTCGCGGCGATCCCCTGGGGGATGCGGGTCGCGGCCGAGGCCGGCTGGCGGCTCCTCGTGCTGGCGGGGACCCTCTGGGTGCTCATGCGGGTCATCAGCGCGGTGCAGCTCGTGGTGCTGGCCTTCGTCGCCGCGCTGCTCGTCACCGCGCTGCTCCAGCCGACCGTCGCCCGGCTGAGGAGCTACGGACTGCCCAGGGGGCTGGCCACGGCCGTCACCGCGGTGTCCGGCTTCATCATCATGGGCCTGGTCGGCTGGTTCGTGGTGTGGCAGGTGATGGACAACATCGACACCCTGTCCGACAAGGTCACCAAGGGCATCGACGATCTGAAGAACTGGCTCCTGGACAGCCCGTTCCATGTGACCGACAAACAGATCAACGACGTGGCCAAGAACCTCAGCGACACCGTCGGCACCAACACCGAGGCCATCACCTCCGCCGGGCTCCAGGGCGTCACCGTCATGGTGGAGTTCATGACCGGGGCGCTCCTGGCGATGTTCTCGACGCTCTTCCTGCTCTACGACGGCAAGCGCATCTGGCAGTGGGTGCTCAAGCTGGTGCCCGCCCAGGCGAGGCCCGGCGTCGCGGGCGCCGGTCCGCGCGCCTGGCGGACCCTGACCGCCTATGTGCGCGGCACCGTCATAGTCGCCCTGATCGACGCGATCTTCATCGGCCTCGGGATCTACTTCCTCGATGTGCCGATGGCCGTGCCGCTGGCCGTCTTCATCTTCCTCTTCGCGTTCATCCCGCTCGTGGGCGCGGTGGTCTCCGGGGCGCTGGCGGTGGTCGTCGCCCTGGTCACCGAGGGCGTGTTCACGGCGCTGATGGTGCTGATCGTGGTCCTCGCGGTGCAGCAGATCGAGGGCCACATCCTCCAGCCGTTCATCCTGGGCCGGGCCGTGCGGGTGCACCCGCTGGCCGTGGTGCTCTCGGTCGCCGCGGGCGGCATGATCGCCGGCATCGGCGGTGCGGTCGTCGCGGTGCCGCTGGTGGCGGTGACCAATACGGTGGTCGGCTATCTGCGGACGTACGGGCAGGAGGAGTCGCGCCGCCACTCGCCGCCGCCGCACGGGGCGACCGCGCTCGACGCGGCGCCGGCCCCGGCGCCCGGCTCGCCGCCCGAGGACAGCGACGACGAGGCCGCGCCGCGCACCCCGTAGCGCGCGCACTCGCCCGTACGCGCCCGTGGGCGCCGGTACAGAGAAGAAGGGCCCCTCGGACGGTCGGTCGTCCTGGGGGCCCTTCTCGTATCAGGGTACTGCGCGTTCCTACTCGGCGAGGACGGCCTCGGCCTCAAGGGTCACGCCGACCGCCTGGATCACCGAGGCGATCTTGACGGCTTCCTGGATGGTCTCGCGGTCCACGCCGGCCTTGCGGAGCACCTGCTCGTGGGAGTCCAGGCACTGGCCGCAGCCGTTGATCGCGGAGACGGCGAGCGACCACAGCTCGAAGTCGACCTTCTCCACGCCCGGCTTGCCGATCACGTTCATCCGCAGGCCCGCGCGCAGGTTGCCGTACTCGGGGTCCGAGAGCAGGTGGCGCGTGCGGTAGAAGACGTTGTTCATCGCCATGATGGCGGCGGCCGACTTCGCGGCGGTGTACGCCTCCGCGGAGAGGTTGGCCTTCGCCTCCGGCTCCAGCTCGCGCAGCACCTTCGGCGAGCGCGAGGCGATCGCGCAGGCCAGGACGGTGCCCCAGAGCTGCTGCTGCGGCAGTTCGCTGTTGCCGATGACCGAACCGAGGTTCAGCTTCAGGTCCTTGGCGAAGTCCGGTACGGCGGCCTTCAGTTCGTCGAGTGCCATGTCGGTGTCAGCTCACTCGCCCGAGAGGAGCGCGACCGGGTCGAGGGTGTTCTCGCCCTTGGTCCAGTTGCACGGGCACAGCTCGTCGGTCTGGAGGGCGTCGAGGACCCGCAGGACCTCCTTGGGGTTACGGCCCACGGAACCGGCGGTCACCATCGTGAACTGGATCTCGTTGTTCTGGTCGACGATGAAGACGGCGCGCTGCGCGAAGCCGTCCTCGCCCTCGATGCCGAGGTCACGCATGAGCTCGTGCTTCGAGTCGGCCAGCATCGGGAAGGGCAGGTCGGTCAGGTCCGGGTGGTCCTTGCGCCAGGCGTGGTGCACGAACTCGGAGTCGCCGGAGAAGCCGAGGATCTGGGCGTCACGGTCGGCGAACTCGTCGTTCAGCTTGCCGAAGGCGGCGATCTCGGTCGGGCACACGAAGGTGAAGTCCTTCGGCCACGCGAAGACGATCTTCCACTGACCCTCGTAGGTCTTGTGGTTGATCTGCTCGAACTCCTTGCCGCTCTCCAGCGAGACGCAGGCGGTCAGATCGAACTCGGGGAACTTGTCACCGACAGTGAGCACGCGCTCTCCTTACAGCGTAGGACCTCCCCTTTTGGGGGAGTTCCTGAGGGTTGGACGATCACCACCATGGCACAGAGTGCATTGATCGCGGAAATAGCTACACTTGGTCGTGATGATCGGAGGTGCCTATCAGTGGCGCAGAGTAATCAGGGCAACCGGCCCAAACAGCCCAGTCTCTCGCAGCTGCGCGCCTTCACCGCCGTCGCCGAGTACCTGCACTTCCGGGACGCCGCCGCCGCAATCGGGATGAGTCAGCCCGCGCTCTCCGGGGCCGTGTCCGCGCTGGAGGAGGCACTGGGTGTCCAGCTCATCGAGCGTACGACGCGCAAGGTACTGCTCTCGCCCGCCGGGGAACGGCTCGCGGTCCGGGCGCGCGTGGTGCTGGAGGCCGTCGGTGAGCTGATGGAGGAGGCCGAGGCGGTCCGGGCGCCGTTCACCGGTGTGCTCCGGCTCGGCGTGATCCCGACCGTCGCCCCGTATCTGCTGCCCACCGTGCTGCGGCTGGTCCACGAGCGCTACCCGGCCCTCGACCTCCAGGTGCACGAGGAGCAGACCTCCTCGCTCGTGGAGGGGCTGGCCGCCGGGCGGCTGGACCTGCTGCTGCTCGCCGTGCCGCTCGGCATCCCCGGGGTCACCGAACTCCCGCTCTTCGACGAGGACTTCGTGCTGGTCATGGAGCGCAGCCACTGGCTCGGCGGGCGGGACGACCTCCCGCGCGAGGCGCTGCGGGAGCTGCCGCTGCTGCTGCTCGACGAGGGGCACTGCCTGCGGGACCAGGCGCTCGACATCTGCCGTGAGGCCGGACGTACCCAGGGTGCGCCGGTCACCACGACCGCGGCCGGGCTCTCCACGCTGGTGCAGCTGGTGGCCGGCGGACTCGGGGTGACGCTGCTGCCGCGCACCGCGGTCACCGTGGAGACCGCCCGCAACGACGCGCTGACCACGGGGTACTTCGCGGACCCGGCCCCCGCCCGGCGGGTGGCGCTGGGGATGCGGACCGGGGCGGCCAGGCACGAGGAGTTCGAGGAGTTCGCGGCGGCGCTGCGCGGGGCGATGGAGGCGCTGCCGGTCCGTGTGACGACGGGTGGCCGCGTCTGACCCGTACGGGAGGTACGGGCCGGACGCGGGCACCCGATATCGGCGCTACTCGCTGCGCAGTCCGTCCGGGCGCATCATGCGCCACAGCGGCGGCAGGGAGAGCAGGGTGACCAGGAGGATGAGCGCCCCGCCCGCGCCCGCCAGCGGCAGGAACACCAGCCAGTCGGACACCTCCTTGTCGACCATCCAGCACAGCGTGGCGCCCAGCGCCAGGCCGCCGGCCACCGCCACCGCGAGTCCGATGACCACCGGGACGGCGGTCTGCCACAGCACCGACCAGCCGAGCGTGACCCGCCGGGTGCCGAAGGCGACCAGCACCGAGAGCAGGCGCTTGCGCTCGCGCAACTGCTCCAGCTGGGAGACCAGCATGGACGCCGCGATCAGCAGCAGCGTGATGGTCGCGCCGACCTGAAGGCCCGTCTGGATGCTGGCGTACTGGCGGTCGCGTTCGACGGAGGTCATGGTGACCAGGCGCATGCCGGGGTCGATACGGGCCGCCGTGTTGCGTACGTACTCGGCGGCGTCCGGGACGCTCTCGTCGATGCGGATCTGCGAGACGGTGCTCGCGCCCGGCAGGGTGGTCGCGTCGATCGCCCCGGGGGTGGCCATGATTCCCCAGCGGTCCTCGCCGACCGGGTCCTTGCGGCTGACGACGGTCTTCGCGTCCGCCGGCAGCGTCCAGCGCAGCTTCCTGCCGCTGCCCGACTCGAACTCGACCTCCTTGCCCTTGCGAGCGGTCTTGTCCATCCAGACCTGCATCTCCTTGTCGTTCCTGGGATGCACGACGAAGGTGTCGCCGTCCTCGCAGGAGTCGATGCGGGCGACCTCGCGCAGGGTGGCGCAGTCTCCGACGCTGAAGGAGGTGGTGGGCTGGATGTCGTCCTCGGCGTACTTCCCCGGCTTGGAGGCGTACGCCTCGACCATGCCGATGACCTGGGTGACGCCCTTGGTGGCGCGGAACTCCTTGATGGTCCGCACGGCGGAGTCACCGCTGACCTGCTCCGAGGAGGCGTAGAACTGGGCCCGGCTGGTGTCCTGTCCGGTGAGCTCGTTGAAGTCGGCGTTCATCGCGGCGAACAGCATCTGCACGGCCACCGCGCCGGCCACCGCCACCGTGACGCCGCTGACCGCGCGGGAGGCGGTCCCACTGCTCAGCTGGAGCCGGCGGGTGGCGAGCTGCCAGGGCACCGGGCCGCCGCGCAGCCGCTTCACGCAGGCCTCGACCAGCCACGGCAGCAGCAGGGCGAGCCCGACCAGGACGAGGACCGCGCCGCCGGCGATGGCGTACGGGTTCACGACCTCGTACTCACCGGCCTTCCCGGTGACCCAGAACACGCCGAGCCCGGCGAGCGGAAGCAGCAGCCGCCACCACAGACGGCGCTTGCGGGCCCGGTTGTTGCGGACGACCCCGAGCGGTTCGATGACCACCGAGCGCATCGCGGTCAGCGTGACCAGCACCGCGGTGAGCGGGACGGCGAGCGCGACGAGCAGGCAGAGCCGCAGGTCCGGGGCGAGGTCGGCGGGGAAGGCGCTGACGTCCCACACCTCGATGTAGCCCACGAACCGACGCCCCACCAGGAAGAGGACGAGGCCCACGACCACACCGAGGGCGGAGCCGAAGAAGGCCTCGCCCGCCGCGATCCTGCGGGTCGTCCTGATGTCCGTGCCGACCAGGCGCAGGGCGGCCAGGCGGCGGTCGCGGCGGTCGCCGCCGAAGCGCACGGCGGTGGCGATGAAGATGGCGACGGGGGCCAGCAGCACCACGCAGACCATGATCACCAGCACGATGAGCATGGGGGCGAGCGGCGGGGTGGGGCCGGGGTCGCCGTAGCCGGTGACCCGGTGGCCGCCCGCCGCCGTGGTCAGGGTGTCGCTGCCGGCGTAGAACCACAGTTCGTTGGGTGAACGCAGCCCCTCGTCCGCGATCGTGCCGGCCAGCTTGTACGGGAAACGCTCCTTGAGCAGGGCGTTGTCCGGGGAGGCGAGCAGATCCCTCAGGGCGGGGGAGACCACCATCTCGCCGGGGCCCGGCAGGGCGTCGATGCCCGGCGGGAGGACCGGGCGGTCCCCCTCGGCGCGCATCACGTAGCCGGTGATGGAGCGGTCGTGGTACTCGGTGTCCGCCGAGATCCGCAGGACCGTGCTGTCCGTCTTCTTCGCCTGCGCGTCGGGGTTCTCGGAGATCTTCGTCTCGCTGCGGGCGTCGGTCCGCGCGTTGCGGGCGTCCAGCGCGTGCGGCACGGAGGCGGCGAGGAAGAGGAGCGTCACGCCGAGGCCCACGCCGACGGCGGTGAGCAGCGTGCGGGTCCAGCCCTCGCGTCCGCCGCCGGCGGCGAACCGGACGCCGAGCGCGAGGTCGCGCAGCCAGGGCGGGGTACGGGAGGGGCGGGTCGGCGGCGCGGGCGCGGGGGCCGGGATGCGCTTCTCGTCGAGCAGCGTCATACGGCGTGCTCCAGGTCGCGGGCCCGGCCGTCGCGCACGGTGACGTCGCGGTCGGAGTAGGCGGCGACGCGGGCCTCGTGGGTCACCAGGACCACGGCGACGTTGGCGGAGCGGGCGGCCTCGGTGAGCAGCTGCATGACCCGCTCGCCGTTGAGGGAGTCCAGGGCGCCGGTCGGCTCGTCCGCGAAGATCACCTTCGGGGAGGCGGCGAGCGCGCGGGCCACGGCGACGCGCTGGCCCTGGCCGCCGGAGACCTCGCCGGGGCGCTTGGCGCCGATGTCCTCGACCTCCAGGCGCTCCATCCAGGCGAGTGCGGTGCGCTCGGCGTCCTTGCGGCGGGTGCCGTTCAGCCGCATCGGCAGGGCGACGTTCTCCACGCAGGTGAGCTCGGGGACGAGCTGGCCGAACTGGAAGACGAAGCCGAACTCGCTGCGGCGCAGGGCGCTGCGGTCGGCGTCGGACATGGTGGAGAGCTCACGGCCGGCGTAGGTGATGGTGCCGGAGTCGGGCGTGATGATGCCGGCGAGGCAGTGCAGCAGGGTGGACTTGCCGGAGCCGGACGGGCCCATCACGGCGACGACCTCGCCGGGGTGCACGGAGAAGGAGGCGCCGTCGAGCGCGGGGGTCGATCCGTAGGTCTTGCGCAGGTCGTGCGCGGAGAGCAGGGAGCCGGCGGGGGTCACGGGGCCACCACCTCCGCGAGCCGGCCGAGCCGGGCGGCGGTCAGTTCCAGCCAGCGCAGGTCGGCTTCCAGGTGGAAGAGCGCGTGGTCGCAGATCAGCTGGTCGGCGAGGTCGCCGCGGCGCTTGCGGTCGGTGAGGATGCGCATCATGCGCAGGTGCTCGGAGCGCTGGGCGTCCAGCACGTCGCCGGCGTCGCGGCCGGTGAGCAGGGCCAGGACGACCTTGGTGTACAGGGTCGACTGGAGGTACGGCTCGGGCTTCTCGGGCTGTGCGAGCCAGGTGGCGACATCGGTGATGCCGGCGTCGGTGATCGCGTAGCGCTTGCGCTCGGGGCCACCCCCGCTCTCCACGCCGTCGACCTCGACGAGGCCGTTCTTCAGGAGCCGGGACATGGTCGAGTAGACCTGTCCGTAGTGCAGCGGGCGGTCGTGCCCGAACTTCTCGTCGAAGGTCCGCTTCAGGTCGTAACCATGGCGGGGGCCGGACTCCAGGAGCCCGAGCAGGGTGTGGCCGATAGACATGCCGGGCACTCTACATGGTGTGTATACCTGCCGTGTATACCCGGGGGGTACAGCCGAACGGCCCCCCGTCGCCGGAGGGGCGTTCGGTCAGTCGTCGGCCGGTGGCTCCGGGCCGGCGGCCTTCGGCGGCCGGCCCCGGCGGGCGATCGGTGCCGCCCCGCCGGGCAGCCGGCCGGCCTCGGCGAGCGCCCGCCGCAGCAGGAATTCGATCTGCGCGTTCGCGCTGCGCAGGTCGTCCGAGGCCCAGCGGGCCAGCGCGTCGTGCACGGCGGGGTCCAGCCGCAGCAGCATCTGCTTGCGCTGCCGCGACCGGGGCCGCGGTGCCTCCCCGGCGCTCTCCTCGGTCACTGGTAGAGCGTGCCCGTGTTGAGGACCGGCTGGGCGGCGCGGTCACCGCACAGGACCACCATCAGATTGCTGACCATGGCGGCCTTGCGCTCCGAGTCCAGCTCGACGATGTCCTGCTCGGCGATCCGGGTCAGCGCCATCTCGACCATGCCGACCGCGCCCTCCACGATCTGCTGCCGGGCCGCGACGACCGCGCCGGCCTGCTGGCGCTGGAGCATCGCGGAGGCGATCTCGGGGGCGTACGCGAGGTGGCTGAAACGGGACTCGATGATCCGCACGCCCGCCGCCTGCACCCGGGCGGTCAGCTCGACGGCCAGCTTCTCGGTGATCTCCTCGGCGTTGCCCCGCAGCGACAGGCCGCCCTCCTCGTGGGCGTCGTACGGGTACTCGATGGCGATGTGCCGGACGGCGGCCTCGGTCTGGGTGGCGACGAACTCCAGGAAGTCGTCCACCTCGAAGAGGGCCTGCGCGGTGTCCTCGACCTTCCACACGACGATCGCGGCGAGCTCGATCGGGTTGCCGTAGGCGTCGTTGACCTTGAGGACGGCCGTCTCGTGGTTCCGGACACGGGTGGAGATCTTGCGGCTGGAGGTCAGCGGGTTGATCCAGCGCAGGCCGTCGGTGCGGATGGTGCCCACGTACCGGCCGAACAGCTGGATGACCCGGGCCTCGCCCGGTGCGACCATCTTCACGCCGCCCATGCAGAAGAACGAGGCGATGGCCAGCAGGATGCCCAGGATGCAGAGCGGGATGCCCGCGGCGTTGTTCCCGTTCGATCCGATGACGCCCCCGATGATGGCGAGCGCGATGCCGGCGATCACGCCGATCACGGTCAGCAGCAGCCCGAGGCCGCCCGCGATGCTGTGCGCCTTCGTCTCGCGGACCTGCGGTTCCGGCATGTCCGGGGCGTCCGGGGTCAGGTCGGCCGGCGGCTGGGGCGCGGTGTTCCTGTCGAGCGGTTCGGTCATGAGGGCCCCCGTGGTTCGTGGCTAGCTGGTCGCTAGCAATGTGATTACACATTACTGGTTTTCGCAACCTTGTACACCCCTCAGGAGTCGGTTCCACCGGGAGCGGGTGCTGATTCTCACGTCCGTAAAACGGCGGAACGCCTGCTTTTTGGGCTTGCCAACGGTGTTAGCTGGCAGGTCCGAGCTGATCCGGCCGAGCAGAGAAACGGGAGCAACCAAGCGATGGGTCGAGCGGATGCGCGACGAGCCCAGCGGCGGGCTGCGAAGAGCGGCGGCATACGCAGACTCTTCACCTGGCGCAAACTACTGGGCACGGCCTTCGGGGTGATCCTTCTGGGCATGGGTGCCTTCGCCGTGCTCTACATGGTTGTGGACGTGCCCGAGGGCAACGCCAGGGCCAAGCTCCAGGCCAACGTCTACAAGTACTCCGACGGCAGCCTGCTGGCCCGGACCGGCGAGGTCAACCGCGAGATCGTGAGCCTCGCCGAGGTACCCAAACAGGTCCAGGACACCTTCGTCGCCGCCGAGAACAAGTCCTTCTACGACGACCACGGCATCGACTTCAAGGGCACCACGCGCGGCCTGATCAACACCCTCTCCGGCAAGGGCAAGCAGGGTGGCTCGACCATCACCCAGCAGTACGTCAAGAACTACTACCTGGAGCAGGACCAGACGGTCACCCGGAAGCTCAAGGAGCTGGTCATCTCACTGAAGGTGGACCAGAAGAGGAGCAAGAAGGAGATCCTCGCCGGGTACATCAACACCAGCTACTACGGCCGCGGCGCCTACGGCATCCAGGCCGCCGCGCAGGCGTACTACGGCGTGGACGCCAAGGACCTGAACGTCTCCCAGGGCGCCTACCTCGCCGCACTGCTCCAGGCACCCAGCCAGTACGACTGGGCCGTCGCCGGGCCGAGGGGCAAGGCGCTCGTCAAGGAACGCTGGGCGTACACGCTGAACAACATGGTCGAGGAGGACTGGCTCGACCCCGCCGAACGCCAGAAGCTGAAGTTCCCCGTCCCCCGCGACCCCAAGCCGCTGAACGGCACGGCCGGCCAGAAGGGGTACATCGTCGAGATGGCCCGCCAGGCGGTGCTCAAGCAGCTGGACATCAGCGGTGAGCAGTTCGACCTCGGTGGCTGGACGATCACCGTCAACATCGACAAGAAGAAGCAGCAGCAGCTGGAGAAGTCGGTCGAGACCAAGCTGATCGACAAGCTGGACACCAAGAAGCGCAAGCTCGACCAGGACATCCAGGCCGGCGCCGCCTCCCTCGACCCGAAGACCGGCGCGGTGCTCGCCCTGTACGGCGGACGCGGCCAGAACGAGCACTGGGTGTCGAACGCCGCCCGGCGCGACTACCAGCCCGCCTCCACCTTCAAGCCCGTCATCCTCGCCGCCGCCCTCGACGAGAAGTCGAAGACGCAGGACGGCGAGCAGATCACCGCGAACACCCGCTACGACGGCACCAGCAAGCGCCCGGTCGTCGGCGGCGACAGGTACTTCGCGCCGGAGAACGAGGACGACCACGACTACGGCCAGATCACCGTCCAGACCGCGATGAACCAGTCCGTCAACTCCGTCTTCGCGCAGATGGGCGTGGACGTCGGCATGAGCAGGGTGATGGAGACCGCGGGCAAGCTCGGCATGGACGTGGACGGGCTGGACGCCGTACCGGCACAGACCCTCGGCTCCATGGGCGCCAGCCCGCTGGAGATGGCCGGGATCTACGCCACGCTCGACAACCACGGCAAGAAGGTCACCCCGCAGATCGTGAAGTCCGCCGTCCACCAGGGCGACGAGCCGCTGAAGCTGCCCGACGCGATCGGCGACCAGGTGATCTCGCGCCAGGCCGCGGACTCCGTGACGTCGGTGCTGACCGGCGTGGTCGACGACGGTACGGCCCGCGGCTCCGTCCGCAACGCCGAAGGACTCCTGAAGCAGGACATCGCCGGCAAGACCGGTACCTCGGACGACAACAAGTCCGCCTGGTTCACCGGCTACACCCCGGATCTGGTCACCTCGGTCGGCCTGTTCGGCGAGGCGGCCTTCGACCGGACCGGCGACGACGGCAAGAAGATCAAGAAGAACGCGCAGGTGACCCTCCAGGGCGCCGGCGGCGGCGGCCGCGTCAACGGCGGCGGCTTCCCGGCCGAGATCTGGGCCGACTACATGGGCCACTCCCTCGGTAAGGCGAGCAAGTTCGTCCTCGACACCGACATGGGCGCCGCCGTCAGCCCGCCGCCCCCGTCCCACTCGGCGTCCCCCAGCACCTCGGCCTCCGGCGACTCCACGCCCTCCGGCGAACCGTCCGACGACACCCCGACCTCCGAGCCGCCCCCCTCCAGCGAGGCCCCGCCGAGCTCACCGCCCCCCTCGCCCTCGGACGATCCGACCTCGGAGCCGCCCCCCGGCCCGTCGACGGAACCGGGCCCGGACCCCTCGACCTCCATCGGCCTGCCGGACATCTCGGGGGACAAGCGGCCGGACAACAGCGCCGAACGATGACGCCCTGACCGACCCGGCCCCGACAGCCGAAACGGGCGGTGTACGAGGAGAAGTCCTCGTACACCGCCCGTTTCGGCGTTCCGCGCGGGCCCTACCCGCGCACCGGCATCTCGAACCACACGACCTTGCCCGTCGACAGCCGGGTCGCGCCCCAGCGCCGGGCCAGCCGGTTGACCAGGAACAGGCCGCGGCCGTTCTCGTCCATGTCGCGGGCGCGGCGCTGGCGGGGGAGCTGCGGGGAGTCGTCGCCGACCTCGCAGCGCAGCGTGTCCGTGCGCAGCAGACGCAGGGTCACCGGCCGCTCCGCGTACCGCACGGCGTTGGTGACCACCTCGCTGATCAGGAGCTCCACCGAGTCCGACAGCTCGTCCAGGCCCCACCGGCCGAGCGCCCTGCGGGCCAGCCTGCGGGCGCGGCCGGGGGCGGAGTCGTCCGGGTCCAGGAACCAGTACGCCACGTCGCTCGGCGCGATCCCGTCGAAGCGGGCGGCCAGCAGCGCGATGTCGTCGTCGCGGTCGCCGGGGCCGAGCATGTCCAGCACGTCGTCGCAGAGCGCCTCCAGCGGCGGCGAGTGGTCCGGACCGGTCAGCCGGGCCGTGGTGGCGAGCCGTTCGCGCAGCAGCTCGATGCCCGTCCACACGTCCCGCAGCCGCGACTCGACCAGCCCGTCGGTGTACAGCAGCAGCGTCGCGCCGGCCGGGGCGTCCAGCTCGACGGCCTCGAAGTCCACACCGCCGACGCCGATCGGGGCGCCCGGGGGCACCCGCAGCACCTCCGCGCGGCCGCCCAGGTGGAGCAGGACGGGCGGCGGGTGGCCGGCGTTGGCGACGGTGATGCGGTGCGCGACCGGGTCGTACACCGCGTACAGGCAGGTGGCCATGCGGTCGCTGCCGAGCCGCTGCGCCTGCTCGTCCAGGTGGTGCAGCACCTCCTGCGGCGGCAGGTCGAGCCCGGCGAGGGTCTGGGCGGTGGTGCGCAGCTGGCCCATGATCGCGGCGGAGGTCATGGAGTGGCCCATGACGTCCCCGACGACGAGGGCGACCCGGCTGCCGGGCAGCGGGATCGCGTCGTACCAGTCGCCGCCGACCCGGGCCGTCTCGGCGGCCGGGAGGTAGCGCGAGGCGAGTTTCACGCCGGTCGGCTGGGGGAGCGAGTCGGGCAGCATCGTGCGCTGCAACTCGTCGGCGATGTAGGCCTCGCGCCCGTAGAGCACCGCCTTGTCGATGCCGAGCGCGGTGTGCGTCGCCAGCTGGGCGGCCACCAGAAGGTCGTTGGCCTCGAACGGCAGGCGTTCCGCGCCGCGCAGGAAGACCGCGGCCCCGATGACCCGGCGGCGGCCGCGCAGCGGGGCCAGGATCACCCGGTGTCCGGACGGCACCGCGCGGTCGGCGCCGAGCAGTTCGGGCAGCGCGACGCGGGCCGCCGCGGCGTCGCCGAAGACCGGGCGCACCCCGCGCAGCACCTCGGCGAGCGCGCTGCCGGCCCGGACCTCGCACAGCTCGGCGGCGGGCATCAGATCGGCCTGCGGGTCGACGGTGGGCAGTCGCAGCCGCTCGGTCTCCGGCAGGCTCTCGGTCTCCTCCTCCGTCAGCCGCAGCCGGTCCGAGCGGCGCAGCCGCAGCACGAACGGGTTGACGGGCCGCTCGTCGCCGACGGGCAGCGGGTCGCGGAGGTAGACGAGTATGGCGTCGGAGAACGTCGGGACACTGGCCCGGCACAGTCCCAGCACGATCTCGTCCAGGTCTATGCCCCGGGCGATCCGCCGGGTGGCGGCCCCCACGAAGCGCAGCCGGTCGCCCTCGCGCCGCGTCGCCGCCTGGGGGTCGGGTCCCGCCGGGCCGGAGCCCTTGGCCGGGGCCGGGATCGCCGTCGCGGCAGCGGCGGCCGCCACGGCGGCGTCCCGCTGCCGCGGCCGGGTGCGTTCCTGCGGCCGGGCGGCGAGAGGCTGCCGGCCTTCGTGGGAGGTGGGGTGCTCCGTCACGCGTGGGGTTCCGTCCGTCCGGGCCGGTTGTATGAGGCAATCACCTTGTGGGGCGTCACTGTGCCCCGGCAGGAGTGGCAATGACAACGGCTGACATCGCCTGCCCCGGGACACGGGGCCGAAACCGGATGTCCACGGGGGATGTCGATGACAACGTTTCCGACGGGACGGCAGCGGACAGCGGACACGTCTCCACCCCCTCGTAGTGGCTCATGCGATGTGGGCAACTCGTGCGACTCGTGACACCGATGCGGTCCGTGAGGGCTGCCATTTGTGCGACGAGCCGATGACTTGCGGTCAGCTCCCGATCCCCGCCTGCCGGTTGGGGTCGAGCCGCACTTCTCGGGACGATCCTACGTTTGCCCCCCTGGGGTCCATCAAGGGTCTCACGACGGCATGGCGGAAGGCGTGCGGTCCGAGTCATCCGGCCGACGGTCCCAGTCGTCGGGCAGTTCGGGTACCCGCCACGCCGGATCGGGCCGCCAGTTCTCCCAGCCGTCACGGAACGGCGCCGCCCAGTCACGGATCAGCCCGACCGCCTCGGCCCCCGCCGCCCGCACCCGGTCCGCCACGTCCGGCGCGATCAGGCCGACCCGCTGGGCCTGCTCGAACTCGTCCTCGTCGCGCCAGAGCCAGCTGCGGTCCGGGTAGACGGAGATGTCGAGGAAGTGGTCCTCGGAGTCGACGCCGCCGGCCCACCGGGTGCGCGGCTCCTCCAGGTTCACGTACCAGCTGCGGAAGTGCCAGCCGCGCTCCCAGAACAGCCAGACCGACCAGGGCAGGCCGGGCGCGGCCAGCTTCAGCACCCCGTTGCCCAGCCAGGGGGAGCGGGCGGTGGTGCGCGGGGCGGTGTACCGGGTGGCGAGCGGTTCGGCGTGCACATCGGTGCCGTCCGCCAGGACCGGCTTGACGCACTCGGTGCCGGGCGCCACCCACACCGCCAGCAGCTCCTCGGTGTCCTGGACGACCGTGACCGGGCGGCAGATGTGGAACGGGCGCGCGGCCGAATCCGGCCGCTCGGGGCCGTTGCCCCGGTAGCGCCACAGGATCTGATCACCCGGCGTCCAGCGCTCAATCTCTCCGCTACCTGTCATGGAGAGATCGTAGTGAGCCTCCCGGTGTCCCGCAGCGACGGGCGTCACGGCCGGGTCATGCGCAGCACATCCAGAGCCTCGTCGAGCTGCTGTTCGGTCAGGTCGCCGCGCTCCACGTAGCCCGACTCGATGACCACCTCGCGGATCGTCCGGCGCTCGGCGAGCGACTTCTTGGCGACCTTCGCCGCCTCCTCGTAGCCGATGTACTTGTTCAGCGGGGTGACGACGGACGGCGAGGACTCGGCGTACTCCCTGGCCCGTTCCGCGTGCGCGGTGATCCCGTCGACCGTGCGGTCCGCGAGCAGCCGCGCGGCGTTGGAGAGCAGCCGTACGGATTCCAGCAGGTTCTTCGCGATGACCGGGAGCATCACGTTCAGCTCGAAGTTGCCGGCCGCGCCCGCCGCGGCGACCGTGGCGTCGTTCCCGGTGACCTGCGCGGCGACCATCAGGACCGCCTCGGGGATGACCGGATTGACCTTGCCCGGCATGATCGAGGAGCCAGGCTGGAGGTCGGGCAGGGAGATCTCGGCGAGACCGGTGCGCGGGCCCGACGCCATCCAGCGCAGGTCGTTGCAGATCTTGGTGAGCGAGACGCCGATGGTGCGCAGCTGGCCGGAGGTCTCCACCAGGCCGTCCCGCGCGCCCTGCGCCTCGAAGTGGTCGCGGGCCTCGGTGAGCGGCAGGCCGGTGGCGCGGGCCACCTCGGCGATCACGGCGGCGGAGAAGCCGGGCGGGGTGTTGATGCCGGTGCCCACGGCCGTGCCGCCGAGCGGGAGTTCCGCGAGGCGGGGGAGTGAGGCGCGCAGCCGCTCGACGCCGTAGCGGACCTGCGCCGCGTACCCGCCGAACTCCTGGCCGAGGGTGACGGGCGTGGCGTCCATCAGATGGGTGCGCCCGGCCTTCACGACCGTCGCGAACTCCTCCGCCTTGCGCTCCAGGGCGGCCGCCAGATGGTCCAGGGCGGGGATCAGGCCGGCGGTCACCGCGGCGGTCGCGGCGATGTGGATGGAGGAGGGGAAGACGTCGTTGGAGGACTGCGAGGCGTTGACGTGGTCGTTGGGGTGGACCTCGCGGCCGAGGCGCTCGGTGGCGAGCGTGGCCACCACCTCATTGGTGTTCATGTTCGAGGAGGTACCCGAGCCGGTCTGGAAGACGTCGACCGGGAAGTGCGCGTCCCAGCGCCCCTCCGCGACCTCGCCGGCCGCTTCCTGGACCGCCCGCGCGATCTCGGGGTCCAGGACCTTCAGCTCGGCGTTGACCTTGGCGGCGGCGGCCTTGATGCGGGCCAGGGCCTCGATGTGGGCCCGCTCCAGGCGCTGCCCGGAGAGCGGGAAGTTCTCCACGGCCCGCTGCGTCTGGGCCCGCCACTTCGCTTCGGCGGGGACCCTGACCTCGCCCATCGAGTCGTGCTCGACGCGGTAGCCCTCGCCCGTTCCCTGTTCCACTGTCGTTCAACCTCCTGAAAAAGATGAGCACTTGTCTTGTTCCAGCTATTCCCAAGTCGTCTACCGACCAGTAAATACCGGGGGTAACCACAACTCGGGAGGCGCAATGAGGCGCACCAGGCACAGACTCCGCTGTACCGTCGCGGCCGCCGCGGCCATGGCGGCGGCGTTCGGCGGCATGACCGCGGCGGCGGGAACGGCCACCGCCGCCCCGTCCGGTACCACCAGTACCGCATCCACCCCCCTGTCACCCGAACTGGAGGCCATCCGCGCCGCGGAGGCCACCCAGCTGTACGGCGACCCGGCCGAGCGCCCGCTCGCCGACCGCAGGACGGGGCTCATCTCGCTCGGCGACAGCGAGATATCCGGCGAGGGCGTCGGCACGTACGAGGCCGGCACCAACGGCCCCGACAACTGGTGCCACCGCTCACCCGACTCCGCGATCCACCGCACGGGGATTCCGGCCGACGTCACGTACAACGTCTCGTGCTCCGGCGCGTACACCGGAAACATCGTCATCGGCGGCTCCAAGCAGTACGCCGACGAGCTGGTGCAGAGCGACAACCTGGCCATCAAGGCGCGCAACACCCGCATCAAGATGATCGTGCTGGTCGCGGGTGCCAACGACGACCTCCAGTTCGGGCCCGTCATGACGGACTGTGTCACCCGCTGGGTCCTCCTCCAGGGTGCCTGCCAGTCCAAGTACGACGGGGGCTGGCAGGCCCGCGTCGACGGGCTCGTCCCCAAGGTCGAGAAGACCGTGCGCGACCTGAAGACCGTGATGAGCGACGCCGGCTACACCGACGGCGACTACAAGCTCGTCGTCATGGGCTACCCGAGCCCCATCGGCCCGGACTTCTACGACAACCCGAACTTCCCCGGCAAGCTTCCCGGCGGCTGCGCCGGATACGACTCCGACGCGGCCTGGGGCCGCAACACCGCCGTTCCCGCCTTCGAGCGCGGCATGCGCGAGGTGGCCGCCGACACGGGCGCCGTCTACCTCGACAACTCGCGCCTCTTCCACGGCCACGAGGTGTGCAGCGAGTCCACCTGGGCCCGCGGTCTCTACATCGACCTGTCGCACTTCCCGCCGGACTCCAACTCCGTCCGCCAGTCCTTCCACCCGAACGCGGCCGGCCACGGGGCCTTCGCCTCCTGCCTGACCCAGATCTACAACTCGGGCCTGCGCGAGGCGAGCTGCGCCGACCCGGCGAGCACCGGACAGCCGGTGCTCCAGCCCGCCGCCTGGGACGACCTCTTCACGCCCCTGCGCGGCGAGGCGACGGCCGCCTGCCTGGACGCCCCCGCCTCCGTCACCCGTAACAACACCGGGGTCACCGGCTGGGAGTGCCACGGCGGGCGCAACCAGGGCTGGTGGTACGACTCCGCCACGAAGAACCTGCGCACCGAACTGAGCCACGACCGCTGCCTGGACGTACCGGGCGCCGACTACAAGGCGGGCGCGGCCCTCATCCTCTACAACTGCTCCGGCGCCGCCAACCAGCAGTTCGTCCGCCAGTCGGGCACCCTGAGCCCGGCCGCGGCGACGGGCCTGTGCGCTACCCTCGCGGGCGCCCACGACCCGCTGAGGCTGCAACCCTGCGACGGCGGCGCGAACCAGCGCTTCGCGTAACACCCGTCGCACACGGGTACGGGGAGGAGCCGCACCGGCCCCTCCCCGTACCGCACGCGCGCCCCGGCTCAGCGCCTCAGCGCCTCAGCGCCTCAGCGCCTCAGCGCCTCAGGACCTCAGCCCGAGGCCGCGAACGCCGTCAGGATCGCCGCCAGGTGCCCCGGGTCCTCGGCCCCGCACAGCTCGCGCGCGGAGTGCATCGAGAGCCCCGGCACGCCCACGTCGACGGTCGGCACACCCAGCCGGGCAGCGGTGAGCGGGCCGATGGACGTGCCGCACGGCATCGCGTTGTTGGAGACGAACGGCTGCCACGGCGCCCCCGCCCGCTCGCAGGCGGCGGCGAACAGCGCGATGCCGGCCGAGTCGGTGGCGTAGCGCTGGTTGACGTTGACCTTGACCGTGGGGCCGCCGTTGGGCAGCGGCTGGTGGCCCGGGTCGTGGCGCTCCGCGTAGTTGGGGTGGACGGCGTGCGCCATGTCGGCCGAGACGCAGTACGCGCCGGCCAGCGCCCGCGACCAGTCCTCGGAGCTGCCGCCCCGCGCGGTCACCGAACGGCTCAGTACCCGCTCCAGGAGGGGGCTCTGCGCCCCGGTGTCCGAGCCGCTGCCGACCTCCTCGTGGTCGAAGGCGGCCAGCACCGGGATGTACGCGGGCGCGTCGGCCGCCGTCGCCACCGCCGCCAGCGCGGTCACCCCGGCGTGCACCGACACCAGGTTGTCCAGCCGCGAGGACACCACGAACTCCCGCTCCGCGCCGAGATATCCGGGCGGCTGCACGTCGTGCAGCATCAGGTCCCAGCCCAGCACCTCGTCCGGTGCGGCGTCGGCGGCTGCCGCGACCCGGCGCAGCAGCGCCCCCTCGTCGGCCGCGCCGAGCGACCAGATCGGTGCGATGTGCCGCTGCCGGTCCAGGGCCAGCCCGTCGTTGACGGTGCGGTCCAGGTGGATCGCCAGCTGCGGCACCCGCAGCAGGGGCTCGTCGATCTGCACCAGCCGGGAGTCGGTCCGCCCGCCGGGGGCGCGCAGCGCGAGCCGGCCCGAGATGCCCAGATCCCGGTCCAGCCAGGTGTTGAGCGGGACCCCGCCGTAGATCTCCACCGCGACCTGCCGCCAGCCGGCCGACCCCGTGTCGGGGGTGGGCTTGATCCGCAGGTTCGGTGAGTCGGTGTGGGTGCCGATGATCCGGAACGGTGTGTGCGCGGGCAGGGACTCGGGGGCGTACCAGGCGATCAGCGCGCCTCCTTGGACGACGAAGCTGCCGCCCGTGGTGCCCGTCCAGTCGTCGGTTCCGCGCAGTTCACGAAAGCCCGCCTTCTCCAGCCGCTGGGCGGCGCTCGCCACGGCGTGGTACGGGGAGGGGCTGGACCTGATGAAGGTGAGCAGGTCGTCGGCATGGCTGCGGTGGAGGACCGGCGTCATGCGGTGTCCGCCTTTCCGGAGTGGGACGGTGAGGGTGGTGCGGCCGTACGGGTTCGGACGGCGGTGCGGCGAGAGTCGGCAGGGGTGAGGACCGGCGGCGGGTACGCGCGGACGGCCCCGGCGCCCGGTGACGGCACCGGGCCGGACCGCCCGGCGATGCGGATTTCTCCGGCGACGCCGGACAACCCACCGCATCGGCCCGGTGTCCCGCAAGTCCGGGGACCGGCCCGGTGCGCGAAAGCGGTGGTGCCCCGCGGACGGCCGCGGGGCCGGTCCGGCCGCTCACGGGGTCTTCCCGGTTCGAGCGGAGCCGGGAACCCGTGGAAGCACCCGACGCCGTGCGGCCCCCCTGTGGGCGAAGACGGGAATCGTTGGACAGACCCTGGGGGTCGCGGACCCCACCCGGTGCCCCGGCCCGGCCGTCGCCGCGCTCCCCGCGGCCCGGTCCGGCGCCGCCCGGGGCCGCAACGGGCCATGCGCGAGATTGGCTGATTCCCGCCGTACGGGTACGCCCCGGCGTGGCCCCGCGCCGACGCCCTCACGGCTGCGTCGGGCCGGGGCGCGGGGCGCGCCTCGCGGCCATGCGGAGCAGGAACACCACCGCGACGGCCAGGGCCGCGCCGTGCGACCAGCCGACGACCGCCGGCGGGCTGAAGTGTTCGAGGGCTGCCGCGACGAGGATCATCCCGGCCCCGAAACCGAGGTTCTCCACCGTCGCGGACAGCCCGAAGGCATGGGCGCGCGGCCCGGCCGGCAGGGTCTGGAGGTGCGAGGTGTACGAGACCTCGGTCAGCCCGTCGGCGGCGCCCGCGACGAGGGCGATCAGGGCGGTGGCCGCCAGGGGGAAGCCGGCGAACGCCAGGATGAAGGCCCCGGACATGACACAGGTCCCGTAGCCGAAGCCGGAAGCGCCCACCGAGCGGCCGGTGCGACGGGTGTACCGCTGGATCACCTGCTGGGCCACGATGTTGCCGACCGCCCACAGGCACCAGAACGCGCTGACGAACAGGGCGGGGTGCGAGGCGTCGAGCGCGGCGGAGTGCACGGGCAGCGCCGCGTTGTGGGACGAGGAGCCGAGCGCGTCCACCCCGCGCAGCCCCACCATCAGGCCGAGACCCGGCACGGCGGCCAGGGCGGCGAACGCGACGGGCGTCCGCCGCGCCGGTTTCCCCGCACTTGTGGACGCGGCCTCCGCCCGGCCCTTCCCGCCGCCCGCGACCGGCAGCAGGGCCACCGTCAGCGCGCAGACCGCGAAGGTGCCCAGGTCGACCACGAACGCGGCGGTGTACCCGACGAGCGAGACGACCACCCCCGCCGAGGCGAAGCCGGCCACCATCGCCATCGAACGCCCGGTGACCGTCAGTGAGTTCGCCCAGGACCGCCGCTCCTCGCCCACCATCTCCGGAACGGAGCTGCGCAGGGCCACCATGAACAGCGTCCCGCAGGACCCGACCACCACGGACACGGTGAACAGCGAAGGCGTACGCCATCCGGCCGGCGCGAAAATCAGCGGCAGCATCACGGCCGCCTGCGCGATATTCGTCCAGAGCATCACGCGTTTCGCGGTGAAACGCGCGAGCAGACCGCCCGCGGCCAGACCGGCGAGAAATCCGGCCCCCAGCCGGACCGCCATGAACAGCCCCATGGCGAGCGCCCGCCCCGTCGTTTCGTAGACGAAGAGATTGAGCGCCACCATATTGAGGAACGTGCCGTACGAGGAGACCGAGCAACCGGCCACCAGAATGCGGAAGAAGCGCTCGTCGCGAGGAGAACCGGCCGATTCGGCGGCCGGCTCGTCGAGGGGGCGGGGGCTGCCGGAGGTCACCCGCTCATAGTCGGCCAGACCACGGGGCTTTCCTCTCTCCCGCCGTTTGCACAAAGGTAATCTGCATCCTTGTGAAGGACGACCATTCCAGCCCACCGGCATGCGATTGCCGCGAATCGGCGCCGGACGGCGCCGGGGGGCCGGGACGCCCGCCGGAGCAGCCGTGCGAGCGGGCGCTCGCCTCCTACCGGCGCGCGCTGGTGGCGGGCAGCCTGCCGCGCGAGGAGGTGGCCGGCTGCCTGAGAGCCCTTCACCTGATGGTCGCGGACCGCCGGTCGCCGGGCTCGATGATTCCCGTACCGCCGGAGACCGCCTCGTACGCCGCGCTCGCCCCGCTCCGGGAGGCCGTACTCGAACGGCGCCGCGCCCTGCGCGCCACCCGCACCACGCTCGCCGCCTTCGAGTCCCTGTACGCGGACGTGTACCGGCTCGAACAGCCCGAACTCACCCGGCTCTCCGGGGAGGCGGTCATCAGCAAGGCGCTGGAGGCGGGGGTGGCCGGCTGCCGGGAGGAGATCCGCACCGCGCAGCCCGGCGGCGGACGGCCGGAACAGGCTCTGAAGGTGGCGCTGGAGCGGGACCTGGGCAACCTGCGGCGCGGTATCCGGCAGCGGACCGTCTACCAGCACACCGTCCGCTCCGACCGGGCGACCCTCGCCTACATCGAGCAGGTCAGCGCGGCCGGGGCGGAGATCAGGACGCTCGCCGAGGTCGTCGACCGGGTGATCGTGGTCGACCTGGACCTCGCCTTCGTGCCCTTCTCCGACGATCCGCACGAGGCGCTGTGCGTCCGCCACCCGGCGCTGGTGCGCTTCCTGGCCCGCGGCTTCGACGAGGCATGGGCCCGCGCGGTGCCCGTACGGCCCGAGCGGGCGCCGCTGCGTACCCCGGTCGTCACCTCCGACCTGCAACGGGCCATCCTCCAGGCCGTGGTGAACGGCGAGACGGACGCCGCGATAGCGCGCCGGATCGGGATGAGCCGGCGCAGCGTCGCCGAGCACATGCGCAAGGTCTCCGACCAGCTGGGCAGCACCAGCCGTGCCCAGCTCGGCTATCTGGTGGCCACATCGGGGCTGCTCGACGGCTGAGCGGGCGGCGGCACAGGGGCGCGGGGCGCCCCTGTGCCCGTGCGGGGGCTCAGCCCAGGCCGGGGCCGCGCACCGGGATGCTGGTGAACGTCGGGGCCGGGGCGGGCTCGGTGAAGAAGTCGTTGCCCTTGTCGTCCACGACGACGAACGCGGGGAAGTCCTCCACCTCGATCCTCCAGACCGCCTCCATGCCGAGCTCCTCGTACTCGACGACCTCGACCTTCTTGATGCAGTCCTGCGCGAGCCGGGCCGCCGGGCCGCCGATCGAGCCCAGGTAGAAGCCGCCGTGCGCGTCGCACGCGTCGGTGACCTGCTTGGAGCGGTTGCCCTTGGCGAGCATCACCTTGGAGCCGCCCGCCGCCTGGAACTGCGCGACATAGCTGTCCATGCGGCCGGCCGTGGTCGGGCCGAAGGAGCCGGAGGCGTAGCCCTCGGGGGTCTTCGCCGGGCCCGCGTAGTACACCGGGTGGTCCTTCAGGTACTGCGGCATCTCCTCGCCCGCGTCGAGGCGTTCCTTGATCTTGGCGTGTGCGATGTCGCGCGCCACGACCAGCGGCCCGGTCAGCGAGAGCCGGGTCTTGACGGGGTACTTGGTCAGCTCGGCGAGGATCTCGTCCATCGGCCGGTTCAGGTCGATGCGCACGACGTCGCCCTCGCTGTCGAGGTGCTCGTCGGTGGTGTCCGGCAGGAAGCGGGCCGGGTCCTTCTCCAGCTGCTCCAGGAAGACGCCGTCGGCGGTGATCTTCGCGGTGGCCTGCCGGTCCGCCGAGCAGGACACGGCGATGGCGACGGGCAGCGAGGCGCCGTGCCGGGGCAGGCGCACCACCCGCACGTCGTGGCAGAAGTACTTGCCGCCGAACTGCGCCCCGATGCCGATCTTCTGCGTCAGCTCGAAGACCTTCTCCTCCAGCTCCTTGTCCCGGAAGCCGTGCCCGGTCGGGGAGCCCTCGGTGGGCAGCTCGTCCAGGTAGTGCGCGGAGGCGTACTTCGCGGTCTTCAGCGCGAACTCGGCGGACGTACCGCCGACGACGATCGCCAGGTGGTACGGCGGGCAGGCCGCGGTCCCCAGGAGGCGGATCTTCTCCTCCAGGAACTTCATCATGGATGCCTCGTTGAGGACCGCCTTGGTCTCCTGGAACAGGAACGACTTGTTGGCCGAACCGCCGCCCTTGGCCATGAAGAGGAACTTGTACGCGCCGCCGTCGGTCGCGTACAGCTCGATCTGGGCCGGGAGGTTGGAGCCGGTGTTCTTCTCCTCCCACATGTTCAGCGGGGCCATCTGCGAGTAGCGCAGGTTGAGCTTCGTGTACGCGTCGAAGATGCCGTGCGACAGAGCCTCCTCGTCACCGCCCGAGGTCAGCACGTTCTGCCCGCGCTTGCCCATGACGATGGCCGTACCGGTGTCCTGGCACATCGGCAGGACACCCGCGGCGGCGATGTTCGCGTTCTTCAGCAGGTCGAGCGCGACGAACTTGTCGTTGGACGAGGCCTCCGGGTCGTCCACGATCCGCCGCAGCTGCGCCAGGTGCGCGGGCCGCAGGTAGTGCGAGATGTCGTGCATGGCCTCGGCGGCCAGGGTGCGCAGCGCCTCCGGCTCGACCTTGAGGAACGTACGCCCGTCGGCCTCGAAGGTGGACACACCCTCGGCGGTGACCAGACGGTAGGGCGTGGTGTCCTCTCCCAGAGGGAGCAGATCGGAGTACGCAAACTCTGGCATTACGGCCATTCCTCACTCGGCAGACAGCGGCTGGCACCCTTGGACAGCGCACCCACCAGGGTAGGACCCGCCGGGGGCGGCGGGCTTGTGAGGTAGGGCTCACCCGGTTCCGGCAGGGTTGGCCGGGCGGCGCACCGTCCACCCTCTGTCGCGATCTATCGCGTTTCGGTACGCTGGGGCGGTGGACCTCGACAAGCAGCCCCAGCAGCCCACCGCGCCGGCGGTAACCGAAGGCATCCGTGCTTCCGACGCGGACCGCGACCGGATCGCGGACATTCTGCGGGAAGCGATGGCCGAGGGCCGGCTGACCGCCGACGAGCACGCGGACCGGGTCGATTCCGTCTACCGCGCCAAGACGGTCGGCGAGCTCGAACCGCTCGTACGGGACCTGCCGTCGCCCGGCGGCGCGCCCAGGCCCGCCTCCGGCACCCCGTACGCCTACGGCCCCGAGACGGCCACCGGCCCCGCCGACAATCTGGTGGCGATCTTCAGCAGCTCGACCCGCAAGGGCCGTTGGCGGGTCGGCGGACGGACGAACGCCTTCTCGCTGTTCGGCAGTGTGGAAATCGATCTGACCGAGGCGCTTTTCGGCCAGCGTCTCACCGTGATCAACGCGACCTCCGTCTTCGGGAGCGTGGAGATCAGGGTGCCCGAGAACATCTCGCTGCGCGGCAGCGGTACGGGAATTTTCGGCAGTTTCGAAGTACGCACGCTGGAATCGGCCGATCCCGAAGCGCCCGTGGTGGTCGTCAACGGATATTCCGTGTTCGGCAGCGTCGAGGCGAAGCCGAAGCGTGGCAAGTTCATCGCGGATCTCCAGGACCGGCTGCGTAAACACCTCGGCCACTGAAGGCGGTTCCCGCGGCGCGGTGTGCGGGTGCCTTTCCGGCCGCGAGGGAACTTTTGAAACACGCCGCAGGTGCCACTCAGTGCATAGGCGCGCGCACAGCGGGTAGGGACTGCTGCATCGTCTCTCGCTCGCGAAGCCGTCGTCAGGAGTGGACCCGTGCTGCAACTGCCGCATCAGCCCCTGCAGGTCGCCGCCGTCCCCCCGCAGCGGGCACCCGCTCGGGAGGACCAGGCCGGCCCCTGGCATTCGGAGGCGGTGTGCCGCCGGGACGAAGCCGGGCTGTTCTTCGCCCCGTCGAAGGAGCCGACTGCCGCCCGCCTCTCGCGCGAGGAGTCCGCGAAGCGGGTCTGCGCGCGCTGTCCCGTGATGGTCGAGTGCCGCGAGCACGCCCTGATGCAGCCCGAGCCGTACGGCGTCTGGGGTGGCCTCACCGCCGCCGAGCGCCGCGTCGCGCTCGCCCGGCGCAGGCGGCGCGATGTGGAGCTGAAGGCCTCGGGCGCGACCGACCGCATCGCGGGCTGACGGGGCCCTGGTCCCGTACCCACACATACGAAGAGGCGCCCCCACCGCACATGGGGGGCGCCTCTTCGGCCGGACGCGCGGGCGTGCCGGGGCGGTGCGGCCGTCGGGCTACTTCGCGCGGTCGAAGTCGATGGCGCTGTAGGCGCGCAGCTTCGACAGCCGGTGGGTGGAGCTGATCGTCCGGATGGTGCCCGACTTGGACCGCATGACGATGGACTCGGTGGTCGCCGTCTCCGCGCGGTAGCGCACCCCGCGCATCAGCTCGCCGTCCGTGATGCCGGTCGCCACGAAGAACACGTTGTCCCCGCTGACCAGGTCGTCCGTGGACAGCACCCGGTCCAGGTCGTGCCCGGCGTCCAGGGCGCGCCGCCGCTCAGCCTCGTCCTTCGGCCAGAGCTTGCCCTGGATGACGCCGCCGAGGCACTTTATGGCGCAGGCCGAGATGATGCCCTCGGGGGTGCCGCCGATCCCCATGAGCAGGTCGACGCCGGTGCCCTCGCGCGCGGCCATGATCGATCCGGCCACGTCGCCGTCGGAGATGAACTTGATCCGGGCGCCGGTCTCCCGGATCTCCTTGACGATCCCGTCGTGGCGGGGCCGGTCCAGGACGACGACCGTGACGTCCTCGGGCGTGGAACTCTTCGCCTTCGCGACGCGCCGGATGTTCACCGAGACGGGTGCGTTGATGTCGACGAAGTCGGCGGCCTCGGGGCCGGTGACCAGCTTGTCCATGTAGAAGACGGCGGACGGGTCGAACATCGCGCCCCGGTCGGCGGCGGCCAGCACCGCGATGGCGTTGGGCATCCCCTTGGCGTTCAGCGTCGTGCCGTCGATCGGGTCGACGGCGATGTCCACCTCGGGCCCGGTGCCGTCGCCCACCCGCTCGCCGTTGAACAGCATGGGGGCTTCGTCCTTCTCGCCCTCGCCGATGACCACGATGCCGTTCATGGACACGGTGGAGACGAGGGTCCGCATGGCCTTCACGGCGGCGCCGTCGGCCCCGATCTTGTCCCCGCGGCCGACCCAGCGCCCGGCGGCCATGGCTGCGGCCTCGGTGACCCGGACGAGCTCCAGGGCGAGGTTGCGGTCGGGGGCCTCCGGGGAGACCTCCAGCTGGGACGGCAGATGATGCTCGGACATCGGAGCGCACCTTTCTGTACGACGACGACCGGATGAGGGTGATCTGACTCTATCGCCAGGACGATAAAATGAGCAGACCGGGTCACGTTTGAGCGGGGCGCCCCCGATTCGGTCCCGCGAGGGCTGATGCGACGATGGTCCCGTGGCAAGCAAGCGAGGCAAGCAGACAGTGCGGGACATGATCCTGTCGTTGATGGCGATCGCCGTCGTGGCAGGTGTCGTCTACATCTTCATTCCGCACGACGACAAGGCCGATCCGGTCAAGGCGGTCGACTACCGCGTCGAACTCCTGACCGCGCGGCGCGCCGCCCCGTACCCGGTGGCGGCCCCCAGCGGCCTGCCCGAGGGCTGGAAGCCCACCTCGGTCACCTACGACCGGGACGCGGGCAACAGCTGGCACCTCGGCTTCCTCGACCCGGACGGCAAGTACGTCGCGATCGAGCAGTCCACGTCCCCGGCGAAGCTGTACATCAGCCAGGTCAGCCAGAAGGCCAAGGACACCGGCCGCACGCAGGAGGTGGCGGGGGAGACCTGGCAGCGCTGGGAGGGCCCGAAGTACAACGCGCTGGTGCGTGAGGAGAAGGGCGCGACGACGGTCGTGACCGGCTCGGCCCCGGCGGAGCGGCTGGCGGAGATGGCGGCGGCGCTCAGGACGTCCTGAGCGCCGGGGGATGAGCCGGGGCCGGTCGCGGACGCCGCGACCGGCCCCGCGGGCTCACCTCGCCGGCGGGAGGACGGGGTCCGGTGTCGGCCTTGCCGCCGAGGGGCCCGGGGCGAGCTCCCAGAACGCCGCGTAACGGCCGCCGAGGCGCAGCAGTTCCTCGTGGCTGCCCTCCTCGACGATCCGGCCGCCGTCGACGAAGGCGATGCGGTCGGCGCGCCGTACGGTGTGCAGCCGGTGGGCCACCGACACCACGGTCCGGCCCGCCACCAGGTGCTCGACGGCGGCGTGGACGGCCGACTCGCTGACGGGGTCCAGCGCGGACGTCACCTCGTCCAGCAGCACGATCGGGGCGTCCTTCAGCAGCGCCCTGGCGATGGAGACGCGCTGGCGCTCCCCGCCCGACAGACGGGCGCCGCCCTCGCCCACGGGAGTGGCCCACCCCTCGGGCAGCCGCTCGATCACCTCGTCCAGCCGCGCCGCCCCGGCGGCGGCACGCACCTCTGCCTCCGTGGCGCCGGGCCGGCCCAGGCGCACGTTGTCCTCGATCGTGCCGTCGAAGAGGTAGACGTCCTGGAAGACGATGGCGAACTGTGCCATCAGCGTCTCGGTGCCGATCTCGCGCACGTCCACGCCACCCACGCGCACCGCGCCCGCGTCCACGTCGTAGAACCGGGCGAGCAGTTGCAGCAGGGTGCTCTTGCCCGCGCCCGACGGCCCCACGACCGCCAGCCACTGACCGTCGGCGAGGGACAGCGACAGGCCGTCGAACACGGTGTGCTCGCCGTGCCGGAAGGTGACCGAATCGAACTCCACCCCGTGGCCGGCCGGTTCGACGGGATCGGCGGCCTGCGGCAGCGGCTCGGTGCGCAGCAGTACGTCCAGCCTGGCCAGTTCGCCCCGGGCCGCGCGCAGTTTGCCGCCCAGCTCGGCCAGCGACAGCAGCGGATCCGCACAGCGCGTCGCCAGGACCAGGACCGTCAGCAGTTCGGCCGCCCCGAGGTGTCCGCCGAGCGCGAGGTACGCCCCCAGACCCAGCACCGCGGTGAACAGCGCCTGCACGGTCAGCGTCAGGCCCACCGCGCCGGGCAGCGCGGCGAGCGCGGAGCGGCGGGAGGCCCGCTGGACCCGGCGCAGGGCGTCGTCCAGGAGCCCGAAGCGTTCGGCGGTCCGGCCACCGGCGCGCAGGACCGGCTGCGCCCAGAGGTATTCGATGACCCGTCCGGTGGCCTCCCGGTCGCGGGTGGCGCGCTCCGCGTCCTCGGCGACCGTGCGGCGCCCGGCCAGGGTCTGGACCGCCGCCACGACGGGGACCCCGGCCAGGACGGCCAGCCCCAGCTGCCAGTTGAGCCCGAGGATCACGACGACGACCGTCAGCGGGGTCACGGCGGCGGAGACGAACGGTCCCAGCAGGTGCGCGATCACGCTCATGGCCCGCAGCACGCCCTGACCGGCCAGGACCGACACCTCGCCCACCCGGGCCGAGCTGTACCAGCCGAGCGGCAGCCGGGCCAGGTGGTCGCCGAGGCGGTGGTAGACGCCGCGCAGCAGCGAGGTGCCGACGCGGAACCCCGACATGTCGCTGAGGAAGCGCAGCACCGCACACGCGGCGACCGCCGCCCCGAACGCGCCCAGCCAGGGCCAGGCGTCCCCCGGCGTATCGCCGAGCAGGGCCCGGAGCACGGGCGCCAGCAGGGCGTAGGACAGGCCCTCGGCCACCGCGGTCACCGTCATCAGGGTGAGGGTGCGGCGCATCGGGCGGGCGTGCTGATGGCCCAGCACGCGCAGCAGCAGGGTGATCATCGAAGGTCGTCCTCTCGCTGTTCGGGGCGGGTGCGCGGACCCGTCCCCGTCGGACCGGCCGGGCCGTGCGCGGTCACAGCCGCTCACCCTCTCCCGCTGGGACCGCCGGCTGCCGGGTACCCCACAGGGCGGCGAACCTCCCGCCCTCGGCGAGCAGTTCGCCGGGCGGTCCGTACTCGGCGATCACTCCGTCCTCCAGGACCGCGACGGCGTCGGCGCCGGCCACGGTCTCCAGGCGGTGTGCGATGACCAGGAAGGTCCTGGTGCCGTCCCGCAGCGTGTCCAGTGCGCGTCGCACGGCCTGCTCGGTGAGCGGGTCGGCGAAGGACGTCGCCTCGTCGAGCACCAGGACGGGGGTGTCGGCCAGCAGGGCGCGGGCGAGCGCGACCCGTTGGGCCTCGCCGCCGGACAGCCTGGCCTCCTCGCCGATCACCGTGTCGTAGCCGTGCGGGAGTTCGAGGACGCGGTCGTGGATGTTGGCCAGGCGGGCGGCCCGTTCCACGTCGCCCGCGGTGGCGTCGGGTGCCGCCAGCGCGATGTTGTCCCTGACCGAGGCGTTCAGCAGCCGGACGTCCTGGAAGACGAAGGAGACCTGCCGGTACAGCTCGCGGCCGGCCAGTTCGCGCAGGTCGACGCCGCCCAGGCGGACCGAGCCGGCCGTCGGGTCGATGAACCGGGGCAGCAGCTGGACCAGGGTGGACTTGCCGCTCCCGGAGGGGCCGACGAGCACGGTGACCGTCCCCGGTTGCAGTACGAGGTCGACCCCGCGCAGGACCTCGTGGTCCGGTTCGTAGCCGAAGCGGACCTCGCGCAGCTCCACCCGGTGGCCGTGCGGCGCGACCGGGTGCGCGGGCTCCGGCAGCGGCGGTACGGCGAGCACGTCGCGGATGCGGCCGACCGCGCGGCGAGCGGCCTGCAGTTCGTCGAAGCCGTGGCCGAGCGCCGCCACCGGGGCGGTCAGCCCGAGCCCCAGCAGCAGGAACGGAAGCAGGTCGGCCGGGGCCAGCGTCCCGCCGGTGATCAGTGCGGCGCCGCCGACGAGCACGGTCAGGAGCACGAAGGGCGGCGCGAGGACCAGCTGCATGCTCGCGGCGATCGGGGCCATCCCCCGTACCCAGCGGCTGAAGGTGGCGACGAACGCGTCGGCGGCGGAGCGGAATTCGCGGTGCGCGCGTTCACCCCCGCCGAAGGCCTTGACCACCGCGATGCCCTGGACGAACTCCACGACGGAGTCGGCGATCCGCGCCATCGCCGCGTCGAATTCGGCCTGTTCGCGCAGCCGGGCCGGGGTCATCATCAGCGGGACCAGCGCCACCGCGGCGACCACCGGGATCAGGGTGATCAGCGTCAGCCGCCAGTCGATGGTGAACAGGTACACCAGCGAGGCCAGCGGCACGACGAAGGCGGAGGCCAGCTCCCCGGGCGTGTGGGCGATGAACGGGTGCACCGCGCCGACGTCGTCGCCCACCAGCTTCGCCAGCTCACCGCGTCGGCGGCCGGAGAGCCAGCTGATCGGCACCCGCCCCAGCCGGGCGGCCAGTTCCCGGCGCAGTGTCAGCTGCACCCGGCCGTCCAGCAGATGGGCGCCGCCCGCCGCGGCGGCCGTGCACAGCAGCTTGACGAACAGCCCGGCCGCACCCGCGATCACGACGAGACGGACATGGCCGTGGTCGGCCGGACCCGGCGCGAGCAGGGTGCGCCCCAGCTCGACGACCGCGAGCAGCGGTGCCAGCCCCGCCAGGGCGCCGACGACCTGGAGGACGACCACGGCCGCGAAGCCCCCCGCGTACGGCCGCAGAAACGCTGTCGTGCTCCGCCCTCGCGGGGGTTCCTCCTGCACATGAGCGGCATCCGCCGACTGATTCTTACGTTGTAAGGCCATGGGGGCACGTTATATTTACGTCGTAAGAAACGTCAATCCGGTCGAGGGTCGTCCGGTACGAGAGGGGAAGGCGCCATGGCGGCCAGAAGGGCTCGCGGGCAGCGTGCCGGGCTCACTCGCCGGGCCGTCCTGGAGGCGGCCCTGAGGCTTGTCGACCGGGAGGGGATGAAGGCGCTGTCGATGCGGCGGCTCGGCGACGAGCTGGGGGTGGAGGCTATGACCGTCTACCACCACGTGCCGAACAAGAGCGCGCTCCTGGACGGGATGGTCGAGCAGGTCGTCGCCGAGGCCGTGCCGCCCGCATTCGGCGCCGCCACCTGGCGGGAGGACCTGGACGCCTACGCCCACGCGCTGGCCGCCGCGCTCGGCGCCCATCCGAACGCCGTGCCGCTCCTGCTGTCCCGTGCCGCCATGACCCCCCACAACCTGGGGATGATCGAGGCCGTGGTGGGGATGTTGTACGAGGCGGGTTTCCGGCTGCCGAGGACCCTGGACATCATCTACTCGCTGACCAGCTTCGTCGTCGGGCACGCCGCCGCGCAGGTGGGCAACATCGACGGGGCCGGCAGTCTGGCCTCGTTCGACGCCCAGTCGTATCCGCTGATGGTCCGCGCCGCCCGGGAGGCGGGCGGGGACACGGCCGACGCCCGCTTCGACTTCGCGCTCGACGCGCTGCTGTCCGGATTCGAGAGGGAACTCGCGGACGCGCGGGCGTCGTGACACGGGTGTGCGCGGGGCCCTCGCGCGCATGAGTACGGGGAGGGTCCCGGAGCGCGATTGCTCCGGGACCCTCCCCGTACCGTCGTCCGCCCCCGTGGGCGGCGGAACTCAGACGGTCTTGACGACCTCGTCGTACGCGAGGCGCGGCAGGCGCGGGAACCAGGCGTCCTCGCCCGGCTTGCCGATGTTGACGACCATCAGGAGCTTGTGGTCGCCGTCCAGGAACTCCTTCTCGATGCCCGCGGCGTCGAAGCCGGTCATCGGGCCGGCGGCCAGGCCGGCGGCGCGGACGCCGATGATGAAGTAGGCGGCCTGGAGGGCGGCGTTCAGCGAGGCGGCCGACTCACGGGCCGGGCGCTCGGAGAAGAACATCTCCTTGGCCTGCGGGAAGTGCGGCAGCAGGGCCGGCAGCTCCTCGTGGAACTCGTTGTCGGCGGCCAGGATCGCGACCAGCGGGGCGGTCGAGGTCTTGGGCTGGTTGCCCTCGGCCATGTGCGTCACGAGGCGGGCGCGGGCCTCGTCCGAGCGGACCAGCACGACGCGCAGCGGCGACTGGTTGAAGGCGGTCGGGCCGTACTTGACCAGGTCGTAGATGGCCTGGACCTGCTCCTCGGTCACCGGCTCGTCGGTGAACGTGTTGGCGGTGCGGGCCTCGCGGAAGAGGAGGTCCTGGGCGGCGGGGTCAAGAACGAGGGACATCGTGGGTATTACCTTCCGGACGTACGCGGGGGATCGGGACACGACCACGGGGGATCGAGCGACGACGATCACCGTACGGCGAAAGTGCGTTAATGTTCAACTAAATCGGAAGTGGGGAGACTCACCTCGCCCAGCCGGAATAAGACGCGCCACGCCACGCGGGCCGTCGCGTCGGTCTCACCCTGAACCGGCCGTCGTAGAGTCCCCGCCACGCCCTACCGGCCCCGCGCCGGACCCGCCCCGAACCGGCCGCCGGAGAGCCCGCGCCCCGCCTCACCACGCCCCGCCGCGCACCACCAGGCGTCGCCCCCGCCGCGCCGCGCACCACTAAGCGTCGCCACGCCGCGCCGGGCCCCGCCCAGGCCTCAGCCCGCGTCGGCCGCCGTCGAGCCGCCGGGTCCGCCGTCGCCCTCCCCGCCGGCCGGGCCCGCCAGGGCCGCGTCCAGCCGGGCGCGCGCGCCCTCCAGCCAGTGCCGGCAGACCTTCGCCAGCTCCTCGCCGCGCTCCCAGAGCGCGAGGGAGTCCTCCAGTGAGGTCCCGCCCGCCTCCAGCCGGCGCACCACCTCGATCAGCTCGTCGCGCGCCTGCTCGTAACCGAGCGTGCCCGTCGCGGCGGCGCTCGCCGTCCCGTCGTCCGTCATGTGATTCACCCTATGCGTCGGCATGCGTCGGCTTCAGCCGGCCGGTGTCGGCCGGTACATCGGTCGGTACGTCGGTCGGTCCCGGGGGCTCTCACTCGGCGACCCGCACCGCGAACTCGCCCCCCGACACCCGCGCCCGCAGCGTCTCCCCGGCCGCGCCCGCGTCCCCCGGGTCCCGGACCACGTGCCCGTCGGCGCGCTGGAGCACCGCGTAGCCGCGCTCCAGGGTCGCGGCGGGCGACAGCGCGAGGACCCGGGCGCGGGTGTGGGCCAGCTCCGAGTCCGCCCGGTCCAGCAGATGGCCCAGCACCCGGCGGGAACGCCCGGCCAGCGCGTCGACCTCCGCCGCGCGCTCGTCCACCATCCGCCGCGGATGCTCCATGCAGGGCCGTCCCAGCGCGTGGGCCAGGCCCCGCTCCTCCCGGTCGAGCAGCCCCCGTACCGTCCGCAGCGCCCGGTCCCGCAGCTGCCGCACCCGGTCCAGCTCCTCGCCCACGTCGGGCACGATCTTCTTCGCCGCGTCCGTGGGCGTGGACGCCCGTACGTCCGCGACCAGGTCCAGCAGCGGGGAGTCCGGCTCGTGCCCGATCGCCGAGACCACCGGCGTACGACAGGCCGCGACCGTACGGATCAGCTCCTCGTCCGAGAACGGCAGCAGGTCCTCGACGCTGCCGCCGCCCCGCGCCACGACGATGACGTCGACCTCCGGGATGCCGTCCAGCTCCTTGACGGCCCGCGCGACCTGGCTGACCGCGTGCACCCCCTGCACGGCCGTGTTGCGGACCTCGAAGCGGACGGCGGGCCACCGGCGGCGGGCGTTCTCCAGCACATCGCGCTCGGCCGCCGACGCCCGGCCGCAGACCAGGCCGATCAGCTGGGGCAGGAAGGGCAGCGGCCGCTTGCGGTCGAGGGCGAACAGGCCCTCGGCGGCCAGCGACTTCTTCAGCTGCTCCAGCCGCACCAGCAGCTCGCCGATGCCGACCGGCCGTATCTCCGTCGCCCGCAGCGAAAGCTGCCCCCGGGGCGCGTACCACTCCGGCTTGGCCAGGACGACGACCCGCGCCCCCTCCGACACCACATCGGCGATCCGGTCGAAGACCTGCCGGAAGCACGTCACGCTCACCGAGATGTCGTGCGACGGGTCGCGCAGCGTCAGGAACACCACACCGGCCCCCGGCCGCCTGGACAGCTGGGTGATCTGGCCCTCGACCCAGACCGCGCCGAGCCGGTCGATCCAGCCGCCGATCAGCCGCGACACGTCACCGACGGGCAGCGGGGCTTCCGGAGAAGTGTTCAGAGCCATGCGAGCGAGCGTAACGGCCGGGACCGACAACGCACCGCCGCCGGACAGAACACCTAGACAGCCTCCCGCCGCCTTCCCCGCTGCGCGAGGAGCACCACGAGCCCCACCCCGAACCAGCAGGCGCCCACCACCTGGGCGCTCCCGGTCGCCTCCACGATCACCGCGATCAGCGCCCCCGCGCCGACCACCGGCACCAGCACGTGCCGCCACCAGCTCGGCGGCCCCTCCATCCGCCGCACCACGAACCAGCCGACCACCGACGCGTGCAGCAGGACGAACGCCGTCAGCGCCCCGACGTCCACGACCGAGACCAGATGGTCGAGCCCGTCGTCGCGCCGGGCCGCCCACACCGCCGCCACCAGCGTCACGACGGCGGCGATCAGGATCGCGATCCGGGGCACGCCGGAGCGCGGATCGACCCGGGACAGCAGCGTCGGCAGCCTCCGCTCGCGGGCCATCGCGAACAGCAGCCGCCCCGCCGCCGCCTGCCCCGCCAGCGCCGCGAACGCCGCCCCGATCGCCTTGCTCACGGCCACCAGATCGTGCAGCCAGGTGCCGACCGCGGAGTCCACCGTGTCGTAGAAGGCCGAGCCCTGGGCCACCGGATCGGCGACCAGCTCCGCCGAGGTCATCGGCTCCAGCAGGGCGGCCAGATACGCCTGCGCCACGAACAGCGTGCCCGCGAGCACCAGGCAGAACAGCAGCGCCCGCGCCACCTTCGCCGAACCGCCCGTCACCTCCTCCGCGAACGTCGCGATGGCGTCGAAACCGAGGTACGAGAGGACCGCCACGGACACCGCGCCCAGCACCGCCGTCGTGGAGAAGGCGGAGTCCCCGGTGAGCGGCGTCAGCCAGCCGCGCTGCGCCCCGTCCCGGACCAGCACCACCACGGCGGACCCCAGGAACACCAGCAGCACCACGATCTCCATCGCCAGCACCGCGAAACCGACCCGGGCCGCCGCCCGTACGCCCCACAGGTTGAGCAGAGTCGTCAGGACCACCGCGAGCGCCGTCCACACCCACCGGGAGACCCCGGGCACCAGTGAGTTCATCGCGATCCCGGAGAAGAGGTAGGCCACGGCCGGGATCAGCAGATAGTCCAGCATCGCCATCCACCCGGCGATGAACCCCGGTCCCTCGCCGAGCCCCTTGCGGGCGTACGCGAACACCGAACCGGCCAGCGGGGCGACCCGCACCATCTGCGCGTAACTGAAGGCGGTGAAGGCCATGACGACGGTCGCCACCACGTACACCAGCGCGACCGCGCCGTCCGACTTCGCGTCGAGCGTCCCGAACACGCCGACGGGGGCCATCGGGGCGATGAAGAGCAGCCCGTAGACCACCAGGTCCCGAAACCCGAGCGTCCGCCGCAGCCGCGCCTGCTCCGTGGAGCCGCCGCCGTCCGCGCCGCCCGCAGCACTGCCGGAATCCGTACCGCTGCCGGCCATGAGCCCTCCGTAGTCGGTGTCAAGATCAGTCTCCCGACCCACCGCCCCCCGCGCCCGTCCGGTACGGCCTTACGATGGGACGCATGACTGCTACGACTCCCCGACGCGTCCTCCTCGCCGCTCCGCGTGGCTACTGCGCGGGCGTGGACCGTGCCGTGATCGCCGTGGAGAAGGCCCTGGAGCAGTACGGCTCCCCGGTCTACGTGCGCCACGAGATCGTCCACAACAAGTACGTCGTGCAGACCCTGGAGAAGAAGGGCGCGATCTTCGTCGAGGAGACGGCGGAGGTCCCCGAGGGCTCGATCGTGATGTTCTCCGCGCACGGCGTCGCCCCGACCGTGCACCAGGAGGCGGCCGAGCGGAAGCTCGCCACCATCGACGCGACCTGCCCCCTGGTCACCAAGGTCCACAAGGAGGCCGTCCGCTTCGCGCAGGACGACTTCGACATCCTCCTGATCGGCCACGAGGGCCACGAGGAGGTCATCGGCACCTCCGGCGAGGCCCCCGAGCACATCACCCTGGTCGACGGCCCCGACGACGTCTCGAACGTCGAGGTCCGCGACCCGTCGAAGGTGGTCTGGCTCTCCCAGACCACCCTCTCGGTGGACGAGACGATGGAGACGGTCGGCGCGCTCAAGGAGAAGTTCCCGCTGCTCATCTCGCCCCCGAGCGACGACATCTGCTACGCCACGCAGAACCGCCAGATCGCGGTGAAGCAGATGGGCGCGGACGCCGACCTGGTGATCGTCGTCGGCTCGAAGAACTCGTCGAACTCCGTCCGCCTGGTCGAGGTCGCCCTCGGCGCGGGCGCGGGCGCCTCCCACCTGGTCGACGGCGCCGACGAGATCGACGAGGCCTGGCTCGACGGCGTCTCCACGGTCGGCGTCACCTCCGGCGCCTCCGTGCCCGAGGTACTGGTCGACGGGGTGCTGGCGTGGCTGGCCGAGCGGGGTTTCGAGGACGTCGAGATCGTGAAGGCGGCCGAGGAGTCGATCGTCTTCTCGCTCCCGAAGGAACTGCGCCGCGACCTGCGCGCGGAGGCGGCGGCCCTGAAGGGCGAGTAGCCCCCCTCCGCGTCGGCCGTTCCGGAAGTGGGCGCGGCCTGGTGCCCGTACCGTGGATCACATGGAGATCTTCGGCGTGGACATCGGCGGATCCGGGATCAAGGGCGCTCCCGTGGACCTGGACCGCGGAGACCTGGCGCAGGAGCGCCACAAGGTACTGACACCGCACCCGGCCACACCCGGTGACGTGGCCGGGTGCGTGGCTGAGGTCGTCGGCCACTTCGACTGGAAGGGCCCGGTCGGCATCACCTTTCCGGGCGTGGTCACCGGCGGTCTGACCCGCACCGCGGCCAATGTCGACAAGGGCTGGATCGACCTGGACGCCCGCACCCTCCTCGGCGACAAGCTGGGCCTGCCCGTCACCGTGCTGAACGACGCGGACGCGGCGGGCGTCGCCGAGATGACCTTCGGCGCGGGCCGGGGCCGCAAGGGCACGGTGATCGTGCTGACCTTCGGTACGGGCATCGGCAGCGCGCTCTTCATCGACGGCAGGCTCGTACCCAACACCGAGCTGGGCCACCTGGAGCTGCACGGCCACGACGCCGAGAAGCGCGCCTCCACGAAGGCCAAGGAGGACGAGGACCTGGGCTGGCAGCACTGGGCGCGCCGGGTGCAGAAGTATCTGGCCCACGTGGAGATGCTGTTCTCGCCCGAGCTGTTCATCGTCGGCGGCGGGATCAGCCGAAAGGCCGACAAGTTCCTGCCGCTGATCGAGCACGTACGGGCCGAGATGGTGCCGGCGGAGCTTCAGAACAACGCGGGCATCGTGGGCGCGGCGATGGCGGCGGCGAGCAGCTGAGCCGGCGGACGGGCGGGGCATGCGGTCCGGTGGCCGTGCGCTCAGCGCTGGGACGGGCGGCGGGGGGCGCGCCCGGCCGGGCGCGGAGCCGGTGCCGGTGAAGGGGACTGCGCGGCGGGCCGGGCGGTCCGCGCGGCCAGCAGCATCCGCCGCTGCCGGGCCCGCATCAGCCGCACCTTGCGTACGGTCGCGATGAGGCCGGCGACGAGGGTGCCCCCGTACAGCCAGCCGGCGTGGACCGCGAGGGCGGTGACGACGGCCATGGTCCGGCCGCCGAGGCCACCGGTGCCACCCGAGATGGGGACGATCCCGACGGCGAAGGCGATGGGCACGCCGATTGGCGCCGTCACCAGGTCGGCCGGCCGCACCCAGAACGCGGTCAGGGCGCTGACCGGCAGGAAGAGCACACCGAACACCGCCGCGGACCCGTCGAACAGCAGCTGGTCCAGGCAGCCGAGCAGGAACATGACGGCAGCCGCGAACAGCCCGGCGCCGATGCCGGTGAGCCGGGGATTGGGCAGCCGGCGCAGGGCGGTCACGGCGGGGGACACCGCCCGGCCGTCGCGCCCGGCGGGCGCGCTCATCACCCGGTAGCCGAGGGCACCCGTGCCGCCGGCCTTCCTGGCCCCCCTCGCCGCCCCGAGCGGGGACAGCTGGGCCTGCCGGGTCTGCCTGCGCTGCGGGGGACGTGTCCTGTGCTGCTCCACCGGGACAACGTAGGTCGCCGGGAGGGCGGAACCAGGTGCGGGACACGCGCTTTGGCCGACCTTGGCGATGAGTTCGATGCCACACGGCGCAACGGGAACCGGATCGGGACGGCCGCCTAGACTCGTGAGCATGGCCGGATCGTCCCGTGGTGAGGTGAACCCCGGGATGTGGCGACGCGAGGCGGGCACGGTGATGCGGCGGGCCGGGACACTCCCGGAGCAGCCGGCGGCCTCCGGTGCCGTCGTCGCGGAGTTCCGGATCGTCCCCGCCCCCACGGAGTGGGCCTCGCACTCCCATCGTCTGCACGAGCTGGTCTGGGTGCGCGGGGGGACGCTGACCTCCCGCGTGGGGGACCGCGTCTTCACCGTGTTCGAGGGGCAGGGGCTGTGGATGCCCGCCGGAGTGGTGCACGCGGGCCGGGCGACGGAGGGCGCGCGGTTCCACGACGCCTTCTTCACCCCCGACCGCACGCCGTTCGCGTTCGCGGAGCCGAAAGCGATCGCGATGACGCCGCTGCTCGTATCGCTGCTGGCCCATCTGTCGCGTACGGACCTCGACGAGGCGGCCCGGCTGCGGGCGGAGGCCGTCGTGTTCGACGTGATCCGGCCCTCGGAGCACCAGCTCGCCTTGCAGCTGCCCGGCGACCCCCGGATCGACGCCGTCGCCGAAGCCCTGCTGAACGATCCCGCCGACTGCCGCTCCCTGGAGGAGTGGGCGCGGTGGCTGGGGAGCAGCGAGCGTACGGTCACCCGCGCGTTCCGCCGGACGACGGGCCTCTCCTTCGCGCAGTGGCGGCAGATGCTGCGAGTGCACCGGGCGCTGACGCTCCTCTCCGACGGCTTCGATGTGATGTCGGTCTCCGAGCGCCTCGGCTACGCGCAGCCCAGCTCCTTCATCGCCGCCTTCAGGCGCGTCATGGGAACGACGCCGGGCGCGTTCTTCGGCGCCGCCGACGCGGCGCCCGGGGATGTCCGGAATCCCGTATCGGGTGGCGAGAACGCCTGATTGTCGACATGACAAGTGGAATATACTCTTCTCGAAGTTAGGTAACCCTTAGTTGTTGCTCGCCGCGCACCGTGCTGCCCGCGTGCGGGAAAGCGTGCGGCCCGGCCGGTGAACGCCGGGCGGGGTGCCGCGGTCAGCGCCCCTCCGATCACCCGGACCTCATCATGTTCACAAGCCTTTTCCGGCGTACCGGAAGACTCCCGGCCGGCCCCGCCGCCGCCCGGTCGGCCTCGCTCGACGGGCGCGACCTGGTGCTGCGCTACGGCGGCGAACCGGTCGTCCACGGTGTCTCCGTCGCCCTGGAACCCGGCCGGGTGACCGCCCTGGTGGGGCCGAACGGCAGCGGGAAGTCCACGCTGCTGCGGGCCCTGTCCCGGCTGCACCAGGTGGACGGCGGCCGGGTGACGCTCGGCGGCCCGGACGGGGCGGCCGAGCGGGACGCGGCCCTGCTCAGCCCCCGCGAGTTCGCCCGCGAGGTCACCCTGTTCTCCCAGTCCAGGCCCGCACCCCAGGGGCTGACGGTCGCGGAGGTCGTGGCGTTCGGCCGCCACCCCTACCGGCGCGGCTTCGCCGGACCGACCGCCGAGGACACCGCCGCCGTCGACCGCGCCATGGGCGTCACCGGAGTACGGGACATGGCGGGCCGGCTGGTCGGGGAACTCTCCGGCGGGGAGATGCAGCGCGTCTGGCTCGCGGCCTGCCTCGCCCAGGACACCGGCGTCGTGCTGCTGGACGAGCCGACCAACCACCTGGACCTGCGGTACCAGTTCGAGACGCTCGACCTGGTGCGGGACCTCGTGGAGAAACACGGCATCGCGGTCGGGATCGTGCTGCACGACCTCGACCAGGCGTCCCGGATCGCGGACACGCTGGTCCTCATGCGCGCCGGCCGGGTGCACGCGGCCGGCGCACCCGTCGACGTACTCACCGCCGAGAACATCGGCGAGGTCTACGACATCCGGGTCGAAGCCGGCATCGACCCGCGCACCGGCCGGCTGCGCATCGACCCACTCGGGCGCCACCTCTCCTGAAGAGGACGGCCCCCCTTTCCGGAGCGGCCCGCCCGCCGCTCCGCCGAACCATCCGAGTCCGAGAAAGAAGAAGACCCCTCATGAACCGTGCCAGTCGCCTGACGGCCGCAGCAGCCTCGACCGGGCTCGCCCTCTTCGCCCTCACGTCCTGCGGTACGACCGACGCCGACAAGATCACGGCCAAGAGCAGCGCCGAACCGTCCCCCGCGTCGAAGGACTGCGCCCAGGACACCACGACCACCTCGACGGGACCGGTCTCCTTCAAGGACGGCGTCGGCCGGCAGGTGAAGCTCGACAAGCCCGCCAAGCGCATCGCGGTCCTGGAATGGCAGCAGGTCGAGGACGCGCTGACGCTCTGCGTCACCCCCACCGCCGTCTCCGACGTGAAGGGGTACAGCACCTGGGTCAGCGCGGAGAAGCTGCCCGGCGGCGTGACCGACATCGGCACCCGTGAGGAGCCCGACCTCGACACCCTCTACGCGGCCAAGCCGGACCTCATCGTCGTGGAGGCGTTCGACGCCAAGGACGAGACGATCAAGAAGCTGGAGAAGCGGGGCGTCCCCGTCATGGCCACGCGCGGGGCGAACCCCAAGGACCCGATCGGGAACATGCGCGAGGTGTTCAGCATGATCGGCGAGGCGACGGGCCGCACCGAGCGGGCCGACCAGGTGCTCAAGGAGTTCGACGAGCACCTCGCAAAGGCCAAGCAGCAGGTCACCGACGCCGACCTGCCGACGAAGGACTTCGTGTTCTTCGACGGCTGGCTGGAGGGCAGCAACCTCACCGTCCGCCCCTACAGCGACGGCGCCCTCTTCACCGAGATAGGCAAGGAACTCGGCCTGAAGCCCGCGTGGACCAACAGCGTCAACAAGGAACACGGTGACGGGGGCGTCGACCCCGCCTACGGCCTCGCGCAGACGGACGTCGAGGGACTCGTCGCGGTGGGCAACGCCAACCTCTTCTACGCCAACGACGAAGGCGCCGGCGGATACGTCGAGGCGATCGAGAAGAACCCGATCTGGAAGACCCTCCCGGCCGTCAAGGAAGGCCGCGCCCACGCGTTCCCGGCACGGGTGTGGGGCGCCGGCGGACCGCGCTCCAACGAGCAGGCGATCGACGCCTACGTCGACGTGCTCGACAAGAAGTGAGCGCCGTAGACACCGCGCCACCCGAAGGGGCAGCGCCGCCGCGCCCGGAGCGCGGCGGCGGCCCCGCCGGGGCGGCCGTCCTGGCCGTACTCCTCGCCGCGACCGTCCTGGTGGGCCTGTGGCACCTGACCCAGGGGACGTCCGGCGTCGGGGTCGGCGACCTGGTGCGCCACCTCGCCGGAAAACCGGAGAGCGCGGACGGCGCGCCGGTCGGCGAGATCCTCACCGGCTCCCGCCTGCCGCGCCTGTTCGCGGGCGTGGCGGTGGGCTTCGCCCTCGGCTGTGCCGGCACCCTGCTCCAGTCCGTCACGCACAACACGCTCGCCTCGCCGGACACCCTCGCGGTCTCGGCCGGCTCCTACTTCGCCGTCTCGCTCATCGCGGCCTTCGGCCTCGCCGTCCCGCTGTGGGCGTCGGGCGTCGTGGCCTTCGCGGGCGGCCTGGCCGCGGCGGCGCTCGTGCTGCTTCTCGCGGGCCGGGCCGCGGGCACCTCCGGCACCCGGCTCATCCTCGCCGGATCGGCGATGGCGATGGCCCTGGACTCCGCGACCGGGATGCTCCTCATCCTGTTCAAGCAGAACACGACCGGCCTCTACGCCTGGGGGAGCGGCTCGCTCTCCCAGCTCAACATCGACGCGTCCCTGCGCGCCGTCCCCCTCATCGTCCTGGTGCTGTGCGCCGCCCTGGCCCTGTCCCGGCGGCTGGACGTGATGAACCTGGGCGACGACACCGCGTCCACCCTCGGCGTGCCGATCCGCAGCACCCGGGTGATCGCCGTGGTGTGCGCGGTACTCCTGACCAGCACCTCGGTGACCCTCGCGGGCCCGATGGCCTTCGTCGGTCTCGGCGCCCCCGTCCTGGCCCGCCTGATCGCGGGGCGGGTCCGCGCCCTGCGCGGGCACCTGCTCCTGATCCCCGCGGCCGGCCTGGTCGGCGCGCTGCTCATCCTGCTCGCGGACGCGGTCCTGCGTGCGGTGCAGGGGGCGGACGGGGCGGCCTCCATCCCGACCGGTGTGCCGACCACACTGCTCGGCTCCGTCGTGATCGTGGTCCTCGCGCTGCGGCTGCGAGACACGGGCCGGCTCCAGCAGCCCCCGCGCGCACGGGTCGCCGCACGGTCCCTGCGCGCCTACCTCCTCGTCGTGACCGGCTCGGTGGCCGTGCTGGCGGTGGCGGCCGTCGTGGCGGTCCTGGCGGGGAGCCTCTGGCTGCGGACCGGGGACATCGTCCTCTGGTTCCAGGGCACCGCCCCCGACCTGATCGGGGCGGCGCTCGACGACCGGGTGCCACGGGTGACCGCCGCCGTCCTCGCGGGCGCGGCGCTCGGACTGGCCGGATGCGTCGTGCAGAGCACGGTACGCAACCCGCTCGCGGAGCCGGGCGTGCTCGGCATCACGGCGGGCGCCGGGCTGGGCGCGGCGGGCGTCGTCACCTCGGGGCTCGGCGGCGGGCAGCCGGTGCTCATCGCGGTCGCCGTCGCGGCGGCACTCGCCACCTTCGCGGTGATCGCCCTGCTGGCCTGGCGCGGGGGCTTCCTGCCCGACCGGTTCGTACTGATCGGCATCGGCACGGGGTACGGCCTCAGCGCCGTGACCACCTTCCTCCTGCTGCGCGCCGACCCGTACAACACGCCCCGCATCTTCACCTGGCTCTCCGGCACCACCTACGGCCGTACGTTCTCCGACGTCGTACCGGTCGCGGTGGCCCTGGCGCTCGCCCTTCCCGTGCTGCTGTCCATGCGCGAGCGGCTCGACCTGCTCGCCGTCGACGAGGACACCCCGCGCATCGTCGGCGTCCGGGTGGAGCGCACCCGCTTCACCGCACTGGCCGTCGCCGCGGTGCTCGCCGCGCTCAGCGTGATCGCCGTCGGCGTCGTCGGCTTCGTCGGACTCGTCGCCCCGCACCTCGCCCGTTCGCTGGTGGGCGCCCGGCAGGGCCGCGCGATCCCGGTCGCGATGCTGCTCGGCGGGGTGCTGGTGTGCGTGGCGGACGCGCTCGGCCGCACGGTCGTCGCCCCCGCCCAGGTGCCCGCGGGCCTCATGATCGCCCTGGTCGGCGCGCCGTACTTCGTCTGGGTGCTCCGGCAGTCCCGCGCATGACCGCAGTCGCTGAGGAGCTCGTCCCCGTACCCCACACCGGCCCGCCCCCGTCCCCCGTCCCCCGTCCCCGCGTCCGCGCGGCCCCGCGTTCCCGTCAGGAGCACCCGAGAATGCCGTCGTCCCAGCAGGAAGGGCCCGTGCGGCCCGTGAAGAGCGTCGTCGTGCCGTACGAGCCCGGCAGCGCGCCGGCGCACCTCGGCCACCCCGAGGTGCTGGAGCGCTGGGCAGCGGTCGACCGCTCCGCCCATGCCCCGCACCTCGTGGCCGTCGCGGGTGACGACGGCGGGGAGTGGACGGCCGCCGCGCTCGTGACGGCCCGCCCGGACACGGCCTATCTGAAGATCGTCGACGCGATCGGCGACGTACGGGCGGCCGTCGAAGCCGTCACCGCCCACGCACGCGGCCGGGGGCTCGTACAGCTGAAGTGGGAAGGCTGGACGGCCGCCCCCGAGGACGCCGCCGCCGTGGGCTTCACCCCCCTGGACCCGCCGCTCGCGCGGTCGGAGGGCGCGGAAGGGCCGCCTGCCGGTTACGTGCGCTGGCTGAACGACGACGCGGTGACCGCGCCCCCGTACTACGGGCAGAGCACCCACTTCACCTGCGGCGCCGTCACCGCCCTGGTCGCGCAGGCGCACGCGGGCGTCCTGCCGAAGGAGGCGCTCGACCGCCGGGCGGAGCTGACGCTGTGGCGCGACGCGAACAACTTCATGGCGTGCGAGCCCGTCGGCCTGGGCGTCGCGGTGCGCCGGGCCCGGCCGTCGTCCCGGGTCACGGTCCACCTCGACACGGACCGCCCGGTCATGCTCGACCACCTTCCTCCGGCCGACCAGGAGTGGCGTGCCCTGCTCCAGAGCGCCTCACGCACGGACGCCGAACGCACCGGCGTCCCGGTCGACCCGCGCCACCTGTCCCTGACCGCGATCCGGGACGCGATCGGCCGGCGGGAGCACGTACTGCTGCTGCTCTCGCTCGCCGCGATGCAGGGGTTCGACGTGCCGCACTGGGTGCTCTGCCACGGCGCCGTGCCCGGCGCCCTCGTGATCGAGGACCCCTGGGCCAACGCGTCGACGGGCGACACCTGGGTCGACGCCCACCTCCTGCCGGTACCGGACCCGTCGCTCGACACGATGTCGACGATGTCGCCGGGTGGCTTTCGCGGAGCGGTGACCATCAGCCACGCGCAGCGCCCGGCCGGCGCCGCGTAGCCCGTACGGCCCGGGGCCCGGCCGCCCCCAGTCCGCCCAGGCCAGAGGGTTACGCTGCCCTGTGGCCGGCACCAACGACCCAGCCACTCCGAGGAAGGCACGGCAGCGATGAGGATTCGTTCCACGACCGATGAGGACCTGGACGTCTTCGTCGACACCGTCCACCGGGCGTTCGGACAGTTCCCGGAGACACCGGTCGCGGAGGGCGGGCGCTGGTGGTCGGCGCTGGAGATGGAACGCGGCCTGCTCGCCGTGGCACCGGACGGAAAGCCCGTGGGCACCGCCGCCGCGTACTCCTTCGAACTCACCCTGCCCGGCCGGATACCCGTCCCGGCCGCCGGAGTGACCGCCGTCGGCGTCCTGCCCTCGCACCGGCGGCGCGGCGTGCTCAGCGCGATGATGCGCCACCAGCTCACCGAGGTGCGGGCCCGGGGCGAGTTCCTCTCCGTGCTGCTGGCCTCGGAGGCGCCGATCTACGGCAGGTTCGGTTACGGACCGGCGACCTCCACCGCGCGGCTGACGGTGCAACGCCACAAGGCCGCCCTCGCCGCCCCCCGGGCGCTCGCGCCGGCGGCCGACGATGGTTCGGTCGAGGTCATGCGGCGTGCCGAGTGCGGCGAGATCCTGGAAGCCGTCTACGACCGGTACCGCCGCGCCCAGCCCGGCGCACTGTCCCGGCCGCCCCGCTGGTGGGCGCTGGGCGCGGGGCAGCCGCCCGTCTCCCCGGCGCCGCGCTATGTCGCCGTCCACCGGGACGCCGACGGCACCGCGGACGGGTACGCCAGCTACTCCCTCGGCTCCGTCGGCGAGCAGAGCACCCTGACGGTCGACGAGACCATCGCCGCCGACGACGCGGTCTTCACGGCCCTGGCCCGGTACGCCCTCGGCCACGACCTGGTCTCCCGGATCGTGTTCCGGCACGTCCCGCCCGAGCACCCGCTGCGCTGGCAGCTCGCCGACGTCCGGGCCGGCGAGGTCGGCGGCCACACCGACTGGCTCTGGGTGCGCCTTCTCGACGTCCCGCGTGCGCTGACCGCTCGCGGCTGGTTCACGGACGGCGAGCTGGTCCTGGACGTCGATGACCCCTTCCTGGGCGAGCACGGCCGCTACCTGCTGACCGTCCGCGACGGCAGGGCCGACTGCGTCCCCACGGACCGGCGGCCCGACCTGTCCCTGGACGTGCGCGACCTGGGCGCGGTCTACCTCGGCGGCACCAGCCCGAGCACGCTCGTACGCGCCGGACACATCCGGGCCCACCACCCGGGCGCCGCCGCCGTCGCGGACGCGCTGTTCGCGACGGACCGCTCCCCACACTGCCTGCACTGGTTCTGACCGCGTCTCGCGCCCGCGTCGTCCGATCGCGTCGGCAACCACGGGCCGAAGGCCTGGATCCGGAGTACGAGGGAGAACTCCCCGTCCAAGACACCCCCCGGTCCCTGTACCGTGATACGCGCACGTGGACGATGGCGCGCTTGGGCTGCTGTGCGTACGAGGAGCCGGTGAGCGTGCCTGGAGTCGCGGCCGACCCCACCCTTCTTGATCCTGAGCGGACGTTTGTGGCATGAGTACTAGTATCGGAATCGTCGGACTGCCGAATGTCGGCAAGTCGACCCTGTTCAACGCCCTGACCAAGAACGACGTGCTGGCGGCCAACTACCCGTTCGCCACGATCGAGCCGAACGTCGGCGTGGTCGGCGTCCCGGACCGCCGCCTGGACGTCCTGGCGAAGATCTTCGGCTCGCAGAAGCTGCTGCCGGCGACGGTCGACTTCGTGGACATCGCCGGAATCGTGCGCGGCGCGAGCGAGGGCGAGGGCCTGGGCAACAAGTTCCTCGCGAACATCCGCGAGTCGGACGCGATCTGCCAGGTCATCCGCGCCTTCAAGGACGAGAACGTCGTCCACGTCGACGGCAAGGTCTCGCCGAAGGACGACATCGAGACGATCAACACCGAGCTGATCCTCGCCGACCTCCAGTCCGTCGAGAAGGCCATCCCCCGCCTCCAGAAGGAGTCCCGCCTCCAGAAGGAGAAGGTCGCGGTCCTGGCCGCGGTCGAGGAGGCCCAGAAGATCCTCGAAGCGGGCGACACCCTCTTCCACGCCGGCATCACGGCCTCCACGGAGAAGGGCCGCCTCCTCCACGAGCTGCACCTCCTCACCACCAAGCCGTTCCTCTACGTGTTCAACGTCGATGAGGACGAGCTGGTCGACGAGGACTTCAAGAACGAACAGCGCGCCCTGGTCGCCCCCGCCGAGGCCATCTTCCTGAACGCCAAGATCGAGTCCGAGCTGATCGAGCTCGACGACGACGAGGCCCTGGAACTCCTCCAGTCCATGGGCCAGGAAGAACCCGGCCTCGCCACCCTCGGCCGCGTCGGCTTCGACACCCTGGGCCTCCAGACCTACCTCACGGCAGGCCCGAAGGAAACCCGCGCCTGGACCATCAAGAAGGGCGCCACGGCCCCCGAGGCGGCCGGTGTCATCCACACCGACTTCCAGAAGGGCTTCATCAAGGCCGAGATCATCTCCTTCGACGACCTGGTAGAAGCCGGCTCGGTCGCCGAGGCCCGCGCCAAGGGCAAGGCCCGCATGGAGGGCAAGGACTACGTGATGCAGGACGGGGACGTGGTGGAGTTCCGCTTCAACGTCTAATACGTTCGGCGAAAGGCCGTCTGACCTGCGACGGAGTGGGTTGGGCGGCCTTTGTGGTCCGCACGGAGTCCGCAGCGTGCTGGATGACTCCGGCACGCGGAGGAGCGGTTACGCCGCTTCGTCGAGCTGCGGCTGGGCGTCGGCGGACCGGTCCGCGTACGCCTTGTCGACGGCGGCCCGGGTCCGCTCCTCGGAGTCGGGCCACAGGTGGGTGTAGATGTTCAGGGTCATGGCCGCATTGGTGTGGCCGAGGCGCTCGGAGACCGTCTTCACGGACTCGCCGTGCTTGATCAGCAGGCTGGCGTAGTGGTGCCGGAGGGCGTGGGGTCCGGTGCCCTTCGCTATACCGGCCTTCGCGCAGGCGGGCCGCCAGGACCCGTCCATGAAGTGCGTGTAGACCACGGGCCCGCCCTGCGGCGCCGTGAAGATCCAGCTCTCGGGCCCATCGGCGGGGAAGTCCCGCAGGTGGGCCTTCATCGCATCCACCGCTGTGCGGGGGAGCGGGACCGTTCGGTCTGATCGAGCGGTCTTGGGCGGGCAGACGTACACGCCGTGCTTGGCGGTCTGCTGGACCTGCTGCCCGACCGAGACGGTGGCGTGCAGCAGGTCCACGTGCCGGAGCTGGAGGTCGAAGAGTTCGCCGGGGCGGAGCCCCGTGCATGCGCCCAGCACGACCAGGCCCCTGTAGCGGCCGGGCATCTCCTCGGCCAGCGTCCGCACCTGCTCGACGGCCAGCGGCACGATCTTCTTCCGTGGCACCGAGGGCAGCTTCGCCTCGGCGCACGGGTTGTGGGGGATCATCCGGTCACGGACGGCCGCCCGGAAGACGGCGTTGACCGTGTTGAAGACGGTGCGGGATGTGCTCGCGGCGAGCTTGTGGGTGGTCGTCAGGCTGGTGATCCAGCTCTGCACGTCACCGGGCTTGATCGCGCCGAGTGCCCGCTTCTCCCAGACGGGGTAGGCGTAGCAACGGAGGTGCTGGGCTACGGCCTTGGCCGTCGACGGCCGGTGCGGCTGGCTGGCCCGCCACTCCTCCGCGTACTCCTTGAAGGGCTTCTTCGCCGAACGCGGGTCGACGTACTGCCCGGTGACCACGCTGGTCGTGACCTCGTCGAGCCAGCGCTGGGCGTCGATCTTGCGGTCGAAGTGGCGGGCGTGTTCCTTGCCGTCGAGGTCGCGGTATCGGGCACGCCATTTGCCGGTGGGACGCTTCTGGATGTTCGCCAAGTGGCTTCTCCTTTGTGCTTGTTGTCAGTAGTGGCCGCCGTCCTCGATGTCGCTGGTGAGGGTGCGAGCATCCCGCTCGTCGCCCATGAGGCGGAGGCACTGTTCGTTGATCGCGCGTGAGCTGTCGGGGTGTGCCTTGATGTGGTCGGCGACGGCGACCACGGCGCGGTGCAGGCGGTCGCGGGCATCGCGAGTTTCGTAGAACGCTTCTACGGCTTCCTGGACAAGCCGTCGGCTGTCGATGTCGAGCCCTTCCAAGGGCGGTGACATGAGCTCTTCGAGGGGCAGCTCGAAGACGCGGGAGAAGGCGAGCGCCTCATCGAGGTTGATCCGGCGGCGGGGTGAGCCGTTCTCGATGCGCCACACGGCCGTCTGGTTCATCTTCACGCCCGCTCTGGTCACGCGCTCGGCCAGCTCGGTCGTGCTCCACCCTCTGACTTCGCGCTCCAGGGCCACGCGGCCCGCCACGTTGCCTTCGCTGTAGAGCAGCGGCACTTCGCCACCCTCGGCCTTCTCGCTCGCCATCGAACCTCCATCGCGACCTTCGCTATCCAAATTGAAACATGGGCTTCCCGGTTTGGCTAACCGCCGATCATGAGGTTGATTATGCAGATCAAATCGCTATCTAGCCGAATGGGAACGTGTGTGATACCTGGCCACCGCCGAGGTCGCCGAGCGCTACCGCACCGCCGAGAGCACCGTCCGTTACTGGCGCCATCTCCAGAAGGGACCCCGCGGCATCAAGGTCGGCAAGCGGGTGCTCTACCCCGAGGTCGAACTGCTGCGCTACGAGCGCGCGCTGATCGACGGCGGAGAGGACTGGGGCCTGGCCTCATGAGCCGCCGGCCCGTCCGGACACAGCAAAGGCCCTCGGCGCGCCTACGCCGAGGGCCGGAGATCCCCCTGCACGCCGCCCATCCCTGAACGAACTGGTCGGGGGCGAGACCTTGCCCGTCTCGCCCCCACTCGACAGGAACATCTATGAAGGACCCTACGTCCCCCGCCACCTCGAAGGCATCCGGTGTTGCCTGGCCACTGATCGCGATCCCGGGCCAGGGTCTGCCTCGGAACCGCGAGGAGCGGACGGAACCACGCCCCGACACGGGGGGCGCGACCTCCGATGCTCCGAATCGGAGTACACCCGGTTTGCCGGACAGTGCAGGCAACCCTGCTCCAGACGGACCAGAAGCCCAAGGCGGTGGCGGGCTGGCAGGCGCAGGCAGCGCGCTGCTGGACGACCTCCGTACGGCGATCGGGCGGTACGTGGTGCTGCCGAGCGACGAGGCCCTGACCGCCGTCACGCTCTGGGTCGCCGCCTCCCACGTCCAGCCCGGCCTCCAGCACGCGCCACGGCTGGCGGTCGTCGGACCGACCAAGGGGTGCGGCAAGTCCCGTCTCCTGGACGTTCTCTACGAGACCGTCCACCAGCCGATGATGACGGTGAACACCTCGCCTGCGGTGGTCTTCCGCGTGATCGGCAAGAACCCGCCGACGCTGCTGGTGGACGAGGCCGACACCATCTTCGGCCCCAAGGCGGGCGACAAGGAGGACCTGCGCGGCCTGCTGAACGCCGGGCACCAGCGCAACCGACCCGCCTGGCGAATCTCCGGGCCGGAACACAAGCCGACCGCGTTCCCCACCTTCGCGATGGCGGCGCTGGCCGGCATCGGCGACCTACCGGACACGATCATGGACCGGGCGATCGTCATCCGCATGCAGAAGCGCAAGCCTGGTGAGCGGATCACCCCGTTCCGTTCGCGGTACTCCGTGCCGGAACTGCACGCGCTGCGCGACCGGCTGGCTGACTGGCTGGTACCGCTGCGCGGCACTGTCGCGGGCGCGGTGCCGGAAGATGCCCGTGGAGGACCGCGCCGCCGACACATGGGAGCCGCTCGTCATCGTCGCCGATCTCGCCGGCGGGCACTGGCCCGCGCGGGCACGTGCGGCCTGTCTGGCGATGACGCGCAGCGAGGTGGTCCAGGACGAGCAGACGACGTTGAAGACGCGGCTGCTGCGTGACATCCGCCGCGTCTTCGACCAGGAGGGCGGCAGGGAGGCGCTGCGCAGCCAGGACCTGCTGGCCGTGCTGACCCAGGACGCCGAGGCCCCGTGGGCGGAGTACGGCACGAAGGGGTTGAACGCCTACCACCTGGCGAATCTGCTGCGCGATTTCGGTATCAGCCCGGCTAACTACCGGTTCGAGAACGGCAGGCAGGCCAAGGCCTACGCCCGTAACCAGTTCGTGGACGCATGGGCTCGCTACTGCCCTGCCCCCGCCCCATCGGTACCCACCGCCGGGGTCCCGGCACGTCCGACCCCGGGCAGGCCACCCGCCCCTCCGTCCGGGACGCTGCCCATCGGGCCGCCGAGCGGGACCGCAGGCCCCCGGCCCACCCGCTGACACCAGGTCCGCATCGATCCGTCGCATCCGTCCCCGCGCAGGTCAGCGCGGGGACGGATCTCCTCGCTGGTACGGATCGATCCGTACCTGCGGCCGTATCCGTACCTGTGCTGACCAGCCACGCGACGGATGCGACGGATGCAACGAAGCCCCACCCCACGACTGACGGAGCACCACCATGCCCGAATCCAGCACCGACGACACCACCTCCCGCCGTCGCAGGAAGCTGTTCAGGCTCACCCGGCGACCAGCAGCAAGCTGGAGCGAACGAGCCTCTAACGAGGCTTCGTCCGCGCTTGCCCCCGCCCCAGGGGTGGCGGAGGACGAGGCCGAGCGCCAGGGGGCGCCCGAGCCGGAGGAGGGGGTGGCCGAGGACTCCGGCCGGCCCGCAGCCCACTCCGCTCCTCGCCGTACGCCGGCCGATGCCCCACCGTTCGTCGAGCAGCCCTCCTGGCGGGACCTCGACGCCCCCGCCTTGCCCGCGCAGATGAACCGCAAGCGCACTGTGGAGAAGCGCGACCAGGAGAAGACCATCCGCTTCACGCGCACCGCGATCCAGGTGATAAGCGCCGCCGCTCAGCAGCGCGGTCAGAGGTTCGCCGGATTCGTTGGGGACGCGGCCCTGGCTGTTGCGCAGGGGAAAGCGGGGATGGTCGGCAGTCCGGAGGACGATCCACTGCGCCCGCTGGTCGAGGCCGTCGAGGCGCACACGGTCGCGCTGAACCGCATCGGCGGCAACCTCAACCAGATCACCGCCGCCATCAACCGCGGAACCGTGCCCGAGCGCGCCGAGACGGTTCTCGACCACGTCGAGCAAGCAGCACAGAACAGTTTCCACCTCATCGACCAGCTCCTGTCGGACGGCACGGCTCATGGTTCCTGACGTCTCCACCGGCTCCGACAGCCGCGGACTGATCGCCTACCTCTTCGGCCCTGGCCGCCGCGACGAGCACACCAACCCTCACATCGTCGCCGCCTGGGACATGGCCGGCGCTCCCGACCCCGGCCGCGACCCGGCAGCCACTTACTCCCAACTCGCCAGGCGACTTGACCACCACGTCGACCTCCGCACCCGCGAGCTGGGCGGCAAGAAGCCACCGCAGCACGTCTGGCACTGCCCGGTCCGCACCGCGCCCGGCGACCGCTACCTCACAGACACCGAGTGGGCCGAGGTCGCCCGCCGCGTCGTGCACTCCACGGGCATCGCCCTCGACGGCGACGAGAAGGCGTGCCGATGGATCGCGGTCCGTCACGCCGACGACCACTTCCACATCATGGCCACCACCGTCCGCGCCGACGGACGCCGCCCGCGCCGACGGACGCCGCCCGCGCACCCACCAGGACGGCCGTCGGGCACAAGCGGAGTGCCGCAGGATCGAAGCCCAGTTCGGCCTGCGCCGCCTGAAGTCCGGTGATCTCACGGCTCCCCGTACCCCCACTGGTGCCGAACGCGCTAAGGCCGAGCGACAGGGCCAGACCGTGACGGCACGGCAGTGGCTGCGCGAGCGGGCGTACGCCGTCGCCGCCGCCGTACACACCGAGGCCGACTACTTCACCGTGCTTCAGTCCCTCGGCATCAAGGTCAAGACGCGTCTCGGCCCCGAGAGCGGCGACGTGATCGGCTACAGTCTCGCTGCACCCGGCGACACCAACAGCGTCGGCGAACCCATCTGGTACGGCGGCTCGAAACTCGCACCCGACCTCTCCATCAACCGCCTCAGCGAACGCCTCCCCGACCAGGAGGTGACAGACCACCCGCGGTATGTGGCGGACCCCACCGACCAATGGCGCCACATCACCACTGCCGTGCACACGGCACGCACCGCCCTCGACTCCAGTGACGATGCCGCCGCCCAGGGCCACCTGGCCGCCTTCGGCGACGCCCTGTACAACATCGCCAGCGCCACGACCGGCCCACACCAGGCGGAACTACGAGCGGCGGCAATGGCGTTCAACCGTGCCCGCCGCTCCGCCACCCGCGCCGACCACCAAGCAGCCACGCCCTACGCAAGGCCGCCAAGGAGCTCGCCTACGCCTCCAACGAGCCGGGCGGACTCGCCATCGCCCTGCTCTTCGCCACCGTGCACCTCGCCGGCGCCGCCGCCAAGTGGCACGAACAGCGCGGCCACGCACAGCAGGCCGCTGCGGCCGAAGAAGCCTTCCGCCACCTTCAGGCGGGCTACCAGCAGGCCGCCACACCCGTCCTGGCGGACTTGGCCCACCGCGCACCACGAGCCGCAACCGCCCGCCGCTTCGAACAGGACGTTCGCGCGGCCCTCCCCAACCACGCCGACCGGATCCTCACCGACCCCACTTGGATCGCCTTGACCACAACCCTCGCCCAAGCCGAAACCGCTGGCCACAATCCCCGACGTCTCCTGATCGAGGTGGGCTTCCAGCGAGAGCTCGACAGCGCCGAGCGCCCAGCCGAGGTCCTCAACTGGCGCATCACCGCTCAGCCGAACCGGCGGACGCAAGCGGCTCGCAGCCGGAGCACCACCAGCGGAACGTCATCTATGTCGGCCACGCTGCGCCCTCCGGCCACACCAGTGGCTACGAGGCCCGAGGAGCGCAGGCGGTACCGCTGACCCTGGTCCCTCCCAGCCAGATTCCCGACGAAGGGAACGGCAGGCGAAGGCCGGCACTGCCCCTGGTGCGACATGTTCCCCGAGGGAACATCACGGGCGACTCGATAGGATCGGGCCATGACGGAGAGTCCCGTGGTCGAACTGCTTGAGGCCGAGTACCGACGCGTTTGGGACCGCTTCTACGACGAGTTCAAGTTCCAGCCGAGTACGAGTTCCCTCAAGTGGCCAGCTATCAAGGAGCCCGTCGCCTCGGTTTCCTGGAGCCTTGCCGCGCTTGACGACGATCCTGAATACGAGCGGTTGGACCGCCTGGTCGAGGTGGTCGAGCAGGGGCTGAAGTCCTGCATCGACCCGAGCGGAACGCTGCTCGCGCTCGACTGGCAGCACACGTCGTATCGCTTCGCGCCGCAGGGCGTCGGTGGCCCTGGGCAGCCGGCCTGGCCTTTGAGCCCGTACCCCGATGGGGACTACTACATCTACCTGTCGGAAGACTTCCGTATAGGCAGTTTTGGGCACCCCTGGGAAGAGTCCCTCTGCCTGTTCGGTCAGGAATTCCTCGACGCCGCATCCGCGGAGGTAGAGAAGCTTCTCGGACAGCCGATCCGTAGGTCCGGCAGGGCAGCCGGCACCACCTGAGGTGGGTCCCGACTCCACAGGCACCAAGGAGTCAGACCCCACAGCGCATCCTCATGCCCTCGCCGCTCGCGGTAGCGAGGGCATCAGTCGTCAGACGACGTGGGCTGTGGGTAACTGCGCGACCCACTTCGCCACCTCGGTCAGATGCTCGGGCTGCAGCCCGAGGTGTGGGTCTGGCTGAACGAGGAGGGTCGGCGTCCCCTTGGCGGTGCGCTCTGCTGCCCAGTCATGGTCGAGGCCGGTGAAGTCGTCGTCGATCCAGATGGCGGGGGCGTCTGCCAGCCAGACGTCGACGTGGTCTCGTTTCCAGAGGTAGCCGTCGGGGTGACTGGTGGTGATCTGAGGATGAGGCAGGTCGAGGTAAGGGAAGTCGGGCAGCCCCAGGAGGGGGCCGATGATCGTGGCGGCGTCCTTGCGCCAGCTTGTGCACCACACGGGAGTGACTAGCCAGCTGGTCAGAAGGTCGGCGAGAATGCCGCCCTGACTCGGGTCGAGCCAGATGGGACGGGGTCGTCGGGGTGCCGGCCGGTAGGCAGGACGGTGTGACGGACGTGGGTGGGCGGGGTGCTGCCGTCGGCGGCCGGGAACGGTATGAGGACGCCGTCGATGTCGAGAAGCAGGTAGGGAGGGGTCATCGGTGCCTCCGTCGGTCAGCGTTTGCGGGCGGTGATCAGGAGGGTGGTGGGCCACGGGTCGCGGCGCGGGTGCCGCAGCTCCACCGCCGAGGTGACGCCCAGGCCGGTCCGGGAGAGGTGGGCTCCCCAGCGTCGGGCGTCGAACTCCCATCGAACGAGGGGCAGTCGGGTGCGGTCGGGCACGGTGACGTAGTTCTCGCGCGGACGGTCGTCCGTGGATGGATGTCTTCCGGCCCGTGCCGGGTGAGGGACGGAGAAGGCCAGCACACCGCCCGGATTCAGGCGTCGGGAAATGGCGGCGAGGAGGAGTTCGGGGGCGACGAGGCCGACGGCGCCGAAGATGGAGTAGATCGCGTCGAAGGTCTGGCCGGTGGCCTGCAGGTGGTGCAGTGCGTGGCCGGCGGTGAAGGTGGCGCCGTCGATGTGGCCGTAGTGGGAGCGGGCGCGGCGTACCTGGAGGCCGATCAGGTCCACGCCGGTGGCGCGGGCCTGGTGGTACTTCGCGAGGTGGGCCACGTTGTGGCCGGGGCCGCAGCCCAGCTCCAGGAGACGCTTGCCGGACAGGTCCCGTCCCAGGATCTCGGCGCCGGGACCGAGGCCGGCCTTTACCACCGCGGGCGTCGCCATGCCGCTCGGATACGACCACGAAGCCACTGCCCGTATGCTCCGCGCCCGCACCGGCACGTCCGTGGTCGGGGCGGAGGACGTGGACGTCGTACGCCAGATCACCGCAGCCTTCAGCGCCGCCGACGAACGGCTCGGCGGCGGGCACGGCCTGACCACAGTCACCGCCTACCTCGCCGACACGGCAGCCCCCATGCTGCGCGGACGGTTCCCCACAGAAGCCTTACGCCAGGCCGCCTTCGGCGCCGTCGCCGAACTCGCCTACCTCGCAGGGTGGAAGCACCACGACCTCGGCCACGAAGGCGCTGCCCAGCGCTACTACCAGGTCGGCTACCAGCTCGCCTGCGAAGCCGACCCCCACGGCCACGCAGCCTGGATGATGCGCGCCCTCGCCCATCAATCCCTCAGCCTCAAGCAACCCCACCACTGCGTGGACCTCGTCAAAGGCGCCCTCACCCGCGGCCTCGGCCGCGTGGATGGCCAGACAGAAGCGCTTCTCCACATCACGCACGCCCGCGCATACGCAGCCGTTGGCGAGAACCCATTGGCCGCTCGTGCTCTCCTCGCCGCAGAAGACGCACTCCTGCGCGAGGACGGTCCCCAGCCCAGCTTCTCCCGCGTCAGCGGCCCCGCCGCCGGCACCGTGGCCAGCCACACCGCACGCACGCTGACCGACCTCGCCGACCACATCGGTACGGAACAGCAGCACCGCGACGCGCTCACCCGCTGGGACCCGGAGAAGTACAAACGCGTCCACGCCCTCACCCACGCCGACCTCGGCGACAGCCTCGCCGCCCAAGCCCGAGCCGACGAAGCGGTCGCAGCCTGGACCCAGGCCCTCGTCCTCATGGAGGGCATGACTTCCGACCGCACCCGCAAGGCGATCACCTCGATCTGCTCCACCCTCGCGGTCTACCAGCGCCGACGCATCCCGGGAGCTGCGGATCTCGCCCGCCGCGCCCGCGAGGCCCTCGCCTAACATGCCCAACAACCCGCCCGACGAAGGGAACACCGTGACCCAGCAGACCGACGACCAGCCCAAGGCCCTCAAGCCGGCGCTCGAATCGATGACCTTGCTGGTCGCGGCCGTCATCGTCCACGACAAGGCCACCAACCGCATCGTTCTCCTCCAGCGCAGCGAGAATGCCAAATTCGCCCAGGGCATGTGGGATCTCCCCGTCGGCAAGAGCGAGCCTGGCGAGCCCATCACCGAAACCGCGGTCCGCGAGCTCTATGAGGAGACCGGCCTCACGGTGAAGCCCGAGTCCCTCAAGGTCGCCCACATCATCCACGGTGCCTGGGGCGTCGAAGCCCCCAACGGCTTCCTCACGGTCGTCTTCGCCGCCCACGAATGGACCGGCGAACCCGAAAACCGCGAACCCCGCAAGCACTCCCAAGTCCGGTGGGTCGACGCCAACGCCATCCCAGACGCCTTCGTAGACACCACGGCAAGTGCTCTCAGCCACCACCTGGATGGAGGCGCCCAAGTCTCACTTGATGGCTGGCTGCAGATGTAGCGAGCAGAAAGAACGAGGATTGACCTCTCGATAGGACGAAAACTGGCAGACGCGCTGAAATTCTATCCCCTAAAACAGATTTCAAGGGCGGCGGAGCTATGACTAGCAATGACCTGGTTCTCATCGATCAGCTCCTCAAGCAGCGACAGCAGGAACGAGTGACCCCGCTCGCCGATGACAAAGCATTTGAAGTTTTTGCTTGCGAACAGGCGGTGACTCTCGGCGAGCTGTCGCTGGAGGAAATCGAGGCAGGAGTTCTCGGAGGAGGTGACGACGGGGCTATCGACGGGGTATATGTCTTCCTGGGTGAACAACTGCTGATGGAAGATAGCGAAGTCCTCGCGGAAGATTTCAAGGCGACGACTGTTGAGCGCGGCACGCGGCTGACGCTTTGGATGGTCCAGGCCAAGACTACTCCGTCATTTACGGAAACTGCCCTCGATCTGGTTTCCTCGTCTGCTCGACGCCTTCTCGACTTGTCCGCGTCTGAAGAGGACTTGCGTCAGCTCTATAATGATTCTGTTGTTGAGCGGGTTGGGCGGTTCCGTACCGCATTGCGGGCGTTGGCCACGAGGCATCCGAAAATTGAAATCCGGTTCTCGTATGTAATGCGCGGGGACACCGAAACGGTTAATGCTAAAGTTATAATCAAGGCGCGCGACTTGGAGTCGCAGTTCTCCAGGGTTATGGCCGGTGCAGTGGGGAGAGTGGAGCTTCTGGGTTCGGCGGAACTCTGGAAGCGTGCCAACTCTGCACCCTCCTACACTTTGACACTCCCCTTCCAGGAAAGTATCACGCATGGTACTAGCCATATTGTGCTCGTCAAGATTCGAGACTACCTGGCATTCTTGCGTGATGAGGATGGCTCTCTGCGGCGCCATATCTTTGACTGGAATGTGCGTGACTATCAAGGCGAAGTCGAGGTGAATCGCGAGATTCGAGCTTCGCTACTAGATGATAGCGCTCCTCAGTTCTGGTGGCTTAATAACGGTGTCACCATCGTGTGTTCCCGGGTTTCCACCGTGGGTAAGGAGCACTCTCTCGATGACGTGCAAATTGTCAATGGCTTGCAGACCTCTCACACCTTGCACCGAACGCTAGAAGAACTGGCTGTTAGTGGTGCAGAACACCCTGCACTCGAACGCTTGCTCCAGGTCCGGGTGCTGGTGACGGAGGATGCAGGCGTCCGTGACAAGGTAATTCGAGCCACGAACCGTCAGACCAGCGTTCCGGTTGCTTCATTGCATGCCACGGATGAAATTCAGCGCCAGATCGAGAAATATTTCCTGGAAAATGACTGGTTCTATGATCGCCGTAAGAATTACTACCGGAATCAGGGTCGACCTGCAGGTCGAGTGGTGAGTATCCCGCTGCTGGCTCAGGCTGTTATGGCGATGGGGCTCAGTCAGCCACATAACTCTCGCTCTCGGCCATCCAGTTTGCTCAAGGACGATACCGAATATAAGCGAATCTTCTCCGCCGGCATTCCCCTCAACGTTTACCTATGGCTTGCGCGGACTCAGAGCGAGGTGGATTCCTTCCTCTCGTCTGAGGCCGCCGGTGCTCCTGCGGCCGAGCGAACCAACCTGCGCTTTCACTTGGCTATGCTGGCTGTGGCTGAACTGATGGGTCGACGGGTCCGTAGCCCGAAGCAGCTCAAGCAACTTGCCGCTGATGATCAGCACAGTACCCCGGAGCTCCTTTTGGGGCAGCTGCAGTTTCTTCGTGGTCACTTCGAGGAGCACGCCAGCCGTACTGGCGACACGCAGGACAAGATCGCGAAGCGTTCCGATTTTGTGGAATCTCTTCTCGGGGCGGCTGGCTACCTCTGAGTATTTGGGCCAGCCCAGAGAGCGTGCGTGGCAGCGTCGGCGCTACTCCGTGTGCAATGGATAAACTGGTCGCAAGCGCCGAAGTCCTGGTAGTTCCGCTGGGCTGCGATCAGGGAGACCTTGTTCGCGCCGCCGCTCATAGTGGGCCAGCGGAGCTGGACCCCGTCGTCCTCCGAGAAGCAGACGGGGCAGATCTCGTATGAGCCGAGCATCGCGGCCAGTACGCGGTGCCCGCAGCACGGGCAGGGGTAGGAGTCGCTCACCTACGCAGTCTCCTTGCCGGCCCCGCCGGTGTGCCAGGGATTTCGCCCCCTCGGAGCCCCCGGCCAGTCCGCACCTAGTCCGCAGGACACCCGTAAACGGCCATCGGGAGCCAACGCTTGCCAACCAGGAAGCCGCAGGTCAAAGCCCTGGAAGGGGCTCCGCCGCAGGTCAGGATCAACCCCCAGACATTCCGCTTCAACGTGTAGCGAGTTGGTTACCGCAAGCTGGCATTTCGTCAAGAATGCTGGTCGGTGGGGCCGGACTCGGGTAAGTCCGGCCCCACCGCACTTCCGTGCCGACTCGGTGCTCACTCACTGCGTGCCAGCGTCTCCCTCATGACGTCCTCGATCGGGATGCCGGGCGCGGGGTTTGCCAGACGCTCGTCGATGATCCGATTGATTTCGCGCTCTCCCACGCCTGGTACTTGCGCAGTACCTCGATGGAGACGACTGCGGCGACTTCCTTGCCGCGACGCGTGATCACCGTGGGTACGTCGTCGCGGTCCGCGCGCTCCACGACCTCCGCCAGGTGGGCGCGCACGTCGCGGATGGACTCTGTGGGTAGCGGCTGCGTCATGCGCCCAGGGGTACCGGGTGTCCCATGTGTACACAATTCTGTGCGGTGAGCGTGCCGCTCACCGCACTCGGGGCGCCCGAGGGCCCTGTACGGACGCCGCAGGCCCCCGGTAGCCGCGAAGTGGTCGGCGTCGAGTCCGGCCGGGCACTGTGCGGGCGACCCCCCTCACGGCTCCCGGTTCATCAGGCTGAGGACCGTGCGGACCAGGGCGGCGAGGGTGCCGTCGTTGAGGGGCTTCTTCTCGAGGCCGAACTCGACCGTGTTGCGGCCGTCGTCGTGCTTGAACCGGAACGTGACGTGCAGGCGAAGGAAGGCGATGACTCCGGCGAGGACGGTCAGGTCGGTGACCAGGTCGTCGCCGCCCATCTGGTCGTCCTCCGGAGGGTCGGCGAGGACCTCCTCGACCAGGTTCCGCGCGCCCTCCTCGCGGACGAGTACGGCCAGCACGCGGCGGGCGGCGGCCGCGGGGTCGTCCGGGGGGAGCGGGGGAGAGTCGGCGCCGGCCTGGGCGAAGAGCGCTGTCAGGACGTCTTGTGCCTGGTACGCGGTCGTCAGGCCGGTGGGGTGGGTGCGGCCCAGTTCGTGGGCCACCTCCTCCAGCGCGAGCAGTGCGGTCCGGTCCGGCAGGGCGGCCGCCCGTTCCGCGTGGATGTCGCCGGCCATGTCAGCTCCAGTCTCCGAGCGGGACGAACGCCGCCCAGTGGTAGGGGTGGGACAGGTAGGCGCGGTCCGGGTCGGCGAGCATGCGGCGCTGCGCGTCCCACAGCGCGCGCCACAGCGGGCGGCCGTCCATCACCGCGCCGGTCACCTCGTCGAGCAGGGCGGCGGAGCTGGTGCGGTCCACCCGCCAGATCGGGGCGAGGACCGTGCGGGTGCCTCCGCGCAGCAGGGCGCGGGGGAGGCCGGTGAAGTCCTCGCCGGGGTGGTCCGGCTCGTGCCAGCCGACCGAGCAGGCGCGCAGCACCACACGGGACGGGGTGCGCGCGCCGGTCAGGTCGCGTGCCCGCAGGAAGGTCCGCCGGGCCCGCTGCGAAGCGGGATCGGTGTGCCGGCTGGGGCGGTCGGTGCCGTCGGAGAGCAACAGGGCGGAGTTCTCCGGATCGCTGTGGTCCTGGTACCCGTGGCAGGCGATGTAGGCCAGGTCGGCCTGTCCGATGCCGGTGAGGACCTCATCGGGAGTGGCTTCCGTCCCGGCGAGGGAGGACAGCTGCCAGCCGGGTCCCGGGCGGAGCGCGTCGGCCTCGAACCCGTCGCCGTTGCCCGGTAGATCCTCCTCCGCCGCCACCCGTACGCACAGCACGGCCCCCGAACCGGCCGGCTTCGCGGCGCGCAGTACCGCCAGGGCCGAGATGCTCGGGGTGTACACGAGGGCCGTCTGCTCGGCGCAGTACCTGCCGTCCGGCAGCCGCAGCGCGCCGAGCGGCAGTACGGACAGCGGCCCGTGCGGCGCCACACACAGCAGCTCGCGCCCCGCCAGCAACTCGTGGAACGGCAGCAGCTGCTCGCCCAGGCCGTCCAGGGGCAGCGGGGCCGGCCGCCGCGGTTTGATCGGCGGGACAGGCGGGAACGCGGAGCGGTCGCCGTCGACGACGAGGCGGACCTGCTCCGCGGCGGCGTGCAGCTCCCCGCGCCCCACCGGGATGCGGTACCACCACAACGAGTCCTCGCCGGAGGCCAGTGCGAAGCAGAAGGTCTCCGACTCGCCGGTGAAGTAGGAGGCCAGCACCATGCCTTCCTCCGGCGCGGCGTCGTCCAGCAGCCGCAACGCCTGGGCGGAGTCCGCGGGTCGCGCGGTGCGCAGCCGCACGTAGTCCGGCGCGGCCGGCTCCAGCACCCCGTACAGGGACTCCAGCGCCCGCCCGTACCCGCGCCAGAGCCAGGCCCTGTCCGGACGCTGCCCGCCCGCCAGCAGCCGGTGCTCGGACAGCAGGCGCTGCTCGTTCTCCCACACCTGCCGCGGTACGCCCACCGGCTCGGCCAGCGGCATCCGGGCCAGGTCCTCGGCCATCCCGCGCGCCTTCGCCTCCTCGTGCAGGTCGAAGGCCAGCAGCCCCGGCGGGCGGTCGTCGGGCAGCGGCAGGTCCTCGCGGTATTCGTACAGCAGGGACAACAGCGCCTCGTACAGGGGGAGTACGAGCCCGGCCGCCTGGTCCGCGTCCTGGAGCACCGGATGCAGCTCCCGGGCTCGCAGCCGCAGGACGCGGTGGTGCCACAGCACCTCGAAGGCCCTCCGGTGCCCGCCCGGCGTCCACACCAGGAGCTCGGCCAGGCCCAGGGGCAGGCCTGGGTCCGGGAGCCGGCCGTAGGCGTCGTAGGTGTCGAGGACCTCCTCCAGCAGCCGCGCCGCCACCAGCGGACCGCGTACCTCGGCGATCGCCTCGCACACCGGCACCGCCAGGGTCCGCACGGTGCCCTGCGGCTCCCGCTCCAGTGCGCGGCGCAGCCCCTTTGCGAGCCGGTCCGCCAGCCGCCCGCGCCGCTCCGGGTCGCGCTCGATGCGGCACAGCCGTTGCAGCGCCAGCAGACAGGTGTCCGGCAGCACCGGAGGGCGTGAGGCGAAGGAGCGGAGCATGCGCTCGCGCAGCTTGGCCAGGACGAAGGAGACGGGATCCTCGGGACCTCCCAGCGGCACCAGCCGCGAGATCAGCATGCGCTCGCGCAGCCGCTCGGGAAGCCGCTCCGGCTGCCGCGTGTGCTCGGGGTCCCCGGACACGTAGAGGGCATAGCGGTAGCACTCCGCCGCGCCTTCGTCGTACCCCTCGGACAGCTCCAGATCGCCCATGGTGACGAACAGTTCGCCGGCGCAGGGATAGGTCGAACCCGCCATCTCGAAGATGCCGCTCAGCAGCTCCGACTCCAGCGACATCAGACTGCGGGGCAGACGCGGATCGGTGCCGGAGAACAGCAGCCCGGCGAGCATGCAGCGCAGGGGCACCGAGTGCGTCTGCCCCGTCCCCTGCTGCTCGGCGTGTTCCAGCTCGTTGCTGAGCAGTTCGAACGCCTCCCACTGGCGGTCGGTCCGCTCCAGGCAGGAGACCAGGCCGTACGTCACCGACGTGCGCGCCGCGGCCCGCGTCGACACCTCGGGCAGCTCCAGCAGTTCACGGTAGGCGTCGGCCGCCGCTCCCAGGGCGCCGACGGCCTCCGCCACGTGGGCGCGACGGCTGAGGAGATCCGGCCGCGAGGGCATGAACGAACCCTCGGAGTCGTTGTCCGGACGCGCGGCGAAGGCCTCCGCCCGCTCCAGCGCGGGCACGGCCTCCCGGTAGCGGTGCAGGGCGATGAGGGTGTCCGCGAGCTGGACGGTCACCGCCGCCTCCTCCATGGAGGTCACCTCGGCCTCCGGGGCCATGGCCACGAGCGCCTGCTCCAGCACCTCGGCCCGGCGGGGCATGTCGTCCATCGCGAGGTACACCGACGCCAGTTGGAGGTAGGTGTTCACCAGCGAACCCACGTCGCCCACCGCGTGCTGCAACGAGAGCGCGCGGGAGGCGTGGTAGAGCGCCCGTTGGTTCCGGCCCTGCTTCAGCAGGTGATTGGCCCAGTCGGCGCGGGCCGTCACGCGGCTCGGACCGTCCTCGGTGAGCAGCCCCAGCGCGGCGATGGCGTGGGCGTTGCTGGTCCGGTCGGCGCGCCAGTCCGTCAGCAGCCGCACCGCGGACCGCACCGGCTCCTCCGGAAGCAGCGAGCGGTGGCGTTCCAGCACCCGGTAGGCGCCCAGCACCCCCTCGGCCGCGCAGGCCCGCCGCAGCAGCCGGGGGAATCCGTCGCCGTCGTCGGAGTCCCCCGCCTGCCCGGTGGGGCCGGTGTCGGACGCCAGGGCCTCGCAGCGGTCGGCGAGGAACGCCGCCATGTCGGCGAGCGGCACGCGGCCCCAGCCCCGGGCCATCTCGGCATGCTGCCGCAGGCAGTCCACCGTCTCCCCGTGCCGCCCCGGCGGGATCTGCCCGAACAGGTCGAGCACTTCCCCGTACGTGGGAGCGGACAGGCTGCGCAGCGCGATCTGCAGGGGCCGGTCCTGCCGGTCCTCATCCTCCATCGTGCTGCCCCCTCCTCCGGTGCCCGCCGAGTCGCGCCAGGGCCTCTCGGTACGGTTTCGGGTGTTCGGAGGCGCGGGCGCGCAGCCGCAGCTGCTCCAGCGGCTCGCGCAGGCTCCGCTGTCCGCGCTCGGCCTCCGTCACCAGCAGCAGCGCCTCGTAGGAGGCCTCCTGCTCACGCATGCGGCGTTCCATGAGCGTCGGCTTGTGCAGGCGGGCCAGCACCTGTGAGTGCGGTGCGGTCCTTCGCAGGTGCGCCAGCACCTCGTCCCGCTCCCGCGCGGGACCGGCCGCGATGCGGATCCGGGCCATCTGCTCCAGCGTCGTGCCCGCCACCGGCAGCACGTCCTGCTCCAGCAGGGCCGCCGCCCGGTCGTACGGTTCGAGTGCGTCCCGCGCCTCGCCGAGGGAGATCAGCGCCGCGGTGTGCAGCAACACCCGGTCCGTGCCGAGCGGTTCGTCGCCGAGGTGCTCGCGGATATCCGCGTCCAGCGCCGTGCGCAGGCCGAGGAAGCGCAGTTCGTCGGCGTGCTGCTCGTGCCGGCGGCGGGCCGCGACCAGGCGGTTCTGGGCTTCCGCGGCGCGCGGGGAGTCCTTCGGATAGGGGGAGGTGTGCGGGCCGACGTCCTCGAATCCGCTCACCACGTGTGCCAGCAGCCACATGGCCATGTCGAGCCGTTCCGTCGCCGCGTAGGCCGTGGCCGCGTCCACCCACGCACCGCGTCGCCGGGGGTCCGCGCCGAGCGCCGAGAGCAGTGTGGCGGCCGCCCCGAAGACGTGGCCGGCCCGCAGCATCGCGACGCCGAGCAGGTGCTCGTACACGGGACCGCGCGCCGTCACCTCGAAGAAGAGGCCCAGCGCACGCAACCGGTCCTGGAGGGACGCCTGCGGCACCGGCAGCCGCTCGACCCACTCCCGCGGTAACTCCTCAGCGTCGAAAGGGGCTTCCCACCCCAGCGCCGTAGCCGCTTCGCGCACGCCCGCCACCCCCGTCCGGCACACCGGTGTCCATCCTCCGGTGCTCGCTGTGCGGGGGGCAAGGCCGCCCCGACCACTCGAACGGATGGTCTTCGCTGTCCACGCCGGGTCCGGGGAGTGCTGACGGCCGGCGGCGCACGGTCGCGCGCCGTCCGTCCCGGGAAGGTTCACAACCCCTCCACGGCAGGGGCTCATCCCGCGGCCGAGTGGGGTGCGGATGACGATTTCCGGCCAGGAGGGCCGGGATGGGGTGGGTGGCGGCTCCCTGGCGCGGGGAACGCGGGGCGTACGCACCGGGGTCGACGCCGGCTCGGCGGGTGACACGTGCCGCGTGCCGTCGGGGCTTCGTGGCCGGGCGCCCCGTGACCTCGGGCTTCGGCCCGTCGCCCGGGAAAGGGACGCCCCCCGCGTCCGGGGGCGACTCGGCCCCGGATACGCGTTCCGTGGCCCGGGGCAGGGGCGTACGCGATATCGGGGCGACGCCCGCGGCCGACCGTGCCGGCGGTTCGAGCGGCAGGTGAAGCGGACGCCGTCCGCATAAACCCGCGCACCGCACGTCGACCGAAAAAAATCCCACGGGCCGTACGGGGAACTTCACGTCCTGGCAATAAACCGCGAGCCGGTGCTATAAGTAACGAGCCCAAGGCCGGGGACCGATGAATTATCAACGGTCCGCGTGCCGACCGAGAAAGATCATTCCACCTAAAAAGGGGGGATTACGATGAAGAAGATCGTCGTGCGCAAGACCGGCGGTGTGAAGCTCACCACGAGCGCGAGCGCCTACTGGCCGCCGATGTGTATCGCGGGTCAGAACTGACGCAGGACGTGGTGCCCGGAATTCATCGAATTCCGGGCACCACGTCGGTGTCCCCACACGATGCCGGGAGGTCGCCGGCGAATCCGACACGGAGACGGCATGGCGGATACTCGGCAGACCGCGGAGCCTGCCTTTCATCAACTGACATTCGTCCCGGAGGGCGACGAGGTGCTTGTCGGCCGGGCCGACACCGATTCGTACGCCCTCTTTCCCGCCGACGGCGCGATGCTGCTCCACAAGCTGACCACCGGCATGCCCCTGGCTGACGCCGTCGCCTGGTACAACGCCTCCTACGACGAGCCCGTCGACATGGAGGACTTCCTGGAGACCCTGGACGACCTGGGGTTTCTTCGGAGTGACGAGGATGATCCGGTCGCTGGGGCGCCGGCCGCGGTGCGGTACGCGCGGCTCGGCCGGGCCGTCTTCTCGCCGATGGCCTGGGTCGTCTACGGGGCGATGGCAGTGGTGTGCGTGGTGCTTCTGGTGCGGATGCCCGATGTGCGCCCCTATCCGAGGACCCTGTTCTTCACCGAGTCGCTGCTGCTGGTACAAGTCGGTCTGCTCTTCGCTCAACTCCCGTTCGTTTTCCTCCATGAGTCCTTCCATGCGCTGGCCGGCCGGCGCATCGGAATTCCGTCCAGTCTCGGCGTCGGGCGGCGGCTTTACTTCGTGGTGTTCGAGACGACACTGAACGGATTGCTCGGAGTTCCCCGGAGAAAGCGGTATCTTCCTTTCTTGGCCGGTATGGTTGCCGATACTCTGGTGTTCTGTCTGCTGGTATGTGCGGCCGCCATCGATGCATATGGAAATGGGCCTGGCCTTTCCTTCTTCGGACGTTTCGCGGTGGCCCTCGCATTTGTCACCGCGTTGCGGTTCGTCTGGCAGTTCTATCTATTTCTGCGGACCGACCTCTATTACGTTTTCTCCACAGCTCTCGGCTGCGTCGCCCTCCACGACGCGACGCGGGCGCTGATCCGGAACACCCTCTGCCGTCTGCTCGGCCTGCGGCACCGCACGGTCGACCTGGAGCAGTGGTCGGAGCGGGACCGCAAGGTCGCGCGCTGGTACGCGCCGTTCGCCGCGGCGGGCGTGCTGGTGATGCTGCTGACAGCCGCCGCCACCGCGGTCCCGGTCCTCGCTCACTTCGTACGCCTCCTCGTCGACCGGCTCGGCAACGCCGGGCACCCCGACTCCGGCTTCTGGGACTCCGTCGGCTTCCTGGCGCTGAGTGTCGTGCAGTTCGGGCTGGTCGGCGTGGTGGCCCTGCGCGACCGCGCCCGCGCCCGCGAGCAGCAGCGGCAGCGGAACGAAAGCCGCACGGAAGCGCCCCCGGACTCGGCCCCGGCCCTGGGCTCAGCCCCGACCCTGGACGCCGCCCCGGCCTCGGACTCGGCCCCTGGCCCCGCCTCGGACTCCGCCCCCGCCGCCACCCCGGACACCGCACCCATCCCGCTCCCCGCCCCCACCACCGCACCCCTTCACGCAGAACAGGAACACAGCCGATGAGCGAGCAGCCCGCCCACCTGTGGATCGTCGGCGGCACCCGCCGGGACCGTGACGCCGCGCTGGAAGCGGTCCATCCCCGGCCCGCGGCGGGCGAGTTCCACGAGGTCAGCAGCCACCGCCGGGGCCGCGGCCCGTACGCCGGGACCGCCGCCCTGCTGAACCTGGTGGTGCCCCGGGTGTGGGCGCGGTCGCCGGAGCTGGTCACCGCCCACGACGTCGAGCTGCTGTCGGTCGCCCCCGACCTGGAGTCCGTCGTGGAGCCGTCCCGGGAGACGCTCACCTCACTGGCCGTCCCCGAGGAACGCACCCGCTTCTACGGCCCTGCGCGGACCCGGCGCCTGGCACACGGTGTGGTGGAGTTCCTGAACCGCTGGGCGGCCGAGTCCGGCCGGCCGGTCACCGTACGCTTCGACGCCGTGCACGCGGCGGACGCCACCGAGCAGGAACTCCTGGCCATCGTGCTGCGCCGGGTCGACCCGGCGAGGCTGCGCGTGGTCGTGGCCACCACCGCCGACCCGTTGCCGGCGCACGCCACCGAGCTGGCCGGCGCGCTGGCCCGGTACGCCGTACGCGTGGACGCACCGGCCCCCGCCCCCGCCACCGCCCCCGCCCCCGCCGACGCCCCATCCGCACCGCGCCGGGGCACCGATCCGGTCCGGGCCTACGTGGAGTCCGACGGCACGTCCGACGACCCCGGCGAGCGCTCCGCCTACGAGGCCGCGCCCGCGGAGATTCGGGCCGGGCTGCACGACGCCAGGGCCGCCGTGCTGGAGCGGACCATGCCGCAGGCCCACCGGCTCGGCGCTCTCCCGTACCACCTGGAACGCGGGAGCGACCCGCACGGGGCCGGGCTGCGGGCGGTGCTGGAGGCGACCGGCCGCTGCGTGGACATGGGCTTCTACCACGCGGCGATCGAACTCGGCCGCCGGGCGCGGGCGCTGGCCGACCCCGAGCGTGAGGAGGACGCGTACTGCACGGCGAGCACCAGGCTGACCAGTTCGCTGGCCGTCCTCGGGCAGGTGGACGAGGCCGAGGAGATCTACTTCGACCTGCGCAGCCGCTTCACCACGCCGATGGTGCACCTGTTCTCCAACTACGCGCTCGGCATGCTGTACACCCGCCACCGCGCGCCCGACTCCCGCAACCACCTCACCGCCCGGGTCCACCTGCACACCGCCATCGCCCTGGCGTCGCAGATGCCCGAGGCGTCCCGCTCGTTCCAGAAGGTCTTCCAGCAGAACGGCCTTGCCCTGGTCGAGATGCACATGGGCAACCTGACGCGGGCCGAGGAGCTGGTGACCGAGGGGCTGGCCCGGCTCGACGCCGATCTGGCCCCGGGCGAGCACGAGTTGCACCGCTCGGTGCTGTTGCACAACCGGGGGCAGGTACGGGCCGCGCTGGGCCGGATCGAGGAGGGGGTCGCCGATCTCTCCCGGGTGATCGCCGCCGACCCCAACCACCCCGAGTACTACTTCGACCGCGCCTCGCTCCACCGCCGTTCCGGCGACACCGACGCGGCCCTCGCCGACTACCAGTCCGCCATCGACGTCAGCCCGCCGTTCCCCGAGGCGTACTACAACCGGGGCGACCTGCGCGCCGAACTCGGCGACACCAAGGGGGCCCTCGCCGACTTCGGCTACGTCCTGGAGCTGGAACCGGATTACCTGCGCGCCCGGATCAACCGCGCGTCCCTGCTGCTGGAGGCCGGCGACCTCGACGGCGCCCGCGCGGACGTGGCCGAGGGCCTCGCCCACCACCCCGACAGCGCCGACCTGCTCTGCACCCGCGGCCTGCTCGCCCTGGAGGACGGCGACCCCGACGCCGCCCTGGCCGACTTCACCACGGCCCTGGACCACGACCCGGGCCTCTACGAGGCGCTGGCCAACCGCGCGGTCATCGCCCAGGAACAGGGCCGGCCCGACGACGCGGTCGAGGACCTCACCCGCGCCCTGGAACTCGTCGGCCCCGACGCGTCCCTGCTCTACAACCGCGGCTACGTGAACCGTTCGGCCGAGCGGTGGCAGGAGGCCATAGACGACTTCACCGCCGCCCTCGACCTCCCGGACGCCGACCCGGCCGAACTGCTGTGGGAACGCGCCGGCTGCCGCACCGCAAGCGGCGACCCCGACGGCGCCCGGACCGACCTACGGCTGTGCGCCGGCCTGCCCGACTCCCCGTACGCCGACCGCGCCCGCGAGCGCCTGACGGAGATGCCGGGGGCGCCGGAGCCGGCGTGAGGCTCCTTCTCTCCCTTGCGGGGTGCGCGGAGAGAAGGAGCCCGGAGAGTCGGCCGACTGGTGCGTGTCAGCTGACGCCCTCGTCCTCGTCGGCTCCCGAGCGAGGCGTGGGGGGCCGGTGCGGGCTGTGGGAGGCGTCCCAGGAATACGGGGGCGACGTGTCCTCGCCACTCGGCGTCCACCAGCCCTGGCCCTGGTCGCCCGCGCCGTTCCGAGCCGCCCCGGCCACGAACCCGGCCGCGTCGTCGGCGTGCGGATCAGCGGTCGCGCGGGTGTACTCCCCGTATTCCCCGGCCGCGCCCTCGTCGGGCGTCACGAGAATGGTCCGCCTGATCTCCTCTGCGGCATCGTGCAGCCCCTCCGCCTCAAGAGTGAGCAGCACCCTGTGCACCAGCACGGTGTACCCGTCCATATCAGGCTTCAGACCCGCCGCCGCCAGCAGTACGAGCAGACGATCCGCGACCCCGACCTCCTCCTCACGGTCAAACCCCCCTTCCTCTCGGGCCGGTCCGTCCCAGAGAGGGCCTCCGGCCATCGCTTCGCTCCGGGCGCCCACGGGCGGGACGAGCAGGTGACGGAAGAGTTCGGGTACCTCCTGGTCGTTCGCTGCCGCCGCGACCTGGGCGAGCGGGCCGATCATGTCGACCGCCTTCTCGATCTCGTCCTCGTGACGGGCCAGCCACCACACGACCGCGCTGCCCGTGCTCGTCATGACGTCCTCCCCGAGGTAGCGCCGCTTGTTGCGCTCGTGCTGACGCTCGTGCTCCCAGATCTCCTCGTCCTTGCGGAGGTCGCTCAGCTTCCGCAGGCGCTCGCGGTCGCCGGGAGCGAGGGTCAGCGTCACATCGGCCACCATGGCCTCGACCCGTCCGCTGCGGTCCGTCAGCGGAATGCCCAGCTCTCCTTCCAGGAGATAGCGCGCGAAGGTCGCTCGGCCGGGCTCCTCACGACGGACCACTGCCAGGGCCCGGCTGACGACCGAGGACACGGCGAGGGCCGGGGAGGCGCTGTCGGACCAGTCGCCGTAGTCGGGTGCCGGCCTCCACCACACGGTGGCGGAGAAGAGGAAGTCGTAGCCGTCCGTCGCGCTCGGCAGCGCGGCGTCGATCACCCGGGTCTCCTGGTACGGCTGTTCCGCCGGTGCGGCAGGCGTATCGGGTTCCGCGGGCTCGTACGGTTCGGCCGGCGTGCGGTCGCTGCTGAGGACCGCCATCACGAGCAGGAGGGAGCCGGAGACCGTGACCATGGACATGAAGCCCCACAGCCAGGGCGACCAGCTCAGGAAGTTCCCCAGGGCAGCCGGTGCCAGGCCGCAGAGAGCGACGAACAGCATGCGGGGAAAGCGGTCCTTCATCGTTCCTCTTCCGTGGTCCGGGGCCCGGGGGCCGTGTGTTCCGTGCGGGCGAACGAAGCCTGGTCGATGTGTTGCCAGAAGCGGCTGGCGACGGCTGCCCGGGAGGGATCGCGCCCGCCCCCCGCCCAGTCGCAGGCGAGGGCGTAGAGGCGGTGGAGTGCGGCCGCGCGCCCGTGCGTCGCTCCGACCATCACGCCCAGTGCCATGTCCCGCCCACTGTCGTGGGTCACGCTGGTCAGCCAGCTCTTCACCAGTGGTGTCCAGCGGTCCGTCGGCGGCTGGGCGAAGACCGCCTCCCAGCCCCGGAACAGGTCCGGCCACGGCGGCGGATCCGGGACCCGGTCGCTCCTCAGGAGCTCGGTGAGCAGCTGGAGATGGGCCTCCGCATCCCGTTCGCGACGCATCCGGTCCCGCAGGCGGCCGACCAGCAGCCGGTGGAGCTCGTGGTCGCTGTTGCCGAGTTCGAGCAGCGCCTCCCCTGCCTCGTGCGCCGCCTGCCCCCGCCGGACGGCCAGGTAGTGCAGCCGCACCAGAGCCTGATCCGGATGTGTCGCACCGAGGTTCTGGCGGCAGGCGACGGTCAGGACGCGCACGAGGCCGTCAGACAAGGGCCCGGACCTCACGCAGTCGTACATCCGCCTGCGGAACCACCCGCCGAGCCTTTCGTGGCTGAGGCCGAGTTCGAGAGCTGCCACAGCTCGCGGGTCGCAGGCTGTCCCGGTCGCACCGTCCGCCCAGCGGACCACCAGGTCGAAGAGGTGGTCTGGCCGCCCGACGGCGAGGCACTGCTCGCCGAAGCGGATGACGACGTCGACCCGGTCGTCCACGGTCATCCTCCGGAGCCCGGCGGCCTCGTCGATCCAGTCCCTGAGGTCGTCGCGTACGCCGGGGAAGTTCTCCCAGAAGTACGTCCGTACCGCGTCGGCGTACGCCAGCTGCTCGAAGCGGAGCCGACCGGAGGCGTCGCGCTCGATCCCGAGGGCCGCCAGCCGCTCCCCGAAGTCCGTCCGCGCGAGCTCGGTCGTTGCCTCCTCCTCGTGTCCCACCGTCTTCATGAGGCCGTGCCACGCCTCGTACACGGTGTCGGCGCGGAACTCCTCGAACACCGCGGCCGTGAGCAGCAGGGTCCGATCGGGCGTGGCGCGGACCGTGGTCACCTGCCGGCTCACCTCATCGGCCCGGTCGGTCACCGCGTGCATCGCCTGGTCCAGCCATCCCGCGAAGTCCGCACCGAACCGGCCGCTGTCCCGGGCGGCCCTCACCAGCGAAGCGAGCCGCGCCAGTTCCCACATGGGGGAGCGGTCGCACAGGTGCTGAAGCCCGGCGCTCCGCAGGTCCGAGGGGCGGAATTCCATCCGGGCCACGCGCAGATGCCGGGTGACGACCGCGATACCCCGGGGCCGCCGCAGCTTCACCGTGTCGGCTTCGAGGTCCGGCGCATGGGCGTGCGCCATGCCCGACGGCAGGACGACCACCATGTGGGCGCCCGCCTGCTGGACGCGGGACCGGCGTACGGCGAGGCAGTGCCGGGCCTTGGCGTACGTCTCCTCGTCCGTGATTCCCGAGAGGTCGAGGAGGAACCGGTCGCCCTCGCCGGGAGTGTGCTCGTCCGTATCGGTGGCGGGAAGTTCCTCGAATCGTGCCTCGTCCCCGTCGGTGCCCCCGTCCTCCCCGAGTTCGTGCAGCAGCATGATCGCCGCGGCACGGCGGCCACTGCCGGGTGGTGCGTCCAGCAGCACCACCGACCCCGGCTTCTCCAGGCGGTCGGCGGCGGTGCGATATCCCCCCGGCGGGGTGAACCGGTCGGCCAGGCGCACTCGGTCCTCGTGGACAATGCGCAGGGACTCGATTCCCTTGCGGCGCATCCAGTCCGCGCCGGCGCCGTAGAAGATGTACTGGGGCCCCTCGCCGTTGTTGACCGGGCCGCGCGGATCATTGACCGTGACGCGTTCCTGCTCGGTCATCGCTCGTCGTCCGAACGCCGGCGCTCGCGCTCGAAGCGCTGGTGGACCGTACCGCTGTTGTCGCCCGCCGTGAACTGCACGCCGGTGTTGTCCCCCTCGAAGTGGGGTGCGTTGTATTGCGGTCCGCGACCGGTGTTCACCGGCCCCTGCGGCTCGTTGACGAAGGTGCCGAGATCTCCGTTGAGGTTGCCGATACCGCCGCGTACGCGTTGTTCCATGTCGCGTGCCTGCATCCTGGCGCGCCCGCGGTCCTTGGCCGACTTCTTGCGGGACTTCGCCTCCGCCCGCTCCCGTGCCGCACGGGCGTCCCGGTCCTCCTCGCCCAGCTCCGGCAGCAGCCGGGCGAGGGCGTCGCCGATCGCCGCCAGATCCGACTCGGCGTTGCGGTGGTCGAACCGCCTGTACTGGCAGTCCGCCAGCTCTCGCAGGTCCTCCGGGAGGACGGCGGGGTCGATCCGGGTGGCCTTTCCTACGAGCACGGGAATCACCAGGACTCCGCGGTCGAGCGCCGTCTCGATCTCGCGCCGGGTCCAGTCCTGCCGGGCCTCCAGGGCGGGGCGGCCGTCGGCACCGCGCACCTCCGCCCAGCGCGGCCCGATGACGGCGAGGAGCGCCTGGCACTCCTCCACGGCCTTGACCAGCTCCGCCGGGTAGCGGTGTCCGGGCTCGATCGAGTTGCTGGCGAAGAAGACCCGCTCGCGGCCGAACCGGCGGGCGAGTTCCCGGTCGATGAGAGTGGCCGCTGATTCCTCATCGCCTGTGCGGTAGTTGACGAAGACGTCGGGCATGAAGGTTCCCATCTTTGAGGTGAGGTGAGACGTGGAGGAGGTCCCGGTCCGCCCGGGGCAAGAGGCCCGTGCGCATGACGGCATGACGCGTCCACGCGTGGCGTACGGAGGGAGGAAGGTGCGCCGCCCCGCTCTCACTGATCGCGGGCAGGCCCGAGAGGCCGGAGCGCGGTGTGATGCGGTGGACGGGGATCAGGTGGTTGAGCGGGAGGGGGCCGGGGTGCCCGGCGGGCCGGGCAGCTTCGGCCGTGGTGTCGGTCGCCGGTACGGCCCGGTCGCGTAGGTGGTGTCAGTCCTGCGCGGGGGCGAGCACCCGGGCCAGCGCGGGCTGCAGATCGCGTACGGCCCGGCTGCTGCGGAACCGGTGGAGCTCCCGCGCGAGACGCCGGACGTCGCTGTTCACCGTGGCCGAGGGCACGGCAGGCATGACCCCGAGGAGTTCCCCGGCGATCGTGCACGCGTGCTCGACCTCCCCGGAGGCCGCGTGCGCCAGGGACCTGCGGAAGCCGTACCGGGCACGGGTGCGCAGGGCGTGCGGAGGGAGGCGGCGGCACTCCCGGTCGAGGATCTCGGCGGCGGCCTTCGGCCGGCCGAGGTCGTGCAGGCACCAACCGGTCGTCATCGCCGCCGGATCGTTCACATGGGTGGTGCCGATCACGGGTCCCGCGCTGCCGCGGGCGTCGTCACCCGCGAGCAACTCCCGCGCCCTGTCGAGGCTGCGCAGGCAGTCGCGTTCCTCGCCGACGAGAGCGTGTCCCTGCGCCTCTCGTTGAGCCGCGAGTCCCCGGATACGGGGCGGGAGGTCGTCGCGCTGCGCCCGGCGGGCCAGAGTGACGGTGCTCGCGGCGTCGCCGTCGTAGAGCGTGACCAGGGCGCGTCGCACGAGTGCGTACGAACCGAGGTACGGATCGCCCCCGGCACGGGCCAGTTCGGCGGCCTCGCCGGTCCAGCCGAGCGCAGCGCCGCTGTCCCCGGCCTCCTGGGCCATCCAGCCGGTGAACTCCGCGAACCGCGAGGCGAGCAGGAGCACGGGGGTGCGGGTGGCAGAGGGGCTGTCGGCGGCCAGCCCGGCGACCGTACGGGTCTGCGTCTCCAGGAGGGGAAGCAGCAGCTTCGGGGCGGTGGACTGGCCGAGTTGGCGAAGCTGGTCGAACTGTGCCCGGAAAGAGAGAAGGAGAGGACCGGCGGCGGAGTGCGGCTGACCTCCGCCCTTGAGCCCGAGATCGATCAGCGACCCCGTGCCCGCCGCGAGGACCGCCCGGCGCCCGACCTGCCAGAGGCTCGGGGCAGGGGCTTCGGCCGTGTCCGGGGCGGGATCGGGGCGGGCGGCCAGGCGCTCCAGTTCGCCCTTCGCGCCGAGGAAGGCGTCGCACCGCCGGGCCAGTTCGGACGAGGCCGTACGCCCGCCGCGCTCGACCTTGCTGAGATGGCCCTTGTCGTAGTTGAGCGCCATGGCGAAGTCGGCCAGGGACAGCCCCGCCTCCTGCCGTAATCGGCGCAGTTCCGGGCCGAAGTGTGAAGGTGTGCTCGTCATCGGACTCTCCCTCGAACAGTGACCGTGAGAGCCGTGCGCCCTCACGGGGGACTTTCGTTCGACGTTCACCGGCGATGCGGAGACCGGTGACGAACACCCTTGGTGAGGGGTTCGTTCCGCTCCGCATCCAAGAGGGAGTCTGGCACGAGGCGCGGTTCAGGGATCAAGATTTGGCAGGGTTGCCTGTTGCCTCTTCTGCCCGGCGAGGCGGGACGTGTCGCATGGCGAAGGCCCCTCCGCGGGAGCACCGCACCCCCGCGGAGAGGCCGAACCGCTCACCTGTGTGGCGTCAGCAGACGCCGAGGTCCTCCCAGACGCCCCACTCGCCGGTGGTGCCGGGCTGGTCGCCCTGGACCCACCACTTGGCGCGCCAGGTGTGGCCGTTGTACGAGACGGTGTCGCCGCCGTTGTAGACGCGGCCGGCGTCCCAGGCCGCGGTGGCGCAGTCGCCCGGGTCGCCGTCGTCGCCGCCGCCGGGGTTCTCGCCACCGCCGCCGCCGATCTGGACGTCGATGCAGGCGTAGAACGCGTTGGCCGTGTCGGAGATGTTCCAGACGGCGAGGACCTTCTGGCGGCCGGAGAAGCTGCCGAAGTTCACGTGGTGGGTCTTGGTGGCGCCGGGCTGGGCGCCGTTGTCGTTGAACTCGGCGATCTTGGAGTTGCCGATGTAGTACTGCCAGGTGCTCGTGGCGTGGCGGGCCGTCAGGGTCCAGGAGAAGTCGGTCGAGCTGCCGACCGACGTGGCCTTCCAGCCCTTGTTGTCGTTGTCCAGCTCGGCGAACTGCGCGTTGCCGCCGCTGCAGCTCATGAGGCCCTTGGGGCCCTCGACGCTCTGCGGCTCGTACTTGATCTGGCCGCAGTCGACGACGCCCGAGGCGCACTGGGCCTGGCGGCTCGGCGGGTTGGAGACGTATCCGTGGGCACTGGCCGTGGCGGCCGGCAGGGCCACCGCGAGCAGGGGGGCGACTCCGGCACCGATCACGAGGGCCAGTCTTCGCTTCGCGTTCATGCCAACTCCTTCGCTGGGGACTGCCGCGGGGTGACGGCAGCGGTCGGACGCGCCCGCACCGGTGCGGCCTCGTGTGGGGAGTGCTGAACACGGTGAGGGCATGGGTGCGGCCGGTGGCGAGGGGGCGCCGCCCGCAGCCCTTCGCGCGCCGTCGGCCGCTTCCGCGACCGAGGCTCACCTTCAGGTCTAGACCATACTCATGGGCGTGTCCTCGTCAAGGGACTGCGCACCCAACTCCCCTGATCGCGCCTCACGTTGCCGGGCGGGCCATGACGATTCGGGTGATCTCCACGCGCGACTTCGCGCCCAGCTTGCGATAGGCGCGGGTGAGCGCCGCCTCCACCGTCTTCACGCTGAGCGTCAGACCCGCCGCGATCTCGCGGTTCGTCGCACCCTGGGCCACCCGCGTCACCACACTGCGCTCCGTCGAACTCAGCCGCTCCGGCCAGGCGTTGCCCTCCAGGTGCGGGAACGGCGCCTCCTCGCCCCGGTCCCGCTCCGCCCGTACACCCGCGACCCAGGCCCGCGCGCCCGCCGCCGTGAAGATGCGCAGCGCCTGGGCGAAGGCCGCGCGGGAGGCGCCCTCGTCACCGAGGCGGCGGCGGACGCGGCCGAGCGCCACATGGGCGCGGGCCTCCTCCAGGGGGTAGCCGGCCGCCCGCAGGCGCCCCGCGGCGTCCTCGTAGCCCGCGGCGGCCGCACCCAGGCGACCGCGCTCCTCGGCCACCGTGGCCGCCGCCCGGTCCAGGGCGGCGAGGGTGCCGGTCCTGCCGAGCCGGGCGGCCTGGGCGCGGGCCCGGTCGCCGACCGACTCCGCCTCGTCCACCGCCCCGCTGCGGGCCAGCGCCTCGACGAGGTCGGCGTGCCAGCGGCGGGTCGCGGGGTCGCCCTGGCCCTGGGCGCTCTCCATCTCGGCGGTACGGCGCAGCAGCTGGGCGGCCTGCCCGTACTGGCCGCTGAACAGCCTGATCCGGCCCTCGGCGTGCAGCGCCCTGGGCAGGAACAGCCGGTCGTCGTCGTCCTCGCTGTGCCGCCTGGCCGCCTCCGCCGCCGCCAGGCCCTGGCTCAGGCTGCCGCCCGCGGTCTCGGCGAGGGCGACCGCGTACCAGGCGGGCCCCTGGCTCAGCCCCGCCCGTTCGGCGATCCGCAGGCTCTGACGGGCCATCGACAACCCCTGCCGGCAACGCCCGCGCTGGATCTCCAGCTGGGCGAGGCCGATCAGGCACTGGCTCAGACAGTCCGCCGAACCGCGCTGACGCAGGGTGTACACGAGCGTCCGCAGCTCCGCTCGGGCCTCCTCCAGCTGGTCGTGCACCAGGTGGAAGCGGTGCTTGAGATAGATCGGCCCGTTGTGGTGGCTCATCGCGTACGCGTCGTGGGGCGCGGCGAGTGCGGAGGTGAGCGTCGACTCCGCCCCGGGCAGGCCCAGGAAGAGTTCCAGAGCCGCCTGCTGGGTCAGCGCCAGCACCTCCGTGCGCCGGTCGCCCGCCCGCGCGGCGAGCCCGGCCGCCCGTGCGGCGTGGTCGCGCGCCCGCCGCGCCGAGCCGCCCACCATCCACGCGTGCCAGCTCATGCGGTAGTGCAGCGGGGCCAGCAGCCCGGGATCGCGCCCCGCGTCCCGTACCGCCTCGGGGAACACGTCCGCGACCTCCGACATCGCCTGGCCCGAGGAGTCCACCACCACGTTCCAGGCGCGGACCCGGTCGGCGGGCCGGACGGCCTCCCGCAGCACCTCGTACGCGAGCTGCCGGGCGAAGCCGAAGTCGCCCGCGTCCAGCCCGTCCTCCGCGGCGGTGAGCCGGCGGCCGATGCCGGTGGGTGTCCCGTCGGCCGGGGTGTACTGCGCCGCCAGCCGCCCGAACCGGGCCGCCGTCCCCGGTGCGCCCCGGCGCCGGGCCGCGGCAGCCGCCTCGACGAGCCGGTCCGCCACCGCCGGGTCCGGGCCCGCCGTCAGCCGGGCGAGGTGGTGGGCGCGCTCGACCGGGTCGTCGGCGGCCCCGGCCAGGGCGCGGTGCGCGTCCATCCGCAGCGCGTACGGGGCCCGCGCCGCCAGGACCAACGGCGTGAGCGGGTCGGGGAAGCCGAGCGTGCCGTGGTCCCGCGCCCGTAGCAGGCCGTGCCGTACGCAGGTGTCGACATCGGCGTCCGCGTACCGGCAGCCCGCCCGCCGCAGCAGCTCCACCGTCGGGCGGACGGCGGCGCTCGCGGTGAGCAGCACCTGCTGGGCCCGCGCCGGCAGCGCCCGCACCCGCTCCAGGAGCGGACGGCTCAGGGACTCGGGGACGGGCAGCGGCTCCGAGGAGTCGGGGAGGGGCGCGCCGGAGGAGACCGCCGCGTGGAGGGCTGCGGACAGTTCCAGGGCCGTACGGGGATTTCCCGCGCCGGCCTCGTGCAGGCGCGCGGTCAGCTGCGGCGGCCAGGGGCCCTCGCCGTGCGCGTCCAGCACATCGGCGATCTCGCGGACGGTCAGGGGTTCGAGCGGCAGCGTACGGACCGGCTGCGGGCACAGCTCCAAGGCCGTCGCCCGGTCCGGCCGCGGACCCTCGTCGGACGGGGCGAGCGGCGTGCGCAGGGTGGCGAGTACGGCGTACCCGGGCACGGTGCGGCGGGCGAGGAACAGCAGGACCCGGGCCGTCGGCTCGTCCAGCCACTGCGCGTCGTCGACGACCAGCAGCAGGGGCCCGGTCCCGGCGAGCGCGGCCAGGACCTTGCGCACGGCGATGCGCAGGACCAGCGCGTCCCGGCCCGTGGTGGGGTCGGCTCCGGCGGGCGGCGTGCGGCGCAGGAGCGCGCCTTCGAGCAGGGCCCGTTCCTGGGCGGCCAGACCGGCCAGCGGGGCGTCGCCGGCCGTGGCCAGCAGGTCGATGAGGCCGAGGAAGGGGCTGTCCCGGTCGGACGAGGCCGGCGCACAGCGCAGGACGCGGTGCCCGCGCGCCGCGAACTCGTCGGCGAGCTGGTTCACCGTCGTGCTCCGGCCGATGCCCTCGGGGCCGGTGAGCAGGACACCGCCGCCGCCCTCCAGATGGGCGCGGGCCGCGTTGCGCAGGGCGTCCCGGCCCGCGGTGCGGGAGCCCGGGTTACGGGAGCCCGGGTTACGGGAGTCGGCGGTACGGGAGTCGGCGGTACGGAGACGGTCGGTTCTGGAGCGGGTCATCGGGGCCCCTCTGCGCGCAGCCTTCTTCCCCGCTGCCCGTGCAGCAGGGCCCGCCCATGACCGACCGAATGTAGGACCGGGCGGGGGCGGGGTCAACGGTGCACTCCCCGACGCGGGTTGACCGGTCACGGCGCGGCGGGGCACGCGCCGTGACCGGTGGTCAGGTGGACCGGTGTCAGGTGCTCAGGTACTCAGGGGGTCAGCAGGGGCCGCTGTCCGTCCAGACGGCCCAGGAGCCCGGGGCGCCCGGCTCCGCTCCGGTCGAGTACCACTGCGAGGTGTAGGTGTGGCCGTTGTAGGAGACCTGGTCACCCGGTGTGTAGCCGGTGGTCGCGTTCCAGGCGGGCAGGTCGCCGCAGCCCTCGGGCGGGTTGCCGCCGCCGGTGACGGTCCAGGTGAAGGCCGCCGTGCCCGTGGCGCCGGCGGGGTTCTTCGCGGTGACGGTCACGGCCGAGGTGCCGGCGGTGGTCGGGGTGCCGGTGACGAGGCCGGTGGAGGAGCTGATCGACAGGCCCGCGGGCAGGCCGCTCGCGCTGTAGATGAGGGTCTGGCCGCCCGGGTCGCTCGCCTGGATCCGCACGCTGACGGCGGTGCCGACGGCGCTCGTCTGATTGCCGGGGTTGGTCACGGAAGGCGAACCGGGCTGGCTGCCGCAGGTGCCGGGGACCGGGTCCGCGCCGGTGACGCTCACCGCCGCCCAGGCCGCGTCGATGGTGTTGTACTCGGTGCAGTGGGCGCCGTAGAGGTCGGCCGCCGCCTTCAGCGAGTCGATCCGGGCCTGGTGGTAGTTCTCCCGGCTGTTGGCGTACGAGGCCAGGGCCTTGAACCAGATCTTGCCGGCCTTGTCGTTGCCGATCCCGGTGACCGTGGAGTTGTTGCAGGTCGGGCTGTTGCCATAGCCGTGGTTGCCGCTGCCGACGGCCGCCAGGAAGAACCAGTGGTTCAGCGGGCCCATCGAGTAGTGCGGGTCGAGGCTGCCGTTGTTGCTGTTCCAGCAGTCGGGCGACGCGCCGTCCAGCGAGGGCTGGTTCATCCAGCGCAGCGGCTGGTTGTTGCCGCTGATGTTGATCAGCTCGCCCATGGTGTAGTCGGGCTTGTCGACCGGGTTGTTGGCGTAGAACTCCACCAGTGTGCCGAAGATGTCGCTGGTGCCCTCGTTCATCCCGCCGGTCTCACCGGTCTCGTCCCAGCCGGTGAGCGCGCCGCTCACGCCGTGCGCCATCTCGTGCCCGGCGACGTCGAGTTCGACCAGCGGGCGCTGGTTGCCCTGGCCGTCCCCGTACGTCATCTGGCTGCCGTCCCAGAAGGCGTTCACGTACGCGTTGCCGTAGTGGGTCCGCGAGGGCACGCCCCGGCCGTCGCCGAAGATGCCGTTGCGGCCGTGGGCGGTCTTGAAGTAGTCGAACGTCATCGCCGCCCCGTAATGGGCGTCGGCGCCGGCCGACGCGGGGTCGCTCGCGGAGCCGTTACCGAAGGTGCCGGTGGTGCTGGTGAAGACGGAACCGGTGCCGCTGGTGGCGTGGTTGAGGTTGGTTGTGTAGCCGTTGCCGTGCGACGGGTCCTGGAGGGCGTACCCACCGCCGGTCTGCGTGACGTCGAGCGACACCTGCCCGCTGTAGATCGTGCGGCCGGTGCCCGCGGTGGCGGCGGCCCCCGCGACGGCCGGCGCCTTCGCCGCGGTGGCCGTACGGGCCGGGGCGGCGTCACCGGCGGCCGCGAAGGTGCTCACCTCGTCGCTGGTGCGGACGACCTCGCCGGAGCGCGCGTCCACCAGGACGTGCAGCCGGCTCGGGGTCTGGTCGGCGCGCACCCCGCTGACCACGGTCTCCCAGACCAGGGTGGCGTCGTCGTCGTTCAGCTGGACGGCCAGACGCGGCGCGGAGACCGAGTCGACCGAGCCCCGGAACGCCTTCTTCGAGAGCTGGGAGGCGCGGGGCGCGGTGAGTTCGGGAGTGGTGGACACCGAGGGCGTGGCCCGCGCCGCCGTGGTCAGCGACTCGTAGGCGCCGTCCTGCTTCAGCCGTACGACGACATCGCCGCCGTAGGCCGGCAGGCCCTTGTACGTCCGGTCGAACCGTACGGAGGCGGAGCCGTCCCGGTCGACCACCAGGTTCCGGACGGTGAAGGAGTCGGAGCCGCTGCGGTGGGCGGCCTGCCCGTGGGCCGCCAGGGCCTTCTTCGCGTCGGCCTCCACGTCCTTGCGGACGGCGGCCGAGGGCTGCGTCGTGTACGGGGCCGGGGCGAAGGCGTGGGGGCCGGCGGCCGGGGCGGGGGCGGGGGCGGCGGGTGACGGGGCGGCCGTCGCCCCGGGCAGGGCGATGGCGGAGGCACACGCACAGGCCACAGTGGCCGTCAGAAGCCTCGCGGCTCTTCGTATGTACATAGGAACGGGGGTGTCCTTTCACCTCGTACAGGGGAGTCCGGCCGCCGGCCCGCGGGGTGTTGGGGGCGGTGGCGCGGTGGGCAGGTGCGACGAACCGGCGGCGGCGCCCCGGTGGGGAGCGGTGCCGACGCACGAGTGTGGGGAGCCCGCCGGAGCGGCTGCCAGGCACTGCGCGAATGCTGAGGGGTTTCCCTACGCGCGGTCCCCCTGGCGTGAAGTCGCCTCGATTGGACTGGACCAAATATGGGCAACGCTCTTGTCAGCGCGCACACATGTGTGGAGGATTCTTCACGCGATCTCCGGAAGTGTCATGAATCTGACATGCGCGGGGTGTTCGGCGGATCGCGGCGGATTCCGGTCACGGGGCCCGTCGCTGGACCCATCAACGGACCCAAGGAGTCTCATGTTCGGGAAGCGCAGTGTGATCGGTACCGCGGCTGTTGCCATGGCCGCCGTCGGCGCGATGCTGACGTCGGCCCCCTCCGCCCAGGCGGCACCGGCCAACTGCACGGTCTCCTACGGGAGCGGTGCGGGCAGCACGATCTCCAGCCTGTGCACCGGAGGGACCGGGCACCACCGGATCCACGCGGTGCTCAACGCGCCGGACCCCCGGCTCCCGCAGCGCGTCGTCCTCGGCGACTGGGCCCCCGTGGGCCAGACCTCGGTCGCCGTCAACCCGTGGGGTTCGGCCTCCATCCAGTCCATCTGGTCCGAGACCGTCGACTGGTGACCATGCGCACGCACGACTGAGGGGCGGCCGCGTGCGGTCGCCCCTCGGGGCCGGTCACCGGCCCCGTCCGCGGGATATGCCCAGGCCCGGCCAATGTCATCACTTCGAGTGAAACTATGGCCTCCGCTTGCGGTCCGGAACCCACGGTTGCGACGCTGTCGCAGTCTGTCAACCTCTTGGGGAGTGGCCTGTGGCTTTCGGTGAGCGGCCCGCCTATCTGCGCGTGGCGAGCGATCTGAGGGAAAAGATCGTCAACGGTTCGCTGCCGCCGCATACGCGCCTGCCCTCACAGGCGCGCATTCGCGAGGAGTACGGGGTCTCGGACACCGTCGCGCTGGAGGCGCGCAAGGTCCTGATGGCCGAAGGGCTGGTCGAGGGCCGGTCCGGTTCCGGTACGTATGTGCGGGAGCGTCCGGTCCCGCGCATGATCGAGCGATCCGGCTTCCGGCCCGACGCGGGCGCGGGCCCGTTCCGGCAGGAGCAGTCGGCCGAGGGGGCGCGGGGGACCTGGGAGTCGAGGAGCGAACAGGAGGGCGTGAGCCCCGAGATCGCCGCCCGGCTGGGCATCGAGCCGGGCGACCGGGTGATGCGTACGCGCTATGTGTTCCGGGAGGCCGGTGAGCCGATGATGCTCTCCACCTCCTGGGAGCCCCTCGCGGTCACGGGGCGCACGCCGGTGATGCTGCCGGAGGAGGGCCCGTTGGGCGGCTGCGGGGTGGTCGAGCGGATGGCCGCCATCGATGTCGTCGTGGACAACGTGGCCGAGCAGGTGGGCGCGCGGCCGGGGCTGGCGGAGGAGCTCCTGGCGCTGGGGGGTGTGCCGGGGCATGTGGTCATGGTGATCGAGCGGACCTTCTACGCCTCGGGGCGGCCCGTCGAGACCGCCGACGTGGTGGTGCCCGCCGACCGCTACCGGGTGGGATACCGGCTGCCCGTGAGGTGATCGCGGCCGGGCGGACACCTGTGCCCGATTGTCATGTCCCGCTCCTATGTGCGGCGCCTTGGGGGCGGTGGGGTTTCCGTGACGCCCTGGGGGCGCATCCAATCGGATGCGCCCCCAGGGCGTCGATCCGTTCCTGGCCGGATTGGTGCCTCTTTGTGAAAAGACGTATGCGTTGAGTGAAGGTCAGGCGTACGCTCGGGCATATGCGTACTGCGGTTTCCTGGGGTTCCTTAGAAGCGTGCACGTCGTTCAGGGGAGGGGCGCGATGCTCGGGAGAAACACGATGAGCGACAGCGGTGCCGTGCTTCCTTGGCTGGTGGTTCGGCAGGATGACAACGGCAACCGCTACCGCGTGGGCAGGTATGCCACGCAGGACGAGGCCCAGCGGACGGCCGACAAGTTGCAGGACCGGGGCCACGAGCAGCTCTACTGGGTGGAACGCATAAGTCAGGCCGCCCGGCCGTAGGGCCTGTCCGGCGGGTCTTCGCGCGCCGGTGCTCCGCGCCCGGGGGGAATCCAGCCGTTCGTGGGCTTTTTCAGGGGCCCGGGGACGGGGCGTTACGCTCCCCGGCATGACTGATCGCGTGGTGGTGGCCGGGGCCGTCTACGACCGGGGGCGGCTGCTGGCCGCGCGCCGCAGCGCGCCGCCCGAGCTGGCCGGCCGCTGGGAGCTGCCCGGCGGCAAGGTCGAGCCGGGGGAGAGCGGCGAGCAGGCCCTCGTGCGCGAACTCCGCGAGGAGCTGGGCGTGGAGACGGAGCCCCTGGAGCGCATCCCGGGCGAATGGCCGCTGGCGCGCGGCTATGTCCTGCGCGTGTGGACGGCCCGGCTGGTGTCCGGCGTGCCCGCGCCCTTGCAGGACCACGACGAGCTGCGCTGGCTCGGGCCCGGCGAGAGCGGCACGGTCGACTGGCTGGAGCAGGACCTCCCCGCCGTCGCGGAAGCCGTGCGCCGGCTGCCCGGGGGCGGGGGCGTCGCGCGCTGACCGCCCGGCGACCGGGGAAGTCCGCGCGTCCGGCCGCCCGGCGGCGCTCTGCGCTGTGCCCGGCAGTGCTCCGCGCTGAGCCCGGGGGCGCGGGGTGCGGCGCACGCCCCCGGGCGGAGCGACCGAGGCGCGGTGCGCGGCGCCGCATGTGTGCGCCCCCGCTTCCCGGGCACCTGTACGTGCGCACTGCCGTACACCCGTACGCCCCACGTGTCGAGGGCAGCGGTATTTGGACATGAATATCGGGTATGTGCTGTTCAGCCCCCGCATGCAGGGCGTTTCCGTTGCAGGCCCTGGGAGTGATCGGTGTGACCGATACCGAAGGCGACCGCGTCGAGTGGAGCTTTCCGGCTGTCCCCGGCGCCGTGCGTACCGCCCGGCACGCCGTTCATGACGCGCTGCGCTGCTGGGGGCTCGACACCGCCGTCGGCGACGAGGCGGTTCTGCTGGTCAGCGAGCTGGTGACCAACTCCATGCGCTATACGGACGGGCCCATCGGGGTGCGCCTCATGCGCCCTCACCCCGACGGCGACCACCTCTCCGCCCACCCCGGTCTCCTGGTGGAAGTCTCCGATCCGCTTCCGGATCCGCCCACCGAACGCGCGCCCGGACCGGAGGACGAGAGCGGCAGAGGGCTCCAGCTCGTGGCCTGCGCGGCCCGGCGCTGGGGGACCAGGCGGGGAAAGAGCGGCAAGACGGTGTGGTTCGAGCTGGCCCTGCCTGGTTAGGAGTGAGGTGGGACGCACAGCGATCACCGGAGGTCGGGCAGAACCTGGCTGAAAGGGACTGAGACCGTGCTGTGATCGTGAACGCCGTGCCGGACGGGGCCGTAGTGCTGAATACTGCGGGCATGACCGGTCCGGTGTGTGAGCTGGAGGGGACGGTCGCGTGAGCGAAATACCTGGGACAGCGGGCGACGTCGTGTGGCAGAGCAGTCCGCCCGGCTCGATCTACGACTACGTCAGAGTCGCCTCCTTCTCGATCGGGCCCGACGGCCTGATCGAGCAGTGGAGCCGCCGGGCCGCCGGTCTCTTCGGCGTTGCCGCTCACCAGGCGGTGGGCAAGGACCCGGTCGAGGCGTTCCTGCCCGGGGAGGTGCGCCGCGAGGGCCGCCGCCGGGTCGGCGAGGTGCTCGACGGCAAGGAGTGGACGGGCCTCGTCCCCTTCCGGATGCCGGGCGAGGACGGAGTGCACGGGCTCGCCGAGATCTACGTGATGCCCAGTGAGACCGCCACCGGCGAGCGCGCCGCGGTCTGCATCGTCGTGGACGTCCGCGCACTGCGCCGGATCGAGACGGATCTCGCCGCCTCGCAGGCGATATTCGGCCAATCTCCTTTCGGCTTCGTTCTCTTCGGCACCGACCTCACCGTCGTACGGGCCAATGAGCGGTTCGCCACCGTCTTCGGCGGCCGGGCCGACGACCACCGCGGCCGCACCGTCGGCGACTACCTCTCCGGCGCGGAGGCGGACCGCCTGACGGCCACGCTGGAAAGGGTCCTGGAGACGGGCAACTCCGTCACCGACCTCCAGCTCGTCGGCATGGCCCCGGGCGACACCGAGCGCCGCCACTGGTCGATGAACCTCTACCGGGTGCACAGCGGATCGGGCCGCCCCATCGGCATCGCCGGGCTCGCCACCGACGTGACCCGGCGTCACATGGCCGCCAGGGAAGCCGCCAGCGCCCGCCGCAACCTCGCCCTGCTCAACGAGGCGAGCGCCCGCATCGGCAACTCCCTGGACCTGGAGACCACCGCCCGCGAACTCCTCGACGTGGCGGTCCCGGTCTTCTGCGACCTCGCGTCCGTCGACCTCTACCAGGCGCTCCTGACCGGCGACGAGGCCGCGCCCGGCAGCTGGAGCCCGCTGCCGGGGGAGGCGGTCGGCGGCTCCGCCGAACTGCGCCGCGTCGCCTTCGCCAGCGCCGTTTCGGACGCGCTGCCCGCCGCATCCGACTCCGGACCGCCGGGCGGCCCCGACGGGCCCCCCGCCCTCGGAGCCGTGCACCGCTACCCCTTCAGCTCGCCCTGCGCCGTCGCCCTGCGCACCGGCCGGGTGGAGGACGTCCCGGCCGACGACCGGGGTTTCGTACAGTCCACGCTCGCCGTGCCGATGGTCGCCCACGACACCGTGGTGGGCCTGGTGCGGTTCTCCCGTACGAAGGGCAGCGAGCCGTTCGACGACCGGGACCGGGCCCTGGCCACCGAGCTGGCCGCCCGCGCCGCCGTCTGTATCGACAACGCCCGCCTCTACCGCCGCGAGCACGAACGCGCCCTGATCCTCCAGCGCAGCCTGCTCCCCCCGGGCGACCCCGAGGCCGCCGGGCTCGACATCGCCTGCCGCTACCTGCCGGGCAACACTGCCACCGAGGTGGGCGGCGACTGGTTCGACGTGATCGAGCTGCCCGGCCACCGCACCGCCCTCGTCGTTGGCGACGTGATGGGCCGAGGGCTGCGCGCCGCCGTGGCCATGGGCGAACTGCGCACCGCCGTACGCACGCTGGCCCTCCTCGACCTGGAGCCCGCCGAGGTGCTCTCCGCGCTCGACGAGGTCGCCCGGGGACTCGGCACCCCCGGCGGCGCTTCCCCGTCCGACGGCGGCGGGGGCGCCCAGTGGCCCGCGCGGGCCGCGCGCAAGTCCCGCGAGGCCGACCTCTCCGAGGTGTACCTCGCGACCTGCGTCTACGCCGTCTACGACCCGGTCACCCGGCGCTGCACCTTCGCCAACGCCGGCCATCTGCCGCCCGTCGTGGTCGAGCCGGGCGAGGCCGCGCTGCTCCTGGACGTACCGCCCGGGATGCCGCTCGGCGTCGGCGGCGAACCCTTCGAGGAGGTCGAGGTCGAGCTCAAGGAGGGCGCCCTGCTCGCCCTCTACACCGACGGCCTCGTCGAGTCGCGCGACCACCCGCTGGACGAGGGCCTGGCCGCGCTCCGCGCCGCCCTGGTCGAACCGGAACGCCCCCTTGAGGACGTCTGCGACCGCGTACTGACCTCGCTGGACACCCGGCACGGCGAGGACGACATCGCGCTGCTGATGGCCCGGATACAGGGCCTGCCCACCGAGGCCGTCGGCGACTGGCGGCTGCCCCGCGAACTCCGCTCGGTCGGCCGCGCCCGCGAACTGGCCCGCGGCCAGCTGACCGAATGGGGCCTGGAAGAGCTGGTCGACACCACCGAACTCCTGGTCAGCGAGCTGGTCACCAACGCCCTGCGCTACGGCGAGGGCGAGATCAGGCTCCGGCTGCTGCGCGACCGCACCCTGGTCTGCGAGGTGTGGGACGCCGGTCTGGTCCAGCCCCGGCGCCGGCGCGCCCGCGACACGGACGAGGGCGGGCGCGGCCTCCAGCTCGTCGGGCTCCTCAGCGCGGCGTGGGGGGCGAGGCGGACCCCGCGCGGCAAGACCGTCTGGTTCGAGCTGCCGCTGCCCGACGGCCGGCCGCCCGCCGAGCGCTCGGTGGAGGAACTGCTCAGCATGTTCTGAGCCCGGCCCGGTCTGCGGGCGGGGCTTACTTCGTGGTCTTCAGCGCGGCGAGGCGGGCCTCCACCTCGGCGCTGTCGCCCAGCGCGTCCAACTGCTCGAACTGGGCGTCCAGCGAGGAGGCGGCCAGCTCCTGCTCGCCGAGCGCCCGCGCCTCCTCGCGCCGCACCTTGTCCTCGAACCGGCTGAGCTCGCTCGTCGGGTCGAGGACATTGATGTTCCTGGCGGCGTCCGTCATCCGGTTCTGCGCCTGCGCGGACTTGGCGCGTGCCACCAGCTCGTCGCGCTTGGCCTTCAGCTCCGTCAGCTTCGTCCTCATCCGGTCCAGGCCCGTCCTGAGCTTGTCGACCACCTCGTTCTGCGCGGCGATGGTCGGCTCGGCGGTCCTCGCCTCCTTCTCCGACTGGAGCTGGCGGCCGAGCGCCACCTTGGCCAGGTTGTCGAACTTGTCGGCCTCGGGGCCCGATCCGCCCGCCCGCAGCTCGTCGGCCTTCCGGCTGGCGGCGAGCGCCTTGCCGCCCCACTCCTTCGCCGCCTCGACGTCCTCGACATGGTCCTGCTCCATCAGGCGCAGGTTGCCGATGGTGGCGGCCACGGCCTGCTCGGCCTCCGCGATGTTGGACGTGTAGTCGCGGATCAGCTGGTCCAGCATCTTCTGCGGGTCCTCGGCCTGGTCGAGCAGGGCGTTGATGTTGGCCTTCGCCAGCTGGGTCACGCGTCCGAGAATGGTCTGCTTGCTCATGGCACCTCTCCTGTGTGTCCGGTCTGCTGCTCGGTCGGGTCGGGTCGGGGCGGGGCGGGGCGTACAGGCCGTTCAGAAGCGGCCGCCTCCGCCGCGCCGGCCCCGGGTGCCCCCGCCGCCGAAGCTTCCCGGCCCGCCGCCCCCGCCGAAGCCGCCGCCGAGACCTCCGCCGCCGAAGCCGCCCCCGCCGAAGCCGCCGCCCCGGCGGCCGCCCCCGCCGAGGAGCCCGCCGAGCAGGATGCCGCCGAGGACCGCGCCGCCCATGCCCCCGCCGCCCCCGCCCGCCATGCCGCCCGGACCGCCGCCGTATCCCCGTACGTCCTGCTCGGCCAGGCCGCGTGCCTCGACGGCCAGCGCGTCCGCCCGCTGCGCCTCGGCCAGCGCGGCCTGCGGGTCGCCGGTACCGGCCAGTTCGCGGGCCCGCTCCAGCCGGCGCTGCGCCTCCGCGAGCCGGGTCCTGGCCCCGCTGCCGACCGCGCCCCGGTTCGTGGTGATGAAGTCGGCGGCGGCGCCCACCGCCGAGCGTGCGGTGAGCATCGCCTGATCGAGCAGCGAGCGGGCCCGCACGTCGCCCTGTTCCCGCTCGCGCGCACCGGCCAGAGCCTCGTCCAGCGCCGCGTCCGCCTCCTCCACCCGGCGCAGCGCTCCGATCGGGTCGTACCGGCCGGCGCCCTGTTCCCCGCGCACATCTCCGGCCACCGAACGTGCGCGGGCGATCCGGCCCCGCAGGTCCGCCGTGGACGCCCCCGGCGCGGTGCCTTCGAGCAGCCCGTCCGCGTCCGCGAGGTCCGTCTCCATCTCGGTCAGCGCGGCCGGCAGCTTCCGCGCCGCCTCGTCCAGCTCCCGGGCGCGCCGCTCGACACCGTCGACGAGGGTGCCGGCCTGGCCGATGGCGCCCTCGGTGGCCCGTACGTAGACGGCCGCGGCCGAGTGGTCGCCGCCGTCCACCGCCTGCCGGGCCCGGTTGAGCGAGGAGGTGGCGAAGACCAGCCGGTCCTTGGCCTGCTCGATGTCGCCCGCGACGGGGGCCGACGCCCCGTCCGCGTACCGTTCGCGCATCGAGGCGAGCGCCGCCTCGGCCGCCGAGACCCGGCCGGCCAGCTCGCGGAACGCGGTCTCGGCGGCGGCGAGGGCCTGCGGGGCGTCGCGCTCCAGCTCGCGCAGCCGGTCGAAGTCCTCGGAGACCGCGTCCAGCCGGCCGTCCGCGTCCGCGCAGCGGCTGATGATCTCGTCCAGCATCCGCCTGCGGGTCGCGTCGTCCTCCGGGAAGGCGTCGTCGAGCTGCTGGCGCAGCCGGAACGCGGCCGTCAGCTCGCCCTTGGCGTAGGCCACCGCCTCGGTGAAGGGCGCGGCGGCCTCTTCCCCGAACTGGGCGGTCGCGAACCCGAGTTCCTCCTCGCTTGTGCGCACCGCGTCGTCGGTGGCGACGAGCGTCTCCTTGGCACGGGCGTCGAGTTCGGGCAGCGGGGCGGGCGGCGGCTCGGCCCCGCCCCGTCCCGGGCCCGCCGGTCCCCAGCCCGTGGCGCCGGGCGTCGTACGGCTGGTGGCACGCCTCTTGCGCCGGAGGAAGGCGTACGCGGCGACGATTGCGATGGCGCCGACGAGGACGACCGGCAGGAGCAGGTCGCCGGTGCCGGTCCCGCCGGAGCCCGCGCCGGGGTCGTCGGCGCCCGGCTTGATCGTGGGGGTGGGGACGGCCTCGCCGGACAGGACGGCCGTGTATCCGTCGGCGGCCCCGATCGCGGCGCCCGCCCAGTCGTGCTGCCTGAGCGCGGGTTCGACTGCGGTGTTCGCCACGTCCCGGAGCTGCGCGTCGGTGAGGGGGGAGTCCTGGTCGACGGAGTAGGCGTACTGCCGGGCGTGGGTGGCGACGGCCAGCAGGACGTCGTCGCGGCCGAGTCCGTTGCGGTCGGCCGTCTCGTCGGCCCAGTCCTGCGGGGAGCGCCCGGAGAAGTCACGGACGTACGCCACGAAGAGCTGGACGCGGTGCTTGTCGTAGAGCCGGTCGAGCGCCGTGACCACCTGGGGCCCGCGGTGGCCGAGCGCGCCCACCCTGTCGGTGATCTGCCCGTCGCGGGAGAGCGTGATCGGTCCGTCGGCGCGTGCGAAGGGGGCGGGGGGCAGGGCCAGCCAGCACACCGTCAGCAGCACGGCGAGCAGCGCCCGGCCCGGTATGAGGATCCGGGTACGGCTCACAGGCGGCGTCACGTTTGTGAGGCTATGTCCGCCTTCGAGGGGTCGCGACCCGGCGGCGGTGACCGGCTTCGGGCGGTGCGGCGGCCGGTGCGGCAGCGGGTCGTACGGGAATGACAGGTTGCCTTGCAAGGTGGCCTGTCCATCTTCTACGGTGCATGTATGACGCAAGCACCCGGCGGGCCGGCGGAAGGGCCACGCGCCGATCCCCCCGCCGGCCCCTCTGCCCATCTCTCCGTCGATGCCCCGGTTGATCCCTCGGCCGAGGAGGTGGCGAACCAGCTGGCCTCCGTGGTCGGCCGGCTGCTGCGGCGGCTGCGTTCCTCGTCGTCGCAGTCCCTGCTGACGCCGACCCAGCGCTCCGTGCTGGCCCGGCTGGACGACGGGGGAGCCGCGACCACGGCGGATCTGGCGCGAGCGGAGTTCGTACGCCCCCAGTCCATGCGGCTGACCCTGGGCGCGCTGGAGGGGCAGGGGCTCGTGGAGCGGGCGCCGGACCCTGCCGACGGGCGTAAATCGGTCATGTCGATCACGGACGCCGGGCGTACCGCGCTCGCCGAGGTCCGGGCCGCCAAGCGGAACTGGCTGGCTGAGGCCGTCGCCGCCGAACTCGACGGGCACGAGCGGCGCACGGTCGCGGAGGCCGTCGCCCTCATCGAGCGCCTGGTCGGTTCGTGACCGTTCGCGAGGTGCTTCCCGCGGCGACACGCGCGGCGGTCCGCCCGCGGCGTACGGCACCCGCCGCCGGGCTCACCACCTCGCTGCTGTTCGAGTCGGCCCGGATCGGGCGGGTCGCCCCGCGCCCCGTGCCCGCCCGGCCCTCCTCCGCCCCGTTCGCCGCCGCCGTACCGGGCGTCCTGCCCATCGTCCTCACCCTCACCGGCCGCGCCCCGCGCGGCCGCACCTGATCCCGCGCCGGCCCGTCCGGCCCGCGCGACCCCATCCATCCCGAGGAGCACCACCATGACCGCCACCGTTCTCGACCCGAACACCGCGTTGATCGTCGTCGACCTCCAGAAGGGCATCACCGGCCTGCCCGGCGCCCACCCCACCGCCGAGGTCGTCGCCCGCGCCGCGACCCTCGCCGACGCCTTCCGGGCCAAGGGCCTCCCGGTCGTCCTGGTCCGCGTCACCGGAGGCGCCCCCGGCCGCACCGAGGGCCCCGCCCGCTCCGGCAAGCCGGCCGCCGACTGGGCGGAGATCGTCCCGGAGCTGGGCCCGCGCGAGGGCGACATCGTCGTCACCAAGCAGCAGTGGGGCGCCTTCTACGGCACCGACCTCGACCTCCAGCTGCGCCGCCGGGGTGTCACCCAGGTCGTGGTGGCCGGGATCGCGACCAGCATCGGCGTCGAGTCCACGGCCCGCTCGGCCCACGAGCACGGCTACCACGTCACCCTCGCCACGGACGCCATGACCGACATGAGCGCCGAGGCCCATGACAACAGCGTCCAGCGGATCTTCCCGCGCCTCGGCGAGACCGGCACCACGGAGGAGATCGTCAAGCTCCTGGGCTGAGCGGCGGGCCCACACCCATGCGGCGGAGCGTCGTGGCCGGCCGGGTCGCGGCGCTCCGCCGCATGGGTGAGCTTTCGGGCGGACACGCCGTGTCGGCACCACTTTCCCGCGCGGAGCCACCTTCAGTGGAGGGGCGGAATCAGTGTGATCAACTGCAAATGCCACCAAACACGCAGAATCCGGCCCCTTCGGCTGCGGGCGGGCCGGGCCGTCCCCGGAGGTAACAGCCATGTCCCACGTCGGCGTCCCGCGCGGGACGGCCCGCAAGCGCTCGCTCGCCCTCCTCACCACGGGCGTGCTCACGATCCCCGCCCTGGCCGGATGCAGCTCCAGCGGTGAGGAGACGCCCGCCGCCGTCGTCGTCCCGCAGGACGTGGCACCCGCCGCCCGCTCGCAGATCGCCGAAGGCGGCAAGGTCACCTGGGCGATCGACGCGATGCCCGCCACCCTCAACGCCTTCCAGGCGGACGCCGACAGCGCCACCACCCGGATCACCGGAGCCCTGCTGCCGACGCTCTTCCCGCTCGACTCCAAGGGCATGCCGCAACTGAACCCGGACTACCTGGAATCCGCGAAGGTCGTCGAGCGCGAGCCCCGGCAGGTCGTCGTCTACCGGCTCAACCAGCAGGCGGTCTGGAGCGACGGCCGCGAGATCGGGGCGCCGGACTTCGTCGCCCAGTGGCGCGCGCTGAGCGGCAAGGACTCCGCGTTCTGGACCGCCCGCAACGCCGGGTACGAGCGCATCCAGAAGATCGAACGCGGCGCCGACGACCTGGAGGTCAAGGTCACTTTCGCCAAGCCGTACGCGGACTGGCGCTCGCTGTTCTCCCCGCTGTACCCGAAGCAGGTGACCGGCTCCCCGGACGCCTTCAACGACGGGGCCCGGACCACCGTCAAGGCGACCGCGGGACCGTTCCGGCTGCGTGAGGTGGACAAGAAGACCGGGTCCGTCACGCTCACCCGCAACCCGCGCTGGTGGGGCAGCCGGGCCAAGCTCGACTCGCTGGTCTTCAAGGCGGTCAAGCCCGAGGACCGCACCGACGCGCTGGCCGAGGGCACCATCGACGTCGCCGACATCGACGCGACCGCCGCCCACCGCATCGCCCAGGCCGCCCGCGAGGGCGGCGGCGGCGCACAGCCCGCCGCCGGGCCGGGCGCCGAGCTGACCCCGGCCGCCGCGCTGCGCTCCTGGGCGGTCGCGCACGGCTCCGACGAGGAGGCGGCCGAGGAGGAGCAGGAGGCCAGGGACGACAAGGCCAAGGCCGCCGAGGCGTACGCCACCGAGCAGAGCGGGCTGCGCGCCTACGCCGTCCGCAAGGCGATGGAGCCCGCCTACACCCAGCTCGCGCTCAACGGCGAGACCGGGCCGCTCGCCGACGACCGGGTGCGCCGGGCCGTGGCCCGCGCCCTGGACCGGCAGGAGCTCGCCGACACCGTCCTCAAGCCGCTCGGCCTGCCCGCGCAGCCGCTCGGCAGCCACCTCGCCCTCGCCGGGCAGCCCGCGTACAAGGACGGCAGCCAGGCGCTCGGCGGCCACGACACCGAACAGGCCCAGGCGCTGCTCGCCGACGCGGGCTGGACGCGCGAGGGCGCCCTCAAGCAGAGCGACGGCACCAAGGCCGGCAGCGAGGGCGAGAAGCAGCAGAAGGACGCGGCGGAGAAGAAGGCGGAGGAGAAGAAGGCCGAGGAGAAGAAGGCAGGGGAGGAGGGCAAGGCAGGGGAGAAGGAGGACAAGGCGGCGGAGAAGAAGGCCGGGGACGACGGCAAGGCGAGCCGCGCCGCCGCGGGTGAGCCCTCCGCCGGCGACGGCCTCTACATCGTCGGCGACGACAACAAGCCCGGCGCCGCCCCCGTCATCGCGCCCGCCCCCGCCGCCGCCGCGCAGAGCGCCGCCCTGCTGCGCCAGGCCGGACACCTCGGGAACACGGGCGCGTCCGAGGACGCCCGGGACGTGGTCCTGGCCCAGGACCGGCAGCCCGGCGGCGCGGCCGGCGCCTACGCCCCGGCCGGCACCGCGGCCCCGGCCCAGGCGCCCGACGTGGCCCGCGGACCGCTCGGCAAGAACGGCAAGCCGCTGAGCCTGCGCTTCGTCCTGCCCTCCGGGCCCGGCTCCGCCGGTCTGCGCAGCGTCGGGGAGAAGATCGCGGCCATGCTCGACACGATCGGCATCCGCACGGTGATCACCAAGGTCTCCGACGAGAGCTACTTCCGCGACCACGTCGCGTCCGGCGACTACGACATGGCCCTGTACTCCTGGCCCGCCAGCGCCTACCCGGCCACCGACGACCGCCCGATCTTCGCCAAGCCGGTGCCCGCGAGCGACGGTTCGCTGCTGGTCGAGCAGAACTACACCCGTGTCGGCACGGACCACATCGACCAGCTCTTCGACCAGGCGGTCTCGGAGCTGGACGAGAAGACGGCCCGTGACCTGATGAAGCAGGCGGACGCACGGATCTGGGCCGCCGCCGGGTCCATTCCCCTCTTCCAGCGCCCCCAGCTCGTCGCGGCCGACCGGAAGCTCGTGAACGTCGGGGCCTTCGGTTTCGGGGTGCCGCATTACCAGGACATCGGCTACCAGGCCCCGCGGGCCGCGGGCGCTCCGGCACACGGCAGGAAGTAGCAGGTCGGAGCCGGACCGGAAAGAACGCAGGCAGCTCAACGGCCGTGCCCGCCGGCCCACCGGCGGGCACGGCCGTGCCCATTCCATTGACCCGGGAAACCTGCCGGGGAAGCCGCAGCGGCGGCTGCCCCGTAACATGGGACGAGCCGTGGCGTGTCCGCCCGGCGGGCGTACGAGGACTCAAGACCGACTAAGACGCCTGAATCCCCGATCCGAGAGAAGCGCAAGCCACCCATGCCCACGCGCCACGACATCCGTAACGTAGCCATCGTCGCCCACGTCGACCACGGCAAGACCACGCTGGTCGACGCCATGCTCAGGCAGGCCGGCGCCTTCGCCGCGCACGCCGCCGAGAACCTCGACGAACGCATGATGGACTCGAACGACCTGGAGCGTGAGAAGGGCATCACGATCCTGGCCAAGAACACGGCCGTGAAGTACCACCCCAAGGATGGCGGCGACGTCATCACGATCAACATCATCGACACCCCCGGCCACGCCGACTTCGGCGGCGAGGTCGAGCGCGGCCTGTCGATGGTGGACGCGGTCGTGCTGCTGGTCGACGCCTCCGAGGGCCCGCTGCCGCAGACCCGGTTCGTGCTGCGCAAGGCGCTCACCGCGAAGCTGCCGGTCATCCTCTGCATCAACAAGACGGACCGGCCGGACTCCCGGATCTCCGAGGTCATCGACGAGACGTACGACCTCTTCCTCGACCTGGACGCCGACGAGGACCAGATCGAGTTCCCGATCGTCTACGCCTGCGCCCGTGACGGTGTCGCCTCGCTGACCAAGCCGGAGGACGGCACGGTCCCGCAGGACAGCACCAGCCTGGAGCCGTTCTTCAACACGATCCTCTCCACGGTCCCGGCCCCCGAGTACGACGAGGACGCCCCGCTCCAGGCGCACGTCACCAACCTCGACGCCGACAACTTCCTCGGCCGCATCGCGCTCTGCCGCGTCGAGCAGGGCGAGCTGCGCAAGGGCCAGACGGTCACCTGGATCAAGCGCGACGGTACGCAGTCCAACGTCCGGATCACCGAGCTGCTGATGACCGAGGCGCTCACCCGCAAGCCCGCCGAGAAGGCCGGTCCCGGCGACATCTGCGCCATCGCCGGTATCCCGGACATCATGATCGGCGAGACCCTGGCCGACACCGAGAACCCGATCGCGCTCCCGCTGATCACGGTCGACGAGCCGGCCATCTCGATGACCATCGGCGCGAACACCTCGCCGCTCGTCGGCAAGGGCGGCAAGGGCCACAAGGTCACCGCGCGCCAGATCAAGGACCGCCTCGACCGCGAGCTGATCGGTAACGTCTCGCTGCGCGTCCTGGAGACCGAGCGCCCCGACGCCTGGGAGGTCCAGGGCCGCGGTGAGCTCGCGCTCGCCATCCTGGTCGAGCAGATGCGCCGCGAGGGCTTCGAGCTGACCGTGGGCAAGCCGGAGGTCGTCACCAAGCAGATCGACGGCAAGACGCACGAGCCGATCGAGCGCATGACGATCGACTCGCCGGAGGAGCACCTCGGCGCCATCACGCAGCTGATGGCGACCCGCAAGGGCCGCATGGAGACGATGACGAACCACGGCTCGGGCTGGGTCCGCATGGAGTGGATCGTCCCGTCCCGCGGCCTCATCGGCTTCCGTACGGAGTTCCTGACCCAGACCCGCGGCACGGGCATCGCGCACTCCATCTTCGAGGGCCACGAGCCCTGGTTCGGCGAGCTGCGCACCCGTCACAACGGCTCGCTGGTCGCGGACCGCTCGGGCACGGTGACGCCGTTCGCGATGGTCAACCTCCAGGAGCGCGGTGTCATCTTCACCGAGGCCGGCACCGAGGTGTACGAGGGCATGATCATCGGCGAGAACTCCCGCGCCGACGACATGGACGTGAACATCACCAAGGAGAAGAAGCTCACCAACATGCGTGCGGCCTCCGCCGACACCACGGAGAACGTGGTGCCGGCCCGCAAGCTGTCGCTGGAGCAGTCCCTGGAGTTCTGCCGCGACGACGAGTGCATCGAGGTGACCCCGGAGACCGTGCGTATCCGCAAGGTCGTCCTCGACCAGAAGGAGCGCGGCCGCGCCGCGTCCCGCGCCAAGCACAACTGACCCGGCCCGGCGCCGACTGCCTGATCCGTACCCGACCGGAAGGGGAAACGCCCCTTCCGGTCAGGGGGATCTCGTGTGCATCGGTCGTCCGTCTGTACGTCCTGCGGTCTTTCCCTAGGCTGAGTCCGCTATCAGGGGCGACGTATCCGCACAGCGGATATGTCCCTGATGTCGGTGTGCCGAGCGGTGCAGCGGACGGTTGATCGAGGGGCGGAAAGCATGAGTGCAGTGACGCGCGGTGGAGCGGCTTCGCGGGGACGGCTCAGGGCGAGGATCGCCACCGTGGTGGGTGCGGCGGCTCTGACCGTGGGTCTTGCCGCGGGCACCTCGTCGGCAGAGGTCATAGTCCAGTGGTACGGCTACACGTCGGCCGGCGCGAAGGCCTGCAACAACGCCGCGAACGTGGCGGGGCCGGAGTACTACTGCAAGGCCCTCAACCTCGGAGGGTCCGTCGGCTGGGTCTGGGCGCTGGCTCGCCCCTGAGCCGGCCGGGCCGCTTCCGGCGCGGGCCGGCCGGCCCCATGTCCTGATCCGGACCATCCCGAGACGGGCGGTCCCCGGAGGTCGGCAATCGGCAGTCATCGAAGCTTTGTTCGGTGGCTGCCGATTGCTGTGTCGCCGTCATGGGGCGCCTTCGGCGCGCGCCGGACCCGGGCGGCAACGGGGAATGCCGGTCCGACGGTCCGGGGTGCGGAAGTCAAACGTTTTGTGAGGGCGATCCGTCCGGCTATCGGATATCGCTCTCCGAAACGTGTGTTAACAGTCCGTTTCGGGGGTGTCTGTCTGTGATCGGTTTGTCCGGATTTCGAATCTAGCAAGTGACGGATGTTGTCAAACCGAGACCCTTTAAGTGTGGTTTACGGCCCAGACGTACTTAATAGTTGGCTCCGTTGAGCTCGGGTCAATGGGTCACGCACCGTGGGGAGTGCGCCGACTCACGAGCACACTAAGGGCACTGAAACGATCACCGTCAGGGGTGTCGGTGTATCGACCCAGTGCCCTTCTTGTAGTCAAAAGTGGACTCATGAGGAGGAAACCCATGCGTGGTGCCAAGAGCGCCAAGTGGGTCGCGGGAGCGGCCATCATCGCCCTGGCTGCGACTGCCTGTGGCGGCGGCGACGACGACGCCGACAAGGGCAAGGGTGGCGCCAAGGGCGCTGTCAACCCCGACGGCATCTTCTCCGTCGAGGTCGGTGAGCCGCAGAACCCGCTGCAGCCGGCCAACACGATGGAGTCGAACGGCAGCATCGTCACCGACGCGATCTTCTCGCAGCTGGTCGACTACGACCCGGCCGGCAAGCTTGAGATGATCAACGCGGAGTCTGTCGAGACCAAGGACAGCAAGCTCTGGACGGTCAAGCTCAAGAAGGACTGGAAGTTCCACGACGGCACCCCCGTCACGGCCGAGTCCTACATCAAGGCCTGGAACTGGGCCGCCAACATCAAGAACAACCAGACCAACGCGTCCTGGTTCGCCGACATCAAGGGCTTCGCCGACGTCCACCCGGACGACGCGAAGGCCAAGCCGAAGTCGGACAGCATGTCCGGTCTGAAGAAGGTGGACGACTACACGTTCACCATCGAGCTCAACGGCCCGCTCCCGTACTTCTCGTACAAGCTCGGCTACACGGTCTTCTCCCCGCTGCCCGAGTCCTTCTACGCGGACCCGAAGGCCGCCGGTGAGAAGCCGGTCGGCAACGGCGCGTACAAGTTCGTCAGCTGGGACCACAAGAAGCAGATCAAGGTCGTCCGCAACGACGACTACAAGGGTGCCGACAAGGCGAAGAACGGTGGTGTGATCTTCAAGAACTACACCACCCTCGAAACCGCCTACGAGGACCTGAAGTCCGGCAACGTCGACGTGCTGCGCCAGATCGCGCCGAAGGACCTCCCGGTCTACCGGTCCGACCTCGGTGACCGCGCCGTCGACAAGGCGTACTCCGCGATCCAGACCATCGGCGTCGCGATGTACACCAAGCAGTGGAAGGACACCGACCCGAAGGTCCTCCAGGGCCTGTCGATGGCCATCGACCGCGACACCATCACCAAGACGGTGCTCCAGGGCACCCGTGAGCCGGCCACCGGCTGGGTCGCGCAGGGCGTTCTCGGTTACCAGAAGGACGTCGCGGGCGACGTCACCAAGTACGACCCGGCCAAGGCCAAGGCCCTCATCAAGGAGGGCGGCGGTGTTCCCGGCAACAAGATCTACATCCAGTTCAACGCCGACGGCGGCCACAAGGAATGGGTCGAGGCTGTCTGCAACAGCATCACCCAGGCGACCGGTGTCGCGTGCGCCGGCGACTCGAAGGCCGACTTCCAGGCCGACCTGAACGCCCGTGACGCCAAGCAGGTCAAGTCGTTCTACCGCAGTGGCTGGGTGCTCGACTACCCGGTGAACGCGAACTTCATCAGCGACCTGTTCCGCACGAACGCGGCCGGTAACAACGGCTTCTTCTCCAACAAGGAACTCGACGCCAAGATCAAGGCCGCGGACTCCGCCGCGAGCCTCGACGAGTCCGTCGCGGCGTACCAGGCGATCGAGAAGGAGCTGGTGAACTACATGCCCTCCATCCCGCTCTGGTACTACAAGGTCAACGCCGGTTACTCGGAGAAGGTCCAGAACGTCGACTACGCGCAGGACGGCGACCCGATCCTGACCCAGATCGAAGTCAAGAAGTAACCACACCGACGTAGTCCGCGCGCACGCGCGGGACCGGCAGGAAAAGCCGGTCCGCGCCTGCCCGCACGCAGTGGCCGGGGGGCCCTTCCACGCGACCGACCACCCCACAGGGGAGTCGGGGCGGGGGAGGGCCCGTCGGCTGCCGCCGCCTATTACATGGAGGCATGATGGGGCGCTATGTCGCACGACGACTGCTCCAGATGATCCCGGTCTTCCTCGGGACAACGCTGCTGATCTTCCTGATGGTCTACACGCTGCCCGGCGACCCCGTGCGCGGGCTCTTCGGGGACAAGGGTGCCGACCCGGCCACTCTGGAAGCGATGCGGCACAAGCTCGGACTGGACCAGCCGATTCTGGTGCAGTACTGGGATTACATGAAGGGCATGGTCCTTCACCAGGACTTCGGCGAGCAGATAGCCAGCGGTCGCCCCGTCACGGATGTCCTCGGCGACGCCTTCCCGGTCACGCTGCGGCTGGCGGGCATGGCGTTCGTCATCGAGATCATCCTCGGCATCGGCCTGGGCATGATCGCGGGTCTGCGCGCCGGCCGGCTGGCCGACAACGCCGTCCTGATCGTGACGCTGCTCATCATCTCGATCCCCGTCTTCGTGCTCGCCCACATCGTGAAGTCCGTGTTCGCGGACCAGTTGGGGCTGATCTCACCGAACGTCTCGAACGAGGCGACCTGGAGCGAACTGCTCACACCGGCGATCGTGCTCGGATCGCTGTCCCTGGCGTACGTGGCACGACTGACCCGTACGACGATGGCCGAGAACCTGCGGTCCGACTACATGCGTACGGCCGTCGCCAAGGGGCTTCCCAAGCGCCGCATCATCGGCGTGCACCTGATGCGCAACTCGATGATCCCGGTCATCACCTTCCTCGGCACCGACCTGGGCGCCCTGATGGGCGGCGCGGTCGTCACCGAGTCGGTCTTCAACGTCAAGGGCATCGGCGGCACCATCGTCGAGTCGATCACCCGGCGCGAAGGCACGACCCTGGTGGGCCTGGTCACCATCCTGGTGCTCGTCTACCTGTTCATGACTCTGCTCGTCGACCTGCTGTACGCGGTCCTGGACCCGAGGATCCGTTATGCCTGACGTGACCAAGACCGCACCCGCGCCCGAAGACACCCACGGCCCCGTCGCGGACCCGACCGCGATCGTGAAGGCCGAGAAGGCGCGCAGCCTCTGGGGCGACGCCTGGGCCGACCTGCGGCGCAACCCCTACTTCCTGGTGTCGTCCGTCCTCATCGTCATCCTCCTGGCGATAGCCGTCTTCCCCGGTCTGTTCACCGGGGCGTCGGCGACCCACGCGGACCTCTCGCACCACTTCCTGACCAAGCCGCAGCTGAGCAAGATCGGCTCGGAGGGCTGGCTCGGATACGACGGGCAGGGCCGCAGCGTCTACGCCCGCGTCATCTACGGCACCCGCGCCTCGATCACCGTCGGCGTCTGCGTCACCGCGCTGGTGACGGTGTTCGGCGGACTCGTCGGCATGCTGTCCGGCTTCTTCGGCGGCTGGGTGGACGCGGTCCTCTCCGGCTTCACCAACATCTTCCTGGGCCTGCCCTTCCTGCTCGGCGCGATGGTCGTCCTCCAGGCGTTCTCCGAGCGCAAGGTGTGGGTCGTCGTCCTGGCCCTGGCGTTCCTCGGCTGGACCCAGATCGCCCGTGTCATGCGCGGTGCGGTGATGGCCGTCAAGGAGGCCGACTACGTACAGGCGGCCCGTGCGCTCGGCGCGAGCACCAGCCGGATCATGTTCCGGCACATCCTGCCGAACGTGATGGCGCCCGTGATCGTCGTCGCCACCATCTCGCTGGGTGTCTACATCTCGGCCGAGGCGACCCTGTCGTACCTGGGCCTCGGCCTCGCCGACCCGACCATCTCGTGGGGCATCGACATCTCGACCGGGTCGAGCCAGATCCGGGTGGCACAGCACATCCTGATCTACCCGTCGATCATGCTCAGCATCACCGTTCTGGCGTTCATCATGCTCGGCGAAGCCGTCCGCAACGCCCTCGATCCGAAGTCGCGATAGGAGGGCGAACGTGGCCACCATCAACAAGACCGCCGAAGTCCCGTCCGCACGCCGGGGTGACGACCACGTCGGTCCCCTGCTCGAAGTCCGTGACCTGCACGTGGAGTTCCACACCCGCGACGGTGTGGCCAAGGCGGTCAACGGTGTCAACTACAGCGTGGACGCCGGCGAGACCCTCGCCGTCCTCGGTGAGTCCGGCTCCGGCAAGTCCGTGACGGCGCAGGCCATCATGGGCATCCTCGACATGCCGCCCGGCAAGATCCCGCAGGGCGAGATCCTCTTCCGCGGCCAGGACATGCTCAAGATGTCCTACGAGGAGCGCCGGCAGATCCGCGGTCAGAAGATCGCCATGATCTTCCAGGACGCGCTGTCCTCGCTGAACCCGGTCCTCACCGTCGGCTACCAGCTCGGCGAGATGTTCCGGGTCCACCAGGGCCTGTCCAAGAAGGAAGCCCGCGTCAAGGCCATCGAGCTGATGGACCAGGTGAAGATCCCGGCCGCCGCGGCCCGGATCTCGGACTACCCCCACCAGTTCTCCGGCGGTATGCGCCAGCGCATCATGATCGCCATGGCGCTGGCCCTGGAGCCGGACCTGATCATCGCGGACGAGCCGACCACCGCGCTCGACGTGACCGTCCAGGCCCAGGTCATGGACCTGCTCGCGGAGCTCCAGCGCGAGTACAACATGGGCCTGATCCTGATCACGCACGACCTCGGGGTCGTCGCGGACGTCGCCGACAAGATCGCGGTGATGTACGCGGGCCGGATCGTCGAGACCGCCCCGGTGCACGAGATCTACAAGCGCCCCGCGCACCCGTACACCAAGGGTCTGCTGGCCTCGATCCCGCGCCTGGACCAGAAGGGCCAGGAGCTCTTCGCGATCAAGGGCCTGCCGCCCAACCTGCTGCACGTGCCGTCGGGCTGTGCCTTCAACCCGCGCTGCACCATGGCTCAGGACATCTGCCGTTCGGACATCCCGGCCCTGCACCCGGTGACCGAGCAGGACGGCACCGAGCTGGCCGGCCGTCGCAGCGCCTGTCACTTCTGGAAGGAGACGATCCATGGCTGACATCGAGAAGAAGCCGGTGGACGCCACCCCCAACGTCTCCGACGTCGAGACCGTCGACGCGGCCACCGAGGCGGAGGCCGTAGCCGCCATCGACGCGCCCGTGTCGCAGGGGGAGCCGATCCTCCAGGTGCGCAACCTGGTCAAGCACTTCCCGCTGACCCAGGGCATCCTGTTCAAGAAGCAGGTCGGCGCGGTCAAGGCCGTGGACGGCATCTCGTTCGACCTGTACGCGGGCGAGACGCTGGGCATCGTGGGCGAGTCCGGCTGTGGCAAGTCCACCGTCGCCAAGCTCCTGATGACGCTGGAGCGGGCGACCGCGGGCGAGGTCTTCTACAAGGGCCAGGACATCACCAAGCTGTCCGGCCGCGCGCTGAAGGCCGTGCGCCGCAACATCCAGATGGTCTTCCAGGACCCGTACACCTCGCTCAACCCCCGTATGACGGTGGGCGACATCATCGGCGAGACGTACGAGATCCACCCCGAGGTGGCCCCCAAGGGCGACCGGCGGCGCAGGGTCCAGGACCTGCTGGACGTGGTGGGCCTGAACCCGGAGTACATCAACCGCTACCCGCACCAGTTCTCCGGCGGTCAGCGCCAGCGCATCGGCATCGCCCGCGGCCTCGCGCTCAACCCGGAGATCATCATCTGCGACGAGCCGGTCTCCGCGCTCGACGTGTCGGTGCAGGCGCAGGTCATCAACCTGATGGAGAAGCTCCAGGACGAGTTCAACCTCTCCTACCTCTTCATCGCGCACGACCTGTCCATCGTCCGGCACATCTCGGACCGGGTCGGCGTCATGTACCTCGGCAAGATGGCCGAGATCGGTACGGACACCGCGATCTACGACCACCCGACGCACCCCTACACCCAGGCGCTGCTGTCGGCGGTCCCGGTGCCCGACCCGGAGGCCCGCGAGGGCCGCGAGCGGATCATCCTCTCCGGTGACGTCCCCTCCCCGGCCAACCCGCCGTCGGGCTGCCGTTTCCGCACCCGCTGCTGGAAGGCCCAGGACAAGTGCGCCACCGACGTGCCGCTGCTGGCCGTCCCCGAGCGCTTCAAGGCCTCGAAGACGCCGGCCGCCCACGAGTCGGCGTGCCACTTCGCGGAGGAGAAGGACGTGGTGCACGCGGCCTCGTAAGCCGCGCGCGAGCGAAGGCGCCCCGGAACCGATCGGTTCCGGGGCGCCTTTTTGCCCCGACCGCCTTGTCGGATACACGTCACGCGGTGCGAGCCGACCCCCGGGGATACCCACGGATGGCGGGTGCGAACATGCACAAGGTCCCGTATGCGGTGATATTTGACCTCACGTGAGACGGAGCACTACGAGGAGGCACTCCATGCGCGGAGCCACACACGTCAAGTGGGCCGCATGTGCGGCGGCCGTCGCCCTGGCGGCGACGGCCTGCGGCGGGGGCGACAGCGGCGGCGGTGGTGGAGGTGGCGCCGACGGGATCGTGAGCTCGTCCTGGGGTGACCCGCAGAACCCGCTGGAGCCGGCCAACACCAACGAGGTGCAGGGCGGCAAGGTGCTGGACATGATCTTCCGGGGTCTGAAGAAGTACGACCCGAAGACCGGCGAGGCCACGAACATGCTCGCCGAGAAGATCGAGACCAAGGACAACCAGAACTTCACCATCACCGTGAAGGACGGCTGGACCTTCAGCAACGGCGAGAAGATCACCGCCAAGTCCTTCGTGGACGCCTGGAACTACGGCGCCCTGCTGAAGAACAACCAGAAGAACGCCTACTTCTTCGGCTACATCGACGGCTACGACAAGGTCCACCCCGAGACCGGCAAGGCCAGTGCCACCAAGCTCTCCGGCCTCAAGCAGGTGGACGACAAGACCTTCACCGTCAAGCTGACGCAGAAGTTCTCGCTGTGGCCCGACACCCTCGGCTACCCGGCCTTCGCCCCGCTCCCCAAGGCCTTCTACACCGACCACGCCGCCTGGGTCTCCAAGCCGATCGGCAACGGCCCGTACACCATCGACAAGTACACCAAGGGCTCCTCGATGAGCCTGCGCAAGTGGGACGACTACCCCGGGGACGACAAGGCGGAGAACGGCGGCATCGACCTCAAGGTCTACACCGACAACAACACCGCCTACACCGACCTGACGGCAGGCAACCTCGACCTCGTGGACGACGTGCCCGCCTCCCAGCTCAAGAACGTCAAGGCGGACCTCGGCGACCGCTACATCAACACCCCGGCCGGCATCATCCAAACCCTGGCGTTCCCCTTCTACGACAAGAAGTGGGACACCCCCGGCGGCATCAAGGTCCGCCAGGGCCTGTCGATGGCGATCAACCGCGACCAGATCACCAGCCAGATCTTCCAGAAGACCCGCACCCCCGCCTCCGACTGGACCTCCCCGGTCCTCGGCGAGGAGGGCGGCTTCAAGAAGGGCCTCTGCGGCAAGGAGTGCACGTACGACGCCGCCGAGGCCAAGAAGATGATCGAGGACGGCGGCGGCATCCCCGGCGGCCAGCTCAAGATCTCGTACAACGCGGACACCGGCTCCCACAAGGAATGGGTCGACGCCGTCTGCAACAGCATCAACAAGGTCATGGGCAACAACCGGGCCTGCGTCGGCGCCCCCGTCGGCACCTTCGCCGACTTCCGCAGCCAGGTCTCCCAGCAGAAGCTGACCGGCGCCTGGCGCGCGGGCTGGCAGATGGACTACCCGCTCATCCAGAACTTCCTCCAGCCGGTGTACTACAGCAACGCCTCGTCCAACGACGGCAAGTGGAGCAACAAGCAGTTCGACGACCTCGTCAACAAGGCCAACGCCGAATCCGACAAGGCCAAGGCCGTCTCCACCTTCCAGGACGCCGAGAAGGTCATGGTCCAGCAGATGCCGGTCATCCCGCTCTGGTACCAGAACGGCAGCGCCGGCTACTCGGAGAACGTCACCAACGTCTCGCTGAACCAGTTCAGCGTCCCGGTGTACGAGCAGATCAAGGTCAAGTAGCGGACCCCGGCCGGGTGACCTGTGCGGCGACGCACCGGCCGCCCGGCCTCCCCGTCCCCGCACGACACCTCAGCCTCCGTCCCCGCGACCTCCGGAGCCCTTCATGGGACGTTATGTGATCCGGCGGCTGCTGCAGATGATCCCGGTCTTCTTCGGCACCACGCTGTTGATCTTCCTCATGGTGAACGTGATGGGTGACCCCATCGCGGGTCTCTGCGGCGACCGCCAGTGCGACCCGGCGACCGCCGCCCAACTCCGCTCGGAATTCGGCCTCGACAAGCCGGTCTGGCAGCAATACCTCACCTACATGGGCAACGTCTTCACCGGAGACTTCGGCACCGCGTTCAACGGGCAGAAGGTCACCGAGCTGATGGGCACCGCCTTCCCCATCACCATCCGCCTCACCCTCGTCGCGATCGTCTTCGAGATCGTCATCGGCATCACCCTCGGCGTCGTCACCGGACTGCGCCGCGGACGCCCCGTCGACACCACCGTGCTGATCCTGACGCTGATCGTCATCTCGATCCCGACCTTCGTCACCGGTCTGCTGCTCCAGCTGCTGCTCGGCGTCCAGTGGGGCGTCATCAAACCGTCCGTCTCCACCGACGCCCCGCTCGACGAGCTGATCATCCCGGGCCTCGTGGTCGCCTCCGTCTCCCTGGCGTACGTCACCCGGCTCACCCGGACCTCGATCGCCGAGAACACCCGCGCCGACTACGTCCGTACCGCCACCGCCAAGGGGCTGCCCAGGCGCCGCGTGATCATCCGGCACCTGCTGCGCAACTCGCTGATCCCCGTCGTCACCTTCATCGGTACGGACGTGGGCGCCCTGATGGGCGGGGCGATCGTCACCGAGCGGATCTTCAACATCCACGGCGTCGGCTACCAGCTCTACCAGGGCATCCTGCGCCAGAACTCGCAGACCGTCGTCGGCTTCGTCACCGTCCTGGTCCTCGTCTTCCTGGCCGCCAACCTGATCGTGGACCTGCTCTACGCCGTACTCGACCCGAGGATCCGCTATGCCTGAGCAGACACCGGACGAGGCGATCTCGGCGGCCGGAGCCGGCGGACCGACGGACCTCGCGCTCGCGGAGGGCGACAGCCTGGAGCGGGCCCCCGGCGGCCCGGACGGAACGGGCCCCGACTCCAAGCCGCAGAGCCTGTGGTCCGACGCCTGGCGCGACCTGCGCCGCAACCCCGTCTTCATCATCTCCGCGCTGATCATCCTGTTCCTGGTCGTCATCTCCATCTGGCCGCAGCTCATCGCCTCCGGCGACCCGCTCGACTGCGACCTCGGCAAGGCCCAGGAGAGCTCCCAGCCCGGCCACCCCTTCGGCTACGACGGCCAGGGCTGCGACGTCTACACCCGCGTCGTCTACGGCGCCCGCAACTCCGTGACGGTCGGCATCTGCTCGACCCTCGGCGTCTCCCTCATCGGCAGCGTCCTCGGCGGCCTCGCGGGCTTCTTCGGCGGCTGGTGGGACGCGATCCTCTCCCGCCTCACCGACGTGTTCTTCGGCATCCCCGTCGTCCTCGGCGGCCTGGTCTTCCTCTCCGTGGTGACCAGCTCCACCGTCTGGCCGGTGATCGGCTTCATCGTGCTCCTCGGCTGGCCGCAGATCGCCCGCATCGCCCGCGGCTCCGTCATCACCGCCAAGCACAACGACTACGTCCAGGCCGCACGGGCCCTGGGAGCGTCCAACGGGCGCATGATGCTGCGCCACATCGCGCCGAACGCCGTCGCCCCGGTCATCGTCGTCGCGACCATCGCGCTCGGCACGTACATCTCCCTGGAAGCCACCCTGTCGTTCCTCGGCGTCGGCCTGAAGCCGCCCGCCGTCTCCTGGGGCATCGACATCTCCGCCGCTTCCCAGTACATCCGCAACGCCCCGCACATGCTCCTGTGGCCCGCGGGAGCCCTGGCCGTCACGGTGCTCGCCTTCATCATGCTCGGCGACGCGGTGCGCGACGCCCTCGACCCCAAGCTGCGCTGAGGAGTCCGCTGCCATGTTGCTCGAAGTGCGCGATCTGCACGTGGAGTTCCACACCCGGGACGGGATCGTCAGGGCCGTCAACGGGGTCAACTACTCGGTGGCCGAGGGCGAGACGCTCGCCGTGCTCGGCGAATCGGGCTCCGGCAAGTCGGTCACCGCGCAGGCGGTCATGGGCATCCTCGACATGCCCCCGGGGAAGATCAGCGGCGGCGAGATCCTCTTCAAGGACCGCGACCTGCTGAAGATGAAGAGGGAGGAGCGCCGGAAGATCCGCGGCCAGGAGATGGCCATGATCTTCCAGGACGCGCTGTCCTCCCTGAACCCGGTCCTGACCGTGGGTGAGCAGCTCGGCGAGATGTACGTCGTGCACCGCGGGATGTCCCGCAAGGAGGCGAAGGCCAAGGCGGTCGAGCTGATGGACCGGGTACGCATCCCGGCCGCCAAGGAGCGGGTGGGCAACTACCCGCACCAGTTCTCCGGCGGCATGCGCCAGCGCATCATGATCGCCATGGCGCTGGCCCTGGAACCCTCCCTGATCATCGCCGACGAACCCACCACCGCCCTCGACGTCACCGTCCAGGCCCAGGTCATGGACCTCCTCGCGGAGCTCCAGCGCGAACTGAACATGGGCCTGATCCTCATCACCCACGACCTCGGGGTCGTCGCCGACGTCGCCGACAAGATCGCCGTGATGTACGCGGGCCGGATCGTCGAGACCTCGCCCGTGCACGACATCTACAAGGCACCCGCGCACCCGTACACCAAGGGTCTGCTGGCCTCGATCCCGCGCCTGGACCAGAAGGGCCAGGAGCTCTACGCGATCAAGGGCCTGCCCCCGAACCTGCTGCACATCCCGCCCGGCTGCGCCTTCAACCCGCGCTGCCCGATGGCCCAGGACGTCTGCCGCACCGACGTGCCGCCGCTGTACGACGTGGCCGAGCACCGACAGAGCGCCTGCCACTTCTGGAAGGAGACGCTCGATGCACGCTGACCACTCGGGGCGCAGGGTCGCGCGCCAGGAGGGCGAGACGGCGCGCGACCTCCTGGCCAAATCGCGGCAGCAGAGCGCGTACGCGGGCCGCGAACCGATCCTTGAGGTGCGCGACCTCGTCAAGCACTACCCGCTGACCCAGGGCATCGTGATCAAGAAGCAGGTCGGTGCCGTCAAGGCGGTCGACGGGGTCTCCTTCGACCTCGGGGCCGGCGAGACGCTCGGCGTGGTGGGGGAGTCCGGCTGCGGCAAGTCGACGGTCGCCCGGCTGCTGGTGCACCTGGAACAGCCGACGGCCGGCTCCATCCGGTACAAGGGCGAGGACGTCACCAAGCTGTCCGGCCGCGCGCTGAAGGCCGTGCGCCGCAACATCCAGATGGTCTTCCAGGACCCGTACACCTCGCTCAACCCGCGGATGACCGTCGGGGACATCATCGGGGAGCCGTACGAGATCCACCCCGAGGTGGCCCCGAAGGGCGACCGGCGGCGCAAGGTGCAGGACCTGCTGGACGTGGTGGGCCTGAACCCGGAGTACATCAACCGCTACCCGCACCAGTTCTCCGGCGGTCAGCGCCAGCGCATCGGCATCGCCCGCGGCCTCGCGCTCAACCCGGAGATCATCGTGGCCGACGAACCGGTCTCCGCCCTCGACGTCTCCGTCCAGGCCCAGGTCGTCAACCTGCTGGACCGGCTCCAGGCGGAGTTCAACCTGAGCTACGTCTTCATCGCCCACGACCTGTCCATCGTGCGGCACATCTCCGACCGGGTCGGCGTCATGTACCTCGGCCGCTTCATCGAGATCGGCACGGACGCGGAGATCTACGACCACCCCACGCACCCCTACACACAGGCCCTGCTCTCCGCCGTGCCGGTGCCGGACCCCGCGGCGCGCGAGTACCGGGAGCGGATCATCCTGCACGGCGACGTGCCGTCCCCGGCCAACCCGCCGTCCGGCTGCCGTTTCCGCACCCGCTGCTGGAAGGCGCAGGAGCGGTGCGAACTGGAGGTACCGCTGCTCGCCGTCCCGGCCGCCTTCCGGGACGCGGACAGCCCGGCCCGGCACGACTCGGCCTGCCACTTCGCGGAGGAGAAGCGGGTGGTGCCGCCGGAGGGCACGCTGGAGCCGGTGCAGGAGACCGTGCGGGGCGACGACGGGCGGGGCCGGGACGCCCCGGCAGCGCCCGGCGCTCCGGTCTCCGGGGCTCCGGCCCCGGAGGCGCCCAGCGGGCCCGATGAAGGCCCGCCGCCGGCCTCCGGAAGCAGCCGGGTGAGCTGACCGGGCGTTAACACGCGGGCAACTCGCCCGATATACGGACCCGGCACCATGGACGTCGTACGGCCGTGCGGGTGCCGTGGACCGGCCGGTGGGTGTCACGCCCCCGGCCGGTCGCCGTACCGGCCACCGGGGCAGGCCCTCTTGTCGGCGGACCCGGCGCACGGAAGTATCGCGAGGGTGATACTTACCCGCGGAGCAAGAGTCACCGGTGCCGTCCTCTCCGGCGTGCTCGCGGTGATCGTCGCGAGCTGGCTGGTACGGGACGCCAGGGCGGCGGAATTCGGCCAGCTGTGGCGCTACTGGATGGGGTTCTACGATGCCCGCCCGCACGCCGTGCCCGCGACCTCGGCCATGGACGTCGTCCTGTTCGTGCTGTACGTGGCCGTCGCCGTGGCGGCGCTGCGCACCGCGGTCGCCGCCCCCGCCCTCGTCGTCGCCGGGGTGGTCACGATCGGCGTCCGGCTTCCCGGGCTCTGGACCATCGACAACGGCCGGATGGAGATCTCGTACTCCGACGATCTGCGCTCTCGGGCGCTGATCTCCGCGTTCGTGGCCCTCGCGGCGGGCGCCGCGATGATCATCACGGCCGGGGCGGGGCGCAGGCCCCCGGCCGGCTCGTACGAGCAGCCGCCGGCCAGGCCGGGGCCGGGTGCGGCGGTGGTGGCGTTCCTGGTGCTGTGCGCGGCCGGGGCGGTGCAGATCGCCTGGGAGGTCCGCCAGGTCGTGCGGACTCCGGACATCTTCCCCGACTGGTACGTCGGCAGTGACCTGATGGGGCACCAGCTGACCGGACCGCCGCCGGGCTGGGCCGACGCCGTGCTGGCCCTGCTGTGCGTGTACGCGGGGATCAGCGCCGTGGCACGGGCCCGGCACGCCCGTCCGTTCGGTCTGGTGGCCGGTGCGCTGCTGCTGCCCGGCGGGGTGATGGGCGTGGTCCGGATCGCGCACTACGACATGCTCGACGACTTCGGCTCGCTGCCGGTCGAGACGCAGCTCACGCTGGCCAGCTGGATCTTCCAGGCGTTCGCCGCCGTGGTCGTGCTGATCACCCTCGCCCCGCGGGGCCTGGCCGACGTGCCGGGCGGGCAGGGGCCGGGCGAGGACCCCTGGTACGGCGGGACGGGGTGGGGGCCGGAGCCCCGGCCCGGACCGGCGGAGCCCCCGTACCCCGGGCAGGGGCCGGCCCCCGGCTACGGCTACCCGCAGGGCGGCGGCGGCTTCGGCCCGCCCCCGCCGCCCTCGCAGCCGCCGCCCGGCTGGTAGCGGCTCAGAGCCCCAACGACCGCTTCAGGAAGTCCACCTGGAGCAGCAGCAGGTTCTCGGCGACCTTCTCCTGCGGGGTCATGTGCGTCACCCCGCTCAGCGGCAGCACCTCGTGCGGCCGGCCGGCGGCGAGCAGTGCCGAGGACAGCCGCAGGGTGTGGGCGACGACCACGTTGTCGTCCGCCAGGCCGTGGACGATCATCATCGGCCGGACCTGCTCGGCGGCGTGCGACAGCCCCTCGTCGCCGAGCAGCGAGTTGTCCGTGTACACCTCCGGCTGCTTCGCCGGGTCGCCGAGGTAGCGCTCGGTGTAGTGCGTGTCGTAGAGCCGCAGGTCCGTCACCGGGGCGCCGACGACCGCCGCGTGGAAGACGTCGGGGCGCCGCAGCACCGCCATGCCGGCCAGGAAGCCGCCGTAGGACCAGCCCCGGATGCCCACCCGGCCCAGGTCCAGCGGGAAGCGCCCGGCGAGCCCCTGGAGGGCCTCCACCTGGTCGTCCAGGGTGAGTGCCAGGTTGTCCTTGACCGCCTTCTCCCAGGCCGGTGAGCGGCCCGGGGTGCCCCGGCCGTCCGCGACGACCACGGCGAAGCCCTGGTCGGCGAACCACTGCGAGGTCAGGTGCGGATTGTGGGCGGCGAGGACCCGCCGGCCGTGCGGCCCGCCGTACGGGTCCATCAGAACCGGAAGCGGACCATCCGATTCCGAGTACCCGGTGGGGAGCAGCACGGCGCACGGAATCCGCCGTGCGCCCCCTTCGGTGAGAACCGGCCGGGCGGCGAGGACCGGGCGCTCCGCGTGACTCGCGACCGTCGCGATCTCCGTGCCGTCGCGCAGCACCCGCGCCACCGCCCCCGGCCGCTCCGGCGACGCCGAGACCAGCACCGTCACCCGGCCGGAGCGGACCGCCGTGTGCACGCCCACGCCCTCGGAGACCCGCTCGACACCCAGCTCGTTGACCCGGTACACATGGCTCTCGCCGGTCTCCGGCGCGGCCGCCGCCTCGCCCGCCGACGCCGCCACCAGAACGTCCGATTCCCCGATGTCCAGCACCGACTGGATGTGCAGCTGCGCCCCGGTCAGCGGCCGGTCGCCCACCGCCAGGACCCGGGCCCCGCCCTCGTCCGCGATCCGCACCAGCCGCCCGTCCGGCGCCCACGCGGGCACCCCGGGGAACAGCTCCAGCCACACCGGGTCCTCGTCCGCGTGCACCGTCCGGGTCGCCCCGGTCTCCGGGTCCACCGCGAGGCACAGCTGGCTCTGCTGGTCCCGGGCCTGCACGAGCAGCAGCGGCGCCCCGTGCGACGACCAGTGCACCCGTGCCAGGTACGGGAACCGGGCCCGGTCCCAGACCACTTCGGTGCGCTTGCCGTCCAGGCCCATCACATGGAGCCCCACCACCGCGTTGGGCGTGCCGGCCGCCGGGTAGGCGACCTCGGCGGGCCGGCGGTCGGGGTGCGCGGGGTCGGCGATCCACCACCGCCGCACCGGGCTGTCGTCGACCCGGGCGACGAGCAGCCGGTCCGACTCCGGCGACCACCAGAAGCCCCGTGAGCGCCCCATCTCCTCGGCCGCGACGAATTCCGCCAGCCCGTACGTGACATGGGCGTCATCCGGCTCCGCGAGCGTCCTGTCCTCCTCGCCGGAGGCACTCACGACGCGCAGCGCCCCCTTGGACACATACGCGACGTGTCGCCCGTCCGGGGAGGGGCGCGGGTCGATCACCGGACCCGGCACGGGCAGCGCGCGCGCCGTACCGGAGACCAGATCGGCGACGTACACCTTCCCCGAGAGGGCGAACGCGGCCAACTCGGCGGCCCCGTCCACCGCGTAGCCCACGATCCCCGACGACCCCTCGCGGCTGCGCTCCCGGCGGGCGCGCTCCTGGGCCGACAGGCGCTCCGTCGAACCGCCCAGCAGCGCCGCGGGATCGGCCACCAGCCGCTCGCGCGGGGCCGCGCCCCCGGTCAGGTCCAGCACCCAGAGCCGGTTCGAGCGATCCGTGCCGGAACCCGAGCGGAGATAGACCACGCGTCCACCGTCGGGTGAAACCGTGAACGCGCGAGGTGCCCCGAGGGTGAATCTCATCGTCCGGGCGAACTGGAGCGGGAAGCTGATCTCTGGCGAAGTCATGCGCCGAACCTATCGGCCGCTCCCGTCCGTGCGCCCCTCGTGCTGCTGTGCCCCGATCAATGCGTTGCCACGGATAGTTATGATCCGTAGCGCTCGGTGGGTATGAACCTGCTGGCTCCATGCGTGCTGCCCGTCCCGACCGTACAGATGGAGGTGAACCGCCGTGGCGCTCTCGATTTCGGCGGTGGTGCTGCTGGCGATCATCGTCTTCCTGCTGATCCGGAAATCCGGACTGAAGGGGGGACATGCGGTCGTCTGCGCGCTGCTCGGTTTCTATCTCGCCAGTTCGTCCATCGCGCCCACCATCTCCGAGCTGACCACGAATGTGGCCGGCATGATCGGGGGCATCAAGTTCTGACGCCACCGCCCCGCCCCCGGCCGCCTTCGGCCGGCGGAGCCGCCGGCTCGTAGGGTGGTCCCCATGACGGACCTTCCCGCCCGGCGGCTGCTCCTGGTGCACGCGCACCCGGACGACGAGTCGATCAACAACGGCGCCACCATGGCCAGGTACGCGGCCGAAGGCGCCCTGGTCACGCTGGTGACCTGCACACTCGGCGAGGAGGGCGAGGTCATCCCGCCCGCGCTCGCCCATCTCGCGGCGGACCGGGACGACACCCTCGGCCCCCACCGCCGCGGCGAACTCGCGGCGGCGATGAGGGCGCTGGGCGTCACCGACCACCGCTTCCTCGGCGGTCCCGGCCGCTACCGGGACTCCGGGATGATGGGCACCGAGCAGAACCACCGCCCCGGCGCCTTCTGGGCGGCCGACCTGGACGAGGCCGCCGGACACCTCGTGGACGTGATCCGCGAGGTGCGCCCCCAGGTCCTGGTGACGTACGACCCGGACGGGGGCTACGGCCACCCCGACCACATCCAGGCCCACCGGGTCGCCACCCGCGCCGCGGAACTGGCTGCCGACACCGCCTACCGCCCCGGCTCCGCCCCGCACACCGTCGCCAAGGTCTACTGGAACCGGGTGCCCCGCTCGGTCGCCGAGAAGGCGTTCGCGGCTCTGCGGGCGGACGCCCCCGACGCGTTCGGGGGGATCGCCGCGATCGAGGACGTGCCGGGTGTGGTGGACGACGCCTTCGTCACCACCCTCGTCGACGGCGCCGGGTACGAGGGGGCGAAGGCCGCCGCGATGCGGGCGCACGCCACCCAGATCGCCGTCCAGGAGCCCTACTTCGCTCTCTCGAACGACCTGGGCCAGCCCCTCTTCACCGTCGAGTACTACGAGTTGGTCACGGGTGAACCGGGCCCGGCGGGCGCTCTGACGGCCGAACTCGAACACGATCTCTTCGCGGGTGTGACGGGAGCCGGACGATGAGCGGCAGCAGCAGGGCGCGAGCCGGTCGGACGGAAGCGCCGAAGCGGGACATTCCGGCCACCGGTATGGCCGCTCCTCTCAACCTCGGCAGGATCGCCGCCCTGTTCGGTCTCCTGGTCGTCGGCATCCTCGTCGGCATCGCCGGGGCGCTGGTCCAACCCGCCTGGTTCCCCGGCGGACTGGTCCTCGCCCTGGCGGCGGCGGCCGGTCTCTTCTTCGGTGGGCGCACCCTGACCGGCACCCAGGCGGGCGCCATGGTGCCGGCCGCGGGCTGGCTGATTTCGGTCATTTTTCTGCTCGGTGGACGGCCCGAAGGGGACTACGTCTTCGGTGACGCGCTGGGCCTCGCCCTCTTCATGCTGGGCGGAATGGCCATCGCTGTGATCTGTGCCACCTTGCCGCGCACACCCCGGTAGCGGGCCGACTGCGGCCGACCTGCCAAGTAATGTGCCACGTCCGATCCCGTAATGCCTCCTGTCCGTCCGGGGGGTGCGCCGTCGTTTCCCCCGGTCGCGGGGTGTCTGTCGGCGGCGGCCAGTAAGGTGGTTCGCGCGCCCGAGCTGCGGCACGGGGGAAGTACGGGCGGCGGAGCCAATCGGGAGAACCTGCTTTGAGTCGTGAAACTGACAGTTCGTCCTCCGGGCCCCAGGGTCGCGGAGGAGCCGCGTACCCCTCGGGTACGCCGCCGTACGGATCCCGCCAGTATCCGTCGCCGCACCCGTCGCAGGACGCCCCGGAGGAGACCCCGGAATCCACTGATCCCGGACGGTCCGAAGAGCCGAAGACCGAGACGACCCTGACGACGCGTATCCGGATCAACATCCCCGGGTCGCGGCCCATCCCGCCGGTTGTCATGCGTACGCCCATGAGCGACGCCGAGGGCGGCGGCGAGCGGACCGGCGAGACCTCGCGCCCGGGTGCCCCGGCACAGGGCGGCGCCCGGCAGACGCCCCAGCCATCGGCGCCCCAGGCCCGCGAGGAGTCCGCCCCGGCGGCCGAACCCGCGCCCGAGAAGCCGGCCAGGGAGAAGAGCGGCAGCGACTGGTTCGCCCCGCGCAAGGCGCCGGCGGGCGCCAAGCCGTCCACGGACGGGCAGTCCGGCGGCACGGACGGCGCGGGTTTCCCCGCCACCGGCCCCGGCACCCCGGGCGGCCCGGACGCTCCCGGCGGACCGGGCGCTTCCGGCGGCCCCGGTGCCGGTGGTCCCGGCATGCCCGGTGGCCCCGGCGCTTCCGGTGGTCCCGGCCCGTCCGGTGGTTCCGGTGCCCCGACGGGCCAGGGCGGCCCCGGTGCCCCCACCGGTCCTGGTGGCCCCGGTGCTCGGCCGGGCGGCCGGCTGCCGGGCCGGGTGACCCCGCCCTCGGGCCCGCGCACCGACCTGCCGTACTTCTCGGACGGCCCGCAGCGCGATGTCCAGGCCGGCCCGGGTGCGCCCGGCGACGGCCCGCGCCCCACGCCGAACCTCGGGGTCCGCACCCCCGGCCCGTCCGGTCCCACCACGGGCCCGGCCGCCGGCAGTTCGGCGCTCACCCCGAACCTCGACGGCCCCGGGCCGTTCCCGCCGGGCCCCGGCGCGCAGGGTCCCGGCGGCCCCGGTGGTCCTGGCGGCTCCGGTGGTCCTGGCGGCCCCGGCGCGCAGGGTCCCGGTGGCCCTGGCGGCCCCGGAACCGTGCCGCCGCGGATGTCCGACGACACGGCGGTGCTGACCCCGCAGTTCGCGCAGCCCCCCGGCGGCAACGTCTCGGGCGACACGCTGAACAGCGGCATCCCCGTCGTGCCCGGCGACCGGCACAACCCCTCGCCGTTCCCGGGCGGCGACGGTGCCGGGGCCCCGGCCGACCCGATGGGCACCGGACCCGCCGGACAGGACGGCTTCGCCCCGAAGCAGGAGGCCCCGGCGGCCCGGACCGCCCCGAAGCAGGAGGCCCCCGCCAAGAAGGGCCGCTCCAAGCTGGTGCTGCTCGCCGTGGCGGCCGTCTGTCTGCTGGGTGTCGCGTACGGCGCCGGGCTGCTGATGAACCACTCGGACGTGCCCAAGGGCACCACCGTGCTCGGTGTCGACATCGGCGGCGGCACGAAGGAGCAGGGCGTCGAGAAGCTGGACGCCGCGCTCGCCAAGCGCGCCGCGGCCCCGCTCCGGCTGAGCGTCGACGGCAAGGAGACGCAGCTCGCGCCGGACAAGGCCGGGCTCGCCCTGGACAGCCAGGCGACGGTGCGCTCCGCCGCGGGCGCCGACTACAACCCGGTCTCCGTCATCGGTTCGCTCTTCGGCGGCGAGCGGACCGTGGAGCCGGTGTTCCCGGTGGACCAGGAGAAGCTCGCCGTCGCGCTCCAGGACCTGGCCGGTGTCTCGGGCACCGCGCAGGACGGGACGATCAAGTTCGAGCCCGGCAAGGCCGTCGCCGTACCCGGCAAGGCCGGCCAGGCGCTCGACGTGAACAAGTCGGTCGTCTCCGTCCGGGACGCCTACCGCGCCCAGGTCGAGACCGGCCGCACGAACACCGTCGAGCTGCCCGTCGTCACCAAGCAGCCCACCATCACCCAGGCCGAACTGGACCGGGCGATGAAGGAGTTCGCCGAGCCCGCGATGTCCGGCCTGGTCGTCATCAAGGCGGGCGGGAGGCAGATCCCGTTCGGCCCGGCCAAGTCGCTGCCGCAGATCCTGTCGATGAAGGCGGTCGACGGCAAGCTCGTCGACTTCTACGACAAGAAGGCCATCGAACGGCTCTGCGGGGGCGTCTTCGACGGCGTCATGATCACCAAGAGCGACGGCAAGAAGCACCAGCTCGGCGCGGACGACGTGGCCACCGCCATGAAGGGCGCGCTGCTCGGCAAGACCGAGGCCGAGCGGACCGTCACCATCGACCTCGACGGCAAGGGCTGACCCGCCCCGCACCACCTGTCACCGCCCCCGGCCGGACCTCCGGCCGGGGGCGGCGGCGTTCCGGGGCCGGTCCGCCCGCCCGTCATCCGTGAGCCATGACATCTGTCATCCCGTATCCACGACCCGTGACCCTGCCGGGCGCACCCCCCGGTCCGCCAGGCTGGACGCATGACAACGACAGCCACCGAAACGACCGCGGCGAGGACCGCCGTGGTCAGCTTCGACCAGGTCACCAAGGCCTACGGAGACGTACGCGCCGTCGACGGACTCACCCTCGACCTGCACCCCGGCGAAACCGTCGCGCTGCTGGGCCCCAACGGCGCCGGGAAGTCCTCCACCCTCGACCTCCTCCTCGGCCTGCGCACCGCGGACTCCGGCAGCGTCCGCCTCTTCGGCACGTCCCCGCAGGAGGCCATCGCGGCAGGCCGGGTCGGCGCCATGCTCCAGAGCGGCGGCCTGATGGAGGACGTCACCGTCGAGGAACTGGTCCGGCTGGTCTGCGATCTGCACCCGCACCCCTACCCGGTGAGCGAGGTGCTGGCCCGAGCCGGCGTCGCGTCGATCGCCGGCCGTATGGTCAACAAGCTCTCCGGCGGCCAGGAACAGCGCGTACGGTTCGCCCTCGCCACCGCGGGCGCCAACGACCTGATCGTGCTCGACGAACCGACCACCGGCATGGATGTGACCGCCCGCCAGGCGTTCTGGGCCACCATGCGCGAGCAGGCCGAGCAGGGCCGTACCGTCCTGTTCGCCACCCACTACCTCGAAGAGGCCGACGCGATCGCCGACCGCGTCCTGGTCCTGCACAAGGGCCGCCTCCTCGCCGACGGCACCGCCGCCGAGATCAAGGCGAAGGCGGGGGCCCGCCGGATCTCCTTCGAACTGGAGGGCGCGGTCGACGAAACGGCCCTGCGCGCACTGCCGTTCCTCGCCACGCTCGACATCAGCGGCCGGCGGGTGCGCATCCAGTCGCACAACGCGGACGCGACCGTGCACGCCGTCTACGGACTCGGCCTCTACCCGCGCGAGCTGGAAGTCGCCGGACTCGGCCTGGAGCAGGCCTTCGTCGCCATCACCGAGGCCGAGGAGGCCAGGACCGTATGAACACGCTCATCAGGCTGGAAGTGACCCGCACCCTGCGGAACAAGAAGTTCATGTTCTTCTCGGTCATCTACCCGTCGGTGATCTACCTGCTGATCTCCGGCACCCAGAACACCACCGACACGGTGCCGGGCACCGATCTGACGCTCCAGGCCTTCTTCATGGTCTCCATGGCCTCCTTCGGCGCGCTGACCGCCGTCCTGATGGGCAACAGCGAACGCATCGCGAAGGAGCGCGAGAAGGGCTGGGTGCGCCAGCTGAGGCTGACCGCGCTGCCCGGCCGCGGCTACGTCCTGGCGAAGATCGCGAGCGCCGCCATGGTGACGCTGCCCTGCATCGTCGTCGTCTTCCTCGTCGCGGCGGCGGCCAAACACGTCCGCTTCGACCTGTGGCAGTGGCTCGCGCTGACCGGCGTCATCTGGGCCGGCTCGCTCGTCTTCGCCGCGCTCGGCGTCGCCATCGGCTACCTCACCAGCGGGGACGCGGTCCGCCCGGTCACGATGATCATCTACTTCGGCCTCTCGATCCTCGGCGGCCTGTGGATGCCGAGCGCCACCTTCCCGCAGTGGCTCCAGAACATCTCCGAGTGGCTTCCCACACACGCGTACGCTGCACTCGGCCAGGCCGTCGAAATGGGCGGCGCGCCGCACGCCAGGGACATCGCCGTCCTCTGTGTCTACTTCCTGCTCTTCGCGGGCGGCGCGGCCTGGCTCTACCGGAAGGACACCTTGAAAGCGTGAACGAGGACGAGACACCGGTGGGTATCGGCAGTCCGCCGGAGCGGCGCAAGCAGATGCGGCTCAAGGCCCTGTGGATCGGGATCTGGCTCGCCTTCATGAGCGCCCCGGTGAAGGACCTCGTGGACGCCCACCACACCGCGTGGGCGACGGCGCTGGGCACGCTCGGCCTGCTGGTGTTCGTCGGCAGTTATCTGCTCCTGGTCTACCGCCACACCTCGAAGGCGCTCGACCCCCTGCGGGTCCGTTCCGCGCTCGCCTTCCTCGGCGCCCTGGCCGTCGTGCTGTCCCTGACGCTGGGCACCCCCTGGCTGGTGCTGTTCGTCTACGTCTCGGTCTCCGTCGGGGCCACCCTGCCCCTGGCGGCCGCCCGCTGGCTGATCCCGCTCGTGACCGCCGTCCTGATCGGCATCGGCGCGGCCGGCGGCCACCCCAGGGAGGTCATCAGCGCGCTGGCCTTCCCGGCGCTGCTCGGCGGCTTCGCGATGGCCGGCATCCGGCAGATGATCCGCACCACGATCGATCTGCGCGAGGCCCGCGCGACCGTCGCCCAGCTCGCCGCCAACGAGGAACGCCTCCGCCTCGCCCGCGACCTGCACGACCTGCTCGGCCACTCCCTCTCCCTGATCACCCTCAAGAGCGAACTGGCCGGGCGGATGCTCCCCGGCCGGCCGGAGCAGGCCGCCGCACAGGTCGCCGACATCGAACAGGTCAGCCGCCAGGCGCTGGTGGACGTACGCAGCGCCGTCACCGGCTACCGCAGGCCCACCCTCCCCGGCGAACTGGCCGGGGCCCGGACCGCGCTGGCCGCGGCCGGAGTCACCGCGGACATCCCCACCGACGTCCCCGAAGGCCTGCCCGAGGAGCCGGAGGAGGTGCTCGCCTGGGGGCTGCGGGAAGCCGTCACCAACGTCGTACGCCACAGCGGCGCGCACCGCTGCACGGTCACCGTCGCCCCCCGACAGACGCTCGGCGGCCGGGTCCTCGAACTCACCGTCGCCGACGACGGCCGCGGCGCCGGCGGCACCCGGCCCGGCAACGGCCTCACCGGTCTCGCCGAACGCCTCGCCACCGTCGACGGCACCCTCACCACCCGGCCCACCCACCCCCGCTCGGGCAAAGGCTTCACCATGGTCCTCAGTGTTCCGTTCGAATCCGGCCTAGGATCCGCGGAATGAGCATGATCAGACTCCTCCTCGCTGAGGACCAGTCCATGGTGCGCGAGGCCCTCGCGGCGCTCCTCGGGCTGGAACCCGACATCGAGGTGGTCGCCCAGGTCGCCCGCGGCGACGAGGTCCTCGCGGCGGCCCGGGAACACGGCGTCGACGTGGCCCTCCTGGACATCGAGATGCCCGGCATGACCGGCATCGAGGCCACGGCCCAGCTGCGCGACGCCCTCCCGGACGTCAAGGTCGTCGTCGTCACCACGTTCGGCAGGCCCGGCTATCTGCGCCGGGCGATGGAGTCCGGCGCGGACGCCTTCCTGGTGAAGGACGCTCCCGCGGCCCAGCTCGCCGCAGCGGTACGCAAGGTGCTCGCCGGGGAACGCGTCATCGACCCCACCCTGGCCGCCGCCGCCCTCGCCGACGGGGCGAGTCCGCTGACCGAGCGGGAGCGCGAGGTGCTGCGCATCGCGGCGGACGGCTCGACCAACGCGGAGATCGCCGCCGCGCTCCACCTCTCCCAGGGCACGGTCCGCAACTACCTCTCCATGGCGATCCAGAAGATGGCGGCCCGCAACCGCGCGGAGGCCGTCCGGATGGCCCGCGAGAAGGGCTGGCTGTAGAGCCCGCGCGGCGGTCCGCGCCGGGGCCGGCCTCCGGCGCGCTCACCGGCCGGGGGAGACCAGCCCCGCCTCGTGATCCTCAGCGACCGGCGCCACCTGACGGCGGTGCTCCGGCACGCGCTGCCCGTCAGCGGGTGGGAGCGGCTGACGGAGGTGGCGTTCCCGCCGGCCGGGCCCGGGCTCTTTCCGTGGTCGGAGACGGGTGCGTGGACCGTCTACGTCCTGTGGGCACTGGTGGCGGGAGCGGTGACGGTGCTCGCGGTGCACCGCCGTGACCAGTGACGATGCGGAAGACACCGCACCCGTATCGCCAACTCGCCTGCCCGGCAAAACATTTCAGAAACATGCTGGAATTTCTTGCGCCATCTCTTGACGTGCTCACGGCCATCGCGGCAGGCTCCGAACTCCCCCCACGGTGGCCAGGCGCGTGGCCGCCCCCGCAGGGTACGGACCCCATTTCCGTACCCGCGACCGAAGGAGCCGCAATTGAGTTCCCGCGCCCTCCGCGTGACGCTGGCCGGGCTGCTCGCAGCCGCCGGGGCCACCGCGCTCACCGCCTGGCCCTCCCAGGCCACCCCGCCGGGCGAGAAGACCGTCACCGCCACCCTGTTCGAGTGGAAGTACGACGCGGTGGCCCAGGCCTGTACGGATTCCCTGGGCCCGGCAGGCTACGGGTACGTGGAGGTCTCGCCCGCCTCCGAGCACATCCAGGGCGACCAGTGGTGGACCTCGTACCAGCCGGTCAGCTACAAGATCGCCGGGCGGCTCGGCGACCGTGACTCCTTCGCCTCGATGGTGGAGAGCTGTCACTCGGCCGGGGTGAAGGTGGTCGCCGACGCGGTCATCAACCACATGTCGTCCGGTTCCGGCACCGGGACCGGCGGCACCGCGTACACGAAGTACGACTATCCCGGGTACTTCCAGGACCAGGACTTCCACGGCTGCCGCAAGGACATCAGCGACTACGGCGACCGCGACGACGTCCAGAACTGCGAACTGGTCGGCCTGGCCGACCTGGACACCGGCAGCGACGCCGTCCGTACGACGATCGCCGCCTACCTCTCCGACCTGCGGAGCCTGGGCGTCGACGGCTTCCGCATCGACGCCGCCAAGCACATGGCCGCCGACGACATCGCCGCGATCAAGGGCAAGATGGACGACCCGGGCTACTGGGTCGGCGAGGTCATCCACGGTGGCGGCGAGGCGGTCCAGCCCGAGGAGTACACGGGCGTGGGCGACGTGGACGAGTTCCGCTACGGCGGCCACCTCAAGAGCGCCTTCCAGGGCGGCGGCATCAGCGGGCTCCAGGGCGTGGCCGACGGCAAGCTGGCGAGCGCGAGCGCCCGTACGTTCGTCGACAACTGGGACACCGAGCGCAACGGTTCCACGCTGACCTACAAGGACGGCGCGGCCTACACCCTGGCCAACGTCTTCATGCTGGCCTCGCCCTACGGCTCGCCGAACGTCTTCTCCGGCTACGAGTGGTCGGACAAGGACGCCGGCCCGCCGAACGGCGGCGCGGCGGCCTGCGGGAGCGACGGCTGGACCTGCACGCACGCGCAGACCGCGATCACCGGCATGGTCGGCTTCCACAACGCCACCGAGGGCGCGGAGCTGACGGACTGGTGGGACAACGGTTCGTCGGCGATCGCCTTCGGCCGGGGCGACAAGGGGTTCGTGGCCATCAACAACGGGGAAGGCGAGCTGACCGAGACGTTCTCCACCTCGCTCCCGGCGGGCACGTACTGCAATGTGGCGCAGGCTTCCCCGGACGCCTGTGACGGAAACACGGTTCAGGTCGGTGACGACGGCACGCTGACCGCGACCGTCCCGGCGAAGAGCGCACTGGCCCTGCACGGCTGATCCCGGCAAGCGGCGCACATCGCCGGCCGCTACCGCCCCTCCGCAGGGGCGGCAGCGGCCGGTTCCGTCGGTGGTCAGGCGAAGTAGTGCCCCCGGCCGAGGTCTTCGAGGAGCCCCGGGCCGGTCGGCTGCCACCCCAGCGCCTCGCGGGTCAGCGCGGAGGACGAGGGGCCGTCGATCCCCACGAGGCCGCCCAGCCAGGCGAAGTGACCGGCCGCCTCCTCGGGCGGGACCGAGGCCGTGGGGACGCCGAGGTGGCGCCCGAAGACCTCGGCGACGGCCCGCAGCGGGACGCCCTCCTCGGCCGCGGCGTGCAGCGTCGAGCCGGCGCCGGCGTTCTCCAGGGCCAGCCGGAACAGGTGGGCCGCGTCCGAGCGGTGCACGGCCGGCCAGCGGTTGGAGCCGTCGCCGACGTAACCGGCCACGCCCTTCTCGCGGGCGATGCCGATCAGGGCCGCCATGAAGCCGTTGTCCCCGTCGCCGTGGACCGTCGGGGGCAGCCGGACGACGGACGAGCGGACATCGCGTGAGGCGAGCGCGAGGGTCGCCCTGGCGTTGTCCTGCCGGCCGCCGGGGCCCCCGGACGGCGCCTGCGGGTCGGGGCTCTGCCCGTCCCGCTCGGTCGCCAAACGGCCCGGGGCGAGTCCGAGGAGACCGGACGCGATGACGAACGGCTTGCCGGAGCCGGCGAGCGCGTCGCCGAAGGTGTCGATGGCCCGGCGGTCCGCGTCCGTGGCGCCCTGGAAGTCGCCGGAGAACGCGATGTCGTGCTTGAAGGCGAGATGGATGACGCCGTCCGCGTCGGCGGACGCCTCGCGCAGAACGCCGAGGTCGTCCAGCGACCCGCGCCGCACCTCGGCCCCCGCGGCGGCGAGCGTCTCGGCCGAGGCGTCGGAACGGGCGAGCCCCACGACCCGGTGGCCCGCTTCGATGAGCTCGGGAACGACGGCGGAACCGATCCAGCCGGACGCTCCGGTGATGAACACACGCATGGGAAACCTCCTGGAACAGGCCGACATACCGGCGGTCCGGGCCGGTCGGGAGGACGAGGGCCGGACTTCCGATGTCAGCGACTGTCATCAGCGTACTCCCCGATGACAGTCACTGCCGTCCCATACACTCGGCCGTATGGGTCGATGGGAGCCGAACGCACGCGGCAGGCTGGAACAGGCCGCCATGGAGCTCTACGGCGAGCGGGGTTACGAGCAGACGACCGTGACCGAGATCGCCAGGCGCGCCGGGCTCAGCGAGCGCACGTTCTTCCGGCACTACGCCGACAAGCGTGAGGTGCTGTTCGGCGGGTCGGCCGCGCTCCAGGACCTCCTGGTCGCCGGTCTGGGCGACGCGCCCGCGTCCGCGCCCGCGATCGACGTGGTGGCGGCGGCGCTCGACGTGGTCGCGGCCTCCTTCGACGGGCGGCGCGAGTTCGCGCTGCGGCGCCAGGGGATCATCTCCGCCAACGCGGAGCTGCGGGAACGCGAGCTGATCAAGCTCGCCTCGCTGTCCGCCGCGCTTGCCGGGGCCCTGCGCGCACGCGGCGTCGCGGAACCGGCCGCGAGCCTGGCCGCCGAGGCCGGCATCGCCGTCTTCAAGGTCGCGTTCGAACGCTGGATCGACGGCGACGGTTCCCGGAGTATGGGGCACTTCACGCACGAGGCCCTCGCAGCGCTCAGAGCGGTGACGGCGGGCGCATAGCCGAAGGCCCGGACCGCGTGGACGCGGTCCGGGCCTTCGGAAGTCCGGCTGTGCTGTGCTTCAGCCGTGCTGCTCTACGGGAACGACACGACCTGGGACGGAATGGTGTCGGTCCCCGAGGTGGGCGAACCCGTGTCGTTGATGACGTGGTTGTACTGTCCCTGGCCGCCGAGGGAGACGACGATCAGGTCGTGGAACTTCACGCCGGGCTTGACCGGGGCCTGGAAGCCGTGGTCCTGGTGGATGTTGGGGTCGGAGGTGAAGTTGCAGTAGCTGCCGAGCCCCCAGGCCTCGTGGGTGGTGACGGAGTCGTCGACCTTGTAGGCCGCGAAGCCCTTGATGTCACCGTTCTGGATGGCGTCCTGGTTCGGGGCGTCGTACGCCTTCTCGTTCTGGTAGAAGATCGTCCTGCCGTTCTC
>NZ_KB892001.1:43817-555393 GCF_000373645.1 Streptomyces sp. ATexAB-D23 | reverse complement strand
GTCTCCGGCGCGGGTGAGGGTGGTGCCGGTGTAGGTGCGGGGGCCGGTGGCCTCGGTGCCGGGGTGGGCGGAGGGCCAGGTGGCGGAGGTCTGGTTGCCGGCGTCGTCGTAGGCGTAGTGCTCGGTCCAGTTCTGGGCGTGGACGGCGGTGACGCGGCCTGCCGCGTCGAGGTCGAAGGTGCGGGTGCCGGACTTCCGGTCGGCGATGGATGTCAGGTGGCCGTCGGCGCGGTAGGTGTAGGTACGGCTGTTGACGGGCCGGGGTCCGGCGTCGATGTGCTGGGCGGTGAGGCGTCCGGTCTCGTCCCGGGCGGAGGTCATGGTGAGCGCGTCGTCGTAGGCGCGGGTGAGTTCGCGCCCGGCGTCGTCGTGGGTGAAGTCGATGCGGTGGCCGCCGCTGGTGAGGTGCTGGGGGCGGCTGTCGGGGCCGTAGGCGTAGCAGGTGGCGTGGCCGGTGGGGGTGGTGCGCCGGGTGCGGCGGCCCAGCGCGTCGTACGTGTAGGAGACGGGACGGCCGTCGACCAGTTCCGTCTTGGTCCTGCCCGAGCGGTCGTACTGGTAGCGGATCTCGCTTTCCGGGCCCACGGCTTCGAGGAGGCGCCCCGCTCGGTCGTAGGCGTACGTCGTCACGTGGCCGTCGACGTCCTTGCGGAGGATCTGGCCGAGCGGGTCGCGTTCGTACGCGATGGTCCCGCCGAGGGCGTCGGTGCGGGCGGTGAGCCTGCCCGCCGCGTCCAGTTCGTAGGTGAGGGTGCGGCCGTCGAAGTCGGTCTCGGCGACCATGCGGCCGGCCGCGTCGTACACGTAATTCCAGGCCAGCCCCTGCGGGTTGGTGACGCGGGTGAGGCGCAGTGCGCGGTCGTGCTCGAACTCGTAGCGGGCGCCGTCCGGTCCGGTGCGGGCGGCGAGGAGGTCGAAGTGGGTGTACTCGAAGCGGGAGACGCCGCCCACCGCACCCCGCCCACCCGCGCCGACCACAGACGGTCACCGGACACCGGCACCAGAAGCACCGCGCGCCGCATCTCACCGACCAGCGCCCGCGGGTCCCCTACCCCGCTCCTCCGCTCGGCTAAGCGCTCGGCCAGCGCTGCCCGAGATCGCTCCACGGCCCCTCCCCCTCCCGCGAACTCACGACACCGTAGACCAGGACGCCCGACAGGCCCGAGACGGTTCTCACCGAGCCGTTGTCCCGGCGGGCGGCGGGCCCGGACGCCCCCTGAAGGAACCGGGCAGGGCTCGCGGGCTGATCCGAACGAAAGGCCATAGGCTTCAAAGCCGGAAGCTGATCGGGCGGCGAGCGGGAGAGCGCGGAATGACGATGGTGCCGGGGCGCAGGAGCAGTACGTTCACCCGACTGCTGCGGCACGGTTTCACCGACCCGTCCGCCGCCGAGCGGCTGCTCGACCTGCCCGACCTCTCCTCCGTACGTTCCGACTCCGTGCTCCTCGACGCGCTCGGGGCCACCGCCGACCCCGATCTGGCGCTGCGCGGCCTGGTCCGGCTGGTCGAGGCCGAGGAGGCGGGCCAGCGGCAGATCCTGCTGGACACCCTGGTCACGGCGAAGCCCCTGCGGGACCGGCTGCTCGGGGTGCTCGGGGCGTCGGAGGCGCTCGGCGACCACCTGGCACGCCACCCCCGCGACTGGCAGGTTCTCGTCACGTACGAGGCCACCGACCTGCACCCCGGGGTCACCGAGTTCGAGCAGGAGCTGGCCGGGGCCGACGACCCGGACGAGCTGCGCGCCGGTTACCGGCGGTGCCTGCTGTCCATCGCCGCCCGGGACGTCTGCGGCACCACCGACGTCGCCGAGACCGCCGCCGAGCTGGCCGACCTCGCCACCGCGACGCTGCGGGCCGCCCTGCGCATCGCGTCGGCGGCGGCCCCCGACGACGCCGCGCGGTGCCGGCTCGCGGTCATCGCGATGGGCAAGTGCGGCGGCCACGAGCTGAACTACGTCTCCGACGTCGACGTCATCTTCGTCGCGGAACCCGCCGACGGCGCCGAGGAGAACAAGGCCGTACAGGCCGCCACCCGGCTCGCCGCGCACCTCATGCGGATCTGCTCCGACACGACCGCCGAGGGCACCATCTGGCCCGTCGACGCCAACCTCCGCCCCGAGGGCCGCAACGGGCCCCTGGTCCGTACGCTCTCCTCGCACCTCGCCTACTACCAGCGCTGGGCCAAGACCTGGGAGTTCCAGGCGCTCCTCAAGGCCCGGCCGGTGGCCGGGGACACCGCGCTCGGCGCCGAATACGTCGAAGCCGTCTCGCCGCTCGTCTGGCAGGCCGCCGACCGCGAGAACTTCGTCCCCGACGTGCAGAAGATGCGCCGCCGCGTCGTGGACACCATCCCCGCCGACCGCGTCGACCGGGAGCTGAAGCTCGGACCCGGCGGGCTGCGGGACGTCGAGTTCGCCGTCCAGCTGCTCCAGCTCGTCCACGGCCGCAGCGACCCCGCCCTGCGCAGCGGATCGACCCTGAAGGCGCTGGGGGCGCTCGCCGACGGCGGTTACGTGGGGCGCGTGGACGCCGTACAGCTGGACGACGCCTACCGGTTCCTGCGCGCCATGGAACACCGCATCCAGCTCTACCGGCTGCGCCGCACCCACCTCGTCCCCGACGACGAGCCGGACCTGCGCCGCCTCGGACGCTCCCTCGGACTGCGCACCGACCCCATCGCCGAGCTGAACCAGGCCTGGCGGCGGCACGCGTCCGTGGTGCGCCGGCTGCACGAGAAGCTGTTCTACCGGCCGCTGCTCGACGCCGTCGCCCAGCTCGCGCCCGGCGAGTCCCGGCTCAGCACGAAGGCCGCCACCGCCCGGCTCGTGGCCCTCGGCTACGAGGACCCGGCGGCCGCCCTGCGACACCTGGAGGCCCTGTCCTCCGGGGTCTCGCGCAAGGCCGCCATCCAGCGCACCCTGCTGCCGGTGCTGCTCGGCTGGTTCGCGGACTCCGCCGACCCGGACGCCGGACTCCTCGGCTTCCGCAAGGTGTCCGACGCGCTCGGCAAGACCCCCTGGTACCTGCGGCTCCTGCGCGACGAAGGGGCCGCGGCGGAGAACCTCGCCCGGGTCCTGTCGGCCGGCCGGCTCGCCCCCGACCTGCTGTTGCGCGCCCCCGAGGCCGTCACCATCCTCGGCGACCCGCACGGCCTCGCCCCCCGCAGCCGCACGCACCTGGAACAGGAGGTGCTGGCCGCCGTGGGCCGCGCCGGCGACGCGGAGTCGGCCGTCGCGGTGGTGCGCGGGGTGCGCAGGCGCGAGCTGTTCCGCACGACGGCCGCCGACCTCATCGGCTCCTACGGCACGGAGGACAGCCCCGCCGAATCCGACCCGGGCGCCCTCGTCGACCGGGTCGGCGGCGCCGTCACCGACCTGAACGCCGTCACCATCGCCGGGGCGCTGCGGGCCGCCGTCCGCGCGGAGTGGGGCGACACCCTGCCCACCCGGTTCGCGGTCATCGGCATGGGCCGCTTCGGCGGGCACGAGCTGGGATACGGCTCCGACGCGGACGTCCTGTTCGTCCACGAGCCGCGCGAGGGCGTGGACGAACAGGAGGCGAGCCGGGCCGCGAACCGGGTGGTCTCCGAGATGCGCCGGCTGCTCCAGCTGCCCACCGCCGACCCGCCCCTCATCATCGACGCCGACCTGCGCCCCGAGGGCAAGAGCGGCCCGCTGGTGCGCACCCTGAAGTCGTACGGGGCGTACTACCGGCGCTGGTCGCTCGGCTGGGAGAGCCAGGCGCTGCTGCGGGCCGAGCCGATGGCCGGGGACCTGGACCTGGGCGCGGACTTCGTCGCGCTGATCGACCCGCTGCGATATCCGAAGGACGGGCTGGAGGAGGACGCGGTCCGCGAGATCCGGCGGCTCAAGGCCCGCATGGAGTCCGAGCGGATGCCGCGCGGCGCGGACTCGACCCTCCACACCAAGCTGGGGCGGGGCGGCCTGAGCGACGTCGAGTGGACGGTCCAGCTGACGCAGATGCAGCACGCCCGGTCGGTCCCCGGCCTGCGCACCACCCGCACCCGCCAGGCACTCGCCGCGGCGTGCGAGGCGGGCCTCATCCCCGAGGACGACGCCAGGACCCTGGACGAGGCGTGGGTCCTGGCCACCCGGGTCCGCAACGCGGTGATGCTCGTACGGGGCCGGCCCGGCGACACCTTCCCCTCGGTCCCGCGCGAGCTGACCGCGGTGGGCCGTTACCTCGGGTACGAGGAGGGGCACGTGGGCGACATGCTGGACGACTACCGCCGCATCACGCGGCGGGCGCGGGGGGTTGTGGAGGAGCGGTTCTACGGGGGGTGAGGCGCGGGCCCTCCGGGGGGCTTGTGGGGCGCCGCCCCACACCCCGCTCCTCAATCGCCGGAGGGGCTTGATTGTGCCGCGGTACTAGTGGCGGGTCGCCGCCGCCTCGCGCGGCTGCGCCGACAGCGCGCTCAGCCGTGGTCTGCGCGCCGTCTTCGGCGCGATCCGCTTCGGCAACCGGTGCGGCAGCGACCCGTACCAGGCGTACGACACCGCGTAACCGAACGCCAGGCACGCCACGCCGCCCACCGCGTCCAGCCAGAAGTGGTTCGCCGTCGACACGATGACCATCAGGGTCACCGTCGGGTACAGCAGGCCCAGGATGCGCGCCCAGGGGGCCGAGGCCAGGGCGAAGATGGTGAGGCCGCACCACAGCGACCAGCCGATGTGCATCGACGGCATCGCCGCGTACTGGTTCGACATGTTCTTGAAGTTGCCCGACGCCATCGAGCCCCAGGTCTGGTGGACCAGGACCGTGTCGATGAAGTTGCCGCCGTTCATCAGGCGGGGCGGGGCCAACGGGTACAGGTAGTAGCCGACGAGCGCGACCGCCGTGGTCGCGAACAGGGCCAGTCGGGCCGCCGCGTACCGGCCGGGGTGTCTGCGGAACAGCCACACGAGCACACTGATCGTGACGATGAAGTGCAGGGTCGCGTAGTAGTAGTTCATCGACACGATGAGCCAGGAAACCGAGTTCACCGCGTGGTTGACCGACTGCTCGACGGCGATGCCGAGGAACCGCTCGACCGACCACAGCCAGTCCGCGTTGGCCAGGGCGGCGGCCTTCTGCTCCGGGACCGCGTTGCGCACCAACGAGTACAGCCAGTAACTCAGCGCGATGAGCAGGATTTCGAACCAGAGCCGGGGCCGCCGGGGCGACCGCGGGGAGCGCAGTCGTGACACGACGTGGCCGAACGGTCTCTCGACCGCTCTGCCGATCCCGTGCGCGCGACCGGATTGCTTCGTGTTCGCCTCGGGAGCCGCCTCGTTCACGATGGGTGACGGGGTGGCCTCCGTACGGCCTTCCTGTCGTTTCACGCTCAATTCACCCATAGGCACAGAGTCTGCCAGATTTGCCCTCCCCGCCCGATGATCCTCCGGCGGGGCGCGAGTTGCACGTCCGGCAGGCCTGTTACGGGCGGGCGTGCGATCCTGGGGGAGCGGCCTGCGAGGTGGTGGCCGTGCCGGGGCCGGCGGCCGTCGAACCGCGTACGACCAGCTCCGGCATGAAGACGAACTCGCTGTGCGGGGCGGGCGTGCCGCCGATCTCCTCCAGGAGTGTGCGTACCGCGGCCTGGCCCATCGCCGTGACCGGCTGGCGGATCGTGGTCAGCGGTGGGTCGGTGAACGCTATGAGCGGCGAGTCGTCGTAGCCCACGACCGAGACCTCGCGCGGGACCTCGCGGGAGAGCCTGCGGGCGGCCCTGATCGCGCCGAGCGCCATCATGTCGCTCGCGCACACCACCGCCGTGCAACCCCGTTCCATCAGCGCCGACGCGGCTGCCTGGCCGCCTTCGAGCGTGTACAGGGAGTGCTGGATCAGCTCCTCGACCTCGTCCGCCGTCAGGTTCAACTGCTCGCGCATCGTGGTGTGGAAGCCCTCGATCTTGCGGAGCACGGGGACGAAGCGCTTGGGGCCGACCGCGAGCCCGATCCGGGTGTGGCCGAGCGACACCAGGTGGGTCACCGCCAGCCGCATCGCGGCCCGGTCGTCCGGGGAGATGAACGGCGCCTGCACCTTGGGCGAGAAGCCGTTGACCAGGACGAAGGGCACGCCCTGCGCGCGCAGTTGTTCGTAGCGCTGCATGTCGGCGGAGGTGTCCGCGTGCAGCCCGGAGACGAAGATGATCCCGGAGACGCCCCGGTCGACCAGCATCTCCGTCAGCTCGTCCTCGGTGGAGCCGCCCGGGGTCTGGGTCGCCAGCACCGGGGTGTAGCCCTGCCGGGTCAGCGCCTGCCCGATGACCTGGGCGAGCGCCGGGAAGATGGGGTTCTCCAGCTCGGGCGTGATCAGGCCGACGAGCCCCGCGCTGCGCCTGCGCAGACGTACGGGCCGTTCGTAGCCGAGGACGTCGAGCGCGGCGAGGACGGATTCGCGGGTGGCAGCGGCAACCCCGGGCTTGCCGTTCAGTACGCGGCTGACCGTCGCTTCGCTGACCCCCGCCTGAGTTGCGATATCGGCAAGCCGTGCGGTCATGGCAATGGACTGTACCGGGAGCGGGTCGGATTGCCCACCAGGAAGGGAACCGGGCGGGAGCGGCGGCGGTGGGCGGGCTTGCGGCCCGGGGGAGGGGGCCGTGGAGGTCCGCAGCAACGTCTTGCAAGGTCTTGCGGTGGTGGTTCGCCGGCTGCGGTCGGATCGTCGCACTGCGGAATCGGGGCTGGTGAGCCCTCCCTGTCAGGGATCGACGGGTTCCGTCAAGAGTCTTGACGGCAACCTTGAGGACACGCCAATGTAACGATCGCCGGAGCTTGCAGAAATCTTCCGCAAAGTCTTTCGGTCGTCTTTCATCCTTGTTACGTTCACGTCGACCCGGCGCCGCGACGGAGCGGTACGGCAGTTGAAGGAGTTCAGATGCGACGTGGCATAACGGCCACCGCCCTGGTCGCGGCCCTGGCGCTCGCGGCGACCGCCTGCGGCAGCGATGACGACAGTTCCGACAGCCCCTCCAAGAGCTCGGGCGAGCTCTCCGGCACCGTCACGTGGTGGGACACCTCCACCGCGGGCAGTGAGGACAAGGTCTTCAAGAAGATCGCCGAGGGCTTCGAGAAGCTGCACCCGAAGGTCGACGTCAAGTACGTCAACGTGCCTTTCGGTGACGCGCAGAACAAGTTCAAGAACGCGGCTCAGGCGGGCTCCGGCGCCCCCGACGTGATCCGCTCCGAGGTCGCCTGGACGCCCGAGTTCGCTGACCTCGGCTACCTCGCCCCGCTGGACGGAACCACGGCCCTCCAGAAGCAGGACGACTTCCTGAAGCAGGCCGCCGCTTCCACCAAGTACAACGGCAAGACGTTCGCCGTTCCGCAGGTGATCGACTCCCTGGGCATCTTCTACAACAAGAAGATCTTCAAGGAGGCCGGCGTCGAGGTCCCCACCACGATCGACGAGCTGAAGTCCGCCTCGAAGAAGATCAAGTCGAAGACCGGCAAGACCGGCCTCTACCTGCGCGGCGACGACGCGTACTGGTTCCTGCCCTTCCTGTACGGCGAGGGCGGCGACATGGTCAACGCCGCCGACAAGGCCGTCACCATCGACAACGCGGCCGGTGTCAAGGCCATGAAGCTCGTCAAGGACCTGGTCGACTCCGGCGTCGCGAAGACGGACGCCACGGACGGCTGGGACAACATGCAGGCGTCCTTCAAGGACGGCGACGTCGCGATGATGATCAACGGCCCGTGGGCCGTCGCCGACACGTACGCCGGCAAGGAGTTCAAGGACAAGGCCAACCTCGGCGTCGCCCCGGTCCCGGCCGGCTCCGTCGCGCAGGGCGCCCCGCAGGGCGGTCACAACCTGGCCGTCTACGCCGGTTCCAAGAACCTTGAGGCCTCCTACGCCTTCGTCGACTACATGACCTCCGTCAAGACGCAGGCCCAGGTCACCGAGGAGCTCAACCTCCTGCCGACCCGCACCTCCGCCTACGCCGAGGAGTCCGTGGTCGACAACGAGATCGTCGGCTTCTTCAAGCCGGTCGTCGAGAGCGCCGTCGAGCGCCCCTGGATCCCGGAGACCGGCAGCCTCTTCGCGCCGCTCGTCACCGAGTACACCAAGGCCCTCACCGGCCAGACCTCCCCGGAGAAGGCGGTCAAGACGACCGGTACCGCCTACCGCAAGCTCCTTGACGGCTGGAAGTAACTCAGGAAGGCAGGCCGGCTGATGGCTGTCCACACCAGCCAGTCGGTGGCGAAGGCCGCGGGCGACGACGTCGCCCGCGGCCGGAGCCGCGGTACTGGCAACCCCCCGCCGCCGGGCAAGCTCCGGCGGGCACTGTCGACACACTGGTACGCCTGGACGATGGTGGCCCCGGTCGTCGTCGTGATCGGCGTGATCATCGGTTATCCGCTGGTCCGCGGCATCTTCCTGTCGCTGACCGACGCCAACGAGCGCAACGTCGCGCGGTCCATCGGTGTCAACCACCTGCCCGCCACGTACAAGTTCGTCGGTCTGGACAACTACGCCGATGCGCTCACCGGCGAACAGTTCCTCGGCACACTCGGGTGGACCCTGGTGTGGACGGTCTCCTGCGTCTCCATCACCTTCGCGCTCGGCATGGCGCTCGCGAACATCCTCAACCGCAGGATCGCCGGGCGCTCCGCCTACCGGATGGCGCTCATCCTGCCCTGGGCGGTCCCCGGCTTCGTCTCCGTCTTCGCCTGGCGCTTCCTCTACAACAACGACCGCGGGCTGCTCAACAAGATCCTCTCCGGCGCCGGCTTCGAGGGCATCGACTGGCTGGGCGACCCCACCATCGCCAAGATCGCCGTCATCGTGGTCAACGTGTGGCTCGGCGTGCCGTTCATCATGGTCGCCCTGCTCGGCGGCCTCCAGTCCATACCCAGCGAGCACTACGAGGCCGCGGAGATGGACGGCGCCAGCGCCTGGCAGCGCTTCCGCCACGTCACCCTGCCCGGACTGCGGCCGGTCTCCACGACCGTGATCCTGCTCTCCACCATCTGGACCTTCAACATGTTCCCGGTGATCTTCCTGCTGACCCGGGGCGGACCCGGCGACGCGACCCAGATCCTGGTGACGCAGGCGTACAAGTTCTCCTTCGAGATCAGCCCGCGCGACTTCGCGCAGTCCTCCACCTGGGGCGTGCTGATCCTCGTACTCCTGCTGATCTTCGCCACCGTCTACCGGCGAGTCCTGCGCACTCAGGGAGATGACTGGTGACCACCGCAACCACCCCCACCGCGCGGCACTCCGCGCCCAAGGTCCGCAAGCGCGGCGAGCGTTCGCCGCTCGCCTCCACGGCCCTGCACCTGACGCTGATCGTGGCGTCCGTGATCGCGGTCTTCCCCGTGCTCTGGGTCCTGCTCACCTCGCTGAAGCCGGCCGAACTCGCCTCCACCACGGACTTCTTCAAAGAGACGACGTTCGAGAACTACACGAACCTCATCAAGGACACGAAGTTCCTGACCTGGTTCGGCAACTCGCTGATCGTCGCGGGGCTCACCACGCTCATCGGCGTCATCGTCTCCGCCTCCACCGGCTACGCCGTCAGCCGCTTCCGGTTCCCCGGCAAGCGCGGGCTGATGTGGACGCTGCTGATCACCCAGATGTTCCCGGTCGCCGTCCTCATCGTGCCGATCTACAACATCATGGCGGGCATGGGGCTGCTGAATAGGCCCGCCGGGCTCGTCATCACCTACCTGACCATCTCGGTGCCGTTCTGCGCCTGGATGATGAAGGGCTTCTTCGACACCATCCCGCGCGAGATCGACGAGTCGGGGCAGGTCGACGGCCTCACCCCGTTCGGCACGTTCTGGCGGCTGATCCTGCCGCTGGCCAAGCCCGGCCTCGCCGTCACGGCGTTCTACTCCTTCATCACCGCCTGGGGCGAGGTGGCGTACGCCTCCGCCTTCATGGTCGGCGAGGACAACCTCACCCTCGCGGGCGGACTCCAGCTGTTCGTCAACCAGTACGGCGCCCAGTGGGGCCCGATGACCGCCGCGTCCGTACTGATCGCGATACCCGCGGCCCTGGTGTTCCTGTTCGCGCAGAAGCACCTCGTCACCGGCATGTCCGCCGGAGCCGTCAAGGGCTGAGCGTCCTCAGCGGCACGCGCCCGTACGACCCGCACGCACCAGTCACGGTGGCGCCGGCATCCCGACCCGGTCCCGGCGCCACTCCCCACCCAGACACCCCAGGGACGACATGACCCAGCACCTCGCTGCCCCCTCCACCGGCACGTCCGACGAAGCCCCGGGCCACCCCACCGGCTGGTGGCAGGACGCGGTGATCTACCAGGTCTATCCGCGCAGCTTCGCCGACGGCAACGGCGACGGCATGGGCGACCTCGCAGGCGTCACCGCCCGGCTCCCGTACCTCAAGGATCTCGGCGTGGACGCGGTCTGGCTCAGCCCGTTCTACGCCTCCCCGCAGGCCGACGCGGGCTACGACGTCTCCGACTACCGGGCCATCGACCCGATGTTCGGCACCCTGCTGGACGCCGACGCGCTGATCCGCGACGCCCACGACCTGGGCCTGCGGATCATCGTCGACCTGGTGCCCAACCACTCCTCCGACCAGCACGAGTGGTTCAAGCGCGCGCTCGCCGAGGGCCCCGGCTCCGCCCTGCGCGACCGCTACCACTTCCGCCCCGGCAAGGGCGCCGACGGCGAACTCCCGCCCAACGACTGGGAGTCCATCTTCGGCGGCCCCGCCTGGACCCGGACCACCGACCCGGACGGCACCCCCGGCGAGTGGTACCTCCACCTCTTCGCGCCCGAGCAGCCCGACTTCAACTGGGAGCACCCGGCCGTCGCCGACGAGTTCCGCTCGATCCTGCGCTTCTGGCTCGACATGGGCGTCGACGGCTTCCGCGTCGACGTCGCGCACGGCCTCGTCAAGGCCGAGGGGCTGCCCGACCTCGGCACCCACGACCAGCTCAAGCTGCTCGGAAACGATGTCATGCCGTTCTTCGACCAGGACGGGGTGCACGAGATCTACCGCAGCTGGCGCACCATCCTGGACGAGTATCCCGACACGATGGGGTCCGGAGCGCCTTCGTCGGACGGGCGGGGCCGGGCGGCCGGCGGGCGCATCGCGGTCGCCGAGGCGTGGACGCCGACCGTCGAGCGCACCGCCAACTACGTGCGCCCCGACGAGATGCACCAGGCGTTCAACTTCCAGTACCTGGCCACCGCCTGGGACGCCGCCGCGCTCCGTGAGGTCATCGACGTCTCGCTCGACGCCATGCGGCCGGTCGGCGCCCCCACCACCTGGGTGCTCTCCAACCACGACGTCACCCGGCACGCCACCCGCTTCGCCAATCCGGCGGGGCTCGGCACCCAGATCCGTACCGCCGGCGACCGCGAGCTGGGCCTGCGCCGGGCCCGCGCCGCCACCCTGCTGATGCTGGCGCTGCCCGGCTCCGCCTACGTCTACCAGGGCGAGGAACTCGGCCTGCCCGACGTCACCGACCTGCCCGACGAGGCCCGGCAGGACCCGTCGTTCTTCCGCGCCGAGGGCCAGGACGGCTTCCGCGACGGCTGCCGCGTCCCGATCCCGTGGACCCGCGAGGGCTCCTCGTACGGCTTCGGCGCGGGCGGCAGCTGGCTTCCGCAGCCCGCGGGCTGGGGCGAGCTGAGTGTCGAGGCGCAGACCGGCACGGCCGGCTCCACCCTGGAGCTGTACCGGGCCGCGATCGCCGCCCGCCGGGCCCACACCGGCCTCGGGGCCGGCGCCGACGTGCGGTGGCTGGACGCCCCCGAGGGGCTGCTGTCCTTCGCCCGCCCCGGCTTCGTCTGCACCGTCAACACGACCGGTCAGCCGGTCCGTATCCCCGTCCAGGGCACCGTGCTGCTCTCCAGCACCCCGGTCGAGGCCGATGGCGACACGGTCGAGATCCCCGCGGACACCACGGTGTGGTGGACGGTGTGACGACCGTCCCCCTGCCACGGGGCCCCGGCGCGGGCGGCGCGCTCAGGCTGTCGGACATCGCGGGCCAGGCATCCGTCAGCGAGGCGACCGTCAGCCGGGTCCTCAACGGCAAGCCGGGCGTCGCGGACACCACGCGTCAGCGGGTGCTCGCGGCGCTCGACATCCTCGGATACGAGCGCCCCGTACGGCTGCGGCAGCGCAGCGCCGGGCTGATCGGGCTGGTGACCCCCGAGCTCACCAACCCGATCTTCCCGGCGTTCGCCCAGTCCGTGGAACAGGTGCTCGCCGGCCACGGCTACACGCCGGTCCTCTGCACCCAGCTGCCCGGCGGCGCCACCGAGGACGAACTCGTCGAGCAGCTCGTCGAACGCGGCGTCGGCGGCATCGTCTTCCTCTCCGGACTGCACGCCGACACCTCCGCCGACCCGGCGCGCTACGCCGCGCTGACCGAGCGCGGAGTGCCGTTCGTCCTGATCAACGGCTACAACGAGCGGATCAGCGCCCCGTTCGTCTCGCCCGACGACACCGCCGCCGTGCGGATGGCCGTGAGCCATCTCGCCGAACTCGGCCACCGCCGGGTCGGCCTCGCCATCGGACCGCAGCGCTACGTCCCCTCCCGCCGCAAGCGGGACGGCTTCGTGGACGCCGCGGTCTCCGTGCTGGGCCTGGACCGCGAGGAGGCCGAACTCCTGGTCTGCTCCACGCTGTTCAGCGTCGAGGGCGGCCAGGTCGCGGCCGGCGCCCTGCTCGACCAGGGGTGCACCGGCATCGTCTGCGGCAGCGACCTGATGGCGCTGGGCGTGGTCCGCGCCGCCCGGGACCGCGGTCTGGACGTACCGCGCGACGTCTCCGTGGTGGGCTTCGACGACTCCCAGCTCATCGCCTTCACCGACCCGCCGCTGACCACGGTGCGCCAGCCCGTCCAGGCGATGGCGGCGGCCGCGGTGGGCGCCCTGCTGGAGGAGATCGGCGGCAGCCCCGTCCAGCGCACGGAGTACGTGTTCCAGCCGGAGCTGGTCGTACGGGGCTCCACGGCGGCGCTGCGGAGCGCGTGAGGCAGCCGGGGCGCGTGAAGGGCCGGCCGGAGGGGGCCGGCCCCGCACCCGGGGCGGTCCGCCTCAGTCCTGCCCGTCGCCCTCCTTGAAGAGGCGCACCGTGCCGAGGATCTCGCGGATCGTGGCGTCGGACACCTCGTCGGGCACGCCGTGGGCGCCGATGTAGGTCCAGGACACGAACTCGCCCTTCGCGTTCTTGAAGGCGAACGTCACCGCCTTGCCGTCGGTGTCGCACTTCCCCTTCTTCGGCGTCCCGGACGAGGTGACGGTCACGAGGCTGCCCTCGACGCCGCTCTCCGTCCGGAACGTCTCGGGCTCACCGATCGTGAGGCGGGAGCGGTCGGGCTGGGTGTAGAGGCCGTAGACCCAGGTCCTGGCGGTGTCCTCGGCGGCCGCGGCGGCGCTCTTGGAGCCCTGCTCCCCGGTGGTGCCCGTCGAGGCGAGCGCGTAGTCGTCCGCGGTGCCGTCCTTGTCGTCGTCGGACGTGCACCACTTCTCCTTGAGTACCGCCGGCGCCATCATCCCGACCAGCGGCTTCTCCTCGGGGTCGTCGTTCTCGGCGACGTAGCTCACCCAGTCCGCGGACTTCCGGGCCCAGGAGGCGGGCACGTCGAAGGTGATGCCGCGCTTGGCGTTGGTCACCGTCTTCCAGCCGGCGACGAGGGGACCCGAGCCGCCCTCGGCCGTGGACCGGGCCGTGCCCTGGGGGCTCGGGGAGCCCGTCGGGGCCGGCTGCGGGCCCGCCTCGTCGTTCCCGTCGTCGCTGAGGACCCGGAAACCGATCACCCCGCAGGCCACGACGACGGCCAGGGAAGCGGCCACGACGGCGGCCGTGACCAGGCTGCGGGGGCGGCGGGGCGGTTCGGGAACGGCCATGCCGACCGTGGGGGCGGCGTGCCGGTCGGGGTCTTCGCGGCCGGGCTGTACGGGATCCGAACTGTGCTGCCCGCCTTGCGGGTTCGGCCGGCCGGGGGGCGACTGCTGTCCTTGCCACATGGGGGACGAGCCTAGAGTGCGCCGCTCGGGCCGGACGGCTCAGGGGTGGGCCGGGAACGGTCGCAGGAGAGGCACCGGAGGTCGGCCCGGACGGGCCGGCGGGGAGGTGACCGCCGGTGCCTCTCTTGTCTGTGACCGGCCCGGCCGGCCGGGCGCGTGGGGCCCGGGGTAAGCGGGACCCCCGGCCGACCGGACCGGAGTCGGGAGAAACTTAACAGCGCTGCAATGTCTTGCGTAAGTCCTTGCAGGAAGAAATCTGCGGTATTTCGCGGATGTGAGCAGCGGGTGTCCAAAGGGTTGACCGGGACCTGGCAGGCTCGTACCGTCTCCCCGCGGCAAGGTTTGCATTCTTGCAGCAAGAACATTCAGGAGCCTTGAGGGCAGGGCGCGTTGCCGTATGAGGCTGCACCGTCACCCGCATTTCCCCCACCGCAGGAGGAAACATGGCCAGCAGACCCTTGTCTGCCGCGCTCGCTCTGATCGCAGGAGCCGCTGCCCTCGTGGTCCCCGCCACGACGGCCGAGGCTTCCGCCCCGGGCGGTAAGGACGTCACCGCCGTCCTGTTCGAGTGGAAGTTCGACTCCGTCGCCAAGGCGTGCACCGACACGCTCGGTCCGGCCGGGTACGGCTTCGTTCAGGTCTCACCGCCGCAGGAGCACATCCAGGGCGGCGAGTGGTGGACCTCCTACCAGCCGGTCAGCTACAAGATCGCCGGACGGCTCGGCGACCGGAACTCCTTCGCCAACATGGTGAACACCTGTCACGGCGCGGGCGTCAAGGTCGTGGCCGACTCGGTCATCAACCACATGTCGTCGGGCTCCGGCACCGGCACCGGCGGCTCCTCGTACACGAAGTACAACTACCCCGGGCTGTACTCCTCGTACGACATGGACGACTGCACCTCGGAGATCAACAACTACGGGGACCGGTTCAACGTCCAGCACTGCGAGCTCGTCGGCCTGGCCGATCTGGACACGGGTGAGGACTACGTCCGGGGCAAGATCGCCGGCTACCTCAACGACCTGCTCTCGCTCGGCGTGGACGGCTTCCGCATCGACGCGGCCAAGCACATGCCCGCCGAGGACCTCGCCGACATCAAGTCCCGGCTGACCAACTCCGGCGTCTACTGGAAGCAGGAGGCGATCTACGGCGCGGGCGAGGCCGTGTCGCCCGACGAGTACGCCGGCACCGGTGACGTCCAGGAGTTCCGCTACGCCCGCAGCCTCAAGCAGGTCCTCAACAACGAGAGCCTCGCCAACCTGAAGAACTTCGGCGAGGGCTGGGGCTTCATGTCCTCCTCGAAGGCCGCGGTCTTCGTCGACAACCACGACACCGAGCGCAACGGCGAGACGCTGAACTACAAGGACGGCGCCAACTACACGCTCGCCAGTGTCTTCATGCTGGCCTGGCCCTACGGCTCGCCCGACGTCCACTCCGGTTACGAGTGGTCCGACAAGGACGCGGGCCCGCCCAACGGCGGCACGGTGAACGCCTGCTACAGCGACGGCTGGAAGTGCCAGCACGCCTGGCGCGAGATCTCCTCCATGGTCGGCTTCCGCAACACCGCGAGCGGCGAGTCCGTCAGCAACTGGTGGGACAACGGCGGCAACCAGATCGCCTTCGGTCGCGGCTCCAAGGCGTACGTCGCGATCAACCACGAGGGCTCCTCGCTGACCCGTACGTTCCAGACCTCGCTGCCCGCCGGCGACTACTGCGACGTCCAGTCCGGCAACGGCGTCACGGTCAACGGCTCCGGCCAGTTCACCGCCACCCTGGGCGCCAACACCGCGCTGGCCCTGCACACCGGAGCCCGCACCTGCGGCGGCGGCTCGACCGACCCGACCGACCCGACGGACCCGACCGACCCGACCGACCCCGGTACGGGCACCTCCGGCGCCTCCTTCGGCGTCAACGCCACCACGCAGCTCGGCCAGAACATCTTCGTCACCGGCAACCAGTCCGCCCTCGGCAACTGGAACACCGACAGCGCGCTGAAGCTCGACCCGGCCTCGTACCCCGTCTGGAAGCTCGACGTCAGCCTGCCCGCCGGGACCTCGTTCGAGTACAAGTACATCCGCAAGGACGCGAGCGGCAACGTCACCTGGGAGAGCGGTGCCAACCGCGCGGCCACGGTGCCCTCCTCCGGCAAGGTCACGCTGACCTCGGACGTCTGGCGCGGCTGATCCTCCCGCCCCCCACCCGCCGGTCGGGCCGTCCCCCCCGCGGCCCGACCGGCCCCGCACACCCCCGTACCCCTTCGAGGAGAGTCCGAGTGAAACGTCCGTCCCCGCGCGTGCCCGCGCGAAGAACGGTGCCCGCCGTCGTCGCGGCCGCCCTGTGCGCGGCCCTGGTGCCCGCACTGCCCGCCGCCGCGGCCCGGCCGCCCGCCGCGCCCTCGGACGCCGAGCTGGCCGCCCAGGCCACCCGGCACGACCTGACCCGCGAGCAGTTCTACTTCGTCATGCCCGACCGGTTCGCCAACGGGGACACCCGCAACGACCGCGGCGGGCTGACCGGCTCCCGGCTGGAGACCGGGTACGACCCCACCGACAAGGGGTTCTACCAGGGCGGCGACCTCAAGGGGCTCACGAACAGGCTCGACTACATCAAGGGGCTCGGCACCACCGCCATCTGGCTCGCGCCGATCTTCAAGAACCGGCCCGTCCAGGGCACGGGCGAGGACGCGTCGGCCGGCTACCACGGCTACTGGATCACCGACTTCACCCAGGTCGACCCGCACTTCGGCACCAACGCCGACCTGACGAAGCTGATCGACAAGGCCCACCGCAAGGGCATGAAGGTCTTCTTCGACGTCATCACCAACCACACCGCCGACACCGTCGACTACGCCGAGAAGACCTACGGCTACAGGTCCAAGGGCGCCTACCCCTACCTCGACCGCGACGGCCGCCCCTTCGACGACAGCGCGGGCATGGCGCGGGTGGACGCCGACTCGTTCCCGTACAAGCCGGTGACCAGCGGCGGCAAGACGCCGTCCTGGCTCAACGACCCGACGATGTACCACAACCGCGGTGACTCCACCTATGCCGGCGAGTCCACCACGTACGGCGACTTCTCCGGCCTGGACGACCTGTGGACCGAGCGGCCCGAGGTCGTGTCCGGCATGGAGAAGATCTACGAGAAGTGGGTCCGTGACTTCGACATCGACGGTTTCCGGATCGACACCGTCAAACACGTCGACATGGACTTCTGGACCCAGTGGGCGACCGCGCTCGACGCGTACGCGGCCAAGCACGGGCGCAAGGACTTCTTCATGTTCGGCGAGGTCTACTCCTCCGACACCGCCGTCACCTCGCCCTACGTCACCCAGGGCCGGCTGGACGCCACGCTCGACTTCCCCTTCCAGGAGGCGGCCCGCCAGTACGCCTCGCAGGGCGCCCCGGCATCGAAGCTCGCCGCCGTCTTCGCCGACGACTACCGCTACACCACCGACAAGGCCAACGCCTACGAGCAGGTGACCTTCCTCGGCAACCACGACATGGGCCGCATCGGGACCTTCCTGGAGCAGGACAACCCGAAGGCCGGTGACGCGGAGCTGGTGAAGCGCGCCCGACTCGCCAACGAGCTGATGTTCCTCAGCCGGGGCAACCCCGTCGTCTACTACGGCGACGAGCAGGGCTTCACGGGTGCCGGCGGTGACAAGGACGCCCGCCAGACGATGTTCGCCTCGAAGACCGCCGACTACCTCGACGACGACCAGCTGGGCACCGACCGGACGCACGCCTCCGACGCGTACGACACCGAGCACCCGCTCTACCGCAACATCGCCGCCCTCTCCGAGCTGACCGCGAAGAACCCCGCGCTGCGCGACGGCGTACAGACCGAGCGGTACGCCGAGGGCTCCGTCTACGCCTTCTCCCGTACGGACCCGAAGCACAGCAACGAGTACGTCGTCGCCACCAACAACGGCGACAGGGCGAAGACCGTCGAGCTGTCCACCGAGTCCGCGCGGATGGACTTCCGCACCCTGTACGGCGGCTCCGGCACCGTCCGCAGCGGCGCCGACAAGAAGATCGAGGTCACCGTCCCGGCCCTGTCGAGCATCGTGCTCCGCGCCGCGAAGCCCCTGGGCACCCCCGACGCGAAGCCCAAGGTCTCCCTGAAGGCACCGGCCGCCGGCGCCACCGGCACCGTCGAGCTGACCGCCGACGTCTCCGGCGGCTCCCTCAACCGGGTCGTCTTCGCCGCCCGGACAGGCAACGGCAAGTGGACCACCCTGGGCACCGCCGACCACGCCCCGTACAAGGTCACCCAGACCCTGAGCGACGACACGGCCGCCGGAACGCCCCTGCGCTACAAGGCCGTCGTGGTCGACCGCACCGGACGCACCGCGAGCGCCCTCGCCTCCTCCACCGCCGGGCAGGCCCCCGCACCCGCCAAGCCCGTCGCCGTCGAACGCGACTACGCGGTCGTCCACTACCAGCGCCCCGACGGCGACTACGACGGCTGGCAGCTCAAGTCCGGCGACGCCACCGCGGACTTCACCGGGCGGGACGCCTACGGCGCGTTCGCCTGGGTCAAGGTGCCCGAGGACGCCGCCTCCGTCCCGTACACCGTCGAGAAGTCCGGCACCGCCGACGGGCCCGAGCGCGCCGTCGACCTCGCCAGGACCGGCCAGGTCTGGATCGGGCAGGGCAAGGACGGCCAGGCCGAAACCGCCCCCGACGGCGCCTACCCCGACCAGGACACCGGCAAGGCCGTCCTGCACTACTACCGGGCCGACGGCGACTACGACGGCTGGGGGCTGCACACCTGGACCGGCGCGAAGGAGCCCACCGACTGGGCCAAGCCGCTCCAGCCGGTGAAGCAGGACGCCTCCGGGCTCACCTTCGAGGTCCCGCTCACCGAGGGCGCCACCTCGCTCAGCTACATCCTGCACCGGGGCGACGAGAAGGACCTGCCCAGCGACCAGGCACTCGACATCGCGAGCCACGGCCACGAGGTCTGGCTGCTCGGCGGCACGGCCGGCTACCTGCTCCCGCAGGCCGGCGGAGTCCCCGCACCCGACCTCACCAAGGCCGAGGCGCAGTGGATCGACGCGGACACCGTCGTCTGGAAGGTGAAGGCCACCGAGGCCACCAGCCAGCAGCTCGTCTACGCGAAGAAGGGCGGCATCTCCGTCGTGGACGGGGCGCTGAGCGACGAGGGCCAGTGGCTGCGGCTCACCCCGTCCGCGCTGAGCGACGCCCAGAAGGCGAAGTACCCGCACCTCAAGGACTACCCCGCCTTCACCGTGGACGCCCGTGACCGGGACAGGGTCCGCGAGGCCCTGCGCGGCCAGCTGATCGCCACCCAGCGCGCCGCCAACGGCGCCCTCCTCGCCGCCACCGGGGTGCAGAGCGCCGGAGTGCTCGACGACCTCTACGGGGCGAAGGCGAAGAACGCCTCGCTCGGCCCGGTCTTCCGCGACGGCACCCCGACGCTCTCCGTCTGGGCGCCCACCGCCCGTACCGTCTCGCTCGAACTCGACGGAAAGACCGTCGCCATGCGGCGCGACGACCGCACCGGCGTCTGGTCCGTCACCGGGAGGAAGAACTGGACGGGCAAGCCCTACCGGTACGTCGTGGACGTCTGGGCGCCCACCGTCCGGAAGCTCGTCACCAACAAGGTCACCGACCCCTACTCCACCGCCCTGACCACCGACTCGGCCCGCAGCCTCGTCGTGGACCTGGAGGACCGGAAGCTCGCCCCCAAGGGCTGGGACACGCTGCGCAAGCCAGCCGCCGCGCCGCTGCGCGACGCGCAGATCCAGGAACTCCAGATCCGTGACTTCTCCATCGCGGACCCCACCTCCCAGCACCCCGGCGAATACCTCGCCTTCACCGACACCCGCTCCGACGGAATGAAGCACCTGAGGCAGCTCGCCGACGCCGGCACCGGCTACCTCCACCTGCTGCCCGCCTTCGACATCGGCACCATCCCCGAGAGGAAGAAGGACCAGGCCGAGCCGGCCTGCGACCTGTCCGTCTACGCCCCCGACTCCGCCGAGCAGCAGGCCTGCGTGGCGAAGGCCGCCGCCAAGGACGCCTTCAACTGGGGCTACGACCCGCTGCACTACACCGTCCCCGAGGGCAGCTACGCCTCCGACCCGGACGGCACCAGGCGCACCGTCGAGTTCCGGCAGATGGTGCAGGGGATCAACGGCGCCGGGCTGCGGACCGTCATGGACGTCGTCTACAACCACACCGTCGCCTCCGGCCAGGACGACAAGTCCGTGCTCGACCGGATCGTGCCCGGCTACTACCAGCGGCTCCTGGAGGACGGCACCGTCGCCACCTCCACCTGCTGCGCCAACACCGCGCCCGAGAACACCATGATGGGCAAGCTCGTCGTGGACTCCGTGGTCACCTGGGCCAAGGAGTACAAGGTCGACGGCTTCCGCTTCGACCTGATGGGCCACCACCCCAAGGCCAACATCCTGGCCGTCCGCAAGGCGCTCGACGCACTGACCCCCGCCAGGGACGGCGTCGACGGAAAGAAGATCATCCTGTACGGGGAGGGCTGGAACTTCGGTGAGATCGCCGACGACGCCCGCTTCGTCCAGGCCACCCAGAAGAACATGGCCGGCACCGGCATCGCCACCTTCTCCGACCGGGCCCGCGACGCCGTGCGCGGCGGCTCCCCGTTCGACGAGGACCCCGGCGTGCAGGGCTTCGCCACCGGCCTCTACACCGACCCCAACACCTCCACCGCCAACGGCACGAAGGCCGAGCAGAAGGCCCGCCTGCTGCACTACCAGGACCTGATCAAGGTCGGCCTCACCGGCAACCTCGCCGACTACACCTTCACCGACACCTCCGGGGCCACCGTCAAGGGCTCGGGCGTCGACTACAACGGGGCCCCGGCCGGCTACGCCGCGGTCCCCGGCGACGCCCTGGCCTACGCCGACGCCCATGACAACGAGACCCTGTACGACGCGCTCGCCTTCAAGCTCCCGGCGGGCACGACGGCGGCGGACCGGGCCCGCACGCAGGTCCTGGCCATGGCGACCGCCACCCTCTCGCAGGGTCCCGCGCTCTCCCAGGCGGGCACCGACCTGCTGCGCTCCAAGTCGCTGGACCGCAACTCCTTCGACAGCGGCGACTGGTTCAACGCCCTGCACTGGGACTGCCGCGCCGGCAACGGCTTCGGCCGCGGACTGCCGGTCGCCGCGGACAACGAGGACAAGTGGCCGTACGCCGGGCCGCTGCTCACCAACGCGAGGATCACCCCCGGCTGCGCGCAGATCAACGGAGCCTCGGCCGCCTACCGCGACCTGCTCACCATCCGCACCACGGAGAAGGACTTCGGCCTGACCTCCACCGCACAGGTGCAGTCCCGGCTCTCCTTCCCGCTCTCCGGCAAGGACGAGACCCCGGGCGTGATCACCATGCGGCTCGGCAAGCTCGTCGTCGTCCTCAACGCCGCCCCCGGCACCACCACCCAGAAGGTCGCCGCACTCGCCGGCAAGAACTACGCCCTGCACCCCGTCCAGGCAAAGGGCGCGGATTCTACCGTCAAGCGGTCGGCATATGAGAGGAGTTCGGGCAGCTTCACCGTTCCGGGACGCACCGTCGCGGTGTTCACCCTGCGCTGACCGTCTCAGGACTACCGTATGGGCAGCCGCCCGGGGGTGTCGCTCCACCGCCCCTCCCGGACAGGCCTCCACTCCACCCGGCCGGCCCCGGCTCCCCGCATCCGCGCGGGGGCCGGGGCCGGCCGCTCCACCTGTGCAGCGACGGTGACGATGGTCAGCAACATCCCCGAGGAGACCACCAGCTTTGTCGGACGGGAGGCGGAGCTGGCCGGGCTCGAAGACGCCCTCGCCACCGGCCGGCTGACCACGCTCACCGGAACCGGCGGCGTCGGGAAGACCCGGCTCGCCCTGCGCGCCGCCCGCCGCGCCGAACCGGGCTTCCGCGACGGCGTGTGGTGGGCGGACCTCTCCCCGCTGCACGACGACGAACTGCTCCTGGCCACCGTCTCCGACGCGGTCGGCCTCAGCGACCACACCCTGCGCATGCCCATCGACGTGCTGTGCGAATGGCTCGCCGACAAGGAGCTCCTGCTCGTCCTGGACTCCTGCGAACACCTCCGCCACGCCTGCGCCCACCTCCTCGGCGAGATCCTCACCACCTCACCCGGCCTCACCGTCCTCGCCACCAGCCGCCGGCCCCTGGACCTGCGGGGCGAGCAGCTGATCGAGGTGGAGCCGCTGCCCGTCGACGGCACCGCCGACGCGCTCACCCTCTTCCGGGAACGGGCCTCGGCCGCCGCCCCCGCAACCCCCCTCGACGACCCCGGCACCGCCGCGGCCGCCGCCGCGATCTGCCGCCGCCTCGAAGGCATCCCGCTCGCCATCGAACTCGCCGCCGCGGGCGCCGGCCGGCAGACAGTCCAGGAGATCGCCGACCGGCTCGGCTCCCGCCTCGACGTCTTCGCCCACACCAGGCTCCGTCCCGTGCGCCACCGCACCTTGCGCACCACCATCGGCTGGTCCCACGAACTGTGCACCCCGCTCGAACGGCTCCTGTGGGCCCGGCTGACCGTGCTGCGCGGCGACTTCGACGCGGACACCGCCGCCGTCGTCTGCGCCGGCGGCCCGCTCACCGCCCACAAAGTCCGTACGGCGCTGCGCGGCCTCGTCGCCCAGTCCGTCGTCGCCCGCGACGGGGACCGCCACCGCATGCTCGACACGCTGCGCGAGTACGGCCGGATGTGGCTCGCCGAACTCGGTGAGGAGCGCGCCGCCGCCGACCGCCACGCCGCCTGCTTCCTGCGCCTCGCCCGCAACGCCCACGCCGGCTGGACCGGCGACGACCAGATCCTCTGGTACCACCGCATCGCCGACGCGCACGCCGACCTGTGCGCCGCCCTCGACCATCTCCTCGCCCACGACCCCGCCGCCGCCCAGGAGATGGCCGGGCGCATCGGCTTCTTCTGGTGCTGCTGCGGCCACCTGCCCCAGACCCGCTCCTACGCCCAGCGCGCCCTGGACACCGGACCGGCCGGCGGCCCGCACCGCACCCGTGCCCTGTGGGTGCTCGGCATCTGCGTCCTGCTCCAGGGCGACTACCCGGCCGCCGAGCGCATCGGCGCGGAGTGCGTCCGCGCGGCCGCCGCCGACGACACCGACGAGGGCGTACTCGCCGCCGCCTATCTGCGCGGCCTCACCCACCTGATGACCGGCGAGCCCGAGAGGGGACTGCGCGTGTCGGAGCGGGTCCTGCGCACCGCCGGGAGCGCCACCCCGCTGGAATCGGCCTATCGGCTGCGCTGCCACCTGATCACCGTCTTCGCCCTCACCGGACTCGGCCGGCTGGACGAGGCGGCCGAGGCGGCCGTCGTCCTGCGCGCCGCCTGCGAGGCCCAGGACGAGTGCTGGACCCGCAGCTACGTCGACTACCAACTCGCCCTGATCGCCCTGCTCCAGGGCCGCGCCGCACCGGCCGCCGCGCACGCCCGCGCCATGCTCACCGGAAAGCACCGGCTCCGCGACCGTTTCGGGATCGCGCTCGGCCTGGACATCCTGGCCGCCGCCATCGCCGCCCAGGGCGAGGGAGCCAGGGCCGCCCGGGTCTATGGCACCGGACAGGTCTACTGGCGGATGGTGGGCCACCCGCAGCGCGGCACCCCGGAACTGGGGCCGCTGCGCGAGGCCTGCGAACGGCGGGCCCGGGAGGCCGTCGGCGACGCCGCCTACTGGCGCGCCTTCGAACAGGGCCGCTCCGACAGCGCGGAGGCGGGCCTGGCCCTCGCCCTGCACGGCGAACTGCTCATGTAGCGCCCGCCCCGGGGCCGCTGCCCCTGTCCCTGTCCCTGCCCCTGCCCACATAGTGAATCGCTGTTGTGCCGGCCCACGGGGCAGGGGAAGGCTGGGCGGCGTCCCTCTGCCGCCGCCTCGCCCCGGGAGCCCGCCATGCCGCAGATCACCGTCGACTACTCGGCCGAACTCGCCGACGCCTTCGACCGCCCCGCCTTCGCCCTCGCGCTGCACCCGCTGATCGCCGAAACCGTCAACACCAGGACCGCCGCCTGCAAGACCCGCTTCCGGCGGACCGAGGAGACGGTGGTGGCGGACGCCCCGGACGGGGACGCGCTCGTGCACGTCGACATCTCGCTGCTGCCCGGCCGCACACCGGAGATCAAGGCCAGGCTCACCGAATCGGTCCTGGAGCTGCTGGCCGGCCACCTCCGCACCGCCCGGGGAACGGCCCTGCACCTCTCGGTCGAGGCCCGTGACCTGGACCCCTCCTACCGCAAGCTCTGACCCGCTACGGCAACCGCTGCGGGGGCACGGCGGGGGCAACGGGGCCCAGTGCGGAGAGCCGCGTCAATAGGTCCGCGAACGGCCCGTCCGCCGGCTCCCGCGCCAGCACCCGCAGCACGATGGCCGCCATCTCCTCGTCGTACGCGGCGCTCACGGCAGCCAGCGCCGCGAAGTCGTGCACCAGTTGCAGTTCCAGTTCGGCCCTCGGCACGCGCCGCCCGTCCAGCCAGAGCAGCGCCGTCGACTCGGCGAGCGAGACCCAGGAGCGTACGACCAACTCCAGCCGGGCCGGGGGCTCGTCGACGTCCAGGTGGGCCAGGATCTGGGCGCAGGCCGCCTGGCGCACCCCGTCGATCATCGCGTTCGCCGTGGAGGAGCCCACGGCCGGGCCACCCCGCATCAGCGCGGCGAACCCGGGCCCGTGCTCGTCCACGAAGTCGAAGAACCGGCCCATCACCCGCAGCAGCCGCGCGCCCAGGGGCCCTTCGCGCGGCTCCACGAACCGGCCCGCCAGCTCGTCGGCCGCCCGCCGCAACGCCGCCTCGTACAGGCTCTGCTTGCCGGGGAAGTAGTGGTAGACCAGCGGCCGGGAGATCCCGGCGGCCGCGGCGATCTCGTCGATCGACACCTCGTCCGGCGACCGGCGGCTGAACAACTCCAGCGCGACACCGATCAGCTGCTGCCTGCGCTCGTCGACGCCCATCCTGCGCCGCATCCCGGTGGTCATGCCCCCAGCGTACCGACCGGTGGGTGAGGCCGGGTTACAGGTCCAGCACCAGCCTGCCGCCCCGGCACCTGGAGACGCAGATCAGCATGGAACCCTCCCGCTCCCGGTCGGTCAGCAGCTCGTCGCGGTGCTCCACCTCGCCCTCCAGGACGCGCTGTTGGCACGTTCCGCAGAAACCCTGTTCGCAGGAGTACGAGACGTGCGGCAGTTCGGCGCGCACGGCGGCCAGCACCGACTGGTCCGCCGCGACCGGGACGGTGCGGCCCGAGCGGCGCAGCTCCACGTCGAACGGGGCCGAACCGGCCGGGTCCGTGGCCGCCGCCGAGAACCGTTCCAGGCGCAGCACGCAGCCGGGCGGGAGGGCTGCGGCGACCGCGTCCATCAAGGGCTGCGGCCCGCAGCAGTGGACCTCCGTGCCCTCGGGTGCCTCCGCGAGGGCGGCGGCGATGTCCGGGTGGCCCGCCTCGTCCTGCGGGACGACCGTGACCCGGCCGCCGTCGGCGCCCAGCTTCTCGATCTCCTCCAGGAACGGCATCGTGGCCCGGCTGCGGCCCCCGTACAGCAGCCGCCAGTCGGCGCCCCCGGCGGCGAGCAGGCGCGCCATCGGCAGGATCGGGGTGATGCCGATGCCGCCGGCGATCAGGACATGGGCGGGGGCGTCGGAGAGCGGGAAGCGGTTGCGCGGGCCGTGCACCTCGACCTCCATGCCCTCGTGGAGCGCGGTGTGCACCTCGCGGGAGCCGCCCCGGCCGTCCTCGACCAGCCGGGCCGCCACGGTGTAGCCGCCGGTGTCGGCCGGGTCGCCGCACAGTGAGTACTGCCGGACCAGGCCGGAGGGCAGCACCAGGTCCAGATGGGCCCCGGGTTCCCAGGCGGGCAGGTCGGGTCCCTCCAGGCGGAGTCGGACGACCCCGTCGGCCGGACTCGTCCGCTCGGCGATCAGCAGTCGCCGCCCGGTGGTGGAACGGCGCTCGGACCGGCCGGATATGGGCTCCTCCAGCGCGGGCAGCGGCCACAGCGGGGACTTCCGGATGCGCCGGCGCAATGCCCGCCGGGCGAGCAGTGCGGCTCCGGTCGCCACGGCGACCGTACGCAGGCGGGGCAGGGGCAGGGGATGCCGCATGGTCAGAGGGCCTTCGGAGTACGGGCCTCGGCCGCGACGGCCGCGGGCGAGCGGGTGAGGTAGTCGACGGCCTGCGCCGTGCTGCCCTCCTGCGAGGGGTGGTAGGAACGGCTCAGATAGCGCGGGATCGACCGCAGCATGGACGGGGTGCTGGGCAGGGTGCCGCGCCGGCCGCTGCGGTAGAACTGCCCGAAGGACGCCTTGCCGTCCAGCAGGGCGGGGTCGTTCTCCATGAAGAAGCGGGCGCCGCGCTGCCAGAGGAAGAGCAGCGCGGAGAAGGCCGTCGCCCAGGTCCGCACCCGCCGCCGGTAGCCGCCGTCGACGTGCATGAACACGTCGAAGGCGACGGAGCGGTGCTCCACCTCCTCGGCGCCGTGCCAGCGCAGCAGGTCCAGCATGGTGGGGTCGGCGCCGCGCCGGTCCAGCTCGTCGGCGTTGAGTATCCAGTCGCCGAGGAAGGCGGTGTAGTGCTCGATCGCCGCTATCGTCGCCACCCGCTCCAGCAGCCACCACTCGCGTGCCCGGCCCGGAGGCAGGGTCCGGTCGCCGAGGAGCTTCTCGAAGAGCCAGTCCACCTGCGCGGTGTACGGGGTCGGGTCGAGGCCCTGCTCCTTGAGGTGCGGCAGGACGTCGTCATGGGCCTGGGAGTGCATCGCCTCCTGGCCGATGAAGCCGATGACGTCCTGCCGCAGCTCCTCGTCGTGGATGTACGGGAGCACTTGGCGGTAGACGTGGATGAACCAGCGTTCCCCGGCCGGGAGCAGGAGGTGGAGCACATTGATGGTGTGCGTGGTGAACGGGTCGCCCGGCACCCAGTGCAGGGGGGTCCGGTCCCAGGCGAAGCTGACCCGGCGGGCCTTGAGGGTGGTTCGCTCCGACGCGACCGCCGCTGGCTGCGTGTTAGACATATTGTCAATGTAGTGAGGGGCAAGCCGGGGGGACAGGGGCGTGCGGTGAATTCCTGAGCCCGTTCCCGCCCTGTGCGGCGGCGTCAGGCGAACTGCGCCAGCGGGCCGTCGAGTGGTGCGTCCGTCATCCGGTTGGCGAGCGTCGACAGGGTGTAGGCGCCGATGCCGAGGACCACCTCCAGTGCGTTGCGCGGGGTGTAGCCGTGGGACAGGAACGCCTCCATCGCCTCGTCGCCGACGGCCCCGTTCGTCGCGGCGGCGGCCAGGATGAACTGCCGCAGCGCTTCCAGCCGTTCGTCGGGGAGCGGGGTGGCCTCGCGAAGCGCGGCGAGCAGGGCGGGCTCGGTGTCCATGGAGGTGAGGATCGCGGTGTGGACGGCGATGCAGACGTGGCAGCCGTTCCGGGTGGCCATCGTCATGCTCAGGACCTCGCGGGAGAGCCGGTCCAAAGTGGTGGCCTCGAAGAGGGCGTTGATCTTCAGGAAGCCGTTCAGCAGTTCGGGGGAGTTGGCCATCCGGGCGGCCGCGGCCGGCAGGAAGCCCTGTTTCTGCGCGATGGCCGCCAGGGCGGGGCGGGCGGCGGCGGGAGCGGAGGCATGGGTGTGGTCGGGGAAGGCGGTCGCGGACATGGGTGACCTCTCGCGGTAAAATCGACAACGTGATTGACGAAAACGTAAACCAGGTTGTCGAGTTCCGCAATGGCTGACCGCGCGCGGAGGCGCTCCGACGAGGCGGGTGCGGGCTTCGAGCTGCCCCTGTTGCTGTTCGCCGGGTTCCGGTCGGTCATCGACGGGCTCCACCGGGAGCTGGCCGAGGAGGGCCACCTCGACCTGCGGCCCGCGTACGGCTACGCCCTTCAGGCGGTGGGTGTCGACGGGGCGACCGCCAGTGAGATCGGCCGCCGCCTCGGCGTCTCCAAACAGGCCGCAGGGAAGACCGTGGACCGGCTCGAAGCCCTCGGTTACGTGGAACGCGCCGACGATCCGGCCGACGGACGCCGCAAGCTGGTCCTGCTGACCGCGCGGGGGACCGACGTCCTGGTCCGGTCCGCCGAGGGCTTCGACCGGCTGCGGGCCGAGTGGGTCCGGAAGCTGGGGGCCGAGCGGGTCCGCGCCCTGGAGGACGACCTGCGCGCGATGGCCCCCGACGGCGCCTTCCGGCTCGATGTGGCGTCCTGGTTCAACGGCTGAGGGTGGTCCCGGCGGCTTGGACTTTACTGACGAGAGATAGGACGTATGAGGCCCACACTCTTTCCGCGGGCCCTTTCTTACGGCAGCATGCACGCGTCGTCACCCGAGAGATCCGACCACTCGTGGTCGTGAAGGAGAGGGAACCATGGCACGACGCACCCATGTGCTCAGCGCGCTCGCGCTGGCGGCCGCCGCCGCGCTCATCCCCGTGACCGCCACCGCGCAGCAGCCGGCGCCCGCGCCCTCCGCGCCCGCCGGTACGTGCCGCGGGCCCGTGAAACCCGCCTCGCAGATGACCGTCGAGGCATGCGACAGCCCCGCCCGGATCATCGAGAAGGCGGCGAACATCGTCCCCACCACCGGGCAACTGGCCTGGCAGCAGCGGGAGATCACCGCCTTCACGCACTTCGGGATGAACACCTTCACCGGCCGCGAATGGGGCTCGGGCACGGAGGACGAGAAGCTCTTCGCGCCCGGCAGCATCGACGCGGACCAGTGGATGCGCGCCTACAAGGCCGCCGGCGCCGAGCAGGTCATGCTCACCGTCAAGCACCACGACGGCTTCGTGCTCTACCCCAGCCGCTACACCGACCACTCCGTCGCCCTCAGCCCCGGCAGCCCCGACGTCGTCGCCGCCTACGTCAAGGCCGCCCGCAAGGCCGGGCTGAAGGTCGGCCTCTACCTCTCCCCGTCCGACGGAGCCGAACTCCCGCACGCCTGGCACGCCGACTGGGTCGAGCAGATCCGCGCCAAGCAGGCCGAGGGCAAGACGCTGAGCCTGCCCGAGCGGATGGCCCTGGAGGACGGCAACCGCGCCCCGGCCGGCCAGGGGCGCTTCGGCAACGGCAGCGCCGTCACCGAGCGCACCATCCCCACCCTCGTCCCCGGCGACGACCGCGCCGCCCGCGTCAAGAGCGGCGAGCTGCCCAGCTTCACGGTCCGCGCCGACGACTACGACGCGTACTACCTCAACCAGCTGTACGAGATCTTCACCCAGTACGGGCCCGTCGAGGAGCTGTGGCTCGACGGCGCCAACCCCTGGTCGGACTCCGGCATCACCCAGAACTACGACGTCGAGCAGTGGTTCGACATGGTCGCGGCCCTCTCGCCGAACACCGTCGTCTTCCAGGGTCCGCAGGGCGTGCGCTGGGTCGGCAACGAGAACGGGACCGCCCGCGAGACCGAGTGGAGCGTGACCCCGCACACCACCGACCCGTGGACCGGACTCGGCAGCCTGCCCAACGACTCCACCGACACCGACATAGGCTCCCGCGCCAGGCTCCTCGGACCGGACGTCAACCACCTCCAGTGGTACCCGGCCGAGGCAGACGTCTCCAACCGGCCCGGCTGGTTCTACCACGAGGACGAACAGCCCAAGACCGCCGCGCAGCTGATGGACCTGTACGAGAAGAGCGTGGGCCGCAACGCCTCGCTCCTGCTCAACGTGCCGCCCGCGCCCGACGGCCGGATCGCCGACGCGGACCTGGCGTCACTGTCCGCCTTCGGCGCCGGTCTGCGCCGGATCTACGGCACCGACGTACGCGAGCAGGGCCCGGGGCCTCACACCTTCGACCGCGTCGCCGTCCGCGAGGACATCCGGCACGGCCAGCGGGTGGAGAGGTTCGCCGTGGAGGCCGAGGTCGACGGGGTCTGGCAGCGGATCGCCGAGGGCACCACCATCGGCCACGAACGCATCCTGCCGCTCCCCGAGGCCGTCACCGCGTCGGCGGTCCGCGTCAAGGTGCTGGAGTCCCGGGCGAAGCCGCACCTGGGCGCCACGACCCTGCACCTGACCGGCACGCCCGCGAAGTCCTAGGGCCGGTCTTCGCACTGCCGTCGTCGCCCGGCAGACGGCGGCCTGAGGACAGGTCCTAAGGGCTGTCCCGCAATTCCTGGCGGGCGCACGACGTCAGCTACGGCACCTCGCCGCGTTGTCGAAACGCCCGAATACATCCAGTATGCGGGCGCCTCTCCGCCTTGCGATGCACCGCATCTGACGCCGCGCGCTGATCCGCCAGGAATTGCGGGACAGCCCTTAGCCCTGGCCCCGGTCCAGGTAGGCCAGGACAGCCAGAACGCGGCGGTTGTCGTCGTCGGACGGGGGCAGGCCGAGCTTCCCGAAGATGTTCGAGGTGTGCTTGGCCACCGCCCGCTCCGTGATCACCATCTGCGAGGCGATCGCCGCGTTCGACCGGCCCTGGGCCATCAGCTCCATGACCTCCCGCTCGCGCGGCGTCAGACCGCCCATCGGCTTGTCCTGCGAACGCCGCGTCAGCAGCTGCGAGATGACCTGCGGGTCCATCGCCGTCCCGCCCGCCGCCACCCGGCGCACCGCGTCGATGAACTGGTCGGCGTCGAAGACCCGGTCCTTGAGCAGATAGCCGATCCCGCCGTTGCCGTCCGCCAGCAGCTCGCGCGCGTACAGCTGCTCCACGTGCTGGGAGAGCACGAGCACCGGCAGACCGGGCCTCGCGCGCCGGGCCGCCAGCGCGCACTGCAATCCCTCGTCCGTGTGGGACGGCGGAAGCCGGACGTCGACAACGGCGACATCCGGCTCCAACTCGGCAAAGGCCCTGGTCAGTTCGGGCCCGGTCTCGACGGCGGCCGCGATCTCGAAGTCGTACGCCTCAAGCATGCGGACCAGGCCGTCGCGCAGCAGGAAGAGATCTTCGGCTAGGACAACTCGCAAGGGATCTCCATGGTCACCATGGTGGGACCGCCCGCGGGGCTGCTGACGGCCATGATGCCGTCGAATGTACCGAGCCGGCGTTCGATTCCGCTCAGGCCCGAGCCCGCGCCGACCGTCGCGCCGCCCTTCCCGTTGTCCGTCACCGAGAACCTGAGCGCCCCCTCGCCGTGGTGCAGGTCCACCCAGATCCGCTCGGCGCCCGAGTGCTTCACCGCGTTCGTCAGCGCCTCGCTGACCGCGAAGTACGCCGCCGACTCGACCGGCGCCTCGGCCCGGCCGGCCAGCTCCACGTCCACCTCGCACGGGATCGGCAGCCGCAGCGCCAGCGCCTTCACCGCGTCCCCGAGCCCGCGCTCGGCCAGTACCGGCGGGTGGATGCCCCGGACCAGGTCACGCAGCTCGGTCAGCGCCTCGGCCGAGGACTCACGGGCCATCGCCAGGAGCTTCTTCGCCTGCTCCGGGTCCTTCTCGATGAGCGCCTCGACGGTGCCCAGATTCATGCCCATGGCGACAAGCCTGGCCTGCGCCCCGTCGTGCAGGTCCCGCTCGATGCGGCGCAGCTCGGACGCGGCCGTGTCGACCGCCTCGTGCCGGGTCTCGGTCAACCGCTCGATGCGCTGCGCGAGTTCACGCTCGTGGGTGGGGGCGAGGACCGAGCGGGCGATCATGAAGTGGGCCCGCAGCAGGGGATTGCTCAGGAAGACGCCGGCCGTGAACAGCACCACGCCCAGCGCGGCGGCGAGCAGAGCCGTCCCCTGGCTGTCGACCGGGACGAACGCGTACCAGTACCGGTCGTCCGTGTAGACCCGCCACAGCCCCGCCGCCAGGACGATCCCCTCCACCGGGTAGAGCATCAGCGCCGACGCCAGCACGGCCACCGTATAGCCGGCCGTCATGTCGACCAGCAGCCACTGGATGTCCCGCCAGGTCGCCGGGTCCTTCAGCATCAGCGTGGTCCGCTCCACCTGCCCGGTGAAGCCGCTGCGCACATCCTTCGGGAACGGGCGGTACGGGACCGGGATGCGCACGTTCGACCAGGTGATCGCCATCAGCCGGCGCTGGTTGGCGTGCTTGCGGACGGCCTCCAGCACCTGCGGGGTGGTGACCAGGCCGATGCCCAGCGGGATGAAGGCGATCGAGAGCACCGTCAGCACGAAGAGTGTGATGGACCCCGCCAGCGCGACGACAGACAGCACCAGCCCGCGCCCCGCGGCCAGCAGTGCCGACCTGACCCGTCCCATTTTCGCGTCCATCACGGTCCCTCTTCCCCTCGCCGGGGCCTCGTGCCGGCCCCGGTCCGCACACAGTCTGACCCGTCGGGCACCGCGGGCGTCAGCCGCTTCCCCACCCGATGGGGGTGTACCCAGCACCACCCCGCTGACCTCGCCCTACGTCTCGCCGGGCGGGGGGTTCAGCGGCTGGGGCGGCGGCCGGCGCCTTCCTAGATTCGAGGAGCAACGTCGGACATCCAGCAACAGGGGGCGAACCCGCCATGAGGCGTAACCTCGCGGCACGTATCGGTGTGTGGAGCGCACACCATCGCAAGACGGCCATTTTCGGCTGGCTGCTCTTCGTCGTACTCGCCGCGGGCATCGGCGGAGCTTCGGGCATGGTCGAGATGACCGACGCGGAGAACGGCGCCGGCGACTCGGCCCGCGCCGAACAGATCCTCTCCGACGCGGGTCTCGGCCACCGGGCCGGCGAACTCGTCATGGTGTCGGCGGCCGAGCCCGACGGCTGGCGGACCGCCGCGCGGGAGCTGACCGCCGCCCTCGACAGGACCGGCGAGGTCACGGGCCTGGCGGACCCGGTCCGCTCCGAGGACGGCAAGGACGCGCTGATCACCTTCGAGATGAAGGGCGACGCGGGCACCGCGTCCGACCGGGTGCAGCCGGTGCTCGACGCCGTGGCGGGGGTGGAGGAGAAGCGGCCGGACGTCACCATCCACCAGTTCGGCGACGCCAGCGCCGGCAAGTGGCTCGGCGACCTGCTCTCCGAGGACTTCAAGAAGGCCGAGTTCACCGCCGTACCCCTGGCCCTGGGCATCCTGCTCGTCGCGTTCGGAGCCGTCGTCGCGGCCCTGCTGCCCGTAGGGCTGGCCCTCACCGCGTGCATGGCGGCCTTCGGACTGCTCTCGCTGGCCAGCCACCAGCTGCACCTCTTCCAGACCACGTACTCCGTGATGTTCCTGATGGGCTTCGCCGTCGGCGTCGACTACTGCCTGTTCTACCTGCGGCGCGAACGCGACGAGCGGGCCGCCGGACGCGACGCCGAGACCGCCCTGCGCATCGCCGCCGCCACCAGCGGCCGGGCCGTGCTGGTCTCCGGGCTCACCGTGATGGTCGCGATGGCCGGGATGTTCCTGTCCGGGCTGATGCTCTTCAAGGGCTTCGCCCTCGCCACGATCATCGTCGTCCTCATCGCCATGCTGGGCTCCGTGACGGTGCTGCCCGCCCTGCTGTCCTGGCTGGGCGACCGGGTCGACGCGGGCAGGGTGCCGCTGCTGAACCGGCGCGGCAAGCGGGGCGGCAAGCAGAGCGGCCGATTCGCCGGCCGGCTGCTGCGGCCTGTCCTGAGGAGCCCGAAGTTCTTCGCCGCCGCCTCCGTCGCCGTCCTGCTCGCGCTCGCCGTGCCCGCCATCGGCATGAAGACCGAGTCCCTCGGCCTGGAGAAGCAGTTCGGCTCGGACTCCGCGCTGTCCGTCGCCTACCGCCACATCAGCGACACCTTCCCCGGCGGCCCCGCCCCCGCCCAGGTCGTCGTCGAGGCCGACGACATCACGGCCCCCGCCGTCCGCAAGGCCCTCGCCGGCTTCGACCACGTCACCGTGCACCGGGCGCAGAACGTCGCCGAGATCGAGGTCCCGCTGCCGGACGGGAAGGACGGCCTCGCCGAACTGCGCGAGGAGCGGCTGCCCGCCGCCTTCGGCTCGACCGGCGCCCGCGCCTACGTCACCGGTGAGGTGGCCGGGTCCGTCGACTTCAACGACCAGCTGAAGCGCGGCATCGCCCCCGTCTTCCTCTTCATCACCGCGGTGACGTTCCTGCTGATGCTGTTCTGCTTCCGGTCGTACGTCATCGCCGTCACCTCGATCCTGCTCAACCTGCTCTCGGTGGCCGCCGCGTACGGGGTGATGACCGCCGTCTTCCAGCACGGCTGGGGCGCCGGCCTGATCGGCTCGGAAGGCGTCGGCGCGGTCGAGGCATGGATGCCGCTGTTCGTCCTCGTCGTCCTGTTCGGCCTTTCGATGGACTACCACGTCTTCGTGGTCTCCCGGATCCGCGAGGCGCACGGCCGCGGGCTCGCCACCCCGGCCGCGATCGACGAGGGCATCCGGCGCACGGCCGGGGCGGTGACCGGCGCCGCCGTGATCATGGTGGCGGTGTTCTCGGTCTTCGCGACCCTCTCGATGCAGGACATGCAGCAGATGGGCGTCGGCCTGGCCGCCGCCGTACTGCTGGACGCCACGATCGTACGGATGGTGCTGCTGCCCTCCGTGATGGCGATGCTCGGCGAGCGCAACTGGCGCACCCCGCGCGGCCTCGGCCGGCTGCGGGCCATGGACCACGGCGAACCGGAGCCGGCCGCCCCCGCCACCCCGGTGGGACCCGGGGTGCGCGGCTGACCCCGGACGGACCGGACGGGCTCCGGCCCCGGCGCACCGCACCGGGGCCGGAGCCCGTCGTGTTCACACGAGCGCTCAGGGGGCGTACTTGTACCCCACCCGCCGCACCGTCTGGATCGAACGGCGGTGCTCGGCGCCGAGCTTGCGGCGCAGCCGGGCGATGTGGACATCGACGGTGCGCCCGTCGCCCACGTGCCCGTACCCCCAGACCGTGGTCACCAACTGATCGCGGGTGTGCACCCGGTGGGGGTGCGCCACCAGATGGGCGAGGAGCTCGAACTCCAGGTAGGTGAGGTCCAGCAGCTGCCCGTTCACCGACGCGGAGCGCTGGACGGGGTCGATGGTCACCGGCCCGCCCGCCGCGTCCACCGGCTGCTCCGGCACCGTGTACTGGGCGGCGGCGGCAGCGAAGGCCGGCTGCTGGTCGGCGGGCACGAGCACCAGGTAACCGACCATCGGCGGCCGGCCCGGCAGAGTGGGCAGGGTGTGCTGAGGAGCCGGCAGCCAGGTCGCGTCCGGTGTGAGGAACGCGGATACGTCGGCCTGCTGGACGACCTCGTCGGGGGCGACGGCACGCAGCCGGTGCCGGCTCAGGGACTGGGAACGGACGGATGCGGTCGCAGCGGCCACCGCCGGCGCTGCGGTGGCAGCGGCTGCGGCGGAGAAGGAACGGGTGTTCGCCATGAGGGGTCAGCTCTTTCGCGCGAAGGAGTCGTCTGTGGACGGACTTGCTGCGTGCGCGCAGACCGGAGGCCGGGTGAGCGGCTTCAGAGGGCCGGCGCGTTCAGCGCGCGGCAACACACCCGGTCGAAGTCGTGATGCTGACGGGAGGGCCAGAACGGCTCGAGGTCGCTGCGACCTGCCGAGGTGTGCGGGTAACTGGCCATGCCCCCATTCAACCAGAGAACGGCACCCCGGAGCAGACCTCTTCCACCCGTCGATACCGACCCTTTGCGTTACGTTCCTCACGCCGGCCCGGAACCGGCCCCGCCGCCCACCCGGAACCGGCCCCTCCAGCCGGTCGGGGTCCGTCACCCACTGACAACGCCGGAGGGGGCGCCCACCGGACCTCCGGTGGGCGCCCCCTCGTTACTACGGGCGTCGGTGCCTGGGCTCAGACCTGGCCGGCCTTCTCCAGCGCCGTGCAGCAGGTGTCCACGATCAGCCGCGTGACGACGTACGGGTCGACGTTGGCGTTCGGGCGGCGGTCCTCGATGTAGCCCTTGCGGTCCTGCTCGACCTGCCACGGGATGCGGACCGAGGCGCCGCGGTCGGAGACGCCGTAGCTGTACTCGTTCCACGGGGCGGTCTCGTGCAGTCCGGTCAGCCGGTCGTCGATGCCCGCGCCGTAGTTCTTGACGTGGTCCATCGGCTTCGAGCCCTCGCCCAGCGACTCGCACGCGGTGATGATCGCGTCGTAGCCCTCGCGCATCGCCCTGGTGGAGAAGTTGGTGTGCGCGCCCGCGCCGTTCCAGTCGCCCTTGACCGGCTTCGGGTCGAGGGTCGCGGAGACGTCGAAGTCCTCGGCGGTGCGGTAGAGCAGCCAGCGGGCGATCCACAGCTGGTCGGAGACCTCCAGCGGGGACAGCGGGCCCACCTGGAACTCCCACTGGCCCGGCATGACCTCGGCGTTGATGCCGGAGATGCCCAGGCCCGCCTTCAGGCAGTTGTCGAGGTGCTTCTCGACGATCTCGCGGCCGAAGATCTCGTCCGCGCCGACGCCGCAGTAGTAGCCGCCCTGCGCGGCCGGGAAGCCGCCCTCGGGGAAGCCGAGCGGCCGGTGGCCGTCGAAGAACGTGTACTCCTGCTCGATGCCGAAGATCGCCTCCTGCCCGGCGAACCGCTCGGCGACCGGACGCAGCAGTGCCCGCGTGTTGGAGGCGTGCGGGGTCATGTCGATGTCGAAGACCTCGCACAGGACCAGGACGTCGTCACCGCCGCGGATCGGGTCCGGACAGGTGAAGACCGGCTTCAGCACCCGGTCCGAGGCGTGGCCCTCGGCCTGGCTGGTGCTCGACCCGTCGAAGCCCCAGACGGGCAGCCGGGCCACGTCGGACGACGGGGCACCGGGCATGATCCTGGTCTTGGAACGGAGCTTGGCGGTCGGCTCGGTGCCGTCGATCCAGATGTACTCAGCCTTGAACGTCACGGAAGCCATCCTTTGCGGGTGCTGCGGTGTATGCGACGCAGCTTCGCAAGGCGCGATTTCCCGACCGTTGCCCTCGTGTGAACCCCGTGTTACCGGGGTTTCCCGGCCGGACAGCCCTTGGCGCGGGCCTCATCCCTCCCGGTGCCGGAGCAGATGCGCGAAGCCCGCGCCGCTGATCCGCCGCCGCAGTTCCGGCTCGCTGGTGCCCAGCGCCCGCGCGGCGACGGGCAGCCGCCAGTCCGCGTCGGCCAGCCGCCGCAGCAGATATCCGCGCCGGATCTGCGCCTCGGACAGCCGGAACGTCTTCAGATACGCCACCCGCCCCTTGTGGTCGGTGACCGTCTCGCCGATGTGCTGCCCGGTCCCGTCGCGTACGAACGGGGGCAGGAACCGCCACAGCGTGAACCCGCCCATCCGGTAGACCCGTTCGAAGCCGTACGAGGTGTCCAGCAGCTCCCGAGCGAAGAGCGTGTCGTGCGCCTCGGCCCACGCACGCTCCTGCTCCCGCGCGGCCGCCCGCAGCCCCGCCAACGTCCGCAACCCGGGCCCGTCCGCGATGCGCGCCCCGAACTCCGGTACCGGCGCCCCGTACATCGCGTACTGGTGGACCAGCTCACCGAACAGGTCCTCCACGAGCGTGGGGTGCAGCAGCCGGTAGTCGTCCGGGTGGGGGACGACGAAGGCGGCGGCCAGGGCGTCGGCGGCGTACACCAGCACCCCGCACTGGCCCGGATGGATCTCGAACGCCCGCAGCGCGTCCCCGAGCCCGCGCACCGACCGGCCCAGGTACGCGTCCTCGGCACGCGGCGAGAGCCCGTCGCGCAGCGCCTGCCGCGACCACTCCTCCCAGGCCGTCGAGGGACCGCCGAAGTGCAGCGCGAGATAGCCCTCCAACGCCAGGTGCAGCGGCAGGAATCGCAGCCGGTCACCGGCCTGCCGCTTGGCGAGCCGGTGATGGCGGTGGCGCGGCAGCCGCAGGACCCGGGGCGGCTCGCCGGCCCGGCCCCGCCCGTCGTCGGCGCCGAGCTGCGTCCCGTACGCGGCACCGGCCGCCCCCTCACCGGACCAGTCGGCGACGAACCCGTGCGGAATGTACGAGGTGTCATGCGTACGCGGCCCCACCCGCACCGCCCCGGTCCCGCCTCCCGCGTACACCTCCCGGTGCAGCCGCAGCCCCTCGACGGGACGCTCACGCACCAGCGGCACCAGCCGGATGCCGCCCCACACCTGCGAGGGGCGGACGGCCAGTCCGGTCGGCTCCAGCCGGTTCACCGCGCCCCTCCCGTCTCCGTGAACCGGGCGGCCCGCCGGTCCAGATACGCGTACAGCTCGGCGGACCCGGTGCGTCCCTCGGAGAACCGCGCGATCTCCACCAGCGCCGGCAGGTCCTCGGCGTCCCGGATACCGGCGGTCGGCACGCTCGCCGACAGCCGCCGGACGTCAAATCCGTCCGCGTCGTATACGGGGTTCACGTGCACCACCGCCGTACGCCGGTCCGGGTCGATCCGGGCCCGCCACACCCGCAGCACCTCACCCGCGAGCCCCGGCGGGGCGTTGTCCCAGCCGTCCGAGACGATGACCAGCCGGTCGGGGCCGTGCTCCAGCGCGTCGACGACCCGGGTGCCGAGCGGGGTCGGCCCCCACGGCACGACTAAGGGCTGTCCCGCAATTCCTGGCGGATCAGCGCGCGGCGTCAGATGCGGTGCATCGCAAGGCGGAGAGGCGCCCGCATACTGGATGTATTCGGGCGTTTCGACAACGCGGCGAGGTGCCGTAGCTGACGTCGTGCGCCCGCCAGGAATTGCGGGACAGCCCTTAGCAGCGGATCGCTGGTCCCGGTCGTCCACAGCGGGGTGTACGCGCCGGGCGCGGCGAGCGCCTCCAGCAGGAAATGGCAGGCCAGCGCCACGGCGAGCGGCCGGCGCCGCTTCTCGCCCGAACCGGACGAGGAGTAGCTGTCGTCCAGGACGGCGGCCACCCGCCCCCAGCTCCCGGCATGCGGACCCGCCGCGCGGCGGGCGGCGGTGCGCAGCGCCCCGGTCAGCTCCTCGCGGCGACGCGCACGCGCCTGTCGGTCCAGCGACAGGACGTACAGCGCGAGCCGGGTCAGCGGCATCACCGTCAGATCGACGCCCGCCGGCAGATCCGGCGGACCGTCCACACGCTCCCCCTGGGTGCGCAGCCGCTCCAGCCGGGTCATCCGGGGCACCATCCGCTCCACGAACGCCTCCCGCCTCATCCCGTGCCGGGCCGCGAACCCCTCGGCCACGGTGAACGGCAGCTCGCCGACCGCGCCCTGCTCGTAGTGCGCGCGGCGCCAGGCGTCCAGCAGCCGGTGCGCGTAACGCGGCAGCGACCCCGGCCGGAACAGGAACGCGCCCAGCTCACCGTCGGGCGCGGCGCCGGTGCCCAGGCCGTCGAGCCGCAGGTGGGCGTGGCGGACGGCGGTCTTCAGCCCCGCCCGGTACTTCACGGCGTCGTGCGCCGTGTCCGGCCGCGCGGCCAGCCAGTCCCGCATGATCGCGCGGGTGCGCCGGTTGTTGACCCGGGCCGCGCGCAGCTCCCGGAACAGCCGGTAGACCCGCTGCGGCGGCAGCTTCGCCAGCCGCGCCGCGATCAGCGCCCCCTCGGCGCGCCTCTCCTCCACCGAGGCGTCGGCCGCGTGCTCCAGCAGGCCGCGCACGATGCGTGCGGCGTTGTGGTCGTTGATGTCCAGGGCGAGCGAAGCGGCGTACACCCGGCGGTAGTTGACCCGCACGTACGCGTGCAGGAAGTCCAGCGAGAGCCGCTGCCGGTTTGCCTGGGTGCGGAACTCGCGCTGTCCGGTGGCGGTGATCGCGGCGTTGACGAAGAGGAGTACGTCCTCCGCGGCGACGAGACCGGCACGGCCCTCGGCCCCGGTCGTGGTTCCGGTCGTCATGTTGTGTGTCCCCCGTGGCGTTCCGGACGGCGGTACGCGCGCCCGGAAGCCGGCCGGGGAATGAGGGGGCGAGCAGCGAAATATTTGCTTTACAGGCAAGTCCCGGAAGTCGCCCCGGAGTCCCGCGGCCGGCCCCGCCAACGTAGCCTTCCGGCCCGGCGCCCCGCCACCGCATTGCCCGGCGCCCCGCCACCGCAATGCCCGGCGGCCGGGGCGTCGGCCCGGGGGCCCCGCGGGTGCGCCGGGGCCGCCGGGCGATGTGGTGGCGGGGCTGCCGCGATCCGGTCCGCGCCGGGCCGCCGGGCGATGCGGTGGTGGGGCCGCGATCCGGTCCGCGCCGGGGCCGGTGCCCGGGTCGCACGGGCGCACCGGTACCGCCGCTGCCCCGCCCGCACCGGGCACACTGGTTCCATGACGACACCCGAGACCCCCCTGCGCATCGGCCTGGCAGGCACCGGCCCCTGGGCCCGGAACACTCAGGCCCCCGCCCTCGCCGCCCATCCCGGCGCCGTGCTCAGCGGAGTGTGGGGCCGCCGCGCCGAGGCCGCCGCTGAACTGGCCGCCGCGCACGACGCCCCCGCCTACTCCGGCGACACGGGGCTCGACGAGCTGTTCGCCGCGAGCGACGCCATCGCGTTCGCGCTGCCGCCGGACGTACAGGCCCCGCTGGCCGCCCGCGCCGCCGCGGCCGGCTGCCACCTGATCATGGACAAGCCGGTCGCCACCACGGTCGACGGAGCCCGGCTGGTCGCCGAGGCGGCCGAGCAGGCCCGGGTCGCCTCCGTCCTCTTCTGCACGCTGCGGTTCGCGCCCCGGACCTCGGCCTGGATCGCCGAACAGGGCGCGGTGGGCGACTGGTTCACCGCCCGCGCGGAGTGGATCGGCGCGCTGTGGGCCCCCGGGGCGGACAGCGAGTACGCCGCCTCCCCCTGGCGCCGCGAGCGGGGCGGCCTGTGGGACGTCGGCCCGCACGCCCTCTCGGTCCTGATCCCGCTCCTGGGCGACGTCACCGGACTCACCGCCGCCCGGGGCCCCTCCGACGTCCACCACCTCGTCCTGCGCCACACCTCGGGAGCCTCCAGCACGGTGACCCTCGCCCTGGGCGCCCCGGTCGCCGCGACCGGGGTGGAGGTCGTGCTCAGGGGCGAGCACGGCGTGGCCGAACTGCCGAAGTGGGACGGCGCGGTGGAGGCGTTCGCGGCGGCGGTGGACGCGCTGATCACCTCGGTGCGCACGGGCGAGGCCCACCCCTGCGACGTACGCTTCGGCCTCCGCCTCACCGAACTGCTGGCCGAGGCGGAGGCGCTGGCGGGCACGGGGGAGTAGCGGCGGCTGCTCAGCGGCCCATCGCGTCCCGGACCGCCTCGTCGGTGCGGGCGACGACGGCGGTACCGTCCTGCGCCGTGATGATGGGCCGCTGGATCAGCTTCGGGTGATCGGCGAGCGCGGTGATCCACCGCTCCCGGGCCTCCGCGTCGCGCGGCCAGTCCTTGAGGCCCAGCTCCTTCGCGTCCGCCTCCTGGGTCCGCGCGATGTCCCACGGTTCGAGCCCGAGCCGGTCGAGCACGGCCCGGATCTCCTCGGGCGAAGGCACGTCCTCCAGGTAACGGCGGACCGTGTAGTCGGCCCCCTCGGCGTCGAGCAGCCGCACCGCGCTGCGGCACTTGGAACAGGCGGGATTGATCCAGATCTCCATGGGGCCAAAGGTACGGGACGGACGCGCGGAAGACCCACGAAAACCCCTCTGGCCAGGGGCGATTGTCAGTGCCCGGCGGTAAAATGGGGGGTAGTTCGTGAGGGTTCCCAGGAGTACCGCCACCGCGCCAGGAGGTTGCCCATGGCCGTTGCCGCAGTCACGACCGAGCCGCTGACCAAGACGCCGCCGACCAAGACCCCGTTCCAGCCCCTGAGGAAGAAGCCGCTCCCCGCCGGCCGCCCCCGCGAGTGGTATGTCTCGCACAACCGCCGCCTCAAGGCGATGCGCCTGGCCATCGCCCTGCTGGACTCCGGCGTCTACCTCCCGTCCAGTGCGAACAACGCCCGGATACGCACGACCGCCGAGCGCCTCGGCATCCACCCGCCGTCCGACACCACCTGCCGCATGGTCCGCGCCCTCATCCGCTACGGCCGCTGACCGAAGGGACGGGCGCCGACCGAAGGGGCGGGCGCCCCCGCGCAACCGTGGGGGCGCCCGCCCGTCGTCTCAGTACCCGTCACACGTGGCCGTGGCGAACGCCCCGGAGGCCGAGTCCGTGCGCCGCGTACCGTCGTCCACGGTCACCGCGCAGGAGACGTCCCCACCGCCCCGGCCCACGCTGACGACGAACGAGCCCCCGCTCATGAACCCCTTCGTGTCCAGTTCCCCGGCCCACGGCAGCGACCGCAGCGCCAGCCGCCCGGTCGACAGCTCCTCGCCCCGCCAGGTGCTGTACGTCAGCACCACGTCCTGGGCGGACCCCGTGACCTCGTAGCGGATGTGCACGGTCCGCGAGCCCTCCGAGCGGATCACGTCGGAGAGCACCGCCCAGGCCGCGCCCGCGGCGAGGGCCAGCAGCACGGCGATCATCAGCAGCACCCAGGGCCACATCCGCCGCGGGGGAGGCGGCGGCGGGACCGGGTTGCCGGGGGGCGCCTGCTCACTCATCCCCCCAGCTTCGGCGCATCCTCCCTGCACCGCGACCCCGCCGCCGCCCTTTCTCCGCCGTCCGGCCTACAGATCCGGCCTACAGATCCGGCTTACAGATAGGGGCGGGTGATCAGCTCGATCGCGTGACCGGCGGGGTCCTTGAAGTAGACGCCCCGCCCGCCGTGCCCGGTGTTGGTCTCCCCGGGCCGCGTCATCTGCGGATCGGCCCAGTGCTCGATCCCGCCCTCGGTGAGCCGCTGGTAGGCCCGGTCGAACAGTTCGTCGTCGATGAGGAACGCGTAGTGCTGCATCTGGATCTCGACCGGCGGCTCGGCGAACTGGAGCAGCACGCCGTCGGGGAGCTGAATGTTGACGAACGGCCCCCAGGAGGGAGCCTCGTCGACCTCCAGCAGTTCACGGAAGAACCGCGCGGACGCGTGGCGGTCCTTGGAGGCGATGATGGTGTGATTGAACGAAACGGACATGGGTGAACGACCTCGTGATCTCTTCGTGGCTCGGCACAGTGGGAAACGCACGCTGTACGAGCCCGGGGAGGTCCCCGTGCCAGGCATACGGAACGCGCCGCGAGGCGCGTCCGGAGGGGGCTCAGCCCACCACCGGGTAGCCGTTCCGTGAATGGCCTACAGCCGGTCCGGTGTTCACGGGCACGATCTTAGCGCCTGTCCGGCGGATCTTCGCGGGCCCGCGACGCCTGGCACGCACTCTCGCCGCGCGCCCGAATCACCCAAGTACGTCCAGTACGAGGGCGATTCTGGCGCACGCCGATAGCACGCACCAGACGCCGCGGGCTGATCCACGAAGATCCGCCGGACAGGCCCTGAGGGCCACGGCCGGGGCAGGTACAGTTGTCTGGCGCCAGGGACCACGCGTACGCGTGTGTGTACATTCCACGCCCCACGGGGCGGAGCCGAGGAACGCGCCCGAAATTCCGGTGGGAGAGAGAGCGAGCGAGCGGATGACGACGACGCCCCGCAACGCCGCCTGCCCGCCGTGACCCGTCACCCCTGAGCCCCGGCTCCACCCGGCACGCCGCCCCGCGCCTCCGCACCCCTCTCGTCCCCGCACGTGCCCCCGTACGCCCGCACGCTCCCAGCGACCGGGCGCGCCCGACCGACAGGTACGCCCTCTTGTCTGCTTCTGCGCTCTCCTCCACAGCACGGCTGCGTTCCCTCCGACCGGACTGGCTCTCCGACCCCAAGGTGTGGCGTACGGAGGTCCTCGCCGGTCTGGTCGTCGCGCTCGCCCTGATCCCGGAGGCGATCTCGTTCTCGATCATTGCCGGGGTGGACCCCGCGATCGGCCTGTTCGCCTCCTTCACGATGGCGGTCACGATCTCGGTCGTCGGCGGCCGGCGCGCGATGATCTCCGCAGCGACGGGCGCGGTCGCCCTGGTCATCGCCCCGCTGAACCGCGAGCACGGCTTCGGCTACCTGATCGCGGCCGTGATCCTGGCCGGCCTCTTCCAGATCGTGCTGGGGGCCCTCGGCGTCGCCAGGCTGATGCGGTTCGTCCCGCGCTCCGTGATGGTCGGCTTCGTCAACGCCCTCGCCATCCTGATCTTCATGGCGCAGGTGCCCGAGATGCACGACGTGCCCTGGGCGGTGTACCCGCTGATCGCCGGCGGCCTGCTGCTGATGGTGTTCTTCCCGAAGGTCACCCGGGTGGTCCCGGCGCCCCTGGTCTCCATCGCCGTCCTCACCACCATCACCCTGGCGGCGGGCATCGCGGTCCCGAGCGTCGGCGACAAGGGCGACCTGCCCTCCTCGCTGCCGGTCCCCGGCCTGCCCGACGTGCCGTTCACCCTGGACACCCTGACGACCGTCGCCCCCTACGCCCTGGCGATGGCCCTGGTCGGCCTCATGGAATCCCTGATGACCGCCCAGCTGGTCGACGACATCACCGACACCCGCTCCAACAAGACCCGCGAGTCCATCGGCCAGGGCATCGCCAACATCGTCACCGGCTTCTTCGGCGGCATGGGCGGCTGCGCCATGATCGGCCAGACAATGATCAACGTGCGGGTCTCCGGGGCCCGCACCCGCCTCTCCACCTTCCTCGCCGGCTCCTTCCTGATGGTGCTCTGCATCGCCTTCGGCCCGATCGTCTCCGACATCCCGATGGCGGCGCTGGTCGCGGTCATGGTGATGGTCTCGTTCGCGACGTTCGACTGGCACTCCATCGCCCCGAAGACCCTCCGCCGGCTGCCGGTGGGCGAAACGACGGTCATGGTCATCACCGTCGCCATCGTGGTCGCCACGTCCAACCTCGCCATCGGCGTCGTCGTCGGCTCCGTCACCGCGATGGTCATCTTCGCCCGCCGCGTCGCACACCTGGCGGACGTCACCGCGGTCACCGACCCCGACGGCGGCCAGGTCGTCTACTCCGTCACCGGCGAACTCTTCTTCGCCTCCTCCAACGACCTGGTCACCCGCTTCGCCTACGCCACCGACCCGGACAAGGTCGTCATCGACCTCTCCGCCACCCACATCTGGGACGCCTCATCGGTCGCCGCCCTGGACGCGATCGAGACGAAGTACGCCCAGCGCGGCAAGACCGTCGAGATCGTGGGCCTCAACCCGCCGAGCGCCGCCCTGCACGGCACCCTGAGCGGAGAGCTGACGGGCGGGCACTGAGCTACTCGGCGCCCGCCGCGCCCTCCCCGGCCACCCGCGTGAAGGCGAGGAGCAGGCTGGGAAGGGCGACGGCGGCCGATATCAGGAAGATCGCCTGCGGGTTCCACCACAGCACGATCACCGAAGCGGCCGTGAACCCGCAGACGCTGATGAAGTTGTCGATCATCGTGTCGATGCCCTCGACCCGGCCGAGATACGCGGCCGGAATCCTGCTCATGTACAGGGACGTCACCGACACGTTGTACGGGGCGTTGGCGAGGGCGCTGATGGCGACACCGACTCCCAGCACGTAGATGTTCGGCGCCACACCCATGACCACCTGTGCCACGCACAGCCCCAGCATCGACAGTGCCATGAGCCGCCCCAGGAACGCCTGTTTCGCCAGCGCGGTGGCCAGCACCGCGGCGATCACGGCGACCGCTCCGTTCAGCGAGTAGATGTACCCGAGAGCCGAGGCGTGCAGCGCGAAGGTGCGTGCGACGACGAAGATCAGCCCGTAGCTCGTGCAGGCGGTCAGGAACGCGATCCCGTAGGACGCGAGCAGCAGCGCACGGATGTCCTTGCTCCGCCGGATGATCCTGACGCCGTCGGTGAAGTCCGCCCAGTGCCCGCCGCCCCTCTCGTCCTCCTCGCCCGCCGCCCGCCCGGCGTCCACCGGCTGCGGCCCCGGCGCCCTCAGCACCCCGCGCAGGCACCGGAGGATCACGGCGGACACGATGAAGGACGCGCTGTCGAGGGCGAAGGCGAGACTCGCGGAGCCGGTCGCCAGGGTGATCGCGGCGAGGGACGGCCCCACGATCTGCACGACCCACTGCCCGGTCTCCATGAACCCGTTGGCGCGCGGCAACCGCTCCTCGCTCACCAGCCGCGGCAGCAGCGAGAACGACGAACTGTTGAAGAAGACGCCGACGCCGTTGCCCACCGCGATCAGAACGAGAGCGGGAACCGTACGGGAATCGAGCGCGCACCACGCGAGCCCGAGCCCCACCCCCGTACGGACCAGGTCGGAAGCGATGAGCACGGTGTACTTGTCGTAGCGGTCCGCGACGACACCGGACAGGCCGCCGAGCAGCATCCCGGGCAGATTCGCCAGCAGCACCACGAGCAGCCGGGCACCGGTGGAGCCCGAAGTGGCGTTGAAGATCCATACGTTGACGGCGAGGAGCCGGAAGGCGTCGCCCAGGGCCGACACGACGAACGACGTGTAGAAGAGACCGAAGGCCGCGTGAGTCCTTCGATCCTGGACGTCCTCCGCGCCCGTGCCGGCTTGTACGGTCATCGAGTCCCCGCCCCCAGGCGCCGGCCGGCATCTTGACGACGCACAGCATGTCCATGGCGGGAAGCCGCCGCAATCGAATTAGGTGGGCGACCCTCCGCGAGTCGACCCGAGACCCTGGGTCAGACACGGCCCAGGAGCGCCTGCACCGCCGAAGGCCCGGTGAAGTCCTGCGCCAGAGCATCCATCAGCACCTCGTCGCAGACCTGGCCGAGCCAGTATCCGGCCTCGCGCAGCTTTCCCGCTGGCTGGAACCCGGCGCGCTCGTACGCCTTGAGCCCGGCCGCGTTCGGAGCCAGCACCTTGAGCCACACCATGCGCAGGTTGGCCACGTGGAACGCGTAGTCGAGGGTCAGGCGAGTCGCTTCGGTGCCGAGGCCGCGTCCACGGGCTTCGCGCGCCAGCATGACGACGAACTCGGCGGTGCGTACGGAATCGTCGGGCAGCAGAGTGGTGACGCCGACCGGGACGGGCTCGGTGCCGGCCAGGTCGTAGACGGTGAAGCGGGTGTTCGATCCCCGGAGCTGGTGCTGCATCCCTTCGGCGCGGGCCTCCAAGGACTCGGGGGCCTGGCGGCCGTAGCCGATCATCAGGGTGAGGTCCTGCTCCCATTTCCAGTACGTCTCGACCAGATCGGCGCGGTAGGAGCCGAGGCCGCAGGTCTTGGTGGTCAGCCACAGAGCCGGCTCAGTCATGGGTATCTCCGATCATCAAGACGGGCGTGTAGAGGAACGTGGACGGCGGTTCGGCTACGGGAACTCCTTCGCCAGTCTGGACCCATGCGTGCAGGCGTACGGGGTCCGGCGCGACGCCGTGGCACCAGACGACAGACCGGCGCCGGAGGGCGAGGAGAAGCACGGCGGCGGCCGACTCTTCCAGACAGGCGGTTCGGGCGGGAGAGAACCAGGCGGCCCGGCGCACGGCGAGGACAGCACGCTCGGCCTGCTCGGGGGTGGCGGGGTGTGTGGTTGTTGACGTCGCTGTGCGTATGACATCGATGAGGCGTCGCATGGCGGTTTCCTTCTTCCCCGCTGCTTTCACCGCCAGGACGCCGGCGAGGACGGCGGCTGCGGTGGAGCTCCATGCGCTGTGGGGGACAGTGAGGCCGGCGGGGTGCTCGGTGCTGCCCCAACTCGCCTTCGGAGCGGTCGACGGGGCAGGCTCTGCAGGGATCAGACAGCGCACGCCGCCGGTGTCGTAGTTGATGACGACCTGTACGTGACCGAAGTCCACGGACCGCTCCATCACTCCACCTTTCCGGGGACACGAGCGACCCACACGGGCTCGGGAGCGTGGATGAGGGCGTGCAACCAGGCGTCGGCGGCCAAGGCCTGCTCGATGTGCGCGAGTGGCATAGGCGCCCCGGCGGCGGCCCGGAGGATCTGGTCACGGAAGCGCTTCGCGTCGATCAGGCCGAGCGAGGCCAGGTTCATGCCCCCGGTGGCGAGCAGTCCGGGAAGCGCGGCGCGCAGTCCGCCGTAGTGGTCTGCCTCGAAGGCGCCCTTCGTGGTACGGGCTGCTAGTTCGGCGGGGAGCAGATCTGCGAACGCCCGCGTCAGCACCGGCTTGTAGGCGTAGAGCGGGGGGCGCCGGCCCAGCGGGGTCCGTAGCACCGCGTCGACCACGGAGGCGTCCAGGAACGGATTGTGCAGCTCGATTCCGCAGGCGTCGGCCAGTTCGGCATCGGCCACCGCCGTGCGCGCCACCTCCCGGATCTCGTCCACGAGGATGCGCACTGAGGCGTCCGGACCCGGCAGCGGGTCGGGCTCGGCAGCGTAGCCCTCGGTGGCCTCGGTGAGGAGGCGTACGGCTGAGGGGTTTGCCCATGAGGGCACGGGGAGGGCGGAGAACCACCCGACATTCTCCCGATTCTGCTTGACTCCGTTGCTCAATTCGGTGGCGACAGTTGTCAAGGCGTGCTCGCGAGTGGTGGTCGTCATCATCGCTGCGGAGCGAAGCAGCGGGGCGACGGCGGTGTGGCGAAGCCGAGCCCATCCGAGCGCGTCGCGGGCGGCGCGGATGTACCTGCGATGGCGCAGGAGGTCGGCAAGATGGGCCGGCGGCTGGAAGAGAATGCTGTCCCCGCCGTCGCCGGTCAGGTGGGTGCGGGTGCCGAGTTCCCGGCGCATCCAGCGGAATTGGGCCAGGAGCCGGATCTGCGTAAGCGTGGAAGGCGCGGGTTCGCCGGTCACGGGTATGTCGGTGAGCCCGGTGTACGGCCGGTGTTCATCGCCGAGCGGGAGGAGATGGTGGCGGAGCCTGCCGTGGAAGGCCGCAGCGGTGAGCCGAGCGTAACGGAGGTCGGCGCCGTCGAGGACGCCTCTGGGGTGGACGGTGACGGCGTTGACCGGGTCCGGCACGGCGCAGGAGGCGAGGACGGCGACCGTGGTGGAGTCGAGGCCACCGGAAAGGTCGCTGGACAGGGCCGGGTCGGTGTCGGCGCGGAGACGTACGGCGGCAGTGAGGGCGCTACGCAAGCGCAGGTGTGGCGGTGGTCCATTGAGGGGGTCGGGACACCACATGCTGCTGCACGTGTAGCGGTCTCCGGTGGCAGGGAGTTCGATGCGGCTGCCGGGTGGGAGCTGTTCGACTCCGGAGAAGTACGTACGGCCAGAAGCCAATGCGGGCACGGATGGGGCGAGGAACGCGCAGGCCAGGCGCCTTATGTCGATGCGCGCGTCCGCCAGGGCGGCAAGGTGGCGCGCCGATGTCGACCAGGCCCAGGTCCCGCGCCAGGCGACCGCGTACAGGGGGAGTGCGGCGGCCGGGTCGGTATGGAGGACAAGGCCGTGCTCCAGTTCCTCCAAGACCGCGTAGGTACCCGGCCACTGCCACGTCGCGTGGGTGGGGACAAGGCCGTCGGCGAGAGACTGCACCTCTTCAGCCGTGGCTCCGCACAAGCCGATGACATGGACGCGTCGGCCGGGCCGCTGGGCCGTGCGGACGGGGGCGCTGCCGAGTCGCCACAGAGAGGTCGTGGTGATGCTCTCCGCGCCGAGCGGCCGAGGAAGGTCGGGCCGGTTGGCGCTGAATCCGCCGATGGGCAACGTGTCCTCCAGGGTCAAAAGCGGGGAACGGCCCCAGCCCGAGGGCCAGGGCCGCGCCCGGTGCGACAGGGATCAGCAGTTGTACGCGCGGCGCTTGTCCTCCGACTGTCCGCCGCCTTGGCCCTCGGTCAGCTCAGCGACATCGCCAAGGTCGACCGCCACCGATTTCTTCTCGGGAGCGGTGTCGCTGTTCTCGTTGCAGGTGTCGATCATGGTGGTGCCCTCCTGTAAATGTGCGAGTGATGCCTGGTGGTGCACCCGCCCCGGGCTGGTGATGCGGCGGGGCGGAAGTCAGTGGGCTACCTTCCCGAACGTGTCGGCGAGGGCCGTGCGAGAACGGTGAGGATGGTGTCCGAGAGGACTGCCAATCGCTGTCTCACGGGATGAGCTGGAGGTTGTCTACGGACGTCGTCCACTCGACCCCGGATGCGGGCCGCACATGCGCGACACGAACAGTTCGTCCGTTTGTCCTCTCGTGGACGATCGCGGTGAGCTTGCCTTCGCCCCGGCTCGCGACGTCGCGGACTTGTCGATGCAGCCAGGGGTGGCCGTCTTCGTGGAAGAACGATCCGATGCCGACGGCGGTCATTGTGCGACCTCCTCGTCCGGCGGGTCGTTGTCCTCGAACTGGGCGAGGAACACCGCGAACCCTTCGTGGGCACGGGCTGTCAGGTCGGAGCTCGGGACGCCGTACTCCGGCTGCTCGTCGGCGGGGAGGGGCGTGGTCATCGCGCACTCCTGCGGGTGAGGGCTGGTGCAGCGGGCCGTACCACAGACAGGGCGTGGCCGCTGCTTCGGGGGAACCGCCCGGAGCGTCCTTCAACCTCCGGGGCGTATGACCAGTCAACGACCGTCGGGCGGCTGTGGACAGGAAAGGTCGCCGTCGAGGCGCCAACAGCCAACCGGAAAACTTTGCGTCCGTATTACCCGACGGCTGGTTCGGACGTACCGACCCGGCTACGTTCTGCCGCATGGGAGCGAACGTCATCCTGCGAGGCCGGATGGACGAACTTGGTCTGACGCAGGACGAATTAGCACGTCGGATGAACATCGCGCTCGACGAGCTCGGAGGGAGGCCGGGCGATGTGTCCGCGCGGACAGTGCGCAACCTTCTCAACGGCAGCACCCGCAGACCGATCGGCCGCACGTGTGCCGCACTTGAGGCGGTATTCGGCTGCCCTGTCGCGGATCTGGGGTTCGCCCCACCACGTACCGCCGTACAAGCGGAGGGCCCAGTGCACCGCCGTACTTTCCTTGTCGCAGCGACCGGAACCGTCGCGGCCGTTGCCACCTCGCCACGCCTCACGCGGTTGGGACAGTGCGACGCCGACCGGTTTCACCTGGAGTACACCGAGCTGCTGCGCGATGACTCGCGACTCGGCGGGGCGCGGAGGGTCGAGAACAGAGCCATCGAGCTCACGGCACGTATCCAGTCGTCGCTCGCCGGCGGTGGCGCCTCGGACCGCGTGCAGCGCCAGATGTACCGGCTCGCCTCCGATGCCATGTGTCTGGCGGCCTTCGCCGCCATCGACGCAAGCGCTCCACAGCGTGCCCGCTCCCACCTCGACAAAGCCCTCCCCCTCGCGGGTCTGGCGCGTGAGGGGGAGGGCATGTACCGCGTTTGGGATCACTTGATGCTCACCTCCAGCCAACGCGAGAACCACGCCGAGGCGGCGGCCGGCGCCGAGGTCATGAAGCGGTCCTCGACCGCCCGGCGGGACCCGCTGTATGCGTCGCTGGGACACATGCGGCACGCGAACGCCTTGGCGAGGTTGCATCAGCCCACCGAATCGCTGCGGGCCATGAGCTTCGCGGAGAAGGCATTCGGACGCGCCGACGATGTACGGCCCTCCGCGTGGATCTCGTTCTACGACTGGGCCGAATACAACGCCCTGGCGTCGTACGTCTGGACCGCACTGGGGGAACACGAGCGGGCCGAGTCCTGCCTCCACCACACTCTTGCGGGGATCCCCGACGACATGGTCCGGAACAAGGCCCTCTACACGGCGCACCTATCGCTTTCCCAGGCGAGGCAGGGAGAGGTGGAGCTTGCCGCCGGAACAGGACGCCGCGCGTACGAGATGCTGCTGCCGGCGTCCGGGTCGCTGCGCACGACGAGGACGCTCGCTGTCACTCGCCAAGTCATTGAGGCCACGGGCACGAAGGCGGCCGAGGTCGTGAGCTGGATCGAGGAGTCACGCCGATGGATCTGAAGACGCACACGCACGCCGATGCGCAGGACGTGCGTTCCTTGCTCCTGGACATACATGACGAGGTCTACGCGGACGAGCCCGACCCGTTTCACTCGCGCGAGCGGTTCTCGCACTACGTCGACCTGTGGTCCGGGCGCGAGAACTGGCTGTGCGTCTCGGGCTGGGAGGACGGCGGACCGATCGGGTACGCGTACGGTTCGAGGTTCAAGCCGGGCGGCTGGTGGAAGGGATCGGACCGGCCCAGGGATGTGCGCGGCCGGATCTTCGCCCTGTCCGAGCTGATGGTGGTACCCCAGTGGCAGGGGACCGGCCGGGCGCAGCAGATCCACGACGCACTGATCCGATCGGTCGAGGTCGACTTCGTGACGCTCCTGGTCGACTCCACCCACCCGAGGGTGCAGGCCCTGTACGAGAAGTGGGGCTACGAGAAGCGGGACGGGGCCAAGCCCTCCGACGACTCCCCGCTGTACGCGGTCATGGTCAGAACGCTGCGAGAGAGTTAGCGAAGAGCCCTGCCACTCTCCGTGAAGAGTGGCAGGGCTCTGGCTCCGGCGTGGCCGCGCCGGTACGCCATCAGGTTCCGACCGGCGGTGCGGGCGCGTTCGGGCCGCGCGATTTAGAGGTCGAAGTACAGCTCGAACTCGTGCGGGTGCGGGCGCAGCTGGATCGGGGCGATCTCGTGGGTGCGCTTGTAGTCGATCCACGTCTCGATCAGGTCGGACGTGAAGACGCCGCCCGCCTGGAGGTACTCGTTGTCCGCCTCCAGGGCGTCCAGGACGGCCGGGAGGGAGGTCGGGACCTGCTGGACGTTGGCGTGCTCCTCGGGAGCCAGCTCGTAGAGGTCCTTGTCGATCGGCTCGGCGGGCTCGATCTTGTTCTTGATGCCGTCCAGGCCGGCCATCAGGAGGGCCGAGAAGGCCAGGTACGGGTTGGACGACGGGTCCGGGGCGCGGAACTCGACGCGCTTGGCCTTCGGGTTGGAGCCGGTGATCGGGATGCGCATCGCGGCGGAGCGGTTGCGCTGCGAGTACACCATGTTGACCGGGGCCTCGAAGCCGGGGACCAGGCGGTGGTAGGAGTTCACCGTCGGGTTGGTGAAGGCCAGCAGCGACGGGGCGTGCTTCAGGATGCCGCCGATGTAGTAGCGCGCCATGTCCGAGAGGCCCGCGTAGCCCTGCTCGTCGTAGAACAGCGGGTCGCCGCCGGCCCACAGGGACTGGTGGACGTGCATGCCCGAGCCGTTGTCGCCGAAGATCGGCTTCGGCATGAAGGTCGCGGTCTTGCCGTTGCGCCAGGCGACGTTCTTCACGATGTACTTGAAGAGCATCAGGTCGTCGGCCGCGGCGAGCAGCGTGTTGAACTTGTAGTTGATCTCGGCCTGGCCGCCGGTGCCGACCTCGTGGTGCTGGCGCTCGATCTGAAGGCCGCTGTTCTCCAGCTCCAGGGACATCTCGGCGCGCAGGTCGGCGAAGTGGTCGACCGGCGAGACGGGGAAGTAACCGCCCTTGTAGCGGACCTTGTAACCGCGGTTGTTCTCGATCGCACCGGTGTTCCAGGCGCCGGCCTCGGAGTCGATGTGGTAGAAGCTCTCGTTCGCCGACGTCTGGAAGCGGACGTTGTCGAAGACGTAGAACTCGGCCTCCGGGCCGAAGTACGCGGTGTCGGCGATGCCGGTCGAGGCGAGGTAGGCCTCGGCCTTCTTGGCCACGTTCCGCGGGTCACGGCTGTACTGCTCGCCGGTGATCGGGTCGTGGATGAAGAAGTTGATGTTGATGGTCTTGTCGCGGCGGAAGGGGTCGACGCGGGCGGTCGACAGGTCCGCGCGCAGCGCCATGTCGGACTCGTGGATGGCCTGGAAGCCGCGGATCGACGAGCCGTCGAAGGCAAGCTCGTCGGCCGGGTTGAAGGTCGCCGCCGGCACGGTGACGTGCTGCATCACACCGGGCAGGTCACAGAACCGGACATCGATGAACTTGACGTCGTTGTCGGCGATGAACTTCTTCGCGTCGTCGGCGTTCTGGAACATCCAACTCCTCCTACTCCCGGCCCGGGAGGGACGGGGTTGCAGCTCGTTGTGTGACCAGTGCGGTGGCACACGCTGGACCCGACCATAGGCAGACCGGATTTCTCAAGCATGACCCATTTGTTTCGCCGAAGTTAACCGAGCCGGGTGCGACAGGCGGTCGAACAGCCCCCCGGCCGCCTTCGTACCGGGGTCCGGCGGGTTTCCCGGCCGTCTCGCCCGGATGTCCGGGGAATGGGACGACACCCGCCGGGGAAGAGGCGCGGGCGGGCGCAGTACCGTGGTCGGGTGGACAACAGGCAAGCAATCGGATCGTGGCTCTCCGGGCCGCGCGCGGCCGCCGAGGAGATGGGCGCCGACTTCGGCTACCGGGGCAAGCGGCTCGGCCTCCCCGAGCAGGGCCCGGGGGCCATCGCCCCGCTCGGCCGGCGCTTCGGAGCTCTCTTCATCGACTGGGCCCTGTGCCTGCTGATCGCATACGGACTGTTCGCTCGCGGTGACCAGCAGTCCGCGGGCAACTGGGCGCTCGGCATCTTCCTCGTCATGAGCGTGCTCACCCTCGGCACCATCGGCTGCACCCCCGGCAAGCGCCTCATGGGCATCCGCGTCATCGCCGAGGACGGCGGCCGCCTCGGCCTCGTACGCGTCCTCATCCGCAGCGTGCTGCTCTGCCTGGCGATCCCGGCCCTCGTCTGGGACCGCGACGGCCGCGGCCTCCACGACCGCCTCGCCCGCGCGGTCCAGGTCCGCCTCTGAGCCGTACGCAGCGCGAAGAGGGCGGGCCGTGAACCACGAGGTTCACGGCCCGCCCTCTCGCTGTCGGGGCTGGACGCGGCTCCTACTAAAATTCCGGTCGGAATGAGAATTCGGTCTATCAGGGAGAAGCGCTGTGCCCTTGGTGTCTGTCGTGATGCCGGTGTACAACTCGGCAGTCACTCTCGGTGCTGCGGTCCGGTCGGTGCTCACCCAGACGCACAGCGATCTGGAACTGCTGGTCACCGATGACCAGTCCTCGGACGGGTCCATGGACCTGCTGGAGGAATTCGCCCGGCAGGACGAACGCGTCCGCCCGGAAACGGCCCCGGAGCGGGGCGGCGCGGGCCGGGCTCGTAACCTCGCCATGGAGCGGGCCAACGGGGACTACATCGCCTTCCTCGACAGTGACGACATGTGGCTGCCGGAGAAGCTGGAGCGGCAACTCGCGTTCGCGGCGACGGCGCAGGTGCCTCTGACATTCACCGCCTACTACAAGATGGACGCCGATCACGTCGGTGAGAGCTCCGATTTCGAGCCGAACGGGCGCATCGTCCCCGTCCAGGAACGCGTCGACTACCGCGCGATGCTGCTTCAGGACCACATCGGTGCGCTGACCGCGATGTACGACCGCACGGTCCTGGGTACGCGGCTGATGCCGGAGATGCCCAAGCGCCAGGACTACGCCCTGTGGCTGTCCATCATGCGTGACGGGTTCGATGCCGCGGGGCTCCCGGAGCCGCTGGCCGTGTACAGGGCCCAGCGTCCGGGATCGCTGTCCTCGAACAAGCTGTCACTCATCCCGTACAACTGGGCCCTGTACCGGGAGCACGAACAGCTTTCGGTGCCCCGGTCGACGCGGGCGCTGGCAGGGGCCGCCTGGCACTCGCTGCGCAAGAGGCGGATCTAAGGGCTGTCCCGCAATTCCTGGCGGATCAGCGCGCGGCGTCAGATGCGGTGCATCGCAAGGCGGAGAGGCGCCCGCATACTGGATGTATTCGGGCGTTTCGACAACGCGGCGAGGTGCCGTAGCTGACGTCGTGCGCCCGCCAGGAATTGCGGGACAGCCCTTAGGGCCTGTCCGGATCCGGAACATATGAAGCCTGTGACAGGGCGCCGCAGGCGCCCTGTCACAGGCTTCATATGTGGGAGACGACCGCCGCGGGAGCCCGCGGCTAGCGTGCGCGGGGCGGGCGGCCGGCGCCCCCGCGGCCGGGGAGGGGGCCCTTCGGCAGCGGCATGTTGCTCATCAGGTCGCCCATCGCGCGCAGCCGGTCGTTGGCGGCGGTGACCTGGGGGCCGGTCAGTACGCGCGGCAGCTTCAGCATCTTGGTGCGCACCTTCTTCAGCGGCACCTGGCCCTCGCCGTTGCCGACGATGATGTCGTGGACGGGGACGTCGACGACGATGCGGGCCATCCGCTTCTTCTCGGCCGCGAGCAGGCTCTTCACCCGGTTCGGATTGCCCTCGGCGACCAGCACGATGCCCGCCTTGCCCACGGCGCGGTGGACGACGTCCTGGTTGCGGTTCATCGCGACCGCGGGCGTCGTCGTCCAGCCGCGGCCCACGCGGTCCAGCACCGCGGCCGCGGCGCCGGGCTGGCCCTCCATCTGCCCGAAGGCCGCGCGCTCGGCGCGCCGTCCGAAGACGATCGCCATCGCGAGGAGGGCGAGCACGAAGCCCAGGATGCCCAGGTAGATCGGGTGGTCGATCAGGAAACCGATCGCGAGGATGACACCGAAGGTGACGATTCCCACACCCGCGACCACAAGACCGATCTTGGTGTCGGTCCGCCTGGTCATCTTGTAGGTCAGGGCGATCTGCTTGAGCCGCCCCGCGTTCTCGGCGCTGTCCGCGCCTTCAGTGGTGTTTGCCTTCCTCGCCATGCAAGGAAGTTTACGTGGCCCGGGAACGACGGGCGGCCACGGCCTCCCGTTCCAGTGCGTAGCCGGACTCGGCCCGGTCCTTGGCCCGGCGGCGGTCCTCCAGGACGGCCGTCCAGGCGTTGCGGCGGGCGGTGCGCTGGCCGCTGCTCAGCAGCAGCGACTCGACGGCGCGGAGGGCATCGGTGACGGTCGGGATGACGGTGGCGCGTACCGGCGCGGCCTGCATCGTGGAAGTCCCCTCAAAACGATGTGCGTGTGCTGCGCGGACTGGAGACGGGGCGCAGGGTCGGCGGTGGCGGTCGAAGTCACCGCGCTGCGCGTTCATCCAGCGTCACTGTCCGGTGTTACCAGCGCATGACCGGTCGGTCAAACACCAATGAAACCCTGATATCGGCGCCGCGCACGCCGACGCGGTCCGTCCGCGCCCCGGTGGCCTCTCGGACCTGCGAGGAGTGGAAGGACCGCGTCGGTTCGGCCATTACTCGGCGGTAGCCGCTTGTGCGCGATTTCACACAGGGCGGTCGCGCGGTGCTTACGCGGAAGGCGCCGCGATCTGGGCCCCGCGCCGGTCCATCGCCTGCTGGAACAGCCGGCCCGCGCGGTAGGAGGAGCGGACCAGCGGTCCGGACATCACGCCCGAGTAGCCGATCGCGTCGGCCTCGTCCTTCAGCTCCACGAACTCGTGCGGCTTCACCCAGCGCTCGACCGGGTGGTGGCGCGGGGACGGCCGCAGGTACTGGGTGATCGTGATGAGCTCGCAGCCGGCGTCGTGCAGGTCCCGGAGCGCCTGGCTGACCTCCTCGCGGGTCTCGCCCATGCCGAGGATCAGGTTGGACTTGGTCACCAGACCGGCCTCGCGGGCCCGGGTGATGACCTCCAGGGAGCGCTCGTAGCGGAAGCCGGGCCGGATCCGCTTGAAGATGCGCGGTACCGTCTCCACGTTGTGCCCCAGCACCTCCGGGCGCGAGGAGAAGACCTCGGCGAGCTGCTCGGGCTCGGCGTTGAAGTCGGGGATCAGCAGCTCGACCTTGGTGTGGCCGCCCTCCCGCTCCGCCGTCTGCGCGTGGATCTGGCGCACGGTCTCCGCGTACAGCCAGGCGCCGCCGTCCTCCAGGTCGTCGCGGGCGACGCCGGTGATCGTGGCGTAGTTCAGGTCCATCGTGACGACCGACTCGCCGACACGGCGGGGCTCGTCCCGGTCCAGCGCCTGCGGCTTGCCCGTGTCGATCTGGCAGAAGTCACAACGCCGGGTGCACTGGTCGCCGCCGATGAGGAACGTGGCCTCGCGGTCCTCCCAGCACTCGAAGATGTTGGGGCAGCCGGCCTCCTGGCACACCGTGTGCAGGCCCTCGCTCTTGACGAGTTTCTGCAGCTGGTTGTACTCAGGACCCATCTTGGCCCGGGTTTTGATCCACTCGGGCTTGCGCTCGATGGGGGTCTGGCTGTTCCGGACCTCAAGGCGCAGCATCTTGCGCCCGTCAGGTGCGACAGACACTCCGGCACTCCCCTTTGCTTTCACTGCATTGGATTCTTCGGCGAACACCAGGGTACGCCCGTAGTTCATTCGGCTTTACGTCTGCCCAACCTGGGGGCGGCAGGGCCTATTCCCGGAGGCGTGTTCCGTGGGTCACGCCGTGGCCATGGCGTCGTCGGCGCGGGCGACGACGCGCGGGGCCGGCTCGGCGTTCTCCAGGATGTCGCGCAGGTGCTTCTCGACGACCGGGAGGACCTCGGCGATGGTGATGTCGCGGCCGAGTTCGTACGCGAGCGAGGTGACGCCCGCGTCCCGGATGCCGCAGGGCACGATCCGGTCGAACCAGGTGTTGTCCGGGTTCACGTTGAACGAGAAGCCGTGCATGGTCACGCCCTTGGCGACCCGGATGCCGATCGCGGCCAGCTTGCGGTCCTCGCGGCGCTGGCCGGCGTTGGACGGGGCGTACTCCGGGCCGTTGAGCCGGGGGTCGAACTCGTCGTCCTGCATGCGCGGGTCGAAGTCGAGGGTGAGGCCGCCGACGGCGGGGCGCCGCTCGACCGGGTCGCCCAGGACCCAGACGCCGCTGCGGCCCTCGACCCGGGTGGTCTCGACGCCGAACTCGGCGGCGGTGCGGATCAGCGCCTCCTCCAGGCGGCGCACGTGCGCGACGACGTCCACCGGGCGGGGGAGCTTCTGGATCGGGTAGCCGACGAGCTGGCCGGGGCCGTGCCAGGTGATCTTGCCGCCGCGGTCCACGTCGATGACCGGGGTGCCGTCCAGGGGGCGCTCGCTGTCGGCCGTGCGCCGGCCCGCTGTGTAGACGGGCGGGTGTTCCAGGAGCAGGCAGGTGTCGGGGACGGTGTCCTCGAACCGTGCCGCGTGCACCTCGCGCTGCTTCTGCCAGGCCTCCTGGTAGTCGACGGCATCCTCGCCGAAACCCAGGCGGACGAACCGGAGCTCAGTCACGACAGCAGCCTCTCTACTCGCGGTGCCGTGGTCCGGAGGGTTTCCCCGGCACCGCGTCACCCTGCACGAATCGCGCCCGAGCCACTGTACGACCGTCGGGGGAGCGGGGGACGGGCAGGTCTTTCCCGTCAGCACCGCCCGCAATCCTCACACGATCGGATGAATGTGGAGCAAAGGAGACCGGGGCCGCCCCGCCGACAGTTAAATTCGCGCCGTTCGTCAGAGGAGGCCCTGAGGGCTGCCCGCCCGGCCCAGAAGGCAGGAGACCCTACAGCTGATGTCGGAACGACCCCCGCAGCGCACCCCCAACCGTCGGCTCGCCTCACTCATCACCGAGGCCGGATTCTCCAACGCCGGCCTCGCCCGCCGGGTGGATCAGCTCGGCCTCGAACACGGCCTCGACCTGCGGTACGACAAGACCTCCGTGACCCGCTGGCTGCGCGGCCAGCAGCCCCGGGGCACCACCCCCGCGCTGATCGCCGAGGTCTTCACCCGGCGGCTCGGCCGCCGGCTCTCCGCACAGGACCTGGGCCTGGACGCCTGCGCCCCCGTCTACGCGGGGCTCGAATTCGCCGCCACGCCCGCCGAGGCGGTCGACATCGTCAGCGGACTGTGGCGCAAGGACTCCGGCAGCCACGCCGAGCTGCGGAAGATCGCCTTCACCCCGGCGGGCCTGGTCGTCCCCAGCCGGGACTGGCTGATCGGCCGGGCGGACGAGTGGGTCGGCCGGGGCGGCCCCGTGAGCCCGGTCCGGACCGGTGGCGCGGTCCGGACCGGGGGCGGCGCCCCGGCCCCCGCGGCCTCCCGCGGCGCCTCCGGGCCGTACGCGGCACACGGCTCCGCGCCCGGCGCCCTGCCCGGCGTGCCCGAACAGGGCGGGGCCCCGGGGACCGGCGGCCGGCCCGGCGTCCGGGGGCCCGCGCCCTCCAGGCCCGGCGGGACGCCCGCCCCGCCCGGTGCCCCGGCCGCCGCCGTGCCCGGCGCCCCCGGCGTTCCCCGGCAGCGGCAGACCGAACGGGGCTCCGGACTGCGGGTCGGCGACGGGGACGTCGCCGCCCTGCGCTCGGTCGCCGAGCTGTTCCGCACCCTGGACCACGCCTACGGCGGAGGTCACGCCCGGCAGGCCCTCGTCCGGTACCTGGAGCACGAGACGGAGCCGATGCTGCGCGGCACGTACACGGAGGCCACCGGCCGGCGCCTGTTCGCGGCCGCCGCCGACCTGACCCGGCTGGCCGGCTGGACCTCGTACGACATCGCCGCCCACGGGCTCGCCCAGCGCTACTTCGTGCAGGCCCTACGGCTCTCCCAGGCCGCCGGGGACCGCGCCTACGGCAGCTACGTCCTCATCACCATGAGCCGCCAGGCGGTCTACCTCGCGCACGGCCGGGAGGCGGTCCAGCTGGCCAGGGTCGCCCAGCAGGGCATCGGCTCCGCCGCCCCCCACGCCGTCCTCGCCCTGCTGCACGCGGTCGAGGCGCGCGGCCACGCGGTGCTCGGGGACGCCAAGGCGTGCACCGCCTCGCTCGCGCGGGCCGAACGGGCGCTGGAGACGGCCCGCCCCGGTGACGAGGTGCCGCACTGGGCGCGCCACTTCGACGAGGCGCAGCTCGCCGACGAGTTCGGCCACTGCCACCGCGACCTCCAGCAGTACCGGCCCGCCGCCCAGCACGCGGAGCGCTCGCTCCAGCTGCGCGCCCCCGCGTACGCCCGCAGCAGGCTGTTCTGCCGGGTGGTGCTGGCCTGCGCCCGGCTCGGCCTCGGCGAGCTGGAGCAGGCCTGCCGGCTGGGCGCGGAGGCCGCCCAGCAGGCCGCCGAGATGCGTTCGGTACGGGCCACGGAGTACGTGCGCGACTTCGAGCGGCGGCTTGAGCCCTTCCGGGACGCGGCGGCCGTGCGCGGCTACCGCGAACGGGTCGCCGCGCTGGGCTGAGGCGTCAGGCGGCCCGGGGGAGCACCGCCCCGCCCCCGGCGGCCGGCCGTACGCCGAGGTCGCTCAGGATCGAGACGGCGGCCCGCCGGCCGGACGCCAGGGCGCCCCGGACCGTGCCGGTGTCGCGGTGGTCCCCGCACACGTACAGGCCCGCGAGCACCCGGACCGGGCGGGCCGGGTCGTGCGGCGGCGTCATCGCGGGCACCGCCTCCGGGTCGTGGTGGGCGGCCAGCAGTTCCCAGTCGTCGGTGGGCACGCCGTAGAGCGTGGCGAGGTGGGCGCGGACCGCGCGGTCGAGGCCGGGAGGCGGGGTGCCGAGCACGGTGGAGCTGATCAGGGTCCGGCCGCGCGGGGCGCGGGCCGGGTCGACCTCGCTCATCACCGCGGTGTGCGCGACGGGCCCCGAGCGGTCGGCGTCCAGCACCAGTGAGGCACCGGTCGGCGGGGGAGCGGGGGCGGTGTGGTGGAGCACCGTCACGGGGTGGAAGGACGGCATGCGCAGGCCCGGCAGCAGTTCGGCCGCGGCGCTCGCGCCGGTCGCGATCAGCAGGGAGCGGCAGCCCAGTTCGCCGTGTTCCTTGGTGCGGACCGAGGTGATGTCGGCGGAGGTGACGTGCACCCCGGTGCGTACGGTGCCGGGCGGCAGGGAAGCCGCGAGGAGTTCGGGCAGGGTGCCCGCCCCGCCCTCCGGTACGCACAGCCGCCCGCTCGCGTAGGTGCGCAGGGCGAGGTCGGCGTACCTGCTGGAGGTGGCGAGGTCCGGGTCGCTGAGCAGCGCGGTGAGCAGGGGGCGTACGAAGCCGTTGAGCGTACGGGCGGACAGCCGGCCGGACAGGGCGTCGAGTGCGGCGCGTTCGGGCCGGGCGAGGATGCGGGCCGGCGGGGTGGCGGCGAGGCGGGCCAGTGCCACGCCGAGCCGTGCGTGGTCGATCGCGCCGCCCATGGCTCCGCTGAGGGCGCCCGCCCGTGGCGGCCTGGGGGCGCTCGCGAGGGCGCGCGCCGCTTTCAACGCGCCCCGTGCGCTGCGTGGGCCCTGGGTGCCGCGCGTCTCCCCGGTCCGGTGGCGGCGGCCCTCGCTGTGGACGAGGACGCCGGGGTCGAAGGTACGCAGGACGAGACCGTCGAGACCGGGCGTCGTGCGCAGCTCCGGGTAGGCGGTGTTGAGCAGCGGGCCGACGTGGTCGAGGCGGAACCCGTCCACCTCGTCGGTCGTCATCCGGCCGCCGACGCCGGGGCCGGCCTCCAGGACGCTGACCCCGACTCCCGCGCTGGTCAGATGGTGGGCCGCTGACAGGCCGGCGATTCCGGCCCCGATGACGACGACGTCCGCGTGGTGTGCCGTGCTGAGCACGTGCCCTCCCCGATTCGGCGCGATTGGTGGGGGGCTCTTGCCCTCAACCGCCCACCGGAATGCGTGTGTTCATCAGGAGGCTAGGAGAGTGCCCGATCGTGCGCAGTCGCGCGCGTACGGGGGCACCGGTGCACGGGGTCGCACACCCGTCCGAGGCTGGTGCGGGTGGTGCGGGAGGTTCAGCGCAGGGCCGCGCGGATGGCGGCGTCGATGCCGGGGAAGGCGTACGAGAAGCCCGAGTCCAGCAGCCGTGCGGGCAGCACCCGCTGACTGCCCAGCACGTCCCCGGCGAACTCGCCCAGCGCGATCCGCAGCGCCGGCGCGGGCGCCGTGAACAGGGTGGGCCGCCGCAGGACCCGCCCCATCGCGGCCGTCACCTCGGCGTTGGTGACGGGCGCCGGGCCGGTCAGGTTCACCGGGCCGGACAGCTCCGGGGTGTCCAGGATGTGCCGCAGCGCCGCGATGTGATCGTGCAGCGCGATGAAGCTCCAGTACTGCCGCCCGTTGCCCAGCCGGCCGCCGAGCCCGGCCCGGAACAGCGGGAAGAGCCGGCCCCAGGCGCCGCTCTCCCGGGCGACCACCAGTCCGGTGCGGGCGTGCACCGTACGCACCCCGGCCTCCTCGGCGGCGGCCGTGGCCTCCTCCCACTCCACGCACACCGACGGCAGGAACCCGTCGCCCGGCGGCGCGTCCTCGTCGATCGCGCGGTCCGCGGTGTCGCCGTAGAAGCCGATCGCCGACCCGGACAGGAACACGGCGGGCGGGGTGTCCAGGGAGGCGACGGCGTCCGCGACGGCGGCGGTCCCGAGCACCCGGCTGTCCCGGATCTCCTTCTTGTACGCCTCGGTCCAGCGGTGGTCGCCCACCCCGGCCCCCGCGAGGTGCACGACCGCGTCGCAGCCCACCAGACCGGCCACGTCGACGTAGCCCCGCCCGGGGTCCCACTCCACCTCGTCACCGGCCCGCGCCGGGCGGCGGACCAGGCGGACCACCTCGTGCCCGTCGGCCCGCAGCGAGCGCACCAGCGCCGCTCCGATGAGTCCGGACGATCCGCTGACGGCGATACGGGAGTGCGGCATGGCACCCATCCTGCCCCATGGACCCCGCCCGGCACCGCCGTGGCACAGTGGCGGCCATGACCGAGTCACCCGCCGCCGCAGCCCCCGCCGTCCGCCGCGCCGTCCCGCAGGACGGCCCCGCACTCGGTGAACTGGACCGCGCCACCTGGTCGACGCTGCACGCCGTGCAGCCGCGCCCGCAGCCGCCCTACGAGCCGTTCTTCGACGAGCGGCACCTGCCCCAGGACATCCTGGTGGCCGAGGCGGTGAACGAGGCCGGGGTCCGGGGCCTGGCCGGATACATCCGGGTGGTGCCGCCCACCCCGCTGGCCTGCAACGCGCACGTCCGTCAGATACAGGGCCTCGCCGTCGCCGGCTGGGCGCGCGGCCGGGGCGTCGGGCGCGCGCTCGTCCGGGCCGGCTGCCTCGCGGCGCGCGGCGAGGGCGCGAACCGGATGACCCTGCGGGTCCTCGGCCACAACGCGCCGGCCCGCGCGCTGTACGAGGCGGAGGGCTTCACCGTCGAGGGTGTGCTGCGCGGCGAGTTCTTCCTGGACGGGCGGTACGTGGACGACGTGATGATGGGCCGGCCGCTCGCCCCGTGACCCGCGTGGCGCTCAGTGGCCGAACCGCTCCCACAGCGCGGGCAGCCGGGCCGCCGGCGCCGCGTCGTCGCCGGGGTCCAGCGGCGTGCCCTCCGGCTCCTCGGCCTGCGGCGGCAGCCCCAGATCGGGCGCGACCAGGCCGGTGAGCTGCTCGTACGCCTCGTCGGCCGCGTACCCCAGCTCCTCCGCGTCCCCGTCCAGCTCCTCGTCGAAGTCGTCCAGCAGCTCGGCCAGGCTGTCCGGGTCGTGCACCGCGCCCTCGAAGACCTCCCGGCCCCGGCCGATCAGCCAGCAGCGGAAGCAGTCGAAGGCGTCCTCGTCCGCGCCGCCGAGCAGCACGGCTGCCGCGGCCCACAGGTCCCAGCGGTAGGCGCGGTTGAAGCGGGCCTCGAAGTGCCGGGCGAAGTCCAGCACGGAATCGGGATCGAGCCGCACCAGCCGTTCGACCAGCAGGTCGGCATGGTCCTCGGGGTCGCCGTCGGCGGCCTCGCGGGTGCTGTCGATCAGCTCCCAGAACTCCGTCTCGTCCATCACGGGTCCAGCATCTGCCCTGGGGGCGGGCCACGCACGCCCAGTCACCGCGACGGGGCTCAGGAAGTGCCCCGGTAGAGCGCGTGCAGCCGGGCGGCGGCCGCCGCGAACCCGGCGCGCAGGGCCGCGGGTTCCAGCACCTCCAACTCCGGCCCGAGGCCCATCAGCTGGCCGCGGGCGACGTCCAGGGACTCGACCGGCAGGGTGACCGTGACCCATCCGTCGGCGCCGGGCGGCCCCGCCGCCTCCAGCGCCTCCCGCGCGGCGGCCCGGTCCACGGCGTGCGGCAGCAGACGCACGCCCGTCTCCGAGAGCCGTACCCTCACCCGCGCCCGCAGCAGCGACCGGGCGAACTCGGCCGACCGCTCCGCCCAGAAGGAGGGCAGGTCGAAGCCCTCGTCCCGGACGAACGGCGTGTCCGAGACGGCCGCGGCGGTGAACCGGTCGATCCGGTACACCCGGAAGTCGTCGCCCGCGCGGGCGCACAGGTACCAGACCCCGGCCTTCAGGACGAGGCCGTAGGGGGCCAGCTCCCGTTCCGCCCCGGTCTCCCGGCCGGCCCGCCGGTAGCGGGCGAGGAGCAGGCGGTCGCGCCACACGGCCTCGGCCACGGCGGGCAGCAGCTCGGGCGCGACCGGCTCCTGGTACCAGGCGGGCGCGTCCAGGTGGAAGCGGCGGCCCGCCCCGGCGGGGGCGTCCCGCAGGGCGGGCGTCAGGGCCGCCGAGACCTTCAGGCGGGCGGCGGACGCGGCGTCCGCGAGGCCCATCTCGCGCAGGGCGGACGGCAGGCCGGACAGGAAGAGCGCCTCGGCCTCGTCCCGGGCGAGCCCGGTCAGCCCGGTGCGGTACCCGCCGACGAGCCGGTAGCCGCCCGCCCGGCCGCGTTCCGCGTACACCGGGACACCGGCCTCGGACAGGGCCTGGGCGTCCCGGGTGACGGTCCGCTCGGACACCTCCAGCTCCGCGGCGAGCCCGGCGGCGGTCATACCGGGGCGGGCCTGGAGGAGCAGCACCATTCTGATCAGCCGGGCAGCACGCATACGGCCATTGTGGCCGTACGGAAACGGGACGAGCCCGCCCCGCGCACGGGGCGCGGGACGGGCTCGACCGTGCGCGGGATCAGAGACCGTACCGGTCCCGGGCCTCCTTGACCGCCGTCGCGGGGACCTCGCCGCGACGGGCCAGCTGGGCCAGGACCGCGACCACGACGGACTGGGCGTCGACACCGAAGTGGCGGCGGGCCGCGTCACGGGTGTCGGAGATCCCGAAGCCGTCCGTGCCGAGCGAGGACCAGTCCTGCTCGACCCACTGGCTGATCTGGTCCGGCACCGCGCGCATCCAGTCGCTGACCGCGAGGACCGGGCCCGGCGCGCCGTCCAGCGCCTGCGTCACGTACGGCACCCGCTGCTCGCCGCGGAGCAGCGCCTCGTCGCACTCCAGCGCCTCCCGGCGCAGCTCGCCCCACGAGGTCGCGGACCAGACGTCGGCCGTGACACCCCAGTCGGCGGCCAGCAGCTCCTGGGCCTCCAGGGCCCAGTGGATCGCCGTACCGGAGGCCAGCAGCTGGGCGCGCGGCGCGTCCGCCCCGGCGGGCGTGCCCTCCTTGAAGCGGTAGAGGCCCTTGACGATGCCCTCCTCGACGCCTTCCGGCATCGCGGGCTGCGGCTTCGGCTCGTTGTAGACCGTCAGGTAGTAGAAGACGTCCTCGGCGTCGGGGCCGTACATCCGGCGCAGACCGTCCTGGACGATCACCGCGATCTCGTACGCGAACGCCGGGTCGTAGTTGAGCGACGCCGGGTTCGTGGCCGCGATCAGGTGCGAGTGGCCGTCCGCGTGCTGGAGGCCCTCACCCGTCAGCGTCGTACGGCCGGCGGTCGCGCCGACCACGAAGCCGCGGCCGAGCTGGTCGCCGAGCTGCCAGAACTGGTCGCCCGTACGCTGCCAGCCGAACATCGAGTAGAAGATGTAGAACGGGATCATCGGCTCGCCGTGCGTCGCGTACGACGTGGCGGCGGCGATGAAGTCGGCCATGGCGCCGGCCTCGGTGATGCCCTCGTTGAGGACCTGGCCGTCCTTGGCTTCCTTGTAGTACATCAGCTGGTCGCGGTCGACCGGGTCGTACGTCTGGCCGAGCGGCGAGTAGATGCCGGCCGACGGGAACAGCGCCTCCATGCCGAAGGTCCGGGCCTCGTCGGGGACGATCGGGACCCAGCGCTTGCCGGTCTGCTTGTCCCGCATCAGGTCCTTGACCAGGCGGACGAAGGCCATCGTGGTGGCCAGCTCCTGCTTGCCGGAGCCCTTCTTCAGCGCGGCGAACGCGCGCTCCTCGGGCGTCGGCAGCGCCACCGCGTGCACCCGGCGGGCCGGGGCGGGGCCGCCGAGGGCGGCGCGGCGCTCCTGGAGGTAGCGGACCTCGGGGGAGTCGGCGCCCGGGTGGGCGTAGGGCACCAGGCCCTCGTCCAGCTTCGCGTCCGGGATCGGCAGGTCGAGCAGGTCGCGCATGGCGCGGAACTGCTTGCCGTCCAGCTTCTTCATCTGGTGGTTGGCGTTGCGCGACTCGAAGCCGGGGCCGAGCGTGTAGCCCTTCACGGTCTGCGCCAGGATCACCGTCGGCGCGCCCTTGTGCTCCAGGGCCGCCCGGTACGCCGCGTAGACCTTGCGGGCCTCGTGGCCGCCGCGCGAGGTGTGGAAGCACTCGGCGATCTTCGCGTCGGTGAGCAGCTTCGCCAGCTCGGCGAGGGCGGGCTCGGCGCCGAAGAAGTGCTCACGGATGTAGGCGACGTCGCGGGTGGCGTACGTCTGGAACTGCGCGTCCGGGACCTCGCGGAGCCGGCGTACCAGCGCACCCGCGGTGTCGAGCTGGAACAGCTCGTCCCAGGCGGTGCCCCAGAGCGTCTTGACGACGTTCCAGCCGGCGCCGCGGAAGGCACTCTCCAGCTCCTGGACCACGCGGAAGTTGGCGCGGACCGGGCCGTCGAGGCGCTGGAGGTTGCAGTTGATGACGAAGGTCAGGTTGTCGAGCTGCTCACGGGCCGCGAGGGCGAGGGCGGCGGTCGACTCGGGCTCGTCCATCTCGCCGTCGCCCAGGAAGGCCCAGACGTGCGAGTTCGACGTGTCCTTGATGTTGCGGTTGGCCAGGTAGCGGTTGAAGCGCGCCTGGTAGATCGCCGAGAGCGGGCCGAGGCCCATCGAGACGGTGGGGAACTCCCACAGCCAGGGCAGCCGCCGCGGGTGCGGGTAGGACGGCAGGCCGTTGCCGCCCGCCTCCTGGCGGAAGTTGTCGAGCTGCTGCTCGTCGAGCCGGCCGTCGAGGAAGGCGCGGGCGTAGATGCCGGGGGAGGCGTGGCCCTGGATGTACAGCTGGTCGCCGGAGCCCTCGCCCTCCTTGCCGCGGAAGAAGTGGTTGAAGCCGGTCTCGTACAGCCAGGCCGCCGAGGCGAAGGTGGCGATGTGGCCGCCGACGCCGAAGCGCGAGCCGCGGGTGACCATCGCGGCCGCGTTCCAGCGGTTCCACGCGGTGATCTTCGACTCCATCTCCAGGTCACCGTCGAAGGCGGGCTCCGCGGCGGTCGGGATGGAGTTGACGTAATCGGTCTCCAGCAGCTTGGGCAGCGCGAGACCGGCGCCCTCGGCGTGCTGGAGCGACCGGCGCATCAGGTACGCGGCGCGGTGCGGGCCCGCGGCCTTGGTGACGGCATCCAGGGAGGCCGCCCATTCAGCGGTCTCCTCCGGGTCGCGGTCCGGGAGCTGGTCGAGCTCGCTCGGAAGCTTTCCTACGGGGTCGGTCATGATCGCCGCCTTCCGGTGAGGAGGGGGGTGGAGAAGTCCCTGACTGGCAGGACAGGGCGATGGGGCCGGTGGGCCCGCGAAGTGAACTGTAAGTCGCCGATCGATGATCGATCAAAGGATGAAAGGAAAAACTTCTCGATCTGAAGAAAGTGGCATGCCGTGCCATGAAATGGGGCACCGAGTGACGGGATTTAGCGCGCAAAAGGGGCGTCGATCTGCACGGGTGAGCACTCCTGGTGACAGATGCGTCACCGGCCCGGTGCGGGGCTCAGGCGCGCGGCGCGCAGCCCAGCACGTGCGCCTTGACCAGGGTCCCTATGTCCGGGTCCTTGCGCAGGAAGGCGTCGATGAGCGCCTCGTGCTCCTCGGCGTAGGACTTCTGCACCGTCCCCAGCCAGCGGATCGACAGCGCCGTGAACACCTCGATGCCGAGCCCCTCCCAGGTGTGCAGCAGCACCGCGTTGCCCGCCGCCCGCACCATCTCGCGGTGGAAGGCGACCGTGTGGCGCACCTGTGCCTCGCCGTCCGCCAGCCGGTCCGCCTCGTAGAGCGCCGCCACGTGCGGGGTCAGCAGCGAGCAGTCCTCGCCGAGCCCGGGGGCCGCCAGCTCGGCGGCGATCTGCTCCAGACCGGCCCGTACCGGGTAGCTCTCCTCCAGATCGGCGGCCGTGAGGTTGCGGACCCGGACGCCCTTGTTGGGCGCCGACTCGATCAGCCGCAGCGTCTCCAGCTCCCGCAGCGCCTCGCGCACGGGCGTCTGGCTGACCTCCAGCTCGGTGGCGATGCGCCGCTCCACGATCCGCTCGCCCGGCTTCCAGCGCCCGCTGACGATCCCCTCCACGATGTGCTCGCGGATCTGTTCGCGCAGCGAGTGGACGACGGGCGGGGTCATGACGGGCTCCTTCGGACAGACCGGTACGCCTGCACCGGCACGGTGGCCGGGGCGACCGGTGGTGTCTAGACAATACGGCGGCGCCCCCGCCCGGGAGTGTTCCGGACGGGGGCGCCGATCGTGAGGCTGGTTACAGGCCGAGCTCGACCTCGAACTCGCCGGCCTCCAGGATCGCCTTGACCGCGGTCAGGTAGCGGGCGGCGTCCGCGCCGTCCACCAGACGGTGGTCGTAGGAGAGCGAGAGGTACGTCATGTCGCGGACACCGATGACGGTGCCCTCCTCGGTCTCGATGACCGCCGGACGCTTGACGGTGGCGCCGATGCCCAGGATGGCTGCCTGGTTCGGCGGCACGATGACGGTGTCGAACAGCGCACCGCGCGAGCCGGTGTTGCTGATGGTGAAGGTGGCACCGGACATGTCGTCCGGCGTCAGGCCGCCACCGCGGGCCTTGCCGGCCAGCTCGGCGGTCTTCTTCGAGATACCGGCGATGTTGAGGTCGCCCGCGCCCTTGATGACCGGGGTCATCAGGCCCTTCTCGGCGTCCACGGCGATGCCGATGTTCTCCGAGTCGAAGTACGTGATCGTGCCTTCGTCCTCGTTGATCCGGGCGTTGATGACCGGGTGGGCCTTCAGCGCCTGGGCGGCGGCCTTGACGTAGAACGGCATCGGGGAGAGCTTGACGCCCTCGCGGGCCGCGAAGCCGTCCTTCGCCTTGTTGCGCAGCTTCATCAGCTTGGTGACGTCGACCTCGACGACCGAGGTCAGCTGGGCCTGCGAGTGCAGCGCCTTCATCATGTTGTCGCCGATGACCTTGCGCATGCGGGTCATCTTGACCGTCTGACCGCGCAGCGGGGAGGTCTCCAGCTTCGGCGCCTTGGAGGCGGGGGCATGGCCCCCGGCGGTCACGGCGGCGGGCGCCGGGGCGGCAGCGGCGGCCTTGGCGGCCTCCGCGGCGGCCACCACGTCCTGCTTGCGGATACGGCCACCGACGCCGGTGCCCTTGACCGAGCCCAGGTCGACGCCGTTCTCGGCGGCGAGCTTGCGGACCAGCGGCGTGACGTACGCGCCGTCGTCGCCGGAGGTCGCGGCCGGAGCCTGCGCGGCCGGAGCCGGAGCCGGAGCCGGAGCGGCCGGAGCGGCGGGCGCCGGAGCCGGGGCGGGGGCCGCCGGTGCCGGAGCGGGCGCGGCGGGTGCCGGTGCGGGGGCGGCCGGAGCGGCCGGTGCCGGAGCCGGAGCGGCCGGAGCCGGTGCGGGGGCGGCCGGTGCCGGAGCGGCGGCCGGGGCGGCACCGGGCGCACCGATGACGGCGAGCTTGGCGCCGACCTCGGCGGTCTCGTCCTCGGCGACGACGATCTCCAGCAGCACGCCGGAGACCGGGGCCGGGATCTCGGTGTCGACCTTGTCCGTGGAGACCTCCAGGAGGGGCTCGTCCTCCGTGACCTCCTCGCCGATCTCCTTCAGCCAGCGGGTGACGGTGCCCTCGGTGACGCTCTCGCCGAGCGCCGGCAGGGTGACGTCGGTGCCGGAGGCGGAGGAGGCACCGGCGGTGGCCTCGGCGCTCGGCGCCTCGGCCGGGGCCGGGGCCTGGGTCTCGGTCGACGGGGCGGCCGGGGCCTCGGTGGCGGCCGGGGCGGGGACCGCGGCCGGCTCGGCGGCCGGGGCGGCCTCGGCGGCCGGAGCGCCCGAGCCGTCGTCGATGACGGCCAGCTCGGCGCCGACCTCGACGGTCTCGTCCTCGGCGACCTTGATGGAGGAGAGGATGCCGGAGGCGGGGGCCGGGATCTCGGTGTCGACCTTGTCGGTCGACACCTCGAGCAGCGGCTCGTCGGCCTCGACGCGCTCGCCCTCGGCCTTCAGCCAGCGGGTGACAGTGCCCTCGGTGACGCTCTCTCCGAGCGCCGGCAGGGTTACGGAAACCGACATGGTTTCAGTTGCTCCTAACGAAAATGCGGAAGTGGTCGGTCGTCGCGCCCGGTCGACTGGTCAGTCGTGGGAGTGCAGGGGCTTGCCGGCCAGGGCCAGGTGGGCCTCGCCGAGCGCCTCGCTCTGGGTCGGGTGGGCGTGGATGAGCTGGGCGACCTCGGCCGGCAGCGCCTCCCAGTTGTAGATCAGCTGGGCTTCGCCGACCTGCTCGCCCATACGGTCACCGACCATGTGGACGCCGACCACGGCACCGTCCTTGACCTGGACGAGCTTGATCTCGCCCGCGGTCTTGAGGATCTTGCTCTTGCCGTTGCCCGCGAGGTTGTACTTCAGCGCGACGACCTTGTCCGCGCCGTAGAGCTCCTTGGCCTTGGCCTCGGTGATACCGACGGAGGCGACCTCGGGGTGGCAGTACGTCACCCGGGGAACACCGTCGTAGTCGACCGGGACGGTCTGGAGACCGGCCAGCCGCTCCGCCACGAGGATGCCCTCGGCGAAGCCGACGTGCGCCAGCTGGAGCGTCGGGACCAGGTCGCCGACGGCGGAGATCGTCTCCACGTTGGTCCGCATGTACTCGTCGACCAGGACGTAGCCGCGGTCCATGGCGACCCCGGCCTCCTCGTAGCCCAGGCCCTGCGAGACCGGGCCGCGGCCGATGGCGACCAGCAGCACCTCCGCCTCGAAGGTCTTGCCGTCGGCGAGGGTCACCCGGACGCCGTCCTGCGTGTACTCGGCGCTCTGGAAGAACGTGCCGAGGTTGAACTTGATGCCGCGCTTGCGGAACGCGCGTTCCAGGAGCTTCGAGCTGTTCTCGTCCTCGACCGGGACGAGGTGCTTCAGGCCCTCGATGATCGTCACGTCGGTGCCGAAGGAGGTCCACGCGGAGGCGAACTCGACGCCGATGACGCCGCCGCCCAGCACGATCGCGGACTTCGGCACGCGGTCCAGCTTCAGCGCGTGGTCCGAGGAGATGATGCGGTTGCCGTCGATCTCCAGGCCCGGGAGCGACTTCGGCACGGAGCCGGTCGCCAGGAGCACGTGGCGGCCCTGGATGCGCTGGCCGTTCACGTCCACCGAGGTGGGGGAGGAGAGCCGGCCCTCACCCTCGATGTAGTGCACCTTGCGGGAGGCGACGAGACCCTGGAGACCCTTGTACAGGCCCGAGATCACGTCGTCCTTGTACTTGTGGACGGCCGCCATGTCGACGCCCTCGAAGGTGGCCTTGACACCGAACTGGCCGGCCTCGCGGGCCTGGTCCGCGATCTCGCCCGCGTGCAGCAGGGCCTTCGTGGGGATGCAGCCGTTGTGCAGGCAGGTGCCGCCGACCTTGCCCTTCTCGATCAGAGCGACGTCCAGGCCCAGCTGCGCTCCGCGCAGGGCCGCGGCATACCCGCCGCTGCCACCGCCGAGGATCACTAGGTCGAAAACGGTGCTGGCGTCGTTCGCCACGTCACGTCCTCCATGCATGTGCGCCGTACGCCGGGCCCCGTCCTCGGGGTGTGACCGGCCGGTCGGCTGGTGTGCGGCCGCTTTGTCTTCGGCCCTGTGGTGGGGGCCCTGTCCTGCCGAGAACCCATCTTCGCACTTGTTGACGGTGGGCGGGACGCGGGGCCCGTGTCCGGGACGGATGATCGTCCGTCCCAGTGGATTACCGCTGGGTAGGAAACAGGGGATTTCGTCGAGAGCGAAACCGTCCCTTTCCCGGTCGCGGTGCCGTGAGGGGAACGCGTACGGCCCCGGACGTATGCCCGGGGCCGCAGGGGCGCCTCGCCGGTCGTGGCCGGGGCCGCGGCGCGACGCCCCTGGCGCGGCCGCTGCCTCAGCCGAGGTCGCCGTCGGCGGTGCGCTCCGCCAGCCTGACCAGGGTGCGGATCGCCGATCCGGTGCCGCCCTTGGGCGTGTAGCCGTACGGGGCGCCCTCGTGGAAGGCGGGGCCCGCGATGTCCAGGTGCGCCCAGGCGATGCCCTCGCCCACGAACTCCTTCAGGAACAGACCGGCCACCAGGCCGCCGCCCATCCGCTCGCCCATGTTGGCGATGTCGGCGGTCGGCGAGTCCATGCCCTTGCGCAGGTCGGCCGGGAGCGGCATCGGCCAGGACGCCTCGCCGACCTCGTCGGCGATCTCGTGGATCGAGGTCCGGAAGGCGTCGTCGTTGGCCATGATGCCGAACGTGCGGTTGCCCAGGGCCAGCACCATCGCGCCGGTCAGGGTCGCCACGTCGACGATCGCGTCCGGCTTCTCCTCCGACGCGCGGGTCAGCGCGTCGGCCAGGACGAGCCGGCCCTCGGCGTCGGTGTTGAGGACCTCGACGGTCTTGCCGCTGTACATGCGCAGGACGTCACCGGGGCGGGTGGCGCTGCCCGACGGCATGTTCTCGGCGAGCGCCAGCCAGCCGGTGACGTTGACGCGCAGGCCCAGACGGGCGGCCGAGACGACGGTCGCGAACACGGCGGCGGCGCCGGCCATGTCGCACTTCATCGTCTCGTTGTGCCCGGCCGGCTTCAGCGAGATGCCGCCCGAGTCGTAGGTGATGCCCTTGCCCACGAGGGCCAGGGTCTTCTCCGCCTTCGGGTGCGTGTAGGCGAGCTTCACCAGGCGCGGGCCGCGGGCCGCGCCCTGGCCGACGCCGAGGATGCCGCCGAAGCCGCCCTTGACGAGCGCCTTCTCGTCGAAGACCTGCACCTTGACGCCGTGCTCCTTGCCGGCGGCGGTGGCCACGGCGGCGAAGGACTCGGGGTACAGGTCGTTCGGCGGGGTGTTCACCAGGTCGCGGGCGCGGTTGATCTCCTCGGCCACGGCGAGGGCGCGCTCCGCGGCGGCCTTGAACGCCTTGTCACGCGGCTTGGCGCCGAGCACGGCGACCTCGGCGAGCGGCGGCTTCGGGCCGCCGGCCTTGGCGTCCTTGGGGGCGAGCTTGTTCTCGCCGGCCTGGTAGGCGGTGAAGGCGTACGCGCCGAGCAGCGCGCCCTCCGCGATGGCCTCGGCGTCCTCGACGGAGGCGATGGGCAGCGCGAAGCCGGCCTTCTTGGCGCCGGCCAGCGAGCGGGCGGCCGCACCGGCGGCCCGGCGCAGCGCCTCGGCGTCGTACGCGCCGTCCTTCTCCGGGGCCGCGCCGAGACCGGCCGCGACGACGACCGGGGCCTTGAGGCCCTCGGGTGCGGGGACCTTGGTCAGCTCGCCCTCGGCACCCGAGGCGCCCAGGGTCGCCAGGACGGCGGCGAGCTTCCCGCCGAACGCCTTGTCCACGGCCTCGGCGCCCGGTGCGAGGACGAGGTCCCCAGACTTGGAACCAGCGCCCTTGGCGACGCCCACGACGAGGGCGTCGGCGCGCAGCGTCGCCGCACCGGCAGTGCTGAGAGTGAGAGCAGTCACGGTGGTGAAATCTCGCTTCCGTTGAGTTTTTTCCGGTCTGTGTTGGTCGAAGGGGTGGCCGACCGGGCCCGGCGCATCGTAGACGCCGCCGCAATGTGCCGGGAATGAGCCTACGCGCGCCTTTGCTGCCTGATCACGGCGGCGGGGCGTCCGGCGTCCGCGGGCGTCGTACGGTGGTGGTCCCGGGAAGATCGTCCCGGCGGAACGGGCCCCGGACGCAGAGGTGTTGGCGGGGGCCGAGGGAGCATGGGGGAACGATGCGCGACCGGACGGCCGCTCGGGTGACCGCGGGGCGCGGTGCTCTCGCCGTCACCGTACTGATGGTGCTGGTGGCGCTCACGGGCTGCTCGTCGCGGTCCGAGCGGGCCCCCGAGGGCAAGGAATCCGCCTCCATGCGGCCCGCCGCAGCGCGCTGGCAGCCGGAGCCGGGCACCGACTGGCAGTGGCAGCTGTCGGGCGGGCTCGACACGACGGTGGACGCCCCGGTGTACGACATCGACGGCTTCGACCGGGACGCGGCCGACGTCGCGGCGCTGCACGGCGCGGGGCGCAAGGTCATCTGCTACCTGTCCACCGGCGCCTGGGAGGACTTCCGCCCGGACGCGGCGCGGTTCCCCACCGCCGTCCTCGGCAAGGGCAACGGCTGGAAGGGCGAGCGCTGGCTCGACATCCGGCGCACCGACGTCCTGGAGCCGCTGATGGAGACCCGGATCGCGATGTGCGCGAAGAAGGGCTTCGACGCCGTGGAGCCGGACAACATGGACGGCTACCGCAACAAGAGCGGCTTCCCGCTGACCGCCGCCGACCAGCTGCGCTACAACCGGCTCGTCGCGCGCCTGGTCCACCGCCACGGGATGGCCGTCGGCCTGAAGAACGACCTCCCGCAGATCCCGGAGCTGGTCGCCGACTTCGACTTCGCGGTCAACGAGCAGTGCGCCCAGTACGAGGAGTGCGAGGAGCTCACCCCGTTCGTGAAGGCGGGCAAGGCGGTTTTCCACGTCGAGTACGAGCTGCCCGCGGCACGGTTCTGCGAGCGGTCCCGGAAGCTGGGGCTCAGCTCCCTGCGCAAGGAGTACGAGCTGGGCGCCGAGCGAGAGACCTGCGCGCGGGGCTGACGGGCCGCCTCAGCCGAGCGCCAGGCCCACCAGTGTCACCGTCGCCGCCGTCTCGGCCAGGGCGCCGAACACGTCCCCGGTCACCCCGCCGAACCGCCGCACGCAGTGCCGCAGCAGCAGCTGGGCGACCACGAGCGCGGCCACCGCCGACAGGGCGCAGCGCGGCGCCCCGTACCCGCCGAGCAGCGTGCCCGCGCCCGCGCACGCCGCCAGCGCCACGAGTGCGGCGGCCACCGCGCCGGCCACCGGGACCGTGCCGGCGACGGCCGCGCCCAGCCCCTCGGGCCGGGCCGCGGGGACGCCGCGCCGGGAGGCCAGGGTGAGCGCGAGCCGGGCGGTGACGGCGGAGACGACGGCCGCCACCGCCCCGTGCGTCCAGCCCCGCGCGTACAGCTGCTGAAGGACCGCCACCTGGGCCAGCAGGACGAACAGCAGGGTGATCACGCCGAAGGGCCCGATGTCCGACTGCTTCATGATCCGCAGCGCGTCGTCGGCCGGCTTGCCGCTGCCCAGTCCGTCGGCGGTGTCGGCGAGACCGTCCAGGTGGAGCCCCCGGGTGAGGGCGGCCGGCACCGCGGCCGAGGCGACGGCGGCGAGCAGCGGCCCCGCCCCGCCCCACAGCAGCAGGCTGCCCGGGACGGTCGCGAGCACGCCGACGACGAGCCCGGCCAGGGGCGCGCACAGCATCCCGGCACGCGCGGCCTCGCGGTCCCAGCGGGTGACGCGGACGGGAAGCACGGTCAGGGTGCCGAAGGCGAAACGTACGCCGTGGCTGTTCAGGGAGGTCACGGCGCGCAGGCTAATCGGTGGGGGAGCCCGCTAGATTGTCCGAAATACCGCATAACGGGGCAGAAGTGGATTGTCGGGAGTGAGTGGCATGGGTCACTGGTTCGATCAGAACTTCGTCGAGCCGGGGAAGCTGCCGCTGCTCCTGGCCCTGGCCGCCTTCGTGCTGACGTTCGGGATCACCCGGGTCATCACCCGGATGATCCGGGCCGGGAAGGGACCGTTCCGCAACATCACACCCGGCGGCATCCACGTCCACCACGTGGTGCCCGGCGTGGTGCTCACCGTGGTCGGCGGCTTCGGCGCGGTGGCCGGCGGGCAGCACGGCGTCACGGCCTCGGTCTGCGCGGTCGTCTTCGGGATGGGTGCGGGGCTGGTGCTGGACGAGTTCGCGCTGATCCTGCACCTGGACGACGTGTACTGGACCGAGGAGGGGCGCCAGAGCGTGGAGGTCGTGGTGCTCACGGCGGCCCTGGTGCTGCTGGTGCTCGGCGGGTTCTCCCCGCTGGGCGTGGACGACCTGAGCGACGATCAGCAGCAGGGCCGCCTCGGCGCCGTGCTCACCGTCGTCGTCAACTTCTGCTTCGTGCTGATCACCCTGTTCAAGGGCAAGGCGCGGATGGCCGTGGTCGGCACGCTGATCCCGTTCGTCGCCCTGGTCGGCGCCGTCCGGCTGGCCCGGCCGACCTCGGTGTGGGCCAGGCGGTTCTACCGCGGCCGGCACCGCGCCCGCTCCCGCGCGGTGCTGCGCGCCTACCACCACGACCTCCGCTGGGCCGGCCCGCGCCGCAGGTTTCAGGACCTGATCGGCGGGGCGCCGGACCGGGTCCCCGCCCCGTCGCCCAAGCCCTGACCGTCCCGCCGCCTCCCGCGCACCACCGGGGTCGCGCACAGGGCGACGGCCGCCACGATGGCCGCCAGGTGCTCCCGGCCCGCCAGGTTGTCCTTCACCACGGTCTCGGCCGCCATCGCCGCGATCACCAGCGCCCCGGTGACCCGGGCCCGGTGGACGCAGCAGACGCAGACGGCCAGCGCGACGACCGCCGCCGACGGGCCGGTGTCCACGATCCACGCGTCGGAAGCGGGCAGCCCGAAGAACCCGTCGGGCCCGGCCGCTATGCCGACCCGCGCGTACAGCGTCCCGGCGAGCGTCGCCGCGTACGCGATCAGCAGGGTCCGCCACCGGCCGAGGCAGATCTCCGCCGCCCCGAACACCACCAGCATCTGCACCAGCGCGCCCCACACCGGCAGGTCCGGAGCGGGTACGAACAGCGACAGCGGGGTACGCAGCAGAGCCATGCCGAGCGGGTCCTGGGCCCGCACCGCGCCGAGCGCCTGCACCGGCCCGTAGCCCCAGGGCCGGTTCTGCACCACCTGGAGCAGCCCCGTCAGGCACACCGCCGCCAGCGTCATCGGCACGGCCCGCGGCCCCTTGGCGGCGAGCGGGGCGCTTACGGCGGACCGGAGCGGGCCCCACTCGTGGCGGGCCGCCCGGCGGAGCACGCCCAGGACCTTCATCCACGCGGTCCCGACGGGACGTCGCGGCCCCGGCCGAGCCGCGAGCGGTGCAGCCACTTGGGCAGGCCCGGAGCCTCCAGGAACCCCTCGGCACGGCCGGCCGCGACGCCGATGCGCAGCAGGTCCGCGCTCTTCTCGAAGAGCAGGAACCGGGGCTCCCAGATCGGGCGGTACTTGGCGTTGGCGCGGTAGAGCGACTCGATCTGCCACCACCGCGAGAAGAAGCTGAGCAGCGACCGCCACATGCGCAGCACCGGCCCCGCGCCGAGCCGCGAGCCCCGCTCGAAGACCGAGCGGAACATCGCGAAGTTCAGCGACACCTGCGTCACGCCGATCTTCTCGGCCCGTTGCAGGAGTTCGATGACCATGAACTCCATCAGCCCGTTCTCGGCGTCCCGGTCACGCCGCATCAGGTCGAGCGAGAGCCCCTCGGGCCCCCATGGGACGAAGCTCAGCAGGGCCCGCAACTCGCCCCGCGTACCGTCCTCGCCGGGGGTGGCGTCCCGGCACTCCAGCATCACGCACTGCCCGTCGGCCGGATCGCCGAGCCGGCCCAGCGCCATCGAGAAACCGCGCTCGGTCGCCCCGTCGCGCCAGTCGTCGGCCCGCCGCACCAGCTCCGCCATCTCCTCTTCGGGGATGTCGGCGTGCCGGCGCACCGTCACCTCGTAACCCGCGCGCCGCACCCGGTTGTAGGCCTGGCGGACCGTCCTCATCGCCCGGCCCTCCAGGGTGAATTCGGCGGTCTCCACGATCGCCTCGTCGCCCAGCTCCAGGGCGTCGAGGCCGTGCCGGGCGTAGACCGTGCCGGCTTCCTCGCTCGCCCCCATCACGGCCGGGATCCAGCCGTGTTCGCGGGCCTCGGTCAGCCACGGTGTGATCGCCCCCGGCCAGGCCTCCGGGTCCCCGATCGGGTCGCCGGACGCCAGCGAGACCCCGCCGACCACCCGGTAGGCGACCGCCGCCTTCCCGGTCGGCGACCAGACGGCGCTCTTCTCGCGGCGCAGCGCGAAGTAGCCCAGCGAGTCCCGCTCGCCGTGCCTGTCGAGCAGCGCCCGCAGCGCCGTCTCGTCCTCGGGGGTGATCGGGTCGACCGCGCGGCGGGAGCGGAAGGCCGCGTACACGACGGCGATCAGCAGCAGCGTGGACAGGACGTTGACGGCGACGTCGACCCAGCCCGGCGCGGTGATGCCGGGGAACCGGTAGTCGCTGGCCGCGACGGACACCAGCCGCAGCGCGCCGTAGCCCCAGCGGTCCAGGAACGTCGAACGGTATTCGTCGTGCGCGGTGTTGGTGACCGTGACCAGGAGGGCCGCGAGCAGCGAGGTGATCAGCAGCCCGCCGACCGCCACCGCCGCCGCGAGCTTCGGGTTGGACCGGTCGCCCTTCGCGTAGAACTCGCGCCTGCCGAGGGCCAGCGCGACCACGAACGCGGCGGTCAGCGCCAGCGAGATCCAGTTCTGCGGGTACCGCCGGACCTCCGGGAAGCCGATCACGGCGGCGAGGAGCAGCAGCGTCAGCCCGCTCAGCACCATGTTGACGATCCAGGCGGCCCGTTTGCGCCGCCGCATGGTGACGGCCAGGAAGAGCGCGACCACACCCGAGGAGAAGCCCGCGGTGAGCAGGTACGGGGTGAAGTAGTTGTCCGTGTTGTGGCGGCGCAGATCCTGGCCGAAGGTGACCCAGACGGCGCTCAGGAAATTGATGAACGACACGACGCGCAGGTACCAGATGACCAGGGCCGCGCCGCGCCGTGAACGCTGTGTGCTGGGTCTGCGGGCGGCACTCCGCCCGGATTCCTCACCGGCCATCTGGACCTCTCCCATGAAAAGCGATCATATGGGGCATCACACTTCATGGGGGCTGCTCCGCGGCCGGTGTCAGGCAGCCGCGGAGCGAGGAACCGGCAGCCTGCCGTCAGTCCTCCGCGTCGCCCTTCCCGGCGTCCGTGCCGTCCTCCTGTGCCACCGGCTCACGCTCGGGCAGCTCCGCCGCCAGCGCGGCCGCGGCCTGGACGAACGGCAGGGCGAGCAGCGCCCCGCACCCCTCACCGACGATGACGCCGTGGTCCAGCACAGGGTTGAGCGCCATCCGGTCGAGCGCCTTCGCCTGCGCCGGCTCACCGCTCAGCTGCCCCGCCAGCCACCAGTCCGGCGCCCGGAACGCGGCCCGCTGGCCGACCAGCGCCGCGGCCGCGCCGACCACCCCGTCCAGGACCACCGGGAGCCGTCGCACCGCGCACTGGAGCAGGAAGCCGGTCATCGCGGCCAGATCGGCGCCGCCCACCGTGGCCAGCAGCTCCAGCTGGTCGCCCAGCACCGGCCGGGCCCGCCGCAGCGAATCGCGCACCGCCGCGCACTTGCGCATCCACGCCAGGTCGTCGATCCCCGCGCCGCCGCGCCCGGTGACCACCGAGGCGTCCGTGCCGCACAGAGCCGCGATCAGCGTGGCCGCGGCCGTCGTCCCGCCGACGCTCAGGTCGCCGAGCACCACCAGGTCGGTGCCCGAGTCGGCCTCCTCGTCGGCCACCGCGACACCGAGCCGGACCGCCGCCTCGGCCTCCTCGGCCGTCAGCGCGTCCTCGACGTCGATCCGGCCGCTTCCCCGGCGCACCCGGGTCCGCACCACCGCTTCCGGCAGCAGCTCCGGGTCGCAGTCGAGACCGGCGTCGACGATCCGCACCGGCACGGAGAACCGGCGGGCCAGCACCGCCAGCGGCGTAGCCCCGTCCAGCGTGGCCCGCACCAGCTCGTGCGCCGTACCGGCCCTGCGCCCGGACACATCGAGCTCCGCCACCCCGTGGTCACCGGCGAACAGCACCACGCGCGGCTGCTCGACGGCCCGCACCGGCACCGCCTGCTGGGCGGCCGAGAGCCACTCGCCCAGCTCGTCCAGGCGGCCGAGGGCCCCCGGAGGGACGCTGAACCGCTCCCGGCGTTCCTCGGCGTCTCGCCGTACACCCCCGTCGGGGCGTTCGATCAGGTCGGAGAAGTCGTCCAGATTCACGGGGATCTGCCTCGCGGGTCGATACGTGGGGTGGGCCGGGGAGCCCGGCGGGGGCTCACTGCGGAACAGTACCCGCCGCGTTTTCCGGCCCCGGCCGGTGCGCCGGAGCCCACGCGCGCGGCCGGGCCGGGACGCCCGTCCGTTCGGCCCGGACGGCCGTCCCCGGAGCCCACGCGCGCAGGGCCGGGCCCGCGAAGTGCGCGGCTGCCCCGCCCGGCACGGTCAGCCGCGCAGCGTCAGCACCTGTCCGGCCACCACCAGCAGCACCTGCTCGCACTCCTCGGCCACCGCCGCGTTCAGCCGCCCCAGCTCGTCCCGGAAACGCCGCCCGGCCGCCGTCGCCGGGACCACACCGGAGCCGGTCTCGTTGGTCACCAGGACGACGCTGCGCCGCGTCCCGCGCACCGCGGCGACCAGCTCGCCGGTCCTGTCCCGCAGCGCCCGCTCACCGCCCCGCGCCCACGCCGCGTCGTCCCAGGCGTCCACCCGGTCCATCGCGTCGGTCAGCCAGAGCGACAGGCAGTCGATCAGCAGCGGCGGCCCGTCCGAGGCCAGCAGCCCGGCCACCTCGCACGTCTCCTCGGTGCGCCAGGCCGCCGGCCTCCGCTCCCGGTGCAGCCCCACCCGCGCCGCCCACTCCGCGTCCCCGTCCCGGCCGCCCCCGGTCGCCACGTACACGACCTCGGGGTACGTTTCCAGGCGCCGTTCGGCCTCGACCGACTTGCCGGAGCGCGCGCCGCCGGTGACCAGCGTGCGCCGGGGCACGACGGGTGGCGCGGGGTAGCCGCCCACCGTCAGGGTCGTGCCGTCCGGGACGGCCTGCGCCCCGGCCGCGGCGAGCCGGCGCTCCAGCTCGGGCCCCGGCGGGGCGTCGTGGCCCAGATGGACGGCGATCAGCTCGGTGGCCGGCCCGGCCGCCCCGACGGCCCGCAGCCGTGCCACCGCGTCCGGCCGCCCCACGATGTCCGCCGCCACCAGGTCGTACGGCTGGGCGGCCGGCTCGGTGAGGCCGGCCGGTGCGCCGCCCGGCGGCAGGTAGAGCAGCCGGGCGCCCTCCGGCGACGTCACCTCGTAACCCGTCCCCGGCGCGTCCATCGGCACGGCCCGCACCCGGTGTCCGCTGATCAGCGTCAGCACCCGGCCGTCCGGCACCCGGCCCGCGGGCGGCAGCCCGGCGGGCAGTTCGACGGCGGGCCCGTCGTGCGGATGGGTGAGGAGCACCTGGCGTACGCCGGTGAGCGAGTGCCCCGCGCGGGCGGCGGCGAACACCGCCCCGGGCGTGAGGTCGAGCAGCAGCGCGTCGTCGACCAGGAGGGCGGTCGCGGCCCGGCTGCCCGCCCCGCGGGCGGTGGCGCAGGCGGCGCAGGGGCAGTCGGGCCGCGGCAGCCCGTCGGGGGCTCCGGTGCCGAGGAGAGTCAGTTCCACGTTCCGATCCTCCCGCGTGCACGCGGCAGGTGCGCGACGTGGGGTACACGAGGCGGGACCGGGCCCCTTCTGTTCCGGACCGGAGCGATTAGGCTGCGGACCGTAACAAATGACCAGGGAGGCGCACATGGCGTGGACGTGGCGGTTCGAGAAGTCCGACGGTACGGAGACGGAGCCGGCCCTGCAGCCGGAGGAATTCACGACGCAGGGTGACGCGGAGTCCTGGATCGGCGAGTACTGGAAGGAACTCCTGGACGGCGGGGCGGACCAGGTGACGCTCTTCGACGACGGGACGAAGATCTACGGCCCGATGAGCCTCCGGGCGGACGAGGCCGGCTGACGGGACGCGACGGCCGCCGGGCGGGCCCGACGGGCCCGCCCGGCGGCCGTCGCCGTGCCGCGTCCCTCAGATCTCGCCGAGCGTCACATCGGCGGTCTTCTCCGCGTTGCCGCGCATGTAGGTCACGGTCACCTTGTCGCCCGGCTTGTTCCCGGCCAGGGCCTCGGAGAGCGAGGTGATCGTGGTGACGGGGGTGTCGCCGATCCTGGTGATGATGTCGCCGGACCGCAGCCCCGCGTCGGCGGCCGCGCCGCCCTTCTTCGCGCTGACGATCGCGACGCCCGCGGGCTGGTAACTGGCGTTGACGACCGTGCGGCCCGTGATGTCCAGAGCGGCCCGGCCCGAGTCGATGACCTTGCCGTTCTTGATGATCTGGTCCGCGACCGTCCGCACCATCGAGGCGGGGATGGCGAAGCCGATCCCGGGCGCCGCGCTGTCGCCCATCTGCGGGTCGGAGGCCGCGAGCGTCGGAATGCCGATGACCTGGCTGTTCAGGTTGACGAGGGCGCCGCCGCTGTTGCCCGGGTTGATCGCGGCCGACGTCTGGACCATGTTCGCGATGGTCGCGCCGGTCCCGCCGCCCGAGCTGCTCTCGCTCACGGTCCGGCCGAGCGCCGAGACGATGCCCTGGGTGACGCTGCTGGACAGGCCGAGCGGCGAGCCCATCGCCAGCACGATCTGCCCCACGGCGACCTTCTCCGAGTCGCCGAACTTCGCGGCCCGCAGCCCGTCGGGCACGTCGTCGAGCTTGATGACGGCGAGATCCTGCTCGGGATAGGTGGCGACCAGTGACGCCTTCAGCACCTTCTCGCCGGTGGCCACCGTGACCTTGAACGTCTTCTCCTCGCCGACGACGTGGGCGTTGGTGACGATGTGGCCCTTGGCGTCGTAGACCACACCGGAGCCGAGGCTGTCGGACGCGTCGATCTGCACGACGGACGGCAGTACGTCGTTGATCACCGACTGGTACTCGCTCTGCAGATCACCGGCGGCCTTCGGGGCGGGGCCGGGCTGGGCCGATCCGGACTTCGTCGCGTCGGGCTTCGAGGCGGAGGCGTTCGAACCGGAGCAGCCGCTCACCAGCGCGAGGGCGCAGAGGCCGGCGGACAGGGGCAGCAGCAGCCGGCGCGCACGACGGCGGGAGTCAAAGGCATCCATGTCCGGATTATTGCTTTCGGTCCCGATAGCGGCCTGTTGAGCGCATCCACCGGGGCACCGCGAGGCCGGACGGGAGACCTACCCCCGCACCCCGCACAGGTGCAGCAGCGCGGCCCCCCCGCGATAGGGGTCCGTCCGCCCCGCCCGGTCCTCCGCCGCGAGCACCCGTTCCAGCTCGGCCGCGGGCGGCAGCTCGACGTCGTTGCTCACGTTGTCCGTGAAGAGCCGCACCCCGTACCAGGCGTGCAGCGGCGCCGCGATCGAGGCCAGCGTCGCCGTGAGCGCGTCGAGCCGGTCCGCGCGCACGGACAGCCCGAGCCGGTTGGTGTACCGGGCACTGTCGAACGCGGCCAGCGCCCCGTCCCAGTCCCCGGCCATCCCGGGCCGCATCGCCAGCGCGTCCGCGTTCCGCACGAGCAGCGACAGCAGCCCGCCCGGCGCCAGCATCCTCGCCAGGCCCGCGACCATCGCGTCCGGCTCCTGTACGTACATCAGGACGCCGTGGCAGAGCACCACGTCGAAGCTGCCGGGCAGGAAGTGCACCCCGGTGTCCTGGCCGTTGCCCTCGATGAGGCGGACCCGCTCGCGGATGCCCGCAGGCTCGCCGCCGAGCGCCTCACGTGCGACCCGCAGCATCTCCGGGTCGGATTCCAGGCCGGTCACCGTGTGGCCGGCGCGGGCGAGCCGGAGCGCCTGCGTGCCCTGGCCCATGCCGACATCGAGGATGCGCAGCCGCTGCCCGACCGGGAAGCGGGCCGCCATCTGCTCGTCCAGCTGCCGGGCGACCAGCTCCTGGCGCACGGTGTTGCGCAGCCCGGAGAGCCCCTTCGTCCAAGCCGGAGCGGCCCCGGCGAAACCGGTGACCGCACCGTCCCGCCGGCCGGCGGCCACGCCGTCGGCCGAGCCGGGGGACTCCGTACTCAGGGCCGCTCCCCGCGCTTGACCTGCGGCTTCGGCAGACGGAGCCGGCGCATCTGGAGCGTACGCATCAGCCCGTAGGCGACCGCGCCGCGCTTCGGGGTGTCCGGGAAGCGCGTGTTCAGCTGCTTGCGCAGCCGGAACGCGAGCCCGATCGAGTCGATCACGATCAGCACGATCACGATCAGCCACAGCAGCAGCGAGATGTTCTGGATGCCCTGCACCTGGATCACGCTGAGAATCAGGATGATCACGGCGAGCGGCAGGAAGAACTCCGCGATGCAGAAGCGCGAGTCCACGAAGTCGCGGACGAAGCGGCGCACCGGCCCCTTGTCGCGCGCGGGCAGATAGCGCTCGTCACCACTGGCGAGCGCCTCCCGCTGCTTGGCCATGTCCACACGCCGCGCCTCGCGCTGGCGCTTCATGGCCTCCTTGCGGTCGAGCGGCGCGCCACTGGAGGCACGACGGCGCTGCGACTGGGCCTCGCTGCGCTTGGGGGTGGGGCGACCTTTGGGGGCCTGTGGGTCGCGGGACGTCTTGGAGAGGTCCGCCGTCACCTTGTCGGTGGGGGCCTTCTCTTCCTTGGAGCGGCTACGGAACACAAGGCCCAAGGGTACGGGGTCGATCGCGACGACCCCAGGCCGGCCGGGAACGATCCGGCAACGGCCTGCGTCCTGGTGGGTGTACGAGCGGGACGATACGGGCGTCATCCGCGGATTCCCGGACCGTCACCCGCCCGATTCCCGGCCTTCACACCGTTTCCCGGACCCTCACCTACTCCCTGGGCCGGAGCGGTACGGGGGCACAGTCGTCCTTGGGGAGGACCCCATCCTCGCTCGAACAGTGCGGTAATAGAGGCAGGGCCCGTACTGTGGGTTCTGTTGGAGTGCTGGAGCCCAGTTGAGTCAGAAGGGGGCGCGCGAAGCCCATGAGCGGTGTCATGAAGCGTATGGGGATGATCTTCCGCGCGAAGGCAAACAAGGCCCTTGACCGGGCCGAGGATCCGCGCGAGACCCTCGATTACTCGTACCAGAAGCAGCTGGAACTGCTTCAGAAGGTGCGCCGCGGGGTCGCCGACGTGGCGACTTCGCGCAAGCGGCTGGAGCTGCAGCTGAACCAGTTGCAGGGCCAGTCTTCGAAGCTGGAGGACCAGGGCCGCAAGGCGCTCGCGCTCGGCCGCGAGGACCTGGCGCGCGAGGCGCTGTCGCGCCGTGCCGCCCTCCAGCAGCAGGTCACCGACCTGGAGACGCAGCACACCACGCTGCAGGGCGAGGAGGAGAAGCTCACTCTGGCGGCCCAGCGGCTTCAGGCCAAGGTGGATGCCTTCCGGACGAAGAAGGAGACCATCAAGGCCACCTACACGGCGGCCCAGGCGCAGACCCGGATCGGGGAGGCCTTCTCCGGCATCTCCGAGGAGATGGGCGACGTCGGCCTGGCCATTCAGCGCGCCGAGGACAAGACCCAGCAGCTCCAGGCGCGCGCGGGCGCGATCGACGAGCTGCTCGCCTCCGGCGCCCTGGACGACCCGAGCGGCACGGCGAAGGACGACATCGCCGCCGAGCTGGACCGGATCTCCGGTGGTACGGATGTGGAGCTGGAACTTCAGCGCATGAAGGCCGAACTGGCCGGCGGTTCCTCCTCGCAGCAGGCGATCGAGGGCGGCCCGCAGGACGCCCAGCAGCAGACCGGTCAGTCCCACAAGTTCGACAAGAATTAAGGCAGCGTCATGATCGTACGGATCATGGGGGAGGGCCAGGCAGTCCTGGCCGACAGTCATCTCGCCGAGCTCGACAAGCTCGACGACGCCCTGCTCACCGAGATGGAGAGCGGTGACGGGCCGGGCTTCCGCACCACCCTCCACGCGCTCCTGGCCCGGGTGCGCGAACTCGGCACACCCTTGCCCGACGACTCCCTGGAGCCGTCCGAGCTGATCCTGCCGTCGCCCGACGCGACCCTCGAAGAGGTACGCGCCATGCTCAGCGACGACGGCCTGATCCCCGGCTGACACCCGGCGGCTCTCCAGCACCCGCACTTCTGTGCCCCGCGCCCGGCCCGCCGGACGCGGGGCACAGTGCCGTACGGGCGGCGGCCCCGCCGCGCGCCGTGCTCCCCGGCAGCCGGACCGGGCCGCGAGCGACACGCCGTAACGTAGCTGGACGTGACCACCCTCGGAACCGGGGTCCTGCGCGTACGCCACTGGCTGCGCGCCCATCCCCTCGCGCTGGACGGCGCGCTCGCCCTGGCCGTCCTCGTGGCCATGCTCGTCGCGTCGTACGTCGACCCGGGCGGGCACCACGGGCCGCCCACCTTCGGCACCCGCACCCCGGCCCCGAGCAGTGTGCTGCTGATGACGCTGGGGGGCCTGGCGCTGGTCCGGCGCCGCCGCGAACCCATGGCGGTCCTCGCCGTCACCGTCGCGCTGGCCTTCGTGGAGCTGGTCACGGCCGACCCGCCGACGCCCGTGGTGATGAGCGCGGTCATCGCGCTGTACACCGTCGCCGCCCGCACCGACCGGCCCACCACCTGGCGGGTCGGGCTGCTCACCATGGCCGCGCTCACCGCCGGAGCCATGCTCTTCGGCTCGGCGCCCTGGTACGGCCAGGAGAACCTGGGCGTCTTCGCCTGGACCGGCATGGCCGCGGCGGCTGGCGACGCGGTCCGCTCCCGGCGCGCGTTCGTCGACGCGATCAGGGAGCGCGCCGAGCGGGCCGAGCGCACCCGCGAGGAGGAGGCCCGCCGCCGGGTGGCCGAGGAGCGGCTGCGGATCGCCCGCGACCTGCACGACGTCGTCGCCCACCACATCGCCCTGGTCAACGTGCAGGCCGGAGTCGCCGCCCACATCATGGACAAACGCCCCGACCAGGCCAAACAGGCCCTCGCCCACGTCCGCGAGGCGAGCCGCTCCGCGCTCAACGAACTCCGCGCCACCGTCGGACTGCTGCGCCAGTCCGGCGACCCGGAGGCCCCCACCGAACCCGCCCCGGGACTCGCCCTCCTGGGCGAACTCGTGGCGAGCGTCCGGCAGGCCGGACTGCCCGTCGAAGTGGCCTGCGCGGTGGGGGAGGAGCCCCCGTTGCCCGCGGCCGTCGACCTGGCCGCGTACCGGGTGATCCAGGAGGCCCTGACCAACGCCCGCAAGCACGCGGGCCCGGATGCCAGGGCCGAGGTGAGTGTCGTACGGGTCGGCGCCACGGCCGAGGTCATGGTGCTGGACGACGGCCGGGGGAACGCCGCCGGCACCCCGCAGGCCACGAGCGGCGGCGGTCACGGCCTGCTCGGGATGCGTGAACGCGTCACCGCGCTCGGCGGCACCCTCACCGCCGGTCCCCGCTACGGGGGCGGCTTCCGCGTCCATGCGATCCTGCCCGTCGAGGCCCGCGCGCAGGAGCCCGGTCGGCCGGGCGCGGCGGACCGGACGGGGGAGAACGCATGACGGCTGCCATCAAGGTCCTGCTCGTGGACGACCAGGCGCTGCTGCGCAGCGCGTTCCGGGTGCTGGTCGACTCGGAACCCGACATGCGGGTGGTGGGCGAGGCGGCGGACGGGGCGCAGGCCGTGGAGGCGGCCCGCGCCGAGCGGCCCGACGTGGTGCTGATGGACATCCGGATGCCCGGCACGGACGGGCTGACCGCGACCCGGATGATCAGCGCCGACCCGGATCTCGCCGACGTCCGCGTGGTCATGCTCACCACCTTCGAGGTGGACGAGTACGTGGTGCAGTCGCTGCGCGCCGGTGCCTCGGGCTTCCTCGGCAAGGGCGCCGAACCGGACGAACTCCTCAACGCCATCCGGATCGCGGCCGGGGGCGAGGCGCTGCTCTCGCCCGCCGCGACCAAGGGCCTGATCGCCACGTTCCTCGCACAGAGCGCGAACGGGGCCGAGGCGGGGCCGGGGGCGGCCGTGTACTCCGAGCGGCTGGCGGCCCTCACCGGCCGGGAGCGCGAGGTGCTGGTCCTGGTCGCGGGCGGGCTGTCCAACGACGAGATCGCCGAGCGACTGGTCGTCAGCCCACTCACCGTCAAGACGCATGTGAACCGGGCCATGGCGAAACTGGGCGCCCGCGACCGCGCACAACTGGTGGTAATTGCGTACGAATCGGGCTTGGTGCGCCCTCGGGTGGAGTAAGGGTGCAGCTGGGGCGTACTCCAGCTGCGGTATGCGCGGCATGAGAAAGCGACCCTGGGGCCGACGCTTTTGCCTTCGGGGATCGGCGATCGTATAGGTGGGCCGGGTGTGTCCCCGAGTTACCCCGCCCACCTGCCGCGTAAGCCACAGAAGAGAGACCCACCCATGTCCTGGCTGTCCAGATTCAGCCTCGCGCAAAGGGCCCTGATCGGGCTGATCTCGATCGTCGCGCTCGTTTTCGGCGCGATCGCGATCCCGCAGCTCAAGCAGCAGTTGCTGCCCACCATCGAACTTCCGATGGTGTCGGTGCTCGCCCCCTACCAGGGCGCGTCCCCCGATGTGGTCGAGAAGCAGGTCGTCGAACCGCTCGAGAATTCGATCAAGGCCGTCGACGGTGTCACCGGCATCACGTCGACCGCCAGCGAGGGCAACGCCGTCATCATGGCGTCCTTCGACTTCGGTTCCGAGGGCACCAAGCAGCTCGTCGCCGACATCCAGCAGGCCGTGAACCGCGCCCGCGTCCAGCTGCCCGCCGACGTCGACCCGCAGGTCATCGCCGGCTCGACGGACGACATCCCGACCGTCGTCCTCGCCGTCACCTCCGACAAGGACCAGCAGGCGCTCGCCGACCAGCTGGACCGCACCGTCGTCCCCGCCCTGGAGGACATCGACGGTGTCGGCCAGGTCTCCGTCGACGGTGTGCGGGACCTCCAGATCTCCGTCACCCCCGACGACAAGAAGCTCGCCGCCGCCGGTCTGGACGCGTCCTCGCTCTCCCAGGCCCTCCAGGCGGGCGGCGCGACCGTCCCCGCCGGCGCCTTCTCCGAGTCCGGCAAGAGCCGCACCATCCAGGTGGGCGGTGCCTTCTCCTCGCTGAAGCAGATCGAGGACCTGCGGGTCACCGGTCAGGACCCGGCGTCCGGCAAGCCCGGCAAGCCGGTGCGCGTCAGTGACATCGCGACGGTGAAGCAGGAGCCCGCCGCCGCGGACTCCATCACCCGCACCAACGGCAGGCCGAGCCTCGCCGTCATGGCGACGATGGACAAGGACGGCAGCGCCGTCGCCATCTCGAACGCGGTCGAGGACAAGCTCCCGGACCTGCGCAAGGACCTCGGCTCCGGCGCCGAGCTGACCGTCGTCTCCGACCAGGGCCCCGCCGTCTCCAAGGCGATCTCCGGTCTGACCACCGAGGGCGCGCTCGGCCTGGTCTTCGCGGTCATCGTGATCCTGGTCTTCCTCGGCTCGCTCCGCTCCACCCTGGTCACCGCGGTCTCCATCCCGCTGTCCGTGGTCCTCGCGCTGATCGTGCTCTGGACCCGTGACCTCTCGCTCAACATGCTGACCCTGGGCGCGCTCACCATCGCGATCGGCCGGGTCGTGGACGACTCGATCGTCGTCCTGGAGAACATCAAGCGGCACCTCGGCTACGGCGAGGAGCGCCACTCGGCGATCCTCACCGCGGTGAAGGAGGTCGCGGGCGCGGTCACCTCGTCCACGCTCACCACCGTCGCCGTCTTCCTGCCGATCGGCCTCGTCGGCGGCATGGTCGGCGAGCTGTTCGGCTCCTTCTCGCTGACCGTCACCGCGGCCCTGCTGGCCTCGCTGCTCGTCTCGCTGACCGTGGTCCCCGTCCTGTCGTTCTGGTTCCTGCGCGCCCCCAAGGGCACCGCGGAGGACCCGGACAAGGCGCGCCGCGACGCCGAGGAGAAGGAAGCCCGCAGCCGGCTCCAGCGGATCTACGTCCCGGTGCTCCGCTTCGCCACCCGGCGCCGCATCACCAGCGTCGTCATCGCCGTCGCCGTCCTGTTCGGCACCTTCGGCATGGCCCCGCTGCTGAAGACGAACTTCTTCGACCAGGGCGAGCAGGAAGTCCTTTCCATCAAGCAGAAGCTGACCCCGGGCACCAGCCTGGCGGCCGCCGACGAGGCGGCCAAGAAGGTCGAGAAGCTCCTCTCCGACGACAAGGCCGTCAAGGACTACCAGGTCACCGTCGGCTCGTCCGGCTTCATGGCGGCCTTCGGCGGCGGTACGGGCGCCAACCAGGCCTCCTACCAGGTCACCCTGAAGGACTCGGCCGGCTTCGAGGCCACCCAGGACCGCATCGAGAAGGGCCTCGCCAAGCTCGACGGCATCGGTGACACCACCATCAGCGCCGGCGACGGCTTCGGCAGCCAGGACCTGAGCGTCGTGGTCAAGTCGGCCGACGGGGACACCCTGAAGAAGGCGTCCGAGCAGGTGCGCGCCGAGGTCGCCAAGCTCAAGGACGTCACCGACGTCCAGAGCGACCTGGCGCAGAGCGTCCCGCGGATCTCGGTCAAGGCCAACGACAAGGCGGCCGACGCCGGATACAACCAGGCCACGCTGGGCGCGGCCGTCGCCGCGGCGGTGCGCGGCACCCCGTCCGGCAAGGCGATCATGGACGACACCGAGCGCGACGTCGTCATCAAGTCGGCCCACCCGGCCACCACGATGCAGGAGCTGAAGGACCTTCCGCTCGGCGGCACCAAGCTCGGCTCGATCGCCGAGGTGAAGCTGGTCCCCGGTCCGGTCTCCATGACCCGCATCGACGGTCAGCGCGCCGCGACCATCACCGCGCGCCCCACGGGTGACAACACCGGCGCGGTCAGCACCTCGCTCCAGACGAAGATCAACGCGCTGGACCTCCCGGACGGTGCCACCGCCACCATCGGCGGCGTCTCCGCGGACCAGGACGACGCCTTCGTGAACCTGGGCCTGGCCATGCTGGCGGCCATCGCGATCGTCTTCATGCTGCTGGTCGCCACCTTCCGGTCACTGATCCAGCCGCTGATCCTGCTGGTCTCCATCCCGTTCGCGGCCACCGGCGCGCTCGGCCTGCTCATCGTCACCGGCACCCCGATGGGCGTCCCGGCGATGATCGGCATGCTGATGCTGATCGGCATCGTGGTGACCAACGCGATCGTGCTGATCGACCTGATCAACCAGTACCGCACGCAGGGTCTGGGCGTCGTCGAAGCGGTCATCGAGGGCGGACGCCACCGTCTGCGCCCGATCCTCATGACCGCCCTGGCGACGATCTTCGCCCTCCTCCCGATGGCGCTCGGCGTCACCGGCGAGGGCGGCTTCATCTCCCAGCCGCTGGCCGTGGTCGTCATCGGCGGCCTGATCAGCTCGACCCTGCTGACGCTCCTCCTGGTGCCGACGCTGTACGCGATGGTCGAGCTCCGCAAGGAACGGCGCGCGACGAAGAAGGCCGCGAAGCGGGCCAGGAAGGCGGGCCTCCCGGCCCCGGCCGAGTCGCAGGAAACGTCCTCCGACGAGCTGGAGCCGGCGAAGGGCTGATCGGACGACGGGCTGATCGGGCGACGGGCCGGAGCCCGCGTAGGGCTGATCGAGCCGGCGAAGGCCTGATCCGGTCCGGCTGTCCGGTCCGCCCGGCACGAACAGGGGCCTGTCCCGCACCGAGTGTGCGGGACAGGCCCCTTCGCGGTGATCCCGTGTCCCCCGGCCCGGGAGGGCCTGGGGTCCTGGCGTAAAACGAGGGGGTGTCTCGACCTCAACCCTCGGATGTCGAGGGAGAGTTCATCTTCGCGTTCCCGCCGATTGGTGGGTACGGGCCGGACCCGGAAATCCTGCGGGCGCACTTCGAGGGCGTCGCGCGGCGGTTCAGGAACGGTGCGAAACGGCGGGAGTCGCCCCGAACGATTGGCGCCGATCCACCCTTTACGGCCGGTTTCGGCAGTGGTGGGATGCCAGGGCGCCATCGCCGAGGCGGCGAAACGGGCCCGGTCCAGGTTCATCCATACCGGCGGTGCGGGCATGCTCCGCATGCGGGGGCTGCGCACCAGCCGAGGCCGGCCGCGAGACGGCCCTCAGTCCCGTGAGGACAGCGGTGCCCAGGTGTACCGGACGCGTACGCCCTGGTCCTGGAGCCAGGTGGCCTCTCGGTGCCGGAGGTCCCGTGCGCACTCCGGGGCGATGGCGCTGGGCCACCGGACGAGCACCGCCGTGACGTCGCCCGTCTGCGCCAGCTGCCTCACGCGGCGCCACCCCCGGCGCTGGGCCGGGTCGGGCTCGCCGTACGTGTCGGTGACGACCTCGGCGATCGTCAGCCCACGCTCCTGGGCGAACGCCCGGCCTTCCGACTGCGCGCGCCGCGTGGCCTCCCCGGGCACGGCCCGGTCCCGGTCGGCGCACACGTACAGCACGACGGAAGAAACGGATTTATCGTGTTCATCGTGGGGGCCATGGTCGCCTTCCGCGGATGGGTCGAGGGGGAGGAGAGGGCCGCTGCGCGCAGGGGACGCGACGGAGCCGTACGGTCATGGCCGGGCCCGGCTCCGTCTTCCCGCCTCGCGGCATCAGGGATGGGCCGCCAACTCCGCCCAGACCAGCTTTCCCCGGGTCCGCGTCGACCGTGCGCAACCCCAGTCGTCCGCGATCTGCCGAACGATGAACAGCCCTCGGCCGCTCTCCTCGCAGGGGCCCGCACGGTGCTCGGACGGGCGGATGGAGGTGCTGCCCTCGTCGTGGAGCTCGATGCGAAGGCGCTGGTCTTCGCCGCTCAGTGCGAGGCCGCACAGGAGATGACCGCTGCCGGTGTGGAGCACGGCGTTCGTGGTCAGCTCGGACACCAGCAGCACCGCGTCGCAGCACGTGTCGCCCGGCAGCTGCCAGGCGCGGAGCCGGTCACGCACGGTGTCGCGGGCGGATCTCGCACTGGTACGCAGGGCGGGCACGCCGAACCAGTACTCCCGGCGCGGCGCGGCCCCGGCTAAGACGGGGCGCGCGGCCGGAGCCGAGGACGTGGACAGAGTCACGGATGTCGCCTTCCAGCGCCTTTTGGGGGCAAGGCGCGGTGAGGGGGGTGCGGAACTGCAACTCGAGCGGTGAGAGGCACATGCCGGGGCGGGCGCCCGGCGGTGAGGTGCCGGCGACGCCGTCGGTATCGCGCGCCCCCAGCCGGATGCTGTGTCATAGCTGTGACTTGACCGCTCACGCATCCACTATGCGCGTGATGGGTGTCACGCTGCAACCGACTCCCTGATAATTTCAGCAGAGCGGTTATCACTCTGGCGTCAACATCAAATGGCTGTAACAATGGTGTTGTTGACGGTTTCTCAGGAGGTTGGGCGTGAGTGATGCCCGTTCCGGCACCAGCGCACCCACCGTCCTGCGCATGATCCTCGGCCGACGGCTGCAGGACAGGCGAATCGGCGCCGGTGCCTCGTTGGAGAACGCGGCAAAGGCCCTGCGGGTCACGCCCCTGACGATCCGTCGGCTGGAGAAGGCTGACGTCGCGCTGAAGCCTCTCTACGTGGAGAAGCTCCTGGAGACCTTCGGCGCGAACCGCGAGGAGATCGACGAGTTCGTCGACCTGGCCGAGCAGGCCAACAAACCCGGCTGGTGGCACTCGTACCGCGATGCCGTCCCCAGCTGGTTCACGGCCTACGTCAGCCTGGAGACGAGCGCCAAAACCCTTCGTACGTATGAACCCCAGTACGTCACTGGCCTTCTGCAGACCCGCGACTACGCGCACGCCGTGCTGCGCGGCGGGCTGCCGCACGGCAGCGACGAGGAACTGGAGCGCCGTGTCGAGCTGCGGCTGCGCCGCCAGAGCCTGCTGGAGCGGGAGGACGCGCCCACGTTGTGGGTGGTCATGGAGGAAGCCGTACTGCACCGAGTGGTCGGCGGCCCGCAGGTGATGCGGGAACAGCTCGAACGCATCCTGGAGCTCTCCGAGCTCCCGCACATCAGCCTCGACATCGTTCCCTTCACCGCGGGCGCGCACGTCGGAGCCTGTGCCCCGTTCACGTACTTCCGGTTCGAGGAACCCGAACTGCCCGATGTCGTCTACAGCGAGCTGCTGTCCGCCTCGGTCTATCTGGACCAGCGCGCAGACGTCGTCTCCCATCTGGAGGCGCATTCCCGCATGGCGCTGCTGACGTCGTCCGAGGACAGCAGGGCGCTCCTGGACCGCATGCGTAAGGAGTACTCATGACGATGACCGACGAGAGTGTCCACGCCGACGAGGGCGTCTACAACGGAATGCCGGCCCACGATCTCGGGGAACACGGCTGGGAACGCCCCTGGAGCGGGCCGAACGGCGGCCAGTGCGTCGAGACGAAGCGACTCGCCGACGGGCGCGTTGCCGTACGGCAGTCCACCGACCCCGCAGGGCCGGCGCTGATCTACACACCCGAGGAGATCGCCTCGTTCGTCCGGGGGGTCAAGGAGGGCCTGGCCGATCACCTGGCCGCCGGTTGAGCCGACGGCCCGCGGCGGGGGCGACGGCATTGGTCCCGTCTCCGCCTGCCGGCCGAACAGACACACGTATAAAGGGGAGAACATGACTACCAGGCTGGCCGGCCACGGACTCGACACGAGCAAGGCGCACTCGGCCCGGATGTACGACTATTTCCTCGGTGGCAAGGACCACTTCGAGATAGACAAGGAAGCGGCCCTCGTCGCCGCCCGTGCCCACCCCGGCATCTACCTGACCGCGCGCGAGAACCGGGCGTTCATGCACCGGGCGACGCGCGTCCTGGCGCAGGATCACGGCATCCGCCAGTGGCTCGACATCGGCACGGGCATCCCGACCGAGCCCAATCTGCACCAGGTCGCCCAGTCCGTCGCGAGCGACGCCCGCGTCGTGTACGCGGACAACGACCCGCTCGTCCTCAAGTACGCCGAACGCCTGATGCGCAGCACGGCACAGGGCCGCACGGCCTACGTCCAGGCCGATGCCACCGACGCGGATGCGCTGATGAACGCCGTGGAGGACGCGGGGGTTCTGGACTTCGACCGGCCCATCGCCCTCTCCCTCAACGCACTCATGCACTTCATCACCGACCCGCACGACCCGTACGCCATCGTCCGCCGCCTGCTCGACCCGCTCCCGGTGGGCAGCGCCCTCGCCATGACCCATTGCACGCCCGACTTCGACCCCGCCACCTGGAACAAGGTCGCGGAGGTCTACACGAAGTCCGGGGCTCCGGTGCAGTTCCGCTCGCACAGCGCGGTCGGCCGCTTCTTCGATGGACTCGACCTGATCGACCCCGGAATCTGCTGCTGCCACCGCTGGCGGGCCCCCGAACACGCCCAGGGCGAGACCGAGATCACAGACGCGCAGATCAGCCTGCTGGCGGGCGTGGGCATAAAGCGCTAAGGGCTGTCCCGTCATCCCTGGCGGGGCGCGGCTTCCGCCGGTGACGACGGCGGTCCTTCCGGCAGGGCTGTGAGGGCGCCACCCTCGCAGCCCTGACAGAGGCCATGGGCATCAGCCGCACCAGCCCGTACGCGGTCTTCGCTGACGAGGAGGAGGCGCTGTTCCGCAGGGCACTCGACCGCTGCACCGAGGGGCCGGCGGCGTACGTGGCCGGGGCCCTGGAGGAGCCCACCGCTCAAGCCGTGGCGCGGCCGTCCCCTCAACGGCGCGGTCCGGGCCGTGGCCTGCCCGGCTCGCTCCCTCCGTCAACCGGCTCCGCGTCACACCGTCCGATCCGCGGGATTCGCCCCCGGGGCGAGGGCGAATCCCGCGGATCGGCACGACTCAGTACAGGCCCGTGTGCGGCGGCAGGTGTCAGGCGGCCCCGCTGAGTGCCTGGACCATGCGGAGCCACAGCTCGCCGTGCGGGTGGGCGTGCTGGACGCTGAGGCCGGCGATCTCCCTCAGCAGCCGGACCCGGATCTCCTCGCGCGAGCGGGGGATCAGGATGGCCAGTTCGCTCGGTTCGACGCCCTCGACGGCGCCGGCGAGCACCATGCCGGCCTGTGCGTGGGTGAGGGAGGACAGCTGGTCGTTGAAGACCTGCCCCTCGATGGCCGCCGCGGTCATCAGGGCGTTGCCGTCCCCGGCCGCCATCGCCCGCTCCACATAGGCGTGGAGGGCGTCGCGGTCCTCGACCAGGCGGTACGCGGCGTCCATCCCCTCCGCGCGGGAGACATCGAGGAGGGCGACGTGCGAGAGCGGGGTGTCCGGGGACGGCCGGACCCCGAGGAGGCGCGGGTGGTCCTGGAGGAAGGCCCGCGACTCGGCCCAGGACTCGCAGCCCACCCACTCGGCCAGCTGCTCCGAGAGGATCAGCGGGTCGTACGCGGCGGTCACCCCGTGGGCGAGCACGAGCTCACGGAGCGCGGCGTGCCGCTGCGCGGTCCGGGCATCCAGGAGCGCCAGCTCTTCGAGAGCCGTCGCGGTCTCCTCGCCCCCGAGAACCTCGGTGTTCCGGGACCAGACATCGCGTGACGTGGGCCAGTCGGGCGCGAACAGCCAGGAGCTGACCAGGTCCAGCGTCTCCTGCGACAGGCCGAGCCAGTCGGGCACCGGGCCGAAGGTCTCCGCTTCCCACGCGGCGCGCACGGCCTCGGCATCGCCATGGGCGCGAAGCGCACGCCGGGCCCGTACGGTCACCACGTCCGGGCCGTCGTCCTCCTCGGCACCGCTGTCCCCGCCGAGGAAGGAAACGAGTTCCCGTACGCCGTCCGAGGGGCGGGTACCGGGGCAGTCCAGCAGGAAGATGCTCCGCTCGACACCGAGGCGCCGGGCGGTCGCCGGGTGGACGGTGGCGAACTCCGCCACGACCGCGTCGAACGCCGCGACCGCCGCGTCGTGGTCGTCGGTGCGGGCGAGCGCGTGGGCCAGGTCGCCCAGGGAGTGCAGCAGGTCCCCCGCGAAGGCGCGGGGGTCCGTCAGGGCCAGGGCCCGGTAGGCGGTGACCGCTTCCCGGGCCGTGCCCACCGCCCCTTCGAGGTCCTGGCCCATCCCCAGGAGCTTGCCGAGGTTGCGCAGGGCGAGAGCCAGATCGGGGAGGTGGGCGCCGCTCTGCTCGTCCGCGAGCCCGCGCCAGAGGAGGACACCTTCCTCAGCCGCGGTCAGGGCTTCCTGCGGGCTTCCGGTGTGGGCGAGGTTCTGGGCCAGGGTGCCGAGCGAGCCCGCGAGGGAGGAGCGGAGGACGGGTGCGTCGGCGACGAGTTCCCGCAGGAGCGCGACGCCCTCCTCCGATGCCCGCAGCCCCTCCGCCGGTTCCCCGGCCCTGTTGAGGTGGGCGGCGAGATTGGCGAGCGAGGTGGCCAGCTCCTGCCGGAAGACGGCGGGCTGCTGTGCGGCGAGTTCACGGCGGATGGTGACCGCTTCCCGGCCGGCCGCGAGCGCCCCCGACATGTCGCCCAGGGTCGCGCGGAAGTTGCCGAGGTTGTTGAGGGCCACCGCGAACTCCGCAAGGAAGGCGTCCCGGTCCTCGGTGGCGAGGTGCCCGTAGAGCGCGACCGCCTCCTCGGAGTGGGGCAGGGCCTCCCCGGGCTCGCCCGCGGTGCCGAGATGCATCGCGAGGTTGTTGAGCATCGCGGCCAGCCCCGGCGCCGAGGCCGTCGGCCGGTTCCGGACCAGATCGCGCTGGATGCGGACGGCCTCGCGGGCGAGCAGCACCCCCGACGCACGGTCGCCGGCGGTGGCGGTCTTGTTGGCCAGCGACGTCAGGGTGCGCGCGAGATCCGGCTGGAAGACGTCGGGGTGCTCCTTGGCGAGTCCGGCGAACATGCGCGCGGCCTCCCGGGCCGGGGCAAGGGCGCCCTCGTGGTCCCCGGTGGCGGAGATCCGTTCCGCCAGGTTGTGGAGGGAGGCGGCCAGGTCCTGCCGGAAGGCGTCCGGGTGCCGTGAGACGAGTTCCCGGCAGATGTCCACGGCCTCCCGGGCGGGCGCGAGAGATCCCGCGAGATCGCCCGTGTCCGCCCGGTGCTCGGACAGATTGGTCAGGGAGCCCTGCAGCGCGGCCCGCAGGGCGGTGGGATGGCGCTCGGCGACCTTCCGGTTGACCCGGACCGCCGCTTCCGCGTGCGGGAGCGCGTCCGCCTGCCGCCCGACGGCCTTCAGGACGTAGGCCAGATTGGTCAGGGAGGAGGCGAGGGGCGCCAGGAACTCGTCCGGGTGCGAGGCGGCCAGTTCGGTGTGGAGCCGTACCGCCTCCTGCGCGGGCTCAACGGCGGCCCGGCGTTCCCCGACGGCCGCCAGGCTCACCGCCAGGTTGGTCAGCGAGGCGGCGAGCCGCGGACGGAAGGCCGCGGGTTCCTCCTCGGCCAGCTCCCGGAAGATACCGGTGGCGGCCCGCGTCAGCGTGAGCCCCTCCTCGCGGTCACCGATGTCGTGGACGCGGCGGCCTAGCGTGGCGAGGGCGAGAGCCAGGTCCGGCCACGACGCACTGCCTCCCGCCTCGGCGGCCTTCCGCTGGAGCGCGACCGCCTCGCGCGCCGGAGCCAGCGCCCCTTCACGGTCGCCGATGTCGGCGCACCGGTTGGCGACGCTGACGAGCGTGTGGACCAGCGACGTCGTGCAGGACCCGGGGGCGGCCTCCTCCAGCGCCCCGTAGAGGACCGCGGCCTCCCGTGCCGCCTCCAACGCCCCGTCCAGGTCCCCTTCCCTCCCGAGCCGTTCGGACAGGCCGTGCAACGCCTGGGCCAGCACCGGCACCGCGCTCGGCCCGACCCGCTCCGCCAGTCCCCGCAGCATCCCGATGCCCGGCTCACCCGCCCGCACCGCGTGCCGCGACAGCCCCCGCACCACGTACGGATCGACCGACTGCCGGCCGCCGTCCGCCGTGCGCCGCTCGGCGTGCGCGGCGAGCGCGGCGAGCACCACCTCGGCGGCCTCCCCGCCCCCCGGCACCGGCCGGTCCGCGAGGTGGGACACGAACTCCCGGTGGTACAGCCGGTACACCGCCTGCCCGCTCTCCGAGTCCTCGACGATGTAGCGCCCGTACGCGGAAAGCACCCAGTCCACGTCGCTCTCGTCGTACGGCACGTCACGGCCGCCCAGCGCCCCGGCGACCTCCTCCCAGACGCCTCCGGCGGGCATCCCGCGCCCCACCGTCCACGCCAGCGCGGTCAGCAGATCCCGGGCGGCGGACGGCAGTTCGGTGCCATCCGCCAGGGCCCGGACCGGACCCGCCCGCAGGTCGTCCTCGAACGCCGCCTCGATGGAGCCCGGCAGCCCGTCCTGCCAGCCGTCCTCCCCGGCGGCCTGCCCCCGCGCCAGCAGCGACCCCGTCACCAGCCTGGCGAACAGGAACCCGCCGTCCACCGCCGTGGCCCGCGAGGCGACCGCGTCGCCCACCTCCCGCGCCCGGTCCTCCGGGACACCGGCCGCCGCGCACCTGCGGAACACGTACGCGGCGATGTCCTCCTGCGTGTGCGGCTCCCGCTCCAGGTCCGCGGTGACGACGCCCGCCCCGATCAGCCTGGCCAGCGCGTCCGGCAGGGTCTCGTCCGGGTGCCCGCCGTCCGACAGGCGGCTGCGGAACGCGCGTTCGCGGGAGCCGAGCAGGACCGGGACCGCCCGCCCGAGCGGGAAGACCAACTCCTCGATCATGGCGCGCAGATGCTCGGCGGGCACCTCGTCCAGACCGTCCAGCACCAGCACCGGCTGCCGGGGCAACTCGCGCAGCTCACCCCGGAAGTCGTCCGTGTTGCGGGGCTCCGGCAGCCCGAGCTGCCGGGCCAGCTCCGAGGCCGCCTGGAGCGGGCTCAGTCCGCGCAGATGCACCGAGGCGAGGGAGCGCCCGGGGCGCGGGCCCGGGTCCGGGTCGTCCTCGCGCAGCCCGCCCCGGGCCTCGGTCTCCTCGCGCTGCACGGGATCGGTGAGCGTCGCGATCCGGCCCAGCACGGCCGACTTGCCGCAGCCGGCGGGACCGGTCACCAGGAAGAGCCCGGCCTCGTCCGCCTCCAGCCAGGAGACGATCCGGCCCAGCACCTCCTTGCGGCCCGTGAAGAACCAGCCCTCCTCGCGGTAGCCGACCCCGCGCGCCGCGAGCACCAGGTGCTCCACCAGCCGGGCCGGGGCCCCGGGCACATGGCGCGGGTTGGGGAAGACCGGCCGCCCGGTGCCCACGGTCGCGGGCACCGGCGTCTGCCCCTCGCCGCGCCAGCGCTCACCCAGCGCGGCCAGCAGGTCCGGGCCGCTGATCCACGCGTTGTGCGCGCTCCACGCCGAGCGGTACTCGGTGGTGGCCGGACCGGCCTTCAGCACCTCCGTCAGCGCGTCGAGCAGCGGGCCGTCGCCGTCCGAGGTCTCCCCGCGCCGGCAGCTCGCCATGATCCCGAACCACTGGACCCGGCCGGGCGGCATGGACGCGGCCTCCCAGCGCCGCAGCGCCTTCTCCAGGCCCCGGCCCACCGCGTCCCCCGCATGGCAGGTGTCGATGACCAGCAGAATCTGGTCGGCGCCCGAGGCCACCGCCTCATTGACCAGAGTCTCGGCCGCGACGCCCCGCCTGAGGGCGCGTGTCTCACGCGTCACCTGATCGGCGTCGAGATCCAAATCGCTCAGGGCGAGGCGCAGTTCGCCGTCGACCAGCACGCCGTGCCCCGACCAGACGATGACCGCGGGCTTCGGCGCGCCCGACCCGCGCCACTCCTCGCTCCAGGCGGTGAGGGCCTGCTCGAAGGCCGCCCAGGACGGGTTCCCGCTATCCACCACCCGCGCCGCGATGCCCAGCCCCTCCAGCAGCTCCGCGATGCCCTCCATCTGGGCCACGGCCCCGGTCAGCCGGGGAAAGCTCCGCTCGTCGGCGTACTCCTCGCACACCACACACAGCGCCGTTCCCGCGGGCTCGTGTCCCTCGTCGTCCACCATGCCCGCCTCATACGCCATCGTTCGCTTCGCCTTCCCGTACCAGCACCAGAGAGGTCATCACCGACCGCCGGACACGCTGCGTGTGCAAGCGGGCCCGCTCCGTACTCACGCCGATGAAGAAAGCAGCGTACGCACGGATGGGGCGCCCCGGGGCCGGTCCGGACAAACTCGGCTGTTTCCAGCCCTCGGGTGGTAAGGGCAAGTTCGGGCGGTGCGGAGGTTCGGCCAGGTGCCGGGCGCAAAGGAAGGTCGCAAAGGAAGACGGCCTGTCCCACACCCGCGTGTGGGACAGGCCGTTGCGCTGTTTTCCGAGCCCCTACTTGAGGGAAGCGACGAAGCCGTTCCAGGCGGCGGCCCGGACGACGAGGGCGGGGCCGGTGGGGTTCTTGCTGTCGCGTACGGGGACGATGCCGGGGAAGTCGTCGCTGATCTCGACGCATTCGCCCCCGTTGGAATTGCTGTAGCTGCTGCGGCGCCAGCGGGCGGTACTCAGCTCGGGGGAGTGGGGCATGGTCATAAGTCCTCCGCTTGGGGGCCTTACTTGAGGGATGCGACGAAGCCGTTCCAGGCTGCGGCCTGGACGACGAGGGCGGGGCCGGTGGGGTTCTTGCTGTCGCGTACGGGGATGATGCCGGGGAAGTCGTCGCTGATCTCGACGCATTCGCCCCCGTCGGTGTTGCTGTAGCTGCTGCGGCGCCAACGGGCGGAACTCAGCTCCGGGGAGTGGTTCATGGTCGGTAGTCCTCCATCGCGGTACGGATCAGTTCCGCCGACTCGGCCAGGGAGTGCGAGTTGGCGCGCAGTACGTCGTACCGCCGCCGCCAATTCTTCACCGCGTCCGGGTCCTCGTAGAGGTGACCGGTCTGGATGCTCTCCTCGTACGCCACCGAGGTGCCGTCGGGCAGGGTCAGCAGAGTCAGTGCGCCCCCCAGCAGCGAGTGCGGCCCCGCACTGAACGGCATCACCTGAACTTTACTGTTCGGAGTATCCACTTGCTCCAGCAGCGAGGCCAGTTGCTGGTGCATGCAGGACCGGCTGCCCACCTGCCGCCGCAGCACGGCCTCGTCGACGATCGCCCATCGGAACGGCGGATTCGCCGAGTGCTGCCGCTCCTGCCGGGACATGCGGGCGGTGACGCGCTCATCGACCATTTCGGCGGTCAGGTGCTCCTGACAACGGAGTAACTCCCGTGCGTACTGCTCGGTCTGGAACAAGCCGGGCAGCGCCTGCGCGCCGTACTGCTCTATGACCTCGGCCCGGGCTTCGAAGTTCATGTACCGCTTGTACTTGTCGGGATGGATGTCCTGCTTGGTGAGTTCGTAGAGACCCGTGAAGTACTGGTCCGTCCCGAAGGCGATGTCCAGGCAGCTGGGCATGTCCGGCGGGGGCATCAGTTCCGCCGTCTCGATCCGGGCCAGCGTGCTCTTGCTGGAGTTGACGATGTCCGCCAGCTGTACGAGGGAGAGCTTCGCGTGCTCGCGGTGGCGGCGCAGCTCCGAGCCGAAGTAGTGGCGCGTGGAGGCGAAGGGGGAAAGCGGCTGGGGCCTGAACGTCATGGAGCGGGCCTTCCGTGTGTCCCGTGTCGAACGTCGGGACGCGGCGCCCCTGTTGGGGGACCCGCCGCAGCGCGACGATTGCGGCACACACCGTAACCAGCGGGTGCGACCGGGGGCCAGAGTGCTCCTCGAACGGAGGCGGAGACGACATGATGTTCGACGCGCAGGGGAGCCCGATGAGGTTGCTCCCATGGGTCGGCGAGAGCGGGGCGCCGTGCTACCTGAGCACCGACGACCCGGGCGGCCGGATGTCGCGGCTGGCCGACGAGGTGGAGACGGACCTGCTCGACTCGGCCCAGTACGTCCTGACCGAGGCGCGGGCGTTGTTGGCCGAAACAGGCGTGGGGGAACGCGAGTTGCGGTTCACCGGGGTGCGGCTGGCGGAGTCGTTGCGGGACACCCTGCGGATCGCGGAGAGCCGGGGGTACCGGCTGGCCCCGGCCCTCACGTCTCTGGAGGACGAGGGAACCACGGCTTGCGCGGCGGCCCCGGGGGCCGGTACCAGCGAGGCTTGAGCGGCTTGCCCGGCGGGACGGGGCGGTCCGAGGCGGCGATCAGGAAGTGGGCCTCGGGGAGGTGCCCGGGGGTGCTGTGCAGCACGGGCATCTCCGTGCAGCCGATGAGCGCGAGCAGCTTGCAGGCGGTGGCGTGGGCGCTCAGCACGGAGTCGCCTTCGGCGAGGTTGCGGTAGAAGACCCGGGCGTACGCACACGCGTGCGCGTCGGGGACCTGACCCTCCCACCCGATGGCTACGGGGACGAGGCCGGCCATCTCCTTGGCCAACGGCTCCGTCCAGCACGCGTTGAGCACCACCAGCCGCAGCCCGACCGGGGCGGCGTCGCCGACGCAGTCGCGTAACCCGTCCAGGGTTACGGGCGCCTCGCCGCCGTCGTCGGTGACGAAGCGGGGCCCGCCGTCGGGCGTCCCGCGCCCCGCGAAGTGCAGGACGTGCGGCACGGTGGCCGCCAGGTACTGCACCAGGTCCTCGGCCCGAGCGGCCGGCAGGACGTCGAGCCGGAACAGGTGCCCGAACCGGGCGTGCGTGACGCTGCGCTGCACGTCCCGGTGCTCCTCATGGAGCGCGGGCGCCCGGCCGGCCTCGGGCGAGGCGGCGAGCACGAGACAGACGGCGGTCGTCACCCGGTGGCGGCCAGTGCCTGAATAATCCGCACCCAGTGCGCGGCGTGCTGGGTCGCGTGCGCCGCGCTCAGGGCGGCGGTCTCGGAGATCAGCCGGTTGCGGGTGTCGGGTGAGGCGTCGGCGACGAGGGGGGCGAGGCTTTCGGGGTCGGCCTCGTCGGGGGTGCCTGCGAGGAGCAGGGCGGCCTGGCGGTGGGTGAGGCCGGAGAGCTGGTCGTCGAACACCTCGTACTCGATGGCGGCCGCGTGGCGGAGGGCTTCGGCGTCGCCGCTGGTGAGGGCGTTGGCGATGTACTGCTGGAGGGCGGTGCGGTCGCGTACGAGGGCGTAGGCCGTGGGGATGTCGTGGGTGCGGGCTGCGTGAAGGAGGGCGCCGGGGACCGAGTCCGGCGGGTCGAGTTCGAGGAGGTCCGGGTGGGCGCGGAGGAACTGCTCGGACTCGTCCCAGGTGGTGAGGGCCGCCCAGTCGGCGAACTGCTCGCCGAGGATGAGGGGGCGGTAGGCGCTGGTTGCGCCTTCGGTGAGTATTTCCTCGCGGAGCGCCTGGTGTTCGGCTGCGACTTCCGGGCCGAGGAGCGCGTACTCGGCGAGAACGACGGTGGCTTCGGGGCTGCTCAGGAGCTCGGTGTGGTCGGTCCAGTGGGCGTACGAGTCGGACCAGGTGGGCGATTCCAGCCATGCGCTGACTGTGGCCAGCGTCTGAGGGGCGAGGGCCAGCCAGGCGGGGAGCGGTGTGGTGGTCTCGTCGTGCCAGACGGTTGCCAGTTCGTTGTGGTGCGCCGCGTTCTCTTGCGCGTAATCGCGGAGGGCGCTCCGGGCTTGCAACGTCACTCGGTCCGACGCTTCGGCGGTTGGGGTGCTTGCCAGTTGAGCGAGTCCTCGCAGCCCCGCCGTGGTCGAACACTCCGGCCTCTGGGTCAGGAACGTGTCCCGTTCGAAGGTGAGAGCCCGGCCGACTTCAGGCCGCTCGGCGCCGAGATCGGCGATGGCTTGCTCGTATGCCTGGACTGCGGCTCTGGGGTTTCCGGTGTTGGCGAGGTGGGTGGCGAGGTTGTTGAGGGAGCCGGCGAGGTTGGGGAGGAAGGCGGCGGGGTGTTGTTGGGCGAGGGTGNNNNACCATGCGGCCGGCCGCGTCGTACACGTAATTCCAGGCCAGCCCCTGCGGGTTGGTGACGCGGGTGAGGCGCAGTGCGCGGTCGTGCTCGAACTCGTAGCGGGCGCCGTCCGGTCCGGTGCGGGCGGCGAGGAGGTCGAAGTGGGTGTACTCGAAGCGGGAGACGCCGCCCGCCGCGTCGGTGTGCGTGCGGGCGTTGCCTTCGCCGTCGTACGTCCATGACTCGGTGGTGCCGTCGGGGGCGGTGCGGCGGGCGAGTTGGCCGTCGGGGTGCCACTCCAGGCGGGTGACGCCGCCCACGGGGTCGGTGATGCGGACGGGGCGGCCGAGGGCGTCCCGCTCGGTGCGGGTGACGGCTCCGGTGGGGCCGGTGACCCGTACGGTCAGGCCGGCCGCGTCGCACTCCACGCGGGTGGTGGCGCCGAGGGCGTCGGTGACGGAGGTGAGCCGCCCGGCGGTGTCGTAGAGGTAGCGGGTGGTCGCGCCGGCCGGGTCGGTGGCCGCGGTGCGGTTGCCTCGTTCGTCGAACTCCTGGAGCACCCGGTTGCCGTCCGGGCCGATGATCTCCACGGGCAGGCCGGACGGGTCGCGCACGGTGCGCAGTTCACTGCCGTCGGGCGCGGTGGTGGCGACGAGGCGGCCGTTGTCGTCGTAGGAGAAGGCGGTGCGCAGGCCGAGCGGGTCGGTGCGGGAGACGAGGTTGCCGTGCGGGTCGTGGGTGAAGCGGGTGGTGTGGCCGAGCGGGTCGGTGACGGCGAGGGGGAGGCAGCCGGGGCCGAAGAGGTGGCGGGTGATGTGGCCGTCGGCGGTGGTGAGCGTGGTGGTGCGGTGGCCGGTCTCGGGGTCGGGGTCGGTGTAGGCCAGGGTGATCTGTACGTGCCCGGCCTCGCCGCCCTCCGCGACGACGCGGTCCTGGTCGTCGTAGACGTAGTCGTAGCGGCTGTTGTTGGAGTCGATCCAGGCGATGACGCGGCGGTGCTCGTCGTAGACGAAGGTGGTGGTGGCGCCGGACGGCTTGGTGACGGTGGTGAGGTCGCCGTCCGTGTAGCCGTAGCTCATGAGGGGCAGGTCCGTGCCGTCCTCGCCCGCGCCCGTCAGGGACAGGGCGGTGATCCGGCCATCGGCGGTCGTCAGGACGAGCCGACGGCCCGCGGAGTGGACCAGGGCCAGCGGCAGGCCGTCCTCGTCGCGGTCGATGGTGATCCGGTGGCCGTTGCGGTCGGTGAGGTCGGCGAGCCAGGCCACGCCGTCGCCCCCGGGCTCCGCGCCGGGCGGGGCGTCGAAGTCGAGGACCAGGCCGCTGTCGGGGTCGGTGACCGTGTAGTCGCCGTTCGCGTCGCGGGCCAGCAGCGTGCGGGCCCGGCCCGACTCCGGCCGTGTGGGGGCGCCGGGTGCGGGGTGCGGGTAGCGGATCAGGAGGCCGTCGGCGGTGACGTGGAGGACGCCGATGGAGTCGATCTGGAGCCGCTCATCGACGGTGGAGGTCCAGGACGGGCCCAGGAAGCGGCCGGCGGTCAGGCCGGATTCGGTGCGGCGGGTGAACAGCAGCGGCAGGATGCCGGGGAGTACGACGTCGGTCTGCGGCAGGAACATCCGGCCCGACGCGAGGTCGACCGGGTCGGTGTCGTCGGTGACGCGCTCGCCGGGCTTGCGGGTGTGGGTACCCTCCGGGGCGTCGTCCACCACCTTGCGCAGCCGGGCGATGTCGGACGCCTCGTCCACGATGCGCAGGCCCTTGACCGCGGCACCGCCGCCACCCGTGGCGACGGTCAGCGCGAGGTCGGGGATCAGCCGGCCCACGCCCTCGGCCGGGTCCTTCATGAAGTCCTTGACCATCTGGGTGCCGGTGCCGACCGGGTCGTTCGCGGCGACCACCAGACCCGCGGCCAGGCTGTTGAGCGAGGTGACGTACTCGGCCGGATGCGTCAGGTTGTACGGGTCCATCGGGTTGATGCCGCGCACGAAGTTGACGATGCCCGCCGACGCCTTGATGATCCCGCCGTCCAAGTGCATCCCCATGACCTGGGACTCCTCGAACCCGTCCCGCACCTGCTCCGCGTACGACGGCTTCTCCGGCGCCATGTCCCGGGCGGCCTGCACCGCCGTACGCGCGGTCCGCGCCGCCGTGTTGCGCTGCTCACGGGCGGCGGCGAGCAGCTCCTGCGCCTCCTGCATCAGCTTCTTGCCCGGGTCGGTGAACGTCGAGGCGGGCCTCGGCGGCAGCGAGGACGGATCGCGCTGGTCGGCCGGCTGGGCGTTGTAGCGGTCGACGGCACTGTTGTAGGCGTCGACCTTCTTGCGGTGGGCATCGGCGGCGTCCTCGGACGCCTTGACACCCTCCTTCCACTTGTCGATCGCCGTCTGCGCCTGACCCTGCGCCCAGGTCACGGTGTCCGCGAACGCGTCGAGAGCCCCGAGCGCCTTCGCGGTGGCGTCCGACGCCGCGTACCACTTCGGCGGCTGGGTACTCACCGCCGTACGCAGCGCGTTCGCCGTCTCGCCCTTCAGCTCACCGGAGTTCAGCCCCTTCAGCCCGTCACCCGTGCCGTCGAACGCCGACTGGAACGCCCGGAGCTTCGTCACCGTGGCGTTGATCTTGCTGGGACTGCCGTAGATCAGCTTGGTCTTGTCCTCGGTCTGCCCGAGGTCCATCTCATCGACCTCGGCGCCCAGCCGGTTGGCGACCGAACGGGACTGCTCACGCACCCAGTCCGCACCGGAATCCCAGCCGACATCATCCAGCCGGTCTGCCGTCCAGTTCCCCGCGTCCTCGACACGGTCGCCCACCCACTCGACGCCGTCCTCGATCATGTCCTCGACCGCGTCCGGCGTGAGGTCGCTGATGATGTCGCCGATACCCACGGTCAGTTGCCCCCCGGCTCGCCCTGCTGCTGCGCCTGCTGCGCGCGTTCCTCCGGTGACGGGCCGAACGTCTCGTCCAGGGCCTGGTCGAACTGGCCGTCGGAGACCCCGAGCGCATGGTTGAACAGGTCGGACTGCCGGCCCCCGTAGCCCTCGGTGAGGACCGTGCGGCCGGTGTCCTTCCAGGTCTGGCCCATGTCCTGACCGGCCTGCTGAAACGATTCCGCGCTGTAGTCCGGGCTCAGATAGTCCGGAGTGAAGATGTCACCCCAGCCCTGCTGCGCGATCTCCTCCTCGCTCGCGTGCGGGTTCCCGCCGAACACGGCGTTCGCACCCACCTTGAGCGTGCCCGCGAGGTACTGGTCGTTCTCCCACTGCGTACCCGCCGCAAGCCCCAGCCGGTCCGCGAGCCCGCTCGCGTCCCGCACCAGCGCCCGCACCCCCCACTCCCACCGCTCGCAGAAGTCCTCGAAGTCGACCGAGAGCCCGTGGTGCCCGGTCTCCATCCCCGTCATCGACAGCTCCGAGAAGCCCTTGCCCATCACCGAACCGGTGGCACCGCCGAGGTCCCCCAGCTCGTCGATGGTCGTGTTCAACCCCTTGGTGAACTTGGCCACCGACGACTTGTCGAGATGCAGATCCGCCCCGTCCCCGCTCACGCCCCCACCTCACCGGCATCGACGGCAACCGCCTCCGGAACGATCCCCACGACCGGCGGGAAGAACATCGCCCCGTCCTCCGTCGCCACATCCACGGCGAGACCGGCGGGCTCGCCCAGCGCCGGCACCACCTCGTCCACGATCCGCGCACCCAGCAGCGCAACGTAATCCACCGGCTCGTCGCCCGGGACGTGATGCCGGACGAACCGGGCCAGTGCCGTCTCGTCCGTGAAGCCGTGGACCCACCGCACCCCGCCCACCCGCGCCGACCACAGACGGTCACCGGACACCGGCACCAGAAGCACCGAACGCCGCATCTCACCGACCAGCGCCCGAGGGTCCCCGACCCCGCTCCTCCGCTCGGCTATGCGCTCGGCCAGCGCTGCCCCAGATCGCTCCACGGCCCCTCCCCCTCCCGCGAACTCACGACACCGTAGACCAGGACGCGTGGCCGGCCGGTCGCGGTTCTCTCAGGCCTGGCCGCCTCCGCGGAAATCCGGTAAGGGACGCCTCCCCCCATTCGATAGGATGCCCGTGGCCTGCAACAGAGGTACCGGCACGCTCCGCATGCGAGCGGTGCCGCCTCGGCAGGAATCCGACCTCGACTCCATTGCCGGGCCGCAGACGGCTCATCGCAGTAGAAATTGGGAGCATCCGACGATGACTCGACACCTGATCACCAGCGCGCTTCCCTACATCAACGGGATCAAGCACCTGGGGAACCTGGTCGGGTCGATGCTCCCGGCGGACGTCTACACGCGGTATCTGCGCCAGCGGGGCGAGGAAGCGCTGTACATCTGCGCGACCGACGAGCACGGCACCCCGGCCGAGCTGGCCGCGAAGACCGCCGGGCTGCCGGTGGCGGACTTCTGCGCCGAGCAGCACGAGGCGCAGAAGGCGGTCTACGACGGCTTCGGGCTCTCCTTCGACTACTTCGGCCGCAGCTCCTCCGCGCAGAACCGCGAGATCACGCAGCACTTCGCCCGCAAGCTCCAGGAGAACGGCTTCATCGAGGAGCGGGCGATCCGCCAGGTCTTCTCGATCGCCGACGACCGCTTCCTGCCGGACCGCTACATCGTCGGTACGTGCCCGCACTGCGGGTACGACAAGGCGCGCGGCGACCAGTGCGAGAACTGCACCCGGGTGCTGGACCCGACCGACCTGATCGAGCCCCGCTCCGCGATCAGCGGCAGCAGCGAGCTGGAGGTCCGCGAGACCAAGCACCTCTTCCTCCTCCAGTCCAAGCTGGACGGCGAGGTCGAGGCGTGGATCGACGAGACCAGCGGCGAGTGGCCGCACCTGGCCTCCTCGATCGCCCGCAAGTGGCTCACCGAGGGCCTGCACGACCGGTCGATCACCCGCGACCTGGAATGGGGCGTGCCCGTCCCCGCCGACACGTGGCCGGAGCTGGCGGCGGAGGGCAAGGTCTTCTACGTCTGGTTCGACGCCCCCATCGAGTACCTCGGCGCGACGAAGGAGTGGGCGGACCTGGAGCCGGAGACCCGGGACTGGAAGTCCTGGTGGTACGAGGCGTCCGACGTCCGGTACACGCAGTTCATGGCCAAGGACAACGTCCCGTTCCACACGGTGATGTTCCCGGCCATGGAGATCGGCACCCGCGAGCCGGTCAAGCGCGTCGACCACGTCAAGGCCTTCAACTGGCTGAACTACTACGGCGGCAAGTTCTCGACGTCCCAGCAGCGGGGCATCTTCTCCGACACCGCCCTCGAACTGCTGCCGGCCGACTACTGGCGCTACTTCCTGATGGCGCAGGCGCCGGAGTCGGACGACACGTCCTTCACCTGGGAGCTGTTCGCCACCTCGGTGAACAAGGACCTCGCCGACACCCTCGGCAACTTCGTGAACCGGGTGCTGTCCTTCTCGCGCAAGCGGTTCGGTGACGCCGTACCTGCGGGCAAGGAGGCCGGGGACGCCGAGCGGAAGCTGGGCGAGGAGATCGCGGGCCTGCTCGCCGAGTACGAGGGCCACATGGAGGGGCTCCAGTTCCGCAAGGCGGCCCAGGCCCTGCGGGCGCTGTGGAGCGCGGGCAACTCCTACCTGGAGGAGAAGGCCCCCTGGCTGGAGATCAAGACCGACCAGGAGGGCGCGGCCCTCACCCTGCGGACCGCGATGAACCTGATCCACCTGTACGCGGTCGTCTCGGAGCCGTTCATCCCGTCGTCCGCGCGGGCCATGCGCGAGGCGTTCGCCCTGGCCGACGACACCGCGACGTGGGTGAGCGCCGACGAGGCCCGCGCCCTGGCGTCCGTGCCGGCCGGGACCGCGTTCACGGTGCCGCCGGTGCTCTTCGCCAAGATCACCGACGAGGACCTCGACGCCTGGCGCTCGCGGTTCGGCGCCCAGTAGCAGCACGGGACGGCGAAGGCGGGTCCGCGCACCGCGGGACAGGGTGCGCGGGCCCGCCTTCGCCGTTTCGGCGGCCCACCCCTGGCCACCCTTCCGGGTCCGTGGTCTGCTGGAACCCACGCCCCGACGACCGCGGAAGGGCCGGTATCCCATGGCAGCGGCACCCCCACCGATATCCGGGCCGTCCGCCGGGCGGTCCGCCCCGCACGCCGACACCGTCCATGGAACCGTCCGGGGCGCGCACGAGCGGGGCGTCGCCGTGTTCCGGGGCATCCCGTACGCGGCCGCCCCGGTGGGCCCGCTCCGGTTCCGTCCGCCGGAGCCGCCGGAGCCGTGGGCCGGGGTGCGGGCGGCGGTGGACTTCGGCCCGACCGCGCCCAAGCGGCCGTACGCCCCGCCGCTCGACCGGCTGCTGGCCGATCCCTCGGTGCCGGGCGAGGACTGCCTCAACCTGAACGTCTGGACACCGTCCCCGGACCGCACCGGGCTGCCCGTCCTGGTCTGGATACACGGCGGCGCGCTGCTGCACGGCTCGTCCGTCCTGCCGCTGTACGACGGGACGGCGTTCGCCCGTGACGGCGTGGTGCTCGTGTCGCTCAACTACCGCCTGGGCATGGAGGGGTTCGGGGTCTTCCCGGACGCCCCCGCCAACCGCGGCCTCCTCGACCAGCTGGCCGCCCTCGCCTGGGTACGGGACAACATCGCGGCGTTCGGCGGCGATCCGGACCGGGTCACCGTGTGCGGCGAGTCGGCGGGGGCCATCAGCCTCGGGGCGCTGCTCGCCGCTCCCCGGGCCCGGGGGCTGTTCCGGCGGGCGGTGCTCCAGAGCGGGGCACCGGACGCGGTGCCGGTGGCCGAGGGGCGCCGTACGACCGAACTCGTCGCGAAGCGGCTGGGGGTGGCGGCGACGGCCGAGGCGCTGGCCGGTGTGGCCCCGGCCGCGCTGCTGGCCGCGCAGGGCGAGGTGACCGCCAAGGGCACCCCGCTGACCGGCGGGAACACCTTCCGGATCGTGGTGGACGGCGAACTGCTGCCCCGCGACCCGATGGAGGCCCTGCGCGCCGGGGCCGCGTCCGGTGTCGACCTGCTGATGGGCTCGAACATCGAGGAGTACCGCCTCTGGTTCGTGCCCAGCGGCCTGACCGAACAGCTCTCGCGCGGCAGACTCCGGCTGGCGCTGCTCAAGTTCCGGGTGCCGCGCGCCACCACGCGGACGTACCGCGCCAACCGGCCCGGCGCCACGCCGGGTGAACTGCTCGGGGCGCTCGCCACCGACGTGCTGCTGCGGGTGCCGCTGAACCGGCTGGCCGACGCCCGTACGGCCGGCCCCGGCTCCACCCGCCTGTACGAGTTCGGCTGGCCCTCCCCCGTGATGGGGCTCGGCGCCTGCCACGCGCTGGAGATCGGCTTCGTCTTCGACACCCTCGGCGGGCCCGACGCCGTGGCGCTGGCCGGGCCGGACGCCCCGCGCGAGCTGGCCGCCTCGATGCACGCGGCCTGGGTGCGGTTCGCGACGTCCGGCGACCCGGGCTGGCCGGTCTGGGACGCCTCGCGCCCGGTGATGCGCTTCGGGCCCGGCGCGCCGGAGCTGGTGCGGGCCCCGCGCGACGACGAGCTGCGCGGCTGGCCGCCGTACCGGTAGGACGTACGCGGTCAGCGGGTGCTGAGCCAGTGCGGGTCGGGGACGACGGTCAGGACGGCGGAGACCAGCACGACGGCCACCAGCGCGACCACTTCGCGGCGGGCGGCCCGGTGGGCGCCGGCCGGGTCGGCCCCGCTGCGCAGCCGCCGCCGCGCGCTCAGGGCGAGGACGCTCACCACCGCCATCAGGGCGAGCTTGGCGAGCAGGGTGCGTCCGTACGCCGAGGTGAGGACGACATCCGCCGGCAGCCGGCGCAGGGCGCTGCACGTACCGGTCACCGCGAGCGCCGCGTACAGCCACGCGGCGAGGCGCGCGTACCGGGCGAGCAGCGCGCGGGCCGCGTCCGGGGCGGCCCGCCAGAGGCGCAGGGTGCGCAGGACGTGCACGAGCCCGCCGGTCCACAGCGAGGCGGCGGTCAGGTGCACGACGGTGAGCGCGGCGCCCACCAGCGGGCTGTACGCCTCCGGGTGGGCCCGCAGCGCCTCCGCTCCGACGACCGCGGCGAGCGGCAGGGCGGCGAGGCCGGGGCGCCTGCTCACCGCGCAACAGGCGGCCAGCGCGAAGCCGTTGGCGGTCAGGAGGAGCAGCCCGCCCTCGCGCGTCGCGTATGTCTCGACCAGGCCGAGGTCGCTGACCCGGGCGAGCCGGACGATCTGGCCCGCCGCCGCGAGGGCGCCGGCGACCGAGGCGGCCGCGGACCAGCCGCGCGGGGCGGTGTCCGGGCGGCCGGGGACGGAGCGGGCGAGCGCGGTGACGGCGAGGGTGCCCAGGTGCACGGCGAGGGCGCCGAAGAGGACCGCGCGCAGCAGGGTCGCGGTTCCGGCTCCGGGGATGCGCAGTTCACCGGTTCCGTGGGTGGCCGCCGACGCGCCGAGCAGGGCTGCGGCCACGGCCGGGGCCCAGAGCGCCGCCAGGGCCAGGAGTGCGGTGGCGGACCGGCGGCGGGCGGGTGCGGGCGCACGGGCGGGAAGCACTGGCACCCCTCCCCTTCCCGGCCGCCCGCCCCGGTGTCAGCCCTTGTTCTGCGCGGCCCAGAACTCGTCGAAGGTGAGGAGCCCGTCGCCGTTGGCGTCGTGGGAGTTGATCACGGCCTGGGCGACCGGCTCGGTGACGTGGGGGTCGCCGAGCTGGGCCATGACGCTCTTGTACTCGGCGGCCGAGATCAGCCCGTCGCCGTTCAGGTCGTACCGCTCGAAAGCCTTGCGCGCCGACTCGATGTCCGCCACGTGTCCACCCCTTCGTATGACTGTCCTACGAAGGTCAGATTATCGGGAGCCCGGGGTGGCTCTCACGGCGGCCGGTGGCCGATCATGGACGGACCGTCCGCCGCCCGGTGGCCGGTGACCCGGAGAGGGAGGCGCGGGGCGCCGATGAGCGAGGCACTGGCCCGGATTCTGGCGGACGCGGGCGAGGGGCGGTTCCCGCCGCCGGACGGTTCCACGACGGTGGTGGCGCAGCCCAGCAGCCGGGACGCCGGGGTGCTGGCGTTCACCGCGCACTCGGTGGTGTTCACGGACGAGGACCCTGAGTGGGTGCGCGACACCCTGGCCGCGACCCCGGGCGACGCGCTCGCCGCGACGATGAATCCGTACTTCCTGAGCGCGCTGCTGGCCCGGACCGGCCGCCGGATGAACACGATCGACCTGCTCACGGCCGCCCCCGCGCTGCCCGGTGCGCCTGAGCCGGCGCTGCGCGAGATCGACGACCCGGAGCACCCCCGGGTGGTGCGGGCGGTGAAGTACCGCGACGAGGTGCGGGTCTGGTCGGCCGACGGCGGGGTGCTGGTCCTGGGCCGGGGGGTCGCGGGCCGCTGGGAGGCCGCGATCGAGGTGGACGAGGAGGCGCGCGGCCGGGGGCTCGGCGAGCGTCTGGCGCGGGCGGCCCGGCATCTGGTGCCGGACCGGGTGGTGTGGGCCCAGCAGTCGCCGGGGAACGCCCGCAGTGTGCGGACGTTCCAGGCCGCGGGCTACCGGCCGGTGGCCTCGGAGGCCCTGCTGATCGCGGGGTGAGCCGCCGGCCGGTGCGCGGGTTTCCCGTCGCTCAGCGGAAGACGCCGGTGTGGCCGAGCGAGTAGCGGCCCGGCTGGGGGTAGACGGCGAGGCCGTGCGGGCCGCTGCCCACCGGGATGCGGGCGAGCTGCTTGCCGGTGGTGGTGTCGATCGCGTACACCTCGGCGTCGTAACGCCCGGACAGCCACAGCACCTTGCCGTCGGCGGAGACCCCGCCCATGTCCGGGCTGCCGCCGTTCGGCAGGTGCCACTTCTTCGCCAGCTTCTTGTGCGCGAAGTCGAAGACGGAGACGGAGCCCTCGCCCCGGTTGGAGATGTACATCTCCTTGGCGTCACGGCTGACGTAGAGCCCGTGGCAGCCCTTGCCGGTCGGCAGCAGCTTCGGGGTGGTGAACTTCTGGCCGTCCAGCACCCACATGCCGTCGGCCTTCATGTCCGCGACGTAGAACGTGCCGCCGTCCGGGGAGAGCTTGACGTCCTGCGGCATGGCGCCGTCGAACGGCAGCTTCTGCTGGGCGACGACCTCCATCTTCTCGGTGTCGACCTTGAGGAGTTCGCCGGAGAACTCGCAGGAGACGATGAAGTACCGGCCGTCGGCGGAGAAGTCGGCGTGGTTGACGCCCGCGCAGCTGACCGGCACGGCCTTGGCCGTCTTCATGGTGTGCGCGTCGCGGAAGACCAGCTCGCGGTCCATGGAGGCCATCACGACGGCGTACTTGCCGTTCGGTGTGAAGTAGAGGTTGTACGGGTCGGAGACGCCGACCGTCTTCCCCGCCTTCCCGGTCGCCGGGTCGATGGCGGTGAGGCTGTCGCCGACGTCGTTGTTGACCCAGAGCGTCTTCAGGTCCCAGGACGGCACGACGTGCTGCGGCTGCCGGCCGACCGGGATGGTCTCGATGACCTTGTACGTGGCGGGGTCGATGACCGTCACCGTGTCGGAGTTGGTGTTGGGCACGTAGACGCGGGACGGGAAGTCCTTGACGACCGGGGACAGCTTTCCGGGGGCGTCGGCCGCGTACACGTTCTTCGGGTCGAGCACCGGCGGCATCCCGGCCAGCCCCGGTGGCTGGGGCTGGGTGACGTGCCGGGCCCTGACGGTCGGGCCGGCCGCTTCGGCGGCGGGGGCGGCCTCGTCGGCGGAGGTGCCGCAGCCGGCGAGCGCGGCGAGCAGGACGCCGCCGAGCAGTGCGGCGGTGCGCGGGACGGTGGTTCGCGGGGTGGTGGGAGACATCAGGTCAGCAGCTCCGTGGTCGTCACCGCGCGCAGTCGGCGGCGGTCGATTTCGGTGAGGAGGAGGGGCAGCGCGGCGACCGTGTCCGCGTAGCCGAAGTGCATGCTCACCACCGATCCGTTGCGGATCTCCCCGGCCACCTTGCGGGTGACGGCCGCGGCGCCGGGCGAGGTGAAGTCGAGGGAGTCCACGTCGTAGGACAGGACGTGGGGGTAGCCCGCGCGCGCGGCGAGCCGCTGGACGAGGGGCGTGGCGTACTGGGTACGCGAGGGGCGGAACCAGGTGCCGATGGAGCCGGTGAGCCGGCGCAGCCGCTGGGCGCATCCGGTGATCTCCGCGTAGGCGCGGGTCTCGTCCAGCGCGGAGATGTCGATGTGGTTCTGGGTGTGGTTGCCGAGGTCGTGGCCGCCGTCGAGGATGCGGCGGGCCATCTCGGGGTGTTCGTCGAGCCAGCTTCCCACGGCGAGGACGGTGACCCTGGCGTGGGCGCGTTCGGCCTCGGCGAGCACGGTCCTGGCGATGGCGGGGTCGCCCTGGCCGTGGAAGGTGAGGGCGACGCGGTCCCGGTCGCGCGGGCCGCTGGTGATCTGTGCCGGCCGGCCGGGGAAGCGGCGCGGGGCGGGGGCGGGGGCGTGCGCTCCGGCGGGGGTGGCGGCGGCGGGCGCGCTCGGCGTGGCGTGGGGTACGGCTCCCGCAGCCGCGCCCGCGGGGTTCCGCTCACCGCAGCCGGCGGTGAGGGCGACGGCCGCCGCGGCTCCCGCGCGCAGGGCGCCTCGGCGGTGCACCGATGCGTCGGGGATGTTCATGGCAGAACAGTAGGGGCGATATGACTGGAACATCCCGATCGACTCCGGCGACTCCCCCGACAGGACCTCGGGATACACGCCGTCCACATTCTGGACGATCAAAGGATCATGCGTGGATACTCATGAATATTCATGGATTTCCAGGCGAGTGACCCAGCACACCTGCGTTTGTTCAATGAAATGTCCGGATATCTTAATCAATGCGCGCTATACGGCTTTGGCTAGGGAGTCGTCCGTCTGCCATAGTCGGTGGCACGACCCCCATTGACCCGGGCCAGGTCGTCACGAGCGGCCGTGGACACACCCCCCATTTCACGGCCCCCACAGAAGCCCCCGAGGCGCCGCACCACGGCCGAGACGGGGGCTTCTGTACGCCCGGGTGCGGGGAGGGCGGGGGTCAGCGGTCGGAGATGCGCATCTCGAACCAGGTGGTCTTGCCGCGGGGTAAGAGATCCACACCCCATCGGTCGGACAGCTTGTCGACGAGGAAGAGGCCCCGCCCGCTGACATCCATCTCCCGGACCGGCATGAGGCACGGCAGCCCGCGCGAGGGATCGCGCACCTCGATCCGGATCCAGCCCCGGCGGCGCAGCATGCGCAGCCCGAAGACCCTGGCCCCGGTGTGCCGCACGGCGTTCCCGACGAGTTCGGACACGAGCAGGACGGCGTGCTCGGCGGTCTGCGCGGAGAGCGCCCAGTGGTGCAGCACCACACACGAGGTGAGCCGGCGGGCGGTGGCCGCGGACTCGGGGCGGGAGGGCAGCCGGACTTCGCCCTCCGTCGGATTTCCGAACAACTCCAGCGCTTTGAACGCCTGTTCGTCTTCGACGGCCGGTAACCTCCGTGCCGCTGTCGCGCTGCTGCGCGGTCGCGGCTGCTCCACACCCTCCAGGCCCGCCATGCACACCATCATGGCCGCACGGCGGGCCTTCCGGGGCCGTTCCGGGTGAATCCCCGACCCGTAATCAGTGATTCCCCCAGGGCCGGTAGGCATATGCCAGAGGCATGACGCGGCTTCTCGCACCCCTTCTGACCTGCACCGATACCACCCCTGGCCGGGACCGGCGGGACGGTGGAGGCGGCAGCCCCCAGGGCTCTCCCGGGGTCCCGCCAATCCGCCCGCACGGATGAACGCGCCGTCGCGCGTTCTCAACTGACGTTCGGTCAGAGGAACTCGGCCTTGCCCGGACCCTCCTCCACAAAGCTGCGCATTCCGCGCTCGCGGTCCTCCGTGGCGAACAGACCGGCGAACCAGGTTCGCTCGATCGTGAGACCCGTGTCGATGTCCGTCTCCAGCCCGGCGTCCACCGCCTCCTTGGCGGCGCGCAGCGCGAGCGCCGGCCCCTTCGCCAGCCGGGCCGCCCAGGCGTGCGCCTGCTCGTACACCTCGGCGGCGGGCACGACACGGTCCACCAGGCCCATGGTCAGGGCCTCGTCGGCCTTGACGTGGCGGCCGGTGAAGATGAGGTCCTTGGCCTTGGCGGGACCCACCAGCCGGGCGAGCCGCTGGGTGCCGCCCGCGCCCGGGATCAGGCCGAGCAGGATCTCCGGCTGGCCCAGCTTGGCGTTGTCACCGGCGATCCGGAAGTCCGCGCAGAGGGCCAGCTCGCAGCCGCCGCCGAGGGCGTAGCCGGTGACAGCCGCGACGACGGGCTTGGGGATGCGGGCGACGGCGGTGAAGGAGTCCTGGAGCGCCCGGGACCGTACGACCATCGCCGCGTGGTCCATCGCCTGCATCTCCTTGATGTCCGCGCCCGCCGCGAACACCTTCTCGCCGCCGTAGAGCACCACGGCCCGCACGTCGTCGCGCCCGGACACCTCCGCGGCCAGTTCGCGCAGCCGGTCCTGGGTCGCCACGTCCAGGGCGTTCATCGGCGGGCGGTCCAGCCGGATCGTGCCGACGCCGCCGCTTACTTCGAGGGTTACGGTCATGCCGTGCAGGTTAACCGCCGCTAACCCGCAGGGCATCGGCCGGGGCCGGGGACGCGGACGGGCCCGGCACCGTGGATCTCGGTGCCGGGCCCGTCCGCGCCGTCGTGCCGGGGAGCTACGCGGTCCACTCCGACCAGCTCATGTTCCAGCCGTTGAGGCCGTTGTCCGGGCTGATCGTCTTGTCGTGGGAGTTCTTGACGACCACGACGTCGCCGATGAGCGAGTTCTTGAAGAACCAGGCCGCCGGCGTGCCCGAGTCCCCGCCGCCGCGCACGTCCTGGATGCCGACGCAGCCGTGGCTGGTGTTGGCGGAGCCGAAGATGCCCGAGCCGCCCCAGTAGTTGCCGTGGATGAAGGTGCCCGAGGTGGACAGGCGCATCGCGTGCGGCACGTCCTTGATGTCGTACTCGCCGCCGAAGCCGACGGTGTCGCCGTTCATCCGGGTCACCTGGAGCTTCTCGCTGATGACCATCTGGCCGTTGTACGTGGTGGTGGCCGGGGCGCCCGCCGAGATCGGGATGTCCTTGATCTGCTTGCCGTCGCGGACGACCTTCATCCGGTGCGTGCTCGCGTCGACGGTGCTGACCTGGCTGCGGCCGATGGTGAAGGAGATGGTCTTGGCCTGCTTGCCGTAGACCCCGGGCCGGCCCTCGACGCCGTCGAGGTTGAGCTTGACCGTCACCTTGGTGCCGGCGGCCCAGTACTGCTCGGGGCGGAAGTCCAGGCGGTCGTTGCCGAACCAGTGGCCCTCGACCGGGATCTCGGGCTCGGCCGTCACCTTGATGGCCTTCTCCACGGCCTCCGGGTCGGTGATGCCCCGGGTGAAGTGGATGGAGACCGGCATGCCGACGCCGACCGTGGAGCCGTCCTCGGGGGTGTACTGGCCGATGAAGGTGTTCTGCGGGACGAGCGTGGTGAAGGTGGTGTCCTTCGCGGACTCACGGCCCTTGGTGTCCTTGGCCACCGCGTGCACCTTGTACTTGGTCGCCGAGGCCAGGTGCTGGTCGGGCACCCAGCTCGCGCCGTCCGCCGCGATCTTCCCCTCGACCTCGCCGCCCTTGGGGTCCGACACCTTGACGGTGGTCAGCTTCCCGTTCTCGGCGGAGACCTTCAGCGCCCCGCTGGTGGCGACGGAATCGGCCCCGTCCTTGGGCGCCACGGTCACCACGGCCTGCGAGGCACTGGTGTCCTGGTCCCTGACGCCGCCCGCCTTGCCGTCCTTGCCCGCGCCGCCGGTGTCTCCCCCGCCGCACGCCGTCACCATCAGCAGCAGCGCACCCACCACCAGGGCCGGCAGGCCGGTGGCCCCCCGCATCCGCCGCCTGCCGCGCGCCCCGGCCGATGTCCCCGATATCGGATGCCCGTTCAATGTGGTCGTCTCCCCTCACACGGCCCGGCCCCGCCTAGGCCCCGGGAACCCGTAGGCTCCCACCCCCGCGCGCTGCACATGCGCGCTCAGCAAAGAGATAATCACACCGACTGCGGGCAGATCGCCCCGGAATTGTCACCGTTCCGTTCCAAGTGGCCCCGGAGGCCGCGGGTCCGGGGCGCACGGTCCTGACATCGCTCCCGGCGCCGCCCCCGCCCCCGCTCCCGGCGCCGTTCTCAGCGCAGCGCCGAACCCGCCTTCCACTGGGCCCAGGTGAGGTTCCAGCCGCTGAGGCCGTTGTCCGGCGCGACCTTCTTGTCCTTGGAGTTGACGACCTCGACGACGTCCCCGATGAGCGTCCGGTCGAAGAACCAGCCGGCCGGGGTGGAGCCGCTGCCGCCCTGGACGTCGCGCAGCCCGATACAGCCGTGGCTGACGTTGGTGGAGCCGAAGACGTCCTCGTCGGACCAGTAATTGCCGTGCAGGAAGGTGCCGGACTCGGTCAGCCGGATGGCGTGCGGCACGTCCTTGATGTCGTACTCGCCGCCGAAGCCGACGGTCCGCCCGTCCATCCGCGTCACGTCGTGCATCTCGCTCACCACCATCCTGCCGTTGTACGTGGTGGTCGTCGGGGAGCCCGCGGTGATCGGGACGGTGGAGACGAGCCGCCCGTCCTGGCGCACCTCCATCGTGTGCGCGGCCGCGTCGACGCGGGAGATCTGCTCCCGGCCCACCGTGAACCGCACCGTCTTGCGCTGGCTCCCGTACACCTCCGGCGCCCCCTCCACATCGCGCAGCCCGATGTCGACGGTGACCTCGGTGCCCGGCTCCCAGTAACCGGCCGGGCGGAAGTCCAGGCGGTCCTTGCCGAACCAGTGGCCCGCCACCGCCACCGCCGGTTCGGCCGTGATCCGGATGGCCCGCTCCACCGCCGCGCGGCGGGTGACCGGGCGGTTGAACTCGAAGGAGATGATCATGCCGGTGCCCACCGTCGAGCGGTTCTCCGGCTTGAAGTACCCGATGAAGCGGTCGGCCGGGACCACCGTGGTGAAGGTGGTGTGCCGGGCCGAACGGTGGCCGCCGCCGTCCACGGCGACCGCGTCGACGCTGTACTTGGCGGCGAGCCCGAGCCGCCCCGCTCCCTCGTCCGGCGCCCAGGACCGGCCGTCCTTCGCGATGCCGCCCCGCACCTCCTCCTCCTGCGCGTCCTCGATCCGCCGCACCCGGACGCTCTCCAGCCGGCCGTCGGGAACCGTCACCTCCACCTGGCTGTCCGCCCGGACGTCCTCGGCCCGGTCGGCCGGGATGATCCGGATCGCCTCCTGCGGCGACCTCGGCTTGCCTCCGATGACCGAGCCCGTGCCCGAGCAGCCGGTCAGAACGGCCAGTAGGACCAGTACGGCGAGCAGTCCCGGCCTGACCGGCGCGGTGGCCGGGCTCGCCCCTGCCTTCTTCGCTACGTGAGTCACGTCCCCCCAACGACGGCGGCGGGCCGGGGGAAACGTGAGGGCGGGGCCAGTCGTGGGCAGAACACAGGGGACGGCCCCGCCCGGGGAGCCGCGGCCGGGACGTCGCGCCGCCCCTCCGGTGCCGGTCCCACGAGCCGCGGGAGGCGAGCAGGTGTCGAGCGCAGCCGAGCAGGAGGCAGTACCGGAACCGGACACGGGAACGGCCGGGTCCCCGGCCGAACGGGTCACCGCCACCGGGTCCGGGCACCGGCATCCCGTGGTGTGGCCGGGCACGCCGATGCCGCTCGGCGCCCGCTTCCGGACCGGCCCCGACGGGGTCGTGGGCACCAACTTCGCGCTGTGGGCGGGCGGCGCGGAGGCGGTCGAGCTGTGCCTGTTCGACGAGGACGGCACGGAGCGGCGGCTCGCCCTGACCGAGCTGACCCACGAGATCCGGCACGGCTTCGTGCCCGGGGTGCGGCCCGGCCGGCGCTACGGCTACCGGGTGCACGGCCGCTGGGACCCGTGGACCGGTGCCCGGTGGAACGCGGCCAAGCTGCTGCTCGATCCGTACGCACGGGCCGTGGACGGGGAATTCACCCTTCCGGCCGAGGTGTACGGCCATGTGAGGGACTGGCCCGAGCAGCAGGTCGCCGACACCGTGCGCGACGAACGGGACTCCGCCCCGTACGTGCCCAAGGGGGTCGTCGTCCACGATGACGACGACTGGGCCGACGACCGCAGGCCGAAGACGCCGTGGGCGGACTCCATCATCTACGAGCTGCACGTGCGGGGTTTCACCAAGCGCCACCCCGGCATCCCCGAGGAGCTGCGCGGCACCTACGCCGGGCTCGCCCATCCGGCGGCCATCGGCCATCTCAAGCGCCTCGGGGTGACGGCGGTGGAGCTGCTGCCGGTGCACCAGTTCGCCCACGAGGACCATCTGCTGCGGCGCGGGCTGCGCAACTACTGGGGCTACAACTCCATCGGCTACTTCGCCCCGCACGCCGGATACTCGGCGAGCGGCACGGTGGGCGGGCAGGTCGGGGAGTTCAAGCGGATGGTCCGCGCCCTGCACGACGCGGGCATCGAGGTGATCCTCGACGTCGTCTACAACCACACCGCCGAGGCGGGCGAGCTGGGCCCGACGCTCTCGCTGCGGGGCATCGACAACCCCGGCTACTACCGCCTCCAGGCCGACGCCCGCCGGTACGCGGACTACACCGGCTGCGGCAACACCCTGCACGTCGTCCAGCCGAACGTGCTGCGGCTGATCACCGACTCGCTGCGGTACTGGGTGACCGAGATGGGCGTCGACGGCTTCCGCTTCGACCTCGCGGCGGCGCTCGCCCGCTCGATGCACGACGTCGACATGCTCTCCCCGTTCCTCGCGGTCATCGCCCAGGACCCGGTGCTGCGCCGGGTCAAGCTCATCGCCGAACCGTGGGACGTCGGCGACGGCGGCTACCAGGTGGGTGCCTTCCCGCCGCTGTGGACCGAGTGGAACGACCGCTACCGGGACGCCGTACGGGACTTCTGGCGCGGCGCGCTGCCCGACGTACGGGACCTCGGCTACCGGCTGACCGGCTCCAGCGACCTGTACGCCTGGGGCGGGCGCCGCCCGTACGCCTCCGTCAACTTCGTCACCGCGCACGACGGCTTCACCCTGCGCGACCTGGTGAGCTACCAGCACAAGCACAACGAGGCCAACGGCGAGGGCAACCGGGACGGCACGTCCGACAACCGGGCCTGGAACTGCGGGGCCGAGGGTGAGAGCGAGGACGACGGTGTCAACGCGCTGCGCCGCCGGCAGCTGCGCAACCTGCTGACCACGCTGCTGCTGTCGACCGGGGTGCCGATGCTGGTGGCCGGTGACGAGATGGGCCGCACCCAGGGCGGCAACAACAACGCCTACTGCCAGGACAACGAGACCGGCTGGGTCGACTGGTCGCTGCTCGACCGGCCCCGGTGGCGTGAGCTGACCGCGCTGACCACCCGGGTCCTCGCGCTGCGCCACCGCCATCCGGTGCTGCGCCGCCGGGCGTTCTTCTCCGGCCGGCCGCAGGCCCCGGACGGGCTGCGGGACCTGGCGTGGTTCACCCCGCAGGGCGCGGAGATGACGGAGAGCGACTGGTACGCCCCGGCCGCGACGGTGGGCCTCTACCTCTCCGGCCGCGACATCCCGGGCCGGGACGCGCGCGGCGAGCAGGTCACCGACGACAGCTTCCTGGCCGTCCTGCACGCGGGGCACGAACCGGTGGACTTCCTGCTGCCGGGACCGCCGTGGGCGCAGGCGTACGAACTGCTCCTGGACACCTCGCGGGAGGACCAGGCCCAGGCGCCGGGCACGGTCCACCGGGGCGGCGCGCGGCTGACGGTCCCGGAGCGGTCGGTCCTGCTGCTGCGGGTACGGGAGTGAGCGGCCGGACAGGCCCTAGCCCAGGATGCCGCGTTCGTAGGCGAGGGCGACGGCCGCGGCCCGGTCCTTGGCGCCCAGTTTGGCGAACAGATGGGTGAGGTGGGTCTTCACGGTGGCCTCGCTGATGAACAGTTCGGCGGCGATCTCCCGGTTGGAGGTCCCCTTGGCGACGAGCGCCAGCACCTCGCGTTCGCGGGCGGACAGCGTCTCGTTGCCGGCGGGGGCCGGGGCGCGTACGGCGGAGACCAGGCGGGAGGCGACGGCCGGTGACAGGACCGTCCGGCCGTCGGCGGCGGCCCGCACGGCGGTGAACAGCTCCTCGCGCGGGGCGTCCTTGAGGAGATAGCCGGTCGCGCCCGCCTCGATCGCGGGCAGGGTGTCGGAGTCGGTGTCGTAGGTGGTGAGGACCAGGACCTTGGAGCGGGCACCGCGCCGGGTCAGCTCGGTGATCGCGGCGACCCCGCCGCCGCCCGGCATCCGCAGGTCCATCAGCACGACGTCGGGGTCGAGCCGGGCGGCCATCTCGACGCCCTCGACCCCGTCGGCCGCCTCACCGAGCACCCGGAACTCCGGCGCGGAGGCGAACATGCCGCGCAGCCCGTCCCGCACGACGGGGTGGTCGTCGACGACGATCAGCGTGATGACGCGCGCGGGTTCCCGGTCCATGACGCACCACGGTACGGGACGGTCTCAGTGGTCGGGGACCATCGGGACGCGGGCGCAGACCGCGGTGCCGAGGCCGGGACCGGTCTCCACCTCGACGGTGCCGGCGACGCGTTCGGCGCGGGCCCGCATGCCGCCGAGGCCGAAGCCGCCGGCGCCCCGGTACGGCGGCAGCGCGGCCGGGTCGAAGCCGCTGCCGTCGTCGCGGACGTCGAGCGTGATCTCGTCGCCCATGTAGGAGAGGGTGACCCCGGCCCGGGTCGCCCCGGCGTGCCGGCCCGCGTTGGAGAGGGCCTCCTCGGCTATGCGGAGCAGGGTGGCGCCGACCTCGTCGTGCAGCGGCTCGACGGTTCCGGTGACGGTGAAGTCGGCGCGGACCCCGGTGCGGCGCGACCAGGTGGCGACCGTCTTCTTGAGCGCGCCGGGCAGGTCGTCGTGTTCCAGGGCGGCGGGCAGCAGGTTGTGCACCGAGCGGCGGGCCTCGCCCAGGCTCTCCCGGGCCAGGTCCGAGGCCCGCGCCAGGTGTTCGCGGGCGAGGTCGGGGGCGCTGTCGGCGGTGGAGGTGACGGCCTGGAGCTGGGCGATGATGCCGGTGAGGCCCTGGGCGATGGTGTCGTGGATCTCGGCGGCCAGCCGGCGCCGCTCGTCGGCCACCCCGGCCTCGCGGGCCTGGACGAGGAGCTGGGCGTGCAGTCCGGCGTTCTCCGCGAGGGCCTGTTCGAGGCGGGCGTTGGCGGACTCCAGGGCGGCGATGGCGTCGGTCTGCGAACGGGCCTGCTCGGCCTCCCGGTTGCCGATCTGAGCGAAGACCATGGCGAGCGTCGTGTGCACGGCCAGCACGACACCGAAGACGACCCAGTTCATGAGGGTGGCGGGCGGCAGGGTGCTGCCGCTCTGCGCGCCCGCCATGATGACGGCGGTGGCCAGCAGCCCCGCCCTCATGCCTCGGTACGGGAGCACCCGGGCGGCGTCGAAGTAGCCGAGCACCGCGTAGATCGAGTAGAAGGGGTTGCACCAGGTCAGGCCGAGGGCCAGCAGGGTGCGGACGACGAAGTAGCACTGGGCGGGCCTGCTCTTCGGGCGGATCCCGGCGCTCGTCCACCAGAGCTGGAGTACGAGCGCCGCCGGGAGCAGCACGAGGGCGCCGCGCTCGTCGGCGCGGGTCATGACGAGGTCACGGGTCACGACCGCGATGACGGTGGCGAGGCCGAGCAGCCCGTACGGCCCGTACCGGAAGAACCGGCCCCACCACAGCTCGACCGCCGTCCCGGCCTCCTCGTGCGCGCTCATGGGAGGAGTCTCCCCCGCGCCTACTGCCACCGGAACGTACGGTTGGCCGCCCACGCCGCCACCGCCGTCCAGGCGGCGACCGCTCCGAGGTACGCCCAGCCGGGCCAGTCGCCCCGGGCCGCCTGGTCCAGTGCCTGGGAGGCCGCGCCGAAGGGGGTGACCTGGACGATGCGGCGGAGCGCGTCGGGCATGGCCTGGACGGGGACCCAGACGCCCGCGGTGAACATCATCGAGAAGTAGACGACCGAGCCGACGGTGGCGGCGATCTTCGTCGTACGGGAGAGCGCGCAGATCAGCGAGCCGAGGGCCAGGACGCAGGCGACGGCCAGCAGCAGGGCGAGCAGATAGCCGAACGCCTGGCCGGGCAGCCGCACTCCGAAGGCGATCCGGCCGACGACGGTGACCAGCAGGGCGGAGACGAGGCACGCGGCGCCGTGCAGCGCGATCTGCGCGCCGAGGAGGGCGGAGGGCCGCACGGGGGTGGTGGACATGCGGCGCAGGATGCCGCGTTCGCGGTATCCGGTCAGTACGGGCGGCATGGCCTGGAGCCCGGACATGATCAGGGCGAGCAGCACCGCGACGGGAACGTAGAGGTCGATGACGCGCCGGCCGCCGAGCCCGTCCTCGTGCTGCCGGAACGAAGGGACCAGGCCCAGGATCGTCAGGAGCACGGTCGGGAAGACCACGATCCAGAACAGGCTGCCCGGTTCGCGCAGGAAGAGCCGGGTCTCCGACTTGAGGACGGCGAGCGTCGCGCCGGACGCGGTGGCGCGGGGCGCGGCGGCGGGGACGGGGTGCGCTGTGGCCATCTCAGGCTGTCCGTTCTGCGAGGCCGCGCCCGTCGGCGGGGCCGGGGTGTTCGGTGAGGTCGGGGTGTTCGGTGAGGTCGGGGTGTTCGGTGAGGTCGAGGAAGGCGTCGTCCAGGGTGGCCTCGGCGACGCGGAGCCGGTGGGCGGTGACGCGGAGCCGGGCCAGCAGCGAGATGACGGCGTTGACGGTCTCGTCGGTGCCGCTGATGACGACCCGGCCGTCCCGGTCCTCGTGGGAGGCGGCTCCGGGCAGGGCGGCGAGTTCGGCCTCGGGAAGCGGCTCGGACGGGGTGAAGGAGATGACGGTGGAGCCGTCGGCGCCGGCGACCAGCCCGGCGGGGGTGTCGAGGGCGACGACGCGGCCCTTGTCGATCACGGCGATGCGGTCGCAGAGGCGCTGGGCCTCCTCCATGAAGTGCGTGACGAGCACGACGGTGACGCCGCTGTCGCGTACGTCCTCGATGAGCTGCCAGGTGTCGCGCCGGGCGCGGGGGTCGAGGCCGGTGGTCAGCTCGTCCAGGATGACGACGCGGGGCCGGCCGACGAGGGCGAGCGCGATGGACAGGCGCTGCTTCTGGCCGCCGGAGAGCCGGGCGAAGCGGGTGTCCAGCCTGGTGTCCAGACCGAGCCGTTCGGCCAGCGGCCGCCAGTCGGCGGGGCTGGGGTGGAAGGCGCTGTACAGGTCCAGGGCCTCGCGCACGGTGATCTTGGGCTGGAGTTCGCTCTCCTGGAGCTGGACCCCGAGCAGCCGGGTCACCCGGTCGCGTTCGGCGACGGGGTCGAGCCCGGCGACCCGGACGGTCCCGGCGTCCGGGACCCGCAGCCCCGCGACGCACTCGACGGTGGTGGTCTTGCCCGCGCCGTTGGGACCGAGGATCCCGAAGATCTCCCCCTCGTCGACGGTGAAGCTCACTGAGTCGACCACGGGGCGGCCGGCGTAGGCCTTGCGCACCCCGTTCGCTTCGATGACTGCCATGGCACCGAGCATCCGCGCCCGCGGCCCGCGGCGGCATCCGCCATCGCGCTCGGACCCGCATCGTCCGATCGGTTGATGCGGCTCTACGACCCCGCCCCCGTACCCCGCGTGCCGGGAGTCGGACGGCGGGACAAAAACAACAGGAACGATTCCCCGGACGGACCGTAGGCTCACCCTGATGCACCAGGAACATGTAGAGCCCAAGGACCGGTCCGCCGTACGTTCTCTTCTGCGGTTGTGGCCATATGTGAAGCCGGTACGGACCCGGCTGTTCAGCGCGGCCCTGGTGGCGGTCGTCGCCTCCTGTCTGGGCCTGGTGATCCCGCTGATCCTGAAGTGGATCGTGGACGGCCCGGTCGCCGACGGGGACCCGGGCGGGGTCTGGCTCGGCGCGCTGTTCCTGCTGCTCCTGGGCATCGCGGAGGCGGTGCTGTTCGGCGTGCGGCGATGGCTGGTGGCGCGTCCGCTGGCCGGTTTCGAGGCGTCGATGCGGGCCGACCTCTACCGGCACCTCCAGCGCCTGCCCGTCTCCTTCCACGACCGCTGGCCCTCGGGGCAGCTGCTGTCGCGCGGGACGACGGACCTGATGCTGCTGCGCATGTTCCTGGTCTTCCCGCTGACCTTCCTGCTGGTCAACGGCACCACGATCCTGGTCGGCTTCGTGATCCTGCTGTTCCAGGAGTGGACGCTGGGCCTGGTGCTGCTCGCCCCCGTCGTCCCGCTCGTGATCATCTGCTCGGCCTTCGAGACGAAGTACGCGAAGGTGGCGCGCGCGGCGCAGGACCAGGTCGGCGATCTGACGACCGTGGTCGAGGAGAGCGTGCTGGGCATCCGCATCATCAAGGGCTTCGGCCGGCACCGCAGCCAGGCCCAGGCCTTCCGCGTCCTCGCGCAGCGGCTGCGCACCACGGAGCTGGGCAAGGCCCGGCTGCTCGCGGGGATCTGGGCCGTCATCACGACGCTGCCGGAACTCGCCATCGGGGCGGCGCTGGTCTTCGGCACGATCGAGGTCGCGGACGGCGGCCTGTCGGCGGGCACCCTGGTCGCGTTCCTCTCCACGGCGCTCGCGCTGCGCTGGCCGGTCGAGTCGATCGGCTTCCTGCTGGCGATGAGCCAGGAGTCGGCGACGGCGACCGAGCGGTTCTTCGAGGTGATGGACGTCGCCGAGGAGGAGGACGCCGCGGCGGCGGCCGGGGACGGCACCGCAGCGGCCCCGGAGGCCGGCGGCATGCGCTTCGAGGGCGTCGAGTTCCGTTACCCGGACGCGGAGGAGGGCTCCGCGCCCGTCCTCGCCCGGATCGATCTGCACATCCGGCCCGGCGAGACGATGGCCCTGGTCGGGGCGACGGGCTCCGGCAAGACGACACTGACCTCCCTGGTGCCCCGGCTGCACGAGGCCACGGCGGGGCGGATCACCCTGGACGGCGAGGACATCACCGCCATGCCGCGCGCCCGGCTGCGGGAGCTGGTGTCGGTGGCGTTCGAGGAGCCGACGCTCTTCTCGGCGAGCGTCGGGGAGAACGTGCTGATGGGCGCTGCCGGGGCGGGCGACGAGGAGTTGCGGCGGGCGCTGTCGGTCGCACAGGCCGACTTCGTCCACGAGCTGCCGCACGGCGTCGGGACCGAGGTCGGCGAGCAGGGCCTGAGTCTGTCCGGCGGCCAGCGCCAGCGCCTCGCCCTGGCCAGGGCCGTGGTGGGCCGGCCGCGCTTCCTGGTGCTGGACGACCCGCTCTCGGCGCTCGACGTGCACACGGAGGCGCGGGTGGAGGCGGCGCTGCGGCGCGTCCTGGAGGAGACGACGGCGGTGGTCGTCGCGCACCGGCCGTCCACCGTGATGCTCGCGGACCGGGTGGCGCTGCTGTCCCAGGGCCGGATCAGCGCGGTCGGCACCCATCAGGAGCTGCTGCGCACCAGCGCCGAGTACGCCTGGCTGATGTCCGGCACGGGCACCGGGACCGAGGACATCCCGGCCGGCGAGGACGTTACGGCCGGGATGAACCTTCCGGGCGGCGAGGACGTTCCGGCCGGCGAGGACGCAAGCGCCGGGCCCGGCACCGGGACGCCCGGTACACAGACAGGCGACGGCCCGCCCGGTACGCGGACGGCCGAAGACGATTCCCTGGGCGCGATGGCCCCTGCCGAGGAGGGCAGCACCCGATGACGAGCACCACGACCGGACGGCCGGCGGAGCCGGGCGGCGGCGACGAGGACGAGCGCCTCGCGCCGTCGGCGGACGGGCCGCCCGCGAAGGGGGACGGCGACCCCTTCGACCGCGATGATCTGCCCGCCCCGCGCGGCGCCACCTGGCAGCTGCTCCGCTCGCTGCTGCGCCCGATGCGGGGCCGGGTCGCCGCTTCCGCCCTGTTCCTGCTGGTGCAGCAGGCCGCGGTGCAGGCGGGCCCGCTGCTGGTGGCCTACGCGATCGACAGCGGGGTGCCCGCGTTCCGCGACAACGACTACGGGCCGCTGATCGCCGTGGCGGTGGGCTACGCGCTGTGCGCGGCCGGTGCGGGGGCCCTCCAGTACGCGTTCATCCGGATGTCCGCGCTGGTCAACCAGGACGTGCTGCTCGACCTGCGCGGCCGGATCTTCCGGCATGCGCAGGCGCTGAGCGTGGACTTCCACGAGCGGTACACCTCGGGGCGGCTGATCTCGCGTTCCACCACGGACCTGGAGTCGCTGCGGGAGCTGCTGGACGAGGGGCTCCAGGAACTGATCCACGTCCTGTTGTCGTTCATCTCCATCGCCGTGCTGCTGCTCTGGCTGGACCTCGCCACGGGCGCGGCGGCCGTGGCGTCGTTCGTGCCGCTGTACCTGCTGGTGCAGCTCTACCGGCGCCGCTCCTCGGTGATCTTCGCGGCCCGTTCGACGGCCATCGCCGCGGTCATCGTGAAGTTCGCGGAGACGATGAACGGCATCCGGCCCGTCCAGGCCTTCCGCCGCGAGCCCGTCAACGACGCGGCCTTCCGGGAGCTGAACGTGCGTCACCAGGGAACCAACGGCGACGCGATGCTGGAGAACGCCCGCTATGTCGTCGGCTCGCGACTGGTCGCCAACACGGCGGTGGCCGGAATCGTACTGTGGGGCGCCTACCGCGTCGCCTCCGGCGGGCTCGCGCTCGGCGTGCTGGCGGCGATGGTGCTCTATCTGCGGCGGCTCTACGACCCGATCGACCGCCTGAGCATGTTCCTCAACTCCTTCGAGTCGGCCGCGGCCTCGCTGGAGAAGGTCGCCGGCCTGCTGGCCCAGCGGCCCACTGTCCCGGAGGCCCTGGAGCCGCGCGAGCTGCCGGCCAGGGAGGGCGGCCGGCCGGGCCGCGAGGTGGTCTTCGACTCGGTGAGCTTCGCGTACCGCACGGGTGGTGAGGTGCTGCCCGCCTTCGACCTGACCGTCCCCGCCGGGCAGACCGTGGCGGTGGTGGGTTCCACGGGCGCGGGCAAGTCGACGCTCGCCAAGCTGCTGGCCCGCTTCTACGACCCGACCGAGGGCCGGGTCCTGCTGGACGGCACCGACCTGCGGGACCTCGCCATGCCCGAGCTGCGGCGCGGGGTGGTGATGGTGACGCAGGAGGCGTTCCTGTTCTCCGGGACGGTCGCCGAGAACATCGCGATCGGCCGGCCGGAGGCGAGCCGCGAGGAGATCGAGCAGGCGGCGAAGGCGATCGGCGCCCACGACTTCATCACCGGTCTGCCCGACGGCTACGACACCGACGTACGCAAGCGGGGCGGCCGGATCTCGGCAGGTCAGCGCCAGTTGGTGGCGTTCGCCCGCGCCCTGCTCGCGGACCCGGCGGTGCTGATCCTCGACGAGGCGACCAGCTCGCTCGACATCCCCGGCGAGCGGGCGGTGCAGCAGGCGATGGACACCGTGCTGCACGGCCGCACCGCGATGGTGATCGCGCACCGGCTGTCGACCGTGGAGGTCGCGGACCGGGTGCTGGTGATGGAGCACGGGCGGATCGTGGAGGACGGATCCCCCGCCGAACTCATCGCCGGCACGGGCCGGTTCGCCGGCCTGCACCGCGCCTGGCGGGAGAGCCTGGCCTGACGTTCCCGGCGCCGGCGCCCGGCCGTCCTCCTTCGCCGTACGAGGGAGGACGGCCGGGAACGCGCCACACTCGCCGGCCGTCTCGCCAGGTGGGAACTTTCCGGTTCTTCACAATCCCGTAGCACATGGTCAAGTCCGTCACGATCTCGACGCGCCCCTGCACGTTGGGGCCACGAAGGCCCCCGGGCCGTCCCCCGGGGGCCCGCCGTGAACACCGGCGAAACGTCCGCTTAACGAACATGACCATTCCGGCAACGGACGAGTTCCGGCCAAATTCTTGACGGGGCCCTGACAGGACCGGCCATCGGCTGACACGCTTCACCCCGTTCTGCGCACTGCTTGCTCTGCCCGGACGGCTCACCCAGCCGCCGGTACCCCCCTCGCAGAAGGAGTCCGCGTGAGATCCACGCCCAGCCGTCGTACCACCGCGACCGGCGCTCTGATAGCCGCAGCAGCCCTCCTCGCCGTAGGAGTGCAGACCGGGTCGGCCTCGGCCGCACCGGACGCGGGCACCCCCAAGGCCGCCACCGCCTCCACGGCGAACCCCGGCGCCCTGCCCAAGCAGCTCTCGCCCTCGCAGCGTGCCGAGCTGATCCGCGAGGCCACCGCGAGCACGGCGGCCACCGCCAAGGAGCTCGGTCTCGGCGCGCAGGAGAAGCTCCTCGTCAAGGACGTCATCCAGGACGTCGACGGCACCACGCACACCCGGTACGAGCGCACCCTCGACGGACTCCCCGTCCTCGGTGGCGACCTGGTCGTCCAGGAGTCGAAGGCCGGCGTGACCCAGAGCATCACCAAGGCGTCCAACGCCACCGCGGCACAGCTCAAGGCCGTCGGCCTGACCGCGGACGTGACCCCCGCGGCCGCCGAGAAGCAGGCCGTCGGCCTGGCCAAGGCGAACGGCTCGTCCAAGACCGCCGCCGACAAGGCCCCCCGCAAGGTCGTCTGGCTGGCCTCCGGCACCCCGCAGCTCGCCTACGAGACCGTGGTCGGCGGCCTCCAGGAGGACGGCACCCCCAACGAGCTGCACGTCATCACCGACGCCGGCTCCGGCGCCAAGCTCTACGAGTGGCAGGCGATCGAGACCGGCATCGGCAACACGGAGTACAGCGGCCAGGTCACCCTGGACACCTCCGGGACCGCCGGCTCGTACAACCTGACCGACACCACGCGCGGCAACCACAAGACGTACAACCTGAACCACGGTACGTCCGGCACCGGCACCCTCTTCTCCGGCGCCGACGACGTCTGGGGCGACGGCATCGGCACCAGCCCGGAGACCGCGGCGGCGGACGCCCACTACGGTGCGGCCGAGACCTGGGACTACTACAAGAACGTCCACGGCCGGACCGGCATCAAGGGCGACGGCGTCGGCGCGTACTCCCGCGTCCACTACGGCAACAACTACGTGAACGCCTTCTGGACCGACAGCTGCTTCTGCATGACGTACGGCGACGGCAGCGGCAACGCCGCGCCGCTGACCGCACTGGACGTCGCGGCCCACGAGATGAGCCACGGTGTCACCTCCAACACTGCCGGCCTGAACTACAGCGGTGAGTCCGGCGGCCTCAACGAGGCGACCAGCGACATCTTCGGCACCGCCGTCGAGTTCTACGCCGACAACGCCACCGACAAGGGCGACTACCTCATCGGCGAGAAGATCAACATCTTCGGTGACGGTTCGCCGCTGCGCTACCAGGACAAGCCGAGCCGGGACGGCACGTCCCCCGACGCCTGGTACTCGGGCATCGGCAACATCGACGTGCACTACTCGTCGGGCCCGGCGAACCACTTCTTCTACCTCCTCTCGGAGGGCAGCGGCACCAAGACCATCAACGGCGTCAGCTACGACTCCCCGACCTCCGACGGCCTGCCGGTGACCGGCATCGGCCGCGACAAGGCCGAGCAGATCTGGTTCAAGGCGCTCACCACCAAGTTCACCTCCACCACCAACTACGCGGCGGCCCGCACCGGCACGCTCGCCGTGGCCGCCGACCTGTACGGCGCGACCAGCACCGAGTACAAGGCGGTGCAGGACGCGTGGGCCGGCATCAACGTCGGTGAGCGCTCCGGCGGCGGCACCGACCCGGGCGAGCCCGGTGACGGCACGGTCTTCGAGAACGCCACCGCCGTCTCCATCCCCGACCACGGCTCGGCCGTCACCAGCTCGGTCAGCGTCACCGGCCGCACCGGCAACGCGCCCAGCGCCCTCAAGGTCGGCGTGGACATCACCCACACCTACCGCGGTGACCTGGTCATCGACCTCGTCGCCCCGGACGGCAGCACCTACCGGCTGAAGAACTCCGACATCAGCGACTCGGCGGACAACGTCAAGACGACCTACACGGTCAACGCCTCGTCGGAGACGGCCAACGGCACCTGGAAGCTCAAGGTCCAGGACGTCTACTCCGGGGACACCGGGAAGATCAACAGCTTCAAGCTGACCTTCTGATCCCGACGCGACACACCATCCCCCACCGCACGATCCGCCGCTGACGCGGCATCCCGCCCGGGAGGAGACATCTCCTCCCGGGCGGCTGCGCCGTGTGCGGTCAGTTCGGGTTGTCCGCGTGGGTCAGGGTCTCCCAGGCGACGAACAGGTTGTTGGACCCGGCGGGCCGCTGCCGCTCGGTCAGCGTCGCGGTGTTGGTCATCGCGATGCCCATCCGGTTGTGCAGCGCGTTGTACCCGACCTCGGTGACCGGACCGAGACTGTCCTTGAGGCTCCCGCCGCACAGGTTCGACGGAACGGGGTTGCCGACCTGGTACGTGGCGTGCAGACCGAGGGCGTGGCGCAGCCGTTCGGCGATCTCCGGGTAGAGGTCCTGCCCCTGGATCCGGCTGGTCTCGGCGATGTGCGAGATGGCGGAGATCCCGTAACCGGTGTGGGTCAGATCCCGGCAGGTCTCCTGCGAGAGGCCGTTCATGAAGGTCGACTGGCCCTGCCAGTAGTTGATGATCTTGTCGCGGGTGTCCAGGCCGCTGCCCGGCGCGGTCTTCGGCAGCGCGCCGTCCTCGGTCACATAGATGTACGCGGGGACACGTCCGCGGAACTTGGTGACGGCCTTGTCGTACGAGGCGCGGTCCTCCAGGAAGACCGAGATGCCGATCGCGGCCTCGGTCATGCTGAGTTCCCAGTTGCCGTTGCTGTTCGAGCCGTTGATGACCTTGGGCAGGTAGACGTCGCGCAGCATGGTGGCGAAACGGCCGGAGTTCGGCCAGCTGCCGTACGTGTACTTGATGATCTCGGCGGCCCGGGGCCAGGACGAGCCGGCCCAGCCGGTCTGGAGGGGCGCGTTGCTGTTGGTGTGGTCCCGGATCACGGCCGACCAGGCGTCCATGATCTCGACGGCCTTGGCGGCGTAGCGGCTGTCCTGGGTGATGTACCAGGCCAGCGAGAGGGTGTAGGCCGCTATCGCGTCCTCGCGCTCGTCGGTGCAGCCGTTGTTGGGGTTGGAGTAGGAGCCGCACTCCACGACGGCGCGGGGTTTGGCCGTGCGGCCGAGCGAGGCGTACTTGCTCGCCATCATCTGGTCGTACGCGCTCTTCCAGGGCTGCGCCCCGGCCTGCACCTTGGCGCGTACGAAGTCGAGCTGGGGGCGGCTGACGAGTACGCCGGGATGGGTGAAGGACGCGGGGGCGGCGGCCCGCGCCGCCGCCGGGGCGGCGTCCGGCCCGGCCCGGCCGGCCGAGGCCGGGGTCATGGAGATGCCGGTGAGCAGGGCCGCGAGGGCGGCGGCGAGGCCGAGGCCGCGTCCGATGGTTCCGGTGCGCATGTGGGGCTGCCTTCCGGTGCGGAGGGAGGGGCCCACAACTCGGCCCGGATCACAGGGAGTTCATATCCGTGAACATCGGGTCGAGCTGTGAACGCTGCAATGAGTGAGGAACTTAAAGGCATCCCATGGACACGTCAAGGACTTGTGTTCAGAAAGCGAAGGACCCGCACCCGGGCAGCCGGAGGGCCCGGCACCCCGCGGTGCCGGGCCCCGGTGACACGGACCGTCAGCGCATCAGCACGCCCGCGCCCTCGCCCGCCACGCCCGTCGGCTGCGCGACCAGGCCGAGTTCGGCGCCATGGGCCAGCAGCCGGTGGGCAGGCAGCACCCGCACGGTGTAGCCGTACGGTCCCGTCCGGTCCAGGGCGAGCGGGCCCTCGTACAGCCAGCGGCCCTCCAGATCCTGGCCGCCCGCCGGTTTCAGCGGGAAGACCTGGGCGTCGAAGATCGCGTCGGCCGAGTCCACCCGCCCGGCCACCGCCTGCACCTCGACGTCGTCCGGCTCCAGGGCGCCGAGGGTGATCCGGACCCGCAGCGCCGGCGTGGAGCCCAGCTCCGCCGACGTACCGGACCCGGTCGGCGTCACCGCCTCCACATGGTCGACGGCCACCCTCGGCCAGGCCGCCGTGACCTTCGCCTTCCAGGCGGCCAGCTCCCGGGCCTGCGGCACGCCCAGGGACCGCTGGGCGACGGCGGCCGGGGTGTACAGCCGCTCCACGTACTCCTGGACCATCCGGTCGGCGAGCACCTTGGGCCCCAGCGTGCCCAGCGTGCGGCGGACCATCTCGATCCAGCGTCCCGGCAGCCCCTCGTCGCCGCGGTCGTAGAAGCGTGGCGCGACCCGGTCCTCGATCAGCTCGTACAGGGCGCCCGCCTCCAGGTCGTCGCGCCGGTCCTCGTCCAGGGCGCTGCCCTCGGCCGTCGGGATCGCCCAGCCGAAGTCCGGCTCGAACCACTCGTCCCACCAGCCGTCCAGCACGGACAGGTTGAGGCAGCCGTTGAGCGCGGCCTTCATCCCGCTCGTCCCACAGGCCTCCAGCGGGCGCAGCGGGTTGTTCAGCCAGACGTCGCAGCCCGGGTAGAGCTTCTGGGCCATCGCCATCCCGTAGTCGGGCAGGAAGACGATGCGGTGGCGGACGCGGGGGTCGTCGGCGAACCTGACCAGCTCCTGGACCAGCCGCTTCCCGCTGTCGTCGGCCGGGTGCGCCTTGCCCGCGACGACGATCTGGATCGGCCGCTCCGGGTGCAGCAGCAGCCCGCGCAGCCGGTCCCGGTCCCGCAGCATCAGCGTCAGCCGCTTGTACGAGGGGACGCGGCGGGCGAAGCCGATCGTGAGGACGCCAGGGTCCAGCACACCGTCGATCCAGCCCAGCTCGGCGGGGAGCGCGCCCCGGGTGAGCCAGGAGGCGTGCAGCCGCTGCCGCACCTCGGTCACCAGCTGTTCGCGCAGGGTCCGGCGCAGCTCCCACAGCTGCCGGCCGGGGATGGACGCCACGGAGTCCCACCGCCCCGGTGTGCCGCCGGACTCGGTCCGCAGCCGGTAGACCTCGGGGGCGACCCAGGTGGGTGCGTGGACCCCGTTGGTGACGGAGGTGATGGGCACCTCGGGGGCGTCGAAGCCCGGCCAGAGCCCGGCGAACATCTCCCGGCTCACCTCGCCGTGCAGCGTGGAGACGCCGTTGGCGCGCTGGGCGAGCCGCAGCCCCATCACCGCCATGTTGAAGACGCCCGGGTCGCCGCCCGTGTAGGTCTCGGTGCCCAGTTCCAGGACCCGGTCGGCGGGTACGCCGGGGAGTTCGCCGTCCTCGCCGAAGTGACGGGCGACGAGCTCGCGGTCGAAGCGGTCGATTCCGGCCGGGACCGGGGTGTGGGTGGTGAAGACGGTCCCGGCGCGGACGGACTCCACCGACGCGTCGAAGTCCAGGCCCGTCGTGGCCAGCTCGCGGACGCGTTCGAGGCCGAGGAAGCCGGCGTGGCCCTCGTTGGTGTGGAACACCTCGGGTGCCAGGTGGCCGGTGAGCCGGCAGTAGGTGCGCACCGCGCGGACCCCGCCGATGCCCAGCAGCATTTCCTGGAGCAGCCGGTGTTCGCTGCCGCCGCCGTACAGCCGGTCGGTGACCTCGCGTTCGCCCGGGGCGTTCTCCTCGACGCCGGAGTCGAGCATGAGCAGCGGGACCCGGCCGACGTGGGCCTGCCAGATCTGGGCGTGCAGGGAGCGGCCGCCGGGCAGTGCGAGGACGACCTGGCTGGGGGTGCCGTCGGCCTCCCGGACCAGGGTGAGCGGCAGTTCGTTGGGGTCGAGGACGGGGTAGTGCTCCTGCTGCCAGCCGTCCCTGGACAGGCTCTGGCGGAAGTAGCCGTGGCGGTAGAGCAGGCCGACCCCGATGAGCGGGACGCCCAGGTCGCTGGCGGCCTTGAGGTGGTCGCCGGCGAGGATGCCGAGCCCGCCGGAGTACTGCGGGAGGGCGGCGGTCACCCCGAATTCGGGTGAGAAGTAGGCGATGGCGGCGGGGAGCGCGCCGCCCTGTTCACGCTGCTCCTGGTACCACCGGGGTCCCTGGAGGTACTCCCGGAGGTCGGCGGACGCCTCGGCGAGCCGGTGCAGGAACGCTTCGTCCCCGGCCAGCTCGGCGAGCCGCCCCGCGGAGACGGAACCGAGCAGGCGTACGGGGTCGCACTCCGCCGCGGGGCCGGCCGCCGGGTCGACGGCACGGAAGAGCTCACGGGTCTCGGTGTGCCAGGACCAGCGCAGGTTGCGCGCCAGCTCGCTGAGGGGTTGGAGGGAGTCGGGGAGGACGGGACGCACGGTGAATCGACGAATGGCCTTCACGCGTTCCACCTTTACAGGGGACGTACGAATCGGAGCGGGACGCACCACCATGTGCGCCGCTCCGTCACCCTCGACGGTAGCCGCGGGCCGCCGGCCGCGGCACGGCGCGCGCATACCGGGCGGAGTGCGACCGGTGCGTCCGGGTATCCGTGCACTCCGGTCCCGTACGCCCCTTTCGCCACCGCACGCACAACCGGACCCGTCCGGCACAGGCGTTATCGGAACTCCTCCGTACGCCCGAGCGGACGGCTTGTCACCGGATTGACCCACCGTGCTGCGGGGGAAGGCTTCTCCGGTACCCGGTACGAATGCATTCGGATGACAGCCGGCGAGGGTTCATTTCCGGCAGGCGCACGATTCATTCCCGGGCCGCCCGTGATCGGCCCCCGGTTTGTATACGACCTGTTTCGGCTGCCATTCGAGTGAACGCGGACAGGAGCGGCCATGCCCACACCCCACCAGCCATCCACCGAGCGACTAGAAAGGACGCGACCCCACCCTCGCGGCGCGCGCGTTCAGCCTCCGGTGCCCGCCGCACGCCTTGTCGAGTCCGAGATCCAGTCCCCAGGTGATTCCATGATCGGTCGCATTCCCGTCCTCGACGTCCATCCGCTCGTCGATTGCGGCAGAAGGCCAGCGAAGGCCGTTGCCGGTGAGACCTTCCAGGTCACCGCGACCGTTTTCCGGGAGGGCCACGACGCGGTGGCGGCCAATGTGGTGCTGCGCGGTCCTGGCGGGCGTCCGGGCCCGTGGACGCCGATGCGCGAACTGGCCCCCGGCACCGACCGCTGGGGCGCCGATGTGACACCGGACGCCGAGGGCCGCTGGACGTACACCGTCGAGGCGTGGAGCGATCCGGTCGCCACCTGGCGGCATGCGGCGCTGATCAAGATCCCGGCGGGCATCGACACCGCGCTGGTGCTCGCCGAGGGGGCCGAGCTGTACGAACGGGCCGCCGAGGGCGTGCCCAAGCGGGACGGCCGCGAGGCGGTGCTGGCCGCGGTCGACGCGCTGCGCGACGAGTCCCGGCAGGCCGGGGCGCGGCTCGCGGCGGCCCTGGCCCCCGAGGCCGCCGACGCGCTGGCCCGCCACCCCCTGCGTGAGCTGGTCACGGCCTCGCGCCCGCACCCGCTGGTCGTCGAGCGCCGGCGCGCGCTGTACGGCTCCTGGTACGAGATGTTCCCGCGCTCCGAGGGGGCCAGGGTCGAACCCGCGAAGGCACCGCGCAAGGGGCGCAAGGCGAAGGCCGCGGCCGCGCCGGAGCCGCCCCGGATCGTCAGCGGCACGTTCCGCACGGCGGCCGAGCGGCTGCCCGCGGTCGCCGCGATGGGGTTCGACGTGGTCTATCTGCCGCCCGTCCACCCCATCGGCACGACCCACCGCAAGGGCCCGAACAACTCGCTGACGCCCGCTCCGCACGACGTGGGCGTGCCGTGGGCGATCGGTTCGGCCGAGGGCGGCCACGACGCGGTCCACCCGGACCTCGGCACGCTGGAGGACTTCGACCACTTCGTGGAGACGGCCCGCAACCTGCGGATGGAAGTGGCCCTGGATTTCGCGCTCCAGTGCTCGCCGGACCATCCGTGGGTCGAGAAACACCCCGAGTGGTTCCAGCACCGGGCGGACGGCAGCATCGCCTATGCGGAGAATCCGCCGAAGAAATACCAGGACATCTTCCCGATCGCCTTCGACAAGGATCTCCCAGGAATCGTCACGGAGAGCGTGCGCATCCTCCGGTTCTGGATGGACCGGGGCGTGCGGATCTTCCGCGTCGACAATCCGCACACGAAACCGGTGATCTTCTGGGAGAAAGTGATCACCGAGATCAACCGTACCGATCCCGATGTGATCTTCCTGGCCGAGGCATTCACCCGGCCCGCGATGATGCACACCCTGGCCACCATCGGTTTCCAGCAGTCGTACACGTATTTCACCTGGCGCAACAGCAGGCAGGAAATCACGGATTACGTGACCGAACTGGCCGGTGAGACCGCCTCGTTCATGAGGCCGAATTTCTTCGTGAACACCCCCGACATCCTTCCCGGATACCTTCAGGAGGGCGGCAGGCCGGCCTTCGAGGCACGGGCGGTGCTCGCGGCGACCCTCTCCCCCTCCTGGGGGGTGTACGCGGGGTTCGAGCTGTGCGAGAACACCCCGACCGACCACGGCAGTGAGGAGTACCTCAACTCGGAGAAGTACGAGATCCGGCCCAGGGACTGGGAAGCCGCAGAGCGTGAGGGCCGTTCGCTGGCCCCGCTCATCACCTCGCTCAACCGGATCAGGCGCCGCCACCCGGCGCTGCAACAGCTGCGTGACGTGCACTTCCACACGTCCGACAACGACGCCCTGATCGTGTACAGCAAGCGCTCCGGTTCGAACATCCTTCTGGTGGTCGTCAACCTCGACCCGCACCACACCCAGGAGGCGACCGTCTCGTTGGACATGCCGCGACTCGGCCTCGACCGGCACGAGAGCGTGCCGGTGCGCGACGAGCTCACCGGCACTTCCTATCACTGGGGCAGGACCTTCTATGTGCGTCTGGAGCCGGGCGTGACGCCCGCGCACATCGCCGTCCTGCGACCGTCCCCGCCGACCGGAGGGTCACCCACACCATGATCGTCAATGAGCCCGTCCACGACCTGTTCGCGGACACCCCGGCCAAGGACCGCGATCCCGACTGGTTCAAGCGTGCCGTTTTCTACGAGGTCCTCGTCCGGTCCTTCCAGGACTCCAACGGCGACGGCATCGGAGACCTGAAGGGGATCACCGCCAAGCTGGACTACCTCCAGTGGCTGGGCGTCGACTGCCTCTGGCTGCCGCCGTTCTTCAAGTCGCCGCTGCGCGACGGCGGTTACGACGTCTCCGACTACACCGCCGTGCTGCCGGAGTTCGGCGACCTCGCCGACTTCGTGGAGTTCGTCGACGCCGCCCACCAGCGCGGCATGCGCGTGATCATCGACTTCGTCATGAACCACACCAGCGACCAGCACGACTGGTTCCAGCAGTCCCGGACCGACCCGGACGGGCCGTACGGCGACTACTACGTCTGGGCCGACGACGACAAGCAGTTCCAGGACGCCCGGATCATCTTCGTCGACACCGAGACGTCCAACTGGACCTTCGACCCGGTGCGCAAGCAGTACTACTGGCACCGGTTCTTCTCGCACCAGCCCGATCTCAACTACGAGAACCCGGCGGTGCAGGAGGAGATCATCTCCGCGCTCCGCTTCTGGCTGGACCTCGGCATCGACGGCTTCCGGGTCGACGCCGTGCCCTACCTCTACCAGCGCGAGGGCACCAACTGCGAGAACCTCCCCGAGACCCACAACTTCCTCAAGCGGGTCCGCAAGGAGATCGACGCCGACTACCCGGACACGGTCCTGCTCGCCGAGGCCAACCAGTGGCCGGAGGACGTCGTCGACTACTTCGGCGACTACCGGGGCGGCGGCGACGAGTGCCACATGGCGTTCCACTTCCCCGTGATGCCGCGGATCTTCATGGCCGTACGACGTGAGAGCCGCTACCCGGTCTCGGAAATCCTGGCCAAGACACCGGCGATCCCCTCGGGCTGCCAGTGGGGCATCTTCCTGCGCAACCACGACGAGCTGACCCTCGAAATGGTCACGGACGAAGAACGCGACTACATGTACGCGGAGTACGCCAAGGACCCGCGGATGCGCGCCAACATCGGCATCCGCCGCCGCCTCGCCCCGTTGCTGGACAACGACCGCAACCAGATCGAGCTGTTCACCGCGCTGCTGCTGTCGCTGCCGGGCTCCCCGATCCTCTACTACGGGGACGAGATCGGGATGGGCGACAACATCTGGCTGGGCGACCGGGACGCCGTACGCACCCCGATGCAGTGGACGCCCGACCGCAACGCCGGCTTCTCCTCCAGCGATCCGGGGCGGCTGTTCCTCCCCACGATCATGGACCCGGTCTACGGCTACCAGGTCACCAACGTCGAGGCGTCGATGGCCTCCCCGTCCTCGCTGCTGCACTGGACCCGGCGGATGATCGAGATCCGCAAGCAGAACCCGGCGTTCGGCCTCGGCACGTACAACGAACTGCCGTCGTCCAACCCGGCGGTGCTCGCCTTCACCCGGGAGCACGGGGACGACCTGGTGCTGTGCGTCCACAACTTCTCGCGGTTCGCGCAGCCGACCGAGCTCGACCTCAGGTCCTTCAACGGGCGTCATCCGGTGGAGCTGATCGGCGGGGTGCGCTTCCCCCCCATCGGTCAGTGGCCCTACCTGCTGACGCTCGCGGGACACGGCTTCTACTGGTTCCGGCTGCGCAAGGACGCGCCGCCGAACTGACCCCGCGCCGGGCCGCCCGGCGCCACCGCGGGGCGGTTTCCGCCGCCCCGCACGGGGCACCCTCCCCCCATACCGGGCGGTTCAGGAAGCTTCCTGGATCCTCCTGGCGTTTCGATCCCCTCATGTCGAGTCCGTACGGATCATCCTGACCCGACACGTCCCGCACAGCCGGACAGCCAATGCCGCAATCCGGGACACTCTTCGCATCCTGTGGTGTGCCCGGGGAAAGGACGCGATGCCATGTCGGAGGCTGCATCCGCTCAGGTCACCCTGGCGAACAGCACAGCCCTGCTTCCGTCTCTCGGACCGCTGCTCCACGAATGGCTGCCCCGGCAGCGGTGGTTCGCGGGGAAGGGGCGCTCCATCACCGCGTTCTCGCTCGTCTCGGCCACCGAGATACTGCCGGTGGACCGCGCCGACGACGACCGCGCCCCCGGGCTCCTGCACCTGCTGGTACGGGTCCATCAGCCCACCATGCCCGCCCAGCCGCCCATCGACTGCTACCAGTTGCTGCTCGGGGTGCGCTCCGCGCCGCCGCAGCATCTGGCGCCCGCCCTCATCGGCCGGGTGCAGGACGGGCCGCTGGCCGGGCTGACCGTCTACGAGGGCCTGCACGATCCGCACCTGGCGGCCCTTCTGCTGGAACGATTGCGCACCCCGGGCCGGCTCGGCGCCGTCCGCTTCGACCGGGGCGCCGAGCCCATCCCCCAGGACCTGCCGCCGCGCGTGCTGGACACCGAACAGTCCAACTCCTCACTGGTGTACGGCAACTCCTACATCCTGAAGATCTTCCGCCGGGTCTTCCCCGGCACCAACCCCGACCTCGAACTGCCGCTCGCGCTCTCCCGCGAGGGGTGCGGGCGGGTGCCCGCGCCCGTCGCCTGGTTCGAGGCCGCGACGCCGGAACGGCTGACGCTCGGGGTGCTCCAGCCCTTCCTGCCGGGTGCCCAGGACGGCTGGCAGCTCGCCCTGCGCGCCCTGGCCACCGGGCACGACTTCCTGGCCGAGGCCCACGCGCTGGGCCGGGCCACCGCCGAGGTCCACACCGCGCTCGCCGCCGCCCTGCCCACCCCGGTGCTGCGCCGCTCCCAGACCGACGAGCTGGCCGCCGCCATGGTGGAACGCCTGGAGGCCGCCGCCCACGCGGTGCCCGAGCTGGTGCCGTACGTCCCCGGGCTGCGTACCGCCTTCGACGCGGTCACCGCGCTCGGGCACCGGGGGCGCGGCTGGGCCGCCCAGCGGGTGCACGGCGACCTCCATCTCGGCCAGACCCTGCGCGGCGCCGATGGCTTCTGGTCGCTGATCGACTTCGAGGGCGAGCCGGCCCGGCCGCTCCCGGAGCGCCGCAGCCCGCAGCCCCCGGTGCGCGACGTGGCCGGCATGCTCCGCTCCTTCGACTACGCGGCCCGCTCGCACCGGCCCTGGAAGCCCGAGTGGGCGGCCCGCTGCCGGGACGCCTACTGCGACGGATACGCCGAGTCGGCGGGCGCCGATCCGCGCGCCGAGCCGGAGCTGCTGCGCGCCCACGAGACCGACAAGGCGGTGTACGAGGTGCTGTACGAGGCACGGCACCGGCCCGACTGGCTCCCGGTCCCGATGGCCGCCATCCACCGCCTGGCCTCCGGCACCGCCCGCTGAGCACCGCGACGCCCGTACCCCCCGTCGTCCGCCCCACCCCCCAACACCTCCGAGGAGGCTGTCCCTGTGACCGCCCGCAAGCCGTCCCGCAAGCCCGAGCCCGCCGCCCCCGCCCCCGAGACCCCGCTCGCCGCCGCCCTCTCCTCCCCCCAGGTCGCCGCCGCGGCCGCCGAGCGCGCGGAGGCCGTCGCCGCTCCGGCGGCCGGGAACCCGGCATCGGCGCAGCCGGCCGCGCCGCCCGCGAAGAAGCGCGCCACCCGGGCCGCGAAGAAGCCCGCGCCGGCGGCCGCCGCCCCGGCCAAGCGCGCGAAGAAGGCCGCCGCGCCGCCCCGCCCCCGCAGCGCGGGCAACCAGGGCCTGCGCCCGGCCGGTGAGCTGGACGCCGGGGACCGGGGCCGGCTCCTGGCGGGCGAGCACCACGCCCCGCACGACCTGCTGGGCGCGCGCCAGGTGCGCGGCGGGGTGGAGATCCGGGTGCTGCGCCCGTTCGCCCGGTCCGTGACCGTGCTGGCCAAGGGGCTGCGGGCGCCGCTGCACGACGACGGGGACGGGTTGTTCTCCGGCCTGCTGCCGGTGCCGGCGGTCCCGGAGTACCGGCTGCTGGTGGCGTACGAGGACAACGAGATCGAGATCCACGACCCGTACCGCTTCCTGCCCGCGCTCGGGGAGCTGGATCTGCACCTGATCGGGGAGGGCCGGCACGAGGAGCTGTGGACGGCGCTCGGTGCCCGGACGATGGAGCACCAGGGCGTGGCCGGGACCCGGTTCACGGTGTGGGCGCCCAACGCCCGGGGCGTCCGGGTGTGCGGTGACTTCAACTACTGGGACGGCACGGGCTTCCCGATGCGGTCGCTCGGTTCGTCCGGGGTGTGGGAGCTGTTCCTGCCCGGGACCGGCGAGGGCGCGTTGTACAAGTTCGACGTCTGCCGCCCGGACGGTTCTCACACGATGCGCGCCGACCCGATGGCCCGCCACACCGAGGTGCCGCCGGCCAACGCCTCGGTCGTGACGGCCTCGCACCACGTCTGGCAGGACCAGGAGTGGATGGCGAAGCGCGGGGACGTACCCGTGCACGAGGCGCCGCTCTCGGTGTACGAGGTGCACCTGGCGTCCTGGCGGCCCGGCCTGACCTACCGGCAGCTCGCCGAGCAGCTCCCGGCCTACGTGAGGGACCTGGGCTTCACGCATGTGGAGCTGATGCCGGTGGCCGAGCACCCCTTCGGGGGTTCCTGGGGCTATCAGGTCACCGGTTTCTACGCCCCCACCTCCCGGATGGGTTCGCCGGACGACTTCCGCTTCCTGGTCGACGCGCTGCACCGGGCGGGGATCGGCGTCATCGTGGACTGGGTGCCGGCGCACTTCCCGCGCGACGACTGGGCGCTCGCGGAGTTCGACGGCCGCCCGCTGTACGAGCACTCTGACCCGAGGCGGGCCGCGCATCCGGACTGGGGGACCCTGGAGTTCGACTACGGGCGGACCGAGGTGCGCAACTTCCTGGTCGCCAACGCCACGTACTGGTGCGAGGAGTTCCACATCGACGGGCTGCGGGTGGACGCGGTCGCCTCGATGCTCTACCTGGACTACTCGCGCGAGGACGGCGAGTGGTCGCCCAACGAGTTCGGGGGCCGGGAGAACCTGGACGCGGTCGCCTTCCTCCAGGAGATGAACGCCACGGTCTACCGGCGCAATCCGGGCGTCGTGACCATCGCCGAGGAGTCGACCGCCTGGGACGGGGTCACCCGGGCCACCGACCGGGGCGGCCTGGGCTTCGGCCTGAAGTGGAACATGGGCTGGATGCACGACTCGCTGGTGTACGTCTCCAAGGAGCCGGTGCACCGCAAGTACCACCACAACGAGATGACGTTCTCGATGGTGTACGCGTACAGCGAGAACTACGTGCTGCCGATCTCGCACGACGAGGTGGTGCACGGCAAGCGGGCCCTGGTCAGCAAGATGCCCGGCGACTGGTGGCAGCAGCGCGCCAACCACCGCGCCTACCTCGGCTTCATGTGGGCCCACCCCGGCAAGCAACTGCTGTTCATGGGCCAGGAGTTCGCGCAGGGAGCCGAGTGGTCGGAGGGCCACGGCCCGGACTGGTGGCTGCTGGACCCCTCGTACGCGGCGGAGAGCGACCACCGCGGGGTGCGGACGCTGGTGAGCGACTTGAACAGGGTGTACGGGGCGACGCCCGCGCTCTGGCAGCGCGACACCCTGCCGGAGGGCTTCGCCTGGGTGGACGGGGGCGCGGCCGAGGACAATGTGTTCGCGTTCCTGCGCCACGACGCGAAGGGCGCGCCGCTGCTGGCCGTCTGCAACTTCTCACCGGTGGTGCGGCACGAGTACCGCGTCGGGGTGCCGGAGGGGCCCCGGGCGTGGGAGGAGGTCCTGAACACGGACGCGGCCCGCTACGGCGGCAGCGATGTGCTCAACGGTGAGCCGCTGAAGCCGCGGGAGGTGGCGGCGCACGGCAGGGCGTCGAGCGTGACGCCGACGCTGCCGCCGCTGGCGACGGTGTGGTTCAGGCCCGTGTGACGGGCTGACGGACCGGGGGGCGGGGGCCGTGGGTGGCCCCCGCCCCCCGGGCGGTTCAGAGCACGTCCGCCAGCTCCTGGAGAAGCCGGCGCTTCGGGCGGGCGCCCACCATGGACTTCACCGGCTCGCCCGCGCGGAACACCATCAGGGTGGGCATCGACAGGACGCCGTACCGGGCGGCGGTCCCCGGGTTGCGGTCGACGTCGATCTGGACGACGCGGAGCCGTTCGCGCTCCTCGTCGGCGACGGCGCCGAGGACGGGGGCCAGCTGGCGGCAGGGTCCGCACCAGTCGGCGGTGAACTCCACCAGGACGGGCCGCCCCTCGCCCAGCACCTCGGTGTCGAAGGTCTCGTCGGTGACCTCGTCGACACCCGTTACCTGGATCATCTGTCATCCTCCCAGTTCGCAGCGTGGTTCGGGTCCGCCGGGCCGTTCGGCGGAGGCCTCCAGCTCGGCGCGGGCCAGCTGGGCGCCCACCTCCGAGCGGACCGTCCGCAGCTGCTCGATGAGCGCGTCGAGCTCGCCGAGCTTGCGCCGGTAGACGGCCAGCGAACCGGGGCAGGAGTCCCCCGCCGGATGCCCCGCCCGCAGGCACTCCACGAAGGGGCGGGTCTCCTCCAGGTCGAACCCGAAGTCCTGGAGGGTCCGGATCTGCTGGATCAGCCGCAGGTCGCTCTCGTCGTACGTGCGGTAGCCGTTCACCGCCCGTCGCGCGGGCAGCAGCCCGCGCGACTCGTAGTAGCGCAGCGCCCGTGTGGTCGTCCCGGCCCGTTCGGCCAGCTCCCCGATTCGCATACCGCGACCGTAATCCTTGACGTCGGCGTCAAGGCAAGGGAGGAACGCGGGCCCTCAGAGCGCCTTCGCCGGCTCCGGCGCCTGCTCGTGGCCGCCGTCCCTGGCCTCGGGGAGGTGCGGCTCGGCGGGGCCCTCGTCGGTGAGCATCTTCTCGTCGAAGGGGATCGCCCCGGAGAGCACCTGGTCGACCCGCTCGCGGTCGATCTCCTTGGTCCAGGTGCCGACGAGGACCGTGGCCACCGCGTTGCCCGCGAAGTTCGTCAGGGCGCGGGCCTCACTCATGAAGCGGTCGATGCCGACGATCAGACCGACGCCGTCGACCAGCTCGGGGCGGTGCGACTGGAGGCCGCCGGCCAGGGTGGCGAGGCCGGCTCCGGTGACGCCCGCGGCGCCCTTGGAGGCGATCACCATGAAGGCCAGCAGGGAGATCTGCTCGCCGATGCTCAGCGGGTCGCCCGTCGCGTTGGCGATGAACAGCGAGGCCATCGTCAGGTAGATGGCGGTGCCGTCCAGGTTGAAGGAGTAGCCGGTCGGCACGGTGATGCCGACGACGGGCTTGCTCACACCCATGTGCTCCATCTTCGCGATCAGCCGGGGCAGGGCCGACTCGGACGAGGACGTGGAGAGGATCAGCAGGAACTCGCGGCCGAGGTACTTCAGCAGCGAGAAGATGTTGAGCCCCGCCACCAGGCGCAGGATCGCGCCCAGCACCAGGAAGACGAAGAGCGCGCAGGTGACGTAGAAGCCCACCATGATCATCGCGAGGGACTTCAGCGCGTCCACGCCGGTCTCCCCGACGACCGCGGCCATCGCGCCGAACGCGCCGACGGGGGCGGCCCACATGATCATGGCGAGGATGCGGAAGACGAGGCGCTGGATGTGCCCGATGCCGCGCAGCACCGGCTCACCGGCCGAGCCCATGGCCTGGAGGGCGAAGCCGGCGAGCAGGGCGATCAGCAGGGTCTGGAGGACCTCGCCCGCGGTGAAGGCGGACACGATGGTGGTCGGGATGATGCCCAGCAGGAAGTCCGTGGTGGACTCCCCCGCCCCCGCGGCCTGCTTCTCGCCGGCGGCGCGGACGGCCTCGGTGAGGTGGAGGCCGGAGCCGGGCTCCAGGAGGTTGCCGACGACGAGGCCGATGGCCAGCGCGACGGTGGACATCACCAGGAAGTAGCCGAGGGCGAGACCGCCGACGGCACCGACCTTGGCGGCCTTGCGCACCGAGCCGACGCCCAGCACGATCGTGCAGAAGATGATGGGCGAGATCATCATCTTGATCAGGTTCACGAACCCGGTGCCGATGGGCTTGAGCTCGACGGCGGCGTCGGGAGCGACGAAGCCCACGAGGATGCCGAGGCCCACCGCCACGATCACGGCGAGATACAGATATTTCGTGCGGTCCGGCTTCGTACGGGCCGGCTCGGCGGCTGCCACTGCCACGGGGGTCTCCTCGGGTCATCCTTGTCCCACCCCCGTCCCTGGGGGTCCCGGCGACTATCCCGCCCGCTGTGACACCGGTCACCCTTACGTGCATTTCGTTCACAGGAGGGGTCGGCCCCTCCCCATGGCAGGCCCCTCCCGAATTTTCGGCCAGGCACACTTGTGTCCATGCGTTTCCCCCGTACCCGCCCGCGCAGCCTGGCCGGTCAGCTGTTCGCGATGCAGGTGGTGCTGGTGGCCGCCGTCGTCGCGGGGTGCGCGTTCTTCGCGTACGTCTCGGGCCGGAGCCAGGCCCGGGAGACGGCGACGCGGCAGGTGCGGGCGGTGGCCGTCGCGGTGGCCGGATCGCCGTCGGTACGGGAGGCGATCCGCACCCCGGACCCGTCGGCGGCGCTCCAGCCGTACGCGGAGCGGGTCCGCGAGGACACCGGTATCGCCTTCATCACCATCATGAATCCGGACCGGGTCCGCTGGACGCACCCGGACTCCGGCCAGATCGGCGCGACCTTCCTCGGGCACACCGCGCGGGCGCTGCGCGGCGAGACCTTCTCGGAGACGTACACCGGCACGCTCGGCCCCTCGATCCGGGTGGTCACCCCGGTCCTGGACGACGGCCGGATCGTCGGACTGGTCAGCGCGGGCATCACCGTGGACCGGGTCTCCTCGCAGGTGCGGGCCCAGCTGGGCGCGCTGGGGCTCGCGGCGGGCGCGGCGCTCGTGCTCGGCGGCCTCGGCACGTACGTGATCAACGCCCGGCTGCGACGGCACACCCACGGGATGAACGCGGCGGAGCTGAGCCGGCTGCACGACTACCACGAGGCCACCCTGCACGCGGTGCGCGAGGGGCTGCTGATGCTGGACGGGCAGCGCCGGATCGCCCTCATCAACGACGCGGGCCGGGAGCTGCTCGGCCTGGCCCCGGGCACGGTCGGCCGCCGGGTCGCCGATCTCGACCTGCCGGCCCCGCTGACCGGGGCGCTGCTCGCCTCCGAGGAGCGGGTGGACGAGGTGCACCTGACGGCGGACCGGGTCATCGTCGTCAACACCCGCCCGGTGGTGGGCGGTGAGCGGCGCGGCACCGTGGTGACCCTGCGCGACCACACCGAGCTCCAGGCACTGTCCGGGGAGCTGGACTCCGAGCGCGGTTTCACCCGGGCCCTGCGCTCCCAGGCGCACGAGGCGGCGAACCGGCTGCACACGGTGGTCTCGCTGATCGAGCTGGGCCGGGCGGACGAGGCGGTGGGCTTCGCCACGGCGGAGCTGGAGCTGGCCCAGGCCCTCACCGACCGGGTGGTGGGCGCGGTCGGCGAACCGGTGCTCGCCGCGCTGCTGCTGGGCAAGGCGGCGCAGGCCAATGAGCGGGGCGTGGAGCTGGTCCTCGCCGACGACAGCCTGATCGACGACGGCGCCCTGCCCGCGACGCTGCCCGCCCGCGATCTGGTGACCGTCCTCGGCAATCTGATCGACAACGCGGTGGACGCGGTCACCGGCACGCGGGAGGCGGCCGTTCCCGGACAGCGCGCACCCGAGGCGCCCCGGCGCGGGCGGGTCACGGTCACCGCGCTCGCCGGGGACGGAGAGCTGCTGCTGCGGGTCGCGGACAACGGGGCCGGGGTCGACCCGGCGGACGCCGCCGAGGTGTTCCGCAGCGGCTGGTCGACGCACGGCGCCGGGCGCGGTCTGGGCCTGGCCCTGGTCCGGCAGGCCGTCCACCGGGGTGGCGGGACGGTGGCGCTGGAGCAGGGTACGGACGGGGGCGCGGTGTTCACCGTACGGCTGCCGCTGCCCGAGCGCGGCGGCGTGCGCGCGGAGGGAGCCCCGTGATCCGGGTCCTGGTCGTCGAGGACGACCCCGTCGCCGCCGACGCCCATCAGCTGTACGTGGGCCGGGTCCCCGGGTTCGCGGTGGCCGCCGTGGCGCACTCGCGCGCCGAGGCGGTGCGGGCGCTGGAGCGCACCCCGGTCGATCTGCTGCTCCTGGATCTGTACCTGCCCGACGGGCACGGTCTGACGCTGCTGCGCTCGCTGCGCGCGGCGGGCCATTCGGCGGACGTGATCGCGGTGACCTCGGCCCGCGATCTGGCCGTGGTCCGCGAGGGGGTGTCGCTGGGCGTCGTCCAGTACGTCCTGAAGCCGTTCACCTTCGCCACCCTGCGGGACCGGCTGGTGCGGTACGCGGAGTTCCGGGCGGCGGCCGGTGAGGCGAGCGGCCAGGACGAGGTGGACCGGGCGCTCGCCACGCTGCGGGCCCCGGGGCCGGCCCGGCTGCCCAAGGGGCTGAGCGGTCCGACGCTGGAGGCGGTGACCGGTGCGCTGCGGGCGGCCCCGGACGGGGTGACGGCCGCCGCGGCCGGCCAGGCGCTCGGGATCTCCCGCATCACCGCACGCCGCTATCTGGAGCACCTGGTGACGGTGGGGCGGGCGGTGCGCAGTCCGCAGTACGGGCAGGTCGGGCGCCCCGAGCTGCAGTACCGGTGGCGGGCCGAGGGGCGCTGAGCGGGGTCCGGCCGCCGGGGCGCGGCCGTGACGGCTCGGTCCCCGACTGCGCGACGACGGAGGCCGCCACCTGCGAGGCGAATGCCAGCATCTCGGCGGCTCGTCCGCCCGGCAGCCGTGCGGCGCCGCCGTCGCGGAACGCGCCGGCGTCCGCCAGCCAGCTGAGCACCGCCGCCATGAACGCGTCGCCCGCCCCGATCGTGTTGACCACGTCCACGCGCACCGCGGGTACGGATGTCCGCCCCCCGTCCCGGGTGAACGCCGTGCTGCCCGCCGCGCCGCGGGTGAGCACCACGAGCCGGTTCTCCTCGGCCAGCCGTGCGCAGGTCTCGTCGGGGGCCGTTCCCGGCCAGAGCGCGGTCACGTCCTCGTCGCTGACCTTGAGGACGTGGGCCCGTGCGCACAGCTCCCGCAGCCGGTGCGCGGCGGACCCGTCCAGCGTGCGGTCCTCGCGCACGTTGGGATCGACCACCAGCACGGAGTGCTCGGCCCCGGCGCGCGCGGTCGCGGCCACCGCGTCGGCCGCGGGCGGGACGACGGCGGCGAGTCCGCCCGCGTACACGGCGCCGAAGCGGCCCACGTCCGACACGCGCTCCGGCAGCCGGAAGGTGGCGGTGTCCTGGAGGTGGAAGTGGTAGCCGGTGCCGTCGGGGCCCGGGTCGGCGACCGCGAGCGCGGTGGGCAGCTCCGAGCGGGCGCACAGGCCCAGCTCCGTACCGGCCAGGACCAGCCGCTCCTCGATCAGGCGGGCGAACCCGTCGCCGCCGAGCGCTCCCGCGAACCAGCTGGGTGTGCCGAGCCGGGCCAGTCCGGCGGCGACGTTGGCGGGGGCGCCGCCCGGCTGGGCCCGGTGCGTCCCAGGATCGTCCCCGCCCGGCACCAGGTCGATGAGCGCCTCGCCCATCACCAGGACGGCGTCGGGGCCACCGGTCACGGCTCTACCACGATCTTGCGGCCCTTGCCCGCCTCGAACCGCTCCAGCGCTTCGGCGTACCGCTCCAGCGGCAGCCGGTCGCTGATGAAGACCCCGGGGTCGATCACTCCCTGGGCGAACAGCGCGGCGGCGCGCTCGTAGCTGTGCAGCACGGCCATCGAGCCGGTGATCGTGATCTCCTGGTTGTAGATCCGGTACGGCTCGATGACGGCCGTCGTCGCGTAGTCGGCGACCCCGAACTGGAGGAACGTGCCGCCCTTGGCGACCCTGCCGAGCCCGTCCTGGATGGCGGACGCGTTGCCGGTGGCGTCGACGACGACGTCCCAGCCCCGTACCGTCTCCAGTTCGTCGGCCGACGCGGCGGAGCGGGAGACGCCGAGCTCGACCGCGGTGGTCAGCCGGTCCGGATTGACGTCCAGCACGTCCACGGATGCGGCGCCGGTCCGTTTGGCGAGCTCCAGCATCATCAGGCCCATGGTGCCGGAACCGTAGATGAGCACCTCGGCTCCCAGCGTGGAGCTGAGCACGTCGTAGCCGCGCACCGCGCAGGACAGCGGTTCGATCAGCGCCGCGGTGGTCACGTCGACGTGGTCCGGGAGCTTCACGCAGTTGGCCACCGGGGCGACGGCGAACTCGGCGGCTCCGCCGGGCCTGCTGACGCCGATCGCGTTCCAGTTGTCGCAGAGGTTCCCGCGCCCGCTGCGGCAGTAGTGGCACTCGTGGCAGTGCAGCGACGGGTCGACGGCGACGTTGTCGCCGACGGCCAGCTCGGTCACCTCGGAGCCGGTCTCCACGATCTCGCCGGCGAACTCGTGGCCGGGGACGATCGGCAGGGCGGGTGCGAACTCGCCCTGGAGGATGTGGAGGTCGGTACCGCACAGTCCGCACGCCTTGACGGCGACGACCACGTCCCGGGGACCCGGGGTGGGGTCGGGGACGGTCTCGACCGACACCTTGCCGATGGACTCGATGATCGCAGCCCTCATTTGACAGCTCCAAGAGAAAGGCCCTGGACGAGTTTGTCCTGGGCGGCGAAGCCGGCGGCGAGCACCGGCAGGGAGACGACGACGGAGGCGGCGCACAGCTGGGCGAGGAAGAGCCCCTGGCTGGTGACGACGCCGGTCAGGAAGACCGGGGCGGTCTGGGCCGCCACGCCGGTGAGCACCCGGGCGAAGAGCAGTTCGTTCCAGCTGAAGATGAAGCAGATCAGCGAGGTGGCCGCGATGCCGGGCGCGGCCACCGGTGCCACGACCCGGGCCAGCACCGTCGGCAGCCGGGCACCGTCGACCTGTGCGGCCTCGATGATGGAGACGGGCACGTCCGCCAGGAACGACTGCATCATCCATACCGCGATCGGCAGGTTCATCGAGGTGTAGAGGATGACGAGGAACCAGATGTTGTCCAGCATCCCGGTGTTCTTGGCGAAGAGGTACACGGGCAGCAGCCCGGCGACGACCGGCAGCATCTTCGTGGACAGGAAGAAGAACATGACGTCCGTCCACTTCTCCACCCGCTTGATGGAGAGCGCGTACGCGGCGGGGAGCGCCAGCAGGAGCACGAGGAGCGTGGAACAGAGGGACGCGGTCAGGGAGTTGATCAGCGGCGGCCAGGGGCTCGCGCCGCCGCCTGCGCCGAAGAACACCCGGTAGCCGTCGAGCGTGAGGGGCGCGCCGAGCGACGGCGGGTTGGTCGCCGCGTCGCTCTCCGAGTGGAAGGAGGTGAGCAGCATCCAGAGCGCGGGCGCGCAGAAGATGATGCCGACGGCCCAGGCGAACAGGCCGAGGGCGGTGGAGCGGCGCCTGCCCCTGCGGGCCGCCTCGGGCGGCTTGGGAGCGGTCGGGGTGCTCATGCGCGGCCGGCCTCCTCGCGGAAGAGTGACGAGACCACGCGCAGGGCGAAGGTCGCGACGACGATGGTGCCGATCACCACGACCACGCCCGCGGCGGACGCCAGTCCGTATTCGTGCGCCTGGTAGAAGGTCTGGTAGATCGTGTAGGGGAGGTTGGCCGTGCCGAGTCCGCCGGCGGTGATGGTGAACACCGCGTCGAAGTTCTGCACGATGTAGATCGACCCGAGCAGTACGCCAAGCTCCAGGTAGCGGCGCAGGTGCGGCAGCGTCAGGTGGCAGAACATCTGCCAGGCGTTCGCACCGTCCAGCCGGGCGGCCTCCATCTGCTCGGCGGACCGGCTCTGCAGCCCGGCGAGCAGGATGAGCATCATGAACGGGGTCCACTGCCAGACGAGGGCGGCGGCGACCGCGGCCAGCGGCATTTCGGAGATCCAGTCGGGCTGCCCGGGGCTGTCGACGCCGAACAGTCCGGTGAACCACGCCCAGGCCCCGTTCAGCAGGCCGTACTCGGGGTTGTACAGCACGTGCTTCCACAGCAGCGCCGCCGAGACGGGCACCAGCAGGAAGGGCGTGATCAGCAGGGTGCGGACGAACCCCCGGCCGATGAACTCGCGGTCGAGCAGCAGGGCGAGGAGGAGTCCGAGTACGACGCTCACGATCACGACGCTCGCGGTGAGCAGAACCGTGGTGAACACCGACTCCCGCAGACTCGGATCGCTGAACACCTCCCCGTAGTTGGAGAACGCGCTGAAGGCGCGGTCGTCGGGCGAGAGCGAGTTCCAGTCGAAGAACGAGACCACCACCGTCGCCACGAACGGGAGCTGGGTGACGGCGATCAGGAAGATCAGGGCGGGCAGCAGCGGGGCACGGGTGGCCCAGACGCGGGCCCGGCCGGGGGCCTTGCCGGCTCTACGGGGTGCAAAGGCACCGCGCGCGCCGGAGGGAGACAGTTCCGGGTCGGAGACGGAGGCACTCACTTCTGCTCCTTGCCGACCTTCTCGGCGAGCGCCTGCGCGTTCTTCAGGGCCGAGGACACCGACTGGCGTCCGGCGATGGCGGAGCTGATCTCCTGGGAGACCTTGGTGCCCAGGTCGGTGAACTCCGGGATGTCGACGAACTGGATGCCGACGGTCGGGCGCGGCTGGGTGCCGGGATCACGGGGGTTCGCACTGGAAATGGCCTGCCGGGTGACGCTCGCGAACGCGGAGGCCTCCTTCAGGTAGTCCTGGTTGGCGTACGTCGACGCGCGCTTGCCGGCGGGCACATCGGACCAGCCGACCGTCCTGCCGACGAGGTTCTCGTACTCCTTGCCGGAGGCCCAGGAGATGAACTTCCACGCGCTGTCGGTCTTCTTGGACGCCTTCTGCATGCCCCAGGCCCAGGTGTAGAGCCAGCCGGAACTTTCGGTCTTCTCGACGGGCGCGGCGACGTATCCGATCCTGCCCTTGACCGGGGAGCCGGACGCCTCCAGCGATCCGGCGCCCGCGGTGGCGTCGTACCACATGGCCGACTTGCCCTGCGTCATGTTGTTGAGGCACTCGGCGTAGCCGGCCTGGGGTGCGCCCGCCTCGCCGTGCTTCCTCACCAGGTCGACGTAGAACTCGACGGCCTTCTTGAACTCGGGGGTGTCGAGCTTCGCGTTCCAGTCCTTGTCGAACCAGGTGCCGCCCATGGTGTTGACGACGGTGGTCAGCGGGGCGATGACCTCGCCCCAGCCGGGCAGGCCGCGCAGGCAGATGCCCTTCATGCCCTTCCTGGCACCGTCGGTGGCGGCCGCCAGGTCGGCGACCTGCTGCCAGGTGGGCTTCTCGGGCATCTTCAGGTTCTTCTCGGCGAAGACGTCCTTGCGGTACATGAGGAAGGAGGACTCGCCGTAGAACGGCTCGGCGTAGAGCTTGCCGTCCTCGGCCGTCAGGGACTCCTGGAGCGGCTCCAGGATGTCCTTCTGGTCGAAGGTCTTGTCCTCGGCCGAGTAGGTGTCGAGCGGGTGGAGCCAGCCGTTCTTCGCGTAGAACGGCACCTCGAAGTTGCTGATGGTGGCGACGTCGTACTGCCCCGCCTGGTTGGAGAAGTCCTGGGTGATCTTGTCGCGGACGTCGTTCTCGGGCAGGACCGTGAAGTGCACCTTGATGCCGGTGTCCTTGGTGAAGTGGTCCGCGGTGAGCTTCTGCAACTCGACCATCTGCGGGTTGTTCACCATGAGCACGTTGATCTCGTCGTCGGCGCCGGATGAGCCGGCGCCGCCCGCGCCGCTGCAGCCGGCGAGCAGGGCCGCGAGGGCGACGCCCGCGCCCAGCCGCGCGCTCAGGCCGATTCGGCGTTCCTGGAGTTGGGACATGTGGTTCTCCTGACCGCTCGTCATTGAGGGACTGGTTGTAAGGGGCATGCCATCCGCCCGGTCGGCGGGCGGGGGGGTCCGGGCACTCGGGACGGAGACTCCTGGGCGGAGACTGGGGGAAGCGGAGACCGGGGGTACGGGAGCGGAGTGCGGGGGTGGGGTACGGGAGCGGGGTGCGGGGGTCAGACGCGGATGACCTGCGGCCCGAGACGCGCGTAGCGCTGCGCCTCGGCCGAGGACAGACCCGTGTCGGTGACGATGGATTCAAATTCGCCGACCTCGGCGAAGCGGCAGAAGCTCACGGCGCCGAACTTGGTGTGGATACCGGCGAAGACCCGGCGGCGGGCGCTGCGCATGGCCTGGGCCTTCACTTCGCTCACCGCCGGATCGGGCGTGGTCAGGCCGTACTCACGGGAGATGCCGTTCGCCCCGACGTATGCCAGGTCGATGACGAAACCGGCGAGCATCCGCGTCGTCCAGTGGTCGACCGTGGCCATGGTGGAACCGCGCAGCCTGCCGCCGAGGAGAAGCACGGTGATCTTCTCCACGTCGGCGAGGACGGTCGCCACGGTGAGGGACGCGGTCACCACGGTCAGGGGCCGGTCCCTGGGCAGCACCTCGGCGACGAGCATGGGCGTGTACCCCTCGTCGACGAAGACCGTCTCCGCGTCACCGAGGAGGTCGGCCGCTGCCGCCGCGATCCTCGACTTCTGCGGAACGAGCCGGCTGGTGCGCGCGGCCAGGGTCGTCTCGAAGCCGGCGCTCTCCACCGGATACGCGCCGCCGTGGGTGCGGCGTACGAGACCGTGCTCCTCCAGGATGTGCAGATCACGCCGGACGGTCTCCTTGGCCACCTGAAGCGCCGCGGCCAGCGCGGTGACCTCCACCGACCCGTCGCGTCGGGCCGTCTTGAGGATCTCTCGTCGGCGCTCGTCGGTGTCCACGGCACACTTCCCTGTATTGCTGCGGCTCAGGCCCCGTTCGGGCTCATGAGTCGTTTGTACAAGCAAGGGACCCACTGCGACCAGGCTCTTCGCTGCTCCGCCTGTGCCCGTTCGTGCCCGTTTCGCCGGGACCGTATCGCCTGGTCAATCCGCGTGGCCCGGTTGTTCCCGTCCGGACCGCTGCCCGAATGAGGCCGGGACCGCGCCCGAACGGCGCCCGCGACGGTCGGCAGTGCCCCGCCGGGCCCCGGGGCGGCTGCCCGTTTCCGTCAGAAGGGCGTCCGGCCGGCCCCATACAGGCCCTGGGAGCTTCCTACAAGCCTCAATTCCGGACGGAAACACCGTAGTCAGACCGGCTCCGGCCTCCTACGGTGGGGGCCGTGCACCCCACCCCACCTTTCAACGCCCCCGCCGCCCGAAGACTTCGCGAGGCCCTGGGAATGGCTCCCGGTCATGTCGCCTACGGCCTCGGCGCTCAGTACGGACTACGGATCACCGCCGAGACGGTGGCCGCATGGGAGCGGGGACTCGCCCTCCCCACCGAATACGAGCTCACCGCGCTCGCCGGGGTGCTGTGGTGCGCCCCGGGCGAGCTGCTGACCGCCGCGCGCAGCCTCCGCGAGCACCGGGTCTCCCGGGACCTGGCGCCGGACGAGCTGGCCGCCGAGGTGGGGATGGCCACCTCCGCGTATCTGCGGATGGAGGAGTCGGGGCGGTGGCGGGGCAACGAGCGCCAGTCCGCCGCGCTCAGTAAGGCCCTGGGGCTGACGCCCGCCGACTTCGTGACGGCGACCGGGCGCGACGAGGAGCTGGCCGGGCTGCTGCGCAGCGCGGTGACGACGCGCTGGCAGGCGTACATCCGGCCGGTGACCAAGCTGGTGCCGCTGGACCGGCGCCGCCTCCAGGAGGCGCTGGAACAGCTGCACGGCGACTACCAGGCGCTCATGGCGTCCACGCTCAGCTGGAACAGCACCGGCACGGACCGGGCGGGCGGCACGGGTGAGGCGGGCCGGGCGTTCCTGGCCCGGATCGTGCCCAGGTTCTGGGAAGCGGCCGACCCCCGGGATTAGGGCCTGTCCGGCGGATCTTCGCCGGCCCGAGACGCCCGGCGGGACCTGACGCCCGGCGGGACCCGATGGAAAAGGGGCCCGCGTCGCGGGCCCCTTCGCCTTCCCGGGAATCCGGCGCGGTCAGAAGACCGACTCGGCCTCGTGCATCCGGTCCAGGGGGACCGTCTTGAGCTGCGTGACCGCCTCGGCGAGCGGCACCATCCTGATCTCGTTGCCGCGCAGGGCGGTCATCCGGCCGAAGTCGCCGCGGTGCGCCGCCTCCACCGCGTGCCAGCCGAAGCGGGTGGCGAGCACCCGGTCGTACGCGGTCGGCGTGCCACCGCGCTGGACATGGCCGAGAATGACCGGCCGGGCCTCCTTGCCGAGCCGCTTCTCCAGCTCGACGGCCAGGCGGTTGCCGATGCCCTGGAAGCGCTCGTGCCCGTACTGGTCGATCTCGCCCTTGGCGTACGGCATGGAGCCCTCGGCCGGGTGCGCGCCCTCGGCGACGCAGATGACCGCGAACCTCTTGCCGCGCGCGAAGCGCTCCTCGACCATCTTGACGAGGTCGTCGACCTCGAACTTCCGCTCCGGCAGGCAGATCCCGTGCGCGCCGCCGGCCATGCCGGACTCCAGCGCGATCCAGCCCGCGTGGCGGCCCATCACCTCGACCACCATCACGCGCTGGTGGGACTCCGCGGTGGTCTTCAGACGGTCTATGGCCTCGGTGGCGACGCCCACCGCGGTGTCGAAGCCGAACGTGCGGTCGGTGGAGGAGATGTCGTTGTCGATGGTCTTGGGGACACCGACGACGGGCATCCCGGCGTCCGACAGCATCCGGGCGGCGGTGAGCGTGCCCTCGCCGCCGATCGGGATCAGCGCGTCCATCTCGTAACGCCGGCTCAGCTCGGCGCAGTTCTCGGCCGCTTCGCGCAGCCGGTCGCGCTCCAGGCGGGCCGAGCCGAGGATCGTGCCGCCCCGGGCCAGGATGCCGCTGACCGCGTTGAGGTCGAGGGGGCGGTAGTGCCCGTCGAGGAGGCCCTTGAAGCCGTCCTCGAATCCGATGACCTCGTCGCCGTGGCCCACCACGGCCCGGTGCACGACCGAGCGGATCACTGCGTTCAGGCCTGGGCAGTCGCCGCCTGCGGTGAGAACTCCGATGCGCATCCTGCTGTATCTCCTGCTCGCTGGGGTCCGTCCGTCGGCATGCGGGGCGGGGGCTTCTTCCGCCTCCCCCGTACCGTGAGTCACGACGAGTGTCCCACGCCTGGCGCACACCTCGCGCTCCCGGCCGTTCCGGGGCCGCCTGCGGGGGCGCGGGCGGGGCAGACGTCCGGCGGGCGGCCACTCGGCCCCCGCAGGTATCGTCAAACGGGCGATACCACCCGAACCGGGCAAGGTACCGGACCAGAGATGACGGGAGAGCACGCGTGACGCGCAGCGTGTACGTGACCGGGATCGACCGGGGAGACGGCCGCCAGGTCGTCGATCTGGGCGTGATGGAGCTCCTGACGCGTCAGGTGGACCGGGTCGGGGTCTTCAGGCCCCTGGTCCACGACGACCCCGACCGGCTGTTCGAGCTGCTGCGGGCCCGCTACCGGCTGTCCCAGGACCCGGGCACCGTCTACGGGATGGACTACCACGAGGCGTCCGCGATCCAGGCGGAGCAGGGTACCGACGAGCTGGTCTCCCGGCTCGTGGAGCGCTTCCACCGGGTGGCCGTCGACTACGAGGTGGTGCTCGTCCTCGGCACCGACTTCGCCGCCACCCAGCTCCCGGACGAGCTGGCGCTCAACGCCCGCCTGGCCAACGAGTTCGGCGCCTCGGTGATCGCGGTGGTCGGCGGCAAGGACCAGAACGCGGAGTCGGTGCGCGCAGAGACCCGCAACGCCTACCGCGCGTACTCGGGGCTCGGCTGCGACGTCCTCGCGATGATCGTGAACCGGGTCGCCCCGGACGACCGCGAGGCCGTCGCGGAACGGCTCGCCGCCACCCTGCCGGTGCCCTGCTCGGTGCTGCCGGACGAGCCCGCCCTCGCGGCGCCGACGGTCGCCCAGATCACCGCTGCGCTGGACGGCACCGTGCTGCTGGGCGACGACGCGGGGCTGGCCAGGGACGCGCTGGACTTCGTCTTCGGCGGCGCGATGCTGCCGAACCTGCTGAAGGCGCTGACCCCGGGGTGCCTGGTGGTCACGCCCGGGGACCGTTCGGACCTGGTGGTCGGCTCGCTCGCCGCGCACAGCGCCGGGACGCCGCCCATAGCGGGCGTGCTGCTGACGCTGGACGAACGGCCCGGCGAGGAGATACTCACGCTGGCCGCACGGCTCGCACCGGGCACCCCGGTCGTCTCGGTGGCCGGCGGCTCCTTCCCCACCGCCGGGGAACTCTTCGCCATGGAGGGCAAGCTCAACGCGGCGACCCCGCGCAAGGCGGAGACCGCGCTCGGCCTCTTCGAGCGCCATGTGGACACCGGCGCCCTCCTCGACCGGATCTCGGTCGCCCGCAGCGGCCGGGTCACGCCGATGATGTTCGAGCACGAGCTGCTGGAGCAGGCCCGCGCGGACCGCCGCCGGGTGGTGCTGCCGGAGGGCACCGAGGAGCGCGTGCTGCGGGCGGCCGACGTCCTGATGCGCCGCGACGTCTGCGACCTCACCCTGCTCGGCGACCCCGACGTCATCCGCAAGAAGGCCGCGGACCTCGGCATCGACCTGGCGGCCACCCAGCTCATCGACCCGCAGACCTCGGAGCTGCGCCAGGAGTTCGCGGAGCGGTACGCACAGCTGCGCGCCCACCGCGGGGTGACGGTCGAGCTGGCGTACGACGTCGTCTCGGACGTCAACTACTTCGGCACCCTGATGGTCCAGGAGGGCCTGGCCGACGGCATGGTCTCCGGGGCCGTGCACTCCACGGCGGCGACGATCCGCCCCGCCTTCGAGATCATCAGAACAAAGGGGGCCGAGCAAAGCTCGTCAGACAGGGCGGCGGCGGGCGATGGGGGGACCAGGCCGGATGCCTCGATCGTCTCCTCCGTCTTCTTCATGTGCCTCGCCGACAAGGTGCTGGTGTACGGGGACTGCGCGGTCAACCCGGACCCGGACGCCGAGCAGCTCGCGGACATCGCCATCCAGTCCGCGGCGACCGCGGCCCGCTTCGGCGTGGAGCCCCGGATCGCGATGCTGTCGTACTCGACGGGCACCTCGGGCAGCGGCGCCGACGTCGACAAGGTGCGGGAGGCGACGGACCGGGTGCGCGGGAGCAGGCCCGATCTGAGCATCGAGGGCCCCATCCAGTACGACGCGGCGGTCGAGCCGAGCGTGGCCGCGACCAAGCTGCCCGGGTCGAAGGTCGCGGGCCAGGCGACGGTCCTGATCTTCCCGGACCTGAACACCGGCAACAACACCTACAAGGCCGTGCAGCGCTCGGCGGGCGCCGTGGCCGTCGGCCCGGTGCTCCAGGGGCTGCGCAAGCCCGTCAACGACCTGTCCCGGGGCGCGCTCGTCCAGGACATCGTCAATACCGTGGCCATTACGGCGATCCAGGCGCAGGGCGAGGAGTGACCCGCATGACCACCCCGAACACCGAAGGCACGGCGGCGGCCGGGAGCCCGAGCCGGGTGCTCGTGCTCAACTCCGGCTCCTCCTCCGTGAAGTACCAGCTGCTCGACATGAGCGACCGCTCCCGGCTCGCCTCCGGGCTCGTCGAGCGGATCGGCGAGGAGACCTCCCGGCTCGTCCACACCCCGCCGCCCGGCGCGGGCGCGGTCCGGGAGCGCGAGGGCCGGATCGCGGACCACGACGAGGCGCTCAGGGCGGCGGCCGAGGAGCTGGCGGCCGACGGGCTCGGCCTGGACTCCCCCGACCTGGCGGCGATCGGCCACCGGGTGGTGCACGGCGGGCTGCGGTTCACCGAGCCGACCGTGATCACCGACGAGGTGCTCAAGGAGATCGAACGCCTGGTCCCGGTGGCTCCCCTGCACAACCCGGCCAACATCACGGGCATCCGCACCGCACGGGCACTGCGCCCGGACCTGCCCCAGGTGGCGGTGTTCGACACGGCGTTCCACGCGACGATGCCGGAGTACGCGGCGCGGTATGCGATCGACGTGGAGACGGCCGACGCGCACCGCATCCGGCGCTACGGCTTCCACGGCACCTCGCACGCGTACGTCTCCCGCAAGGCGGCGGCGCTGCTGGGCAAGGAGCCATCGGAGGTCAACGTCATCGTGCTGCACCTGGGCAACGGGGCGTCCGCGTCGGCGGTCGCGGGCGGGCGGTGCGTGGAGACGTCGATGGGGCTGACCCCCTTGGAGGGGCTGGTGATGGGTACGCGTTCGGGAGACATCGACCCGGCCGTCACCTTCCACCTCAAGCGGGTGGCGGGGATGTCGGCGGACGAGATCGATGTCCTGCTCAACAAGAAGAGCGGCCTGGTGGGGCTGTGCGGCGACAACGACATGCGGGAGATCCGGCGCCGGGTCGACGAGGGCGACGAGCGGGCCGCGCTCGCCTTCGACATCTACATCCACCGCCTGAAGAAGTACATCGGCGCCTATTCGGCGGTCCTCGGCCGGGTGGACGCGGTGGTGTTCACGGCGGGGGTCGGGGAGAACTCGGGCCCGGTACGGGAGGCTGCGATCGCCGGCCTGGAGGAGTTCGGCCTGGTGGTGGACGCGGACCTGAACGCCGTACGGTCCGGGGTGCCGCGGCTGATCTCGCCGGATTACGCCCGGGTCGCGGTCGCCGTGGTGCCGACGGACGAAGAGCTGGAGATCGCCAACCAGACCTTCGCGCTGGTCGACAACTGAGCACCCCCGCGCCCCTTTGTATCTTCCACCAGCCGGAATATTCCGCAGCGAAACAAACCGATAGGATCCGCCTCATGCGCCGTTCCAAAATCGTCTGCACCCTCGGCCCCGCCGTCGACTCCCATGAGCAGCTCGTCGCTCTGATCGAGGCCGGCATGAGCGTGGCCCGTTTCAACTTCAGTCACGGCTCCCACGCGGAACACCAGGGTCGTTACGACCGGGTCCGCAAGGCCGCCGCCGAGACCGGGCGGGCGGTCGGCGTGCTCGCCGACCTCCAGGGCCCGAAGATCCGTCTGGCGAAGTTCGCCGAGGGTCCGGTCGAACTGGTCCGCGGGGACGAGTTCGTCATCACCGCCGAGGACGTGCCCGGCGACAAGTCGATCTGCGGAACGACCTACAAGGGCCTGCCCGGCGACGTGGCCAAGGGCGACCCGATCCTGATCAACGACGGCAACGTCGAGCTCAAGGTCGTCTCCGTCGAGGGCCCCCGGGTCCACACCATCGTCATCGAGGGCGGGGTGATCTCCGACCACAAGGGGATCAACCTGCCGGGCGCCGCGGTCAACGTCCCGGCCCTGTCCGAGAAGGACGTCGAGGACCTGCGCTTCGCGCTGAAGATGGGCGCCGACATGGTCGCGCTCTCCTTCGTCCGGGACGCCGACGACGTCAAGGACGTCCACAAGGTGATGGACGAGGAGGGCCGCCGGGTCCCCGTCATCGCCAAGGTGGAGAAGCCGCAGGCCGTCGAGCACATGGAGGGCGTCGTCATGGCGTTCGACGGTGTGATGGTCGCCCGTGGCGACCTCGCCGTCGAATACCCGCTGGAGAAGGTCCCGATGGTGCAGAAGCGCCTGGTGGAGCTGTGCCGGCGCAACGCCAAGCCGGTGATCGTGGCGACCCAGATGATGGAGTCGATGATCACCAACTCCCGGCCGACCCGCGCCGAGGCGTCCGACGTCGCCAACGCGATCCTGGACGGCGCGGACGCGGTCATGCTCTCCGCGGAGTCCTCGGTCGGCGCGTACCCGATCGAGACGGTCAAGACGATGTCGAAGATCGTCGTCGCCGCCGAGGAGGAGCTGCTCTCCAAGGGCCTCCAGCCGCTGGTCCCGGGCAAGAAGCCCCGCACCCAAGGCGGTTCGGTGGCCCGCGCGGCCTGCGAGATCGCGGACTTCCTGGGCGGCGAGGCCCTGGTCGCCTTCACCAAGTCCGGTGACACCGCCCGCCGCCTCTCCCGCTACCGCGCCGCCCAGCCGATCCTGGCCTTCACCACGGACGAGGCCACCCGCAACCAGCTGGCCCTCAGCTGGGGCGTCGAGGCCCACGTCGTCCCGCACGTGGACAACACGGACGCGATGGTGGACCTGGTCGACTCGGAGCTGCTGAAGCTCAACCGCTACAACCCCGGCGACACCATGGTCATCACGGCCGGCTCGCCCCCCGGCGTCCCCGGCACCACCAACATGGTCCGCGTCCACCACGTGGGCGGCCAGGACCAGGGCTGACCGCACCCGCACCGCGTACGGCGACGGGCCGCGCCCCGAGGGGTGCGGCCCGTCGCCGTTGTGCGGAGCACTGCGGCGTCAGCCGGTGCCCTCCGTGAAGTAGTTGTGCAGGCCCGGGACCGTCAGCGTGCCGCCGAACTGGCCCGCCTGGGTCACCTTCACCTTGGTGAAGAAGGCGAACGGGACGTTCAGCGGGGGCGGGGTCTCCGGGCTGAAGGTGATCGGGATGAGACCGAAGAGGTTGCCCTTCAGCTCCTCCGTGTACATCGTCACCGTGCCGTTGCGGATCGTGGAGGTGGAGCCCTTCCGCGCCTGCACGTGGCCCGTGGTGCCCGGCATCGGGCCGACCGTCAGCTGGTGCAGGTCCTTGATGTCGATCGAGGACGCGGTGAACTTCAGCACCTTCTTCGTGCTGCCGTCGCCCTTCTTCACCTCGACGATGCCCTTGTAGTCGAGCCCGTTCAGGGTGAGCATCGAGCTCTCCAGGATCCACGGGTCGCTGGGCAGCAGCGGGATGCCGGGCTCCGCCTTCGCGTCGGCCAGGGCCTGCGGGTCCGCGGTCGGGCAAGGGAACGGCTGCTTGGCGCCGTCCGGGATGTCCTCGTCCTTCTTGGCGTCGGTGCCCTTGACGTCCTCGTCCAGCTCCTCGACCGTCCTGCCCGCCTTGCCGGCCGCCTCGCGGATGGCTTCGGTGGTCTTGTCGGCCGTGTCCTTCGCCGTGTCCTTCGCCGCGTCCGTGGCCTTCTCGGTGGACTTCTCCGGCGCCTTGTCCTCCGCCGTGGCGGACGCCGACGGCTTCGGGGACTCGGCGGTGGCGCTCGGGGACGGGCTCGCCGTCTCCTTGTCCGGGCCCTCGAAGAGCTTCTTGAGCGCGTCGCCGAGGCCCAGCGGGTCGAGCGGGTTGGTCGACTTGGTGGGCGAGGGCGTGGCGGCGGGGGTCTCGGCCGGGGCGGCGTCGGTGCTCTTCTTCGCCGTGTCGGCGGAGTCGGCGCTGTCGGCCGAGTCCTTGGCCGGATCGGACGCCGCATCGGACGCGGAGCCCGTGGCGGTCGGCTTCGGGGTCGCCTCACCGCTCGTGCCCGGCGTCGGCTTTCCGCTCTCGCTCGCCGACGGGGACGGCGTCTTCGACGCGGAGGGCGTCGGGTCGGCCGACTCGCTCGGCTCGTCGGAGCGGGTCACACACGGGCCCGGCGCGAAGGGGATGTCCGCGCTGTCGTCGGCCATCGCCAGCCTCGGGGTGAGCCCCATGCCGACGAACACCGCCGTCGGCATCGCGGCGAGCGCGAACGCCTTCTTGCCCGAGGGCATGTGCAGCTTCGTCAGCAGCGACTTCTTCGGGGCGGCGTGGCGCGGCCCCCGGCGTTCCTGGAACCCGCTCTCGTCCGCGGCGTTCACCTGCTTGTCGTCACCCCGCACGATGCCTCCCGCCGTCGGCCTCGACCGTGGTGTCGTAGGCGGCCTGCTGCTCGGGGACGCCGGCACCGTGGAGCGCACCCTCGGGAAGCGGCTCGTCCTTCGCGAACGAGACGGTCTCCGGGGCCTCCTCGGCGGGAGCGGCCGCGACGGGCGCGGGCTCCTCCGCCTGTGGCTCGCCCGGGGCCCACGAGATGGAAAGCGCGCCGCCGAGCAGGGCGAAGACGAAGCCGACCAGGAAGCCGCCGATGTTGGCGACGGGTATGGAGATGAGGGCCAGCAGAATCGCCGCGACACCGGCGAACACGCGGACGATGCTGTGGAACCACATCGTCAGGCCCAGCGTGACGAGCAGGACACCGATGATCAGCGAACCGGCGCCGGCCGTGGTGGACATCGCCAGCGTCATGTTGCCGAGGTGCATGTTCGCGTACGGGAAGTACATGATGGGCAAGCCGCCCAGCATGGTGAACAGTCCGGCCCAGAACGGCCGGTCACCCCGCCAGGTGCGGAAGCCTCGCCGGGCGACGGAGAGGTAGTGCTCGTTCTGCCCTTGGGATTCGGGGCTCATGGAAAACAGCTCCCTGGGAACCGGTACTGCTGTGAGAAGGAGAAGGGTGGGCGGCCGGGGACCCGTTGTGCGCCCCCGACCGCCCGGGCGAGTGCTTAGTAGCACTCCTTGCCGGCGCCGGAACCCTTGTGAAGGCGCAGCTTCAGTCCGCTGAGGTTGAAGGTGCCGGCCGTCGTGGCCCACGCCTTCTGGCGGACATCGGTCAGCACGGCCTTCTCGGCACGCTGGGCGAACCCGTTGGGGTTGGCCTGCGTACCGGGCTGAATGCCAATGCTTCCCGGCTTGTCCGTCTTCAGCGAACCGGCACCCACACCGATGTCGATGTTGCTGAACTTGGCGTCACCGTCGAGCTCCGACACGTCAAGGTAGAGGTCCTTGGCGTAGACACGGTCGTGCCCCTCGCCACCCGCCTCCAGCTTCAGGGTGATGTCGCCGAGGCCGAACGGCAGGTTGGGCGTGACGACCGACTGGCACATGTTCGTGATGTAGGCCTTGCTGAAGCCCGACACGGCCACGGCGTGACCCTTGCCGTCAGCGACCTTGGGATCGGCGCCCTGCTCGGTGGCCACACTGCCGTACTGCACGAAGTCGTAGCCCTCGAGCTCGCCGGCCTTGACCTTGAACTCCTGCCCCGACACGCTGAAGGACGCGGCGAGCGCGCCCTGGGCCAGACCGACGCCGACGGCGGCGGTGGCTATGACGCTCGGCACCATGACGACAGCGAAACGCTTCCATCTCGTGCCACCGCGAACCTGGGAACTCATACTTTTCCTCCTTCTCGGACGTACATCTCCGGTCTGGCATCCTGCCCGACCTGGGATGGGAGAAGTGCTACGTCCTCGGAAAGAGAGCGCCCGCGAACGGAGGCCTGTAAAGCGTCCGTATCACCGGCGATCACCCCCGAGCGACAACCACTGGCCACGCGTTCGCGCGACCTCGTCGGACAGGCCCTGCCGGTCGGCAGGAACCCCCCTGTCCGGAGCCGGCGCCACTGCCGCCGGCCCGCCCGGCGGGGACCCAACGGAGCCGCCGCACCGACTGGCTGCCGGACTGGCGTCATTGGACCGAGCGTGGCCGATCGTGGTCCATTCCCGCCCGTGGCACAAGGGGGTTCGTTACTCGCTAGTAACGGCCCGATAACCGGGCCACGACATCGCGACACCGGGCAGCCACACAGGGTTGCCCCGCAGTGACGGACGAAAGGTGGGAAGGATGAGCGAAACAGGACAGTTCGCAAAGATCGATTTACTGCGAGTAACAGGGCGCGCTTTTATCAAGATTTGGTAAAGCGGAGCCCACTCTTATCGCCTGATCGCGAAAACGGCCGCGACGCCCGGAGGCAGTCGCGGCCGTGTTGTCAGTTCAGAACAATCGGGTCGGACAATCGGCTCAGAACAGGACGCGCGCGAGCGCGGTGCGTGCGGCACCGACCCTCGGGTCCTCCGGGCCGATCACCTCGAAGAGGTCGAGCAGCCGCAGCCGCACCCGGTCGCGGTCGTCGCCGAACGTGCGGCGCACCGTCTCCACGAGCCGGCCGAAGGCGTCCTCGACATGGCCGCCGACGAGGTCCAGGTCGGCCGCCGCCAGCTGCGCGTCCACGTCGGCCGGCTTCTCGGCGGCGTCCTTGCGGACCTGCTGCGGGTCCGTCTTCTGGACCCGGGCCAGCAGTTCGGCCTGGGCGAGGCCGAGCTTGGCCTCGGTGTTGGCCGGGTCGTCGGACAGGACGTTCTTGTACGCCTGGACCGCACCGGGGAAGTCATTGGCGTCCAGCGCCCGCGCGGCCGCCTCCAGAAGGCTGTCGTAGGGCCCGGGGGGCACCGGAGCGGGGGCCTGCGCCTCGGCGTCGGCCGCCGACGGGTCGACCGCGATGCCGGTGATCCCGAAGCGCTCCTCGCCGACCTGGATCAGCTGGTCCAGGGTCTGGCGGATCTGGGCCTCGGGGGCCGCGCCCTGGAAGAGCGGCAGCGCCTGTCCGGCGACGACCGCGAAGACGGCGGGAATGCCCTGGATGCCGAACTGCTGCATCAGCATCTGGTTGGCGTCGACGTCGACCTTGGCCAGCAGGAAGCGGCCGTTGTACTCGTGGGCCAGGCGCTCCAGGAGCGGGCCCAGCTGCTTGCACGGCTCGCACCACTCGGCCCAGAAGTCGATGACGACGGGCACTTCGGCGGAGCGCTGGAGGACGTCGCTCTCGAAGCCGGCCTCATCGACGTCGATCACGAGGGACGAGGCGGGCACGGCCGCGGGGCCGCCCTGCCGGGCGGACTCGGCGCGGGCCTGCTCCGCCTTCACCTTGGCCTCACCGGCCGCCTTCACCGCGGCGAGGTCGACGACGCCGCTCATGGACATGTTTCTGGGCTGCATACGTACATCCTCCCCCCTCGGCGCACTGTTCCGGAAAGCGATACGTGAACCGCGCCCGTCCGCAGCCCTCGCCGGTGTGCGAGGCGCACGGACAGACACGGCCACTGGGCCCCTGAAGACCCGGTTCGGCACCCGGTCCCCACCCGGCGCCTGTGGCTGTCGTTCGTCGTAGCGCGATGCCGGACCAGGCCGTCATCCTTACGCTACGACCCGTAGCGTAACTGGCCGGGACCCCTCTCGCACAGGAGTGTCCGGTGATCTGTCTCACGGGTTGCGGGACCGGCCGGGCATACCTACTGGCGGGTATGGTCACGGCATGCTCAGCCGCAGCCACCCCAAACCCGCACGATCGGGACGTCCGCGCAGCGCCGCCGCCGACGAGGCGATCCTTGAGGCGACCAGAGCCTCGCTGGTGGACCTCGGCTGGTCGAAGCTGACGATGGGCGACGTGGCGGCGCGGGCCGGGGTCGCCAAGACGACCCTCTACCGGCGCTGGGCGGGCAAGAACGAACTGGTCGTGGACGCGGTCGCGGTCCTCTTCGACGAGTTGGAGATGCCGGACCTCGGCAGCCTGGCCGCCGATGTGGAGGCGGTGGTGCTCCAGTTCGCGGCGCTGCTGGACCGCCCGGAGACGCGGACCGCGCTGATGGCGGTGGTCGCGGAGTCGACCCGCGACGAGGCGCTGCGCACCCGTATCCGCGACTCGATCGTGAACCGGCAGAAGCGCCTCGTGCTCCAGGGGCGGCGGCGGGCACAGGAGCGCGGTGAGCTGCCCGTCGAGCCGGACGAGGCCACGGCGGCGCTGACCGCCGACCTGATCTTCGATGTGATCGCCGGCGCGGTGGTGCACCGGACGCTGGTGAGCGCCGAGCCCGTCGACGCCGACTGGGCCCGGCGCTTCACACTGCTGCTGCTCGCGGGCGTGGGCGCGGCCGCCGCCGAATAGCGGCGGGGCCGCGCGTACGTACGTCAGAAGCCCGGCGGCTCCGTGTAGACGCCCCACTCGTCGCGCAGGACCCCGCAGATCTCGCCGAGGCTGGCCTCGGCGCGCACCGCGTCGAGCATCGGCGCGATCATGTTGGAGCCGTCGCGGGCTGCGGCCAGCATGGCGTCCAGCGCGGCGCGGACCCCGGCGTCGTCACGGCCCGCCTTGCGGGCGGCCAGTTCGCGGACCTGCTCGCGCTCGACCTCGTGGCTGACCCGCAGGATCTCCAGGTCGCCGGTGACCGAGCCGTGCGCGACGTTGACGCCGACGACCCGCTTGTCGCCCTTCTCCAGGGCCTGCTGGTAGCGGAAGGCGGACTCGGCGATCTCGCCGGTGAACCAGCCGTCCTCGATGCCGCGCAGGATGCCGGAGGTCATCGGCCCCACCGGGTGCTGCCCGTCGGGGTGGGCGCGGGTGCCGCGTTCCTTGATCTGCTCGAAGATCTTCTCGGCGTCGGCCTCGATGCGGTCGGTGAGCTGCTCCACGTACCAGGAACCGCCCAGCGGGTCGGCCACGTTGGCGACGCCGGTCTCCTCCATCAGCACCTGCTGGGTGCGCAGCGCGATCTCGGCGGCCTGCTCGGAGGGGAGCGCGAGGGTCTCGTCGAGGGCGTTGGTGTGCAGCGAGTTGGTGCCGCCGAGGACGGCGGACAGCGCCTCGACCGCGGTCCGTACGACGTTGTTGTACGGCTGCTGCGCGGTGAGCGAGACACCGGCGGTCTGGGTGTGGAAGCGCAGCCACTGCGCCTTGTCGGTCTTCGCGCCGTACGTCTCCTTCATCCAGCGGGCCCAGATCCGGCGGGCCGCGCGGAACTTGGCGATCTCCTCGAAGAAGTCGAGGTGGGCGTCGAAGAAGAAGGACAGGCCGGACGCGAAGGCGTCGACGTCGAGGCCGCGCGAGAGGCCGAGCTCGACGTAGCCGAAGCCGTCGGCGAGGGTGTACGCCAGCTCCTGCGCGGCCGTCGCCCCGGCCTCGCGGATGTGGTAGCCGGAGACGGAAAGCGGCTTGTAGGCGGGGATGGAGCTCGCGCAGTGCTCCATCAGGTCGCCGATGAGGCGCAGATGGGGCTCGGGCTGGAAGAGCCACTCCTTCTGCGCGATGTACTCCTTGAAGATGTCCGTCTGGAGCGTGCCGTTCAGGACGGCCGGGTCGACGCCCTGGCGTTCGGCGGCGACCAGGTACATGCAGAAGACCGGCACGGCCGGGCCGCTGATCGTCATCGACGTGGTGACGTCGCCGAGCGGGATGTCCTTGAAGAGGACCTCCATGTCGGCGGCGGAGTCGATGGCCACCCCGCAGTGGCCGACCTCGCCGAGCGCGCGCGGGTCGTCGGAGTCGCGGCCCATCAGGGTCGGCATGTCGAAGGCCACGCTCAGCCCGCCGCCCCCGGCGGCCAGGATCATCTTGTAGCGCTCGTTGGTCTGCTCGGCGTTGCCGAAGCCGGCGAACTGGCGGATGGTCCAGGTGCGGCCCCGGTAGCCGGTCGGGTGGAGCCCCCGGGTGTAGGGGTACTCACCGGGCCAGCCGATCCGCTCGAAGCCCTCGTACGCGTCCCCGGGGCGGGGCCCGTAGACGGGCTCGACCGGGTCTCCGGAGAGCGTGGTGAAGTCCGCGTCACGCTTGCGGGCCTTGTCGTAACGGGCCTGCCAGCGGCGGCGGCCTTCCTCGATCTCGTGAGCGTCCATGCCACCAATTTACTAGGACGTCCTAGTAAATGTCGATGACAAACCGCCCGGCGCTTCGCGCGGGGCGGTTCGGACCGGGCGGTCAGACGCTCGCGGGGGCCGCGGGCGTCCCGTCCGCGACCAGCGGCTCGACCTCGCGGACGACCTTGCGCTCCACGAAGAACGCGGCCGTCGGGATCGTGCCGGAGACCAGCACCCACAGCAGCTTGCCGATCGGCCACTTCGCCTTGGAGCCCAGGTCGAAGGCGAAGATCAGGTAGATGATGTACAGCACGCCGTGGATCTGGGAGACGACGAGCGTCAGGCCCTCACCCTTGTCGAAGCCGTACTTGAAGATCATGCAGAGGCAGAGGATCAGCAACATGACGGCGGTGACGTAAGCCATCACCCGATAACGGGTCAGCACACTGCGTTTCATGCCATCGAGCGTAACCGGACGTCCGGCGCGATCTTGCAGCGGGCTCGGGCCCCCTACATCTCCTCGAAGTCCTGCGCGGCGATGCGCAGGGGCCGCAGCAGCGCGAAGATCTCGGCGCACTCCTCGGCGTCGTACACCCCGAGTCCGAACTCCATCGCGACCAGGTCGCGGGTGGCCGACTCGACCACTTCGCGGCCCTTGTCGGTGATGGAGGCGAGCGTGCCGCGGCCGTCGTTGGGGTTCGGGCGCTTGTCGACCAGGCCGGAACGCACCAGCCGGTCCACCGTGTTCGTCACCGAGGTCGGGTGCACCATCAGCCGCTCGCCGATCTTGGACATCGGCAGCTCGCCGGCCTTGGAGAAGGTGAGCAGCACCAGCGCCTCGTACCGCGCGAACGTCAGCCCGTACGGCTTGACGACGGCGTCGACCTCGGCGAGCAGGATCTGCTGCGCCCGCATGATCGAGGTGATCGCCCCCATGGAAGGGACCGGGCCCCAGCGCTGCTGCCAGAGCTCGTCGGCGCGGGCGATGGGATCGAAGGGGAGACTGAGCGGCTTCGGCACGGCCACGACCTTACCCATGGGGAACTTGCCGGTCCTCCCCGTCTCGCACTTCGGTCCGAATCCGGGGAACGGGTACGGACGCGGGCGCCGTCCTGCGGACCTCGGCGACGAGCAGCAGCAGACACAGGGTGCCCACGACCCCGGCCCCGGCGACCACCCGGTGGACGGGGAAGAACTCGGCGGCCAGGCCGGCCAGGGCCATGCCGACGCCCTGGAGCGTCATCAGTCCGGCCGTGAGCAGGGTCATGGCCCGGCCGCGCAGCTCGTCGGGCACGGCTGCGACGAACCACTGGTCGAGGCCGATGACGTACGCCGATCCCGCACCGGCCAGCACCAGCGCGACGGCGGCCAGGACGACCCCGGGCCGCAGGCCGTACAGCACGAGGGGCAGCAGCCCGGCCGCGGCGAGCGGCAGGACGATCAGCGAGCGGGTACGGGGGCTCAGCGCGGCGCCCACGTACAGCTCGGCGGCGATGGAGCCGACCGGCATCGCGCACATCAGCAGCCCGAGCGCGGCGCTGCCCACACCGATCTCGTCGGCGTACGGGGCGGCCAGCGCCTCCGGCGCGACGACGAACACCGGGGGCAGCCAGAACAGCAGCATCAGCGCCCTGATCCGGCGGTCGCCCAGCACCAGCCGGGCCCCGGCGACCGACTCCGCCAGCAGGGTGCCGCCGCCGGCCGTGGTGCGGGCGGGCCGGGCGCGGGTGCCGAGGCGGAGCAGGGCGGCCGAGCACAGGAAGGTGGCGACGGTGATCGTGATCGCGCCGCGCGGGGAGACCACGGCGAGCAGCAGCCCGCCCACGCCGAAGCCGGCGAGCAGGGCGCTCTGCGAGATGATCCGCAGCAGTGAGCGTCCCAGGACGAACAGGTCGCCCTCGCCCAGGATGTCGGTGAGCGCGGCCATCCTGGTCCCGGTGAAGACGGGCGAGACGGCGGCGACAAGACAGCGCAGCACGAGGAGTCCGGCGACCGGGGTGCCCGGCAGCACCATCACGGCGACGCAGCCGGCGCAGATCAGGTCGCAGGTGACCAGGACCCGGCGCGCGGGGTAGCGGTCGGCGATCCCGGCGAAGAGGGTGCCGCCGACGAGGTAGGGCAGCATCCCCAGCGCGAAGGTGAGGGCGCTGAGCAGGGGCGACGCGGTGAGGTCGTACACGAGGACGGTGAGCGCGAGTTCGCTGACGACGACTCCGAGCAGCGAGAGCAGGTGCGCGGCGAAGACGGCCCGGAACTCGCGTACGGCGAAGACGGCCCGGTATCCGCCCGGGGCGCCGGGCGTGCCCCGGGCGGGCGTGCCCCCGGCGGGCGCGTCTTCGCCGGGCGCGTCTTCGCCGGGCGTACCCCCGATAGGCGCGCCCTTCGCCGGTGCCCGGAGCGCGGGCGGTCCGCTCGGGTCGGGGGGACCGTCGCGCTCCGGGTGGGGGGCCGGGAGAGCGGCCGGTCCCGCGGCGGGGCTCGTGGAACGCGCGGTGGGCGGCGTGGGCCCGCGCGGGGTCCGGTCGCCAGGGGTGTCCGTCGCGTCGCGGGCGCCGCCCGTCGGGGGCTCGGTGTCTCTCGGCATGGACGCAGCGTGCGGCAGCCCCCGACCGGGTCCGTAGACTTTCGGCTCCGCCCGAATCTTTCCCGAGGCCCGCATGCCCTTCCATCTGCACTTCGACGAGAGCGATCTGCTGCGCTGCCGGTTCGCGCTCTCGCCGCTCGGGGAGACCCAGGCAGCCGTACGGGTGCTGGCCTCGCCGGAGCGGCAGGGCTATCACCTGCCGTGGCTGCGCAGGATCCGGGACGCGGCCGCCGGTCTCGATCTCGGGCCCCTGTGGCTGCTGATGAACGAGCGCGGTCACAGCCCCGACTTCTTCTGCCCGCCGCCGCTGGGGCCCCTCGCCTCGTTCGAGGAGGAGATCGCGGGGGTGCGGGAGGTCGACCCGGCGCTGGCGCGGGAGGACATGGCCGCGGCGCTCTCCGGGCGGCCCGGGGCGTCGGACTCCGCCGCCGGGCGCGCGCTGCTGGCCGATCCCGCGCGGGCCGTGCGGGAGCTGGCGGATCTGCTGGAGCTGGCCTGGCGGGTGCTGATCGAGCCGCACTGGCCCCGGCTGCGCGCCCTCCTGGAGGCCGATGTGGCCTACCACTCACGGCGGCTGGCGGCGGTCGGCTTCGATCGGCTGCTGGGCGAGCTGAGTCCGCAGCTGAGCTGGGCGGACTCGACCCTCACCATCGCCCGCACGTCCGGCCGGCACGCCCGGGTGCTCGGCGGACAGGGCCTCGTGCTCATGCCGTCCGTCTTCGCCTGGCCGAACGTGGTCGGCGGGTTCGAGCCGCCCTGGCTGCCGGCGGTGATCTACCCGGCCCGCGGCATCGGCGGGCTGTGGACGGAGCCGGCCGACACCACCCCGGACGCGCTCGCCCGGCTGCTCGGCCGGGTCCGGGCCGACGTCCTGTGCGCGCTGGACGAGCCGGCGGGCACCACGGCGCTCGCCCACCGGCTCGGGCTCGCCCCGTCCTCCGTGTCGGAGCACCTGTCGGTGCTGCGGGCGGCCGGACTGCTGACGTCGCGCCGTTACGGCCACCAGGTGCTGTACGAACGGACGCCGCTGGGGATCGCGCTGGCGGTCCCGGAATGACGGGAGCCCCCGCGCCGTGCTCGGGCAGCGGGGGCTCCGCGTACGGGTGTACGGGGTCAGTCCGCGAGGTAGCGCTCGACCGTCTCGACCTTGGAGGTGAGGCCGTCGGTGACGCCGGGGCGGATGTCCGCCTTCAGGACGAGGGAGACCCGTCCGGCACGCGCCTCGACGGCCGCGACCGCCCGCTTGACGACGTCCTTCCCCAAGCTCTCAACTACGTTCGAGCAGGGGAGACCCCACTCTCGTCCCACTCCCCTTCGACGGAGGTGAACATCGCGTCCGTGCGGTTGGGCAGCCCGGACTCGCGGACGACCCGGACGGCGTCGGCGACGTACTCACCGACGTCCTCGCCGACGCCGAGCGGGCTGACGGAGAAGGCGACGATCATGCGCTGACCGTGCCTTCCCGGCGCGCGCGGGCGGCGATGACGCTGTCGGCCTCGTAACGCTTGAGCACCTTGTCGCCGTACAGGCCACCGAAGGGCAGCACGCAGAGCAGGAAGAAGAAGGCGACGCGCTTGAGCGGCCACTTGGTCTTCGCCCAGACGTCCAGCAGGGCCACGACGTAGATCACGAAGAGCACGCCGTGCAGCATGCCGAGCGGCATCATCAGGAAGTCGATGTCGGAGATCCGGCTCAGCACCGAGCCGAAGAGGATCAGCGCGGGGAAGGACAGCGCCTCGGGAATCGAGATGAGGCGCAGCCGGTGCAGGGCGGTAGCGGTCTTGATGTCCACGGGGGCACCTTCGGTGGGAGGGTCGTGACGGCTTGTGAACGCACGCACAAGCGGCACCATTGTGACATCGCGGCTCGGACCGCCCGGCGGCGGGGGCGGCCGCACCCGGAAGGACTCGGCGCCCGTCCCCCGTAAGAAGTACGTCCCGATTGCGTCCGGGTCCGGTACCGGATGCGTATCAGGGGCGGTCCGGGACGGCCCGGCGCACCGCTGCCCCTGTTCCGCCGGCGGTGCGTGCCGCTATTTTCGCCGGGTGGCAATGTTCCGGCTCCAGGAGAGCAAGACGCTCGCCGTCGATCTGAACGGCGACGCCGTCAAGGCGAAGAACGGCTCCATGGTCGCTTACGAGGGCCAGATGTCGTTCAAGAAGATGACGGGCGGCGGTGAGGGGCTGCGCGGGATGGTGACGCGCAGACTGGCCGGCGAATCGATGGCGGTGATGCAGGTGTCCGGGAAGGGCACCTGCTACTTCGCGGACCGCGCGAGCGAGATCAATCTCGTCTCGCTGCACGGCGACAAGCTGTACGTCGAGGCGAGCAATCTGCTCTGCACCGACGCGGGGCTGCGCACGGGCACCACGTTCACCGGGCTGCGCGGTGGCGCGACGGGCAACGGCCTGTTCACCACCACCGTCGAGGGCACCGGACAGGCGGCGATCATGTCGGACGGAACGGCCGTGGTGCTGCGGGTCTCCGCCCAGTACCCGCTGTTCGTCGACCCGGGCGCCTACATCGCCCACCAGGGCAATCTCCAGCAGCACTTCCAGTCCGGGGTGAACTTCCGGACGTTCATGGGCGAGGGCTCGGGCGAGTCGTTCCAGATCCGTTTCGAGGGCGAGGGACTCGTCTACGTGCAGCCCAGCGAGCGGAACACGATCGGGGGCAACGTCTGATGCCGTTCCGTGAGATCAACTCGAAGATGGTCGAGGCGACGGTGGTCCCCGGCCAGAAGATGTTCAGCCAGCGCGGGGCGATGCTCGCCTACCGCGGCGAGGTGGCGTTCACGCCGAACATCCAGGGCGGCCAGGGCGGGGTGATGTCGATGATCGGCCGCCGGATGGCGAACGAGGCGACCCCGCTGATGACGGTCGAGGGGAACGGCACGGTGATGTTCGGCCACGGCGGCCACCACATCCAGGTGATCAACCTGTCCGGGGACACGCTGTACGTGGAGGCGGACCGGCTGCTCGCCTTCGACGGGACGCTCCAGCAGGGCACGATGTTCATGGGCTCGCAGGGCGGGGTGATGGGCATGGTGCGCGGGCAGGTGACCGGCCAGGGCCTGTTCACCACGACGCTCACCGGGCACGGCGCGGTGGCGGTGATGGCGCACGGCGGGGTCATCGAGCTGCCGATCGCCCCGGGCCGCGACGTGCACGTGGACCCGCAGGCGTACGTCGCCCACCACGGCGAGGTGCGCAACAAGCTCTCGACCGCGATCGGCTGGCGCGAGATGGTGGGGCGCGGCTCGGGCGAGGGGTTCCAGCTGGAGCTGAGCGGCAATGGTGCGGTGTACGTCCAGGCGTCGGAGGAGAAGCTGTGAACGGCCCCGTGGTCTTCGACCCGATGACGCTGCCGTCGGACGACAACGTCAACTCGTACACCTTCTGCGTGGAGCTCAAGGGGAGCCAGTGGTTCCTTCAGAAGGGCAAGATGATCGCCTACTACGGGCAGATCGGCTTCGACGGCATCGGGCACGGCCGCTTCGAGCGGCTGGTCCGGTCGAGCTTCCACTCGCCGCTGCACGCGAGCGACTGGGTGGTGGCCGAGGGCAGCGGCAAGATGCTGCTCGCGGACCGGGCGTTCGATGTGAACTCCTACGACCTGGACGACGGGAACCTGACGATCCGCTCCGGCAACCTGCTGGCCTACCAGCCGTCGCTGGCGCTGAAGCAGTCGATCGTGCCGGGGTTCCTGACGCTGATCGGTACGGGGAAGTTCGTCGCCGCCTCCAACGGTCCGGTGGTCTTCATGGAGCCGCCGCTGCGGGTCGACCCGCAGGCGCTGGTGGGCTGGGCGGACTGCCCCTCGCCGTGCCACCACTACGACCACGGCTACATGACCGGTGTCATAGGGGGGCTGCGCGCGCTCACGGGGATCGGCGGGGCGTCCGGCGAGGAGCACCAGTTCGAGTTCGTGGGCGCGGGTACGGTGCTGCTCCAGTCGTCGGAGGCGCTGATGACGGATCAGCCGGTGGGGGCGGTGCCACTGCAACCCGGGGTGCCGGGCGGCGGGGGTCAACACTGATCCTCGCCCCGTGGACCCCGCGGCCCGGGACCTCCGGCGTCGCTTCGTTTGGTGAACGGTAGTCTGCGGAGTGTGACATCGAACGTCTGCGCCCCGGCACGGCCCATGCCGTGCCGGGTGTCACACCCCCACACTTCGTCCGGCTTTCAACTTCTTAGGTAGAATCCATACATGGAGACCGAGACGGCCACCCGCTGGCTGAGCGACGCCGAGCAGTGCGCCTGGCGCACCCATCTGGACGTCAGCAGGCTGCTGATGCACCAGCTGGAGAAGGACCTCCAGCCGTTCGGCCTGACCAACAACGACTACGAGATCCTCGTGAACCTCTCGGAGTCGCCGGACCGGCGGATGCGGATGAGCGACCTCGCGGGCGCCACCCTCCAGTCCAAGAGCCGGCTCTCGCACCAGATCACCCGCATGGAGAGCACGGGCCTGGTCCGCCGGGAGCACTGCGAGTCGGACCGCCGCGGCCTGTTCGCGGTGCTCACCGACGAGGGCGCGGAGACGATGCGGAAGGTGGCCCCCCACCACGTCGCCTCGGTCCGCAAACACTTCATGGACCTGCTCACCCCGGACGCCCTGGCCGAACTGCACGCGGCCCTCACCCCGGTCGCCGAGCACCTGCGGGGACAGCGGGGCTAGGGCCTGTCCGGCGGATCTTCGTGGATCAGCCCGCGGCGTCCGGTGCGTGCTATCGGCGTGCGCCCGAATCGCCCTCGTGCTGGACGTACTCGGGTGATTCGGGCGTGCGGCGAGAGTGCGTCGCGGGCCCGCGAAGATCCGCCGGACAGGGCAATACACCTGGTGCCGTGGCAGGCCGCACGCGTCACCCGGCGCGGGCGGCCCCGCCCACCGGCGCCCGCGGCACGTCACTTGCCGTCGACCGGAAGCCAGCTGGACCGCGCCTGGGGCTGGTAGAACGTGCCGGTGTCGCCGTCGTACCGCATGACGAGCAGTTGCACGTTCCCTTTCTCCCAGTAGTCGTACTTACACGTGGCCATGGTGCCCGCGCCGCGCGGGTTGACGCACACGGCGGGCTCACGCCCGTAGTCGGTGTAGACCCCCACGGCGGAGGACATCCCGTCCGCCTGCGTGTCGGCCGACCACACCGTGTCGCCGTAGTGCTGGAAGCAGCCGACGGCGCCGTAGGTGGCGGTCACGCCCAGACACTCGGCGGGCAGTCCGCCCGCGTCGGCCGAGGCCGGCGCCGAAGTCCCCGTGCCCGCCGCCACGGGCGTGGCCATGACGATCTCCGTGCCGGGCGGCAGCGTCACCTCCCGGAGTCCCCTCGGGGACTCGTCGGCGAGTGCCGGCATCGTGGTCATGACGGAGACCGCCAGCACCGCCGCCCCGGTCAGCGCGCCCAGCCTGCCGCGTCCGGGTATGCCACGTGCGCCCATATTCCACTCCCCAGCCGGGCCGCGACGGGCGACCCACGACTTCACCGATGTGAACAAACGGTGATGGTAATGGACCTTCAACGTTGAACAAAGAGAAGCGGGCGCCGGCCGGTCCGGTCCGCGCGGCCGCTCTCCGCGAGGTCAGCCCGGCCCCGTGCCCGGCAGCCGCAGTTCGAAGCGGGCGCCGCCCTCCGGGGCATCGGTGACGGTGAGCCGGCCGCCGTGGCGGGCGGCCACGTCGCGGGCGATGGCGAGGCCCAGGCCCGCGCCTCCCTCGTCACGGGTGCGGGCGTCGTCGAGGCGTACGAACCGTTCGAAGACGCGCTCGCGTTCCGCTTCCGGCACCCCCGCACCGTCGTCGGTGACCACGACGACCACGCCGCCGCCCTCCCGGTGCACGCCGACGGTCACCGAACGGGCCGCGTGACGCTGGGCGTTGTCCAGGAGGTTGGCGACGACGCGGGCCAGTTGACCGCGCGAACCCGCCACCTCCGGACCGCCGGACTCCGGCACGGACACCGTGACGGGGACGCGGTCGCCGCCGCGCTGGGACACCTCCTCGCGGATCAGGGCCCCCAGGTCCAGCCGGGTCCGCGCCGGCCCCTCCCCCGCGTCGAGCCTGGCCAGCAGCAGCAGGTCGGCGGCGAGCGTCTGGAGGCGTACGGTGTCGGCGACCGCGCCCGGCAGGTCCAGCAGTCCGGGGTGGGCGGCGGCCACCTCCAGCTGGGTGCGCAGCGAGGCGATCGGGCTGCGCAGCTCGTGCGAGGCGTCGGCGACGAAGCGCCGCTGGCGGTCGACGGAGGCTTCGAGCGCGGTGAGCGTCTCGTTGGTCGTCCGGGCCAGGCGGGCGATCTCGTCGCGGGAGTCCGGCTCCGGGACCCTCCTGCCCAGGTCCTTCGACGCGGTGATCGCGGCCATCTCGCGGCGGATGCCCTCGACGGGGCGCAGCGCCCGCCGGGTCACCAGCCAGGTCACCGAGGCGACCACGAGGAGCACGACGGGCAGCCCGGCCAGCATCGCGGAGCGCACGCTGCGCACGGCCCGCTGCTCGGCGGCGAGCGGGGCGCCCGCGTGGACGGTCAGGGTGCGGCCCGCCGAGTCCGTCGCCTCGACCGAGGCGAACCGGTAGTCGGCGCGGTCGCCGTCCACGGTCGCGGTGCCGTTGCTGAAGTCCGGCTCGTCCGTGGACACTTCGCCCCGGCCCGGGTCGTCATCGTCGTCGCGGTCGTCGTCGCGGTCGTCACTGTCGTCCCGGTCGTCGTCCTCGTCCCCGGCCGCCGAAGGGGCGGGCGGGCGCTGCGGGGTGACCCGGTCGGTGCCGGTGCCGGAGATCGCCTCCAGGTCCTCGGAGACGGCCACCACGCGCCCGTCCTCGTCGGTCACCTGGACCGGGTGCTCCTCCTCGTCCCCCGTCTCCAGCTTGTCGTACGGCACGTCGAGGGCCAGCTGCCCGGCGACCTCGCGGGCGACGACCTCGGCCTGGAGGCCCGCCTGGTCGGTGAGGTTGGCGCGCAGGACGAGCAGGACGGCGAGCCCGGCGGCGCCCAGCGCGAGGGCGACGACGACGGTGGCGCCGAGCGCGGCCCTGGCCCGCACGGACCTCACAGCGCCTCCAGCCGGTATCCGGCGCCGCGCACCGTGCGGATGGCGGTGGCGCCGAGCTTGCGGCGCAGGGTGCTCACGTACACCTCGACGATGTTGGGGTCGCCGTCGTAGGCGAAGTCCCAGACGTGCTCCAGGATCTCCGCCTTGCTCACCACGTTCCCGGCCCGCAGCGCGAGCTGTTCGAGCACGGCGAACTCCTTGGCGGTCAGGGCGATCTCGGCCTCGCCGAGGTGCACGCGGCGGGCCGCGGTGTGCATCCGCAGGGCGCCGACGGTGATCACCGGCGACGCGGAGCCGCCCCGGCGGCGCAGCAGGGCGCGGACCCGGGCGACCAGCACCACGTAGCTGAACGGCTTGGTCAGGTAGTCGTCGGCGCCCGTGTCGAGCCCCTCCGCCTCGTCGTACTCGCCGTCCTTCGCGGTCAGCATCAGGACGGGCACCTCGTGACCGGCGGCGCGCAGGGCGGCGCAGACCCGGTAGCCGTTCATCCCGGGCAGCATGATGTCGAGGATCACGAGGTCGTACGCGCCGTCCAGGGCCCGGTGCAGGCCCTCGGCCCCGTCGTGCACGGCATCCACGGCGAACCCCTCGGCGGTGAGCCCCCGGGCCAGGGAGATCGCCAGCCGCTTCTCGTCCTCCACGATCAACAGGCGCATGTGCACAGCGTCGCAAACCGAAGCTGAAGACGGCTTCAGGTGGCTTCAGGCTGCGTTCAGCATCGCCCCGGCAGTGTGGACCGCGTCGCACCGGAGGAATCCGGCCGGCGACATCGTCCGACCAGCGACATCCGATGCGGGAGGAACCCCCATGAAGCGCAAGATCGTCATCGCCGCCGTCGCCGCGGCCGTGCTCGCCGGCGGCACGGCCGCCACGGCGGTCGCCCTCACCGACGGGGACGGCCACGACGACAGCGGCGGCCGTAGCGGCCACGCCGCGAGCGGTGTCACCGCCCGGGTCACGGTCGGCGAAGCGGTCGCGGCCGGTCTGCGGGCCGTCCCAGGGACGGTGACCGAGGCGGAACTCGACGACGAGAACGGCGGGCTCGTCTGGGAGCTCGATGTGTACGGCTCCGACCGGGCGTGGCACGACGTGACGGTGGACGCGGGCAACGGCAAGGTGCTCGGCAAGCACATCGACCACGACGACGGCGACCGGCGCGCGCCCCGGAAGACCTCCGTCACGCTGGACGAGGCGGTGGCCGCCGCGCTGAAGTCGGCCCCGGGCACGGTGACGTCGGTGGAGCTGGAGGGCGGGCGCGGCGGCGCGGCGCACTGGGAGGTGGACGTGCGCGGCAAGGACGGCGGGGAGCACGAGCTGAACGTGGACGCAAGGTCGGGGGGCGTCACGGCGGACGGTTACGACGACGGGGACGACCGGGACGACGACTGAGCCCCGGCCCGGGTCGTCAGGGGGCGTAGGCGGAGAGGACCGTCCCGTCCTCGAAGCTCATGAACAGCGCGTCGCCCGAGGCGATGACCGGGACGGACGCCGGGTCGAGCGGGTCTCCGGGCTCGCCCGGCCAGTCCTTGATCAGCCCGGGGCTCGTGGGCCGCGGAGTGCCCTCGGCGTTCAGCGGGATGGCTCCGGGCCCGTGTCCCTCCACGACGACGGCGTGGTCACCGACGACGAACGGCACGCCCTCGGTCTCCAGCCCCTCCCCGCAGTCGCACGTCACCCAGCGCAGCTGCCCGTCGGCCAGGCCGAACGCGTACACCTGGCTCGTGCTGCTCGCCACGACGACGCCGTCCCGCGAGACCGTGGGGCGGTAGGCGATGTCCACGCCGGGGGCTTCGGTGCGGCGCCTGTCCGGGTCCGTCACGTTCACGACCGTCAGGCCGTCGGAGCCCGAACAGAGCAGCTGCGTCCCTTTCAGGACCGGTGTACGGCAGGTGAGGTCGCCCGCCGGCACACCCGGCTGCCGTGCGCCGTCGGAGCTGTTCAGGACGGTGACGGCCTCGCCGACCGCGACGAGACGGCCATCGGCGAAGAGCAGTTCGGCCTCGTCCGCCGACTCCTGCCAGGCCGTGTCCCACGCCTGCGCGTGCTTGCCGGTCAGCCGCTGGGCGATCAGCCGGCCAGTGCCGGAGCCGGCGGTCTTGGCGGCGTAGTAGAGAACGTCGCCGGACTGCACGGAGTCAACCACCTGCGAGCCGTCCGGAAGCCGTTCGCGCCATTGCTCCTTGCCGTCGGACAGGTCGCGCGCCACCAGGGCGTTGCCCTCGAAGGCGTAGACGGTGGTGCCGAGGACGGCGCCCACGGAGGCGGGCGCGGACCCGGCCCTCGTCTGCGGGCCACGCCAGCGCCGTTTGCCGTCCGCCGCGTCCAGCACGGTGATCCGGCGGGCGTCGGCGCACACCAGGGACGCGCCCGCGAGCGCGCACTCCACCGGGCCGTCGGCTACCTGGGTGTGCCACGCCTTCCAGCCCTTCGGCCGGTTGGAGACGTCGGCGGCCACCGCCCCGAAGTCGCCGGTACGGCCGGGGTCCGCGCCCGGGAAGACGGCGGCCCCGGACCGGACTCCGACCGCGTCCGTGGCGGATGCGGCCGACCGCCGGCCGCCGGACGCGCCGGCGTCGTTCTTCTCGTCGTCCCGGTCGAGGAGCCCCGGCAGCAGCACCGCCACCAGGGCGAGGCACACGACCGCGGCCCCCGCCGCGAGCCCGGTCCACAGCGACCTGCTGCCGGGGCGCTCGCCCGGCACCGGCACCGGCACGGGCACGGCGGGCGTCGGGGCGTACGCGGGCCGGTGGGGCGGATACGCGGGTGCCGACGCCCGCGCGCAGGCGTCGGCCGCCGCCGCGTGGGCGGCGAGCTGACCGCGTACCGCGTTGGTCCAGGGGAAGGCTCCGGGGGCGGGGCCGTCCGGCAGGAGCAGGTCCGCCAGCCGCCGGGGTGCGGGCCGGGCACCGGGGTCGCTGCGCAGGCAGGACTCGATCACGTCCCTCAACCCGGCCGGTACGCCGGAGAGTTCGGCCTCGCCCCGGGAGATCCGGTAGATGACGGCCGCCATGTCCGAGTCGTCGAACGGCCCCCGGCCCGTCGCCGCGAACGCCAGCACCGCGCCCAGGCAGAACACGTCGGAGGCGGGCACGAGGGAGCGTGAGCCGTTGACGTGCTCGGGCGAGATGTAGCCGGGGCTGCCGACCACGACGCCGGTACGGGTCAGCTGGGTGGCGTCGAAGGCCTGGGCGATCCCGAAGTCGATGACCTTGGGGCCGTCGGGGCCCAGGAGTACGTTGCCGGGCTTGAGGTCGCGGTGCAGGACGCGTACGGCGTGCATGTCGGCGAGGGCCAGGGCGAGTCCGGCGCCCAGGGCCCGGACCACGGGTTCGGGAAGCGGGCCGCTGCGGGCCACCGCCTCGGCGAGCGAGGGGCCCGGCACGTACTCGGTCGCGAGCCACGGCAGCCGGCCGTTCGCGTCGCCGCCCACGAGGCCGGCGGTGTGCGGGCTGCGTACGGCCCCGGCGGCGGCGATCTCACGGCGGAAGCGGACCCGGAAGCCGTCGTCGAGGTCCAGGTCGGGCCGGATCGTCTTCAGCGCGACCAGCCCGCCGGCGGCCCGCGCGCCTCCGGCGGGCCCGGCCAGGTAGACCTCGCCCATGCCGCCCGCGCCGAGCAGTCCGAGCAGCTGGTAGGGCCCGATCAGCCGGGCCCGTCCGGCCGGCAGCGGCTGGATCACTGTGCGCTCTCCTCGGTCCGTGCGGGGGTCACTCGGGCAGCGGTACGGAGACCGTGGTGCCGTCGTCGTAGACGATGTGCACGACCCCGCCGACCGGCAGTACCTGGGGGGCGAGCACTTCCTTGCCCAGCTCGATGCCGTTGGCGCGTTCGTACTCGGGGGGCCTGCTCGGGCCCGGGGCCCCGGGGACCGCGGTCCCGCGCAGGGAGCCGAGGGTGCCGTCGGGGTGCAGGGCGACCGTGTACAGCGTCGCGGTGTCCGCCCAGACCAGGGTGTCGGCGACGATCAGCGGGCTGGAGACCGGATTGCTCATCCCCTCCTCCGGATGGACCTTCATCGGGAACCGGCCGAGCGTCCGGCCGTCCGCCTGCCCGACGACGACGATCTCGTCGGGCACGCTCTCGACGTACTCGTCGCCCCTGAGCAGCACGACCACCCGGTCGTCGAGCGCGGTCAGCGCCGCTTCGGCCACCAGCCCGGAGTCCACCCGCACCTCCCCCCGCGCCTTGAGGTCACCGGCGGTGTACCGCAGGACGACCAGGTCGTCGCCGAAGCCCGAAGGATCGTCGTTGTGGACGCTCGTCGTGCAGAACGCGGACGTGCCCCGCACGCGCATCCCCCAGCACACGGCGTTCGCGGACTTCTCGTCCTTGCCGCCGGCCGAGCCCACCGGGGTGCCGTCCTCGGGGCGGAACGCCTTCGGGCCGGCCAGGCCCATGGCATAGGCGACCTCGCCGTCGGTGGCCAGGGGCCAGAAGTTGGACTTCTGCGCCATGGATATGCCGTCCGGAGCCAGTGGCTGTCGCCACTTCTCGGCGCCCGTCGCGCGGTCGAACCCGGCGAGTTCGGACCCCGCGGATCCTGGGCCGGACCCGGAAGCGGCGGCGAGTACCAGGTCGCCCACGACGAGCGGCGCGCTCTCCAAGGCGAGCGCCGCGCCCGCTCTGGTCTCCCAACGCCCCTTCCCCGTGCGGGCGTCCAGCGCGTGGAGGCGGCCGCCCACGGCCAGCACGACGGTGTCGTCGTAGACGGTGGGCAGGGTCGCCCCGGCCGGCATGAAGAACGCGCCACTCGGCCCCCAGCCCGCCCCCCGGCCGCCCAGCTCCGCTCCCGAGTCGAACGTCCACATCCGGTGCCCGTCACCCGCCGACAGGGCCTCGTACGTGCCGTCGACGAGCCGGCAGACCAGTGCGTCCCGCCCGGCCGAGCAGCCGAGCGGGGGCCCGGCGAACTTCCCCTGCCAGGACTTCTTCCAGCCGGCGGGGCGCACGTCGCGGCCGTACGGAATGGTGCCCGACGCGTCCGGGCCGCCGTTCTCGCCCACGCCCGCGACGATGGTGGCGGCGGACCCGGGTGAGGTCTCGGCGGGGCCGCTGCCGCGGTCGCGCCAGGCCAGATACCCGCCCGTCGCCGCCCCCAGCACGATCAGTGCGGCGAGGGTGGCGCCCAGGGCGCGCCTCGGGCGGCGGGCGGGGGCGGGAAGGCCGGGGCCCTGGGTGGGTGCGAGGTGCAGGCCGGGGGTGGAGTCCGTGCCCCGGGCGGGCAGTTGGTGCGGCCCCGCCGGGCTCCCCGTAACCGCCTCGGTCGGCGTGTAGCCCGGCAGCAGGGGCCCGTCCAGCGCGCCGACCCGGGCCAGTTCCCGCCCGTACTCCGCGATCTGCCCGGCGACCGGGGCGGGCCAGTCGGCGGCGGCGCCGGGCGCGAGGTGGCCGGCGAGTTCGGCGGCGGTGGGGCGGGCGGCCGGGTCGGCGGTCAGGCACCTCTCCAGCACCGCGCGCAGCGCGTCCGGCACGTCGTCGAGGTCGGCCTCGACGTACTTCACCCGGTAGAGGACGGCGGCCACCGGGCCGTCCCCGAACGGGTCGTGCCCGGTGGCGGCGAAGCAGAGCAGCGAGGCGAGGCAGAAGATGTCGGAGGCCGGGACGACGCGTCCGCTGCCCGCGACGTGCTCCGGGGACATGAAGGCGGGGCTGCCGACCATCCGGCTGGTGGTGGTGAGCGGGGTGGCGCCGGCGTCCCGGGCGATGCCGAAGTCGATGAGGCGCGGCCCGTCGGCGGCGAGCATGACGTTGCCCGGTTTCACGTCGCGGTGGACGATCCCCGCCGCGTGGACCGCCGCCAGGGCGCGGGCGATCCCGGCGCCCAGCATCCGCACCTCGGCCTCGTCCATGGCGCCCGCCCCGCGCACGGCGGCGGACAGCGTCGGCCCGGCCACGTACGCGGTGGCGAGCCAGGGCACCTCGGCGTCGGCGTCCCCGTCGAGCAGCGGGGCGAGGTGGGGTCCGGTGACGGACCGGGCGACGGTGATCTCGCGGCGGAAGCGGCTGCGGAAGCCGGGGTCCTGGGCCACGTCGCGGCGGACGGTCTTGACGGCGGCGGGTCCGGTGCCGTCACCCCGGTCGCCGAGGAAGACCTCACCCATGCCGCCCGCGCCCAGCCGGGCCCTGATCGCGTACGGGCCGATCGTCCTGGGCGAGTCGTCCCTGAGCGGACCGAGCATGTGCCACTCCCCCCTGGTGCGCATGACACGTGGCCGCCGGCAATCCTGCCACGGCCGGCCGGAAGAGGGGTGAGTACGCGAACACCACGGCCCGCGCCGGTAACTGACATTACGTCAGCGAGCGCCGATGAGAAAGGCCCCTCTTCGGGCGCGGCCCGCACGCCGCGCCCGAAGAGGGACCGTCAGCCCTCGACCATCGGCCCTCGACCGTCAGCCCTCGACCATCGGCCCTAGACCGTCAGCCCTCGCCGGTCAGCTCCGCCACCAGTTCGTCGGCCGCCGCGTACGGGTCGAGGCCGCCGGCCACGATGCGCTCGGCCAGCGCTCCGAGGCGGCGGTCGCCGTGCAGGCTGCCGATGCGCTCACGGAGCCGGGTGACCGTGATCGTCTCGACTTCGCGGGCGGCGCGGGCCGCGCGCCGCTCGCCGAGGACCCCGCGCTCCTCCATCCACGCCCGGTGCTTCTCCAGGGCCTCGACCACCTCGTCGACGCCCTCGCCCCGGGCGGCAACCGTCTTCACGATCGGCGGCCGCCAGTCGCCGGGGCCCCGGGACTCCCCGAGGCCCAGCATGTGGTTGAGCTCGCGTGCGGTGGCGTCCGCCCCGTCCCGGTCGGCCTTGTTCACCACGTACACATCGCCGATCTCCAGGATTCCGGCCTTGGCCGCCTGGATGCCGTCGCCCATGCCGGGGGCGAGCAGGACGACCGAGGTGTCGGCCTGGGAGGCGATCTCCACCTCGGACTGGCCGACGCCCACGGTCTCCACCAGGACGACGTCGAAGCCCGACGCGTCCAGCACCCGGATCGCCTGCGGCGCCGCCCAGGCGAGGCCGCCGAGGTGGCCGCGGGTCGCCATGGAGCGGATGTAGACGCCCGGGTCGGAGGCGTGGTCCGACATCCGGACCCGGTCGCCGAGCAGGGCCCCGCCGGAGAACGGCGAGGACGGGTCGACGGCGAGGACGGCGACCCGCTTGCCCTGCCGCCGGTAGGCGGAGACGAGCGCCGACGTCGATGTCGACTTGCCGACACCCGGCGAACCGGTCAGGCCGACGACGTAGGCGTTGCCGGCCAGCGGCGCCAGGGCCGCCATCACCTCGCGCAGTTGCGGCGAGGCCCCCTCCACCAGCGAGACGAGCCGTGCCACGGCCCGCGGCCTGCCCGCACGGGCCTGCTCCACCAGGGTGGGGACATCCACCATCACCGCTCCGTCTCCTCGCTGCCTGTTGCGCGTGTTCTGCGTACTACTTGCCCGGGACGCGCAGGATCAGCGCGTCGCCCTGGCCGCCACCGCCGCACAGGGCCGCGGCCCCGATGCCGCCGCCGCGCCGCTTGAGCTCCAGCGCCAGGTGCAGCACCACCCGGGCGCCGGACATGCCGATGGGGTGGCCGAGCGCGATGGCGCCGCCGTTGACGTTGACCTTCTCCGAGGTGACGCCGAGGTCCTTCATGGACTGGACGGCGACGGCCGCGAACGCCTCGTTGATCTCGATGACGTCGAGGTCCTCGACGCCGATGCCCTCCTTCTTCACGGCGTGCCGGATCGCGTTGGACGGCTGCGACTGGAGCGAGTTGTCCGGGCCCGCCACATTGCCGTGGGCGCCGATCTCGGCGATCCACTCCAGGCCCAGCTCCTCGGCCTTGGCCCTGCTCATGACGACGACCGCGGCGGCGCCGTCGGAGATCTGCGAGGAGGTGCCCGCCGTGATCGTGCCGTCCTTGGCGAAGGCCGGGCGCAGCTTGCCGAGGGACTCGGTGGTCGTCTCGGGGCGGATGCCCTCGTCCTTCGAGAAGAGGACCGGGTCGCCCTTGCGCTGCGGGATCTCGACCGGGGTGATCTCGGCCTCGAACAGGCCGTTCTTCTGGGCCGCGGCGGCGCGCTGGTGGGACAGGGCGCCGATCTCGTCCTGGGCGGCGCGGTCCAGGCCGAGGCGGGTGTTGTGCTTCTCGGTGGACTCGCCCATCGGGATGTTCTCGTAGGCGTCGGTCAGACCGTCGTACGCCATGGAGTCGAGCATCTCGACCGCGCCGTACTTGTAGCCCTCGCGGGACTTCGGGAGCAGGTGCGGGGCGTTCGTCATGGACTCCTGGCCGCCGGCCACGACGACGTCGAACTCACCGGCGCGGATCAGCTGGTCGGCCAGAGCGATGGCGTCGAGCCCGGAGAGGCACACCTTGTTGACGGTGAGGGCCGGGACGCTCAACGGGATACCGGCCTTGACCGCCGCCTGGCGGGCCGGGATCTGGCCGGCGCCGGCCTGGAGCACCTGGCCCATGATCACGTACTCGACCTGGTCGCCGCCGATGCCGGCCCGGTCCAGCGCCGCCTTGATGGCGAAGCCGCCGAGGTCGGCCCCGGAAAAGCTCTTGAGGGAGCCCAGGAGGCGGCCCATGGGCGTCCGGGCGCCCGCGACGATCACGGAAGTGGTACCGGTCGTTCCTGACATGAGGCACAGCCCCTTGGAATAGATGTGAACGAGGGTTTACTTGAATGTACTGAGCGGCCCCGCCCCCGTCATCCGGCCGCGAGTGTGATCGCGCGCACGTTGCGTAACCACCCGCCGCGCGCTGCACTGGTCCCATGCTGACGCGAATCGACCACATCGGGATCGCCTGTTTCGACCTCGACAAGACTGTCGAGTTCTACCGCTCGACCTACGGGTTCGAGGTCTTCCACTCCGAGGTCAACGAGGAACAGGGCGTGCGGGAGGCCATGCTCAAGATCAACGATACGTCCGACGGCGGCGCCTCCTACCTCCAGCTCCTCGAACCGACCCGCGAGGACTCCGCCGTGGGCAAATGGCTGGCCAAGAACGGGGAGGGCGTCCACCACATCGCCTTCGGTACGGCCGACGTCGACGCCGACGCCGCGGACATCCGGGAAAAGGGGGTCAGGGTGCTGTACGACGAGCCCAGGACGGGGTCGATGGGCTCCCGGATCACCTTCCTGCACCCCAAGGACTGCCACGGCGTCCTCACCGAACTGGTCACGGCAAAGACAGAGCACTGACCCGAGGCAGACCCGGCCCGGTAGAGTGGCTTTTCCGGGCCGGGGCCGGATCGGGGCCGCGGCGCGTCCTGGGCCGTTGATCTGTCACCATTCCCCGGGGGGCCGTTCACCGGCGGACGGTTCTCGTTCGGAGTGTACGACCGGGGTTGGGGTCTCCCCTGCTCAGTGGGACATCCCCTGCTCGAACGAAGTTGAGAGCTTGGGGAAAGAGTTGAGAGCTCGGGGAAGGATGGGACCGCGCAGTGCGGGGCTACGAACGCCAGGAGAGCCACCGGGCTGAAGACGACCATCTCTCGCGGTTCGAGGCCGAGATGGAACGGCTGAAGACCGACCGGGAGAAGGCCGTACAGCACGCCGAGGACCTCGGTTACCAGGTCGAGGTCTTGCGCGCCAAGCTGCACGAGGCACGGCGCAGTCTGGCGACCCGTCCCGCCTACGACAGCGCGGACATCGGCTACCAGGCGGAGCAGATGCTCCGTAACGCCCAGATCCAGGCCGAGCAGCTGCGTACCGACGCCGAGCGCGAACTGCGCGACGCCCGCGCCCAGACACAGCGCATCCTCCAGGAGCACGCGGAGCACCAGGCCCGGCTCCAGGCCGAGCTGCACAACGAGGCGGTGCAGCGCCGCCAGCAGCTGGACCGGGAGCTGGCCGAGCGCCGCCAGACCGTCGAGTCCCACGTCAACGAGAACGTCGCATGGGCCGAGCAGCTGCGGGCCAGGACCGAGTCGCAGGCCCGCCGCCTGCTGGAGGAGTCCAGGGCCGAGGCCGAGCAGGCGCTCGCCGCCGCCCGCGCCGAGGCCGCCCGGCTGGCCGAGGAGACGCGCCAGCGGGTCGGTTCGGAGGCCGAATCCGCCCGCGCCGAGGCGGAGTCGATCCTGCTGCGGGCCCGCAAGGACGCCGAGCGGATGCTCAGCGTCGCGGCCGGACAGGCCCAGGAGGCCACCAGCCACGCCGAGCAGCTGCGGCTGACGACGACCACCGAGACCGAGCAGACGCGGCAGCAGACCACCGAGCTGAACCGGGCCGCCGAGCAGCGCATGCAGGAGGCCGAGACCCAGCTGCGCGAAGCCAGGCTGGAGGCCGAGAAGGTCCTCGCCGAGGCCAAGGAGGCCGCGGTCAAGCGGCTGGCCGGTGCCGAGTCGCAGAACGAGCAGCGCACCCGTACCGCGAAGACGGAGATCGCCCGGCTGGTCGGCGAGGCCACCAAGGAGGCGGAGACCCTCAAGGCGGAGGCCGAGCAGGCCCTCGCGGACGCCCGTGCCGAGGCCGAGCGGCTGCGCGCCGAGGCCGCCGAGGCCGCCCGCACCGCCGCCGCCGAGGACGCCGCGGCGCAGCTCGCCAAGGCGGCCAGGTCCGCCGAGGAGGTGCTGACCAAGGCGTCCGACGACGCGAAGTCGACCACCAGGGCCGCGGGCGAGGAGGCCGAGCGCATCCGCCGCGAGGCGGAGGCCGAGGCCGACCGGCTGCGCGGCGAGGCGGCCGAGCAGGCCGATCAGCTCAAGGGCGCGGCCAAGGACGACACCAAGGAGTACCGGGCCAAGACGGTCGAGCTCCAGGAGGAGGCGCGCCGGCTGCGCGGCGAGGCCGAGCAGCTGCGGGCCGAGGCGGTCGCGGAGGGCGAGCGGATTCGCGGCGAGGCCCGCCGCGAGGCCCTTCAGCAGATCGAGGAGGGCGCGAAGACCGCCGAGGAGCTGCTCGCGAAGGCGAAGGCCGACGCGGAGGAGCTGCGCGGCGGCGCGGCCACCGAGAGCGAGCGGGTCCGCGGCGAGGCGGCCGAGCGGGCCGCCGCCCTGCGCAAGCAGGCCGAGGAGGCGCTCGACCGGGCCCGCACCGAGGCCGAGGAGCTGCGCACCGAGGCCGCGGAGCAGGCGGAGGCGGTGGGTACGGCGGCCGAGGAGGCCGCGTCCGGGCTGCGCGAGGAGACCGAGCGCGCGGTCGCGGCCCGGCAGGCGGAGGCGGCCGATGAGCTGACCCGGCTGCACACCGAGGCCGAGACCCGTCTCGCCGCGGCCGAGCAGGCGCTCGGCGAGGCGCGTACGGAAGCGGAGCGCATCCGGCGGGAGACGAACGAGGAGTCCGAGCGGCTGCGCACCGAGGCCGCGGAACGGCTGCGGACGCTCCAGGAGCAGGCCGAGGCCGAGGCCCAGCGGCTGCGCGACGAGGCCGCCGCGGACGCCTCGCAGTCCCGTGCGGAGGGCGAGTCGGTCGCCGTACGGCTGCGCGGCGAGGCCGCCGCCGAGGCGGAGCGGCTGAAGACCGAGGCGCAGGAGACCGCCGACCGGGTGCGGTCGGAGGCCGCGGCCGCCGCCGAGCGGGTGGGCGCGGAGGCCGCAGAGGCGCTGGCCGCCGCCCAGGAGGAGGCGAACCGGCGCCGGCGCGAGGCCGAGGAGACGCTCGACGCCGCGCGCACCGAGGCGAACCAGGAGCGTGAGCGGGCCCGCGAGCAGAGCGAGGAGCTGCTCGCCTCCGCGCGCAAGCGGGTCGAGGAGGCGCAGGCCGAGGCGCAGCGCCTGACCGGCGAGGCGGAGACGCGGGCCACCGAGCTGGTCGCGGCGGCCGAGCAGACCGCCCAGCAGGTGCGGGACGCGGTCAGCGGGCTCCAGGAGCAGGCCGAGGCGGAGATCGCCGGGCTGCGCTCCACCGCGGAGCATGTCGCGGAGCGGACGAAGACCGAGGCGCAGGAGGAGGCCGACCGGCTCCGGGCCGACGCGCACGCGGAGCGGGAGCGGGCGGGCGGGGACGCCGCCCGTATCCGCGAGGTGGCTCAGGAGGAGACGGACGCCGCGAAGGCGATGGCCGAGCGTACGGTCTCCGAGGCGATCACGGAGTCCGAGCGGCTGCGCGCCGAGGCCGCCGAGTACAGCCAGCGGATGCGTACGGAGGCGTCGGACGCCCTGGCGTCGGCCGAGCAGGACGCGTCGCGCAGCCGGGCGGAGGCCCGCGAGGACGCCAACCGGATGCGGACCGAGGCGGCGGCCCAGGCCGACCTGCTGGTGGGCGAGGCGACCGCGGAGGCGGAGCGGCTGCGCACCGACGCGGAGCGGCAGGCGGCCCGGGTCGGCGACGAGGCGGCGGGCGAAGCGGAGCGGATGCGCGCGGAGGCGGCGGCCACCGTGGGTTCGGCGCAGGAGCACGCGGCGCGGACCCGCGAGGAGTCGGAGCGGCTGCGGGCCGACGCGGAGGCGGCGGCCGAGCAGATGCGGGCCGAGGCGCGCCAGGAGGCGGACCGGCTGCTGGACGAGGCGCGCGAGGCGGCGTCCAAGCGCCGGGCCGACGCGGCCGAGCAGGCGGACCAGCTGGTCAACAAGGCCCAGGAGGAGGCGCTGCGCGCCGCCACGGAGGCCGAGGAGCAGGCCGACACGATGGTCGGCGCGGCGCGCAAGGAGGCGGTGCGGATCACCTCCGAGGCGACCGTCGAGGGCAACGGGCTGGTGGAGCGGGCCCGCGCGGACGCGGACGAGCTGCTGGTCGGCGCGCGCCGGGACGCGACGCAGATCCGGGAGCGGGCCGAGGAGCTGAGGACCCGTCTGGAGGGCGAGATCCAGGAACTGCACGACCGGGCACGCCGCGAGACGTCCGAGCAGATGAAGACGGCCGGCGAGCGCGTCGACAACCTGATGAAGGCGGCGACCGAGCAGCGCGAGGAGGCCGCGGCCAAGGCCAAGGAGCTGCTGGCGGACGCGAACGCGGAGGCGAGCAAGGTCAGGATCGCCGCGGTGAAGCGGGCCGAGTCGCTGCTGAAGGAGGCCGAGCAGAAGAAGGCCAGCCTGGTGCGCGAGGCCGAGAAACTGCGGGCGGACGCCGAGGCCGAGGCCAAGCGGACGGTGGACGAGGGCCGGCGCGAGCTCGATGTCCTGGTGCGCCGGCGCGAGGACATCAACACCGAGATCTCCCGTGTCCAGGACGTGCTGGAGGCGCTGGAGTCCTTCGAGACCCCGGCGCCGAGCGGCAAGGGCACGGGCGCGGCACCGCCCGGCGGCGTCAAGGCCGGGGCCGCTGCGGGCACGCGATCGGGTGGCAAGCAGTCCGATGGGTAGTCGGCCGGCCGTCCGTCGTGGTTCCGCGTGGACCTTCCTACCCGACCGTGATCCGTCGAGCACGCCCTCCGGGTGTCAGCCACTCAAAAGGGGTGTCATTCTCCAGATCAAAAGCGCATCTGCTCGATGACACGCCGTTCCGGCCCCTAGGATTCCCTCTATCACCTCACCGGTCTCACTTCGACAGGAACCCCATGAGTGACCCTTCCTCCCCCTTCGGCTTCGAACTCGTGCGGCGTGGTTACGACCGCGGTCAGGTGGATGACCGCATTACCAAGCTCGTCGCCGACCGTGATAGTGCCCTCGGCCGCATCACATCGCTGGAAAAGCGCATCGAGGAGCTTCACCTCGAAACGCAGAACGCCCAGGCCCAGGTGAACGACGCGGAGCCGTCGTACGCGGGTCTCGGCGCACGCGTGGAGAAGATCCTCCGCCTCGCCGAGGAGGAGGCGAAGGACCTGCGCGAGGAGGCCCGTCGCGCCGCCGAGCAGCACCGTGAGCTCGCCGAGTCCGCCGCCCAGCAGGTGCGCAACGACGCCGAGACGTTCGCCGCCGAGCGCAAGGCCAAGGCCGAGGACGACGGCGTCCGCATCGTCGACAAGGCCAAGGGTGAGGCGACCGCTCTGCGCTCGGACGCGCAGAAGGACGCGGCCCAGAAGCGTGAGGAGGCCGACGCCCTCTTCGAGGAGACCCGCGCCAAGGCCGCCCAGGCCGCCGCGGACTTCGAGACGAACCTCGCCAAGCGCCGCGACCAGTCGGAGCGCGACCTCGCGTCCCGTCAGGCCAAGGCCGAGAAGCGTCTGGCCGAGATCGAGCACCGCGCCGAGCAGCTCCGTCTGGAGGCCGAGAAGCTCCGTACGGACGCCGAGCGCCGGGCCCGTCAGACGGTGGAGACCGCGCAGCGCCAGTCCGAGGACATCGTGGCGGACGCCAACGCGAAGGCCGACCGCATCCGCAGCGAGTCGGAGCGCGAGCTCGCGGCCCTCACCAACCGCCGCGACTCGATCAACGCGCAGCTGACCAACGTCCGCGAGATGCTGGCGACGCTGACCGGTGCCGCCGTGGCCGCCGCCGGCACCCCCGCCGACGAGGAGCCCGCCTCCCGCGGTGTTCCGGCCCAGCAGACCCGCTGACGCCGGCGCGAAGCACCCGCTCCGCATCCCTCGTGCCCGGTTCCGCCTTTGTGGTGGCGCCGGGCACGCGGGCGTTCTAGCGTGAACGCATGATCGAGCTTGACGGACTCACCAAACGTTTCGGACACAAGGTCGCCGTCGACCAGTTGTCGTGCGTGATCAAACCGGGAATGGTGACGGGTTTTCTGGGACCCAACGGGGCGGGCAAGTCCACCACGATGCGGATGATGCTCGGTCTCGACAACCCCACCAGCGGTTCCGTGCGCATCGACGGCAAGCACTACCGCGACCTCGCCGAACCGCTGAAGTACATCGGCGCGCTGCTTGACGCCAAGGCGATGCACGGCGGGCGCAGCGCGTACCACAATCTGCTGTGCCTTGCCCAGAGCAACCGCATCCCGGAAAGCCGGGTTGCGGAGGTCCTGGACACCGTCGGGCTGACCGCGGTGGCGAAGAAGAAGTCCAAGGGCTTCTCGCTCGGCATGGGCCAGCGGCTCGGCATCGCCTCGGCGCTGCTGGGCGACCCCGAGATCCTCATGTTCGACGAACCGGTCAACGGCCTGGACCCCGAGGGCATCCACTGGATCCGGAATCTGATGAAGACGCTCGCGGGCCAGGGCCGGACCATCTTCGTCTCCTCGCACCTGATGAGCGAGATGGCGCTGACCGCCGACCATCTGATCGTGATCGGCCAGGGCAGGCTGCTCGCGGACACGTCGATGGCCGACTTCATCCACGAGAACTCCCGCAGCTACGTCCGGCTGCGCTCGCCGCAGCAGGAGCGGCTGCGCGATGTGCTGCACGAGGAGGGCATCGCCTCCGTCGAGGCGGGCGACGGTGCGCTGGAGGTGGACGGTGCCACCACCGAGGACATGGGTGAGCTGGCCGCCCGGCACACGATCGTGCTGCACGAGCTGAGCGCCCAGCGGGCGTCGCTGGAGGAGGCGTTCATGCAGATGACGGCGGGCTCGGTGGAGTACCACGCGCACTCGGGCCAGGACGGGGCGCCACCGCCCGAGGAACAGCCATGGGGCCAGTGGGGTCAGCGCCCCGACAGCGGAAAGGGGGCGTGACCATGGCTTCGGTCCCCGCTGTCCTGACCTCCGAATGGACCAAGATCCGGACGGTCTCCTCCACCACCTGGACGCTCATCTCGGCGTTCGTGGTCACCGTCGCGATGGGCGCGGCCCTGTGCGCGGTGATGAACTCCCAGTTCGACCAGCTCGCCCCCGAGGAACGGGCCACCTTCGACCCCACCTACATCAGCTTCTCCGGGATGATTCTCGGCCAGCTGGCGATGGTGGTGTTCGGGGTGCTGGTGGTCGGCACGGAGTACAGCTCCGGCATGATCCGCACCTCGCTGGCGGCGGTGCCGCAGCGTGCGACCTTCCTGCTCGGCAAGATGCTGGTCGCCGGGGTGCTGGCGCTGGTGGTGGGTCTCGCCACCAGTTTCGCCACGTTCTTCCTCGGCCAGGCGCTGCTGGGCGACCACCGTACGGACATCGGCGCGGACAACGTGCTGCGGGCGGTGGTCGGCGGCGGCCTCTACATGGGGCTGATCGCGATCTTCTCCATGGGGGTGGCGGCGATGCTGCGCAGCTCCATGCTGTCGCTCGGCATCCTGATGCCGTTCTTCTTCCTGGTCTCGCAGATCCTGACGGCCGTGCCGGGCGCCAAGACGGTCGCCCGGTACTTCCCGGACCAGGCGGGCTCCAAGATCATGCAGGTGGTGCCGGACGCGCTGAACAGCGATCCGGCGCCGTACGGGCCGTGGGCCGGACTGCTGATCATGGTCGCGTGGGTGGCGGCCTCGGTGATCGGCGGCCTCCTCGTCCTGAAGAAGCGGGACGCCTGACCGGGGGGCGGCGGGCTTCGGCCCGCCGCCTCTCGCGGGACTCGCCCCGTGAACGACTTGGCCGGAACCGTCAGCGCCTGGATATCCTCCTCACTCATACGGGGGGCGTACGGCCGGACGGCCTGTGCCCCGACGACAGATAAGTCGATGGGGCTGGAGCATGATCGAGGCAGTCGGCCTGACCAAGCGCTATGGCGCGAAGACGGCCGTGTACAACCTTTCCTTCCAGGTGCGGCCCGGGGCCGTCACCGGATTCCTCGGTCCCAACGGGTCGGGCAAGTCGACGACCATGCGCATGATTCTCGGCCTTGACCGGCCGACGGCCGGCCGGGTGACCATCGGTGGCCACGATTTCCGCAATCTGCCGAACGCGCCCCGCCAGGTGGGCGCCCTGCTCGACGCCAAGGCCGTGCACGGGGGCCGCAGCGCCCGCAACCACCTCCTCTCGCTGGCCCAGCTGGCCGGCATCCCGGAGGCCCGGGTGGACGAGGTGCTGGGTGTGGTCGGCCTCCAGGGCGTGGCCCGCAAGCGTTCCAGGGGCTTCTCGCTGGGCATGGGCCAGCGGCTCGGCATCGCCGCCGCGCTGCTGGGCGACCCGCAGGTGCTGCTCTTCGACGAGCCGGTCAACGGCCTCGACCCCGAGGGCATCCTCTGGGTCCGCAACCTGATGAAGATGCTGGCTTCCGAGGGCCGTACGGTCTTCGTCTCCAGCCACCTGATGAGCGAGATGGCTCTCACCGCCGACCACCTGATCGTGATCGGCCGCGGCCAGCTGATGGCCGACATGAGCATCACCGACTTCATCTCGGCCAACTCGGCCGACTTCGCCCGGGTCCGCGTCCCGGAGGAGACGCCGGAGCAGCGCGAGAAGCTCACCACCACCCTGACCGAGGCGGGCGGCCAGGTCATGCCGGAGCCGGACGGGGCGCTGCGGGTCACCGGCCTGGCCCTGCCCCGGATCAGCGACCTGGCCCATGAGTCGGACGTCCGGCTGTGGGAGCTCTCGCCGCACCAGGCCTCGCTGGAGGAGGCGTACATGCGGATGACGCAGGGCGCCGTGGACTACCGCTCGACGGCCGACCAGAAGGCCCACCTCCAGCAGCAGCAGCCGTACGCCGGATACGGGCAGCAGCCGCAGCCGGGGTATGCCCCGCCGCCGCAGCAGCCCGTACCGGATGTCCCGCAGCAGGGCTGGTACGCCCCGCCGCCGCCAGGACAGAACCCGTACGCGGCCGCCCAGGCGCCCGCCGCCCCGGCGCAGGCCCCCGCCGCGGCCCAGGCCCCCGCGGACGCCCCGGCCCCCGCGCCGGTGGCCGCTGCTCCCGCCCCGGCGGCGCCCGCCGAGGCCCCCGCAGACCTGACCAAGCGCGACACCAGCGAGGACCCCCGATGACCACGCCGTCCACGCCGCCGGCGCCTCAGGCGCCGTACCAGCAGGCCGCCCCGCCCCAGGCGTACCAGCACCCCCAGGGCTTCTACAGCTCGCCGATCCCGGTGCGCCCCGCGACGCTCGGTGACGCCATCGCCTCCGAGTGGACCAAGATCCGCTCCGTGCGCTCGACCATGTGGACGCTCGGCGTCATGACCGCGCTGCTGCTGGTCATCGGGGTGCTCACGGCATGGGCGGTCGCCGTGTCCGATTCGGAGATGGAAAGCACCCCGGTGCTGAGCCTCGGCTTCTTCGGTGTGCTGCTGGGCACGATCTGCGTGATCACGCTCGGCGTGATGACGATCGCGTCGGAGTACAGCACCGGCATGATCCGTACGACGCTGACGGCCTGCCCGAGCCGGGGCCGGGTGCTCGGTGCCAAGGCGCTCGTCTTCTTCCTGCTCACCTTCGTCCTCACCACGGTGATGACGTCGATCGTCGCCCTGATCCAGACGTCCGTGCTGGACGCGGCGGCGCCCACCGGGGAGGAGTGGCTGCGCGCCACGGTCGGCGTCGGCCTCTACATCGCGACGCTGGGACTGCTGGCGCTGGCGGTCGGCGCGCTGATCCGGCACTCGGCCGGGGCGATCACGATCATGATCGGCGTGGTGCTGCTGCCGCTCGTGCTGGCCATCTTCATGTTCGCGGACTCGCTGCGGACGCTCCAGGAGAAGCTGCTGGAGTACTCGATCCCCAACCAGCTGAGCATCTTCTACGACAACTCGGTCACGTCGTCCGGCGGCCCGTCCGGCTGGGACCCGCTGTGGATCATGATCGGAGTGACCGCGGTGGCCATGGGCGGCGCGTACCTGTCGATGAACCAGCGCGACGTCTGAGCCCCCGGGCCGGTCCGGCCCTTCAGTACCTGGGCGCGTTCCTGGACCGCTGCACCCGTGTGGTGCGGCGGTCCTTCGCGTTCCAGCAGGCCTTGTGCCAGTGCCTGCGGTCGTCCACCCCGCCGTACTCGGACCAGGCCACCAGGTGCGGGACGCCGGACGGGATCTCCTGGTCGCAGCCGGGGCAGCGGTAGCGCTTGCCCGCCGCGCTCGCGCCGCTGACCGGGCGCACGGACCACTCCTCGCCCTGCCACTCCTCCGAGCGCCCTCCCCCGCCGTACCGGCCCCCCGCCACGCTCGCGCTGTTGACGGGGCTCTCGCCGCCTCGGGGGCGGTTGCGGCGCGGGGACACGTGACACCTCACGGGGCAGGCTGGGCAGTTCCCGTCCAGCGTAGGGCCATTCGGGCGGGGTACCCGTCCCGCACCGCCCGCGGCGGGGGCAGCGGCGGCGCGGGTTAGCGGAAAATCGCAACAACCGGGCCCCGGACCGTGCCTTTGGCACGTGTCAGACGTTGTTGCCAGTAGGGGAGAGCCGCGTCGGCCGCAAGGAGGCAATTGGCGATGCGTGTGGGAACGTTCGTACTGGCAGCCCAGTTTCCGGGCCAGGGGCCGGGGGAAGCGCTGCACCGGGCGATCCGGTCCGCCGAGGTCGCGGAGGAATCCGGCCTGGACGCGGTCTGGCTGGCCGAACATCATTTCGTGCCGTACGGGGTGTGCCCGTCCGCCGTCACGCTGGCCGCGCAGCTGCTCGGCCGCACCCGCCGCATCCGCGTCGGTACGGCGGTGAGCGTGCTGCCCACCCAGCACCCGGTCGCGCTCGGCGAGCAGGCCGCGCTGCTCCACCTCACCAGCGGCGGCCGGTTCAGCCTCGGGGTGGGCCGGGGCGGTCCCTGGGTGGACCTGGAGGTGTTCGGCGGCGGGCTGGAGGCGTACGAGAAGGGCTTCCCGGAGTCCCTGGGGCTCCTGCTCGACTGGCTGCGCGAGCCGCGCGTCGCGGGCCGGGGCGAGCGGTACGGCTTCCGCGAGGTGGCGGTGGTCCCCCGGGCCGACGAACCGCTCGACGGCCGGGGCCCGGAGAGCTCCGGCGGCCCCGAGGTGATCGTCGCCTGCACCTCGCGCTCCAGCGTGGAGCTCGCCGCCGAGAACGGCCTGCCGATGCTGCTCGGCATGCACTGCGGGGACGCGGAGAAGGCGGAGATGGTCGCGCTGTGGCGGTCCCGCGCGCTGGCCGCCGGCCACCCGCCGGAGCGGGTGCACGGGGCGGGGCACGTATCGGCGGGGGTGGCCCAGATCGCCGACCGCACCGAGGACGCCGTCGAGACGCTGGTGAAGGCGATGCCGGGCTGGCTGCGCCAGGGGCTCGGCGCGCATGTGACGGTCGACGGCCGGCACCGCGTGATGCGGGACCCGGTGGAGTACGCGGAGCTGCTGTGCCGCCTTCATCCGGTGGGCACGCCACAGCTCGCGGCCGACCGCCTCGCGACCACCGCCGCGCGCACGGGCATCACCCGCTTCGCGCTCCTGGTGGAGGGTTCCGGAGATCTGGTCGCCACGGAGGAGAACGTAGCGCGGCTGGGCACCGAGGTACTGCCACTCCTCGAATGACCCCCGCGCACCGCTCCGAGGGTGTACGGCGGTGTACGTACGGGGGCTGCCGCCCCGGACCAGTCGCACCTCCCGCGGCCCGGGGCGACAGCCGAAAGGATTCAGCAGTCCCGTAGTTCGGGCGACTGGTTGAGCAACTGGCCCCTCACCGAAGTGAACTTGGCCAGTCGGTCGTCGACCGAGGCGTCCAGCGGGAACACCGCGACGCGGTGGCAGTTCTGGAATGCGAGACGCACCCCGAAGTGCCGCTGCAGCGCGCCGCGTATCGCATCACTCGCGAGCGCACGCAGCAGCTGACCACGTGCCTGCTCGTTGGGCGGCGGCGTCTGGTTGTCGGCGAACTCCCCGCCGTCGACCTTCAGCTGAGCCACCAACGAGCTGATCATCTCCCATGCGAAGGGCAGGGAGGTCCGGACGCAGTCGACGAAGTCGGCTTCGTCGACCTCGCCTCGCTCGGCCTGTTCCAACAGCGCCGGTGAGACGTCGAGCGACATGGGTTCTCCTCTCGCGACCCCGGCGGAGTGCCGGAGCCTTACGGGCAGGGAAGGAGGACGGCGACGCAGCGTACACACGCGACGACCTCCTGCATCCACGGTAAGGGTGCAGTCCGGGCCGCACCAGGAGATTGGGAACACAACCGGCCAATAACGAAGGGGTTCAAAGAGGGGCAAGACAGAAAGCGTCAGGTCCGAAAGGGGCGGGAGTGGCGGATGGGTGAATCGCGTCGAGGCCCCGACGTCGAGTAGCGTTGCGGACCATGCGTCTTGTCATCGCCCGCTGCTCCGTGGACTACGCGGGCCGGCTCACGGCCCACCTGCCCTCCGCTCCCCGCCTGATCCTGGTGAAGGCCGACGGGAGCGTGTCGATTCACGCCGACGACAGGGCGTACAAACCGCTCAACTGGATGTCGCCGCCCTGCACCCTGAAGGAGGGCAGCGGTGACACCGAGGGCGTCTGGACCGTGGTGAACAAGGCGGGCGAAAAACTGATCATCACCATGGAGGAAATCCTCCATGACTCGTCCCACGAGCTGGGCGTCGATCCCGGGCTGATCAAGGACGGCGTGGAAGCGCACCTCCAGGAACTGCTCGCCGACCGGATCGAGACCCTCGGCGAGGGTTACACCCTGATCCGCCGCGAGTACTTCACGGCGATCGGCCCGGTCGACATCCTGTGCCGCGACGCCGACGGGCAGACGGTGGCCGTCGAACTGAAGCGGCGCGGTGACATAGACGGTGTGGAGCAGCTGACCCGCTACCTGGAGCTGCTGAACCGCGACCCGCACCTGGCGCCGGTGAAGGGCATCTTCGCCGCCCAGGAGATCAAGCCCCAGGCCCGCGTCCTGGCCACGGACCGCGGCATCGGCTGCGTCGTCCTCGACTACGACGCGATGCGAGGCATCGAGGACGACAAGCTGCGGCTGTTCTGAGCCCTTTTCGGGCGGGCCCACACTCCCAGGGCCCGCCCGGCGACACCACCGGCCCCGCCCGGCACCATCAAGCCCGCCCGGCGATTGAGGGCAACACGTCAGCCAGGACGAGCCCGCACCTTCAGGACCCGCCCGGCGATTGAGGGCAACGCGTCGACCGAGCCGCGCCCGCACCCCCTAGAGCACCGACGGGCTCTCGCTCACCTCGCCGGAGGGCCCGCTCGCCGAGTCGGACGAGCCCGGCGGCGTCGACTCCTCCGGGTCCGGCTCCGTCGGGCTCGGGGACTCCGGCTCCGTCTCCGAGGGCGCCGGACTGCTCGGCGCCGTGGCCGACTTCGTGGGCGTCGGCCTGGTCGACCCGGTCGGCCCGGTGGACGACGGCACCGAGGGCGACGAAGGCGCCCCGGACGACGCCCCCGTCTCCTCCGCACCGGCCGAGGACGACGCCGACGTCTCCCCCGCGCCCGCCGGAGCCGACCCGCTGTCCGACGGCCCGGGGGTCGTCGACGGCGAGGCGGAGCCCGACGCCGTCGCCTTCCCCGTCGGGGGCGTATCGTCCGCGGGCTCGCCGACCGTCGTGTCGCCGTCGTAGATGCCGTCGTCGTCGGGGACCTGCTGCTCGGTCGAGGCCCCGGGGTCGCCCTGCGGGTCGCTGCTCGACGTCAGCCCGAGCGTCACCACCGTGCCGAGGACCCCGGCCAGCAGGACGCCCGCGCCCGCCGCGACCAGATTGCGCCGGGCCCCGCCCAGGAACGCCGCCGGTCCGATCCGCCCGGCGCTCCTGCCGGCCGGGGGCGCCTCCTGGCGGGGCACCACCGCCGTGTCGTCGAACGCGCGCTGCATCGAGACCGGTATGACGGCGGGCACGCCCAGCGGTGGGGACACCTCGAACGGACCGGCCGGAGTCTCGTCGCCCATGGGCAGGCCGCTCACGGCCGTACCCCCGGAACGGTCCTCGACCAGGGCGAGCGCCCGCCGGCCGGCCACCGCTCCGCTCTTGTCCGCCAGCGCCCCGCGCATGCTGACGGAGGTCTCCAGCTCGGCCCTGGCCCGGTCGGGGTTGCCGGTGCAGAGCGCGAGGACGCCCAACTCGTGGTGGAAGTAGGCCTCTTCCGCGACCTCCCCGGCGATCCGGCCCGCCTCCTGGCCGATCCGCAGGACCCGCTCCCAGGCGCCCCAGTGCAGCCCGGCCGCGAAGGCGGGGGCGGCGCTGCGGGCCAGGAGCACGGCGGCGCTCGTCTGCCCCGCCTCCTCCCCCGGCACCAGCTGGGTCAGCGCCGCGATGATCGCGTCGGCCTCGGCGGCGGCCCGGACGGGGGTGACCGAGGGGTGGCCGGTCCACCAGGCGTAGTGCTGGGCGGCCGAGCGCGCCCGGTCGGCCGCGTCGTCGCCGTATCCGGCGGCCACCAGCTGGGCGAGCACCCCGGCGGCCAGCCGGTAGCGGGAGCCGGCCGGGGAGAGCAGGCCGCAGCCGGCCAGCTCTCCGAGTGCGGCGTCGGCGTGGGTGTCCCCGACGAGCGCCGGCAGATGGGCCTGGTGCGGCACCTCGCCGCCGAGCGCCACCGCGAAGCGCAGCGTGTCGCGGGCCGCGGCGCTCAGCCGCGAGGCGAGCAGGGCGGCGGGCGCGGCGCCCTCGCCGAGACTGGGCAGCGGAGTCCCGGTGTCCTCCGCGCCGTCCTCGGGGGCCGGGGGCGCCTCGGCGGGCCGGTTCTCCAGGTAGCCGTACTCGTCGTACGCGGTGGGGTCGGTGCGCAGCTGGTCGCGCTGGCGCAGCAGGGCGCCGGCCTGGACGAAGCGCAGGGGCAGGCCCTCGGACTCGAACCAGAGGTCTCCGGCCCAGTTGGCCTCCTCCTCGGTGAGCGGCCGCTCGACGACCCGTTGCAGCAGGTCGATGGAGGTGGCGCGGTCGAGTCCGGTGAGGAAGACCTCTTCGAGGTGGGAGTCCGCGTCGGGGGCGGGCACGTCGGGCGTGGCGGCGAGCAGGTAGGCGCACTCGGGGGTCGCGTCGAGGAGTTCGTCCAGGGCCGCGCCGCCGAACTCCAGGTCGTCCAGGACGACGACGGCTCCGGTGGAGCGCAGCTTCTCCATGAGCAGGGGGCGGTCGGGGCGGTGCAGGGGTGCGTCGTGGACGGCGTCGAAGAGTGCGTGCAGCAGGTCGGTGACGGTGCGCCTGTGGCCGCTGAGGCGGACGACCCCGTCGGGCGCGAGTTCGGCGCAGTCGGCGGCGACGGCGTCGAGCAGGGCGGTGCGGCCGGAGCCCGCCGGGCCGGTGAGCCGGACCGAGCGGCCGCGGACGAGCAGGCGGCCGAGCCGTTCGCGTTCCTCCTCGCGCCGGAGCAGGGGCAGCTGCGGGAGGGGCGGGCCAGGCGGCACGGGGGGTGCGGCGGCGCGGGCACGGTCGGCGCGCTCGGCGGGGGTGCGGCGGACGGGCGGGGCGGGCTGCTCGCCGGGCGGGCACAGCTCGACCTCGCTGCCGTCGACGGGGTTGACGGTGAGCAGCAGGTCGCCCGCGACGAGCGTGACGACGCGGACCTGTTGCGGTGTTTGCTGACCGAAATCCGGGGTCAGCGGATCGCGTGAGGGCCGGCGCCGGCCGGCCTCGTCGGCGAAGCCGTTGCTGTCGTGGCCGAACTCATCCGGCCCCCGGTGTATCGGGTCCATCGCCAAAGCCCCCAAGACGCGTCGAGCGCGGTTGTCCCTCCCGGCCTCGCACATCCGCTCACGGTCCGGTGTCCGCCGGGTGGGTCCGTCAATCGGCAGACGGCCGAACCCTAAACCTTCGCACAGTATCTACGAACCCCCGGGGTGGCTCGCCGCCCCACAGATCACGGTCTCGTGAGGATTATGCGCCTTCGGGCCGTACGGTCACCGAGGGTCCGTCCGGGGCCACGGGGCGTCCCCGGCGGGGGCGCTCAGACGCGCGGCAGCGACTCCGCGGCGATCCCGCCCTCGATGGCGAGGATGCGGTGCAGCCTTGTGGCCACCAGGAGGCGTTGCATCTGCGGGGGTACGCCGCGCAGCACGAGGCGCCGTCCGGCGCGTCCGGCCCTGCGGTGTGCGCCCATGATGACGCCGAGTCCGGTGGCGTCCCACGAATCCAGCTCGGTCAGGTCGAGCACCAGATCTCCGACGCCGTCGTCGAGGGCCGAGTGCAGGACCGTACGGGCGTCCGCCGCGCTTCGGACGTCGAGGCGGCCCCCGACGACCAGCTCGGCGTGGTCGCCCCTGATGTGCATATGCGCTCCCCTGGGATGCTCCGTGATCCGGTCCGTCTGTCCGAAACTGTCTCTGCCCCAACTGACTGCGGCAGCGTCAGGGTAGTTGCCGTCTGTAAGCGAACCGATACCGAATTCACTCCGAGGAGTGATACGGACGGGTCGCGGACTCCGGTGGCTGAGCCGGCGGCGGCCGGCGTCCCCCGACGGGCACCCGGCCTGATTGACAGCGGATCAGACGGACCGGACCGAAAATGATCAGTAGGTGTAGAAGCCCTGCCCGCTCTTGCGCCCGATGTCACCTGCATCGACCATCCGGCGCATCAGCTCCGGGGCGGCGAACTTCTCGTCCTGCGACTCGGTGTAGATGTTGCCGGTGGCGTGCAGCAGGATGTCGACGCCGGTCAGGTCGGCGGTGGCCAGCGGGCCCATGGCGTGGCCGAAACCGAGCTTGCACGCGATGTCGATGTCCTCGGCCGTGGCGACGCCCGACTCGTAGAGCTTGGCGGCCTCGACCACGAGCGCCGAGATCAGCCGGGTGGTGACGAAGCCGGCCACGTCGCGGTTGACGACGATGCAGGTCTTGCCCACGGACTCGGCGAACTCCCGTGCGGTGGCGAGGGTTTCGTCGCTGGTCTTGTAGCCGCGCACGAGTTCGCAGAGCTGCATCATCGGGACCGGCGAGAAGAAGTGGACGCCGACGACGCGCTCCGGGCGCTCCGTCACGGCCGCGATCTTGGTGATCGGGATGGCGGAGGTGTTGGAGGCGAGCACGGTGTCGTCCCGGACGATCTTGTCGAGGGCCCGGAAGATCTCGTGCTTCACCTCCAGCTTCTCGAAGACGGCCTCCACGACGATGTCCGCGTCGGCGACGGCGTCCAGGTCGGTGGTGGTGGTGATCCGGCCGAGCGCGGCCTCGGCGTCGGCCGCGTCCAGCTTGCCCTTGCCGACGAACCTGTCGTAGGAGGCCTTGATGCCGTCACGGCCACGGGTCAGCGCCTCGTCGGTGACGTCGCGCAGGACGACGTCCCAGCCCGCCTGCGCGGAGACCTGTGCGATGCCGGACCCCATGAGTCCGGCTCCGATGACGGCGAGCTTCCTGGCCACGTTGGCACCCCTGTGTCTTGGTCAATGGTTATGGTCCATGTCCTCCCGGCGGAGGTTAGTACCCGTGGCGGGCCCTGGGGCCGCGAAGAGATGCGCGTCACGTCTCAAATGACGGACATCACACCGCGAGGTGTCATTCGGCGGTGCGGCGGGCGTAGTTGAGCACCTTTTCGCCCAGCAGGTCCTCGATGTCGTCGAGCAGGGCGAGGGCGTCCCGGGAGACCTCGGCGGGCTTGCGCCCGGCGACCATCTCGCCGCCGACGTAGGCCATGAGCGTGCTGTGGACCCAGGAGAGCTGACCGGCCACCAGGACCGCCGTCCGGTCCCCGGGAGCGGCCCCGGACACCTCCTGGAGGGTCGCCTCCAAGTGCCGCTGGGCCTCCTGCTGAATGAGCCACAGGCGGGCCTTGAGGCCGTCGGCACCCTCGATGACCCGCATGAAGCGGGCGTACCCCTCCATCAGTCCGACGGTGGGCGAGACGCTCTCGACCTGGACGCGCAGTTCCCGCAGGACGGCGTCGGCCGCGGACTCGCCCTCGTCCCGCCCCCTGACGTACCGGGAGAGGCGCTCGACCATGCCGGCGCCGCGGTCGAGGAAGAGGTCCTCCTTGGTGGGGAAGTAGTTGTAGACCGTGTTGACCGAGACATCGGCGGCGTGCGCGATCTCGGCGATCGTGACGGCGTCGAAGCCCCGCTCCAGGAACAGGCCGGTGGCCACGTCCGAGAGGTACTGCCTGGTCTGCCGCTTCTTGCGCTCCCTGAGTCCCTCAGCCATGCCCCCATCGTAGAGCGCGCTGGGGTCCATGAATATTTGGAGTCGTTGCAATTTTTCAGTGACTCTGTTTTTGTGGTCGCTATGCCAATCATCAGTACGGCCGGGCTCGCCCGGACCTTCATGAGCAAGACCGGTCCGGTGGAGGCCGTCCGCTCCATCGACATGACCGTGGCGGCCGGCGAGATCGTCGGCCTGCTCGGCCCCAACGGCGCCGGCAAGACCACCACCCTGCGCATGCTGACCACGCTGCTGTCCCCCACCGGGGGCGCGGCCACCGTCGCCGGCCACGACCTGGCCACCGACCCGGCGGGCGTACGCGAGCGGTGCGGTTACGTCGCCCAGTCGGGCGGGGTCGACCCGCACATCACCGTGCGGGAGGAGCTGGTCACCCAGGGCCGGATGTACCGGCTCGGCAAGGCGGCCGCGGCGGCCAGGGCCGGCGAACTGGCCGGGGAACTCGGCCTGTCCGACCTGCTCGACCGCAGGACCGCAACGCTCTCCGGCGGCCAGCGCAGGCGGCTCGACATCGCGATGGGGCTCACCCACCGCCCCGCCGTGCTCTTCCTGGACGAGCCGACGACCGGCCTCGACCCGGGCAGCCGCACCGACCTGTGGGAGCTGGTGCGCCGGCTGCGCGACGAGTCCGGCACCACCGTCGTACTCACCACGCACTACCTGGACGAGGCGGACGCGCTCGCCGACCGGCTCGTCGTGGTCGACCAGGGACTGGTGGCCGCCGAGGGCACACCCGGCGCGCTGAAGACCCGCTACGCGGGCTCCCCCGGCGCCACGCTCCAGGACGCCTTCCTCGCCATCACCGGACGCGCGCCCGCCGCCGACACCGCTCCGGTCGCCGTCTAAGGGCTGTCCCGCAATTCCTGGCGGATCAGCGCGCGGCGTCAGATGCGGTGCATCGCAAGGCGGAGAGGCGCCCGCATACTGGATGTATTCGGGCGTTTCGACAACGCGGCGAGGTGCCGTAGCTGACGTCGTGCGCCCGCCAGGAATTGCGGGACAGCCCTTAGCGCCGCCTCAGGCACTAGGAGACCGGCCGGACACCGATCAGGAACCGATACCCATGCTGCTGCACGACACCGCGCTGATCTTCGGGCGCTACGCCCGCCAGACCCTGCGCTCCAGATTCCAGATCCTCTTCGGCATCCTCATGCCCCTGCTCTACCTGCTCTTCTTCGGCCCGCTCCTCACCGAACTGCCGCTCGGCCCGGACGGCGACTCCTGGCAGGTCCTGGTGCCCGGACTGCTGCTCCAGCTCGGCCTGTTCGGCGCCTCGTTCACCGGATTCGCCCTCATCATCGACAAGTCGACCGGAGTGCTGGAGCGGATGCGGGTCACCCCGGTCAGCCGGGCGGCGCTGCTGCTGGGCCGGGTGCTGCGCGACGCGCTGCTGTTCATGTTCCAGGCGGTGCTGCTGGTGCTCGTCGCCGTGCTGATGGGGCTGCGGGCGCCGCTGGGCGGGGTGCTCGTCGGCTTCGCGTTCGTCGGTCTGCTGACGGTCTCGCTGGCCTCGCTCTCGTACGCCCTGGCGATGCGGGTCTCCACCCCGCAGGAGTTCGGCCCGGTCATCAACTCGCTCACCATGCCGGCCATGCTGCTGTCCGGCCTGATGCTCCCGATGACGCTCGGCCCCCGCTGGCTGGACGTGCTCTCGCACTTCACCCCGTTCCGCTATCTGGTGGACGCGGTCCGGGACGCGTACGTGGGCTCGTACGCCACCGCGCACATGCTGTACGGGGTCCTGGTCGCGCTCAGCTTCGCGGCACTCGCCGTGACCCTGGGCACACGTGTCTTCAAGAAGGCCGGGGCCTGACTAGTGCTGCGTCAGCCAAGGTTCGCCCCGTCACGACGCCATGCACGCACGCTCGCCGCACCGACCGAAAGCCCAAGTACATCCAGTACGAGGGGCTGGGGCCGGCACGCCGGGGGGTGGGGTATCCCCTGTTCGAGCGAAGCCGAGAACTTGGGGAAGCACCTGACGCCGCTCCTCTACGGGCAACCCCTGACTGACGCAGCACTAGGCTGGCCGCATGGTCAATCTGACGCGCATCTACACCCGCACCGGCGACAAGGGCACCACCGCCCTCGGCGACATGAGCCGGACCGCCAAGACCGATCTGCGGATCTCCGCGTACGCCGACGCCAACGAGGCCAACGCGGTCATCGGTACCGCGATCGCCCTCGGGCAGCTGTCCGACGACGTCGTGAAGGTCCTCGTACGCGTGCAGAACGACCTGTTCGACGTGGGCGCCGACCTCTCGACGCCGGTGGTCGAGAACCCGGAGTACCCGCCGCTGCGGGTCGAGCAGAGCTACGTCGACAAGCTGGAGGCGGACTGCGACCACTACCTGGAGCAGGTGGAGAAGCTCCGCAGCTTCATCCTTCCGGGCGGTACGCCGGGCGCCGCGCTGCTCCATCAGGCGTGCACCGTGGTCCGGCGGGCCGAGCGCTCCACCTGGGCCGCGATGGAGGTGCACGGCGAGGTGATGAACGCGCTGACCGCCACCTACCTCAACCGCCTCTCCGACCTGCTGTTCATCCTCGCCCGGGTGGCGAACAAGGAGGTCGGCGACGTCCTGTGGGTGCCGGGCGGCGAGCGCTGAGCCAGGGGGCCGCCCGCGAGGGGATCAGCTCGCGGGCGGGCCATAGGGCCTGTCGTCACATTCCCGTCCGCCCTCCGGGCGAACGACGGGAATGTGACGACAGGCCCTTGTGGGGCTCCCGCTTGGGGAACACGGTGTAGCTCGCCGCGATCACCAGGTTGATCCCGATCACGAACAGCATCGTCCGCTGCCACGACTGCAACGAGGACACGTCCCCGTCGCCGCCCACGTACCAGACCGCCGCCTGGAGCAGCGCCAGCGCCGTCACCGCGGCCACGGTCCACCGGCCGGCCACCCGCCACTCGTGCACGGCCCGCGCCGCCCCGTACTTCGGCGGCTTCACCGGGGGCGGGCCGCCGGCGAAGCGGTGGGCGACCCGGGCGTCGGCCCACTTGACGGTGGAGTGCCCGAGGCCCACCGTGAAGCCGATGTAGACGGCGGCGAGCCCGTGCTTCCAGTCGGGGGCCGCCCCGTTCTTCAGGTCGACGGCGGTCACGGCGAGCAGGACGAGTTCGAGCACCGGTTCGCACAGCAGGACGGCGGCGCCCAGGCGCGGCCTGCGCGCCCCGTAGCGCAGCGCCAGGCCGGCGGCCAGCAGCACCCAGAAGGCGATCTCGCAGGCGACGATCAGTGTGACGATCACGGTCCGTTTCCTTTCCCTCCCCTCCAGGCTCCCGCCCGCACCGCCGCCGGGCGTCGGCCCCGGTGACGAAAGGCGACTGCATCCTTCGGTGTAGTGGCGGATCGCCCGCCGAGCGGAGGTGCGGCGGCGGGCCGGACGTGTTGGATGGGCAGGTGTTCTCCTCGGCCCGCCCCCACCGCCACGACATCCTGATCGCGGCCCTCGGACTGCTCGGCGGAGCGGTCCTGTCGCTGCTCGGGCTGCGCATGCAGAACGGCCGCCTGTTCGACGCGTCCTGGACCGCTCTGGTCCCGCTCACGGTGATGGCGGGGCTCGAACTGCTGCGCCGCGGCGCACCGCAGACCGCGCTGGTCATCGGCACCCTCGCGCTGGTCGCCGACCAGTTCACCCCGGGGAACCTGGCGACCGTGCTGATGTTCACGGACATCATGTACGCGGCCGTCCTCTACGGCACCCCGGCCGCCGCCCGCCGCATCCCGGTGACCACGTTCCTGATCACCGTCGGGGTCACGATCGGCTTCCTGGCCTGGTTCCGCGACGCCGAGGCCCTGCTCGTCGGCATCCTCACCGCCGTGGTCGCGTTCGTCCCCGCCCTCACCGGGGTCAGCGTCCGCAACCACCGCGACGCCGCCGACGCCGCGCGGCTGCGCGCCGACCAGACCGCCCTGCTCGCCGAGATGGACCGCACCCAGGCGGTGACCGCCGAGCGGGCCCGGATGGCGCGCGAGCTGCACGACATGGTCGCCAACCACCTGTCCGCCATCGCGATCCACTCCACCGCCGCGCTCTCCATCGACGAGCCGGAGACCTCCCGCAACGCCCTCGGAGTCATCCGTGAGAACAGCGTCGAGGGTCTGGCCGAAATGCGCCGTCTGATCGGGCTGTTGCGCACCGGATCGGCCGACCCGGAGCCCAGCAGCTCGCCGACACTGGCCTCACTGGACGCGCTGGTCGAGCAGCACCGGGCGAGCGCCGCGTCCAGTGGGCTGAGCTGCGTTCTGGAGGACACCCGGGCGGACCGGGGGCCGCTGCCGGCCCCGGTCGAGCTGGCCGCGTACCGCATCGTGCAGGAGTCCTTGACCAATGCCCTCAAGCACGCGGCGCCGGGCCCGGTCACGGTCCGGCTCGGACAGACGGAGCGGGTGCTGACGGTGGAGGTGAGCAGCGCGCTCGGCGGCCGGACGGGGCCGCGCGCACCGGGGTCGGGGGCCGGTCTCGTGGGGATGCGGGAGCGGGTGGCGCTGCTCGACGGGGAGTTCGAGGCGGGCCCGGTGGCGGGCGGGGACGATGCGCGGTTGTGGCGGGTACGGGCACGGCTGCCCGCCCCGGACGGTACGGAAGGCGGGACGTGGTCATGACGATCCGGGTGCTGGTCGCGGAGGACCAGGCGGCGGTACGGGCGGGGCTGGTGCTCATCCTGGGCAGCGCGCCGGACATCGAGGTCGTCGGGGAGGCGGGCGACGGCGAGGAGGCGGTGCGGCTGGCGCGCGAGCTGCGCCCGGACCTGGTGCTGATGGACGTACAGATGCCGCGGCTCGACGGGGTGTCGGCCACCCGGCAGGTGGTGGACGAGCATCTCGCGGACGTGCTGGTGCTCACCACCTTCGACCTGGACGCGTATGTGTTCGGCGCGTTGCGCGCCGGGGCGTCGGGCTTCCTGCTGAAGGACACCGAGGCGCGCGGGCTGCTCGACGCGGTCCGCACGGTGGCGCGCGGCGAGGGGCTGATCGCCCCGGCGGTGACGCGGCGGCTGATCGCGGAGTTCGCCGGTTCCGTGCCCGTACGGCCGGCCGGCGCACCCGACGCGGCGGTGCTGGAGACGCTGACCCGGCGCGAGCGCGAGGTGCTGGGATGCCTGGGCGAGGGGCTGTCGAACGCGGAGATCGCGGTGCGGCTCTCGATGGCCGAGGCGACGGCGAAGACACACGTCAGCCGCCTGCTGGGGAAGCTGGAGCTGCGCAGCCGGGTCCAGGCTGCAGTGCTGGCACAGGAGTTGGGCGTCTGAGGTTTATTCCCGCGGGTACGGCGATCTTTGGTCCAGACCTCTTGACGATTGGTCCAGACCTTCCTAATCTCACCGAGCACACTGCGGTGAGCCCGCCATGACAAGGCAGGCTCAGGGCGGCGCAGGGTCAGCAGTCCACGGACCACCCCCGTTTGTCCGGACCTCACCCGAGGAGCACCGTTGAGCACTGAGACCCCCCGCCGGACCCGATTCAGACTCGGGTCCGGAACAGCCACCAGATCCAGAGCCGTCGCGGGCCTCACCGCACTGCTCCTTCCCCTTGCCGCCATGGTCGGCATGGCCTCCCCCGCCGAGGCGGCGACCTCCGCCACGGCCACGTACCTCAAGAAATCCGACTGGGGCACCGGCTTCGAGGGCCAGTGGACGGTGAAGAACACCGGCACCACCGCCCTCAGCTCCTGGACCATCGAGTGGGACTTCCCCAGCGGCACCGGCGTCGGCTCCGCCTGGGACGCCACCGTCACCCACACGGGCGACCACTGGACCGCCAAGAACGTCGGCTGGAACGGCACGGTCGCCCCGGGCGCGAGCGTCTCCTTCGGCTTCAACGGCACCGGCTCGGGCAGCGGCGCCGCCACCAACTGCACGCTGAACGGCGCCTCCTGCGACGGCGGCAGCGTCCCCGGCGACGAGGCACCCTCCGCGCCGGGCACCCCCACCGCGAGCGACATCACCGACACCTCGGCGAAGCTCAGCTGGTCCTCGGCCACCGACGACCACGGCATCAAGAACTACGACGTCCTGCGGGACGGCGCGGTCGTCGCCACGGTCACCGGCACCACGTACACCAACACCGGCCTCACCGCGGGCACCGACTACTCGTACACCGTGCAGGCCCGTGACACCGCCGACCAGACCGGACCGGTCAGCGGCGCGGTCAAGGTGCACACCACCGGTGGCGGCGACGGTGACGGGGACGGCGACGGGGACGGCGACGGCAACGGCGGCAACATCAACCTCGGTTACTTCACCGACTGGGGCGTCTACGGCCGCGACTACCACGTCAAGAACCTGGACACCTCCGGCTCCGCCGCGAAGATCACGCACATCAACTACGCCTTCGGCAACGTCCAGGGCGGCAAGTGCACCATCGGCGACTCCTACGCCGACTACGACATGGCGTACACCGCCGACAAGTCCGTCGACGGCGTGGCCGACACCTGGGACCAGCCGCTGCGCGGCAGCTTCAACCAGCTGCGCAAGCTCAAGGCGAAGTACCCGAACATCAAGGTCCTGTGGTCCTTCGGCGGCTGGACCTGGTCCGGCGGCTTCGGCCAGGCGGCCCAGAACCCGGCCGCGTTCGCCGAGTCCTGCTACAACCTGGTCGAGGACCCGCGCTGGGCCGATGTCTTCGACGGCATCGACATCGACTGGGAGTACCCCAACGCCTGCGGTCTGACCTGTGACACCAGCGGCCCGGACGCGCTGAAGAAGCTCACCTCGGCGCTGCGCACGAAGTTCGGCAGCAACAACCTGGTCACCGCCGCCATCACGGCCGACGGCTCCGCCGGCGGCAAGATCGACCTGGCGGACTACGCCGGCGCCGCGCAGTCGCTCGACTGGTACAACGTGATGACGTACGACTTCTTCGGCGCCTGGGACGCGAAGGGCCCGACCGCCCCGCACTCCCCGCTCAACTCCTACAGCGGCATCCCGCAGGACGGCTTCAACTCCGCCGACGCGATCGCCAAGCTGAAGGCGCAGGGCGTCCCGGCCTCGAAGCTGCTGCTCGGCATCGGCTTCTACGGCCGCGGCTGGACCGGCGTCACCCAGGACGCGCCCGGCGGCACCGCCACCGGCGCCGCCCCGGGCACGTACGAGGCGGGCATCGAGGACTACAAGGTCCTCAAGAACAGCTGCCCCGCCACCGGCACCATCGCCGGCACGGCCTACGCGCACTGCGGCACCAACTGGTGGAGCTACGACACCCCGGCCACGATCACGTCCAAGATGGCCTGGGCGAAGAACCAGGGCCTGGGAGGCGCGTTCTTCTGGGAGTTCAGCGGGGACACCAGCAACGGTGAACTCGTGAGCGCGATGCACAACGGCCTCAACTAGCACCACGGCGCCGCACATCGCGTAACCCCGAAAGCACCGGGGAGACAGGTCCGCCCCCTGTCTCCCCGGTTTTCGCGTTCCCGGGGGGGCTTGGCGCACCGGGGCATGACGACGCCGGCCGCCTTCGCTGCGGACCAGGTGCACGAGGACGCGACCCCGCAGGCCGCGTTCACCCTCCCCGGACTCCGTCCGAGTGCCCCTGCTCAAGCCACGTCGGCTCCCCCGGACTCCGTCCGGGGGGAGGGCCCAATCAGCGAGCGCCCCTACTCAAGCCACATTGACTCTCCCCCAGACTCCGTCCGGGGGGACCCCCAACCAGCGAGCGCCCCTACTCAAGCCACATTGACTCTCCCCCAGACTCCGTCCGGGGGGACCCCCAACCAGCGAGCGCCCCTACTCAAGCCACATTGACTCGCTGGCCGGGCGGGGCCGCCTCCAGCCAGGCCAGGAAGCCGGTCAGCGCGTCCTCGCTCATCGCCAGCTCAAGGCGGGTCTCCCGGTGGAGACAGCCGAGCACGATGGCGTCCGAGAGGAGGGCCAGCTCTTCCTCGCCCTCCGGCAGGCGGCGGGCCACGACCTCGATCGAGGACCGCTCAAGCACCCGGCGCGGACGCGGCGAGTAGCTGAAGACCCGGAACCAGTTGACCTTGTCGCCGCTGTACCGGGCGACGCCGTACACCCAGCCCTTGCCCGAGAAATCGGGCTCGGCGGGCACATCCCACCTCAGGCTGCAGTCGAAGGTCCCGCCGGAGCGCTGAATCAGCCGCCGGCGCAGACCGAAGACGAAGAGTCCAATCGCGACCAGTGCGACGACCAGCCCGCCCACCCACAGCGCGAGGAACATCTCCACCGACCTCCTCGCGTCGTCGAGTAAACGGATACCGTCCGGACTTCACCTGCATCTGCATCGCCTCAGCCGCGACACGGGCCGGAGGGGTCTCCGGCACGGGCCGCGGCTGAGGGTAAAGCCATGTCGTGTGGTGGCTAGTGTGCCGCCACCGCACGCAGTCGTACTTCGGCGCGCCGCTCGGAGGCGGCGTCCGTGTCCGACTTCGCACGTTCGAGCGCACGCTCCGCGCGCTCGACATCGATCTCGTCGGCCAGCTCGGCAATCTCCGCCAGAAGCGAGAGCTTGTCGTCGGCGAACGAGATGAAACCGCCGTGCACCGCGGCGACGACGGTCGCGCCGTCGCTCGTACGGATCGTCACCGGGCCCGACTCCAGCACACCCAGAAGCGGCTGGTGACCGGGCATGACGCCGATGTCGCCGGACGTGGTGCGCGCGACGACCAGGTTGGCCTCGCCGGACCAGACACTGCGGTCCGCGGCGACCAGCTCGACGTGCAGCTCAGCAGCCAAGGGTGGCTCCTCGGGTCACCACCCGGCGGTCGTGCCGGGTGTTGGGTCAATTCTACGGGGCGTGGTGAGGGGGACGGGACGCGCCCGCCCCCCTCGGTGAGCCGGGGCTCAGGAGACGCCGAGCTCCTTGGCGTTGGCCTTCAGGTCCTCGATGCCACCGCACATGAAGAACGCCTGCTCGGGGAAGTGGTCGTACTCACCGTCGCAGATCGAGTTGAACGCGGCGATCGACTCGTCGAGCGGAACGTCCGAACCGTCCACGCCGGTGAACTGCTTGGCGACGTGGGTGTTCTGCGACAGGAAGCGCTCGACGCGACGGGCACGGTGGACAACGAGCTTGTCCTCCTCGCCCAGCTCGTCGATACCGAGGATCGCGATGATGTCCTGGAGGTCCTTGTACTTCTGGAGGATCCCCTTGACACGCATGGCGGCCGCGTAGTGGTCCGCGGCGATGTACCGCGGGTCCAGGATGCGGGACGTGGAGTCCAGCGGGTCCACGGCCGGGTAGATGCCCTTCTCCGAGATCGGACGGGAGAGCACCGTCGTCGCGTCGAGGTGGGCGAAGGTGGTGGCCGGCGCCGGGTCGGTCAGGTCGTCCGCGGGGACGTAGATCGCCTGCATCGAGGTGATCGAGTGACCGCGGGTCGACGTGATGCGCTCCTGGAGCAGACCCATCTCGTCGGCCAGGTTCGGCTGGTAACCCACCGCGGACGGCATACGGCCGAGCAGGGTGGACACCTCGGAACCGGCCTGGGTGTACCGGAAGATGTTGTCGATGAAGAAGAGCACGTCCTGCTTCTGCACATCGCGGAAGTACTCCGCCATGGTCAGACCGGCCAGGGCGACGCGGAGACGGGTCCCCGGCGGCTCGTCCATCTGGCCGAAGACGAGCGCCGTCTTGTCGATGACGCCGGACTCGGCCATCTCCTCGATGAGGTCGTTGCCCTCACGGGTGCGCTCACCGACGCCCGCGAACACCGACACACCGTCGTGGTTGTTGGCGACGCGGTAGATCATTTCCTGGATCAGCACGGTCTTGCCGACACCGGCACCACCGAACAGACCGATCTTTCCACCCTTGACGTACGGGGTGAGAAGGTCGATGACCTTGACGCCGGTCTCGAACATCTCGGTCTTCGACTCGAGCTGGTCGAAGTTGGGCGCCTTGCGGTGGATCGGCCAGCGCTCGGTGACCTCGGCCTCGGCCTCGGGCTTGTTCAGGATCTCACCGAGGGTGTTGAACACCTTGCCCTTGGTGATCTCGCCGACCGGCACCGTGATGCCGTTGCCCGTGTCGGTCACCGGGGCCTGGCGGACCAGACCGTCGGTGGGCTGCATCGAGATCGCGCGGATCACGCCGTCACCGAGGTGCTGGGCGACCTCAAGGGTCAGCTTCTTGAGCTTGCCGTCCTCGGCCGGGTCGGCCACCTCGACGGTCAGCGCGTTGTAGATCTCCGGCATCGCGTCGACGGGGAACTCCACGTCGACGACCGGGCCGATGACCCGGGCGACGCGGCCCGTGGCAACGGCCGTCTCAACTGTGGTCGTCATTACTTGTCACTCCCCGCGGTCGCGTCGGCCAGCGCACTGGCACCACCGACGATCTCGCTGATTTCCTGGGTGATTTCGGCCTGGCGGGCCGCGTTGGCAAGCCGGGAGAGCGTCTTGATGAGCTCACCGGCGTTGTCGGTGGCCGACTTCATCGCGCGGCGGCGGGCGGCGTGCTCGGAAGCAGCGGCCTGAAGCAGCGCGTTGTAGATACGGCTCTCGACGTACCGCGGAAGCAGGGCGTCGAGGACGTCCTCCGCCGACGGCTCGAAGTCGAACAGCGGCAGGATCTCTCCCTTGCCGTCCTCGTCCTTCGTGGCACCGAGACTGAGCGGCAGCATCCGGTCGTCGACCGGGTTCTGCGTCATCATCGACACGAACTCCGTGAAGACGATGTGCAGCTCGTCGACGCCGCCCTCGGCGGTCTCCCGGGTGACCGCCTCGATCAGCGGAGCAGCCGCCCGCTTGGCATCCGCGTACGTCGGGCTGTCGGTGAAGCCGGTCCACGAGTCCGCGACCTTGCGCTCGCGGAACCCGTAGTAGGCGACACCCTTGCGGCCGATCACATACGTGTCGACCTCCTTGCCCTCACCTCGCAGCCGCTCGGTCAGCTTCTCCGCGGCCTTGATGGCGTTGGAGGAGTAACCGCCGGCCAGACCGCGGTCGCTCGTGATGAGCAGGATCGCGGCCCGTGCCGGAGTCTCGGCCTCGGTGGTCAGCGGGTGCTTGGTGGTGGAGCCGGTCGCCACCGCGGTCACCGCACGGGTGAGCTCGGTCGCGTACGGCGTCGACGCCGCCACCTGGCGCTGCGCCTTGACGATGCGCGAGGCGGCGATCATCTCCATCGCCTTGGTGATCTTCTTCGTGGCGGTGACGGAGCGGATGCGGCGCTTGTAAACGCGAAGCTGAGCGCCCATCTGTCAGCCCTCGCCCAGGAGCTTGCCGTCCGAGGTCTCGAACTGCTGCTTGAAGGCGGCGACGGCGTCGGCGATGGCCTGCAGCGTGTCGTCGGACATCTTGGCGCCCTCGCGGATGCTGGTCAGGAGGTCCTTGCGCTCGCGGCGCAGGTACTCCAGCAGCTCCGACTCGAAGCGGCGGATGTCCTCGACCGGGACGTCGTCCATCTTGCCGTTGGTGCCGGCCCAGACGGAGACGACCTGCTCCTCGACCGGGAACGGAGCGTACTGCGGCTGCTTCAGCAGCTCGACCATGCGCTTACCGCGCTCCAGCGAGGCCTTCGAGGCCGCGTCCAGGTCGGAACCGAAGGCGGCGAACGCCTCCAGCTCGCGGTACTGGGCGAGGTCCACGCGGAGCCGGCCGGACACCTGGCGCATGGCCTTGTGCTGGGCAGAGCCACCGACACGGGAGACCGAGATACCGACGTTCAGGGCCGGACGCTGGCCGGCGTTGAACAGGTCGGACTCCAGGAAGCACTGGCCGTCGGTGATGGAGATGACGTTGGTCGGAATGAACGCCGACACGTCGTTCGCCTTGGTCTCGACGATCGGGAGGCCCGTCATCGAACCGGCACCCATGTCGTCGGAGAGCTTGGCGCAGCGCTCCAGCAGACGCGAGTGGAGGTAGAAGACGTCGCCCGGGTAGGCCTCGCGGCCCGGCGGGCGGCGCAGCAGAAGCGACACGGCGCGGTAGGCGTCGGCCTGCTTCGAAAGGTCGTCGAAGATGATCAGGACGTGCTTGCCGGAGTACATCCAGTGCTGGCCGATGGCCGAACCGGTGTACGGCGCCAGGTACTTGAAGCCGGCCGGGTCGGACGCCGGGGCGGCGACGATGGTCGTGTACTCAAGCGCGCCGGCCTCTTCGAGGGCACCGCGCACCGAGGCGATGGTGGAGCCCTTCTGACCGATGGCGACGTAGATGCAGCGCACCTGCTTGTTCACGTCGCCCGAGCGCCAGTTGTCGCGCTGGTTGATGATCGTGTCGACGGCCAGAGCGGTCTTACCCGTCTGACGGTCGCCGATGATCAGCTGACGCTGGCCGCGGCCGATCGGCACCATGGCGTCCACGGCCTTGTAGCCGGTCTGCATCGGCTCGTGCACCGACTTACGGACCATGACGCCAGGGGCCTGCAGCTCAAGGGCGCGCCGGCCGTCGGTCGCGATCTCGCCGAGACCGTCGATCGGGTTGCCGAGCGGGTCGACGACGCGGCCGAGGTAGCCCTCGCCGACGCCGACGGAGAGCACCTCACCGGTGCGCTGCACCGGCTGGCCCTCCTCGATTCCGCTGAACTCGCCGAGGACGATCGCGCCGATCTCGCGCTCCTCAAGGTTGAGGGCGAGACCGAGGGTGCCGTCCTCGAACTTCAGCAGCTCGTTCGCCATGGCGGAGGGCAGGCCCTCCACCTTCGCGATGCCGTCGCCGGCAACGCTGACCGTACCGACCTCCTCGCGCGAGGCCGCGTCCGGCTGGTACGACTGGACAAAGTTCTCCAGTGCGTCCCGGATCTCCTCCGGCCGGATCGTGAGCTCCGCCATCTGGGTTCCCTGCTCTCCTTGTTGGGCCCGAAGTTTCTTAAGGGGGTCTGGGGGCCGACCCCCAGGAATCTTCTGCAATTTCTGCACGGCCCAACCGGGCCGCTGGTCTTGCTCTGTTCTGTTGCGCTGCGTCTGTGTCAGCCGGCCATGCGGCGGGTCGCCTCGTCGAGGCGCTCCGCGACGGTGCCGTTGATGACCTCGTCGCCGACCCGCACCGCGATCCCGCCGAGGACCGCGGGGTCCACGTCGAGGTTCAGGTGCATCTGCCGGCCGTAGATCTTCGCCAGGGCCGCGCCCAGGCGCTGCTTCTGCCGGTCGCTGAGCGGAACCGCCGAGGTGACGGTCGCAACCGTGCGCTCCCGGCGCTCCGCGGCGAGCTTGGAGAGGGACTCGAGTCCCGCTTCCAGGCTACGTCCCCGGGGCTGGGTGACAAGCCGCACGATGACGCGCTCGGTGGTGGGCCGCGCCTTTCCGCCGAGCAGGCTGCGCAGCAGCTCGCCCTTGGCGGCGGGGGTCGCGGTCCGGCTGGTGAGCGCGGCGCGCAGACCGGTGTCCGAGGCCACGATCCGGCCGAACCGGAAGATCTCGTCCTCGACGTCGTCCAGGTCGCCGCTGCGCTGGGCGGCGGTGAGGTCTGCGGTGTTCGCCAGCTCCTCGACCGAGTCGACCAGGTCACGCGACTGCGACCAGCGTGAGCGGACCATGCCGGAGACCAGGTCGACGGCTTCGCCGCCCACCTGACCGCCGAACAGCCGGGCTACCAGCTCGGCCCTGGCCTCGCCGGGCTGCGCCGGGTCGGTCAGGACCCGGCGCAGCGACACCTCGCGGTGCAGCAGCGCCGTGACGCCGGCCAGGTCCTCGGCGAGCTTCGCCGCGTCGACCGACGTGCTGTCGGTCAGCGCGTCGAGACGCTCGCGTGCGGCAGCCAGTGCCTCGCGGCTCGCGCTGTTCATCGGACGGCCTCGGCCTTCGCCTCGAGCTCGTCGAGGAAGCGGTCGACGGTGCCACTCTGCCGGGCGTGGTCCTCCAGGGACTCGCCGACGAGCTTGCCGGCCAGGTCGGTGGCGAGCTTGCCCACGTCCTGGCGCAGTGCCGAGGCGGCGGCCTTGCGGTCGGCCTCGATCTGGGCGTGGCCGGCGGCGACGATCTCGTCGCGCTGGCGCTGCCCCTCCTCGCGCATTTCCTGCAGGATCACGGCGCCCTGCTCCTGCGCCTCCTGGCGCATACGAGCGGCTTCGTGGCGGGCCTCGGCGAGCTGAGCCTTGTACTGCTCAAGAACGCTCTGGGCCTCGGTCTGGGCCGCATCGGCCTTTTCGATACCGCCTTCGATGGCCTCGCGGCGCTCTTCCAGAACCTTGTTGATGTTCGGGAGAAGCTTCTTGGCGAGGAAGCCGAAGACGATGACGAAAGCGATGAGGCCAATGACGAGCTCAGGGATCGGCGGAATGAGCGGGTTTTCCGCTTCCTCCGCCGCGAGCTGAACCAGGGGGTTCACGTCAGTGCCTTCCGTCGAATGGGCTGTTCGCGACCGGTCAGGAGGTCGGGTAGACGAACGGCATGACCAGACCGATCAGGGCGAGCGCCTCACAGAAGGCGAAGCCGAGGATCTGGTTGGCGCGGATGAGACCGGCAGCCTCGGGCTGACGGGCGAGCGCCTGGGTGCCGTTACCGAAGATGATGCCGATGCCGACGCCGGGGCCGATCGCGGCGAGGCCGTAACCGATCGAGCCGAGGTTGCCCTTGATTTCGACGCCGGCGGCGAGGGTCTGGAGAGCGGACATGCCGGTTCTTCCTTCTCTTTCAATGTCCGGTGGGGGTTGGCCACCGGGTGCTTCAGGAGGTGGGGTGCTCAGTGGCCCTTGGCGAGAGCGCCCTGGATGTAGCTGCAGGCCAGCAGCACGAACACATAGGCCTGGACAGCCTGGATGAAGAGTTCGAAGGCCGTCATCACGAGGACCATCACGAACGACACACCTGCGTAGGCGATGCCGATGCCGTTGAGCATGTACCAGCTGGCGATCGTGAAGAGCAGCAGGAGCGTGTGGCCCGCGAACATGTTGGCGAAGAGTCGGACCGCGTGCGTGAACGGCCGGACCAGGAGGTTCGAGAAGAACTCGATGGTCATCGAGAGCGGCAGGACCCCGCCGAGGTTCTTGTCGTAGCCGGTGAAGTTCTTGAAGGCTCCGACGAAACCGTGCTTCTTGAAGGTCAGGCCGACCCACAGGAGGTAGACGATTCCGGCGAGGATCGCCGGGTACGAGATGATCGCCGTCACGGGGAACTGGGCAACCGGGATGATGGACCAGAGGTTCATCATCCAGATGACGAAGAACAGCGAGACCATCAGCGGGACGTACTTCTCGCCGTCGCGCTTGCCGATCGTCTCGTAGACGATGCCGCGGCGGATGAAGTCGTAGCCGGCTTCGGCCGTCATCTGAAGCTTGCCGGGCACCAACTTCGGCTTACGGAAGGCGGCCCAGAAGAAGCCAACGATGATGACCGAGCCGAGCAGGGCCAGCAGCATCGTCTTGTTGAAGTACAAGTTGCTGTCCGCGTCGCCCCAGAGGGGTTCGAACAGGAACGAGTGCAGGCCGGGTGCCGGAAAGCCACAACCGTCGAAGAGGTGGCAATCGGTCTCGAAGGCGAGCACCTGTGTCGGGTCAGCACTCACCGCGGGCTCCTTCAGCGTGGCGCATAGGTACGGCAACCTCGTTGTGTCGGCGCGGCGCACAGCCGCGGTTCGGCACTGGACTGGTGTTTCGGATGTGTGAGCGGCAGTCAGGCATGTGAGCCTCGCGATCGAGCAGGCGTCAGCTCACATGCACGCGCCCGCAGTGCCGCAGTTGGAACCGGACGATAGCAGGGTCCTGACCCCGCGTTTATTCCGCCCCTACCCTTCACGCTTCGGACCCCGGTTTCCCGGGCTTCTCGCCCTTGTCGGACTCGGGTTCGACGTAAAGGATCTTGGCCTTCATGTGCGCACGCGCCTGTGCGCCGATCCACACGAGGGTCGTCGCGACCAGCGTGATCGCGAAGGCCTTCGGGTTGAACAGCGAAGTGTTCTTGAATACGGCGACGAAGATGAACAGCAGCAGGAGCTGCGCCGTGTAGAGCGCGAGCCCCATCGCCTGGAAGAGGTGGGGCATGGACCGGGCGGTCCGCTGCAGGACCATGAGTCCGATCCCCATGAAGAGGATGACCACGACCGTTCCGACGACCGCGCCCAGGGCTCCCTTGCCGCCGGCGACACCAGCGCTGATCGCGGCGGCTACGGCGCCGGCGACAGCGGTGGGTACGGCGGTCTGGAGGAGAGTCCGGACGTCGTTGGACGGCATGGGGCAGCTCCGCTTGCAGGGGGTGGGCAGTGTGTCGTCAGGGACGAGCGTAGGCCCGGTCCGAGTCGATGCCTCGGGCCGATGGACCGTGCTACATCAGGTCCTTCGGCTCTGTCACCGGGCTTCGTGAACGGTATCACAAACTATTTGATGAGGTCTTTACCAAGAAAGTGTGCTTGCTGTCACACGTGAGGACTAACGAGCACGTGTGAGCGAGGCACACTTTCGAAGTGTCTGCTAATGGGCACCGATGCCCGGTTCACCGACGGGTGGAACCGGCTTCACGGCGGTCCGCGAAACGCGAACGGTGACCAATGGCGGTCGCTCCGTTGACGCCGGAGACACCCGCGGCGACCGGGGCGCCGGCCGCGGCCGGGCGCCCGCCTCCGCCGTCCTGCGATCCGCCCGCCCCTTCCCGCTCCATCTGCCCGTCCTGGGGCCCCTGTTGGCCCTCCTCGGCGCCGTGCGGCTCCGCCCCGGGCTCCCCCTCCGGACCGCGCGGTCTGCGGCGGTAGCGGGGCGGTACGAAGCGTTCCGCCCAGTGCGGCGCACGCGGGGTGAAGCGCGGCATCAGCAGCAGGATCAGCCCCAGGGCGCTCAGCCCCACGATCACCAGCACGATCCACATGGACGTCGAGTGCACCGAGTAACCCACCGCACCGAACGCGATCAGGGCCGACCAGAAGTACATGATCAGCACCGACCGGCTGTGCGAGTGCCCGATCCCCAGCAGCCGGTGGTGCAGGTGGCCGCGGTCCGCCGCGAAGGGCGACTGGCCGTTCCAGGTGCGCCGCACGATCGCCAGCACCAGGTCGGCCGCCGGGATCGCGATGATGGTCAGCGGCAGCAGCAGCGGGATGAAGACCGGCAGCATCGCGTGGGTGGCCTGACGCTCACTGCCCTCGAAGATCTTCATGGTGTCCGGGTCGACCTGCCCGGTCACGGAGATCGCGCCGGCCGCCAGGACGAGGCCGATCAGCATCGAGCCGGAGTCGCCCATGAAGATCCGGGCGGGGTGCATGTTGTGCGGCAGGAAGCCCAGGCACATGCCCATCAGGATCGCGGCGAACAGCGTCGCCGGAGCGGCGGCCTCGATCGTGTGGCCGTACCAGAGCCGGTAGGTGTAGAGGAAGAACGCGGCGGCGGCGATCAGGACCATGCCCGCCGCCAGGCCGTCCAGCCCGTCCACGAAGTTGACCGCGTTGATCGTGATGACGACCAGCGCAACAGTAAGCAGCGTGCCCTGCCACGGGGTGAGGGCCACGGTCCCGACGCCCGGGATCGGCAGCCACAGGATCGTCAGGCCCTGGAGCACCATGACCGCCGCGGCGAGCATCTGTCCGCCGAGCTTGATCAGGGCGTCGATCTCGAACTTGTCGTCCAGCACCCCGATCAGCCAGATCAGCGCCGCCCCGGAGAGCAGCGCCCTGGGCTCGCTGGAGCGGTCGAAGACACCGTCGAGATTGGCCAGGTGGTTGGCGACGATCAGGCCCGCGCACAGCCCGCCGAACATGGCGATGCCGCCGAGCCTCGGGGTCGGTTCGCGGTGGACGTCGCGCGCGCGGATCGCGGGCATCGCCCCGACCGCGATGGCGAACTTGCGCACCGGGCCGGTGAGCAGGTAGGTCACAGCGGCCGTGACACAGAGTGTCAGCAAATAGTCACGCACGGGCTGCCCCACAGAATGTCGCCGGCCATCTCAGCCCACACCTTAACTAGACAGGTCCCATGGTTGAGGACACGGAGCCGTCCGCGATGGTTGCACAGACCGCTGTCATCGCGGACAAAGGGTCGATGTCACCCGGGGTGGGCCGGGTGGAGCGGGGCCGGTTCGCGGACCCGCTGTCCGGGACCCGGTGGGTACGCCACGTCATCCCCGGGCCGCCGTACGGCCCTCGGCGCGGCGTGGACGGCCCCCGCGGGGCCGGGGGGTCAGTGCGGGGCGGGGACGCCGGTCAGCGCGGTGACGACCGGATCGAGGGCCTGGCTGATCTCGTCGCCGATGGACCGGAAGAACGTGATCGGGGCGCCGTACGGGTCGTACACCTCGTCGGCCTCCGCGGTCGGCGCCAGCAGCCAGCCGCGCAGCGCGGCGGCGGCCCGGACCAGGGCGCGGGCGCGCTCCACGACGCCCTCCTCGCGGGCGTCGGGCAGGGTCGCGGGGTCTATGGCCCGCACCAGGCGGGTGAACTCCTTGAGCGTGAACGTGCGCAGCCCGGCCGAGTGGCCCATCGAGATCACCTGGGCCCGGTGGTCGCGGGTGGCGGTGAGGACCAGGTCGGCGCGGATCACGTGCTCGTCGAGCAGCTCACGGCCGGTGAAGCCGGTGGCGTCGGCCCCGAAGTCGGCGAGCACCACCTCGGCGTTGGCCTCCATGGGGGCGCCCTCGTGGCCCCAGGTGCCCGCGCTCTCCACGATCAGCCCGCCCTGGAGGGGATCGCCGAGGCGGTCCACCAGGGCATGGCGGGTCAGCCGCTCGGTGATCGGTGAGCGGCAGACGTTGCCGGTGCTGACGTGGAGGATGCGGAAAGTGCCGGCCCGCCCCGCTATGCCACGCCCCTCGGGGGCGGTCAATTGGCCACCTCAAGGTCGGGTACCACCTTGCGCAGGTCCTCGGCCGAGAGCGCGCCCGCGCGCAGCAGGACGGGCACCTTCCCGCTGACATCCACGATGGAGGACGGCACGATGCCCGGGGTCGGACCGCCGTCGAGGTAGACCGAGACGGAGTCGCCGAGCATCTCCTGGGCGGCGTCGCAGGTCTCCGGCGAGGGGTGGCCGGTGAGGTTGGCGCTGGAGACGGCCATCGGGCCGACCTCGGTGAGCAGTTCGATGGCGACCGGGTGCAGCGGCATCCGGACGGCGACGGTGCCCCGGGTGTCGCCGAGGTCCCACTGCAACGAGGGCTGGTGCTTGGCGACGAGCGTCAGCGCGCCCGGCCAGAAGGCGTCGACCAGCTCCCAGGCCTGCTCGGAGAAGTCGGTGACCAGGCCGTGCAGGGTGTTCGGCGAGCCGATGAGGACGGGTGAGGGCATGTTGCGGCCACGGCCCTTGGCCTCCAGCAGGTCACCGACGGCCTCGGAACCGAAGGCGTCCGCGCCGATCCCGTAGACGGTGTCGGTGGGCAGCACGACGAGTTCGCCGCGGCGGACGGCTGACGCGGCCTCGCGCAGACCCGTCGTACGGTCGGTCGCGTCGTTGCAGTCGTATCGCCGTGCCATCAGCCGGCCTCCTCAAGCATGTACGGGTAGGGCTGGTACGGGTCCGGCTCGTGCCCGCCGGTCACGGCATCGCCTTGCGGGCCGTGGCGAAGCGGGGGCGCCGGTTGAGGTCCGGGTGGTCGGCCGCGTCGGCCCAGCCCCGCTCCTCGGTGAAGATCCAGGGCACCTGGCCACCCTGGGTGTCGGCGTGTTCGATGACGACGAGGCCGCCGGGGCGGAGCAGACGGTGGGCGGTGCGCTCGATGCCGCGGATCGTGTCGAGGCCGTCCTCGCCGGAGAAGAGCGCCATCTCGGGGTCGTGGTCGCGGGCTTCGGGCGCCACGTACTCCCACTCGGTGAGCGGGATGTACGGCGGGTTGGAGATCACCAGGTCGACCTGGCCGTCGAACTCGGGCAGGGCGGTGAGGGCGTCGCCGCGGTGCACGGTGACGCGCGAGTCCTCGGCGTTCTTCCGGGTCCACTTCAGGGCGTCCTCGGACAGCTCCACGGCGTGCACGCGGGAGCGCGGCACCTCCTGGGCCATGGCGAGGGCGATGGCGCCGGAGCCGGTGCACAGGTCGACGATCAGGGGCTCGACGACATCCATCGCGCGGACGGCGTCTATGGCCCAGCCGACGACCGACTCGGTCTCCGGCCTGGGCACGAAGACACCGGGACCGACCTGGAGCTCCAGGTAGCGGAAGAAGGCGCGTCCGGTGATGTGCTGGAGCGGTTCGCGGGCCTCGCGGCGGGCGACGGTCTCCCAGTAGCGGGCGTCGAAGTCGGCGTCCGGCACGTTGTGCAGCTCGCCCCGCTTGACGCCGTGCACGAACGCGGCGAGTTCCTCGGCATCGAATCTCGGTGAGGGAACACCGGCGTCGGCCAGCCGCTGGGTGGCCTGGGCCACCTCGGCGAGCAGCAGGTTCATCGCGGTTCTCCGTACGGGTTCACGAGCGGGGCGGGCGGTGAGGTCAGGCGGCGGCGAGCTTGGCCGCGGAGTCGGCGTCGACACAGGCCTGGATCACCGCGTCCAGGTCTCCGTCGAGGACCTGGTCCAAGTTGTACGCCTTGAAGCCGACGCGGTGGTCCGAGATCCGGTTTTCCGGGAAGTTGTAGGTACGGATCTTCTCCGACCGGTCGACCGTGCGCACCTGGCTGCGACGTACGTCCGAGGCTTCCTGCTCGGCGGCCTCCTGGGCGGCGGCCAGCAGGCGGGAGCGCAGGATGCGCATGGCCTGCTCCTTGTTCTGGAGCTGGCTCTTCTCGTTCTGGCAGGAGGCGACGACGCCGGTCGGCAGGTGCGTGATGCGGACGGCGGAGTCGGTCGTGTTGACGGACTGGCCGCCGGGGCCCGACGAGCGGTAGACGTCGACGCGCAGGTCGTTGGCGTGGATCTCGACGTCCACCTCCTCGGCCTCGGGCGTCACGAGGACGCCGGCGGCGGAGGTGTGGATGCGGCCCTGGGACTCGGTGGAGGGCACGCGCTGCACGCGGTGCACACCGCCCTCGTACTTCATCCGGGCCCACACGCCTTGGCCGGGTTCGGTGGCCCCGTTGCCGCCCTTGGTCTTCACGGCGACCTGGACGTCCTTGTAGCCGCCGAGCTCGGACTCGGTGGAGTCGATGATCTCGGTCTTCCAGCCGACGCGCTCGGCGTAGCGCAGGTACATGCGCAGCAGATCGCCGGCGAACAGCGCGGACTCGTCGCCGCCCGCCCCGGCCTTGATCTCCAGGAGCACGTCCTTGTCGTCGCTGGGGTCCCGGGGTACGAGCAGGAGGCGGAGCTTCTCGGTGAGGTCCTCGCGCTCCTTCTCCAGGTCCTTCACCTCGGCGGCGAAGTCCGGGTCGTCGGCGGCGAGCTCGCGGGCGGTCTCGATGTCGTCACCGGTCTGCTTCCAGGAGCGGTACGTGGCGACGATCGGGGTCAGCTCGGCGTAGCGCTTGTTGAGCTTGCGCGCGTTTGCCTGGTCCGCGTGGACCGCCGGGTCCGCGAGCTGCTTCTCGAGATCGGCGTGCTCACCGATCAGTTCCTCGACCGCCTCGAACATTTTCGGGCTCCTGGTTCCTTCGCTGGTCGTACCTGCCGGCCGGCGGTTGCCTGCCGGGCGGGACGCGGAGGGTTCCGTGCCCCGGCCGGAAAAAACGCCGGCCACGGCGCCCCCGGGAAGAGGGCGCCGCGGACCGGCGCGGACGGCTCGCTACTTGCTGGCGGTGGCGGTCTTGCCGAAGCGGGCCTCGAAGCGGGCCACGCGGCCACCGGTGTCGAGGATCTTCTGCTTGCCCGTGTAGAACGGGTGGCACTCGGAGCAGACGTCGGCACGGATGGCGCCGCTGTCCAGCGTGGACCGGGTGGTGAACGACGCGCCACAGGTGCAGCTGACCTGCGTCTCGACGTACTGGGGGTGGATGTCGCGCTTCAAGGGTTTCTCCTAGGTTCGGGAGGGCGCCGGGTCGTACGCGCGGATTGCGCGTCCGTGAACCGGGGCCGACGTACCAGTCTGCCAGGACCGGCCGTATCTCCCAAAACCGGGGTGGACGGCCGGGTATTCCCCGGCCGTCCCGGTCACTGCACGATCTGCCCCGCGTCGCCCTTGTCGCCGGCCGACTGCTCGGTGGCGGACGCGGGAATCGGCCGGTCCCGGCGCAGCGCGTCCCACACCTGTTCGCCGGCCTTCTCCAGCGGGACGACGCGGTTGGGGTCGGCGGGGTCGTACTCCACGGGCAGGGTCACCATGTGGACGTCGTCGGAGCCGAGCCCCTTGAGACCGGTCGCGAAGCGCGCCAGCTCGGTGACCGAGCCGAGGTCGGAGTCGGTCGTGATGGCCTTGGTGGCGGTGTCGGCGATGCCGTAGAGCTTGGTGCCGTTGAGCAGTCCCACGCTCTTGGCCTGCTGCATCAGCGCCTTGATGAAGGCCTGCTGGAGCTGGATGCGGCCGAGGTCGCTGCCGTCGCCGACGCTCTTGCGGGTGCGGACCAGGCCGAGGGACTGCTCGCCGTCCAGGGTGTGGGTGCCGGGTTCGAGGTCCAGATGGCTCGCCGGGTCGTTGATCGCCCGCTTGGTGGTGATCTCGACGCCGCCGAGCTTGTCGACGAGCTTCTTGAAGCCGGTGAAGTCGACCTCGATGTAGTGGTCCATGCGGATGCCGGACATCGATTCCACGGTCTTGACCGCGCAGGCCGGTCCGCCGACCTCGTACGCCGTGTTGAACATCGCCCGCCGCTGTCCGGCGACGGGTTCGCCGCTCTCGTCGCCCGTGCAGTCGGGCCGGGTGACGAGGGTGTCGCGCGGGATGGAGACCACACTCGCGGACTTGTGGCCCTTGTTGACGTGGACGACCATCGCGGTGTCCGAGCGGGCCGCGCCCTCGTCGGTGCCGTACTCGCCGTTGGCGCCGGAGCGGGAGTCGGAGCCGAGGACGAGGATGTCCTCGGAGCCGTTGTCGACGTTGCTGGGGCGGTCCTTGCCGAGCGCGGTGTTGATGTCGACGGCCTGGAGGTTGCCGTTGAGGTGGACGTAGGCGTATCCGAGCCCCGCTCCGCCCACGACGACCACGCCGGCCAGGCCCCAGGCGGCTGTGCGGGTCGCTCTGCGGCGGCGGGAGGGCTTCTTCCGGCGCTTGCCGGTGGCCCGTATTCGGCTGCTCCCGCTCTGCTCGCTCATCCGTCTCCTCGTTCCGTCGGCTGCTTCCGGCTACCCCCTGCGGTGGCGAGCGGGCGTGTGTGCCGCTTTGTCGCTGTTGTTCGTCACTCCTGGGTACGACGCGGCGGCGACAAGAAGGGTTGCACAGCCCCCCGTGGCCTCCGGGTAAGCGCCGGACGGCCTCCGGGCGGGCCCGGACAGCCGGTGATCCCGCGTTCACCTGCGGTTTCGTGGCCGGTACAGGCAACTGTCCGGGCGCCCGGACACGGGCGGCCGTGTGGCGAAGGTCTCGGAACGGCAACGGCGTACAACACAGGGCCGCCCCCGCACCGGAGTGCGGGGGCGGCCCTGTGTGCTGCTGCCGGAGGGGCTACGACTAGTCGTTGTTGCCCGGGGCCGGCGTCGTCTTCTGGATCTGGAGCAGGAACTCCGCGTTGGACTGGGTCTTCTTCATCCGGTCCAGGAGCAGCTCGATGGCCTGCTGCTGGTCGAGCGCGTGCAGCACCCGGCGCAGCTTCCAGACGATCCCCAACTCCTCGCTGCCGAGCAGGATCTCCTCCTTGCGGGTGCTGGACGCGTCGACGTCCACCGCCGGGAAGATGCGCTTGTCGGAGAGCTTGCGGTCGAGCTTGAGCTCCATGTTGCCGGTGCCCTTGAACTCCTCGAAGATCACCTCGTCCATCCGCGAGCCGGTCTCGACCAGCGCGGTGGCCAGGATGGTCAGCGAGCCGCCGTCCTCGATGTTGCGCGCCGCACCGAAGAAGCGCTTCGGGGGGTAGAGCGCGGTCGAGTCGACACCACCGGACAGGATGCGGCCGGAGGCCGGGGCGGCGAGGTTGTACGCGCGTCCCAGACGGGTGATCGAGTCCAGCAGGACGACCACGTCGTGACCCAGCTCGACGAGGCGCTTGGCGCGCTCGATGGCCAGCTCGGCGACGGTGGTGTGGTCCTCGGCGGGACGGTCGAAGGTCGAGGAGATGACCTCGCCCTTCACCGACCGCTGCATGTCGGTGACCTCTTCCGGACGCTCGTCCACCAGGACGACCATCAGGTGGCACTCGGGGCTGTTGACCGTGATCGCGTTGGCGATGGCCTGGAGGATCATGGTCTTACCGGTCTTCGGCGGGGCCACGATCAGCCCTCGCTGGCCCTTGCCGATGGGGGCGACCAGGTCGATGATCCGCGTCGTCAGGATGTTGGAGTCGGTCTCCAGGCGGAGCCGGTCCTGCGGGTAGAGCGGCGTCAGCTTCTGGAACTCGGGACGGCCGCGGCCGGTCTCGGGCGCCATGCCGTTGACCGAGTCGAGGCGGACCAGCGCGTTGAACTTCTCGCGCCGCTCGCCGTCCTTGGGCTGGCGCACGGCACCGGTGACGTGGTCACCCTTGCGCAGGCCGTTCTTGCGGACCTGGGCCAGCGAGACGTACACGTCGTTCGGGCCCGGCAGGTAGCCGGAGGTCCGGATGAACGCGTAGTTGTCGAGGATGTCCAGGATGCCCGCGACGGGGATCAGGACGTCGTCGTCGCTGACCGGCGGGGCGTCGCCCGCGAAGTCCTCGCGCCCGCGCCGGCCGCGGCGGTCGCGGTAGCGCCCGCGCCGGCCGCGCCGGCCGCCCTCGTCGTCGAAGCCGTCGTCCTGCGGGCCGCCGCCGCCCTGGTTCTGGCTCTGGCCCTGGCCGCCGCCCTGGCGCCGGCCGCCCTGGCCGCCACCCTGGTCGTCGCCCTTGCCCCGGCGGTCGCGCTGGCGGTCACGGCGCTCGCCGCGGTCCCCCCGCTCACCGCGCTGGCCGCGCTCCTGGCGGTCCCCGCGGCGCCCCTCGGCGTTGTCCGCGGCGGCCTCCGCCTTGGGCTCGGAGCGGTGGTCGTCGGCGGGAGCCTCGTGCTTCTGCTCCTGCTTCGGCTCGTCCTGCGCCCGGTCCTTGGTCTGCGTCTGCGCCTTGGCGTCCGACTTGCTCTCCGGGCTGCCCGCCTGGGCGGTCGCGCGGCGGCGACGGCGCTCGCCCGTGGGCTGCTCGTCGCTGGCCGGCTGGCCGGGGATGTCGATCTGCTGCTGGGCCGCGGCCTTGTCGGCGGGAGCGGCGGCCGGGGTCTCGTCGCCCGCGCCGGTACGCGTCTTGGAGGTCGCGCGGCGCTTCGGCTTGGTCTCCGCCGCCTCGGCGGGGGCGGCCTTGGCCTTGGGCGCGGAGGACCCGGCGCCGGCCTGGGCCTCCTTGATGACCTCGATCAGCTGGCTCTTGCGCATCCGCGCGGTGCCCTTGATACCGAGGCCGGACGCGACCTGCTGCAGCTCGGCCAGGACCATGCCCTCAAGGCCGGTGCCGGAGCGGCGGCGCCGTGCGGTGGTGCCAGTGGCAGCACCTTCGGCGGGCGCGGCGCTGTCGACGTTCTTGTCGGCAGTCACGCCCATCAGATCGGTGGTGTCGCTCACGAAGGGTCCTTCCCTGGAGCGGACGTCGGCCTTCTGGCTCGGCGACCGGTTGTGCTGTCCGGCTTCGGTCCTCGGTGGTGCGGCCCGTGCCGGGGCGGTGGTCCGCCGGGTAGAACGGCGGAGAGATGAACGTGTGCATGGGCCCGGCGCGAGCATCCCCCTGCTCGGCCCACTCCTGGACGAGCGAGGGGTGTCGTGCCGGTTCCGGAGCGTGCTCGCAACTGCTCAGGCAGGCTGCTCAGGCAGTTGGGGAGGCTCCCGGAAGAATTGGTGGTCCCGAAGGGGACACGAAGCAACGCGCCTCATGGACGTCGATTGCAGACTTGAGGTTAACACTACCGGCTCCAACAAACATTCCCCCTCTCACTCACCGGCAATCACTTCTGGGGCAGCGGTCTCCCGCTCTAGGCCGCGAGCGGCAGGACGCTCGCACCCCGGGCGTCGAGAGTCAGCCGGTTGGCCGCCCACCCCTCGCCCGCCAGTCGGGCGACCTTGTCCGCCGCGCCGTCCCCGGCCAGGGCCAGCACCGTCGGTCCGGCACCGGAGATGACCGCGGGGACGCCCTCGGCGCGCAGCCGGCCCACGAGTTCCACGCTCTCGGGCATGGCCGGTGCGCGGTAGTCCTGGTGCAGCCGGTCCTCGGTGGCCGTGAGCAGCAGCTCGGGGCGCCTGGTCAGGGCCTCCACGAGGAGGGCGGCACGGCCCGCGTTGAAGGCGGCGTCGACGTGCGGGACGGTGCGCGGAAGCAGTCCGCGGGCGGTTTCGGTGAGCACCGGCTTGCCGGGTACGAAAACCACCGGAACGATGGAATCCGAGGGATCCATCCTGATGGCGCGGGCCGATGACCCGTCCATCCAGGCGAGCGTGAATCCGCCGAGGAGGCAGGCCGCGACGTTGTCGGGGTGACCCTCGATCTCGGTCGCGAGCTCCAGCAGGGCCGCGTCGTCCAGGCGGGTGTCGCCGCCGGTCGTCACGGCGCGGGCGGCGACGATGCCGGCGCAGATGGCGGCGGAGGAGGAGCCGAGGCCGCGGCCGTGCGGGATGCGGTTGGCGCAGACGATCTCCAGGCCGCGCGGCTGTCCGCCGAGCAGGTCGAAGGCGGTGCGCAGGGACCGTACGAGCAGGTGCTTCTCGTCGCGGGGCAGGGTGTCCGCGCCCTCACCGGCGATGTCGATGTGCAGTCCGGAGTCGGCGACGCGGACGACGACGTCGTCGTACAGGCCGAGCGACAGGCCGAGGGCGTCGAAACCGGGGCCCAGGTTGGCGCTGGTCGCGGGGACGCGCACCCGGACGGCGGCGGCTCGGAAGGCGGGACCGGCCATCGCTGTGACGACTCTCCTTGTGAGGCGGCGGGGATTCGGGGCGCTGCGACTACGGGAAATGGTTCGTGGGGAGCCGCAACGGCCCGGGGAACCCCGGCAGATGCGACGGGGCGGGTTGGGTACAGCTTATCGAAGGAAGGTTCTGTGGCGACATAGGGCGCACAGGAGGCGCACGATGCGTGTCGCACGCCCGCGATGCGCTCTCCGGCCGGGAATGGGCCGGTAGGGCGCTAATTCTGACGATGCGTTGCCACCGTCGCGCCCCGGGGCCCGTCGTGCGGACCGGGCCCCGGGTGCGCCGCGCTGTTACGCCAGGCCCAGCTTCTCGGCCGCGGTGGCCGCGTCGACCGGGACGGTGACCGGCTGCGGTGCGCCCGCGACGGCCCAGTCCGGGTCCTTGAGGCCGTTCCCGGTCACCGTGCAGACGATGCGCTGTCCGGGGTCGACCTTGCCCTCCTCGGCGGCCTTGAGCAGCCCGGCGACGGACGCGGCCGAGGCGGGCTCCACGAAGACGCCCTCCTGGGAGGCCAACAGCCGGTACGCGGAGAGGATCTGACGGTCCGTGACCTCGTCGATGAAGCCGCCCGACTCGTCCCGCGCGGCGAGCGCGTAGTTCCAGGAGGCCGGGTTGCCGATCCGGATCGCGGTGGCGATGGTCGACGGGTCCTTGACGACCTCGCCGCGCACGATGGGCGCGGAGCCGGAGGCCTGGAAGCCCCACATCCGCGGCTTGTGCGTGGAGACGCCGTCGCCCGCGTATTCGGTGTAGCCCTTCCAGTACGCGGTGATGTTGCCGGCGTTGCCGACCGGGAGGACGTGGATGTCGGGGGCGTCGCCGAGCGCGTCCACGATCTCGAACGCGGCGGTCTTCTGGCCCTCGATACGGACCGGGTTGACCGAATTGACCAGCGCCACCGGGTAGTTGTCCGAGAGCGAGCGGGCCAGCGTCAGGCAGTCGTCGAAGTTGCCGTCGACCTGGAGGATCTTGGCGCCGTGGACGAGCGCCTGGCCCATCTTGCCGAGCGCGATCTTGCCCTGCGGCACGAGGACGGCGCAGACCATCCCGGCCCGGACCGCGTACGCGGCGGCGGAGGCGGAGGTGTTGCCGGTGGAGGCGCAGATGACGGCCTGCGCGCCCTCCTCCTTGGCCCGGGTGATGGCCATGGTCATGCCGCGGTCCTTGAAGGACCCGGTGGGGTTGGCGCCCTCGACCTTGAGGTGCACCTCGCAGCCCGTGCGCTCGGAGAGGACCTGAGCGGGGACGAGCGGCGTACCACCCTCACGGAGCGTGACGACCGGCGTCGTGCTCGTGACCGGGAGACGGTCCCGGTACTCCTCGATGATGCCGCGCCACTGGTGGGTGCCCTTGGTGGTCATGGGTCCTTACTCCCCTTCAACACGCATGATGCTGGCGACACCGCGCACGGTGTCGAGCTTGCGCAGCGCCTCGACGGTCCCGGAGAGGGCGGCGTCGGGCGCGCGGTGGGTGACGACGACGAGGGAGGCCTCGCCGCCGGATTCCTGACTGTCCGGACGGCCCTTCTGACGGACCGTGTCGATGGATACGCCCTGCTCGGCGAAGACCGTGGCGACCTGGGCGAGCACGCCCGGCTTGTCGGCCACGTCGAGGCTGATGTGGTACCGCGTGACGACGTCGCCCATGGGGCTCACCGGCAGACGCGTGTACGCGGACTCACCGGGCCCGGGGGCCTCGTTGAGCTTGTTGCGGCAGACGGCGACGAGGTCGCCGAGGACCGCGGACGCGGTGGGCGCCCCGCCCGCGCCGGGACCGTAGAACATCAGCTGCCCGGCCGCCTCGGCCTCCACGAACACCGCGTTGTACGCCTCGCGGACCGAGGCCAGCGGGTGGCTGAGCGGGATCATCGCGGGGTGCACGCGGGCCGTCACGGACGCGCCGTCGGCGGCGCGCTCGCAGATGGCGAGGAGCTTGACCGTGCAGCCCATGCGGCGGGCGGAGGCGATGTCGGCGGCGGTGACCTCGGTGATGCCCTCGCGGTGCACGTCGCCGATCCGCACCCGGGTGTGGAAGGCGATGCCGGCCAGGATCGCGGCCTTGGCGGCAGCGTCGAAGCCCTCCACGTCGGCGGTGGGGTCGGCCTCCGCGTAGCCGAGGGCGGTGGCCTCGTCCAGCGCCTCGGAGTAGCCGGCGCCGCTGGTGTCCATCTTGTCGAGGATGAAGTTGGTGGTGCCGTTGACGATGCCGAGCACCCTGTTGACCTTGTCGCCGGCCAGGGACTCGCGCAGCGGGCGCACCAGCGGGATGGCTCCGGCGACGGCGGCCTCGTAGTAGAGGTCCCGGCCGTCGCGCTCGGCGGCGGCGTGCAGCGCGGCGCCGTCCTCGGCGAGCAGCGCCTTGTTGGCGGAGACGACGCTCGCGCCGTGCTCGAAGGCGGTGGTGATGAGCGTACGGGCGGGCTCGATGCCCCCGATGACCTCGATGACCACGTCGATGTCGCCCCGTTTGACCAGGGCGGTCGCGTCCGTGGTGATCAGTGCGGGGTCGATGCCCTCGCGCACCTTGGACGGGCGGCGCACGGCGACACCCGCGAGCTCCACCGGCGCGCCGATGCGTGCGGCGAGGTCGGCGGCGTGCGTCGTCATGATGCGCGCCACCTCTGAGCCGACCACTCCACAGCCCAGCAGCGCCACCTTCAGCGGACGCGTACGCATCATCCGACCTCGTTTCCTTTACATCTGTTGTACGGACCAGTCTCACTCACCGGACGGGCGTTCCCGCCACCCGTCCGGATCCTGAGATGTTTACGTGGCCCCGGTGGTACGGGCCGGGAAATACGGCATCAGCCGACATCGAGACGCAGGAGATCTTCCTCCGTCTCGCGCCGGACGATCACCCGTGCCGCGCCGTCCCGCACGGCGACGACCGGCGGGCGCAGGGCGTGGTTGTAGTTGCTCGCCATGGAACGGCAGTACGCGCCGGTGGCGGGCACGGCGATCAGGTCGCCGGGGGCCAGGTCGGACGGCAGGAAGGCGTCCTTGACCACGATGTCGCCGCTCTCGCAGTGCTTGCCGACGACCCGGACGAGCATCGGCTCGGCGTCCGAGGTGCGCGAGGCGAGCGTGACGCTGTACTCGGCGTCGTACAGCGCGGTGCGGATGTTGTCCGACATCCCGCCGTCCACGCTGACGTACGTCCGCAGCCCCTCCAGCGGCTTGATCGTGCCGACCTCGTAGAGCGTGAAGGCGGTCGGGCCGACGATGGCGCGGCCCGGCTCCACGGAGATGCGGGGGGTGGCGAGCCCGGCGGCCTCGCACTCGCGGGTGACGATGTCGCCGAGCGACTTGGCGATCTCGTGCGGCTCGCGCGGGTCGTCCTCGGAGGTGTACGCGATGCCGAGGCCGCCGCCGAGGTCGATCTCGGGCAGTTCGACGCCGTGCTCGTCGCGCACCTCGGCGAGCAGCTGCACGACGCGGCGGGCGGAGACCTCGAAGCCGGCCATGTCGAAGATCTGCGAGCCGATGTGGGAGTGGATGCCGATGAGTTCGAGCCCGTCCAGGGTGAGGGCGCGGCGCACCGCTTCGGCGGCCTGTCCCCCGGCCAGCGCGATGCCGAACTTCTGGTCCTCGTGGGCGGTGGCGATGAACTCGTGGGTGTGCGCCTCGACGCCGACGGTGACCCGGATCTGTACGGGCTGGCGCCTGCCGAGCCGCCGCGCGATGTGCGCGACGCGGACGATCTCCTGGAAGGAGTCGAGGACGATGCGCCCGACGCCCGCCCCGACGGCCCGCTCGATCTCCTCGACCGTCTTGTTGTTGCCGTGGAAGGCGATGCGCTCGGCCGGCATCCCGGCGTCCAGCGCGGTGGTCAGCTCGCCGCCCGAGCAGACGTCGAGGTTGAGCCCCTCCTCCTGGAGCCAGCGCACGACGGCCCGGGACAGGAACGCCTTGCCGGCGTAGAAGACGTCGGCGCCGGGCCCGAAGGCATCGGACCAGGCGCGGCAGCGGGCCCGGAAGTCGGCCTCGTCCAGGAAGTAGGCCGGGGTGCCGAACTCCTCGGCGAGACGGGAGACTTCGATCCCGCCGACGGTCAGGGCGCCGTGCTCGTCCCGGGTGACGGTGCTGGACCACACCTTCTCGTCCAGGGCGTTGAGGTCGTCGGCGGGGGCGGTGTAGTGGCCCTCCGACATGACGTCGGCGTGACGGGGCCCGGCGGGGTGTGCGGATCGGCTCATCGTGTGGCTCTGCTCTCTCGGGTCTTCAGAGGTGTTCGGGCGCGCTGACGCCGAGCAGGGACAGGCCGCCGGCCAGCACCGTCCCGGCGGCTTCGGCGATGGCCTGCCGGGAGCGGTGGGCGGCCGAGGGTTTCTCGTCCCCGACGGGCAGCGGTGGGGCGGCGTCGTGGAAGTCGAAGAAGGCGCCCGCGACCGCTTCGAGGTGCCGGGCGAGCCGGTCGGGCGCGCGGTGCCGGGCGGCGGCGGCGAGCACGTCGGGGTGGTCGGCGAGGAGGGCGAGGAGGGCGGCGGACGCCTCGGTGGCGTCGATGTCCTGGCTGGGCCCCGCGGCGGCCCCGGTGGCGTCGATGTCCTCGCCGTCTCCCGGGACGACGACACCGAGCCGTCCCGCCTCCCGGACCACGGCACGGGTGCGGGCGTACGCGTAGCGGACCCGGAAGAGGGCGTTGGCCTCGGTCTGCACGATCAGCTCGGGACCGAGGGGCGCGTGGTCGTGCCCGGCGGGCCGGAGCAGCCCCCAGCGGGCGGCGTCGGGGCCGAGCCGGGTGAGCAGGGTCGCGGCGGTGTCCCCTGCGGGGACGGGGCGCACCGGGACGAGCGGCGTCCCGGGGGCGTCGGGCCCGTCGGCGGCGGGCCCGTCGGCGGCGACGCCGGACGCCGGCCGGTCCGCGCCGGGCTCGGCCGGCGGCTTCCCGTACGCGTCGGTGGCGACCCCGAGCCGAGCCCAGTCCGCGTCCGGCTCCCCCTCGCAGCTGAGGCGTACGACGGCCCCCTGGGCGGTCAGCAGCCGGCGGACCGCGTCGGCGGTGACGGCGGCCCGGACCTCGCGGGCGTGGACGACGCCCAGCCGCTGTCCGGCGAGGTCGCCCCCGTACCCGTACCGCTCCCCCTCCTCCCGCACCCGACGCACGATGTCCCGGAGGGCGGCGGCGCCGGCCGAGGCGTCGAGCGTGAAGTTCAGGAAGCCGGGGCCGGTGATCTCGACGCGCGAGACGCCGGGCACTCCGGTGAGCCGGTCGCGGAGGATCTCGGCGACCTCGCGGGCGGGCAGTGCGGCGGGCCCGGCAAGTTGGAGCGCGACGGCGCTCGCGTAGTCTCCGCGACCGCCGGGCCGGGTCCTCTCCACCCGTACGCGCGCGGGCACGGGCGCGCGCAAGGCGTTCTCGCCGACCGCGCGGCGCACGGCGCGCAGCACGGTCGTGGAGAGGTCGACGGGGGTCACGGGACCAGCGTATGGGAGGAAGGGGGGCCTTTCGCGAACCGGTTTCGCCATGCGGTCAGCCATCGGGCCCGTCCGGCGGCCACGATCCCGCCGCACGGTCAGCCCGCGGCGCTCTCCGCCCGCCCGGCACCCGGCCCACCGTCCAGGACGGGCGGCCGCCCGCGCTCCATCAGCCGCCGCACGAGCCGCACCAGCTCGCTCGGTTCGAACGGCTTCGCCAGGAACGCGTCGACACCGGCCGCGACCCCGTTGTCCACCTCGTACGGCGTGCAGGCGCTGATGATCGCGAGGGGCAGATGGCCCGTGCGCGGATCGGACCGGAGTCTGGTGGCCGTCTGGAGACCGTCCAGCCGCGGCATGACGACATCGAGCGTGATCACATCGGGATGCACCCGGTGCACCAGATCCAGACACTCGACACCATCGCCCGCGGTCACGACCTCGAAGCCCTCAAGCTCAAGGTTGACCCTGATCAACTGCCGGATGACCTTGTTGTCGTCGACAACAAGCACGCGGCCGCATGCCCCTGACACCCTTCGAGAGTAGGCGTGGCGGAGGGGCTGCGTCCGGGTTTTGCCCACTTCCGTCCCCGGACACGGGGCGGCGAGGTTGGCTGGATGTGTGTGCGACGGGCGGTCGACCCCCGCGCGATGACGCGGAATACCTGTTCACGGGCACCCCGACGAAGCTGGTAGTGTTTCACCCGTCGCAGAGCAGCACAGCGATACGCCCCCGTAGCTCAGGGGATAGAGCATCGGCCTCCGGAGCCGGGTGCGCAGGTTCGAATCCTGCCGGGGGCACTTCGCGAGAAGTGCTAAAGAAGCCTCTGACCTGCAGAAATGCAAGTCAGAGGCTTTCTTGTTCCATGCCGGAGAATCCGTGGTCCCCGGCCTTTTCCCCGGCTACCGCCAGGCACGGACAAGGTCCTCCGGGCCCCAGTGCGCCGCCAGAGGCAGATCACCCTCGACACCGCAACGGGACACCGCGACCAGCGCCGTGTCCGGCCCGGCACCGGGCACGGCGAGCATGTCCCGTACCAGGGCGTCGTACTCACGACGGCCGAACGGCTGCGACTCCAGCCACTTCACCGAGCCGATGAAGTGGACCTGCCCCGCCACGGGTTCACGGTCGGCTCCGATCAGGTCGATCTCCGGGTTGTTCTGCCGGTTCCACCAGCCCCCGACCGCCTCCGTCTGCGGCCACCTCTCATCGGGCAGCAACCGCAGCAGCGACTCGCGGACGACCGGCTCGACGGCCCGGCCCCTCCAGGTCGTCCACGACCGCTCGATGCGCTCCAGCGCCAGATCACCACGGCCACGCTCGATGAGCGGGATCCCGCGCCGCAGGAAGGCCAGCCAGAACCGGAGATACGGATCGGCGATCCGGTAGCGCTTGTTCTTGCTGTCCGCCTTGACGGAGAGCGGCAGGTCAGCGGCCAGGACGCGTTTGGCCAGCAGCGTGTTCAACAACGGGGACAGCGTGCCCGAGGGCAGCGCGCCCACACCGCCGGCCTGTGCGGCGATGGTGGAAAAGGTCCGCTCGCCACTGCCGACCGCTTCCAGGATCGCGCGCGAGTGGGATGCCTCGGGAAACTCCCCCAGCAGCGACAGTTCGCCCGCCACCAACAGCGGCGAAAGCGGGTTGGACACAGCCTCGCGCAGGAAGTCTCCGGGGCCCGTCCCCGGACGCCAGGACTGAACGATCTCCGGGAACCCTCCGGTGATCAGCAGCGCGTCCACCGCTTCCGCCGCGTCAAGCCCGGTCATCGCCTGCACATCGGCCAGATGCAGCGGCTGTACGGTCATCTTCGCCGCCCGGCCGAAAAACGGGCGCCCATAGGACTGCAGCGCCTCCATCACCGACATGTCACTGCCGACCAGGATCAACAGGACGGGCTTGGCGGACAGGTGCCGGTCCCAGACCGTCTGCAGCGCCCCCTCGAACTCCCCGTCCTGCTCCACCAGCCACGGCACCTCGTCGAGCACCGCGATGCTCGGGACATCGTCCGGAACCGCGACCGCCAGGGAGCGCAGCGCCTGGTTCCAGTCGGAAGCCTGCAGCCCGGCCACCAGATCGGCCCCGGGAAGAGGGGAATGCGCCAGCGTCGCGGCGAAGTCCGCCCGCTCGGCCACGGCATTGCGTCCCCGGGTCGCTTGGAAGAGCACGTAGGGAAGCCCTGAACGGTCGCAGAACTCCTGGACCAGACGAGACTTGCCCACCCGGCGCCGGCCCGTCACGATCACAGCCTGGCCACGGGTGGCGCCCGTACCGCCGACCACCAGGCCCAGCTGCCGAGCCAGCTGATCCAGGTCGACGGACCTGCCCTTGAACTCCATCAGAGCCCCAACCCGATCTCCATGAAACATAGATTCGATATTACGTAGATTGAATCTTACTTAGACTAGCCCGCTTCTACCGCCGTCGTCGGCAGCCCCGCCGAGACGACGGGTCGGGAATCCGCGAGCACAGGGCCCCACCTCGCCGCGTGCGGCCCTCTGTCACGCAGTCCACCGTCAGAGCGGCAGGTCCAGTTCGGCCACGACCGTCTTGCCGACGCAGGCGCGGTCCAGCACCTCCCACCGGTCGGCGAGCGCGCCCACCAGGAGCAGCCCCCGGCCCTCCTCGGCGAGCGGGGCGGGCTCGGTCACGCCCCCGGCGGGCGGGCGGCGTTCGCCCCGGGCGTCGGAGACCTCGATGCGGAGGGTGCGGCCGGTGAGCCGGACGACCAGCTCGAAGTCGCGGCCGGGGACGCGGCCGTGCGTGACGGCGTTGGCGGCGAGTTCGGCAACGAGCACGGCGACGGTGTCGGATGCCGTGGTGCCGTGCGGCACGCCCCAGGCGTCGAGCTGGTGCAGGGCGAGCCGCCGGGCGAGCCGGGCACCGCGCGGGGTGGAGCTGAAGCGCTGGGTGAACACGCTTGCGGTGGCCGGAGCTTGGGGGGCGACCGCGATGGGCAGTGGTGTCATGCCACCAATCTGGCGGTACGCCCACACCGCGCACCAGTAATCAGCCGCGTACTCAGAGTGAGCGTACGCACTCAGGGTGTCCGCAGCAGTTCCCGGAGCCCGTCGACCCGGGCCGAGACCCCATGGGCGCCGTCCGGGGTCACGGACGGTGTGTGCGAGATCCGGCACGGGCGGCAGAGGCCGTCCGGGAGGGCGTCCGCCCGGCCGGGGCGGCCGCATTCGACGCACTCCACCCGGAGCCCGCTCGCGGGGCCCGTCGCGTCCGGCAGGTGCGGCGGCATCTTGTCGGCGAGGCGGCGGCGCACCAGGCCGAGCGGGTGCCTGACGGCCTCCGGCAGCCCGGCGGTGAGCGCCGACGTCAGGTGCTCGACGCCGACACCGCGTGCGAACCAGGCGGCGGCGAGCGGTTCCAGGGCGGCACAATCGGCGGCGGAGAGCGCCAGCCGGGGTTCACGGCGGCCGAGCCCGGCGAGGGCGAGGTAGGCGACGGAGAGCGGGGCGGCCGGGTCCGGCCGCGCGGGCGGCGGCTCGGGGGCGGGGCGCTCGGCGGGGCGCTCGGGGGCGGGGCGCTGCGGGGGCACGTCCACCGGGTCCGCGTCCGGGGCGGCGGCCGTGCCGGAGAGCGCGGTGATCCACCACTCGTTGTCGCGGGCGGTCCGGGACCAGTAGGTGTACGTCACCCACCGGCACGTGCCTTCCCCGTCGACCCGCCGCCGTACGCGGCGCAGGTGTCCGGCCACGGCGAGGGCGCGCAGGGCGGTGCCGATGGCCATCTGGCCGTACAGGGGGAGGTCCTTGGCCAGCGACTTGATGTCCATGGCGGCACCGTCGGGCAGGCGGTCGACGTAAGCCGCGACGTACCGCTCACGCTCGGGCAGGGCGGCGAAGTCGGCGGGTTGGGAGGGGCCTTGACCGGGGACGGCCTGCTTGCCGTAGCCGGAGTTGGCCGTGCGGTGCGGGCGCGAGGCTTCGGGCGCGGAGGGGGCGGGGCTAAAGTGCTGGGCAGCCATGAGATCGGTCTTTCATTGGGTGTCGATCTTGGGTCAGACCCCGGCCGGTGCGAGAACACCGCGTCGGGGTCGTTTCGTTGGGGGCACCGTAAGCAGTCGCGACTTTCCGCTGCAACTCGCTCACTATTAGTCATACTTGCTGGCCGTGACGGGGTCGGGAGGGTGGCAGGGTTTCCCCTTCCCGCCCTCCCCGCCGGATGGAAAACACCGCTCGGGTCTTGGATCTCGAAGCCCAAGGGCACCCCGAACACGCCGCCCGGGACCCAAGAGTCGAGACCCGAGACCCGAGAGCCAAGATCCGAGACCCGAGCGGCGATCACCCCTCGACTTCCTTCCGGCGGCGCACCAGCCGCCAGTCGCGGGCCTGCTTCGGGATGTTCACCTCGTCCGTGGCCGGCACGGTTTCACCCACGATGACCTGCCCGGTCGGCACTGCGAGTTCCAGGCTGGAAAGATGCTTCTTGAGTCTCTTCGCCATGGGGAGGAAGGTCGCCAGGGTGAACCCGCCGGACACCACGGCCCCGACGACGGGAACGGCCTTCGAGACGGACTTGGCGAACGTCTGCTTCGTCATCTTGACGCCGAGGTGTGCGGCGATCTTCTTCACGACCGGATAGACGACACCCTTGGTCAGCGCCTTCTGCGGCAACTTCTTGGCGACCTCCTTGGATATCGCCTCGGCCACCTTCCCCACGGCCATGTTCGCGGACTGGGTCCCAAACATCACCCCGAAGAAGAGCGTGAGCACACTCCTGGTCGCGTCATCGACGTCGTCTTCACCCGAGAACAGATCGGGCCAGCTGTAGAGGTAGGCGAGCTTCTGCGCGATGCGCAGCATGTGACCGACGTACTGGGCGAGATCGGCGGGCACCGTGGCGGGCATGGCGAGGGCACCAGGAAGCCCGGTGGCCGCCGAGAGCGCGCTCACCTTGGCGGTTTCGTAGCGGATCGCCTCGTTCGCCACCCGTTCCAGAACGTCCACAGAGACGCCCGCCGCCGCCGGGGTCTCCTCCACCGCCTTGCGTACGTCCTCCTCCGAGCAGTGACGGCGCAATGCCGTCCGGAGGTACGCCTGCCGGTCGATCCGCACGCCCGGAAGCCGCGCCGCACCGGCCAGGAGAGCGGAGAACCGCGACTCCGCGCTCTCGCTCGATTTGTCCATGTCCATGACGGGAACGTACAGGTGGTCGATGCCCCGGCACGGCACTTCGCACGCAACGCCGAAATCCCCGTTCACGCCAGGCTCGCAGCGCGTACGCTGCGTCAGCGTACGCACACGCCTGGTGGACAGTACGTAACCCTCGCCTGGACCATGACACCGAGTCAGAAGCGGTACGACGGGGTGCGGCGCGAAAGGTGGCCACGATGGCCTACGGAAACACGGACGGCGGTACGGGATCTGCGGGCGGTACGGAGCCGGGGGCTTCGGACAGTCTGCGCACGTTCGGCGCGGTCGTCCATGCCCTACGCGAACACGCGGGCCTGAGCCGCGAGGAGTTCGGCGCCCTCGTCGGCTACTCGAAGCACACGATCGCCTCCATCGAGCAGGGCCGCCGCATGCCAGACCGAGGCTTCGTGGAGAGCGCGGAGCCTGTGCTCGGTGACACGGGTGCCCTCCGCAAGGCCGCACCGCATCTGACCCGGCAGGCCGGTCTCGCGAGTTGGTTCGTGCAGTGGGCACGCCTGGAGGCGACGGCGATCAGCCTCTACACGTACGAATGCCGGTTGATCCCGGGCCTGTTGCAGACCGAGGCGTACGCACGGGCCGTCATCCTGAACGTTCCGCCCTTGCTGGACCCGGAAGAGGTGGAGGAGCGGGTCGCGGCCCGGATGGCTCGCCAGGAGGTGCTGTCCGTCAACCGGAAACCGCCGACAACGTTCAGCTTCATCGTGGAGCAGTCGGTGCTGGAGCGGCACACGGGCGGGGACGACGTCACGCGTGAACTCCTCGATCATCTGATCGAGTTGATCGAGGGGAACTGGAACGTGGAGTTTCAGGTCATGCCGACGCGACGGGTGACGCATGCGGGCACTGACGGCCCCATCGTGCTGGCCGAGACGCCCGAACACCGCTGGTTCGCCTACTCGGAGGGCCAAGAGAACGGGCGGCTGATCTCCGACCCGAAAGAGATCAGCGTCCTCCAGCAGCGGTATGCGAAACTGCGCTCACAGGCTCTGACCCCCGAGGACTCGCTGAGCCTGCTGAAGCGATTGCGAGGAGCGCTATGAGCACGTCCGGCCTGACCTGGTTCAAGAGCAGTTACAGCGGCTCTGCGGGAGACAACTGCGTCGAGGTGGCGATGGACTGGCGCAAGTCGAGCTACAGCGGTTCCGACGGCGACGCCTGCGTCGAGGTAGCGGCGGGCTGGCACAAGTCCAGCTACAGCGGCTCCCAGGGCGACGACTGCGTCGAGGTCGCCGCCTGCCCCGCCGCCGTTCACGTCCGGGACTCCAAGGACCAGCGCAGCCCCGAACTCGCCCTCTCCCCCGCCGCGTGGGGCGAGTTCATCACGTACGCCGCCCGGGGCTGAGCCCCGAACCGTGCCCCGCACCGGTCGACTCCGGTGCGGGGCACAGTCATGCGCGCCGCGTCAGGCGACCGGCAGCCCCGGCGCCGGGTATCCGGCCATCAGCTCCTTCACCTCCGCCCGCACCGCGACAATCGTGGACTCGTCGCCCGCGCGGGCGGCCGTGATCACGCGGTCGATCCAGGCCGCGACCGTGGCCATCTCCGACGTCGGGACGCCCCGGGACGTGAGCGCCGGGGTGCCGATGCGGATGCCCGACGGGTCGAAGGGCTTGCGGGGGTCGTAGGGAACGGCGTTGTAGTTGACGACGATGCCGGCGCGGTCGAGGGCCTTGGCGGCGGTCTTACCGGGGATGTCCTTGCTGGTGAGGTCCACCAGGAGCAGGTGGTTGTCGGTGCCGCCGGAGACCAGGTCGAAGCCCCTGGCGGCCAACTCCTCGCCCAGCGCGCGGGCGTTGGCGACCACCCTGTGGGCGTAGGAGCAGAACGCCGGGGTGGCCGCCTCGTTCAGGGCGACGCCGATCGCGGCCGTGGTCTGGTTGTGCGGGCCGCCCTGGAGGCCGGGGAAGACGGCGCGGTCCAGGGCGCGGGCGTGCTCGACGCGGCTGAGCAGCATCGCGCCGCGCGGGCCGCGCAGGGTCTTGTGGGTGGTGGTGGAGACGACGTCCACGTACGGGGCGGGCGAGGGGTGGGCGCCGCCCGCGATCAGGCCCGCGATGTGGGCGATATCGGCCACCAGGACCGCGCCCACCTCACGGGCGATCTCCGCGAAGCCCGCGAAGTCGATCTCGCGGGGCACGGCCGTACCGCCGCAGAAGATCAGCTTCGGCCGCTCGGCGAGGGCCAGATCGCGGACCTCGTCCAGGTCGACGCGGCCGGTGTCGCGGCGCACGCCGTACTGGACGCCGTTGAACCAGGTGCCGGTGGCGGAGACGCCCCAGCCGTGCGTGAGGTGGCCGCCCATCGGCAGGGACATCCCGAGCACGGTGTCGCCGGGCTTGAGGAAGGCCAGGTAGACGGCGAGGTTGGCGGGTGAGCCGGAGTACGGCTGGACGTTGGCGTGGTCCATGCCGAACAGGGCGCGGGCGCGCTCGGCGGTGAGGGTCTCGACCTGGTCGATGACCTGCTGGCCCTCGTAGTAGCGCTTGCCGGGGTACCCCTCGGAGTACTTGTTCTGGAGCACCGTGCCGGAGGCTTCGAGCACGGCGGCGGAGACGTAGTTCTCGCTGGGGATCAGGCGCAGGGTGTCGGCCTGGAGCTGTTCCTCGGCGGCCACGAGTGCGGCGAGCTCCGGATCGGCTGCCGCCAGGGCGGGGTGGCGGGGCTGTACGGGTACGGACGCGGTCACGGGGTTCCTCCCGGGTCGGTCGCATGGCTGCGGCGTGGACCCGGATGCCCAGGCGGACGGCTCTCCGGCATGACGCCCCCGGGCGTGCCCGGGGTGTGCCGCTCCCTCGTGGTCGATTCCACTGAGCACCCCGCGAGGGGATGCGCGCCAGTCGCGGCGTCTCGCACTTTACCGGGCGGACGTACACGGACCAAGGCCCGATTCCCGGTACCGGCGGCCTCTCGCGGCACTATGGTCACTCAGGCGTGCGCATATGCCTCCGGCATATGCGAAACGCCTTGACGCGACGCGGGATTCGGCAATCGGCCGCAGTCGGCCGGCGCGGGCCCGGGTATCGAGCGCACGTACGGAAAGGATGTCTGTGGAAGTCGGCACTCGGCTGTCCGGAGGGGGACGCATGCGGGGGCACGAGCACACCAACAACGATCTGAGCGGTACGGTGCACGGCTTCGTGGTGCAGGCGAGAAACGTGGACGGCGGCATCCATGTGTCGGGCGCCGCTCCTCGGGAAGAGGTGCCGCCGCCCTGGCAGTTACCGCCCTCGGTCCGCATCACGGACCGGACGGACGAACTCCGCACCCTTGAGGCGCACCGCTGCCGGGCCGCGGAGGGTGGCCACTCCACGCTGGCGGCGGTGAGCGGGCTGGGCGGGGTGGGGAAGACCGCCGTCGCGCTGGCCTGGCTGCACGCCCTGCGCCCGGACTTCCCCGGTGGTCAGCTGTACGCCGACCTGGGCGCCCAGGCTCCGGGCGGGCCCGTCGACCCCGGCGAGGTGGTGGGGCGGTTCCTGCGGGCGCTCGGCGTCCCCACCGGCCAGGTGCCGCCGACGCTGGGCGAACGGGTCGCGCTCTACCGGTCGTTGACCGCCGACCGGCGGCTCGTGGTCCTGCTCGACGACGCCGCGACCGCGGCCCAGGTGCGGCCCCTGTTGCCGGCGGGGCGGTGTGTGACGGCGGTGACCAGCCGTCGGCGGATGTCGGGGCTGAGCCTCGACGGGGGCCATGTGCTCCATCTGGAACCCCTCTCCACCGAGGCCGCGGTGGAACTGCTCGACGCGACCCTCGCCGACGGCCGGGTCGCCGCCCAGCCCGAGGAGGCGCGGGCTCTCGTCCTGCTCTGCGCGGGCCTGCCGCTCGCGGTACGCATCGCCGGGGCGCGGCTGGCGGCCCGCCCCCGGCAGGGCATCACCGCGATGGTCCGCGCCCTGTCCGAGGAGCACGAGCGGCTGAGGGGCCTGGCGATAGAGGGCGACCACGACGTCCGGGCGGCGCTGGACCTCTCCTACCAGAGCCTGCCCACCACGGCCGCCCGCCTCTACCGGCTGCTGGGGCTCCACCCGGGCCGGGAGTTCGGCGCCCCGGTGGCACACGCGCTGCTGGGCGGGGATGCCGTCGAGGCGCTCGACGCGCTGCACGACGCGAATCTGCTCGTCGACATCGCCGGGTCGTCGGGCGGCGAGCGCTACCGGTTCCACGACCTGGTGCGGCTGCACGCCGCCGCACGGGCGGCGCAGGAGGAGAGCGGTGAGGAACGGGCCGCCGCCCTGCTCCGCATCGGTCACCACTATCTCGCCAATACCCGCCGGGCCGAGGAGATCATCGAGCCGGGACGCTCGCGGCCCGCGCCGGACTGCGAGCCGGAGCCCGGCGTCCGGGAGGACCTCGGCCCGGTGGGCGGGCAGACGGAGCCGGAGGCCGCGCTGGACTGGCTGGAGCGGGAACTGCCCAACCTGATGGCGGTGATCCGCCTCGCGCGCCCGATGGGCGCCCCGGAACTCGCCTGGGGGCTCACCGACGCGCTGTGGCCGCTGTTCCCGCGCCGCAAGCTCTACGGGGAGTGGCGCGAGTCGCACGAGGAGGGGCTGCTCGCCGCCGAGGAGGCGGGGAACGAGGAGGCCGTCTGCCGGATGCTCACCTCCGGGGCCCTGGGGAAGCTCGCCACGGGGGACCACGCCGAGGGGCTCGCCATGTTCGAGCGGGCCTCCACCTCCTTCCTGGCGCGCGGCAACGCCCTCGGGCACGCCCGGACGCTGAACTACCGGGGACTGGCCCATCGGCGGCTCGGGCGGCTCGACCGCGCGGCCGAGCTGTTCGCCCTGGCCGCGGCCGAGCTTCCCGTCTGCGGGGACCTCCGGGCCGGCGCGCTGGCCCGGTTCAATCTGGCCGATGTCGCCCTGGCCGAGGAGCGGTACGAGGACGCCGTCGTCAACGCCGAGGCCGCCCGCCTCGCTCTGGAGGCGGCCGGCGACACGTACAACGCGGCGCGGGCCGCCGGTCTGACCGGGCGGGCCTGCGTGGGGCTGGGCAGGCTCGCCCGAGCGGAGTCGGAGCTGTCGACGGCACTGTCCGCGCTCCGGGCGGAGGGGGCCGGATTCGAGGCCGCCCACGTGCTCGGAGCCCTGGCCCGGCTCTCCGAGCGGCGCGGGCAGCCCCAGCAGGCCCGGCGGTACTACCGCAGGGCGCTGTCCCTGTACGCCTCCGCCGGCCGGTCACGGTCGGCGGAGGCGGACGAGGCGCGGGCACGGCTCGGCGCCCTGGAGCCGGCGGAGACGGAGCCCGGGGCTCCGGACGCCGAGGCCCCGGGTGCGGCCGGCCCCGAGGACCTGCGGGACGGCGGGGACGCCGGCCCGTAGCCGCGTACGGTCCTGACGACCCGGATGGCGGCCGGGTCGAATCCGTCCGGGTCCAGGCCCGCCACCAGCCAGACGTGTGCGACCGAGGCCCAGACCGCCCAGGACTGCGCCGGCCACCCCCGGCCGTGGACGAGCAGCCGTGGCCGGCCGCCGCACCGCAGCCAGCAGTGCGTCCCCCGGTACACGGCCACCACCAGGGCGCCGGGGTGGCGGTCGGCGAGTCCGGCCGCGTACCGGACGGGGCCCTCGTGCCGCGCACACCCCGTCAGAAGGCCGGCGCTGGAGGGGAGTTCCGCGACCAGGACGTCGGCCAGCAGGGGCATCGGGGGCGGCGCGGCGAACCGGACGCGCAGATGCTCGTCGACGTCCCGCAGCGCGCGGCCGGCATGCAGCAGGGTGGCTCCGGTGCGGCGGACACCCCGCTGCTGGACGTCCTCGGTGAGACGCACCGTCGTCGCGCTCATCAGGCCGGCCCGCGTTCGTCGGGCCGCACGGTCACCGGCAGTGGGGCGTGGTCCGTATGCGGCCGGGCCGCGGGGGCGCGCAGTCGGAGCTTGCGGTAGATCAGGGCGCGCATCCTGACGGCGAACCGCCCCGGCTCCGAGGTGATCCGGGCCGCCACCTGTTCGTAGCGCTCGGCACGGTGGGCCGAGGCGGCGCGGGCGAGCTGGCGGTCCAGGGGGCGGCCGGTGTGCAGTCTGGGGGCGAAGGAGGCCAGTTCGGCGGCGGGCGAGGCGGGGTCCAGATCACCCTCCGGGTCACTGCCCATGAAGACGGGAACGCCCGTCATGGCCCCGTAGAGGGTGAGCGAACCGTGGTCCCCGACGATGTGGTCGGCGGCCACCAGCGCCCCGACCCAGTCGGCGTACTGGCTGATCAGCAACAGCCCGGAGCGTCCGAACCCCGCGAGCCAGCTGCGTATCTGCCAGGCGCCGTGGGCGTTCCAGACGTGCGGGTGGAGCAGGAGCGCGACCCGGAAGCCTTCCCGGGGCAGCTCCGCGACCAGTCGTTCCAGCAGTTCCCACTGCCGGCCGAGGAGGGAACCCGGCCCCCAGGTGGAGCAGGCCGTGACCAGTCGCTGCCGCGGCCCGACGCCCAGGGCGTCGCGGTAGAGGGCCCGTTGGGGCAGGCTCGCCGTGATCCGGTCGAAGCAGGGGTCGCCGACCACCTCGGCCGCGGGCAGGGCCTCGGGGCATTCACGGCCGAGCCGCGTCATGTCCTCGTGGTGGGCGAGCACGATCGATTCGGGCACCAGCCGGCCGTCCTGGATCAGCCACTGCCTGTCGAGTCCGTAGATCCCGCGTCCGGCGACCCGGCGGCCGCGTTGGCCGGCGGGGATCAGCTTGTTGTGCCCGGCGCCGTGCGGCAGCACGATCACCGGGGCGTGCAGTTCGCCCAGTCCGCCATGGGCCGCGGCCAGTGCCAGATCGAACGGCGTCTGCACCGCCTGGTGCCAGGGCAGCACGAGGCCGCCCAGCTGTTCCAGGAAGTGGGCCACCCCGTGGCTGAACACGTCGGGCGCCTGAGTGAAGAACACCTGCAACCGCGCGTCGCCCTCCAGCAGACGTACGGCTTCGAGCAGTCGCTGCCCCGCGGTGACCGTGTGCACCACGGCCAGCACTCTCCTGCGGGTCCGCCGGGTGGCCCAGCGGTCGACGTCCAGGCGCACAGGCACGAGAGGCCGGTGCGCGTCCGGCATGGTCAAGCTCATCTGATCAGTCCCCGTTTCGTCGCCGCGGACCGGCGGCCCGCGAGGGCCGCGACTGGTGGCGGCCCGGCACGCTTCTGCCCATGGACGTGGACGGACGGCTTGCAGGAATCCTGCGTTCCAGCTGTACGAAGAAATGCGCCGCGTCATGCGCCCCGGACACGCCCCTGTGCGCTCTGGTCCGGGTCGGTGGGTCAGGGAAGAGTGGACTGTTCCGCACAGACGTGCGGACGCTGCCGACGGCGGCAGGAAGTGGCGCACCCATCGGGGGCGATATGGATCTTCTTGCTCTGGGACCTCTCGAACTGTGGCACGGAGAACAGCAGCACATGCTCGGTTCGGTGAAACACCGCGCCGTGCTCGCGGTTCTGGTACACGCGCGCGGGGAACCCGTCGCCGTGGACACGTTGATGGAGCGGGTCTGGGGCGACGAGCCGCCGCTCAAGGGCCCCACCACGCTCCAGACCTACCTCTCCAAACTGCGCGGCTGTCTGCGCGACGCGGTGGGGCCGCTCGTGCAGGTGGACCACGTGCCGCCCCGGCTCTACCGGCTCCGGATGAGCGAACCGGACGACCTGGACCTGATCCGCTTCCAGCGGTTTCGCACCGAGGCCGCAGCGGCGGCGGAAGAGGGCCGGACGGACTGGGCGATCGGTCTGCTGCGTACCGCCGAGAGCATGTGGCGGGGCGAGCCGCTGGCGGAGAACTCCGGAGAGTGGGCGGCGTCGGTGCGCGCCCGCCTGCTGGAGGACCACCGCCATGTACGCGAGGAGCGCATCCGGCTGGAACTGGAGCTCGGGCACCATGCCGATCTCATCGGTGAGCTGCGGGAACTGGCGGCGGAGAGCCCGCTGGCCGAGGGGATCATCGGCTCCCTGATGCTGGCGCTCCACCGCAGCGGAAGGCACAGCGAGGCGCTGGAGCTGTACCGGACGACGCACGCCCGGCTGCGCGAGGCGCTGGGCATGGAACCCGGGCCCGGCCTTCGGACACTCCATCAGCGGATTCTGGAACAGGACCGGGCCCTGACGCGGCCCGAGGTGGTCGCCGCCACCGCCGGGCCCCCGCCCGAGCCGCCCCCTCCCCCGCCCGAGCCATCCTCTGCCCCGCCCGCGCGTCCTGCGGCCGGCCCCCCGGTACGTAACAACCTCCCCCGTGACACCCGGGACTTCACCGGCCGCACCCGGGAGCTGGCGCTCCTGCGCGACGGGCTCGCCGGCGCCGACGAGTACGCGCTGCCGCTCACGGTGCTGCACGGAATGCCCGGCATCGGCAAGACCGCGCTGGCGGTGCACGCGGCGCACCGGCTGGCCGACGCGTATCCCGACGGTCAGCTGTACGTGGATCTGCACGGGTTCAGCGGGCGGCGGCCCTTCGACCCGGCGGAGGCCCTGGCGCTCCTGCTGCACGCGGCCGGCGCGGGCGCCGCGATACCGGCCACGCTCGATGAGCGGGCGGCCAAGTGGCGGGAGTGGACGGCACGCCACCGGGTGCTGGTGGTCCTCGACAACGCGAGGGACGCCGCCCAGGTCGGAGCGCTGTTGCCCGGCTCGGCCGGCTGCATGGCGATCGTGACGAGCCGCAACCGTCTCTCCGCGCTGGACGGGGCGACCTCCCTGCTCGTGGACGCGCTGCCGGCCCGGGAGGCGGCGGCCCTGTTCACCCGCGTGGCGGGCACCGCCCGTACGGCGCGTGATCCGGAGGCGCTGCGGCTGCTCGTGGAGGCGTGCGGCCGCCATCCGCTGGCCACGACTCTGCTGGCCGGACGGTTCCGGCACCGGGAGATCTGGGACTTGCGCCACCTCCTGGACCGTCTGGCGCAGTCGAGCGATCCGCTGGACGAACTCGACGAGGAGGTGTTCGTCTCCGCGTTCCGGTTCTCCTACGCGGAGCTGGCTCCCGGCACCCGCCGGCTGCTGCGCCTGCTGGCGCTGCACCCCGGCCCCGACATCACGGCGGCGGCGGCAGCCGCGCTGGCGGGAGACCAGTCCGGTCCCCGGCCCGGCGGCGGAGCCGGGGGCGCGCGGCGCAGCATAGAGGAGCTACTGGACTGCCACCTCCTCACCGAGCCGGCGCTCGGCCGCTATCAGCTCCACGACCTCACCCGGGCTTTCGCGCTCCGCATGTCCACGGCCACGGACTCTCAGAACGCGCGCGGCGCGGCCGTCGACAGGCTCCTCGGGTACTACCTCACTTCCGCGCACCGGGCCCACCGCCTCACCCACCCGCGCCGGCGGACGCTGGAGCCCGAGCACCCGTCGGTGTACGCGGCCGAGTTCGACGACGACGCGCAGGCGACGGTCTGGCTGAACGCCGAGCGGGCCAACCTGCTGGCCGCCGCCCGTACCGCCGCCGCCGAGGGCACGGACCACGCGCCGCTCTTCCCGCACGCGCTGGCCCCCTCCTTACGGATCTGGGGCAGCTGGGCGGTCACCAACGAGCTGTACGGCGCGGCCGTGGAAGCGCTGCGCCCCCGGGGGAACCCGGTACTGCTGGCGCAGACACTGGTTGAGGCGGCGGACGTGCTGGCTCAGACAGGGCCCGGGGAGGCGCTGAGCTGCGCCTCGGAGGCGCTGACGCTGTTCCAGGGCCTGAACGACCTCGCGGGGTGCGCCGACAGCTCCTTCCAGGCGAGCCGCGCCCACCTGGGCGCCGGCCACACCGGTCCGGCGCTGCACATGGTGGACCGGGCGCTGGCGCTCTACCGCGGGCTGGGGGACGTGTACGGCGAGGCGGACTGCCTCAACGTCGAGGGGGCAGCGCTGTATTACGAGGGCCGGTACGACGAGGCACTCACCCGGGCGCGCGTCACGCTCCGGATCCACGAGGGCACGGGGGACCTGCTGGGGCAGATCCGCGCGCACAACAACATCGGCGAGATCCACCAGCTCCAGGGACGCATCGAGCAGGCCCGCGACCACCTCGAACGGTCGCGGATACTGGCCCACCTGCACAGCGGGGCGCAAGAACTGGCCATCCTGGACACCAACATGGGCGCGGTGCACCAGGCCATGGGAGACACCCAGCAGGCGCTGGCGGGCTTCCGTCGGGCGCTGGAGAGCCACCGGGCCCGGGGGGACGCGCTGGGCGAGGCGAACGCCCTGATCAGCATGGGTGCCGCGCTCACCACGAATGGTGACAGCGAGGAAGCGCTGCTCCACTTCACCTGGGCGGAGCAGGTCGCGTGCAGGATCGGCAGCGCCTACGAACGCACCAGGGCCCTGCTCGGGGTGGCCGATATACATCGCTCGACGGGCCGGCCGGAGGTGGCCCTGGAGGTCTACGGACAGGCGCTCGCCCTGGCCGAACACACCGGCGCCCGCCCCGCCGCGGCGCGGGCGCTGGCCGGTCTCGCGCGCGCGGCCCTGAGCACGCGCCGCGACCGCCTGGCCCTGGAGTACGCGGGAAGGGCGGAGGAGGTGTACCGGAGCCTGGGCGCCGAGGCCGAGGCGGAGAGCCTTCGGCGACTGCTCCAGGAGGACGAGAAGAGGGCCGGTGACTGAGCCTCGCTCAGGCGCCGGCCCGTTCAGCCGTGAGGCGGGTCAACCGCCGGCCGCCTGCCTCGTCGAGGCAGGCGCGGTCACCACATCCACTGGAGCAGTTTCAGCATTGAGGGCACAACTTCCTTTGCTCTGAACTTAGTTGGGCGTTATTTCGATGCCGGTGGACCGACGCAGTGATCATGACACGAACTCACCCCGAAAATATCCGTACTTGATCACTCGTTTGAGTGATTTCTGCGGAATCACCCCCGGAACTCCCCCGACAGACAGGCACTTTCACCGCCAAAACCGCGGATTCGCCTGATACATTCGATACGGTCGCAACAGCTAACAACCCGGGGCGGACGACCGGCCCCCGCGCCTGCCCGGTCAGGCCGAGGCGCGCTTGCGCGAGGTGCCGCTCTTGGCGGCGGACTGCTTCTTGGCCGGCGACTTCTTGGCGGCCGTCTTCTTGGCCGTTCCCTTGTTGGAGGCCGCCTTCTTCGCGGACGCCTTCTTGGCCGTGCTCTTGGCGGCGGACTTCTTGGCCGCGCCGGAGCCGGAGCCGGAGCCGGAGCCGCCGGAACCCGAACCGGAGCCGCCCGAGCCCGAACCGCCCGAGCCGGAGCCGCCGGAGCCCGAGCCGGACGCCGCCTTCTTGCGGGAGCCGCCCGACGCCTTGCGGTCCGAGATCGAGGTGACGCCGGCGACGGGCCGCTCACCCTCGTCGTCCTCCCCGCCGTTCCCCTCCCCGCCCTCGTCGCCCTCGCCCCGGGCCTCCTTCGCGGCCCGGACGCTGCTCTCCAGGGCGGCGATCAGGTCGATGACCTTGCCGCCGCCGGAGGCGCCCTTCTCGGCCGGCTCCGGGACCTCACCGGACGCCTTGGCGGCGATCATCTCCTCGACCGCCTCGCGGTAGTCGTCGTGCAGCGAGTCCATGTCGACCTCGCCGAGGGTGTCCATCAGGGCGTCCGCGAGGTCGAGCTCGGCGTCGCGCACCGTCACGTCGGACTCCGGCGCGACGCCCTCGGGGGCCCGGATCTCGTCCGGCCAGAGCAGGCCGTGCATGGCGATCACGTCGTCGACCACCCGCAGCATGCCCAGCCGCTCGCGCCCGCGCAGCGCGTACTTGGCCAGCGCCACCTTCCGGCTCCGCTTCAGGGCCTCGCGCAGCAGGGTGTACGGCTTCGCGGCCGGGACCCCGTTGGCGGAGAGGTAGTACGCCGCGTCCATCTGGAGCGGGTCGATCGCGTCGGCCGGCACGAAGGCGACGATCTCGATCGTCTTGGCGGTGGGCAGCGGCAGCTTGCCCAGGTCCTCGTCGGTGATCGGGATCATCGTGCCGTCGGCGTCCTCGTACGCCTTGCCGATCTCGGCCGGGGTCACCTCCTCCCCGTCCAGCTCGCACACCTTGCGGTAGCGGATGCGGCCGCCGTCCTCGACGTGGATCTGCCGGAAGGAGACCGAGTGGTTCTCCGTGGCGTTGACCAGCTTGATCGGGATGCTGACCAGCCCGAAGGAGATGGCGCCGTTCCAGATGGACCTCACCGCTTCACCCCTTACATCCGCAATATCCGTAGAAATCGCTTTTGCGTGTGATTCTTATCGTATGACGCCGATCACGGAGGTGGAGGGGCGACGGCTGTCGCTGAGCAATCTGGACAAGGTGCTCTACCCGGCCACCGGCACCACCAAGGGCGAGGTACTGCACTACTACGCGGCCACGGCGTCCGAGGTGCTGCTCCCGCAGCTGCGGGACCGGCCGGTGTCGTTCCTGCGCTACCCGGACGGGCCGGACGGGCAGCTGTTCTTCACGAAGAACCCGCCGCCCGGTACTCCGTCCTGGGTACACAGGACCCCGGTGCCGCACCGCGAGAGCGAGCCGTCCGAGCAGGTGGTCGTCCAGGATCTGGCGTCCCTGATGTGGGCCGCGAACCTGGTGGTGGAGTTCCACACCCCGCAGTGGCGGGCGAGGACGCCCGCGGTGGCCGACCGGCTGGTGTTCGACCTGGACCCGGGGGCGCCCGCCACGGTCGTGGAGTGCTGCCGGGTCGCGCTGTGGCTGCGCGAGCGGCTGGCCGACGACGGGCTCGACGCGTACGGGAAGACCTCGGGGTCCAAGGGCCTGCATCTGCTGGTGCCAATCGCCCCCACGGACTCGGCGGCGGTCTCCGCGTACGCGAAGGGGCTGGCCGTCCGGGCGGAGCGGGAGCTCGCGGACCTGGTGGTGCACCGGATGCGGCGGGCGCTGCGGCCGGGCAAGGTGTTCGTCGACTTCAGCCAGAACGCCGCCGCCAAGACCACCGCCACGCCCTACACCCTGCGCGCGCGGGCCGAGCCGTCCGTCTCGGCGCCGGTCACCTGGACGGAGATCGAGCAGTGCCGCAGCCCCGGTGAGCTGGTCTTCCTGGCGGGCGACATGGCCGGGCGGCTGCACCGGCACGGCGATCTGCTCGCCCCGCTGAACGAACCCGGCCGGGGCCGGCCGATTCCGGATACCGCGTAGCCGTACGCGCCGGGCACCCCTACCTCACAGACGCGAGTTTTGTCATGTCCAAGGGCAAATGGGTACGGGGGGTGGTCGGATTGTCCGAGCCGTGGTGCACACTCTGCGCAGACACTGCTTTCGTGGACGTCGGTGGGGAGGCGATGGCGTGTTCGCGGGGATCGAAGAGGTCGACTGGGCCTCGATGGAGCATGCCTACGGGCCGGCCGACGACGTGCCGGCGCTGCTGCGGGGCCTGGCGTCCCCCGATCCGGCGGAGCGTGAAGGCGCCCTGGACGGGATGTACGGCGCGGTGCACCACCAGGGCGACGTCTACGCGTGCACGCTCGCCTGCATTCCCTTCCTCTTCGAGCTGGTGGCCGATCCGGCGGTCCCGGACCGGGGCGACATAGTCGAGCTGCTCACCAGCATCGGCGGCATCGACCTGGGCGAGGACGACGAGGAGGAGATCGACGAGGACGAGGCGGAGGGCGCGGCGAACTACGCGATGGCGGCGGCCGCCGTCTCCGCCGGCGCCGGGGTCTTCTTCCCGCTGATGGCCGACCCGGACCAGGGCCTGCGGCTCTCCTCCCCGCTCGCCCTGGCCACCCTGCACGACGACCCGGCCCGGGTGCTGGCCCTGCTGCGGGAGCGGCTGGCGGTGGAGGCGGACGAGGAGGTGCGGCTCGCGCTGGTCGAGGCGGCCGGGCGGCTCGCGCTGCGCCACCGGCCGCTGGCCGGGCCGGTCGCCGACTGGCTGAGCCGGCTGGCCGCCGAGGCCAATCCGCCGGGGCTGCGGCTGGCGGCCCTGGCCCAGCTGGCGCGCTGCGCGCCGCGCTCGCTGCCGGGCGATGTGGTGCCGCTGGTGACGGGGCTGCTGCGGCAGCTGCGTACGCTCCCGGACCCGGCGGGCGCCCGGCCCTGCGGTGCCGAGCCGGCCAAGCCCGCCGCCCCCGAGGCCGCCCCGGTGGCGCTGCTGGGGCAGCTGCGGGCGCCGGCCGCCGAGGAGAGCGCGGGGCGGACCGCGCCCTGGACGGCCGATCTGCTGCGCACCCTGCACGTCGGGCTCGACGACCGCGTCACCGAACGCACGGAGCTGCTGACCGATCAGCTGCGCAGCCCCGACCCCTGGCAGCGCGTCGACGCCGTGCGCATGAGCGGCGGGCTCATAGGCGACTGGCGGGGTTCCTACGCGGAGCTGGTCGGGCTGGTGGGCGAGCAGCTCGCCTCGCCCGACCCGAAGCTCGCGGAGGCCGCTTCGCACCTGTTGGAGGGCCTGTTCGGCCTGGCCGCGCCCGCGGCGGACGCGCTGGCGGCGCGGGTCGCGGCGGACCCCGGGGCATGGGTGCGGGAGTGGGCGGGCGGGCGGCCGACGCTCGGCAGCGCGGTGAGGGCCCTGGCCCGGCTGGGCGACGCCCGCGCACTGCCCGCCCTGGCCGCGGCGCTCGACCGCCCGGACGTGCCGTACGACGTGGGGCCCGGCATCGGCTTCCTGGGCGAGGCGGCCCGGCCGCTGGCCGGCGCGCTGCGGAACCGGCTGGGCGAGGTGGTGCTCGACGAGCAGGCGTACGACCGGGCGGGCCCGCTGCTGACCGGGCTGACCGCGCTGCGGGTGGGCGAGGCCGCGCCGGAGGTGCTGCGGGTGCTGCGCGGCACCGAGGCGTTCCGGGGTGAGTGGCTGCGTACGGCGGCGCTGCGGGCGCTGGCCTCCTTCGGGCCGGCCGCCGGCTGCGCGGTGCCCGAGCTGCGGGCGCTGGTGCGGCACACCGGGACGACGGAGTCGGTCGAGGCGGCCGAGGCGCTGTGGGCGGTGGAGGGGGACGCCGGCGCGGTGCTCCCGGTGCTCGTCGAGGGGCTCGCGACCCAGAACGTGTACGTGGCGCGTGCGGCGGCGAGCGCGCTGGGGCGGCTGGGCGGGCGGGCGGCGGCGACCGCGCCGGGGCTCCGGGCGCTGCTGCGCCACGAGGAGCTGTGGCTGCGGGTGGACGCGGCGAGCGCGCTGTGGGAGGTTTCCGGGCGGGCCGGGGAGTCCGTCCCGGTGCTGCTGGCGGCCTGGGAGCAGAATCGTCACGTCCGGGTCCGGGTGGCGGAATGCCTGGCGCGGATGGGGCCCGCTGACGCAGGGTCGGACGCGGCGCACGTGCTCTTCGCCGAGCTCACCTCCGTACGCCGGCACAACGCGATGGACGGCGGGTACGGCAGCCACGACACGTACACCGACGAAAAGCTGCTGGCGCTCTGCCGCCGGGCGCTCCTGGGGAACACGGGGAAGGAACCCACATGATCATCTTTGGCACGCGAGGCTATCTCTACCAGTTGGCCGTCCTGACACTGGTCTGCGGCTGGTGCGGGAATCCGGCCGCGCACACGCTGCGCAAGCGGGTCACGAAGTTCACGCTGTTCTTCGTGCCGCTGTTCCCCTTCTCCACCAAGTTCGCCACGCAGTGCACGTTCTGCGGCGGTGAGCAGCAGATACCCAAGGAGCAGGCCGACCAGCTGCTGGCCCAGCACATGGCGGCGCAGGGCGGCAACCCGTACGGACAGGCCCAGCAGCCGGGTTACGCACCGGGCGCGCCGGGGCAGGGCCAGGGCCAGAACCCGTACCAGCACTGACCGCGGCAGGCTGCCTGGCTGCGCATCAGCACTAAATACACATAAGAGACTTCCTTCCGAATAGGGTCGACGGGGCGGACGGGCCTTCCCTGGTCCGCCCCCCCGGACACCCGGATCGGAGGAAGTCATGCGGCGCCCGCGGCTGCTGCCCGCCCTCGTGGCCGTCGCCGGTGCCGCGCTGCTGGCCGGCTGCGGCACGGGCGGGGAACTGCGGAGCGCCGGCCGGGCGCCGGCCGCGGTCGGTCCGGTGCGCCTGTGGCCGACGCTGCCCCCGGCGTCCGCCGCCCCGTACGACTACGGCGAGGGCGAGACCGCGCGCATCCCCGGCATCCGGGTCCCGGGCGGCGATGTGCGCCGGCTGGACCCGGTGGCGGTGGTGCGGGCCGGGCTGAAGGCGCTGCCCGACCGGTCCAGCGGGGTCGACGAGCTGCCGGACCGGACGGTGGAGCAGATCAACGCCTGCCGCGACGCGCCCCGTTCCTGCCCGGTGCTGCCGCCCTACTTCCGGGACCTCACCGGGGACGGCAAGGACGAGATGGTCCTCGCGATCCGGCTGGCCGGCCGTCAGCTCTCGGTCCGGGTCTACATGCCGGACGCGGGCGCGCTGATCCGCATCATGTCCACGTCGGACGCGGTGATCAGCGTGGAGCTGGCCGGCCGGGACCTGATCATGCGGGCGCCATCGGCGATCACGGGCTACGAGTACCGCACGGCGTGGTCCTGGGACGACCGGCAGCGCGCGATGCTGCCCACGCAGGACGAGATCCTGCGCATCGGGCAGGACAGGGGGCACCCGCCGAGCCCGCGCCCCTCCGCCCCGCGCACACCCCGGCCCACGGCTTCCGTCCCGGCGGAGCGCCGGTGAGCCGCCGGGTGGGGACGCCGAGGCTCCGGCGCCGGCTGCGGCTGCCCGCCTGGACCGCGACGCTCACCTGGAAGTCGGCGGTCTTCATCACCGTGATGTGCTGCGTGCTGGCCGCCCTCCTCGGCGTGCTGGTCCACACCGCGGTCACCCGCCAGACGGTCGGCCACGCCCGCGAGAAGGCGCTCGCCCGGCTCACCGAGGTGTCCCGCGCCTACGAGGGGGGCGAGGCGCTCCCGCCGCGCTCCGGGGTGGACCCGCCGGGGCTGCCCGCGCAGCTTCGGGCCCTGGCGGCGGGCGGGCGGCGCGGCACCATGGTCGCCGGGCACCTGGGGCGCCCGGCGATGTGGGCGGCCACCCCGGCGGACGACGGACGGGCGCTGGCCGCCTGGACCGACTACAGCCAGAGCGCCCGCACGATCAACGGCCTGGACGGGGCGATCCTCGGCTCCTCGCTGCTGGCGATCGGCGCCACCCTGCTGGTCGGCGCGTTCGCCGTCACCCGGGTCACCCGGCGGCTGCACCAGACCGCGCGGGTGGCCCGGCGGATCGGGGCGGGCGATCTGGACGCCCGCGTCAACGACCCGCGTACGGCGGACCCCGCGCGCCGGCAGGACGAGGTCGCCGTCGTCGCCGGGGCGCTCGACACGATGGCGTCGGCGCTCCAGCGCAAGCTCCAGGCCGAGCAGCGCTTCACCGCCGACGTGGCACACGAGCTGCGCACCCCGCTGACCGGTCTCTCGGCCGCCGCCGAACTGCTGCCGCCGGGCCGCCCTTCCGAGCTGGTGCAGGACCGGGCCCGAGCCCTGCGCGCCCTGACCGAGGACCTGCTGGAGATCTCACGCCTCGACGCCCGTACCGAACACGTCGATCTCGATGTGCACGAACTGGCCCCGCTCGTCACGGGCGTGGTGCGGGCCTCGGGCACGGACACCGAGGTCGTCGTCACCGGGGATCCGGTGCGCGTCGAGACGGACCGGCGGCGCCTGGAACGGGTGCTGGGCAACCTGATCAGCAACGCGCACCGGCACGGCGGGCCGCCCGTGGTGGTGACCGTCGACGGGCCGGTGGTGACCGTACGCGACCACGGCGACGGCTTCCCCGAGTACCTGACGGCGGGCGGCCCGCAGCGCTTCCGCACCGAGGGCGGCGGCAAGGGGCACGGCCTCGGGCTGACCATCGCGGCCGGGCAGGCCGAGGTGATGGGCGCCGCGCTGTCCTTCGGGAACGCGCCGGACGGCGGGGCGGTGGCCCGGCTGACGCTGCCGCACTACGTACGCCTCGACGAGGAGGAGTCCCCGGGCTCCGCCTGAGGGCTCCCCCGCAAACCTCCACACCGGAACATAAGGGAAATACCACCCGCCTCTTGCTACGTTGCGGGGCATGACCGCATCGACGGCGGACGCACCCCCGCCCGTGCTGCGCCTGCCCAAGCGGCGCGGCGTGGAACTCTCGCTCCTCATCGGGGCCGTCCTCATCTCCGTCTACGGCTACGCCGCGGTCGGGCTGGCCCACGACGACGCGGTCCCGCCCGACGTCGCCGGATACGGCGGCGGCCTCGGGCTGCTCGCGCTGCTCGCCCATCTCGCGGTCCGCTTCCGCGCCCCGTACGCCGATCCGCTGCTGCTGCCCATCGCCGTCCTGCTCAACGGCCTCGGCCTGGTGCTGATCTACCGGCTGGACCTGGAGACGCCGGGCGACCGGGCGGCGACGACCCAGCTGATCTGGTCCACGCTCGGCGTCGCGTTCTTCATCGCGGTGGTGGTGTTCCTGCGCGACCACCGGGTACTCCAGCGCTACGCGTACCTCTCGGTCGCCGCCGCGCTCGTCCTGATGATCGTGCCGATCTTCTTCCCGGCGGTGAACGGGGCGAAGATCTGGATCAGGGTCGCCGGATTCTCCTTCCAGCCCGGCGAGTTCGCCAAGATCCTGCTCGCGGTGTTCTTCGCCGCCTACCTCGCGGCGAACCACAACGCCCTCGCGTACACCGGCCGCAGGATCTGGAAGCTCCAGCTGCCCACCGGGCGGGTGCTCGGGCCGATCGTGGCGATCTGGCTGCTCAGCGTCGGCGTCCTGGTCCTGGAACGCGATCTCGGCACCTCGCTGCTGTTCTTCGGGCTGTTCGTGATCCTGCTGTACGTGGCGACCGGGCGGACCGGCTGGATCGCGGTCGGGCTGCTGCTCGCGGCGGTCGGCGCGTTCGTCGTGGGCTCCTTCGAACCGCATGTGCACAGCCGGGTGCAGGACTGGCTCGACCCGTTCGCCTCGATCGACGCCGGCCGGGGACCGGGCCAGCTCGCCCAGTCGCTGTTCGCCTTCGCCGCCGGCGGGATGCTCGGCACCGGCCTCGGGCTCGGCCACTCGGTCCTCATCGGGTTCGCCGCCAAGTCCGACTTCATCCTGGCGACGGCCGGCGAGGAGCTGGGCCTCGCCGGGCTGACCGCCGTCTTCCTGCTGTACGCGCTGCTGGTGGCGCGCGGTTTCCGGGCCGGGCTGGCGCTGCGCGACGCGTTCGGGCGGCTGCTGTCGATCGGGCTCGCCTCGATCCTGGCGCTCCAGGTGTTCGTGATCGCGGGCGGGGTGATGGGGCTGATCCCGCTGACGGGGATGGCGATGCCGTTCCTCGCGCAGGGCGGTTCGTCCGTGGTCACCAACTGGATCATCGTGGCGCTGCTGATCCGGGTCAGCGATGTCGCCCGCCGGCCGCCGCCGGACGAGGTGGAGGCCGGGGTCGTCGCCCCGGCCCCGTCCCTCCCGGAGGGCGAGCGGTGATCCGCCACATCCGGCACGCCGCCGCGTTCTGCCTGCTGCTGCTCGTCGCGCTGCTGGTGAACGCCGCCCGCGTCCAGGTCTTCGAGGCCGACGAGCTGGACGACAACCCCGCCAACCGCCGTAACACCATCGCCCGTTACGACCAGCCGCGCGGGAACATCCTGGTCGACGGCCGGCCCGTCACCGGCTCGAAGGACACCGGCGAGCAGCTCGCCCACGAGCGGACCTACCGCTACGGCCCGCTGTACGCCCCGGTGACCGGATACGCCTCGCAGACGTACGGCACCACGCTCATCGAGAACGCCGAGGACGCGGTCCTCTCCGGCACGGACCCGCTGCTCGCCCCACTCCCCCTGTGGAACGAGGTCACCCGGGACCGGCAGCCGGGCGGTGACGTCGTCACCACCGTCAAGGACGCGATGCAGCGGGCCGCCTACCGGGGGCTCGGCAACCGGCGGGGCGCGGTCGCGGCCATCGAGCCGTCGACGGGCCGCGTCCTCGCGCTGGTCTCGACCCCGTCGTACGACCCCGGGCGGCTGTCCGGCACCGGCTCGTCGGTCACCGAAGCCTGGCGGGAGCTGAACGCGGCGGACAGCCGGCCCATGCTCAACCGGGCGATCCGGCAGACCTATCCGCCCGGCTCCACGTTCAAGATCGTGACAGCGGCCGCGGCCCTGGACGCGGAGGTCGTCACCGATCCGGACGCGGCGACCGACACCCCGTCGCCCTATGTGCTGCCGGGCACCTCCACCGTCCTGCCCAACGAGTCGCGCGGCTGCGCCAAGGCGTCGCTGGCGGACGCGATCCGGGTCTCGTGCAACACCGTGATGGCGCATCTGGGGGTGGAGGTCGGGCTCGACGGGATGGTGGCGGCGGCCGGCCGGTTCGGCTTCAACGACACGGACCTGAAGATCCCGTCGGGGGTGGCGAAGAGCAACTTCGACCGCAAGATGAGCGACGACCAGCTGGCGCAGTCCTCGATCGGGCAGTTCGACACCACGGCGACCCCGCTCCAGATGGCGATGGTGGCGGCGGCCGTCGCCAACGGCGGGGAGCTGATGTACCCGCACCTGGTGGAGCGGACGACCAAGCACAGCGGCGCGACGGTGCGGACGACCGGTCCGCGCACCTACCACCGGGCGATGGAACCGACGACGGCGATGCGGCTGCGGCAGATGATGGTCGACGTGGTGGAGGACGGTACGGGCACGAACGCGGCGATCGACGGGGCGACGGTCGGCGGCAAGACCGGCACCGCCCAGCACGGCGTGGACAACTCGGACCTGCCGTACGCCTGGTTCATCTCCTGGGCGCAGGCCGACGGCGCGGCCCGCCCGGCGGTGGCGGTCGCCGTGGTCGTCGAGGACGCCGAGGCCGACCGGGCCGACATCAGCGGCGGCGGCAGCGCGGCGCCGATCGCGCGGGCCGTGATGGAAGCGGCCCTGGAAGACTGAGCCGGTGACGGAATCCTGGGACGTGCGCGGGGCGCTGGCCGCGATCGGGCGCGAGGACCCGCGGCTGTGCGCGTTCCTCGACGTCTGGCCCGAGGGCCTGTCGTCACATTCCCGTCGTTCGCCCGGAGGGCGGGCCGGCCGGCGTCAGGTGCGTGCTCTCGGCGTGCCGGCCCCAGACCCTCGTACTGGATGTACTTGGGTCTGGGGCCGGTGCGGCGAGAGTGCGTGCATGGCGTCGGCCGGCAGACGGGAATGTGACGACAGGCCCGAGGAGGCGCTCGCCCGGCTCCCGGCCGCGTCCCGCCTCCCCCTGGCCGGGCTCCCGTTCGCGGTGAAGGGCCCGGCCGGTATCCGCGGGTACGCGGCCCGGCGGCTGATCGCGGCCGGTGGCGTCCCGGTCGGCTCGGCCTCCGTGCCCGGCCCGGGGACTCACTGGCAGACCTGGGGGCTCGGCGCGCACGGGCGCACCGTCAACCCGTGGCGGCCGGACCGGACCCCGGGCGGTTCGTCGGCCGGCTCGGCGGTGGCGGTCGCGGCGGGCCTGGTCCCGCTGGCGACCGGCAGCGACGGGGCGGGGTCGGTGCGCATCCCGGCCGCCTGGTGCGGGGTGTTCGGGCTGAAGACGACGAACGGGCTGCTGCCCTCGCCGGACCGGTCGGGGCTCGCGTCGGCCGGGGTGCTGGCGGCATCGGCGGCCGGTGCGCAGACGTATCTGCGCCACGTCCTGGACGGCTACGCGCCGGTGGCCCCCGTGCTGCCCCTGTCCGCCGCCTACAGCCCGGACCTGGGGTTCGCGGAGACCGACCCGGAGGTGGCGGCCGTGGTGCGGGGCGCGGTGCGGCGGCTGGTGGCGGCCGGGGTGGTGCGGCTCACCGGGGGCGGGTGCGAGCTGCTGGACCCGGCGGCGGCCTGGCAGGCGGTACGCGGCGGGGACGTGCCGCCGCCGGAGGCGGAGCTGCGCGGGGAGAACGACCGCCGGCTGGACGCCTTCTTCGCCCGCACCCCGCTGCTCCTGACCCCCGTCACCCCGAACCGCCCGCACGGCCACGAGGGTCCGGGCGATACCTACTCCACGTCGCTGACCTGGGCGTTCAACCTGAGCGGACATCCGGCGGCGAGCGTCCCCGCCGGGTTCACCGGGGACGGCTGCCCGGTCGGGCTCCAGCTGGTGGCCGACCGGGGCCGGGACGCGGAGCTGCTGGGCGCGGCCGGGGCGGTGGAGCGTGTTCTGCCGCCGGTCGCGGGGTGAGGGAGACGAATGGCCCGTACTCGTACCCGAGTACCGCACCCGAGTACGGGTACTCAGGACCGCGCCGGACCGAGGCAGCAGCCTGGACACCGACAGCCACCCCCAGAAGGAGCCCCACCGTGCGCACAGCCCGTCGCCCCCGCCGCCTCCGGACCGCCACCGCCGCCCTCGCCGTCACGGGCGCGGCCCTGGCCGTGCTCACGTCCGCCTGTTCCACGGCGGACGCGGTGTGTTCCGGCGGCGAGTACCCGGTGCTGTACGTGGGCAGTACCGGAAGCGCCTGTGTGCCGGACGGCCAGGAGCCGCCCAAGGGGTACGCGCGCTACCCGGAGGGCAAGGTTCCGGAGCACGTGGACGACAAGTGGTGGACGTACTGGAACACCCACACCCTGGACGCCGACGGGAACATCATCGAAGTCTCGGACTGACCGGCTGACCGGCTGACCGGCTGCCGGACGTCAGCCCGCCCGCGCGGCCTCGATCGGCTTGCGCATCTCCTCGCGCACCCGGGCCGTTTCGAGCGCCGCCCGGTCGAGGTCGACCTTCTCCGGGTCCTGCGAGGCGCTCTCGGCGGTGACGACGGCGACGAAGGAGGCGGTGTTGCTGTCGCCCCACGCGCACATCGGGAGCGTGGTGGTGACGGCCCCCTCCTTCGAACTGACGACCTGGCAGGAGACGGTGATGTCGTAGCCCTCGGGGGTGAACTCCCGGGCGGGCACGGCCATGGTCATCCCGTCCGCCTCGGCGGCCCCCTCAAGGATCTTGTCGCGGGAGAACTCCGGTGACTTGATGCGTCCCCACATCCCGGAGACGACCAGGGTGCCGCCGCTCTCGGAGGTGTACTGGGTGACCACCGCCTTCGGGTTGCGGATGGTCGGGTCGTAGGTGTCCTCGATGTCCTTCCCGTCCGTGGCCGAGGTGTCCTCGAACAGGGTGTACTCGTCGTCCAGCAGGGTCTTCGGCACGGTCAGCCGGTATTCGGCCGGGGGGAAGCTCCCGGCCGTCGGCAGCTTGCCGTCGTCCGCCCCGTCCATCAGCCGCACGACCCCGAAGGCGACGCCGCCGGCCACCACGAGCGCCCCCGCGACGGCCGCGGCGATCAGGCCGGCCCTGTTCCGCCGGGGCGGCGGCATCCCCGGGAACCCGGGCCCGCCGGGCACCGCGCCCCAGGGCGAGGGCGGCGTCGGGGCGCCCTGCGGATATCCGTACGGGGGCGGCTGCTGTCCGGGCAGCGGCTGCTGGGCGTACGGATTCTGCTGGGGCCGCGGCGGGCCGTAGGGGCCCTGGGGCGCGCCGTACGGGCCCTGCGGCGGCGGGGGCGGGGGCGTGGTCATGGCGCCCAAGCTACGGCATCGGGGCGAACACGATTTCGAGGCCCGGTCAGTGTCCGGCCGCGCTGTCGATGGCGGCGGACGGGTAGGGCGTACGCCTGCTCACCGTCAGCAGGCCGCGGTGGAATCCGTCCAGGACGACGGCGGGCGCGGCATGCCGGTCGACGAGCGCGGCCACCTCGGGCGGTACGCCGCCGGGCCGGTCGCCCGCGATCCAGTCGCGCAGGAAGGCCGCGTCGCGCACCCCGTCGAAGAGGTGGTGGCGCAGCAGGTGGCCGGCGACGTAGTGCCGGTCGTAGGCGAGGTGACCGGCCAGGAACGCGGACTCCTCGTCGGAGAGGTCGAACGTGGAGCTCAGGGCGAGGCCGAAGTCGGCGAAGCGGATCGCGTGCCCGTCGGTCAGGACGTTGTGGAAGTGCGCGTCGAAGTGGACGAACCCGTGCGCGCCCATGAAGCCGGCGCCGCGCGCGAGGGCCGCGTCCAGCCGGGCGTACGGCGGGTCCTCGCCGCCCTTCGCGGCGGCCTCGCGGCGCTCGCCGAGCCAGGCGGCGAGGGTGTGCGGCACGTGTTCCAGGAAGAGCACCAGGCTCGCCGCGGACCGGCCGATGGCCTCCAGCCGTTCGCGGACGGCCGGGTGGCCCTCCCAGTGGGCCACCGCTCCTTCGATGCCGCCGAATTCGTCGGTGAAGCCCTCGGGCGGGGAGTCGGGCAGGACCCGCCAGTGGTACATCAGCGGGAAGTCCGGGTACGCGCCGGTGCGGACCCAGTCGGTGGTGAGGACGTGCGCGGCCAGCTCCCGCCAGGCTCCGAAGCCGGCCGAGCCGATCCCGTACTGGTAGAAGACCGGCAGCCCGAAGAGGTTGGCGGTCGAGCGTACGTTGCTCGGGCGCAGTTCGAGTTCGGTCAGGGGCACCCGCTTGACGAAGACCCGGGTGCCGCCCACGTCCAGCTGCGCCGACCTGCCGCCAAGACCGGAGCCCAGCGGGGCGGCCGAGGCGACGGCCTCGCCGATCCGGCGGTCGCTCATCCGGGAGAGCCGGGCCGAGGCCCGGTCGTGGGCGGCCAGGCGTGCGCGATGGCGTTCAGACTCCTGCCGCATCCACCCCGCCCTGGCTGATCGCCTCGGCCACTTCCGCCACCCGTGCCCGCTCCTCCGCCTCGAAGCGGTCCTTGTCCAGCTGCTCGGCTATTTCCTCGTCCCTCGCCATGAGGAGGTCCAGGTCGGAGTCGCCGAGTTCGAGGACGCCCATGTCGACATAGGCCTTCTGCAGCCGCTCGCCCCACAGGCCGATGTCCTTGACGCACGGGACTATCCGGCTGAACAGCAGCTTACGGAAGAGCTGGAGGTATTCGGAGTGCTCGGAGAGATCCTTCGCCTCCTGCTTGCCGATGCCGAAGTTCTCCAGGACCTCCACCCCGCTGAGCCGGTCGCGCATCAGGTAGCAGCCCTCGATGACGAACTCCTCGCGCTCGCGCAGTTCCGCGTCGCTGAGCTGCCGGTAGTAGTCGCGCAGCGCCATCCGCCCGAAGGCGACGTGCCGGGCCTCGTCCTGCATGACGTACGCGAGGATCTGCTTGGGCAGCGGCTTGGTCGTGGTGTCGCGGATCATGCCGAACGCGGCCAGGGCCAGGCCCTCGATGAGGACCTGCATGCCGAGGTAGGGCATGTCCCAGCGGGAGTCGCGCAGGGTGTCGCCGAGCAGCCCCTGGAGGTTGTCGTTGACCGGGTAGAGCATCCCGATCTTCTCGTGCAGGAACCGGCTGTAGATCTCCGCGTGCCGGGCCTCGTCCATGGCCTGGGTCGCGGAGTAGAACTTGGCGTCCAGGTCGGGGACGGACTCGGTGATCCGGGCGGCGCAGATCATCGCGCCCTGCTCACCGTGCAGGAACTGGCTGAACTGCCAGGCGGTGTAGTGCTTGCGCAGCTCGCCCCGGTCCCTCTCGGTCATCTTCGTCCAGTGCGGGGTGCCGTACAGGGTCAGCGCCTCGTCGGGGGTGCCGAGCGGGTCCGCCGGGTCGACCTCCAGACTCCAGTCGATGCGCTTGTTGCCGTCCCACTGCTTGTCCTTGCCCTTCTGGTACAGGGCGAGGAGGCGCTCGCGGCCGTCGTCGTAGTCCCAGCTGAAGCGTGCGGCGCCGGAGGCGGGCACCGCCCACAGCGGCTGTTCGGGGGCGGTGGTGTAGAGGTCGTGGGTCGACACGGACGGCTCCTTCGCCTCGCGTACGTCGTAACACAGCGCGTTACCGGCTCAGTTGGCAGGTTCACACGTTGGTAGACGCGGGGTCAACAAGTCGTGCGCAGGGGATTGACTGCCTTGCTGACACGCAGTCTCATAATGGGTGACCGTCGGTAACCCATGTGTGAGGTGCCCCCAGCCATGACGACCGTGACCGAAAGCGATCTGCAGACCCTCCGTGACGCGCTCGGCCCGCTGCGCGGCCGGGAACAGATCGCGGAACGACTGCTGGAGGCGTCGGCCAAGCACTCCTTCGACCCGGACAAGGAGCTCGACTGGGACTCGCCGCCCGAGGACGGCAAGTGGTTCTGGCCGCCGGAGCTGGTCTCCCTCTACGACACCCCGCTGTGGAAGCGCATGGGGCACGACCAGCGGCTCGAACTGGCCCGGCACGAGGCCGCGTCGCTGGCCTCGCTGGGCATCTGGTTCGAGATCATCCTCATGCAGCTGCTGGTCCGGCACATCTACGACAAGCCCGCGACCAGCAACCACGTCCGCTACGCGCTCACCGAGATAGCCGACGAGTGCCGGCACTCGATGATGTTCGGCCGGATGATCACCTGGGGCGACGGGCCCACCTACTCCGTACCGCGCAGGTACCACAACATGGCCCGCGTCCTGAAGAGCGTCTCCACGACGCCCGGTTCGTTCGCCGGCACGCTCCTCGGCGAGGAGATCCTCGACTGGATGCAGCGGCTCACCTTCCCCGACGAGCGCGTCCAGCCCCTGGTGCGCGGGGTGACCCGCATCCATGTGATCGAGGAGGCCCGGCATGTGCGCTACGCCCGCGAGGAGCTGCGCCGCCAGATGGTGACCGCCCCGCGCTGGGAACGCGAACTGGCCCGGCTGAGCTGCGGCGAGGCGGCCCGCGTCTTCTCCGTCTGCTTCGTCAACCCGCGGGTGTACGAGAACGTCGGGCTGGACCGCCACGAGGCGGTCGCCCAGGTACGGGCCAGCGGCCACCGGGCCGAGGTCATGCAGACGGGTGCCAAGCGGCTGACCGACTTCTTCGAGGACATCGGGGTCCTCAACGGCGTGGGACGCAGGCTGTGGAAGAGCTCGGGACTGCTGGCCTGAGGGCGACAGCCCTTACGCTTGCCGGTATGACTGCCGCAGCCGCGCCGCCCGCGCGCGCGTACCGAAGGCTCAGCGTCGAGGAGCGCCGCACCCAGCTGCTCGGTGCGGCGCTCACCCTCTTCGCCCACCGGGCCCCCGACGAGGTCTCGCTCGACGAGGTCGCGACGGTGGCCGGGGTGTCCCGCCCGCTGGTCTACCGCTACTTCCCCGGCGGACGGCAGCAGTTGTACGAGGCGGCGCTCAGGTCGGCGGCGGAGCAGCTGAAGCTGTGCTTCGCCGAGCCGGCCGAGGGCCCGCCGACCGAGCGGGTGATGCGCGTCCTGGACCGCTATCTGGCCTTCGTGGACGAGCACGACGCCGGCTTCAGCGCCCTGCTGCGGGGCGGCAGCGTCGCCGAGACGTCCCGGACGGGCACCATCGTGGACGAGGTCCGGCGGGCGGCGGCCGAGCAGATCCTCCTGCACCTGGGCCACGACGGGCGGAGCGAGCCCGCGCCCCGGCTGAGCATGATGGTGCGCACCTGGATCGCGGCGGTCGAGGCGGCCTCGCTGATCTGGCTCGACGAGGGCAAGCGGCCGGACGCGTCCGAGCTGCGCGACTGGCTGGTCGACCAGTTCATCGGCCTCCTCGCCGTCACCTCGGCCTCCGACCCGCAGACCGCCTCCGCCGTGGCCGCGCTGCTGCCCCTGGAGAACATCACGGGCCCGGCCGGCCGGCTGGCGGACCGGCTCGCCCCGCTCGTCGGGGTGGCCGCGCATCTGCTGCCGCCGGACTGATCGGTCAGACTGGCCGGGTGAGAAGCGAGAACACCGCCTTCGTCGGCGGCCCGCTGGACGGCCGGGTCCTGCCCGTCCTCACGGGCGCGACCGGCCACCCGCCCAAGTGGTACGAGGTCCCCGTCCCGGACGCCGCCGGCGGGCCCGCCACCGTGTACGCGTACCGCAGGGCCCCGGCCGGATACACGAAACGGCTGGGCATCCAGCGGGGCTGGGTGTACGAGTACGTCCCCGAGGGCCGCGAACGCCACAAGCCCCGGTGGCCCTGGTCTAAACCGGGGAACGATGGCGGAAAGGGGCAGCGGGAACTGCCCGACTAGGATCGGCCGTCTGGTCCAGGGACGGCCGGACGGTCACAAAAGGGGGGTCGCCATGGAGGCGCTGCGTCAGGACGATCCGGGGCGCTTCGGGCCGTACACCGTGCTGGCCCGCCTGCGGGAGACGGCCGCTTCGGTGCTGTACCTCGCGCGCGGCGAGACGGCGCAGGACCTCGTCGTCGTCACCGCGGCCCGGCCCGAGCTCGCCGCGCTGCCCGCCTTCCGGCACCGCTTCGACGCGGAGGCGCGCATCGCCGACCGGCTGGCCGGCGGCTGGGTCGCCGAGGTGCTCGACGCCCCCGCGGACGGCTCCGGCGAGGACGACCGCCCGTGGACCGCGTCGGCGTACGTGCCCGCGCTGACCCTGACCGAGGCGATCGGGACCGTGGGCCCGCTGCCCGAGCGGGCCGTGCGGATACTGGGCGCCGGCATCGCCGAGACCCTCTCCCGCGTGCACGCCACCGGGACGGTGTTCCAGGGCCTCTCCCCCCGGACCGTGCTGCTCGCCGAGGACGGCCCCTGGCTCACCGCGTTCGGCCCGCTGGGCGCGGCGGCCGAGGCCGAGGCCGGTCCGGGCGGCGGGCTCTCCGTACGGCTCGGCCATCTGACCCCGGAACAGCTCGCGGGCCAGGCGGCGGGCCCGGCCTCCGACCTCTTCGTGCTCGGTCTGCTGCTCGCCTACGCGGCGACCGGGACCACCCCACTGGCGGACGCCGAGCGCATCGCCCGGGGCGAACCCGAACTCGGGGACGTCCCGGAGGCGTTGCGCGACCTGATCGCCCGGTGCCTGGCGAAGGACCCGGCCGCCCGCCCCGGCGCGGGGACCGTGGCCGCCGAACTGGCGCTGGAGGGCGCCGCCGGTCTCGCTGCGGGCGGCTGGCTGCCGGGCCGGCTGTCGGCCGCCGTGGCCACGCAGGGTGTCAGGGCCGGCCGCCTGGCGGCCGGGGCCGAGCCGGGCGGGCCCGTCCCCGCGCCCGTGAATGAATCCGTTTCCGTCAAGAACGTGTCTGTGGAGAACCCCGTGCCCGATCAACTTCCGGCGTCCGAAGAGAACCCCTCGGGTGCCCAGGGCGCGAACGCCCCGAAGTCCTACGGTGACGTCTGGGACGCCGTGGCCCCCGCGCCGCCCCCCATACAGGACGCGGTGCCCGGCGTCTTTGATGCCGTACCCCCGCACCACCAGGCGCCGCCCCCGCCCGCCCGGCAGCAGCCGACCGTCGCCGCGCCGGGCCCCATCCCCTCCACCCCGGCGCCGCCGCCCGACACCCACACCACGCAGCTCAAGGCCATCGGCGGCCCCGCCGCCCCCTGGCCGAACCCGGGGACGTACGAGCAGCAGCCGTACGCCCAGGCCGCGCCGCCCCCGCAGCCGCTGCCCGTGCCCCTGCCTCCGGCGCCCATCCCCAACATCGCCCCGCCCGCCGAGCCCCGCCGGGGCGGCATGGGCCGGCGGGGCCTGCTGATCGGGGCCGCCGCGGGTGTGGCCGGACTGCTGGCCGGGGGCGGGACCCTGTACGCGCTCACGTCCGGCGACGACGACAAGCCGAAGGACGACCCCAAGCCCGCGCCCACCACCGCCGGGCCCAGCCTCTCCGGAGTCGCCCCGCAGCCGCTCTGGATCCACACCCATCCGGCGGACGAGCCGCCGCCGCTGACCGCCGCGCTCTGGAACGACCGGCTGCTGGTGCTGACGGACCAGAGCCATGTGAGCGCCGTCGATCTGCGCACCGGACGCCGGCTCTGGGAGAACGCGGACGGCGCCAAGGGGCAGGCCGCCCTCGCGGCGGGCGAGGAGCACTGCTTCGTGGCGGGCCCCTCGGAATTCCTGTGGCTCTCGGCGAAGGACGGCCGGGTGGCCCACCGGGTGGCGTACGCCGACGGCTTCGAGGACGCGCCGGACCTGTCGGTGCGCACGCTCGTCGGATCGGCCGGGACGACCATCTGGTTCACCGGCTCGCACAAGGCCACCGTGAAGGCGCCCGCGCCCAAGAAGGGCGAGAAGCGGGGCAAGGACAAGCAGGTGGTGAGGTCGTACCTGTTCGCGTACGACATCGTGGGGCGCAAGGAGCTGTGGCGGACGCCGGTGCCCAACGGCCGCGGCCCGATCGCGCCCGTCTTCCGGCTGATCGCGGTCCGGCCGGACGCCGTCATCGTGCGGCAGGACCATCTGACGCTCACCCCCGCGGCCCTGAAGGCGGCCAAGAAGAAGGGCATCTTCCGCAGCTTCGACCGGGAGACCGGCAAGGCCCAGTGGAGCCGCAGGTTCGGCAGCGTCACCCTCGACGGGGCGGCCGTGGGCGACGCGGAAGGCGTGCTGTACGCGGCGAACGGCACCGGCCTGCGCGCCTTCGAGACGCCCGCGGGCAAGGCGAAGTGGACGCTGAAGGGCACCGGCAAGACGGTCTTCGGGCCCTCGGTCGTGACGGGCGACCTGCTGCACACCACCAACAGCAACCAGGAGGTGGGGGCCGTCGACCGCAGGAACGGCAAGCTGAAGTGGCGCCGGTCAACGGAGTCGACGGAGACCAAGGCACCCGCGGTCACCGTCACCAGGAGCGGCGACACCGTGTTCGCGGCGGGCTACGGCCAGGTCACCGCGTTCTCGGGGGCCGACGGGCGGCGGCTGTGGAAGTTCCAGGACATCGGCAACCAGGATCCGGACGGCGAGACGGTGAAGGCCGGCTACCAGGTGCTGACGTACGGGAAGACGGCGATCGTGCGGCGCGGGCGCACGGTCTACGCGTTCCCGGTGGCCTGACCGCGCCGGCCGGAGGGCGGGCCGCCGCCTTCCGGGGGAATCCGGGGGCGCGGGCCCGCCGCCACGCCCCCCGGGTTCTTGCATCGCCCGGCGCCGGGTGAGCGTATGGATGGATTGCGCTCACTCATGGGGTAGTCGCACGATTCGCCCCGGTCGTGGAGGTGAAGTCGTGTCGGGCACTTGGCTGCGTTCCCTCGGCACGGCGGCGCTGGCCGCCGTCGTCGTGACCTCCCCGGGCACCGCCGTCGCGGCGCCCTCGCCCGGTCCCGGGGAGCCGTCCGGTGCGGCGTCGGCCTCCGGGGCCGCCGGGCTGCTGAGCGAGTTGCAGCGGCTGTACCAGCAGGCGGAGGAGGCCACCGAGGCCTACAACGGCACGGCGGCCGAGCTGAAGAAGCGGGCCGCGAAGGCGAAGAAGCTCGACGCCGCACTCGTCACCGCCCGGCTCGCGCTCTCCCGCAGCCGTGACGCCGCCGGCCGGCTGGCCCGCGAGCAGTACCAGGGCCGGTCCGACCTCTCCGCGTATCTGCGGCTGCTGCTGATGCGCGACCCCGAACACGCCCTGGACCAGGGGCAGGTCATCCAGCGGCTGGCCGCCGGGCGGGCGGCGACCGTCCGGCGGCTCGGTACGGCCGAGAAGCGGGCCGACGAGCTGGCGGAGGAGTCCCGCAAGGTGCTGGACGAGCAGCAGGTGCTCGCCACCCGGCAGAAGAAGGAACGCGACACTGTGCGGACCCGGCTGAAGGAGGTGGAGGCCAAGCTCGCCACCCTCTCCGCGGACCAGCTCGCCGAGGTCTCCGGTCTCGAACAGAAGACCACCGACCAGGCGCAGAGCGCCCTGGTCGCCTCCGGCGCGCTCTCCTCGGCCCGCCCGCCGTCCGCACAGGGCGCCGCGGCCGTCCGGTACGCGGTCCGGCAGATCGGCAAGCCGTACGTGTGGGGCGCCCAGGGACCGGATTCGTTCGACTGCTCCGGGCTGACCTCGCAGGCCTGGGCGAACGCCGGACGTGCCATTGCGCGCACTTCGCAGGAGCAGTGGCGGCAGCTGCCCCGGGTACCGATGAACGCGCTGCGCCCCGGCGACCTGGTGGTCTACTTCCCGAAGGCGACCCATGTGGCGCTGTACATCGGCAACGGCCAGGTGGTGCAGGCGCCCCGGCCGGGCTCACGGGTGAAGGTCTCCCCCGTGGCGTCCAACCCGGTCCTGGGCGCGGTGCGGCCGGACCCGGAGAGCGCCGCGCTGGCCACGTACCGGGCGCCCGAGCTGCCCGCAGGCTCGTCCGCCGGCTCCGACGAGGGATACGCCTCCTCCTCGGCCCCGGCCTCGTAGCGGCCGGGGCTCGGGAGTCCGCAGGGCCTGCTCAGGCGGCGGGTCCCGTGACCGAGGCCAGGTAGGCGTTCGTCTTCTCCGGCTCGTAGAAGAAGTTCTCGAAGTCCGCCGGGTCGTTGAAGCCGTTGGCGAAGCGGTCCGCGACCGGCTGGAGCTGTCCGCCCGCACCGATGAGGTTCAGGACGTGCTCCGGCGGGACCCCGAGCATGGCGTTCGTCCACTTCGTGACGTGCTGGGCGGTGTCCCAGTAGCGGTCGAAGGTGGCCTGCATCCAGGTCTCGTCGAACTCCCGGTCGCCGTGCTCGACGATCGCGTCCAGGTAGGCGTTGGCGCACTTGGAGGCCGAGTTGGAGCCCTGGCCTGTGATCGGGTCGTTGGCGACGACGACGTCCGCCACTCCGAGGACCAGGCCGCCGCCGGGCAGCCGGCCGACAGGCTTGCGGACGGTCGGGGCGTAGCGGCCCGCGAGGGTGCCGTTGGCGTCGGTCAGCTCGACCTTGGTGGCGCGGGCGTACTCCCAGGGGGTGAACCGCTCCATCAGCTCCAGCGTCTTGGCCAGGTGCTCGGAGGGGTCCTTGATGCCCTGGAACGCGTCGAGCGGCCCGCCCGGGACGCCTTCCCAGAACAGGATGTCCGCGCGGCCCGATGTGGTCAGGGTCGGCATCACGAAGAGTTCGCCGACGCCGGGGACCAGGTTGCAGCGGACCGCGTCGAAGTCGGGGTGCTCGGGGCGCGGGCCCATGCCGTGGACGTACGCCACGGACAGCGCGCGCTGCGGGGCGTCGTACGGCGAGCGGGACGCGTCCCGGCCGAACATCGAGACCAGCTCGCCCTTGCCGGCCGCGACCATCACCAGGTCGTAGGCGCGGGAGAAGTAGTCGAGGTCCGAGACGGCAGCGCCGTGGATGACGAGCTGGCCGCCGCGCTGGGCGAAGGTCTCCATCCAGCCGGCCATCTTGACCCGCTGGTCCACGGACTGGGCGTAGCCGTCCAGCTTGCCGACCCAGTCGACGGCCCGCGAGGAGTCGGGGGCGGCGACCGAGACGCCGAGGCCCTCGATGCGCGGGGCCTGCGACTCCCAGAAGTTCAGCTGGTAGTCCCGCTCGTGCTGGAGCGCGGTGTGGAACATGCACTGCGTCGACATGACCCGGCCGGAGCGGATCTCGTCGGCCGTGCGGTTGGACATGAGGGTGACTTCGTACCCCTTGGACTGAAGTCCGAGGGCGAGCTGGAGCCCGGACTGACCGGCTCCGACTATGAGTATCTTCCGCATCGCGGTTCTCCGTTGTGTGTGGCTGGGGCTACCCGGGGCTGGCGTCGAGTGCGTGGCCGACCAGGGCCAGCAGCGACTCGACGACGGTGATCCTGCTGCGCGCGTCCATGATCACCACGGGGACGTGCGCGGGGACGGTCAGGGCCTCCCGGACGTCCTCCGCCTCGAACCCAGGCGTGCCCTCGAAGTGGTTGACGGCCACGATGTACGGGAGTCCGCAGCTCTCGAAGTAGTCGAGGGCGGGGAAGCAGTCGGCGAGCCGCCGGGTGTCGGCCATGACGACCGCGCCGATCGCGCCGCGCACCAGGTCGTCCCACATGAACCAGAAGCGCTGCTGGCCCGGGGTGCCGAAGACGTACAGCACGAGGTCGTCGTCCAGCGTGAGCCGGCCGAAGTCCATGGCGACGGTCGTCGTGGTCTTGTCGGGCGTGGCGTCGAGGTCGTCGGTGCCCTCGCTGGCCCGGGTCATCATCGCCTCGGTCTGGAGCGGGGTGATCTCCGAGACCGAGGTCACGAAGGTGGTCTTGCCGACGCCGAAGCCGCCCGCGACCACGATCTTGGTGGCGATCGGGGCCCTGGTGCGGTCCAGCTGCCAGGGCTGGAGCTTCTCCTCGGGCCGGCTCTCCGGCCCCGGCTGCCGCGGGGCGAACAGCGGCGACTCAGAGACGACGGAGTCCATCGAGCACCCTTTCGAGCAGTGCGCGGTCGGGCTGGCCGGTGCCGTGACCGGTCCCGTACACGCGGATCTTTCCCTGGTCGGCCAAGTCGCTGAGCAGCACCCGGACCACACCGAGCGGCATCTTCAGCAGGGCCGAGATCTCCGCGACGGTACGCATCCGCCGGCAGATCTCGACAATGGCCCTGAGCTCCGGCATCAGCCGCGATGCCAGGTTTCCGCCGGTGAGTTCGCGGCGCTCGTCGGGCGCCTCCAGCGCGGCGACGAACGTCTCGACCAGCAGCACGTGCCCGAAGCGGGTGCGGCCACCGGTCAGCGAGTACGGGCGGACCCGCGCGGGCCGTTTGCCGGCCCCCCGGACGGGAAGATTGCGGGCCGGTCCGGCGGCGGCATGGCTCACTGGGCGCTCTCCATCGATTTGCGCAGTTCACTGCGGAGTTCGGGGGTGAGTACGTGTCCGGCCCGGCCGACGAACAGCGCCATGTGGTACGCGATGACGCTCATGTCGCAGTCGGGTGCGGCATGCACCCCGAGCAGCGAGCCGTCGCTGATCGACATGACGAAGACGCTGCCCTCCTCCATCGCGACCATGGTCTGCTTGACGCCGCCGCCCTCCATCAGCTTCGCGGCACCGACCGTGAGGCTGCCGATGCCGGAGACGATGGTCGCCAGGTCTGCGCTGGAGCCGCGCGGCCCGCTGGGCTTTCCCTGCTCGGGGGCGCTGAGGTGGCCGGGGTCGGAGGAGAGCAGCATCAGCCCGTCGGACGAGACGACGGTGACCGAGTGGACCCCTGGCACCTCCTCCACGAGATTGCTCAGCAACCAGTGAAGGTTGCGAGCCTCGGTGCTCAGCCCGAATGTGCTGGGCGCAGTCAACTGCGTGCCTCCTCGACTGTGTCCCCCGTCTCTCCGGTCCGGCCGTCGCTACGGCCTGCCGGCTCGGCATGCTCGGTGCGTGTGGTGCCTCCCGCCGGTCCTGTGCCCTCGGCGATCTCCGCCTCGACGTCGCGGCGGCCGTCCTTCGCGCCCTGGTGGAAGCCGCCGAGCCGGCGCCTCAGGGCCTCCTTGTCGACGCTCCCCCTGCGCTCGGCGGCGGGAGCCCCGGCGGGCCGGACGATCTTGGGGGTCCGCTTGGGGAGGCCCTTGTCGGTGATCCGTCCGGCCTCGGGCTCGCGGGGGCCGGGGACGGTGCCGGCGGTTTCCCGGGCCTCGGCCGCCTCGGGTTCCGCCGTCGGAGTGCCGCTGTGCGGGCCCTCGTCGGGGGCGCGCTCGTGGCGGTCGGGGCCGATGGCGTACGGGCCGCCGGCGGTCGTGGGCTCGGGGACCTCGGCGGAGCGCGGCGGGCGCGGCAGGCGCACCTGGAGGGTGGCTTCGGGGTCGTTCTCGGGGGCGGGGTCGGGAGCGGCGGGCTCGGAGGCGGTGGGCTCGGAGGCGAACTGCGCGGCCGGGAGGGGCTCGGAGGCGGAGGCCGCTTCCGGGGTCTCCGTGGACTCGTCGGGGGTCTCCGTGGACTCGTGGGGCTCGTCGAACTCGTCGGGCTCGTCGGACTCGGGCTCCGGGGCGGCGGGGGCCTCAGCGGCCTGCGGGACCTCCGGGGCCTCAGCGGGCTCCGGGGCTGCGGGGGCCTCAGGGGCCTCCGGGGCTGCGGCGGCCTCCAGGGCGGCGGGGGCCTCAGCGGCCTCCCGAGCCTCGGCGTCCGTCGTGGCCCCGGCGTCCGCCGTGGCCTCGGCGTCCGCCGTGGTCTCCGTAACCTCGGCCGCCCCCGACGCGGCGATCGCGCGTTCCGCCGCCGCGATCATCGGATCGTCGGACGTCGACGGGCCGCGCCCCGGCAGCGTGTTGGAGTTGGCCTCGGCCACCGAGCCCGGCAGGTTCAGCGCGGGCGCCTCACCGGCCGTGGTGACGGGCGGCGGGGTGGCGGCCGGGAGCGCCTTCGGCAGCAGGGCCTCGGGGAGCACGACGACCGCCGTCACCCCGCTGCTCTTCTGCTCGCGCAGCTCCACCCGCACACCGTGGCGCGCGGCGAGCAGCGAGGTCACCTGGAGGCCGAGTCCTGCCCCGTCCGCGTTCTGCTCGCCGGCCTCGAAGAGCGTCGGATCGGCGAGGCGGGTGTTCAGCTCGCCCATGCGTACCGAGGACATGCCGATGCCCTCGTCCTGGACGGAGAGCATGACCTCGCCGGTCTCCAGCAGCCAGCCGGAGAGCTGGACGTGGGAGTCGGGCGGGGAGAAGGAGGTCGCGTTCTCCAGGAGTTCCGCGACCAGGTGGCTGAGGTCGTCGGCGGCGAACCCGGCGACCTGGGCGTGCGGCGGGAGGGACTGGATGGTGACCCGCTCGTACCGCTCGATCTCGCTGACGGCCGCGCGCAGGACGTCGACCAGCGGGATCGGGCCCGGGTGCCCGTGGCCGTGCTCGGCGCCCGCGAGGACCAGCATGTTCTCGCTGTGGCGGCGCATGACCGTGGCCATGTGGTCGAGCTTGAAGAGCGTGCCGAGCCGCTCCGGGTCCTGCTCGCGCTCCTCCAGGGACTCGATGACGCCGAGCTGGCGCTCGACCAGGCCCAGGGTGCGCAGCGAGAGGTTGACGAAGGTGTGGTGGACGGTGTTCTTCAGCTTCTCCAGCTGGGCCGTGAGGTCGGCGGTGCGGACCTGGAGTTCGGCGCGCTGGACGGTGAGGGCCTCGCGTCCGGCGATCAGCTCGGCGCGCTCGGATTCCAGGGACTCGAAGCGCCCGTTGAACTCCGTCAGCAGTTCGCGCAGCTGACCGTGCAGGGCGTTGATGGAGCGGACGACCTGGGCGAACTCGTCGTTGCGGCCGGTGTAGCGGACCGGCTCGGCGGTGGCGGGCTCCGCCGCGAGCCGGGCGGCGCCGATGCGCAGTACGGCCAGCGGCTGGGTGAGGGTGCGGGCGACGGCGGTGGAGACGCCGACGGCGACGAGCAGACAGCCGCCGAGGAGCGCGATGCGCAGTTCGAGGGCCGTGACGTCGTCGTCGCGGAGCTGTCCGAGCCGCTGGACCTGTGTGGTGCCGAGGGCGGACTCCACCGAGCGCATCCGGTCGACCCGGGCGGAGAGCGCAGCGGCGACCTTCTTGGTGCTCACCTTCAGGTCGTTGTCGGACAGCTCGGGGCGGTCGGTGAGTTCGGCGAGGTACTTCTCGGCGCTGTTGACCTCGGGGCCGGTGACAATGGAGGCCAGCTTGTCGCGGGCGGTCGTGCCGGCGGACTGGTCGAACTCGGCGAGCGCGGACAGCTCGCCGACCCGGGCCTGCTGGGCGGCGGCGCTCAGCGCGTCGCGGGTGCGGTCCTCCTTGGTCTCGCCCTCGTCCTCGGTCTGGACGGGGAGACCGGTGAACGGGTCGATCCGGGGGGCCTCCGGCTCCGGGCGGGGCACGGCGAGCGCGGCGAGCAGCAGCCCGCGGGTGGCGGCGGCCTGTTCGGTGGCACGGCCGAGGGCCTGCGGGGTGCGGGTCTCCTCCGCGGCGCGCGGCGGGGTGTCCCTGGCCAGCTCGTCGGCGAGGCCGTGGAGCTTGGCGATGACCTCGGAGTACGCCTGGTGGGCCTCCAGCGCCGTGCCCTTGCCGCTGACCGCGTCGCGGCGCAGGGAGGGGATGGTGGACAGGTCGCGGCGGAGGTCGGCGGGGGCCGCGTCCCTGATCTCGTCCACCTGCTGGTCGACACGGGCGCTGCGGCTGCCCGGCTCGCCCTCACGGCCGCCGGCGATGTAGGTGGTGACCTCGTCGCGCTCGTCGGCGAGGGAGTGGGCGAGCGAGATGGCCTGCTGGTTCAGCTCGGCGAGGGTGACCAGCTGCTGCGCGTCGGTGAGGTCGGACGAGGCGGCGAGCACCGCGGGCGTCCCGGCGGCTATGACGGTGATCCCGACGACGGCGACACCCGCGACCAGCCTGGTGCGGACGCGTACGGTGCGGCCGCTCCCGGCCCCGGCAGTCGGCGCCGCCTCGGAACCGCTGTTGCTGCCGCCCTTGCTCCGAGGCCGCTTCTTCTGCACCGGTGCTCGCAATCTTGACTCGTCCGCCCTTGAAGCAGAGGTGACGCACGGTCACAAGAACGAGCGCCCCGCCCCCTGGTACGGCTTCCGACCATTCCAGTGCTTTTGCGCAGGGGGCGCGCATCAACCGCTCCGCCACTCGAACGAGTGAACATCACTCCCGAGTTGGCGAACAAGTCACGCCGCCGGGCGCCGGCGCGCCCCACGGGCACCGGCTGGAACTTCCGGGCAGGCTTTGGCAGGATGCCCGCCCGCATCCCGGGGCGGAGGACACCCTTCCGCCCCGCCCACCCGTCTGACCTGCTGGTACGCACCAATCCCGGTGCCGTGCAGGTGCGGTGAAGGCATCGTGCAGACTGGCCGCATGCGCATCGAACTCGCCACCGCCGCCGGCACGCCCGGACGTCCGAACGAGGACTGGACCGCCACGGTCCTTCCCGCTTCCGGCCAGGGCGGAGGACTGGTGCTGCTGGACGGCGTCACGCCCCCGCAGGGCGACGACGGCTGTGTGCACTCGGTTCCCTGGTTCACCGCGAGACTGGGCGGCGCCCTGGTCGAACTGTCCGGTTCGCGACGGGATCTGACCCTGCGCGAGGTCCTGGCGGAGTCCATCCGGCGCACCGCGGACAGCCATCGCTCCCTGTGTGACCTTTCTCACGTGCGTACGCCACAGGCAACCGTCGTCGTGGTGCGTTGGGACGAGACCTGGGTCGAGCACCTGGTGCTGTCCGATTCGGTGCTGCTGTTCGAGTCGCCCGGCGGGGATGTACACGCTGTGCTGGACGACCGGCTCGACCGGCTGCCGCCGGAGCTTCTGGTCTCGGAGGCGGTGGCCGACGCCCGCGCGCGCAACAAGGAGGGCGGCTTCTTCACGGCCGCCGCCGATCCGGACGTGGCGGACCGCGCGGTGACCGGGCGGACGCCGCGCGCGGAGGTGCGGGCCCTGGTGGCGATGACGGACGGGGCGAGCCGCTGGACGGAGATGTTCGGCGAGGGCGACTGGGCGGACTGCCTCGCGCTCCTGGAGAAGGAGGGGCCGCAGGGGCTGATCGACCGTGTCCGCGCCCTGGAGGACGCGGACACGGAGCGCAGGCGCCTGCGGCGGGGCAAGACGCACGACGACGCGACGGCGGTCTACGCCCGGCTGTGAGGCGGCACGAAGGCGGCGGGGCGGCCGCCCGCCACCGTCAGTCCTCGGCGCGGGCGTTCAAGTGGTGGAGCAGCCGGGCCAGTTCCGCCACCTCGGCGCGGTCCCAGTCGGCGAGCTTGCGCACATAGCGGTCGCGGCGCGCGTCGCGGACGCTGCGGAACCGGGCGAGGCCCTCCTCGGTGAGGTGGACGAGGAAGGCGCGCCCGTCGGCCGGATCGGGCTCCCGCGCCACCAGTCCGAGCGCTTCCAGGGCACGGAGTTGACGGCTCATGGTGGCCTTGCCGACGCCGAAGTACGAGGCGAGATCGGTGGCGCGCTGGCGCCCGGCGGATTCCAGGCGTACGAACAGGCCGTAGGCGGCGGCCTCCAGCTCGGGGTGCACCTCGCGCGCCATTTCGCCGGAATTGGCCCGTGCGCGGCGCAGGAAGACGGCCAACTCCAGCTCCAGGGCGAGGAATTCGTGGTCCACACCACTTCCTCCGGTTGCGCCGGGTTCACGCCCGCTTTCGCTCCCGTGCACGTCAACACCCCTCATGAGCTTTCCTGCCGCTGAAAGTTTCCTCCGCCGCCGGTCATCGCCGCAGCTCGGTCAGTATTTCGCAGGAGTAGACCAACGGCACAGCCGAGGCCCTCTTCCGTCACACGGGTCTACGTGCGTAGCGTCATGCGTGACATGTTCACACCATGGCATGTCTCCGGGGTCGCCACGCCGCGTTCCCCGGGTCGGCAGATCCCCTCACTGAGGCCTCGGAGGCACGCACATGCCCGTGCACAGATCCGGCTCCACGAAGTCCCGCCGCTCCCGCTTCGCGGCCGCGGGCACCCTGCTCGCAGCCCTCTCGCTCCTCATCGCCCTGCCGGGTGCCTCGAACGCCGCCGGCGGAAGCCCGGCCGGACCGGCCCGCGGCACCGCCACCATGGGCATGGGCGTCGTCGCCCACGACGGCCAGGGCGGCCTGCCGATCGGCACCCGCGCCGTCCAGACCGAGGGCGTGGACGTCGCCAGCTACCAGGGCAACGTCGCCTGGGCGACTCTCTGGAACAGCGGCGTCAAGTGGGCCTACACCAAGGCCACCGAGGGCACGTACTACACGAACCCCTACTTCGCCCAGCAGTACAACGGCTCGTACAACGTGGGCATGATCCGCGGCGCGTACCACTTCGCGACGCCCGACACCACGAGCGGCGCCGCCCAGGCCAACTACTTCGTGGACCACGGGGGCGGCTGGTCCAAGGACGGCAAGACCCTGCCGGGCGTGCTCGACATCGAGTGGAACCCGTACGGGGCGCAGTGCTACGGCAAGACCGCGGCCCAGATGGTCGCGTGGATCCGTGACTTCGTGAACACGTACAAGGCGCGCACCGGGCGGGACGCGGTCATCTACACCGCGACCAGCTGGTGGAAGGACTGCACCGGCAACAACGCGGGCTTCGCCACCACCAACCCGCTGTGGGTGGCTCGTTACAGCTCAGCGGTCGGCGAACTCCCGGCCGGCTGGGGCTTCTACACGATCTGGCAGTACACGTCGTCCGGCCCGACCGTCGGCGACCACAACCACTTCAACGGCGCCCTCGACCGCGTACAGGCGCTGGCCAACGGATAGACCCAGCCGCACCCTTCTCGCACGGAGCCCGGTGACGTACCCCGTCGCCGGGCCTCGTCGCGTTCACACCCCGGCCGGCCCGGCCTTTCACGAGGCACCCCCGCTATACATTCGATGTATACGCCACATGTATAGTCGCCGCTCCAGGTCGCACACCAGTGCGGCTGTTCACGCGAGGGAGTGGCGAGCCGTGCCCAGTAGGACGAAGTCGATCGGTACGGGGTTGGCCGTCGCCCTTGTGACAGCGCTCACGCTGACGTTGAGCGGCTGCTCGATGGAGACCACGGCGCCAGGCTCCGCGCGCGCCGACGCCGACTCGGACGCCAAGGGCTCGTTCGGCCCGGTGGACTGCCGCAAGGCCAAGTGCATAGCCCTGACCTTCGACGCGGGCCCCGCCGAGGACACCCCCCATCTGCTGGACATCCTCAAGGAGAAGAAGGTCCACGCGACCTTCTTCCTGCTGGGCAAGAACCACGTCAAGAAGCACCCCGAGACCGTCCGCCGCATCGAGGCCGAGGGCCACGAGGTCGCCAACCACACGTGGTCGCACGAGATCCTCACGGACAAGAAGCCCGCCGAGATACGGGCCGAGCTAGAGAAGACGCAGGACGCGATCGAGGCGATCACCGGCAAGAAGCCGCGGCTGATGCGCCCGCCGCAGGGCCGCACCGACGACACCGTCTCCGGGATCAGCAAGGACCTCGGCCTCTCCCAGATCCTGTGGAGCGCCACCGCCAAGGACTACTCGACGAACGACTCCGCGCTGATCAAGAAGCGGATACTCGACCAGGCGAGCAAGGACGGCATCATCCTGCTGCACGACATCTACAAGGGCACCGTGCCCGCCGTGCCCGGCATCATCGACGCGCTGAAGAAGCAGGGCTACACCTTTGTGACGGTGCCCCAGCTGATGGCGCCCGCCGAGCCCGTCCCGGGCACGATCTACCGCCCCTAGGACCTGGAACGGCCGGGGTTCCGCCTCGCGTACGCGGAACGGCCCGCCTTCCCCGCGAGGGGAGGGCGGGCCGCCCGTACCGGCCGTGTCCGTGCTGCCACGCCCGTCACGCCGTGGCACCTACGCCGCGGCCGGAACCCTCAGCTCCGCCGCGGCCGAGGCCGGGGCGAGGGCGATCTCCAGCACCTGGCGGACGTCGGTGACCGGGTGGACCTCCAGGGTCTCCAGCACCTCGGCCGGGACGTCGTCCAGGTCGGCCTCGTTCCGCTTGGGGATCACCACGGTGGTGATGCCCGCGCGGTGCGCGGCCAGCAGCTTCTGCTTCAGCCCGCCGATCGGCAGCACCCGCCCGGTAAGCGAGACCTCACCGGTCATCGCCACATCCGTGCGGACCAGCCGGCCGGAGAGCAGCGAGGCCAGCGCGGTCGTCATGGTGATGCCCGCGCTCGGGCCGTCCTTGGGGACCGCGCCCGCCGGGAAGTGGATGTGCGCCCCGCGGTCCTTGAGGTCCGCGACCGGCAGCTCCAGTTCCGCGCCGTGCGACCGCAGGAAGCTCAGAGCGATCTGCGCGGACTCCTTCATGACGTCGCCGAGCTGACCGGTCAGGGTCAGTCCGGACGCCCCGGTCTCCGGATCGGCGAGCGACGCCTCCACGAACAGGACGTCACCACCGGCCCCGGTCACCGCGAGCCCGGTGGCCACACCCGGCACCGCGGTGCGGCGCTCGGCCGGGTCCTGGGCGGACTCGGGGACGTGGTGCGGGCGCCCGATCAGACCGCGCAGGTCGTCCTCGGTCACCGTGAACGGCAGCTCGCGGTCGCCCAGTTCGTGCTGGGCCGCGACCTTCCGCAGCAGCCGGGCGACGGACCGCTCCAGGTTCCGCACACCGGCCTCCCGGGTGTACTCGCCGGCCAGCTTGCGCAGCGCCGGCTCGTCGAGGGCGACCTCGTCCTTCTCCAGGCCGGCCCGCTCCAGCTGGCGCGGGAGCAGGTGGTCGCGGGCGATGACGACCTTCTCGTCCTCGGTGTAGCCGTCGAGCCTGACCAGCTCCATCCGGTCGAGCAGCGCCTCCGGGATGGCCTCCAGGACGTTGGCGGTGGCCAGGAAGACGACGTCGCTGAGGTCGAGCTCGACCTCCAGGTAGTGGTCGCGGAAGGTGTGGTTCTGCGCGGGGTCGAGCACTTCGAGGAGGGCCGCGGCCGGGTCGCCCCGGAAGTCGGAGCCGACCTTGTCGATCTCGTCCAGCAGGACGACCGGGTTCATCGAACCGGCCTCCTTGATGGCCCGGACGATGCGTCCGGGCAGCGCGCCCACGTACGTACGCCGGTGGCCGCGGATCTCCGCCTCGTCCCGGACACCGCCGAGCGCGACGCGGACGAACTCGCGGCCCATGGCGTGCGCCACGGACTCCCCGAGCGAGGTCTTGCCGACGCCGGGCGGGCCGACGAGGGCCAGCACGGCGCCGCCGCGCCGCCCGCCGACCACACCCAGCCCCCGGTCGGCACGGCGCTTGCGCACCGCGAGGTACTCGGTGATGCGCTCCTTCACGTCCTGGAGTCCGGCGTGCTCGGCGTCCAGGATCTCCTGGGCGCCCCTGATGTCGTAGGTGTCCTCGGTGCGCTCGGTCCAGGGCAGTTCGAGGACGGTGTCGAGCCAGGTCCTGATCCAGGAGCCCTCGGGGCTCTGGTCGGAGGACCGCTCCAGCTTGTCGACCTCCTTGAGCGCGGCCTCGCGGACGTGCTCGGGCAGGTCGGCGGCCTCGACGCGGGCCCGGTAGTCGTCGGACTCGTCCTCCGGGTCGCCGTTGAGCTGGGAGAGCTCCTTGCGTACGGCGTCGAGCTGGCGCCGCAGCAGGAATTCGCGCTGCTGCTTGTCGACGCCCTCCTGGACGTCCTTGGCGATGGACTCGGCGACATCCTGCTCGGCGAGGTGTTCGCCGAGCCACTGGATGGCGAGCCTCAGCCGGGCGACCGGGTCGGTGGTCTCCAGCAGCCGGACCTTCTGGGCGGTCGTGAGGAAGGGCGAGTACCCGGAGTTGTCGGCGAGCGCGGAGACGTCCTCGATCTGCTGGACCCGGTCCACGACCTGCCAGGCGCCGCGCTTCTTCAGCCAGCTGGTGGCGAGCGCCTTGTACTCCTTGACCAGCTCGGCGGCGGCCCCGGGCAGGGGGTCGGGGACGGACGCGTCGGCCCGGACCCCTTCCACCCACAGCGCGGCGCCCGGCCCGCTGGTGCCCGCGCCGACCCTGATCCGGTCGCGGCCCCGGATGAGGGCGCCCGGATCGCCGTCGGAGAGCCGTCCGACCTGCTCGACGATCCCGAGGACACCGATGCCGGTGTAGGTCCCGTCGATACGCGGGACGAGCAGCACCTCGGGCTTGCCCCCGTCCTCCCGGGCAGCGGCCTGCGCGGCCTCCACGGCGGCGCGCACCTCGGTGTCGGACAGGTCGAGAGGCACCACCATCCCCGGCAGCACGACCTCGTCATCGAGCGGCAGCACGGGCAGGGTGAGCGGTGTGACGGCATTGGACTCAGTAGCCATGATCTCCCCTTCGGCAGTCAAGTTGAGCTATGAAGACTCAATGCTTGTGAGCCCCTCAATGTTCCCCCCGGTGTGTTCGCTCTGAGCGATCAGGGGTGAACGCCGACCGCGCCGCATCCCGTGCAACACCGGGAGGCCGTCGCCGATTTCCGGCGCCACTCACTCGCCCGCCCCCGAAACCCCGTGGAACGCGCGCGCCGCGGCGGACAGGATGGCGCCATGACCTCCCACCCGCTCCCCTCGCAGGCCCTGCTCGTCGTGGACGTACAGAAGGCCGGGGTGAGCGGTGAGCGTGCCGTGCCCGGGGCCGGTGTGCTGCTGGACCGTACGGCCGGGCTGCTGGCGCGGGCGCGGCGTGCGGGCGCGGTCGTCGTCCACCTCCAGAACGACGGCGGTCCCGGCACGGGCGACGAACCGCACACGCCCGGCTGGGCGCTGCACCTGCCCGTCGAGGCGGGCCCCACGGAGTTCGTGATCCGCAAGACCGAGGACGACGGCTTCGCGGGTACGCCCCTGGGCGCCGTGCTGGCCGAGGCGGGCGTCGAGGCGCTGGCCGTCTGCGGGGTCATGTCGGAGATGTGCGTCCAGGCGACGGCCCGCACCGCCCTGGAGCTGGGCTACCGGGTCGTCCTCCCCCACGACGCCCACGCCACGCACGACATCCCGGCGGCCCCCGGAATCAGTGGTGCGGTGCCCGCCGCCGTGGTGTCCCGGGTCGCCGCCTGGGCGATCAGCGCGGACGCCGACGTCACCACGCCCGCCGTGGCCGTGGAGTTCGCGGCGCCGTCCGGCTCCGGCAACCCGCTGGCCCCCGCCCCGCCCGGCGCGACAGGATGACCGTGACACCGCCCCACGCCCACCGGAGACCAGCGCCATGTCCCACACGTTCGGCCCCGACACCGACGCCCCCGTCACCCTGGACCGCCGCGAGGGTCCGTACGGGGAGGTCGTCCTGCGCAGGCGGGGCGAGGACTTCGAGATCATCGCCAACGGGTGCTTCCTCATGGACACCTCCGACGGACGCTCCGAGCGGCTGCTGATCGACGCCGCGCTCGCCGCGCTCCCGGCCGGCCGCACCGGCCCCGCCGTCCTCATCGGCGGGCTGGGTGTCGGTTTCTCGCTCGCCCGCGCGGCCGCCGAGCCGCGCTGGGGCAGGATCGCGGTCGCCGAGCGGGAGCAGGCGATCGTGGACTGGCACCTGGCCGGGCCGCTGGCCGGGATCTCGGGGCCCGCGCTCGCCGATCCCCGTACCGAAGTGCTGACGACCGACCTCGTCGCATACCTGCGCACGACTACGGACCGTTACGACGCCTTGTGTCTGGACATCGACAACGGGCCGGACTGGACCGTCACCGAGGACAACGGGAACCTCTACTCCCCCGCCGGTCTCGCGGACTGCCACGCGCGGCTCACCCCGGGCGGTGTGCTCGCGGTGTGGTCCGCACAACCTTCCGCCGCCTTCGAGCAGGCCCTACGGAATGCCGGGTTCCAAGGGGTAAGGACGGAAGAAGTAGGCGTTGCCCGAGGTGTTCCGGACGTGGTCCATCTCGCCATTCGCGCACGCTGACATCCCCCCGGCGGGTATCGCGGCCCCCGGGCGCCCGGGGGCCAAGCCCGACAAGCGCGACACTCCGCGTTTCACGTACACCCGTTCCGTCCGCACAGACTTGCACCCTGCGTAGCCGGAAGCCCTCCGCTGCCTCTACGCTGCTGACCGGTAGCGGGATCACCCACGAAATTCACGAGCGAAAACCGTTCGTCCGGGGGAATGGCCTCCGTGAGAACGGGCAGGGGCGGGGCGATGGAACAGACACACACCACCCACAACGGTGTCGCGGCCACCCCGGGCGCGCAGCGCCGCGTGCTGGTGGTCGAGGACGACGCCACGATCGTCGATGCCATTTCCGCCCGGCTGCGGGCGGAGGGCTTCCTGGTGCAGACCGCTCTCGACGGCCCGGCGGCCGTGGACGCGGCCGAGGCCTGGCAGCCGGATCTGATGGTGCTCGACATCATGCTTCCCGGCTTCGACGGCCTGGAGGTCTGCCGCCGGGTGCAGGCCCAGCGGCCGGTGCCGGTGCTGATGCTGACCGCCCGGGACGACGAGACCGACATGCTCGTCGGGCTCGGGGTCGGCGCCGACGACTACATGACCAAGCCGTTCTCCATGCGGGAGCTGGCCGCGCGGGTCCACGTCCTGCTGCGCAGGGTGGAGCGGGCGGCGCTGGCGGCCGTGACACCGCGCAGCGGGATACTCCGCCTCGGCGAGCTGGAGATCGACCACGCGCAGCGCCGGGTGCGGGTCCGGGCCGACGACGTCCACCTGACACCGACCGAGTTCGACCTGCTGGTGTGCCTGGCGAACACCCCGCGCGCGGTCCTCTCCCGGGAGCAGCTGCTGGCCGAGGTCTGGGACTGGGCGGACGCCTCGGGCACCCGGACCGTCGACAGCCACATCAAGGCGCTGCGCCGGAAGATCGGCGCGGAGCGCATCCGTACCGTGCACGGCGTCGGCTACGCGCTGGAGACCCCGGCTCCATGACCGCGCCCGGACCGGGACTGCGGCCGTTCTCCATCAAGGCCAAGCTGGGCACCCTGGTCGTGGTGTCGGTCTTCATCACGACGGGGCTGCTCATGGTCGCCCTGCGTACGCGGACCGAGCTGCGGTTCATCACCGTGTTCTCGGTCATCGCGACCCTGCTCATCACCCAGTTCGTGGCGCACGGTCTGACCGCACCGCTGGACGAGATGCGTGCCGTGGCCCGCTCCATCTCGCACGGCGACTACACGCGCAGGGTGAACGGCGCGGGCCGGCGCGACGAGTTGGGCGACCTGGCCCAGACGATCAATCTGATGGCCGACGACCTGGCGGCGGTGGACCGGCACCGCAAGGAGCTGGTGGCGAATGTCTCGCACGAGCTGCGCACCCCCATCGCGGCGCTGAGAGCCGTCCTGGAGAACGTCGTGGACGGGGTCTCGTCCGCCGATCCGGAGACGATGCGCACGGCGCTCAAACAGACGGAGCGCCTCGGCCGGCTGGTGGAAACGCTGCTGGACCTGTCCCGGCTGGACAACGGCGTGGTCACGCTGAGGGCCGGCCGCTTCGAGGTGTGGCCGTATCTGTCGGGGGTGCTGAAGGAGGCGAACCTCGCCGCCGCGCACCGCCGGCTGTCCTCGGGCTCCGGCAACCACTCGCGCACCGACGTCCATCTGCACCTGGACGTCTCGCCGCCCGAGCTGACCGCGCACGCGGACGCGGAGCGGCTGCACCAGGTGGTGGCCAACCTGATCGACAACGCGGTCAAGCACAGTCCGCCGCACGGCCGGGTCACGGTGCTCGCCCGGCGCGGCCCGCAGCCGGAGTCCCTGCTCCTGGAGGTGGTGGACGAGGGCCCCGGCATCCCGGAGCCCGAGCGCCACCGCGTCTTCGAGCGTTTCAACCGGGGCGAGGTGGCCTCCCCGCACGGTCCGGGCAGCGACGGCGGTACGGGGCTGGGGCTCGCGATCGCCCGCTGGGCGGTGGATCTGCACGGCGGCCGTATCGGGGTGGCCGAATCTGCTCGCGGCTGCCGCATCCGCGTCACTCTTCCGGGGATACCTCAACAGCGAGGTTGACGTAGGGTTCGAACCGGAAGGGCACGTTCTGCGTGTTCTGTTCAGGGGGTACGGTCCAAGGGGCCGTAGTTGCGGCCTCGCGTACCCGGAGTGAAGCGGAACCATGCTTGTTTCCCGCCATTTCCTGCGCCGAAACCCGACTTTCGATGTGACTTGCACGACGAAGACCGGCCCGGCCTGCAGGGAACGGCCGGGGAGGCGTAGCCTTGATTCCCGCTGTCCATCACCTTGTGAAGCGGAAGAGGGCGGTTGCCGCCGTGTCGTCTCAGTCCCCCAGTAACTCGAGCATCTCGACCGACCAGGCCGGCCCGGGTACCAACCCGGCCGCGGCTTTCGGCGCCAATGAGTGGCTCGTCGACGAGATCTACCAGCAGTACCTCCAGGACCCCAATTCGGTCGATCGCGCCTGGTGGGACTTCTTCGCCGACTACAAGCCGGGCAAGACCGGCACGGCGGACAAGCCCGTTCCCGGCGCCGCAGCCGCGGGGGCTGCGACGCCCGCGGCCCCGGCCGCCGCCACCAACAACACCGCACCGGCAGCGCCGGCGCAGCCCGCGGCCCAGGCACCGGCGGCTCCCGCCGCGCCGGCCGCTCCCGCCGCGCCCAAGGCTCCGGCCCCGGCCGCACCCGCCCCGGCGAAGGCGGCACCGGCTCCGGCCGCGAAGGCCCCCGCCGCCAAGGCCGCGGCCCCCGCCGCCAAGGCCGCGGCCCCGGCCGCCAAGGCCGACGCGGACACGGAGGCTCCGGCCGGTCCGGAGTACGTGACGCTGCGCGGTCCGTCCGCCGCGGTCGCGAAGAACATGAACGCCTCGCTGGAGCTGCCGACGGCCACGTCCGTGCGCGCCGTCCCGGTGAAGCTGCTCTTCGACAACCGCATCGTCATCAACAACCACCTCAAGCGCGCCCGGGGCGGGAAGATCTCCTTCACGCACCTCATCGGGTACGCGATGGTGCAGGCCCTCAAGGCCATGCCGGCGATGAACCACTCCTTCGCGGTGAAGGACGGCAAGCCGACCCTGGTCAAGCCGGAGCACGTCAACCTCGGCCTGGCCATCGACCTGGTGAAGCCGAACGGCGACCGCCAGCTGGTCGTCGCGGCCATCAAGAAGGCCGAGACGCTCAACTTCTTCGAGTTCTGGCAGGCCTACGAGGACATCGTCCGCCGCGCCCGCAACGGCAAGCTCGGCATGGACGACTTCACCGGCGTCACCGCCTCGCTGACCAACCCCGGCGGCATCGGCACCGTCCACTCGGTGCCCCGCCTGATGCCCGGACAGGGCCTCATCATGGGCGTCGGCGCGATGGACTACCCGGCCGAGTTCCAGGGCACCTCGCAGGACACCCTGAACAAGCTGGGCATCTCCAAGGTCATGACCCTGACCTCCACGTACGACCACCGGGTCATCCAGGGTGCCGCCTCCGGCGAGTTCCTGCGCATCCTGGCCCAGCTGCTGCTCGGCGAGAACGAGTTCTACGACGAGATCTTCAAGGCGCTGCGCATCCCCTACGAGCCGGTCCGCTGGCTCAAGGACATCGACGCCTCGCACGACGACGACGTCACCAAGGCCGCGCGGGTCTTCGAGCTGATCCACTCCTACCGGGTCCGCGGCCACGTCATGGCCGACACCGACCCGCTGGAGTACCACCAGCGCAAGCACCCCGACCTGGACATCACCGAGCACGGCCTCACCCTGTGGGACCTGGAGCGGGACTTCGCGGTCGGCGGGTTCGCCGGCAAGTCGATGATGAAGCTCCGCGACATCCTCGGCGTGCTGCGCGAGTCGTACTGCCGCACCACCGGCATCGAGTTCATGCACATCCAGGACCCGAAGCAGCGCAAGTGGCTCCAGGACCGGGTGGAGCGTCCGCGCCCCAAGCCCGAGCGCGAGGAGCAGCTGCGCATCCTGCGCCGGCTCAACGCCGCCGAGGCGTTCGAGACGTTCCTGCAGACCAAGTACGTCGGCCAGAAGCGGTTCTCGCTGGAGGGCGGCGAGTCCGTCATCCCGCTGCTCGACGCGGTCATCGACTCCGCCGCCGAGGCCCGCCTCGACGAGGTCGTCATCGGCATGGCCCACCGCGGCCGGCTCAACGTGCTCGCCAACATCGTGGGCAAGTCGTACGCCCAGATCTTCCGCGAGTTCGAGGGCAATCTCGACCCGCGCTCGATGCACGGCTCCGGCGACGTGAAGTACCACCTGGGCGCCGAGGGCACCTTCACCGGTCTGGACGGCGAGCAGATCAAGGTCTCGCTGGCCGCCAACCCCTCGCACCTGGAGGCGGTCGACCCGGTCCTGGAGGGCATCGCCCGCGCCAAGCAGGACATCATCAACAAGGGCGGCACGGACTTCACCGTCCTGCCCGTCGCCCTCCACGGCGACGCGGCCTTCGCGGGCCAGGGCGTCGTCGCCGAGACGCTCAACATGTCGCAGCTGCGCGGCTACCGCACCGGCGGCACCGTGCACGTGGTGATCAACAACCAGGTCGGCTTCACCGCCGCCCCGGAGTCCTCGCGCTCCTCGATGTACGCCACCGACGTGGCGCGCATGATCGAGGCGCCGATCATCCACGTCAACGGCGACGACCCCGAGGCCGTCGTCCGGGTCGCCCGTCTCGCCTTCGAGTTCCGCCAGGCGTTCAACAAGGACGTCGTGATCGACCTCATCTGCTACCGCCGCCGCGGTCACAACGAGGGCGACAACCCGGAGTTCACCAACCCGCAGATGTACACCCTGATCGACAAGAAGCGCTCGGTGCGCAAGCTCTACACCGAGTCCCTCATCGGTCGCGGCGACATCACCCTGGAAGAGGCGGAGCAGGCGCTCCAGGACTTCCAGGGCCAGCTGGAGAAGGTCTTCGCCGAGGTCCGCGAGGCCACCTCGCAGCCGGCGCAGCCGCACGTCTCCGACCCGCAGGCCGAGTTCCCGGTGGCCGTGTCGACCGCGGTCTCCGCCGAGGTCGTCAAGCGGATCGCCGAGTCCCAGGTCAACATCCCCGAGTCGATCACCGTGCACCCGCGTCTGATGCCGCAGATGCAGCGCCGCGCCGCCTCGGTGGAGAACGGCACGATCGACTGGGGCATGGGCGAGACCCTGGCCATCGGTTCGCTGCTGATGGAGGGCACCCCGGTCCGGCTCGCCGGCCAGGACACCCGCCGCGGCACGTTCGGCCAGCGCCACGCGGTCCTCGTCGACCAGGTGACCGGCGAGGACTACACCCCGCTGCTCTACCTCACCGACGACCAGGCCCGCTACAACGTCTACGACTCGCTCCTCAGCGAGTACGCGGCGATGGGCTTCGAGTACGGCTACTCGCTGGCCCGCCCGGAGTCGCTGGTCGTCTGGGAGGCCCAGTTCGGCGACTTCGTCAACGGCGCGCAGACCGTCGTGGACGAGTTCATCTCCTCGGCCGAGCAGAAGTGGGGCCAGACCTCCGGCGTCACGCTGCTCCTGCCGCACGGCTACGAGGGCCAGGGCCCGGACCACTCGTCCGCCCGCCCCGAGCGCTTCCTCCAGATGTGCGCGCAGGACAACATGACGGTCGCGATGCCGACCCTGCCGTCGAACTACTTCCACCTCCTGCGGTGGCAGGTGCACAACCCGCACCACAAGCCGCTGATCGTCTTCACCCCGAAGTCGATGCTCCGCCTCAAGGCGGCCGCGTCGAAGGTGGAGGAGTTCACCACCGGCGGCTTCCGCCCGGTCATCGGTGACGAGTCGGTCAAGGCCGAGGCCGTCCGCAAGGTCGTCTTCGTCTCCGGCAAGCTCTACTACGACCTGGACGCCGAGCGCGAGAAGCGCGGTGACACGGAGACGGCGATCATCCGTCTGGAGCGCCTGTACCCGCTGCCGGGTGCGGAGATCCAGGCCGAGATCGCCAAGTACCCGAACGCCGAGAAGTACCTCTGGGCCCAGGAGGAGCCGGCGAACCAGGGTGCGTGGCCGTTCATCGCGCTCAACCTGATCGACCACCTGGACCTGGCGGTCGGCGCCGACGTCCCGCACGGCGAGCGCCTGCGCCGCATCTCGCGTCCGCGCGGCTCGTCCCCGGCGGTCGGCTCGGCCAAGCGCCACCAGGCCGAGCAGGCCCAGCTGGTCGCGGAGGTCTTCGAGGCCTGACCGGCAGCGCACACACCAAGGGGCCTGCCCCGCGATCTTTTCGCGGGGCAGGCCCCTTGGTGTGTGTCTCAGATGACGAGCGGCTCGAAGGACCAGAACCCGGGCCCGGTATCCGCCGACGCCGCCGTGAGCGCCTGCCGGCAGGCCGCTGCCAGCGGGTGGCGGGGCCCCAGCACGGCATCGGCCCGCGCGCTGTTCTCCCGCCCCAGCAGCGGCACGTCCGGCAGCCCTTCGGTCCCGGCCCGGACCAGGACCGTGTTCAGCGCGCACCCGATGGTCCAGGGATGGTCATCCCCGACCGCCTCCGCCATTGCGACGCGGGCCAGTTCGACCTCCTCGGCTCCCCGGCCCCGGTCCCCCGCCGTCCAAAGCATCAGCCCCAGGTTTCCCTCGGCGCCGATGGTGTACGGGTGATCGGCACCCAGCATGCCCCGATAGCCGGCCACGACCTGTTCGTGGAGCCGCAGCGCCGGGCCTGGGGCACCCGCCTCCCGCTGCGCGCCCGCGACCCCTGCGGTGATCAGAAGGGTGAGGGGGGCGTGCTCTCCCAGCATCCGCAGCGCGTCCTCCCTGACCCCGACGAGGTCCATGAGCGCGGTCCCTGCCCCCTCCAGCGCGTACCGGCACAGCGCCAGCTGGTACTGCCCACGCAGCGTCTGCGGGTTGTTGTCGCCCATCACCCGCAGATGGTGCTCGACCGTTTCCCGCAGGGCGTGCCCCGCTTCGCGGTGCCGGCCCAGGAGCCTGAGGTCCGTGGCGAGGTTGATCTCCGAGTACAGGGCCGGTGGCGCGTCCGCGGACAGCACGGCCCGGCGCAGTTCCAGCGTGCGTTCGTCCTGTTCCAGCGCTTGGGCGTACCGGCCGAGCAGTCGCAGCGAGACGGCGAGGTTGTTCTCCGCGTTGAGGGTGCGGGGGTCCTCCGGTCCGAGCAGCCTTCGATCGCGTTCCAGGATGGACGCGGAGAGCTCCAGGGCCTCCTGGTAACGGCCGAGGCCGCGCAGATCGGCGGCCAGCCCGCCGGCGGCCCGCAGGTGGTCCAGGTCCAGTTCGCCGCGCTCGGTGGCCAGGAAGTCGGCGGTGGCGCGCTCGACCCTCTCGCTGCTCCGGTAGTCGCCGAGGGCCCGCAGCAGATTGGCGTAGTGGTGACGCAGGTCCCAGATCCGGGGGTCGGCGGCGCCCAGCAGCCTCTCCCAGGACTCCATCGCGGGCGTGGCGAACCGGATGCCGCTGCCGTACTCCCCGGAGAGGTACATGTAGCGGAGGCAGTTGAGGACCAGTTGGTGCACCTGTTGGTCCGTGCTGTCCAGGACCCCGGCCCATTCGAGGTGGGTGGTGAGGGCGGCGTACGCCGGCCAGTGACGGATGTCCGAGGGATCGCCCGGATCGACGGCGGCCAGCGCGCGGCGGGCTCCGGTGGCGAGAGCCCGCCGGTCGTGCTCCGGCACGTCCTTGCGGATGATCCGGTGGACCAGGCGGTGCAGGTGGACGGACTCACCGCCCTCGGCCCCGTGCGGCTCCACGCGGATCACGGAGTATTCGCGCAACCGGCGGATCGTCGTGCTCCACAGCGCCGGATCGCGGATCACGCCCGCGAGCCGCTCGGGCAGTCCGTCCGGCGAAACCGCCTTGAGCAGCCGTACGGAAACGGAGCCCGGCGCGAAGAAGCCGCACAGGCGCAGCAGGTCGACGGCTTCCGGGGCGGCGTCCTGGAGCCTGTTCAGCAGGATCGCCCATGCGGTCCGGAAGGTGAGCGGGAAGTCGGCCGACACCTTGACGACGTCCTGGTCGGCGCCGTGGCCGAGCAGCCCGATGTACTCCTCGACGGACATGACCGATTCGTTCAGCCAGCCCGCCGTCTGGTCGAGCAGCAGCGGGAGGTCCTCCAGCGCCCCTGCCAGCCGGGCGGCTTCGGTGGGGGTGAGGCGCGGGGCCCGGCGGCGGACGAACGCGACCGACTCCTGGTGCGTGTAGGCAGGTACGTCGAGGGCCCGGACGTCGTACTCCCCCCACTCCGGGTTGCGGGAGGTGATCAGGACGTGCCCGGGTCCGAGGGGTACCAGGTCCCGCAACTGTTCGGGTTCGTCCGCCCCGTCCAGGATCAGCAGCCACTGGGCGTACGGCTCGCCCCTGCCCAGCGCCTCGCGTACGGCCCGCAGCCGCTCGCCGTACTCGACACCGGTGGACAGGCCCAGCACCGGGGCGAGTTCGGCGAGCTTCTGCCGGTAGCCCGAGCGCCGGTCGGCCGGCACCCACCACACGACGTCGTACTCGGAGCCGAAACGGTAGACGTACTCCGCCGCCAGCTGTGTCTTGCCGATGCCGGGCATGCCGTGCAGGACCACTCGGTGCCGCCCCGGCTCGGCCGTGTGGAACATCTCGTGCATGGCCGGCAGCAGTTCTTCGCGGCCGGTGAAGCGCGGGTTGCGGCGAGGCACCCCGCCCCACACGGCGGGCGGGTCCGCGGGGAAGCGCGGGCCGGGCAGTGCGGCCGGTTCCCCGGGCAGTGGCCGCGTGGGCAGACCCAGGAGCACCAGCAGCCGTCGCTCCGCCTCGTCGGCGTGTACGCGGATGAAGTCCACCGCGCTCAGCGCCGAGGCGGCGCCGGGCAGCGCCGACTCCGTGAGGCGCACCGCCGCGAACCGGTCGGGGTCGGGTACGACGACCTCGCGCAGGGCGCGGTTCCACTCCTCGTGGCTGCGGAGTTCCGGCTGGACGTAGTACTCGCTGAGCAGGAGCAGGACCCGGCCGGGGGCGCGAGCGAGGTCCCGAAGGGCCTCTTCGAGTGGCAGATCGGGCGGTGGGGACCAGGTCCGGTGGAACACGCGCACTCCGCGCAGCTCCAGCCGGTGGCCGATCCACCCCGCCCAGGCCCGATTGGATCCGGCGGCGCTGATGGTGATGCTCCGGTCGGGGCGGTCGGCTTCGACCGGCGGTCCGGGGTGCGCGGGGGACGTCTCCGGCCCGCGGACGAGGGTGCCGGGCCGCGCCCCGCCGGAGTGCGCCGACTCCGTGATGACACAGGCCAGTTCTTCCTTGCGCACCGAAGCGCCCCACTGGTTGAAGACGGTCAGCCGCAGCACGCCGGGGCCGCTGGAGGGCCCCGCGGTGACGAGGAACGTCGCCGGGCCGTACGTACCGCCGAAGCGGTGCAGGACGACACCGGGGTCGTCGAGTGCCTCGCAGACGAAGTACGGCGCCCCCTCCAGGGCCACGCTGAACGCCAGTTCCTCCTCGTCGTCGTACGGCCAGGCATCGATGTCCGTCCGGCCCCGGGCGTCGAGCGGACCGCGCAGGTCGACGCTGACGCACTGGACGAGTCCGGGTCGCACCTCGGGCAGCCAGCCCACGACGGGTTCGATCAGCAGGGGACGTTCGTCGCGGGTCACAGCCCGCCCCCTTCCGTCGGAGCCGGGGTGCCCTGGTGGCGTCCGGTGAGGCGCAGCGTGCTGAGCGGGTGTCCGTAGTACTGGAACATCAGGCTGTACAGCAGCCGCAGCACGTTCCGCTGCCGCCTTGTGTCGAAGGTGCCGTCGTCCCTGACCATCATCGGTACGCCGCCGCCGATCAGGAACGTGTCGTGGACCCCGGCGCGAAACGCCCGCAGCGCGCCGGCCACCGGCCGGTCGGGGTCCTCGGTCACGGTGTCGACGATCCGGCGGATCATCACCCGGGCCTCGGAGTCACCGACCTCGCCGGCCGAGACGATGCAGCCGCCGGCGCCGTTGCGCAGGAATATCTGTGTGAAGCCACGCAGATACTGTCTGCCGTCCCCGCCGTAGTCGAGGAACCGCCCGGAGTGGCATGCGTTCAGGCAGACCAGCGTGTCGTCCCGGCTCAGCAGGCGCATGTCGAGGTCGTCGTAGTCCGCCCAGGTCCCGCCGGCCAGGGTGAGTCTGCTGAGCTCGTGGTCGAAGGTGCCGTGGCAGCCCATGTAGACGAGGCCGGTCCGCTGTTCGGTGACGTCGTCGAGGTTGTTCAGGAAGCTCTCGATGCCGAAGTGCGTCCGGTGTTCGTACTGTTCGAAGAACTCCTGGTCACGGCTCATGTCGGGGTGGAAGAAGCCCAGCACCGCGCCGTTGGGCGCGACCGCCCTGTCGGGGAAGTCGTCCAGCCAGCGCGCCACGTCCACGAGCGCGCCCAAGGGGCCTCCGCGCAGCCCGGCCTCCGGTACGGCGGGCAGGTCGAGTGCTTCCCACGGCAGGTCGAAGCCCGTCTGGTCGAGGACGACGATCTGCAGCCCGTCGCCGTGGGCGAGCCGGCACCGGTTGATCCAACTGGTGAGCCCCTGCTGGTACTTCGACCAGCGCCGAATGGACCGGAAGAGTTCGGAGGGCGGCGTGCCACTCCGGCGTGCGTGGCCGAGGCCGATGTCCCGGGGTCGTAGTTGGCCGCTTCCCGTGGTGTACGGGAAGTGGTCCACCCCGTCGCACCACGCCTCGACTCCGAATGCCTCCGCGGCACCCGCACCCGTGTGGTGGCGCGCGACGCGGATGCGGGCGTACGTCGTGTCGGGTGCCCGCGCGGCGTCGACGGGCGCGGCGCCCAGACCGCGCGGCTGCGCCGTCCGTGCCCCTTCCGGTGCCGGAGTCCGTGCCCCTTCCGGTGCCGGAGTCCGCCGGACGGGCGGGGCCTGCGCGGCCGACACGGCCGGGCCGCGGATCGGGCGGGCCCTGCCCTCAGCCATGACGCGCCTCCGGGGCCACGGCCTCGGGCTCCTGCGGGCCGTTGGCGTCCCCGGCCTCCCACCGTCCGACGACACCGCCGCCGAGTGCCTCGGCCAGGGCGGTCGCAAGGCGGCTGTACGGGTGCCGGCCCGGGTCGACGACCACGCTGCGCAGCCGGCTGCGGCCCAGGGCACGGATGTGGCCGGCCACCGCCACCGCGTCGTCGACGCCGGCCCGTTGGACCGGGCCCGGCCCCGGCCGTCCGCTGCGGCTCGCGGTGAGCGGCACATTGCCGCGGCCGTCGGTGACGACGACCAGCAGCGCTTCGATCAGTCCGGCGCTGTGGTGCCGGAACGCGCGCCGCAGGGCCTGTCCCGCCAGGTCGAGTCCGTGCGCGAGCGGGGTGGCTCGTCCTGGCCGCCGGGCCAGCGCGGCGGCGATCCTGGGGTCGCGGGTGGACCGGGCGGTGAACGAGCGGGAGCGGAGTTCGTTCGGCTCCCCCTCGCCCCCGACCTCCACGATCTGGACGGAGGCCCGGGTGACGTAGGCCCAGTGCAGGAACGGTTCGAGCGTCGCGTACCAGTCCCAGTCGCCGCGGCACGTGTGGTCGAGCACCAGGGTCAGGGTCCGCACCGGTTCCGGCGCCCGTATGTAGCCCCGCAGATCGGGCGGGGCGATCACCAGCGAATCGCCGGCACCGCCCCGTACCGCCCGGTACTTGGCGGCTTCCATCGCGGTGCGGACCGGAGCCAGGTCCCACAGGTCGCGGGCGCGCCGCACCCCGACGACCGGTCCGCGGGAGGCGCGCCCACCCGTGGTGCGGCGGGCGGGTGTCCGCAGTGTGGCCTCCCCCGGCCCCGGGCCCGCCCTGTCCTCCGGGTACGGGACATCCGCGTGCGGCACTTCCCCGGCGGCCGGTGCGAGGCCGAGCGGCACTGCGGAGTCCGGGCCGTGCACCGGGGTGCCCGTTTCCGCGTCCCGGTCCGGACTCCGCGGCGGCTCGGGGCTGTGGTGGCGGCTGCCGGGCCGGGGAGGTCCGGGCAGCTCGTGCTCCGGGGGCGGTTGCGGCGGCGTTCCGGGGCGGTGGACGGTGCGGAGGCGGATCAGCCGTGCCGCCCGGTCCACGTGGCCGGCCGTGACCGGGAGCGGTCCGCCGTCGGACGGGCGCCTCTCGGCCGCGGTGGGCCCTGCCTCGTCCAGCCGGGCCAGGCCCCGGGCGATGCGGGCGAGGGCGAGTTCGCGGCGGTGACCACCGCTCTCCCGCTCGTCCAGGTGTTCCAACACGGTCGACGCGGCCTCGTCCGTGAGCGTGAGGCAGGGCCGGGGAGTCTCGGGGTCGAGGGCGCGCGCCCAGTCTGCGGGGAGTGTGCCGAGCGGGTCCGGGCCGGGGTGCGGCCGCAGCCCCGGGACGGCGAGGCGCACGGAGAAGCGGTCCAGCAGGTGGGGTGAGACCAGCTCGGTGTCCTCGGCGCGGCAGCACGCCAGCCATCGTGTGCGGGGCCGGCCGTCGTGCCGGGTGCCCGTGTGCGCGACGGTGTCCGCGCCGAGCAGTCGTACGGCGGCGCGCATGCCCGGGACGCTCAACCGGGCCAGGTCGGGTACGACGACCAGCCGGGGGCCGTTCCCCGTCTCGGCCAGCGGGCCGGGCCCGAGGGTGAACTCGATGCCCGCGGGGCCCCGATGGACCCGGGGCCGTATCCACAGGTCCTCGTCGAGCGTGGCGGAGTCCAGGAAGGTCCGGGGCACGGTACGGCCCGAGGGGTGTCCGCAGGACCGGCCGAGCACGTCCGCGAACACCCCGGCGACGGGGGAGAGGTATTCGGGCGGGAGATCGAACAGGAGCACGCCCGTGAGGGACGGCTCCAGGGCGGAGCAGACGAGCGCGGTCAGCAACCGGCCGGGGAGGTCGTCCGGCTCCCCCGGGCCCTGGTTCGGTGTCGGCCGTTCGGGCATCGGCGCGTCAGCCGAAGAGCTCGTCGATTGCGGCTTCCTCGTCCTGCCCCCAGGCCGGCTCCGGACCGTGCACGGACTCGGGCCTGCGGTGGCGCAGGGCGAGCGGCAGGACGCGGCGCACATGGCGGGCATTCACCCGCTCCGTGTCCTCCCGTGCGGCGAGGGCACGGGCGGCCTTGGCCACCAGCAGATCACCACGCTGCCCGACGGCACCTGTCCGGGCAGCCGCTTCGGCGCAGAGCCGGCTGACGTCCGCCTCCAGCCGTACCGCTGTCAGCCGGGCGCGCGCGGCGAGCAGGCCGTCACGCAGGCGCCGGTTGTCCTCCTCGGCGGCCCGTAGCCAGCCGGAGTTCGCGCGGAGGCGCTCCTCCTCGAAGGCGAGCACGGTGGTGATCATCCGGTGCCGCTCCTCGATGTCCAGCTCCGCGGCCGTCACCATCAGCCCGAACCGGTCCAGGAGCTGGGCCCGCAGACTGCCTTCCTCGGGGTTCATCGTGCCGACGAGCCCGAACGAGACATGGGTCTCGGTGTCGATTCCCTCCCGCTGGACGGAGAGGACGCCGGTGGACACCACGTCGAGGATGATGTTGACGATGTGGTCGTCGAGGAGGTTGACCTCGTCGACGTACAACAGCCCCTTGTCGTGGGCCTCTTCGAGGAGCCCTCGTTGCCGTCTGGCTTCCCCGTGCATCAGCGCGTCCAGCTCCCAGCCGCCGAGCACCCGGTCGTCGGTCGCGTTGATCGGCAGGGTCACGGGCATGCACCCGCCGGTCATCAGCGCGAAGGCCCGCACCACGGTGGACTTGGCCGTGCCGCGCTGCCCCGCGATGAGCACGCCGCCGATGGCCGGGTCGATGAAGTTCAGCTCCAGGGCCAGCTTCAGCTCGCCCTGCCCGACGATACGGCTGTACGGGAGGATCGGCGCCGGCGACGCCTCCCGCGCCGTGTCCCTCACGAGGGCGCCACCACCGCGACCGCCTGCTCCTCGCGCCCCGGCTGCCAGCGGAAGGTGACCTGGATCTGCGCCTCCGCACCGGCCTTGACCACGGCGGCCATCCCCGCCTCGAAGGTGATGCCGACCTGGAGCTCGACCTCGTCGGGCCGCAGCCCGTCCCCGAGGTCGCCCAGCCTGCGCATGGCCTGGGAGGCGCAGCGGCGGGCGAGGTCGAGGCCGTCCCCGTACAGATCACCCGCCGCCCCGAGCGCACGGCGGGCGGCACCCGCACCGTCCCGCGTCTCCTCGCTCCCGTACAGCGAGTCCGCGTCGGTGACGGGTGCCCCGGTGGCGGTGAACGCCTCGACGTCCACCACGACCGGTATGGGACCGTCCTCGCCGGGTGCCGGTGAACCCACAACGACAGCCATCGTTGCCCCCCATGAGCGCTCAAGTAGCCTTTTGCACAAGGTTACTGATGCAATATCAGCTGCACCAGATCATCAAATGGTCAGCGGTTCGAAGTCCCAGTACGGGCGGTTGCGGGAGCGGGCCGAGACCGTGTGGACGTGCTGGGCTCCGAGGGTCGATGCCAGATCGTCCAAGGCCTCGCTCTCGATCTTCTCGGCCTTCTGCCGGTCGCGGAGGCCGCGCAGGTCCGCGGCGTGGGCGATCCGGGCGGACAGCGTCAGCGGGTGGGTGCGGCCGAGCACCTCGACGGCCCGGGTGATGACCGAGTCCGTCAGCGCTGCGGCTGCCTCCGGATCGCCCACGAGGTTGCGCAGCGCCGAGGCGTTGATGGCACAGCCAAGAGTCCACGGATGGTTCTCGCCGACGGCCCGGGTCATGGTGGCGAGCGCTTCCTCCAGGAGCACGTGGGCGTGGTCCCGCTCCCCCACGTTGCGCAGGATCAGGGCGTGGTTGCCCCGGGAGCCGGCCGCGTACGGGTGTTCCTCGCCGAGCATGTCCGCGTACCCGCTCACGACCTTCTCGCTTATGGCGCGGGCCTGGTCGATATTGCCGTGCTCACGGGCGAAGCAGCTCTGGCCGGCAGCGAACATCATCGTCAGCGGGTCGCTGTCGCCGAGGACACGTTCGCAGCGCTCCAGGACCCGGGTGAACAGGTTGGCCGCCTTGGCACGGTCCCCGTTGCGGTAGTGGCACAGTGCGAGGTTGTGCTCGGCGCGCAGGGTCTGCGGATTGTCGGAGCCAAGGACCCGCCGGTGGACCTGGACGCTCTGGTTCTGGAGCGACAGCGCTTCGTTGTAGCGGCCGAGCAGGCGCAGATCCGTGGAGTAGTGGATCTCGGAGAAGAGGGTCCAGGTGTGCCGTTGGCGGAGCAGCTGGCGGCGGGCATCCAGGGTGCGCCCGTTGAGCTCCAGGGACTCCGCGTACCTGCCCAGCAGCCGCAGCGTCATGGCGAGGTTGTTCTGCGCGTTGAGCGTGCGGGAGTCCTGGTCGCCGAGCAGATCGTGGTAGCCGGCCAGGACCCAGCTGGAGATCTCCAGCGCCTCGTCGTAGCGGCCGAGGCCGCGCAGGTCGGCGGCGAGTCCGGTGGCGGCGCGCAGGTGCTCCAGGTCCTCGGTGCCACGTTCGGCGCGCAGGTGCTCCACCGCCGCCCGTTCGATGGCCTCCGTGCCGGCGTAGTCTCCGACGGCCCTGAGGACGTTCGCGTAGTGGTAACTGAGGTCCCAGATCCTGGAGTGGTTCTCGCCGAACATCTCCCGCCAGGCGGCCAGCGCGCGTTCGCCCAGCTTGATGCCGGCCCGGTACTCCCCGGACAGGTACATGTAGCGCAGGCAGTTGAGGACCAGGGTCTGCACGGCCGGGTCGGTGCTCTTGAGTACGTCGGCCCACTTCAGGTGCGGGGTGATCTCGGCGTACGCGGGCCACAGGCGGGTGTCGGTGGGGCGGCCGGGGTCCGCCGCCGCGAGGGCGCGGCGGACGACGTCGATGAACTCCTGGCGGTTCTCCTCCGACATGTCGTGGCCGACGATCTGGTGGACCATGCGGTGCATGTAGATGGATTCCCCGGAGGACGCCGCGTCCTCGACCGATTCGTGCGACTCCAGGCGGACCACCGAGTACTGGCGGAGCTGGCCGATCGCCTTGTTCCACAGCAGGGGGTCGTTCATCAGGCCGGCGACCTGTTCCGGCAGGTCCCCGGGCGGCATGTCCTTCAGGAGCCGTACGGGGATGGAGCCGGGCGCGAAGAAGCTGCACAGGCGCAGCAGGTCGACGGACTCGGGGACGGTGTCCCTGAGCTTGTTCAGCAGTATCGACCAGGCGGTCTGGAAGGCGAGGGGGAAGTCCGCCGAGACCTTGACGACGTCCTGGTCGATCCCGCCTTCGAGGAGTTCGATGTACTCCTCCACCGACAGGTCGGAGTCGTTGAGCCAGCCGGCCGTCTGGTCGAGGAGCAGCGGCAGGTCTTCGAGGGCCTCGGCCAGTTGGTCGGCCTCGGCGGGCGTCAGGCGCGGAGCACGACGGCGGATGAAGGCGACGGACTCGTCGCGCCGGTATACGGGCACCTCGACGAGGTTGCTGTTGTGCTCGCTCCACTCCGGGTTGCGGGAGGTGATCAGCACGTGCCCGGGGCCGGTGGGCACCAGGTCCCAGATCTGGTCGGGCTCGTCGGCGCCGTCCAGGACGAGCAGCCAGTGGGCGTGCGGGTCGCCGCGGCGCAGCGAGTCGCGGACGGCACGCAGCCGTTCGCCGTACTCGGCGCCGGTGGCCAGTCCCAGTTCGGGGGCGAGTTCGGCCAGCTTCTGCCGGTAGAGCGCGCGCCGGTCCGCGGGCACCCACCAGACCACGTCGTACTCGGAGCCGAAGCGGTAGACGTATTCGGCGGCCAGCTGCGTCTTGCCGACGCCGGACATGCCGTGCAGGGTCACGACCCCGGCGCCCGGCCCCGACTCCTGAAGCTCCCGGTAGGCGTCGGTGAGCAGTTGCTCGCGCCCGGTGAAGCGGATGTTGCGGCGCGGCACCCCGCCCCACACCTGCGGGGTGTCGGAGGGGAATCGCGGACCCGGTGAGGTGTCGGCGTCGGGCAGCGGGCCGGTGGGCAGGCCCAGCCGGACGAGGAGCCGCCGCTCGGCCTCCTCGGCGCCGACGTTGGTGAGGTCGGCCGCGCCGAAGGCGGAGGTGGCCCCGGGCAGCGCCGACGTGGTGACGCACACCGCGGCGAACCGGTCCGGGTTGGGGGCGATTTCCGAGCGCAGCGCCCTGTTCCACTCGTCGTGGCTCCGGGGCCCGAGCTGGAAGTACCAGTCACTGAGGACGACCAGGACGCGTCCGCGCGCGAGGGTCAGATCACGCAGCGACTCCTCCAGCGGAATCTCCACCGGGGGGTTCCACCGCTGCTGGACGACCGTCACACCACGTCGCTCCAGGCGGTTCGCGATCCACGCCGCCCAGGCGCGGTTGAAACCGGCGAAACTGATGGTGACGGTTTGCGCCCCGGTTGCTCCAACTTGCTTACGCGATACGGGCATTCAACCGTCTCCCCTGCCTCGATGCGAGCCTTCTCAACATACCCCGGAGCATGCACGCTCCGACCGGGATCCGGGCGATGTTCACTGCCTTCGCGAGCCGTTCCTCTGCTGCCATATCACGCTCGCGGTACTCACGTACGCCTGCGCACGAGCGAGGTACTCCGCAGGAGGCGGGGAATCGTCCAGACGGTGGTAGACCGTGATCATCTCGTTGACCACCGTCCTGCCCTCGGGGGTCAGCGCCGCCGATCCGGCGAGCACGGGCAGTACGGCGCCGACCTGTTCGCGGCAGCGGGCGTGCTCGGACCAGGCCAGGTCGCGGTGGGTGACCCGGCGTGCGCGCAGCGCGAACCGCTGCCAGTAGTCGGCGAGGGCGAGGTGCGAGTAGGCGCCCTGCAGGAGCCCGTCGAAGGGCCGGGGGTCGGGGCGCCAGGGGGCGAAGTAGCGCGGTGTCGCGTCCTCTCGGTGGAGCGGAACCACAGCGGTGAGCGCGGCCAGTTTTGTGTGCTGGAGTTCATGGACGAGCGTGGCGGCGAAGTAGGCCGAACTAGTCGGTTTGCTGCTCAGGACGGCCCCGAACGCCTCGCTCCGCGTTCCGCTGCAATGCGCCGCCCCCTCGCCCGTGGGTCCGTGGCCGGTCGGCGGCCCGAGCGGCACCACGCAGCGCAGCAGCACACCGGCCTCGGTGAGGCGGTGCTCGCCGCCGATCCGGAGCAGGGGCTCCACCCCGGACCAGGAAGCGGCCCACTCCTTGCGCTCGTGGTCACCGATGCGCGTGGCCCCGCTCAGCCCGTACCGCGGAAGACCGCCGCCGTCGTCGATGCCGTACGGGTCGGCGTCGTCGAGGGACACGGGGCTGCCGCCTGGCGGTATCGCCCGGAGCATGAGCACCGGGAGCCAGCGGGGATCGCCCGAGCTCATCGTCCCGTCCGGGTGGCACCTGACCGTGAGCTCGGGCCCTCCCTCCGGCCGCAGTGTCAGCTCATCGTCGCGATAGCCGAGTTCGACGGGTCCGGCGCCGGTTCGGACGGCACCCAGGGTGGGCAGGCAGACCAGCCCGCCGCGTGGGAGGAGCCGGCTCTCGAACGCCACTCCCGCCCGGATCGCCGCCGCGGCCGCGAGTGCGGTCAGGTGGGCCAGGTCCGCGAGGAGGTCCGGGCCCGCGGCCGGGGCGGTGAGGCCGCCCAGCAGGCGCTGCGCCCAGGGGCCGGCCAGGGGGTGGAACAGGACGGTGCGCACCGCGGCCCGGTCGGTGCGTTCGGCGGCTTCGAGCAGGGCCCAGTCCTCGCGGAGCCGGTCCAGCAGTGGGGGTGGGCACACGGTCGCCGGCGCGGCCGACGCCGCGTCGAGCACCGCCCTCAGCAGGAGGAGGCGGCGGGTGTCCTGGTCGCGGACGAGCAGGCCGAGGGACGCGGCGTCGCCCTCGGTGCGGCCGAGTTCGCGCAGGACGTGGTCGGGGATCGCGGTGCTCATGGGGGGTCTCCAGCGGTTGCTTCGGCGAGCCTGGCGGCCACGTGGCGGACCAGCCGTTCGAGGTCGGCGCAGTAGACGGAGGGGTTGGCGAAGCCGTTGTCCGCGCGATAGCGGTGCGCGTAGTGGCCGCCACCGCACACGGTCAGCAGCGGGCAGGCGCGGCAGGCGGCGGCGAGCGCGCCGGCTCCCGCCTGGCGGGCGGCGACGCCGGGGTGGCGCAGGGCGTCGTCGAAGGTGTGGCGGAAGACGTCGAGGCCGGTGGCGGCCGCGCCGTCGTACGCGGACTTGAGGGAGTCGACCTGCTCGATGGAGCCGTCCGTCTCGACCACGACCGCGTTCACCGGGTCGAGACCGAGGGACTCGGTGGCGGCGGGCAGTCCGAGGAGCAGGGCGACGCACTCCTCGAAGAGCCGGATGCGGGTCTCCCGCCCGGGGGCCGGCCACCAGCGGTCGAAGACGGCGCACAGCCAGTCGCCGTACGGGGTGGCGCGGCCCGATCCCGGGCCCATGGCCGTGTCCGTGGGGCCGGGCAGTCCGGGCGGCGGGCTGGACCAGTTGCCGTGCGGCAGGAGGAGGTCCAGGGCCGGGGGGCGCAGGGTGAGCAGCGACTCGTACATCTCCACGGGGTCCGTGCGCGGGTCGACGACGGTGAGGATGCCCGCGTACGCGTCGGGATGGTGGTCGGCCAGGAGCCGGGCGCCGCGTGAGGCGGCGGGCCAGGAGGGGCGGCCGGCGTGGTCGGTGCGCAGGGTGTTGTGGGCGGCCAGGCCGCCGTCGAGGCTGATGCCGACGCGGATGCCGTGCCGGGCGAGGGTGGTGATCCCGGCGTCGGTGAGCAGGGTGGCGTTCGTCTGCACGGTGGTGTGGACGGCGCATCCCGCCGGCACCCGCGCGCGCACCGCGTCGGCGAGGGCCGCCAGCCGGCCGGGTCCGGCGAGGAGGGGTTCACCGCCGTGCAGGACGAGGGCGACGCTACGGAGCCCGTGGGCCGTCGCGTGCTCGGCGATGCGGCCGGCGGTGCGGTCCAGGACGGCGGGGGACGCGGCGGCGGGGCGGTCGCGCCAGGTCCGGTCGGGGCCCTCGTACAGGTAGCAGTAGCGGCAGGCGAGGTTGCACCGGCCGTGCACCTTCACGATGAACTGGCCGAAGGGGACCGGCGTCGCGCCCGGTCCGTCCGCCGGTGCCTGGCCCGCGCGGAGGTGCGCACGGGCATCGCGCCGCGGCGCCCGTTCCGCGGACCGCTCCTCCCGGGGCGTCGTCCGTCCAGCCACTCAAGCACCCCCGTGCTGTACGCCGGCCGGGGTGGCCCCCGATACCGGCCCGGAGGGAGTGTCCCCGGCGTACGGCATGCGCAGCCCCGTCGTGGGCCACGATGTCTTGATCGGGCACACCCAGGGCCGAAACCGTGCGGTGCCCGGGACGCGGGACGGCGCCACCGGACCGCGGCCATCCGCCCGGGACAGCCGTCGGTGGACCCTCCTGTGCGGACCGTGCCGGTGGACGTCCTCCTCAGAAGGCGTTGGTGAACCCCCAGAGCATTTCCCTCGGCTGCTCCACCCGCCCCCGCAGATCCGCCACCACCTCGGTCAGCACCGGGTGGTCCAGGGTCCGCAGGGTCGCCAGGTCCAGGCCCAGCAGGTCGGGCAGTTCCCCCGTGCCCGTCGTGGCCGTTGCGTCGTTCCGTGCCGACTCGCTGCTCATCACGCCTCCCCGTACCGCACTGCCGGGCCGGCCGGCCCACCGCTCGTCGTCGAGCGCGCGCCGCCGGTCCCGTGTCCTGGGTCTGATCTGCCTGTCTCCGCTGCCCGGACCTTCGCGCGGGCGGCGGCCGCGGGGCCGTCGCCGTGCTCGTCGTTGAGCACTCAGCGCTCCAGTTCGGCGAGCCGCCCGGTGGTGGACTCACCCGCCGCGCCGCCGCCGTCGGGCAGTTTGCGCCACTCCTGCCGGGCCGCCCGGTACGCGTCCCGCGCGGCCCGGGGGCGGCCCGCTCTCTCATACGTCATACCCCGCCAGTGGTTGGCTGTAGCAGCCAACTCCACCGCTTCCCGCAGATGTTGTGGACTGTCCGGCTCCGTTTGTGCCTCGGCCGCGGACTCGGCGGCCGATCTGAAGGCCTCCGCCGCCTCGTCGCGCCGGGCCGGGCGGCCGAGGACTCCGGCGGCCTGGAGGAGGGCCCGGCCCAGCTCCAGCCAGCAGTGCGCGGCGGTGAGCGGGGCCGTGGCCTCCTCGGCGGCGAGCTTGAAGAGGTACTCCGCCTCGCGCAGGTCGACCCGGTCCGCGGTGGCGCGGTGCCTCAGCATCAGAGCGCGGCCGAGCATCAGCAGGCGCTCCGACTGGTGCGCTCCCCCGGCCGGCATCTCGGAGCGGCAGTCCCGCAGCACCCGTACCGCGGCCCCGATGTGCCGCGTGCCGTCCGGGAGTTCGGCGCGGCGCAGCAGGGTGGCGCCCCACTCGGCGAGGAGGTCGGTGTAGGCGCGGGAGTCGCGCGGGATGCCGCGGGCCGCGCGGGCGAACCACTCGGTGGCGTTGACGAGTTCGGCGGGGTCGCCGGTGTGCTCGTAGCGGGCGACCCGGACCCTGCCCGCCCTGGTCTGGAGCTGGGCGCGCCGGCGCTGGTCGCGTACGGTCTCCAGCGCGTGGGCGGTGAGGGTGGCGGCCTCCTCGGGCTCGGCGCCCGAGGCGAGCAGTGCGTCGACCAGGTCCAGGACGATGCGCGTCTCGGTGCCCAGGGTCTGCCGGCCGCCCTGTGCGAAGGCGGTGCGCAGGGAACGGGCCGACTGGCGGGCGTACTCCCGGGACTGTTCCTCGTCCTGGGTGGCGCGGGCCAGCTTCAGCAGGGTCCGGCCGTGCTGGAGCGGCAGGACGGCGGGCCGGTTCTCCTGGTCGGGCCAGGCGTCGGCGAAGGCCTCCAGCATGCCGCAGGCGCTCTGGAGCAGGGCGGTGTCGCCGTCGAGCCGCCACTGCGCCTCCAGGGCCCGCACCCGCTCCAGGGTGAGCCGCAGCGCCTCGCCGGGCTCAAGGCCGGGGGCCGCGCAGGCCGCGGTGTACTCGCGGTCGGCGCGCCGCAGGAGTTCCAGGGCGCCCCGGCGGTCACCGCGCCTGCGCCGGTCGTCCGCCGCCGCGTGCAGCACCTTGGCGAGCACCGCCCGCTCCCGTACGGCACCGGGGCGGGCGGCCCGCTCGGCGGCGCGTTCGGCCTCTTCGAGGAGGTCGGCGCCGCCCTGCACCTCCCACAGCCGCAGCACGCAGCGCGCGTACTCCGACCAGAGCTCGGGATCGGCGGCCGGCGTCCGGCTGTTCTCGGCGGCGCCTCTGAGCAGCTGTACGGCGTCGATCAGGCGCTGCACCATCTTGTCGGCCTCGAAGTGCCGCACGAGTTCACGCGCGCGCCGCACGGCGAGGCCGCCCGCGGGGGGCGAAGGGGTCCCGGGGGTCTTCGGCTCCCGGGTCACGAATCTGGGGGGCACAGGCATGAATCGCTCCAGTACGCGGGCTGCGACCTCGGCAAAGGCGTGGGGGACGCGCGGACCGCCGCGCCTCTCGTTCCCCTCGGCCCCCTCGTTCTCCTCACTCTCGTCGGCGTCTTCCCCGTCCCCGTCCGTGTCCGTGTGCCCGTCGTTGGGCTGTACGTCCTCGGCCCCGCGCGGCCGGCCGGTACCCGGCCCGGGGCCGTGTCCGGCGTCGCGTACCGTGCCGTCGCCGAGCTGGGCGTAGGCCAGGGCCGGGAAGTTGGGCCCGCCCTTGCCGAACCGCTGCTCTATGTATTGCGAACAGTGCTTGAGTACGAGTAGAGCCTCGTCCCGGCCGAGCGGCCCGAGCAGCGCCTCCTGCACGTCGGGTTCGAACGCGTACCACTGTCCGCGCCCGGTGCCGCCGTCGACCCTTCTGAGGAGGCCGCTCAGCAGCACCTCGGCCAGCTCGGCGGGGCCCGAGTGGGGCAGCATCGTGCGCTGCACCAGCTGCATGACCGGCAGGTAGAGGGGGGCCGCCGCGAGGTAGACGGCGAGCTGGCCGGCGACCGGGGAGGCCGTCGAACGGAACCGGCTGACCAGTTGGAGCGAGGACAGCGTGCCGCCCCTGCGGCGGGCGGCCGCTTCGGGCTGGTCGGCCCTGACCCAGCCGACCGCACCGGGGACGGACGCGGCGCCGGTACCGGAGAGCAGCTTCGCCCAGGCCGCGAGCGCGTCCGGCACCGGGGGCAGGACCGGCACGGCCAGGGCCCCCGGGTGGATGTCGGGGCCCGTTCCGGCGTCGCCCGTGACCTTCAGCAGGGCCGCGCCACCCGGGCCCTCGCCCCGGGTCAGCGAGCCGAAGGTGACGGGCAGCCTCGTCCGGTTCCACATGCGCTGCGGCAGCGGCTGCAGTACGGCCACGGGGGCCAGGCGGGCGAGCTGGTGCAGCAGCCGGTGGGCGTGGCCGCTGCGCCAGAGGGGGCCCGCGCAGTCGCTGACCACGACCGTGACGCGGCGCCCGGTCGGGTCGCTGAGCCGGTCCGCCGAGTGAAGTGGGGCCGCGGCCGGGTCGGGGCTGCGGCTGACCGCGCATCCGCCGTCCGGGCCCTGGTGCAGATAGCGCACCTGTACGTCCCTGAACGCCCCCAACTGCGCGAAGATCTGCTGGAGTTCCCCGAAGAGCCGGTCCCAGACCAGCATCGAGGACGAGGCGTCCATCACGCACTGGACGATGGCGTCTCCCCGCCGGACCCCCCGGAAGACCGGCATGATCACGCCGCCCGCGCGGGCACTGCGTTCCGCGGTCGCGGTCTCGTCCAGGACACGGCGCAGCGGGGCGGAGACCGGGTGGTAGCGCTGCAACGGGCGCAGCGCGCGGGAGAGTTCGAGGGGGGCGGGCAGGACGGGGGCGGCCGGTACGCCGAGGGGCAGCACGGTGGCGCGGGCGTGCGCGCCGGAGCGCGCGCCGCCGGTCCGGGGCGCGTCCCGGTCCTCCGTGTCCGTGGCGTCGCCGGTCCGGGCACGCCCGGGGACGGGGTGCAGGGAGATCCGCTCGCCGTCCCCCGGCTCCCGCTCCGCGCCCCGGCGGTCGTCCCGGGCGGCTTCCGAAGTGCGTACGTCCGGTGCGGTGAGCGTGCCGACACGGCCCCGGGCGGCGGCCCCGCCGGAGGACCGGGCGCCCGAGAGCAGCGCGCCGGCCCCGCCGTCGCCGGCGTCGGGCGCGCCGGGGCCGCGGGTCCACTGGGCCAGCCAGAGCGCGTCGCAGAGCTGCTCGACGTCGGGTTCGAGCCCGGCCGCGCGCAGCCGGGCGACGAGTTCGGGCAGCAGCCCGTCCTCGTACGGCTCCGAGACACCGGGTGCGCCGGGCGCCTCGGGTGCGCCGGGCGCCTCGGGTGCACCAGGCGCCCCAGCCGCACCGGGCGTCCCAGCCGCCTCAGGCACACCACGCACGCCAGCCGCCCCATGCACCTCAGCAGCACCGGACACCTCAGCCGCCCCACCAACCCCAGCAGCCCCACCAATCCCAGCAGCCCCAGCCGCCCCGCCAGCCCCCCGATCCCCCCGCGTCCCGTCCTCGTCCGACCCGGGCATCAGTACCTCACCTCGGCCGGTCGAGTCGCTGGATGAGCAGGTCGGCCAGCCGGTCGCGGCCGGCCGGTGACGCGGCGTGCGTGAGGTATATCGCGTTCAACAGCTGGTCCGTGGCCAGGAGTTCGGTACGGGAACGCTCCAGGAAGTGGGCGATGAGGTCGTCGCTGGAGCGGGCCGCCTCCTCGCCCAGGTGGGCCTTCACGAAGGAGGCCAGCCGTTTGTGGTCGGGGCGCCCCAGCTCCAGGTGGATGCAGCGGCGCATCAGCGGGGCCGGGAAGTCCCGCTCGCCGTTGCTCGTGAGCACGACGAAGGGGAAGGACCTGCACTGCACCCGGCCGCCCTTGATCCGCACCTTGTTGCCGTCGTGGTCCAGCACGTCCGCCTCGCCGTCGGGCAGCCGGTCGACGATCCGCTCCAGTTCGGGGATGGCGAACTCGCCCTCCTCCAACACGTTCAGCAGGTCGTTCGGCAGATCGATGTCGCTCTTGTCCAGCTCGTCGATGAGCAGCACGCGCGGCCGGTCCGAGGGGAGCAGGGCAGTGCCGAGCGGCCCGAGCCGGATGTAACTGCCCACGCTCTGCGCCGCGTCGGCCCCGGCCGCACCGCCCGCCGCCGCCGCGTGCGAGGCGATCTGCACGTCCTGGAGCCGGGCGATGGCGTCGTAGTGGTAGAGGCCGTCGAGCAGGGTGGTGCGGCTGACGACGGGCCAGCGCAGGACCTTGCCGAGCTCCAGCTCCCGCGCCACGGAATGGGCCAGTGTGCTCTTGCCCGCGCCCGGGTCCCCCGTGACCAGCAGCGGGCGCCGCAGATACAGCGCCGCGTTGATCATTTCCAGCTCCTCGGCGCCCGGCCGGTGCTCCTCGGCGACGCGTCCGGGGATGCCGAGCCGGCGGTCGGCGGACTCGGTGCCGCCCGCCTCGCCGTCCGCCCGGCCGCCGGTGAAGTCACGCCAGGGCGGCGGGGGCGGCAGCTGCGCCACTTCGTCGTGCGGTTCGCCGACGCCTCGGTAGATGAGCCACTCGCTGCGTTCACTCATAGCGTGTTCCTCGTTGTCACTCGTCCGCCACCGGCGGCCGCCGCCGAACGTGCCTTACCGTAGCGATCCGACCCAACCCCCGTAAGAGAAAGGTCAGTTCGCCTCTGCGGGTGATGCGGTACACGGTGACTCAAGGCGCCTCCAGGAAGTCGGAGCCCGGCAGCGGACGGTGCGGATCGTCGTAGTAGAGGGCGGCGCCGGCGGACCAGTACATCTCCGTGCGCCCGGCGCTCACGCCTCTCCTCAGTTCATGGATCTTCCACGGCAGCCGGTCGTGGGTACGGGTGTCCGACACGGCCTCGGCCACGCGCCGGTGGAACTCCCGGCAGACCGTGTCGCCCTCCGTGGTGCGCCGCTGCAACAGGGCGACGCCGAAGCCGCTGTCGAGCAGCCGCACCACCCCGGCCGTGACGTCCGAGTCCGGCCGGCTCCCGTAGCGGCACAGGACGGGCACGGTCTCGTGGGCCAGGGCGCGCAGCCGCGCCGACTCCGGTACTCGTACCCTCAATTCGTCCTCGCAGTCGACGACTTCGGCCCGCAGCGGGGTCGCCAGACCGGCGTTCCAGCGGGCCGGGCGCTCCTCGGGACGACCCTGGTACGGGCTGCGCAGCACCACCGGGCGTACGGCTCCGAGGCGCTGCCCGGACGGGGGCAGCACCCAGTCGTCCACCGGGAGGCCGAAGAGCGCGGGCGCCACGACGACCTGGAGCATGGCGGGGCTGCCCGGTTCGTCGCACCGGCGGAACGCCTCGGTCAGCGCGGCGGCGAGCCGGTCGGGCACGGTGCCGAGCGGGGCGCCGCGGCTGTCCTCGTCCACCGGCTCCGCCTCCGATGCCCGGCGGTCCACGGCGACCCGCCAGTCGTACTGGTCGCGGGACCAGCCCTGGAGGTCGACGTGGAGCACGACGCAGTCGCGGTCGCCGTACAGGACGGGCGCGCTCGCCCGGGTGCGATCGGCGGGCTGGCGGTTCTGCTCCAGGCGCAGCCGGATCTCGGCCCACTCCACGTCGAGCTGCCGGCGCAGGTCCCTGGGCAGCTCGACGTCCGCGATCCGCTTCACCCAGCCCCACAGCGCCTTGGCGTTGCGCACGGAGAGCTGTCCGCAGGGCCGGTCGGCCGCCAGGACGCCCATGCAGAAGCGCACGATCAGTTCGAACTGGGCCTCGCTGTCGCGGGCGCGGGCGTCGTACAGCGCGCCCAGTCCGTCGCGCCAGCCGCGCGGGGCCGGGCGGTGGTCGCGGGAGTGCACCCCGGGCAGGCGGTCGAGCAGCATCAGCAGGGCGCGGGTGCTGGCGGGCGGCGGCAGTTCGGCGAGCCGGCCCAGCAGGTCCACCCGGCGTTTGGGGCCGAGGATGCCGCCGGGCGGGACGGGCAGTTCGCTCTGCGCGTCGGTCCAGGTCCGCTCGGTCCCGGCCGAACTGGTGTGCTGGTCGGCGTGGTAGCGGTCGTGGGCGTGGAAGACGGCCTGGTATATGTCGTCGGTCTCGGTCTCGACGGGGGTCGCCGGCACCTCAAGGGTGCGCAGCCGCTCGATGCCCACGGCGGTGCCGCCCTGGTGGCCGTCGAGCCGTGACTTGATCACGCCGACCACCTCGCCCCGGACGAGGTCGACCAGCGGGCCGCCGGACATGCCCAGCTCCACCCAGTCCCCGTCGAGCCTGACGACCTGCTCGGCGTCGCCGGACCCCCCGTAGGAGCCCTTCACCGCGCAGACGCCGCTGCGGTTCTGGAGTCCGCCGCCCTGTCCGGGCGCCCAGCCCACGCAGCGCACCTCCCGGCTGCGGAGCATCGCCTCGGACCGCTCGGTGACGTACACGCAGGTGTGCTCGACGGGGCGCTGGAGCTGGATGAGCGCGAGGTCGGGGGCCGGCCAGCCGCCGCCCCCGGGCGGCCGGGCGCCGGGCATCGCGGCGACGACCTTGCCCGGCACCTCGGTCAGTTCCGCGCGGTAGCGGTCCTCCTTGAACCACACGCCCACCATGCCCCCCTCCCCCCGCATCGCCACGTGTGCGCAGGTGAGGACCCAGCTGGGGGCGACGAAGAAGCCGCTGCCCAGGAAGTCCCCTTCCGGCCCGTCCTGGGCATACCCGGACGGCGGGCGATGGATGCGTACGGTGGCGTCCTGCACGAGGTCCATGAGGGCAGCCTGAGCGGGTCCCAGCACCCCCTCTGCGCCCCCCTGGCCATCGAAGGTCATGCCCCGCCGCCGTCGGTGTCGTCCGCACCGCCGGGTTGTGCCGGTGCGCCGGGGGATGCCCCGGCGGGCGGGAAACCGGGGTGTGCGCCCGCGTGCGGCGGTGGTGCGGGGGGCGCGGGCGGAAGGGGCGGCGCCGGGGCCGGGCTCCCGGGCGGCGCGGAGGTCTGCGCGGGCACCGGGGCGGGCGGGGGCGGGTCGACCGGTGGTCCACCGCCGCTCCAGGTGAGCGTGACCGTGATCGCGCCCTTGGCCTCGCCGTCCGCGAGCAGTCCGACGATCTTGCCGGCCTTGGCGGTGAGCTCGATGCCGAACTCGACGCTCACCTCGTCCGGCCGCACCGCGCGCAGCGGCACGGCGAGCGAGCGCGCCACCCCCGTCACCACCGAGTGCAGGCTCTCGACCCGCGCCTGCACCTGGTCCGCGAGGTCCCCGAACCCGGTGTCCGTGTATGTCGGACCGCCCCCGGGAGCCGGACCGGCCAGCTCCTCGGCACCGGAGATCCTGGCCCAGACCGGCGTGCCGTCCGGAAGCTCAATGCGCGTAATACGGGACCCACTGTCACCCATGACACCCCCCGTTCGCCAACTACCCGCAGATTAACGGCCGTAGTCGGCCGATGCGGGGTACATCGACGAGGACGCGGCGGAAGGTGTCCGGGGGCCTCTAAACTTCGTGCCATGTACTTCACCGACCGCGGTATCGAGGAGCTGGAGAAGCGGCGAGGCGAGGAAGAGGTCACTTTCGAGTGGCTCGCCGAGCAGCTGCGTACGTTCGTCGACCTGAATCCCGACTTCGAGGTGCCGGTCGAGCGCCTCGCGACCTGGCTGGCCCGTCTGGACGACGAGGACGACGAGGACGAGTAACCGGCCCCGTCAGCCTGTCGCGTCCGGGCCGCCAGGGCCTGTCCGGCGGCGGTCGTACGCGAGGCCCAGCGCCCCGTGCGCCATCAGCAGCACCCCGGCGAAGGCCCAGCCGCCGCTGCGCCGGGCCGCTCCCCAGAGGGCGAGCGGGAGACCGGCGGCCAGCTGGGCACCGGCCAGGGCGCGGGCCCTGGGGCCCCGCATCCAGGGCCCCAGGCGGCTGTGCTCCGCCGCGTCGAGGTCGACGTGGACCGCGTCGCGCCAGCCGGTCCACTCGATGCGCTCGGCGTCCGGCCATCCCTCGCTCCCCGGGTCCGGCCGCGCGCCGGGCTCCCCCGGTTCGAGACCGGCCGGGAGCGCGAGGCCGGTGCGGGTGAGCACGGCGAGCAGTCCACGCAGCCGGACCCGGGCGTCGGCGTCCGGGTCGGGCCGGGTCAGCGCTTCGAGCGCCTGCACGTCCGGTACGGGGTCGAGCCCGAGCCGCTCGGCGAACGTACGCATCGCCTCGTCCTCGCCGGCCGGGGTCCCGTCCGCCAGCCAGACGTAGCCCACGGGGCGGCGGAATCCGGCGGCGAGGGTGTAGCCGGCCCGGTCACCGTCCCACCACAGCGCGAGCACCGGCCAGGTCGAGCCGACCGCGAGCGCGGTGGCCCAGCCGCCCATCACCCGGTCGACGGGCTCGGCGGCCTCGCCCGTGGCGGACTCCGCCCGCCGGCCGCCCCGCCAGGGCTCGCCCTCGGGTACGAGGAGGCTCCACCCGTCACCGGCGGGCGCGAGCAGCAGCGGCTCGCGGAGCAGCCGGGCGACCGGGCGCACGGCTTCCGGCGAGGTCCGGCACAGCAACAGTGCACCCACGGGTGCGGTCGCGTCCATGCCCACACCGTAGGACACATTGTCCCGTTCCGATGGGTTTTGCTCACCCTCCTCGCCACCCGGAGCCCCCACCCCTCTCTCGACTTCCCCGCCCTTTCTTGACTTCCCACACCCGCGATATATCGTGTTCCTCAAGAGACGCGATATGTTGCGTCGTCCGCGCTACCCGGGAGGTCAGATCCATGCCTGTCTCGACATGGGCCGTCGCCGAGCCTCGGAAGCTGGCCTTCGACGAGCCGGTGACCGCGCTGAAGGTGCGCGTCGTCAACGGCACGGTCAACGTCGTCGGCACCGACGAGCCGACCGCACGCCTTGAGGTCTCCGCCATCGAGGGCCCGCCACTGGTCGTGACGCACGAGGACGGCGTCCTGACCGTGGCGTACGAGGACCTGGCCTGGCAGAACCTGCTGAAGTGGCTCGACCGCAAGGAGTGGCGCCGGCACGCGGTCGTCTCGCTGGCGGTCCCGGCCGGCTCGACGGTGGAGGTGGGCGTGGTCGGCGCCGGCGCCTTCGTCTCCGGGGTCCGCGGCCGTACGGAGGTACGGGGCGTCACGGGTGACACCACGCTGGTCAAGCTCGCCGGACCGGTGGGCGCGGAGACCGTGTCCGGCAGCGTGGAGGCCCAGTCCGTCACCGGCGATCTGCGCTTCCACTCGGTCTCCGGCGATCTGACGGTCGTCGAGGGCGGGGGCGCCTCGGTGAAGGCCGAGTCGGTCAGCGGCGGCATGGTGCTCGACGTGGACCCGACCGGCAAGCCCACCGACATCCGGCTGACCACGGTCTCCGGCGAGATCGCGATCCGGCTGCCGCACCCCGCCGACGCGACGGTCGAGGCGAACACCGCGAGCGGCTCCGTCTCCAACGGCTTCGAGGACCTGCGGGTCAGCGGCCAGTGGGGCGCGAAGAAGATCACCGGCACGCTGGGCGCCGGCACCGGGACCCTGCGGGCGACGACCGTATCGGGGTCGATCGCACTCCTGCGCCGCCCGCCGGCGGCCGAGGAGGATTCGTACGACGGCGAGCCGACCGGAAAGGTGCTCTGACATGCCCCCCGTATTCGCTCACGGCCGTCTGCGGCTGTACCTGTTGAAGCTGCTCGACGAGGCCCCCCGGCACGGATACGAGGTGATCCGGCTGCTGGAGGAGCGCTTCCAGGGGCTGTACGCCCCTTCGGCCGGCACCGTCTACCCCCGGCTGGCCAAGCTGGAGGCCGAGGGCCTGGTCACGCATGCCACCGAGGGCGGCCGCAAGGTCTACTCGATCACCGAGGCCGGCCGCGCCGAACTGGCCGACCGCACGGGTGAGCTGGCGGATCTGGAGCTGGAGATCCGGGAGTCCGTCTCCGAACTGGCCGCCGAGATGCGCGACGACGTGCGCGGGGCCGCGGGCAAGCTGCGCAGCGAGATGCGGGCGGCGGCCGACGAGTCGCGCCACACCTCGGGCGGCGGCAAGGGCGCCCACTCGGGCGGCAAGGAGTCCCCCTTCGGCGGCTTCGGGGACCTCGGGGACCTGGGCGACCTCGGCGATCTGCGCGACAAGGAGGCGTGGCGCTCCGCGAAGGAGGAACTACGCAAGGCCAAGCAGGAGTGGAAGGAGCAGGCCCGCCGCGCGAAGGACGAGTCCCGGCGCGCGCGCCAGGACGCGCAGCAGGCCCGCCGCCAGGCCAAGGAGGCCCAGGACCGGGCGCGCGAGCAGATGCAGAACGCCGCCCGTCAGGTCCAGGAGCACTTCGCCCGGGGCGACTGGCCGGCCGGGGTCCGCGAGGGCCTGGCCGAGATCACCGGCCAGCTGGGCGGCTTCGCCCGCACCGGTGGCTGGGCGCCGTACGTCAAGCCGGACGCCGCGGACACCGACCCCGACTGGGGCAAGGAGACCGGCGGCACCGGCGACCCGGCCCGCGACCTGGACCGGCTGCTCGACCGCTTCCGCGACGAGATCCGCGACGCGGCCCGGGACCACGGCGTGACGGAGGACCAGCTCACGGAGGCCCGCCGCCATCTGTCGACAGCGGCGGCCCACATCGCGGCGGTGCTGCGCGGCAGCGACGACGACGGCGTGAAGTAGGGACGGGGGGCAGGGGCGCGCGGGGGTGCGAGGCGGGGGTGCGTTCGAGGTGCCGGGCGTCAGTGCGGGGCACGGGGGCGCGAGGCGGGGTGCGTTCCAGGCGCCGGTCAGTGCGGGGCACGGGCGCGCGGCGGGGGCCGGTGCGCCCGGGGAGCGACACCCCGGGCGCGCGGGGCGCGAGGCGAGGGACCGAGGCGGGGCCGGCCGGTCCGGGGAGTGACACCCCGGACCGGCCGGCCCCCGTTATGCTCCCCGACGCGCGTCCGGCAGGCGGGCCGCGTGGTCCCGGCCGGCGGGCCGCTGGTCCCGGTCCGCGCCCGGCCAACCCACCTCGCGACCCCTCCCCCGGCCCGGTCAGCCCACCTCGCAGCCCCGGCCCACGCCCGGCCAACCCACCTCGCGACCCCTGCCCCGGCCCGGTCAGCCCGCCTTGCGCGCCCCTCCCCCCGCCCAGTCAACCCACCTCGCAGCCCCGGCCCCCGCCCGGTCAGCCCACCTCGCAGCCCCAGCCCCCGCCCGGTCAGCCCGCCTTGCGGTCCTGGTCCGCGCCGCCGTCCCCGTACAGCGCGCGCTCGGCCGTCGCGTACGTGGTGCCGTGCTTGGCGAGTACGTCGGCGGCGATTCCGGGGGTGGCGGTGAGGGCCAGCAGCAGGTGTTCCTCACCGATGAACCGGTCCCCGCGGCCGAGCGCGATCCGCAGCGACCTCTCCAGGACCTTCTTCGCCTCCCGGGCGAACGAGGGGCTGCCCGACCACCGCCGCCGGCCCCCGCCGCCGCCCCGCAGGGCACCTTCACCGTGCGCCTCCTCGATGCGTGAGACGACCGCGGTGAGGTCGATGCCGATGCCCGCGAGCGCCTCGGCGTCGGCCCTGGTCATGCCGCCGCGCCGGCGCGCCTCGGCGAGGCCGGCCTCCACCGAGGCCCTGCGGTCCGTGAGACCGAGTGCGGTGACGGCGAATGACACCCGGCCGGTCACCTGGTCCAGGAGGGCGAGCAGCAGGTGTTCCTCGGTGACCGCGCCGGCGCCGGCCCGCTCGGCATGCTCCACGGCTCCGGTCACCGTGGCGCGGGCCCCGTGGGTGAATCGCTCGAACATCAATGCCTCCCGTACTTCTTGTGCACGGCCTGCCTGCTGACGCCCAGTTCGGCGGCGATCTCCTGCCACGACCAGCCCTGGGCGCGGGCGCTTCCGACTTGTACGGCTTCCAGCTGCTCCAGCAGCCGCCGCAGCGCGGCGACCGACCGCAGCCCCACCCGGGGGTCGCGGTCGCCCGCCCGCTCGGCGAGATCCGTTGCTTCGGTCATGGCGTCAACTTACGTTGACGAGCGGACTGTGTCAACCATTGTTGACAGTCAGCACGATTTTGCCGAACTGGTCGCCCGCGGCGAGCCGTTCGAACCCCTCGCGGGCACGGTCCAGCGGCAGCACCTGGTCGATGACGGGGCGCACGCCGGTGGTGGCGCAGAAGGCGAGGAGGTCCTCCAGTTCGTCCTTGGACCCCATGGTGGAGCCGACGACCTTCAGCTCCAGGAAGAAGATCCGGGTCAGCTCGGCGTGCGAAGGGCGGTCGCCGCTGGTGGCGCCGGAGATGACCAGCGTGCCGCCGGGACGCAGTGACTTGACGGAGTGCGACCAGGTGGCGGCGCCGACCGTCTCGATGACGGCGTCGACCCGGTGGGGCAGCCTGGCCCCGGCCTCGAACGCCTCGACGGCTCCGAGTTCGACGGCCCGGCTGCGCCTGGCCTCGTCGCGGCTGGTGGCGTAGACCCGCAGCCCTGCGGCCCGGCCGAGCACGATGGCGGCGGTCGCGACCCCGCCGCCGGCGCCCTGGACCAGCACGGAGTCGCCGGGGCGCACCCCGGCGTTGGTGAAGAGCATGCGGTACGCGGTCAGCCAGGCGGTGGGCAGACAGGCGGCCTGCTCGAAGGTGAGCTCCTTCGGCTTGGGCAGCACGTTCCAGCTGGGGACGGTGACCTGCTCGGCGAAGGTGCCCTGGTGGCGCTCGGTGAGGATGGACCGGGGCTCGTCAGGTCCCACCCCGTGCCCGGTCTGGCCGATGACCGAGTGCAGGACGACCTCGTTGCCGTCCTGGTCGACCCCGGCGGCGTCGCAGCCGAGGATCATCGGCAGCTTGTCCTCCGCGAGGCCGACGCCGCGCAGGGACCAGAGGTCGTGGTGGTTGAGGGAAGCGGCCCGGACGTTCACGGTGGTCCACCCCGGCCGGACCTGCGGAGCGGGGCGTTCGCCCAGCTCAAGGCCGTTGAGGGGGTGATCGCGGTCGAGGCGGGATGCGTAGGCGGCGAACATGGGGCCGACGATAGGGGGCGGGCTACCGCGACGTAACCGGCTGCGGGTGTGACACGCACCGCGCGTAACGCCGGCTTTCCCCTACCCGCCGCTCCCCGGAACCGGGACCCTGCCCCGGCCCCCGCTCCTCAAGCGCCGGAGGGGCTGAATCCTGCCCCCCGGGCCCAGCACAAGTCACCCACCGACAAACACAAAACCAAGCCCCTCCCGCGACTGAGGAGCCGCGGCCCGACCCAGCTCAAACCACCCACCGACAGAGGCAGAACCAAGCCCCTCCGGCGATTGAGGAGCGGGGGGCCGGGGGGCAGCGCCCCCGAGAGCAGGGGCCCGGGGCCGACGCGCCCAAGCCGGGGGCCCCAAAGGCAGCGCCCCCGAAAGCAGAAGGCCCGACGGGCGGCGCCCGAAATCGCGCCGCCCACCGGGCCCCACCGGACCCCGGCCGGCTCAGCGCCGCGCCACGCCCTCCGCCCGCGCCGCCGCGGCCACCGCGGCCGTGACCGCCGGGGCGACCCGCTCGTCGAACGGGGACGGGATCACGTAATCCGCGGCCAGCTCGTCGCCCACGACATCCGCCAGCGCGTTCGCCGCGGCGATCTTCATGCCCTCGGTGATCCGCGAAGCCCGCACCTGGAGCGCGCCCGCGAAGATGCCGGGGAACGCGAGCACGTTGTTGATCTGGTTCGGGTAGTCCGACCGCCCGGTCGCCACGACGGCCGCGTACTTGTGCGCGATGTCGGGGTGGACCTCCGGGTTCGGGTTCGCCATGGCGAAGACGAACGCCCCGGGCGCCATCGACGCCACCGCCGCCTCCGGCACCGTACCGCCGGAGACGCCGATGAAGACGTCCGCGCCGGCCAGCGCGGTGTCCAGGGAGCCGGAGATGCCCGCCCTGTTGGTGAGCCCGGCCAGCTCCCGCTTGACGTCGGTCAGGTCCTCGCGGTCCCGGCTGACGATGCCCTTGCGGTCGGCGACGGCGACATCGCCGATCCCCGCCTCCAGCAGGAACTTGGCGATGGCCACTCCGGCCGCGCCCGCGCCCGAGATGACGCCGCGCAGGTCGCCGAGGCTGCGCCCGGACAGCTTCGCCGCGTTGCGCAACGCCGCGAGCGTGACCACGGCGGTGCCGTGCTGGTCGTCGTGGAAGACCGGAATGTCGAGCCGCTCCTGGAGCTTGCGCTCGATCTCGAAGCAGCGCGGCGCCGAGATGTCCTCCAGGTTCACCCCGCCGAAGGAGGGGGCGAGCCGGACGACGGTCTCCACGATCTCGTCCGCGTCGGTGGTCGCCAGCGCGATCGGCACCGCGTCGACGCCGCCGAACTGCTTGAACAGGATCGCCTTGCCCTCCATCACCGGGAGGGACGCCTCGGGGCCGATGTCGCCGAGGCCGAGCACCGCGGTGCCGTCCGTCACGACGGCGACGACCTGCGACTTCCAGGTGTAGTCGTGGACGAGCTCGGGCTGCTCGGCGATCGCGCTGCACACCTTCGCGACGCCGGGCGTGTACGCGAGGGACAAGTCGTCCTTGTCCCGGATCGGGACGGTGGCCTGCACGGCCATCTTCCCGCCCCGGTGGAGCGCGAAGGCCGGATCGAACGGCTCGTCGGTGCTGCTGTCGGTACTGCTGTCGGTCCTGCTGTCGCTGCGAGGATTGACGATCTCCGCTGCCATGGTGTTGACCCCTTAAGTCTTCATCGTTTGAGGGTGGCCACTCCTGGTTGAGGAGGGGTGGGCGGGCACCGCGTACGCGCCCTGCGCCAGGCGGTTGGCCCGCCCTGGCAGGGAGAGGTACATACGCGCGGGCGCGCCGCACACGCGCCCTGAGCCCCGGATGAGGGGTGTAAAGGTCTTTCTTACCGGACGGACCTGGTCACGGACGAGTCCATATCGACTCCGTGACGTGACTCATAGTCGGATATCTGAACAGGCCGGGCTTGTGCCCGGCCTGCGTCCGCCACGCGGGACCCACCGCAGATTCTCCGGCCGCCAGGAGGAAACCCCATAGAAGGTCCGGCCCTGGTGTACCGGCCTCAAGAGGTTCGGGGATCGCCCGTTACCCGATTTTGACATGCCGGGCCCCCTGTTCGGGCTAGTCCGAATGGCAACATGCCGTAATCACACAAGGCGGCGACACCCGACGCCGTGTGCCATTACCGCCCTGGCGACCACCTGACCTGCCGGAGGAACCCGATCATGACCGCACGCTCCACCCGTCGTACGGCCGCGAAGTCCCGCATCGCCGCGGTCGGCGCCATCGCGGTCGCCGGCACCATGCTGCTGACCGCCTGTGGCGACCAGACGAAGAACAACGACTCCAGCGGCCCGGACAAGGCCGGGACCAGCGCCGGTGCCTCCAGCGAGACCTCCTCGCCCGCGGACCTGCTGCCCGCGAAGATCAAGGCCAAGGGCGTCATCAAGGTCGGCTCGGACATCGCGTACCCGCCGGTCGAGTTCAAGGACAAGTCCGGCGAGACCGTGGGCATCGACCCCGATCTCGCCGACGCGCTCGGCAAGGAGCTGGGCGTGGAGTTCCAGTTCGAGAACGGCACGTTCGACACCCTGATCACCGGCCTGCGCTCCAAGCGCTACGACCTGGCGATGTCGGCGATGACCGACACGAAGGACCGCCAGGAGGGCATCGACCCGGAGACGAAGAAGAAGGTCGGCGAGGGCGTCGACTTCATCGACTACTTCACCGCCGGTGTCTCGATCTACACCAAGAAGGGCGACGACCAGGGCATCAAGACCTGGGCAGACCTCTGCGGCAAGAAGATCGCCCTCCAGCGCAACACGGTCTCGCACGACCTGGCCAAGGCCGAGTCGAAGAAGTGCACGGGCGGCAAGAAGATCGCCATCGAGGCGTACGACAACGACCTGGAGGCCCAGACCCGGCTGCGCTCGGGCGGCGCCGACGCCGGTTCCTCCGACTTCCCGGTCGCCGCGTACGCGGTGAAGACCTCGGGCGGCGGCAAGGACTTCCAGCTCGTCGGCGAGCAGGTCGAGGCGGCCCCGTACGGCATCGCCGTCGCCAAGGGCAACGACCAGCTCACCCAGGCCATCAAGGCGGCCATGGACGCCATCATCAAGAGCGGCGAGTACGACAAGGTCATCGCCAAGTGGGGCGTCGAGGCCGGTGCGGTCACCGAGGCCAAGGTGAACGGCGGGTCCTGACCGGATTCCGTCCCCGAAAGGCATGAGCCGTGACTGACATCGAGAAGAAGACGGGCCCGGCCGACGAGCCGCCCGCACCCCCCGCCGTGCCGGCGTCCGGGCCGGAGGCCATCAAGGCCATCCCGGTCCGGCACTACGGCCGGTACGTCTCGGCGCTCGTCGCCATCGCCGCGTTCGTCGCGATCGTCTACGCCTTCAGCCAGGGCAGGATCAACTGGGGCGCGGTCCCGGACTACTTCTTCGACGACCGCATCATCGAGGGCGTCGGGCAGACCCTGCTGCTGACCGCCCTGTCGATGGTCATCGGCGTGGTCGGCGGCATCCTGCTGGCCGTCATGCGCCTGTCGAAGAACCCGGTGACCTCGTCCATCGCGTGGTTCTACATCTGGTTCTTCCGCGGCACACCGGTCCTGGTCCAGCTGTTCGTGTGGTTCAACCTGGGTCTGGTCTTCGAGTACATCAACCTCGGGCCGGTCTACAAGGACTACTGGTCGAGCTTCATGACGCCGCTGCTGACGGCACTGCTCGGCCTCGGCCTCAACGAGGCCGCGTACATGGCGGAGATCTGCCGGGCCGGTCTGCTCTCGGTGGACGAGGGCCAGACGGAGGCCTCGCACGCGCTGGGCATGAGCCACGGCAAGACCCTGCGGCGCGTCGTGATCCCGCAGGCCATGCGGGTGATCGTGCCGCCCACGGGCAACGAGGTCATCAACATGCTCAAGACCACCTCCCTGGTGGCGGCCGTGCAGTTCTACGAACTCTTCAAATACGCCCAGGACATCGGGCAGAGTTCCGGGGCCCCGGTGGAGATGTACTTCCTCGCCGCGGCCTGGTATCTGATCATGACCTCGGTGCTGAGCATCGGGCAGTACTACCTGGAGCGGTACTACGCGCGCGGCTCCAGCCGGAGCCTGCCGCCGACCCCGCTGCAGAAGGTACGGGCCACGCTGCTGTCGTTCGGCCGCCCGAAGGGAGGCATGGCATGACCGCCATGGTGAAGGCCGAGGGCGTCCACAAGTCCTTCGGCGCCGCACACATCCTCAAGGGCATCGACCTGGAGGTCGCCCCGCGCGAGGTCTTCTGCCTGATCGGCCCGTCCGGTTCCGGCAAGTCGACGTTCCTGCGGTGCATCAACCACCTGGAGCAGCTCAGCGCCGGCCGGCTGTACGTGGACGGCGAGCTGGTGGGCTACCGCCAGAAGGGCGACAAGCTCTACGAGCTCAAGGACAGCGAGGTCGCCCTGAAGCGCCGGGACATCGGCATGGTCTTCCAGCGCTTCAACCTGTTCCCGCACATGACGGCGATCGAGAACGTCATGGAGGCTCCCGTCCAGGTGAAGCGCGAGTCCAAGGCGGTCGCGCGGGCCCGTGCCGAGAAGCTGCTCGACCGGGTCGGCCTCGGCGACAAGGCGAAGAACTACCCCTCGCAGCTCTCCGGCGGCCAGCAGCAGCGGGTGGCCATCGCCCGTGCCCTGGCCATGGAGCCGAAGCTGATGCTCTTCGACGAGCCCACGTCGGCGCTCGACCCGGAGCTGGTCGGTGATGTGCTCGACGTGATGCGCGGGCTCGCCGAGGACGGCATGACGATGATCGTCGTCACCCACGAGATGGGCTTCGCCCGCGAGGTCGGCGACGCGCTGGTCTTCATGGACGACGGGGTGGTGGTCGAGTCGGGCCACCCGCGCGATGTCCTGACCAACCCGCAGCACGACCGGACGAAGTCGTTCCTGTCCAAGGTGCTCTAGGACGCCGTTCCATGACGGCACGGGGGCGGGGAGGCGGTACGTACCGCCTCCCCGCTCCCGTTCCCGCCCACGCCCCCGTTCCCGCCCACGCCCCCGTTCCCGCCCACGCCCCCGCCCGCGTCACGTCTTCGGCAGCAGCTCCGGGCTGAGCACCAGCTCCCGCAGCTGCGCGCGGGTGAGCGGCGGGGACTTGAGGAGCGGCCCCTGCACGATGTCGGCCTCGAAGCCGGTGCTGTCGCGCACGTTCAGTTCGCCGCCGTCGGCGAGGACGAGCCGGGCGGCCAGCTCCGGACCCCAGTGCGGGGTGCCGTCGCCGTAGTCCATCGCGTCGCTCCAGACGGTGAGCACCCGCCCGTCCGAAAGCTCCTCGCGCACACAGTCCGTACGGGCCGGCTCCCCGTTCGCCACCTTGCACAGGTCCTTGACCCGCGGGCTGCCGCCCAGCTTCCGCTCCACCGCCTTGGCGTCCCTGACGTCGACGGTCAGATAGCCGACGCCGCCGTCCTTGCGGACCGCGTACTGCCCGTCCAGCGGCCCGGCCCTGGGCGGCTCGGGCGGCAGCGGCGACGCGTGCTTGATGATGTCGGCGAACGACACCTCCTCGACCGAGCCGACACCGCTGGGCAGCAGCTGGGTCAGCCGCGCCGCCCGTCCGGTGCCGCTGGGCTCGGCCGGCGCCGCGACGGACGAGGTCTGCGGCGCCCGAGCCTCCGGGGAGGCGAGCTGGGGCACGACGAACGCCCCCAGCGCCACCGTGCACACCGCCCCCGCCGACACCCCGGCCCTGCGCCGCCACCGCACCCGCGCGGCCTTGGCGTAGACCGCATCCGTACTGATCACCGGCCGCCCCGCGTCCTCGGCGGCCCTCCGCAGCAGTTCACGCACCTGGTCGCTCATACCAATGCCTCCGCCATCTCGGCGCGCAGCGCCGCCAATCCCCGAGCCGCGTGGCTCTTGACCGTGTTCTCCCGCATCCCGAGCATCTCGGCGGTGGCCTCGACGCTCAGGTCCTCCCAGTACCGCAGCACCAGCACCGCCCGCTGCCTGGGCGTGAGCCGGGCGAGCGCCGCCCGGACCGCCAGGCCCGTGTCCGTGTCGGGCGCCTGGGCGGCGCGGTCGGGCAGTTCCCCGTACGCCTGCTCGCGTCGCCAGAACCGGCGGCGGGCCGCGATGAAGGTGTTGACCAGGGTTTTGCGCGCGTACGCCTCGATGTTGTCGAGCCGCCCGTGCCGCCGCGCCCCGAGCACCACCTTGACCAGAGCCGTCTGGACCAGGTCCTCCGCCTCGTGCCGGTCACCGCAGAGCAGGAACGCGCTGCGGAACAGGGCGGTGCGGCGGCTCTCGACGAAGGCGTGCAGCGCGGCGTGCTCATCGCTCCGCATCCTCGGTGTCCTTCCCCCGGCCCGCGGGTGCGGACCGTCTCACCCTTCCAGTGCGGTGGGGTGCGGCGGAGGTTGCGGCAGCCGGGCAGGAAAAATGGAGGCCGCGCAGGCATACGGGCCACGGCCCCCCGGACCCGTAATACCCTGTACCCTTAACGACCCATTACGACCGCACCGCACAGCCCATGGACCGACGCCGTAAGGACTATTCGTGGAACTGGCCTATTACTCGGACTACGCCGTGCGCCTGGTCAACACCGAGGAACCGGCCCGCAACAAGGACGTCCTCACCTCGGTCGAAGCGGTCCGGGACCTGTTCGGCGTCAACGGCCAGGCGGCCCGGCGGGCGACCGACGCGGACGTCACCCGGTTCCGGTCCGTACGGGCCCGGCTGCGCACGGTGTTCGAGGCCGCCGACACCGGGGACGAGCGGCTCGCGGTCGACCTGCTGAACTCGCTGCTGCTGGAGTTCCCGGTCAGCCCGCAGGTCTCCGGCCACGACATCCGCGACGCGGACGGCAAGCCGGACTGGCACATGCACCTGGCCGACCACCCGTCCAACGCGACCGCGGGCTACGCCGCGATCGCCGCCATGGGCCTGGCGTTCCACCTCACCTCGTACGGCGTGGACCGGCTCGGCCTGTGCGAGGCCGCGCCCTGCCGCAACGCCTACCTGGACACCTCGACCAACCGCTCCCGCCGCTACTGCTCGGACCGCTGCGCGACCCGCGCCAACGTGGCCGCCTACCGGGCCCGCAAGCGCCTGGAGACCGAGCGCGCCGCCGAGACCGGCCGCAGCGCGGAGACCGCCCAGGCCACCACCCCGCGCACCGAGCGCTGATCCTTCGTCAGCGGCCGGTAGCGGGCCCGGACCCGGGCGAGCACCAGCTCCTCGGGCACCGTCCCGTAGTCCGTGCTGTCCCCGCCCGCGTAACTGTTGTCCCCCAGCACCCACCAGCCCCCGGCCCGCCGCTCCACGGCCCGCTTGACGACCAGCAGGTCCTGCTGGAACGGATGGCGCAGAATCACCACGTCCCCGGGGCGCACCGGCGCCCCGTACTGCACGAGAAGCCAGTCCCCGTGGTGGAGCGTGGGCACCATCGAGGGCCCCGTCACCTCCACCACCTGGAACGGCACCCGCGCCGCCAGCCCCCGCGCGGGCTGCTCATCGGCCAGCTCAGGCACCTCCGGTACCTCCCTCATCTCCTCCGGCACCTCCCCGGTCCGTCCAGTACACCGTCCCCCACAGCGTTTCGTACATTCGGCCACCGGACCCATCCCCATCCCGGACTTTTGGCCTAAGCCCCTGGGGGCACCCGCAAAAAGAGGCTTCTCACGGAGTAATGTCCCACCTGAGAAGACGATCACGAGGAAGGACAGCTCCATGCTTTCCCGCCTGTTTGCCCCCAAGGTGAAGGTCAGCGCTCACTGCGACCTGCCCTGCGGCGTGTACGACCCGGCCCAGGCCCGCATCGAGGCGGAGTCCGTCAAGGCCGTCCAGGAGAAGTACCAGGCCAACGATGACCCGCACTTCCGGGCCCGCGCGGTGGTCATCAAGGAACAGCGCGCCGAGCTCGCCAAGCACCACGTCTCGGTGCTCTGGAGCGACTACTTCAAGCCCCCGCACTTCGAGAAGTACCCGGAGCTGCACCAGCTGGTCAACGACGCCCTGAAGGCCCTCTCGGCCGCCAAGGGCTCGACCGACCCGGCCACGGGCCAGAAGGCGCTGGACCTGATCGCCGAGATCGACAAGATCTTCTGGGAGACCAAGAAGGCTTGATCGGCCGCCGGTTCGGCCGTCGGCCGGACCGCAGGTCAGAGCAGGAACGAGAGAGGCCCGGCCGCTTTTCGCGGCTGGGCCTCTCCCGTGTGAAATGGGAGGGCCAGTGGTCAGGGCCCCCACCAGGTCATGCGGTTCGAATGACATCGGCGCTCTTCTGGCTTGGGCGAGCCCGCCCGGCCGCGACCGTCAAGCAGCGGCCGGGCGGGAGATCGAGGGTCGGCCCGCGTCGGCGCGGGCCTCGGCCCGATCCGTCTGCCACAGGGAGGAGGGGCGGACAGAGCGAGCCGAGGGCCGACTACCGCCCCCGGGGAGAGCTTCCCTCCCCCCCGGGACGGAGCCTTGACTTCGGCGGGCAGGACGCATCACGTCGAAGGTGCTGGGGAGCTTCCAGACGCCCGGCAGGCCGTTGATCACGGCAGCCCTTCCGCCGCGCTCGGTGCGGCGGAGATCCCGGATCGTTCGCCACGACCCCTCGCAGCGGACGAGGTCGCCGGCGCGAACCTGCGCCGGGGTCACGGTGACGGTCGTAAGCGCATGAGTGCCGTTCATCGGCTTGCCCGGATTCCGGCGACGAGCAGAACCGTGAGGCCCGCCAGAACGCTGAGGTAGATCCACTCGGGCGCCTGTCGGCTCACAGGGGCCCCTCGGCGATGAGGACATTGATCCGCGTGGACAGCTCGATGTCCGCCCGAGCCAGCGGCATCCACGTCTGAGGGGCGCCCGGAGCGAAGCGGCAGAGGCCGGCATGCGTACGAAACAGATACCGGGCCGCGACCCGCATACGCTCGGCCCGTTTGCGCGAACAGCGATCAGGGCGATGCGTGCGGGACTTCCCGGTCGGGTGCGGCTGCGGGCGCGGTCATGTCGAGCAGGAGCATGGTGTCGTGGTCGGGGGTGCCGGGTTCGGCGGTGTAGACGCCGACGCGCTGGCCGGGGGTGCCTTCCAGCTGCATGGACTGGGAGGTGAGCGTGAGGGTGCCGACGCGGGGGTGGTGGAACGTCTTCTGTACGGGTTTACGGCCGGTGACCTCGTAGCGTTCCCACAGCCGGGCGAAGTCGGGGCTCTTGAGGAGGAGTTCGCCGACGAGGTTGGTCAGGTCCGGGGCGTCGGGAGCGGTCCCGGCGACGGCCCGCAGGCGGGCGACGCAGGCGGTGATCTGGCGGTCCCAGTCGGTGAACAGGGTGCGCGAGGCCGGGTGGAGGAAGAGGTAGCGGGCGAGGTTGCGGTGTTTGGCCGGCCAGTCCTCAAGGCCCGCGTACAGGGCGAGGCCGCCGGGGTTCCAGGCGAGCATGTCCATGCTGCGGCTGATGACGTAGGCGGGGTTCGGCCGCAGCGATTCCAGCAGCAGTTTCAGGTGGGGGCGCACGGTGCGGCTGGGGGCCGGGGGCGGTTCAGGGGCGTAGCGGGCGGCCCGCGCGGCGAGCTCGCGCAGGTGCTGATGCTCCTGGTCGTCCATGTGCAGGGCGCGGGCGAGGGAGTCGAGGACGGCGGGGCTGGGGCGGGTTTCCTTGCCGCGTTCCAGGCGTACGTAGTAGTCGATGCTGATGCCGGCGAGAGTGGCCAGCTCCTCGCGGCGCAGGCCGGGGGTGCGGCGGATGCCGGCGCCGACGGTGAGGCCGACGTGTTCGGGGCTGGTCCGGGTGCGGCGGGCGCGCAGGAAGCGGCCCAGCTCGGCGCCCTCGCTGTTCGCGCTCCGGGATGCCATGACTCCAGTCTCACCCGCCCGGCACCCGCCGCGCAGCCGGGAGGGGGGCCCTGCCATTACCCCCGAAGAGCTCGCCCTGCCACGCGCGAACGATCCGGGTGAAGGTGGATGAGGAAGACGCCGGCCTGTTCCCTCCCGCCCCGGCTTCGACGGGCACGGCCTGCCGGGCCGGGCCAGAGTGAAAGACCGGGTAAGACCCATGATCGGAAGAGGGCGAGATGCGGTACATCAAGCTGCGTGACCTGGAGGTTTCCCGGATCGGCCTGGGTGCGATGGGCATGTCCCACGGCTACACCGGCTCGGGCACCGATGACGCGGAGTCGATCCGGACCGTGCACCGGGCCCTGGAGCTGGGCGTCACGCTGATCGACACCGCCGAGATCTACGGTCCGTACACCAATGAGGAGCTGCTCGGGCGGGCGCTGAAGGGCCACCGGGAGAAGGTGGTGCTGGCCACCAAGTTCGGCCTGGTCTCCCACGCAGGGGAGGGCGCGTGGAACCTGGACTCCGGCCCGGCCAACATCCGCACCGCGGTCGAGGGCTCCCTGAGGCGGCTGGGCACCGACCACATCGACCTGTACTACCAGCACCGCGTCGACCCGAACACGCCGATCGAGGAGACCGCCGGCGCCGTGGGCGAGCTGATCGCCGAGGGCAAGGTCCGCGCCTTCGGCCTTTCCGAGGCAGGCCCGGACACCGTCCGCCGTGCCCACGCCGTCCAGCCCGTCACCGCGGTCCAGTCCGAGTACTCCCTGTTCACCCGGGGAATCGAGGACCGGGTGCTGCCCGTCCTGCGGGAGCTGAACATCGGCCTGGTCCCGTTCTCCCCGCTGGGCCGCGGGATGCTCACGGGCACGGTGCGCTCCACCGACCAGTTCGACGAGAACGACTTCCGCCGCGACAACCCCCGCTTCACGGGCGAGAACTTCCGGCGCAACCTGGCGCTGGCCGACGAGGTCAAAGCCCTGGCCGACGAAGCCGGCGCCACGCCCGGACAGGTGGCGCTGGCCTGGCTGCTCGCCCAGGGCGACGACATCGCCCCCATCCCCGGTACCAAGCGCGTGGCCCGGGTCGAGGAGAACGCGGCTGCCGACGCGGTCACGCTGACCGCCGATCAGTTGGAGCGGCTCTCCAGCCTGCCGGCCGCCGCCGGCGACACCCACACCGAAGCCCAGGCCCGGATGCTCGAACGCTGATTTCTCCGCGCCACCTCGTACGACCCCCGTTTGGAGCAGTACCCCTGATGCGTGCAGCAGTGATGCACGGAGCCGGTGACGTCCGCGTCGAGGACCGGCCCGACCCCGAGATCGTCCAGCCCACCGACGCCGTGGTGCGCGTCGTCGCGTCCTGTGTGTGCGGCAGCGACCTGTGGCCCTACGCCTCGATGCCCGCCACCGGCACCGGCCGCCCCATGGGCCACGAGTTCCTCGGCGTCGTCGAGGACACCGGTCCGGACGTGACCGGGCTGAAGACCGGTGATCTGGCCGTAACCCCGTTCACCTACAGTGACAACACCTGCGACTACTGTGCCAAGGGCCTGCACATCTCCTGCCGCAACGGCGGCCGGTACGGCCTCGACGGCGTCGACGGAGGCCAGGGCGAAGCCGTACGCGTCCCGCACGCGGAGGGCACCCTGGTGAAGCTGCCGGTGACCGCCGACTCCGCGCTGCTGCCCTCGCTGCTCGCCCTCTCCGACGTGATGACCACCGGCCACCACGGCGCCGTCACCGCCGGCATCGGCCGCGGCGATGCGGTGCTGGTCGTCGGAGACGGCGCGGTCGGCCTGTGCGCCGTGATCGCCGCGAAGCGGCTGGGCGCCGAGCGAATCGTGCTCGCCGGCCGCCACGAAACCCGCACCAGCCTGGGCCGTGAGTTCGGTGCCACCGACGTGGTCGCCGAGCGCGGCGAGGAGGGAATCGCCCGCATCCGCGAGCTGACCGGCGGCGTGGACAAGGTCATCGAGGCCGTGGGCACCCGCCCGGCCTTCGACACCGCGCTCGGGGCGGTCCTGGACGGCGGCACCATCAGCCGTCTGGGCGTCCCCCAGTACGAACAGGGACCGATCGGCCCGGCCGAGTTCATGCGCAACATCACCCTGACCGGCGGCGCCAGCCCTGCCCGCGCCTACATACCCGAGCTGCTGCCCTACGTCCTGGACGGCACCATCACCCCCGGCCGCGTCTTCGACCGGGCCTTCCCCCTCGACCGGACACCGGACGCCTACCGGGCCATGGCCGACCGCCAGGTCGTCAAGGCCCTCATCCGCCCCTGACCACCCGCCCCCACACCGTGAAGGACATCCCGCTCATGCAGACCGTCACCCTGAACAACGGCGTCGCGATGCCGCTCCTCGGCTTCGGCGTCTACCAGATCCCCGCCGAGGACACCGAGCGCGCCGTCTCCGAGGCCCTGGCCGCCGGCTACCGTCTGCTGGACACCGCCGCCGCCTACGGCAACGAAGAAGCCGTCGGCCGAGCCATCGCCTCCAGCGGCATCACGCGCGAGGAACTGTTCGTCACCACCAAGCTGTGGGTCCAGGACGCCCCCGCCCAGGACAACACCCGCCGCGCGTTCGAGACGTCCCTGACCAAGCTGGGCCTGGACCACCTCGACCTGTATCTGATGCACCAGCCCTTCGGCGACGTCTACGGCCAGTGGCGTGCCATGGAAGCGCTCAACCGCGAGGGCCTGGCGAGGGCGATCGGCGTCGCCAACTTCTACCCCGACCGGCTGATCGACCTGATCATCAACAACGAGATCACCCCGCAGGTCAACCAGATCGAGACCCACCCCTTCTTCCAGCGCGCCGACTACCAGGAACTCATGCGCGAGCACGGGGTACAGATCCAGTCCTGGGGCGGCTTCGCCGAAGGCAAGAACGACCTGTTCACCAACCCGCTCCTCGCCGAGATCGGCAAGGAGTACGACAAGTCCGTCGCCCAGGTCGTACTTCGCTGGCTCACCCAGCGCGGCGTCATCGCCATCCCCAAGTCCGTGCGCGCCGAGCGCATGGCCGAAAACCTCGACGTCTTCGACTTCGAGCTCACCGACGAGCAGCTGGCCCAGATCGCCACCCTCGACACCGGCAGCACCCTGTTCTTCGACCACCACGACCCCGAAATGGTCACCTGGCTCGCAGCGCGCCGCCTGGGGAGCTGAACGCCTCGACCTGCCCCTCGCCGGCCGCGGGTGTCCTCAAGGCGATTGCCTGGGGCACCCGCCCGGCTTCCACGGTTCACCGGGAGCAGCCCACCATGATCAAACCACCGCGCCACGGCGCCCTGCCCGGTCGGCGCGCCGTCCTGCGCGGGGCGCTGCTGACCACAACAGCCGCTGTGGGCGCGACCCCCCTGCCAGGTTGCTCACCATCCTCACCGCGGTCCAGCACCCCAGCCGCCTCCCAGTCCGCCACGACGAGCGGAAGCAACGTGAAACGAATCCTGCTGGCCTACTTCTCCCGCCCTGGGCGAGAACTACTACTACGGGGGCCGCACGGACCTGAAGGTCGGCAACACCGAGACGCTCGCCGAGAAGATCGGCAGCCGCATCGTCTGCGACACCTATCGCATCCAGGCCGCCGCCCGCTACCCGCACGACTACGACGACACCGTGAAGCGCAACGTCCGTGAGCAGGACACCGACGCCCGCCCAGCCGTCGAGGGCCGCTCGCCCTCCCTCGACGGCTACGACACCATCCTCCTGGCCGGCCCCATCTGGAACGTCCGGGCGCCCATGATCATGACGGCGTTCACCGAAGCCCTCGACTTCCGCGGCAGGACAGTCCACCCGGTCACCACCTACGCCATGAGCGGCCTGGGCACCACCGAACGCGACTACGCCGCCTCCTGCCCCGGCGCGACCATCGCCGAGGGCCTCGCGGTACGCGGCGAAGAGGTCAAGGACGCCGACACCGAAGTCGCAGCATGGCTGCGAGACATCGGGCTGCCCATCCGGTGACTCGTCCGGCCGGTGACCCGGTCCGGCCGGAGACGTCACGGCTGCTCGCCGTCCTCGTCACCGTCCTCGGACGCATCCGGGTCGCGGAAGGGCCACAGCCCCTGGCCAGAGCCGCAGGCCGGAGCACCGACGCACCCGGCAACAGCAAAAGGCCAGGTCAGCGTCCCGCAAGAAGATCCCCGCAGGTCACGACCTGGCCGATCACTAGACCAGGAAGGCTTGATCTCCGGTCGGGTGGTCTGTCCCGCGATTGCGCGGGCCCGGCCGCCCACCTGTCCGCACCCGGTCCGTCGCGGCCGCCGAACACGGCGGACGCGGGACCCGGGTGCGGTGTTTCGCGGCCTCTCGGCGGCCCGGAAATTCGGTTTCGGGCCGGTGTCGCCGTCACTAGAGTGCGGCCGTGGAGATCACCTACGAACGCTTCGAGCCGGCCGACGCCGAAGAGCTGGTCGGCTTCCTCTCGGGCGACACCTGGCCGTTTCACGGCTCGGACGTCGTCGACCCGGCAGATGCCCGGAAGTCGGTCGCGGGGGGCAGCTACGACGACCAGGACAACCGGACGTTCTGGATCACGGCCGGCGGTGAACGCGTCGGCTTCGTCCGGCTGATGGACCTGTCCGACCGCACGCCGATGTTCGATCTGCGGATCCGCTCCGAGCGCCGGGGCCAGGGCCTCGGGGAAGGGGCCCTGACCTGGCTCACGGAGTACGTGTTCGCCGAGTTCCCCCTGGTCCAGCGGATCGAGGGCAACACGCGTCAGGACAACGCGGTGATGCGCCGTACCTTCCAGAAGTGCGGTTACGTGAAGGAAGCGCACTACCGCGACGCGTGGCCGGCGTCCGACGGCACGCTGCATGACGCCGTCGGGTACGCGATGCTGCGACGCGACTGGGTCTCCGGCACCACGACGGTTCCCGACTGGAACGACGAGCGCATCGGCTAGGGGAGGCCGGCCCATCTGCCCATGACCGCGCGGTCATCCCCCGCGCCTGCCTCCGGACGCCGCGCGGCAGTGTCACGCCGGGTCATCCGTCGGCCGCCGGCCCAGGAACGTACCGGCGAGCAGCGCGCCCGCCAGGACCAGTGCGGAGTTGACCAGGATCGCGACCGAGACACCGGACAGGACGCCTTCCGGGCCCGGGTCGCCGAGGGCGGTGACGCGGGCGGTGACGATGGCGCTCATGACGGGGATGCCCAGGGTGATGCCGACCTGCTGGGTCATCGTCGCGAGGCCGGTGGCGAGGCCCTGTTCGTCGTCGGGGAGGCCGGAGGTCGCGGTGACCATGAAGCCGACGATCATCAGCATGTTGCCGATGCCCCCGATGAACGTGGCGGCCAGCAGGAGCTGGATCCAGGCTCCGGATGTGCCGAGCGCGACCAGGGAGAGCGTGGCGAGTGCCTGGACGACACCGCCGGAGACGATGGTCGCGCGGGTGCCGTAGCGGCCCACCACCCGGCCGCCGAGCGTGCCGCCGATCACGGTGCCGATGCCGAGGACGCCGAAGGCCAGGCCGGTGGCGAGGGGTGAGTAGCCGAGGACTTCCTGGAGGTAGAGCGTCAGCAGGAAGACGAGGGAGGTCTCGGTGACGAAGGCGATGAGGCCGGTGGTGTTGCCCCAGATGACGCTGCGGCGCTTGAGGATGCGTACGGGGACGAGCGGCGCGGCCGCCCGCTTCTCCACGAACCAGAAGCCGACGAGCAGCGCGAGGCCGGTCAGGAGTGCGGCCAGGGTGGTGGGGGTGGTCCAGCCGGTCGCTCCGGCCTGGGTGAGGCCGTAGACCAGGAGCAGCAGGCCGCCGGTGACGGTCACGGCTCCGGGGATGTCGAGCCGGGGCCGCTCGGTGGGGCGCGCGTCGGTGATGACGGCCGGGGCCAGGGCGACGACGAGGGCGGCGACGGGGACGTTGACGAGGAAGGCCCACCGCCAGGAGAGCAGGTCGGTGAGGAGGCCGCCGAGGATCGCGCCCGCGGTGAAGCCGGCGGACATCAGGGCCCCGTTGAGGCCGAGGGCGCGTTCGCGCAGCGGGCCCTCCTTGAACGCGGTGGTCATGAGGGCGAGCCCGGCCGGGGTGACGGCGGCGGTGGCCAGCCCCTGGAGAACGCGGGCGGTGAGCAGCACCTCCGGTGAGGTCGCGAGGCCGCCCAGCGCCGAGGAGAGGCCGAGGACGGCCATGCCCCCGATGAACAGGCGCTTGCGGCCCACGAGGTCGGCGACGCGGCCGAACAGGAGCGTGAACCCGGCGGCGGCCAGGGCGAACGCGGTGGCGATCCACTGGAGGTCCCGGAGGGCGAAGCCGAGCCCCTCACCGACGACGGGCAGCGCCACGTTCAGGATCGAGAAGTCCACGGCGATCATGAACTGGGCGCCGAGGAGCAGGGTCAGGACGAGCTTCTGGCGGCCGGTCATGCGGGCGGCCGGTGCGGGCCGGTCGGCGGTGGGTGCGGGATGCGACGGGGTACGGCTGGGCGCGGACATGATGGTCCCTCCTCAGACGGACACTAAATGGTTCTGCGGTTCCGTTAAGATGGGGCGACCGTAGCAGAGGAACGGTTACTAATGGAACTGGAGACCCGTTATGGCATCCGAGGGTGTGGAACCCGGCACCGTACGGCCCGGCGGGCGGACCGCGCGGGTCAGGGAGGCCGTCCTGCGGGCGGCGGGCGACGCGCTGGCCGAGCACGGCTTCGACCGGCTCGACCTCGCCGATGTCGCCCGCCGCGCCGAGGTGGGCAAGACGACCGTCTACCGGCGCTGGTCCTCCCCCACCGGCCTGATCGCGGACCTGCTGGACGACATGGCCGATCAGTCGTCACCCCGCGCGCGGACCGGCTCGCTGGCCGATGACCTCAGGGCCAACGCCCGGCTGGTGCTGAAGACGCTCACCGATCCGCGTCAGGGCGCGCTGTTCCGGTCCGTCATCGCGGCGGCGACCTGCGATCCGCGTACCGCACAGGCCCTGCACCGCTTCTACGCGGTCCGGGTCGGGGAGTGGTCGGGCTGTGTCACCGAAGCCGTCGAGCGCGGCGAACTCCCCGCGGGCACCGATGCCGACGAGGTCGTCCGCGCCGTCTCGGCGCCGCTCTACTACCGCCTCCTCGCCAGCGGCGACCCGCTGGACGAGGCCGCCGCCGACCGCGCGGCCGAAGCCGCCGTCCTGGCCGCTAAGGCGGGGGCGTACGTCAGCTGAGCAGCGGTGTGCGTGTGCGTGCGTCGCGCCCCGGGCGGTACGCGCGGACGCCCGCCCGGGACGCCCTCAGCGCGCCAGGAGTGTGCGCAGCCGGGCCGCCCACGGGTGGTCCGCGCCCTGCGCCAGCGTGATCGTCTCGGCCAGCCAGGCGCGCCCGTCGTCGTCGAGCACGGGCAGCGCCGCCTCGAAGTCCTGCTCGTCCTTGGGCCGCAGGGCCCTGGACTTGTAGAGGAGCTGGACCTCGGGCGCGAGGTACGGGATGCCGTCCCCGGAGGCCCTGCCCAGCCGGTCCAGCGGCAGGCGGACCCGGGAATCGCGGCGGAACACCCAGTCGTCGCCCTCCGCGTCGTCCAGCATGAACTGCAGGCGCCACGGCTCGTCCGGGCCCGGCCGGCACCAGATGTCGTGGACTCCGGGAGGCAGGGTCTCGCCGGGGCGCCAGGGGCGCAGCGTGCCGGGAGGATCGGCGGCCCACCACTCCCAGTCCGGCAGGATCCGCTGGATCTCCGACTGGTCCCGGCGCAGCAGGAGTACGTCGATGTCGCCGTGGTCCCGGAAGGCGCGGCCCACGGCCAGCTCGACCGCGTACCCGCCGGCGATCCACCACCGGGTGCGCAGCGGGGCGAGCAGACGCACACCCTCGGCGAGCGGGGGCGGATCCCAGGGGCCCCAGGGGGTTTCCGTGCGCATGCCGTCAGCCTTCGGTGAGGAGGTGGCGGTAGCTGTCGGGGTGGGTGCGCAGGTAGGTGGCCAGGTCCATGGCGGGGCGGCCGGTGAGCCTCGGCACCGCGTCCGAGACGGCGGCCATCTCCCCGGCCGCGATGGCCTCGTACGAGGTCACCCAGCCGGCCACCTCCCAGTCCGGGGCACCGTAGTGGGCCCGTGAGGCGTAGGCCTCCTCGCGGGTCTCCGGCTCGTAGGTGATGGTGCGTCCGGTGACCCGGCTCAGCTCATCGGCGGCCTCGGCCAGAGTGAACGCCACAGGCCCCGTCAGCTCGTACGTCCGCCCGTCGTGGGAGGGACCGGTGGCGTCGGTGTCCGCGAGCAGCACGGCGGTCGCCGCGTCGGCGATGTCCTCGTGGGCCACCGCAGCCACCCGGCCGTCGCCGCCGGGCCCGCGCAGCACGCCGTCGGCGCCGGTCATCGCCGGAAGCCCGGCGAGGTACCAGCTGTCGCGCAGGAAGGTGAAACGGACGTCCGCGGTCCGGATGTGCGCCTCGGTGTCCCAGTGGTCCCGGGCGAAGGTGAACGTGGCATCGGGTTCGGCGCCGAGGAAGGAGACGTAGACGATCCGTTCGACGCCGGCGGCGACCGCCGCGTTCACGGCGGTCGTGTGCTCGCGCACCCGGTCGGGGCTCTCGTGGGCCGAGACGAGGAACAACGTGTGCGCCCCGGCCAGGGCCCGGCGCATGGCCTCGCCGTCGCCGTACGTGGCGGGGGGTGCCGCGTCGGCGCCGGGGAGGTCGGGCAGCCGGGCCGGGTCGCGGCCCAGCAGCCGGACGGGGACTCCGGCGCGGGCCAGCCGGGCGGCGACCCGGCCGCCGAGCGCGCCGCTCGCCCCGGTGACGGCGGTGAGGGGGCCGGTGCTGAGGGCGTCGGGGGCGGGGGTGGGGGTGGGGTCGGGGGCGTTCATGCGGGGGTTCCTTCCTCGGGCTGCCAGGGGCGCACCTGGACGACCGCGTCGACCGGGAGCGGCCCGTAGATGTGCGGAAACTCCTCGCCGCCGGGCGATACGGCCTCGTACCGCACGGGGGCGGGCAGCCGGCCGGTGTCGATGACGAGGACCACGAGGTCCTGGTCAGCGGCTCCGGCCCGGCTTCCCGCGCCGTACAGCATCTCGGCCACACCGGGGAGCTGGTGGGGCAGCGAGCAGTGGATGAAGCCCTCTTCGTGCAGGGTGCGGCCGCGGGTGGACATCTCGTACGTCCCGGTCCCGCGGGCCGCTTCCCACAGCGGGCCTTCGGTGAGGTGCAGCAGTTCGGCCATGGGCCGAGGTTAGGCCGTGGGACAGGCCCTAACCGCGTCGGCGCGTCCTGCGGGCCATCACCATGGCGCCGGTACCGGCGGCCAGCAGCGCCGCCGCGATGCCGCCGATCACCCACTCACCGCCGCGCGAACCGGTGTGCGGGAGTTCGCCGCCGGGGTGGGGCGGGCGGTGCGGCCAGGTGTGGGTGGGCTCCGGTCCCGGCGCGGACGGCGACGGTACCGGCGCGGGGGTGGGCGACGCGTCGGTCGGGGACGGCGTCGGCGTCGGGGACTCGTCGGTCGGGGTCGGCGTCGGGGACTCGTCGGTCGGCGTGGGAGTCGGCGTCGGGGTCGGGGTCGGGGAGTCCGTGGGGGTCGGGGACGGTGACGGCTCGGCACCGCAGTCCGGCAGGTCACCGTCGAACGGATAGGAGTGCAGTTCCTGGCCGCCCGACTCGCCCGCCGAGGTGTGGGTGAGCGAACCCGCCGTGTAGAAGCGGCCGTTGACACCGCTCGCGCTGGCCGTGGCCCGGCTCGACGGCTGTCCGATCAGCACACTGCCCTGGAACTGGCCGGAACCCCTCAGTCCGACCTCGGTGGCGTCCGGGAAGTTCCACATCAGGTGCTCGCGCAGGCCCGTCTGCGGCAGCGAGCCCATGTACGTACTGATGGTGCGGGCGTCGCCGTAGACGTTGACGAGCACGGTCGCGCCGTCCGGGATGCCCGCGAAGACGATGCCCTGGTCGCCGCCCGAGCCGCTCACCACGTCGGCGTCGAGGGCGAAGACCTGGAGCGCGGAGGTGCCGTCACCGGTGAGGACGGTCTCGAAGCCGTCGTTCACGGTGGTGCCCGTCACCGGGCGCCGGTGGTCCGCGTTGTCGTCGTACGCGTAGCAGTGGCTCGCCGCGGTGAGTTCGTCGCGCAGCCCGGCGTACGGGGCCGTCGCGGCCGGGTCGTGGACGGGGGCGTCCACCGGGTCGACGGTGCCGGTCAGCGTCCCCGCGTAACGGACCCGGCCGGTGTTCCGCATCTCCACCGCGACGATCCGCTGCCCGCTCGCGACGGTGATGTCGCCGCCCACGGTCAGGTAGTCGCTGCCGTTGGGCGGGGGCACCCGCGAACCGACGCCCGCGACGCCCACGTTGTAGATCTGCGAGGCGCCGGGCCGCTTGTCCATGTCGAACGCGCCGAGCGTGACGATCCGGCCCTCGGCCTCGGCCGCCGCCTCCCTGACCAGGTAGTCGCCGCCGACGTAGATGTTGATGTTGCTGTCGTGGTTGCGGACCGGGTCGTTGCTCGGGTCGTTCCACGTGGTGGGGCAGTCGTCACCCAGGCACGGCCCGAGCCCGCCGGGCAGCGGGGCGGCGAAGGCGGCGGGCGCGGCAGCGCCCAGCACGACCGTCGCCGCGGCGACGACCACCGCCACGCGGCGCCTTTTATCACCTTTGATGAGTTTTGATCCCATGGGCGCACTATGCAGCGTCCCGGGCCCCGCGCCGGGGGTGCCACACCGCGCGGCCCGGCAAGGTCCGCCGCGCGGGCCCCGCCCGCGGGGCCGCTCAGCCCGCCAGGAGCGCGGCCTCGGCCTCCGGGGTGAGCCCCGGGCCGGGCCGGTCGGGGCGCTGCGGCGCCGTCCCGCCCAGCTCGCACAGCCACGCCCAGGTGTCGGCGACCGTCTCCTCGACCGGCCGGCAGCGCAGCCCCGCCGCGTACGCGCGGCTGACATCGCCCTGGTGCAGGGTGTCGTACACCTCCCCCGGCGGCAGCCAGACCGGCAGGTCGGTCCACGGCTCCACGCCCGCCGCGAGGATCTTGTCCGCGTCCGTCCAGCGCAGCTCCGCGTCCGAACCGGTGGCCCGCACACAGGCGTCGAGCAGCTCACCCATGGTGGTGTGCCCCGGCCGGCTGACCAGGTTGTACGGGCCGTGCAGCCCGCGCTCCGCCGCGTCGAGCAGCCAGCCGGCGAGGTCGCGGGCGTCGATGTACTGGAGATCCAGGTCCGGGGTGCCCGGCGCCACCACCGGGCCGCCTCGGGCGATCCTGTTGAGCCACCAGGGCAGCCTGCCAATGTTCTCCCAGGGGCCGATGATCAGACCGGCGCGGGCCAGGAGCGCCCGGTCACCGAAGGCGTCCAGCACGGCCAGTTCACCGCCGCGCTTGGCATGGGCGTACGACTCGCCGTCCTCGGAGTCCGGCGAGGCACCCTCCACCACGGGACCGTCCTCGGGCAGACCGGCCGGCGCCGGAAACGCGTACACGGAACGGCTGGATACGTACGTGTACCGGGCGGCCCGGCCGGTCAGCAGGCGGGCCGCGTCGCGCACCGCCGACGGCGCGCCGCTCCACGTGTCGACGACCAGGTCCCAGGTGTGGCCTTCGGTATCCGGCGCGTCGGCCGCGGCGAGCGCGGCCAGTCCGCCGTCGGCGGTGCGGTCACCGATCAGTTCGGCCACTCCGGCCCGGGGCGCGTGGTGGCCCCGGTGGAAGACGGTGACCTCCCAGCCGCGCGCGAGCGCCGCCTCGGTGACGGCCCGTCCGACGAACTGTGTTCCGCCCAGCATCAGAAGCCTCATGAAGGTGACTCTGCCCTGTGGCGCGGCGATCCGGAACGGTCCACGCTTGCGGCTGAATCGGCCGGGACCGGGAACTCCGCGGCGGCGGTGGGCGTCAGGAGCGGGCTGCGGTGGCGCAGCAGCCACTGGTGGTATCCGGCCACTCGCCGGGCCGCCTCGCGGTAGGCGGCCTCCAGTTCCCCGTAGACCGCGGCCATGTCGGCGCCCGGCCGGGAGACGAGGAGCAGCCGGACGCCGAGCGGGTCGTCGCGCAGGGGGCGGATCGCCATGTCGTCGCGGGGGCCCGAGGTCGGCTGGCAGGGGGCGACCGCCTCGCCGAGCACGACGAGGGAGGCGGCGGTGAGGTAGTCGCCGTGCAGCACGGCGGGCGCCACCCCGGCCGCGCTGAACACCCGGCGCAGCCCGTCCCATTCGCCGTCCACCGTGGGGTCGACCATCCACCGGTCGGCGGCCAGGTCGGTGAGGTCGACGACGGGCAGCGCGGCGGCCGGGTGGTCGCGGGCCATGGAGACGAACTGGGGTTCGCGGTCCACGAGCACCCGCTGTTCCAGGCCCTCCGGGACGGCGAGCGGGCAGCCCTCCACCTCGTGCACGAAGGCGACGTCGAGCCGGCCCGTGTCGACCGCGCGCAGCAGGGCGTGGGCGGACACGTCGACCCGCAGCGAGATGTCGGTGCCGGGCAGCCGAAGCCTCAGCCGGCGCAGCCAGCCGCCGATGACCCGGCTCGCGGTGCAGCCGATGCGCAGCCGGGGCCCCTCGGCCCGCGCGGCGTCGGCCTCCGCCCTGGCGTCGCTGACCAGGGCGCTCATGCCCTCGACCAGGGGGCGGGCGCGGCTGAGGACGGCGCGGCCGAGGAGGGTGGGGCGGCAGCCGGTGCGTCCGCGGCTGAAGAGTTCGGCGCCCAGGGCGTTCTCGATCCGGCGCAGTTGGGTGGTGAGCGCGGGCTGGCTCACGCCGAGTGTGCGGGCCGCCCGGTGCAGGCTGCCGGTGTCGGCGATGGCGCACAGCGCCCTGAGGTGCCTCACCTCAAGCTCCATGCTGCCGAGGGTAGGGCGGCCCGACCGGGTGCACCACGGGCTGTAACTCTGCCAAAGACCCATAATCCGGCATTGGTTCAGGCCGTGGACCCGAAGCGTGCATCAGGCATGCACCCGGCGTGCACCTGCGGCGTGTACGGGGCGTGCACCCGCGGCGCGTACCGGGCGGGCATCTGCGGCGCACACCGGGCGCGCACCTGCCGCGCGTACCAGGCACGCACCCGCGGCGCGTACCGGGCGGGCCCCAAGCGGTGTGGACCGGCTCCGTGAACCGGCGCGGGTCCGTCGCTCACAGGGGGATAAGGCCGCGTTATCACCGGCTGACATCATCCGCCCCGGCTCCGCTTCCCCGACACTCTCTGCGTACCGACCCCGTCCGAGTCCGAACATCGGACGGGTTCCTCTGGCAGGTAACTGGTAGGAGACCCCCCACATGAGACACCCCAGGACCGTCATGTCGGCCGTGCTCGGCCTCGGCCTCGGCATCGCCGCCGCGCTGGGCACCACCCCCGCGCTCGCCGCCCCCGCGCCCGCCGCCCCCACCGCGCACGTGGCGTACACCGCACATTCCGGTTCGCACGAGAGCGCCGCGGCGAACAAGGCGTTCTTCGAGGCGGTCGTGAAGTCGGTGGCCGAGAAGCGGGCCGCCAACCCGGGCGCCCAGTCCGTCACCATCGTCTACAGCGCCGCCAACGCCCCGAGCTTCCGCACCCAGATAGCCAACAGCGCACAGATCTGGAACAGCTCGGTCTCCAACGTCCGGCTCCAGGAGGGCTCGAACGCGGACTTCGCCTACTACGAGGGCAACGACCCGATGGGCTCCTACGCGAGCACCGACGGGCACGGCAACGGCTACGTCTTCCTGGACTACGCGCAGAACCAGCAGTACGACTCGACCCGGGTCACCACCCACGAGACCGGGCACGTGCTCGGCCTGCCGGACCACTACACGGGCCCGTGCAGCGAGCTGATGTCGGGCGGCGGCCCCGGCCCGTCCTGCACCAACCCGTACCCGGACGCCAACGAGCGCAACCAGGTGAACTACCTGTGGCAGTACGGCTTCGCGGCCGCACTCACAGCCGGCGGTTCCTGACCGGACCGGACCGGTTCCTGACCGAACCGGTCCGACCGGTGGGCCGCCTCGCAGGACGAGGCGGCCCAGCGGCCGTTCAGGCGGCACCGAATTCGGTACGCACGAGGGTCAGGAGTTCGTCCGGCGTGAGCCCCAGGCCGCGGGCCTCCTCGACCGTCTCGCGCACCCGTTCCAGCAGGCGGGCGCGGTGCGGGGACGCCCCGTCGGCGATGGCGGCGCCCCGGCCCCTGCGCAGTTCGATCAGGCCCTCCTCGCGCAGCCGCTGGTAGCCGCGCAGGACCGTGTGCACGTTGACCCCGAGCGATTCGGCCAGGACCCGGGCGGCGGGCAGCCGTTCGCCGGGGGCCGCCGCGCCGTCGGCCACGGCGCGGCGGACACAGGCCGCGATCTGGTCGCCGAGCGGCACGGTGGAGGTGGGATCGACCCGGAAGAGCATGGTCACTGTTCCGTTCGGTGCTGGTCGATCAGGGTGTTGAGCAGCGCGGCGCCGGTCGCCGAGTCGTCCACGGTCACCGCGAAGTCCCGGCCGTTCGCCAGCCGTGCCACGATGCCCTCCCCCGAGCGGATCATGACGCCGGTACGTCCGGGCCGGATGCGGTAGCCCCAGCCGCCGTACTCGGTGAGCGGGCTGATGTCGCGGCTGGTCGCCCCCTCTATCCGGTCCAGCGAAACCCGCACGCGCGGCCAGGGCAGCAGCCCGGAGACGGTGATCCCGCGCCGGTCCACGGTCACGTACGGACGGGCGAAGCTCGCGACGAGCACGCCGAGGACGAGGGCCGGCAGGGCGACGGGCCAGGTCGCGGTGAACAGCAGGGCGACGCCCGTGCCGAAGGTCAGGAGCGCGATGAGCGACAGCCACCAGGACCCGGCGCCGCGCGCCCATCCGGCGACCTCGCCGGGTCGCAGCGCGATCCGCTTCCGCTCCCCCTCGGCCCCACCGCCCCCGTCCGGCTCGGTTGCGGGGACCAGTGCGGCCACCAGGAATCCCAGCCCGAAGCCGACAGCGGCCACCCCGAAGGCCGCGGCCAGATGCCACAGCGGGAACGAGACGTCCTGCCCTTGGCCCTGCGCGTCCTCGACCGCGTCCACGTTGATGAGCATGACGGCGGCCATCAGGTAGCCGAGGAACCCGGCGAGCGCGTAGCCGCAGCCGATCATTGCGCGGGAAGCCGAGCCGTAGAACTTTCCCAGCCCCGCCATCAGCGCCAGCAGAATGCCGCAGCCGACCAGCACCAACGTGGTGACGACGACGTACGAGGTCTGGCTCGCGTAGTCGTCCACCCGGCCGTTGCCCACGAAATGGCTGGCCAGCCGGGCGGGAAGCCGGTCGCGGCGGGTGGCGAAGAGGATCAGGTCGGTGGCGAGCGCGAGCAGGAACGGCAGGGCGGTGAGGACCACGCGGCCGATGTTTTTCCGGTTCATGAAAACCTCCATTGTTCGCATGCTAGTAGAACAATGGAGGCCATGGCAACGAGAAACGAGAGAGGGCGGTACGCCCATGTGCGACACGGTGCCGCGGTGCGGGTGCGGCGCCGCATCGCCCGAGAGGCCGAAACGCCGAACCGCCCGGCGGCGCAAGGCCGTCGGGCGGTTCGAGGTCGAGCGGTTGAGTGTCGAGCGGTTCGGGGTCGAGCGGTTGAGTGTCGGGGGGCGGGGCGGTTCGGAGGGAGCTGATCGGGGGGAGCTGATCAGCGGGAGCTGATCGGGGGCGGCCGGGAGGCCGGCCGGTCAGGCCGTTTCGAGTGGGAACGCGCCGCGGTGGCCGGTGCCCGCGCCCGCTGTCGGCCGGGGCTCGAACTCCCGGCAGCTCCAGACCTCCTGGACGAAGCCGGTGCGCCGGTCCCACAGGCCGAGCACGTCCTGCTCACCGGCCGTGCCCCGGTACTCCTCCTTCGCGCCCCGGAAGCAGGCGAGCCCGCCGGAGAGGCCGCGGACCGGTACCGGGTCCTGGGCCGGGAAGTAGTCCGAGAACGCGCAGGCTATGCAGGTCCTGAGCATCACTCCGGGCGGCAGCTTCCGCTGGATGGTGGCCAGCGCGGACCCGAAGTCGCTCTCGGCCCGGTGCGACCGGAAGGCCGCCCCGCCGAACTGCAGCTCCAGATACAGATACGGGTCGGGCCTGCGCAGCGACAACAGACAGCTGAGCGTCGCCTGCCGCTCCACCCCCTCCGCGGTGACGGGGAACGGCAGGTCCCACTCCAGGACGCAGTCGTTCAGCGCCCCGTCCGTCAGGGCGAACACATCGCTCTCCACCGGCGCGCCGGCCACCGGGCGCAGGCCGTCGAAGCTCGTGCCCTCGAAGTCCACGCCCCTGATGCGGAGCCGGAGTTGCTGTCCGTCGGTGGTGAGGATGACGGCGTCGGATCCCTGCCGGTCCCGGTACCACCCTGCCCACGACTCATCTGTCATGAGCAGGGACTGTAGCCCCTGCCTCCGACACCGTCCCTGCCGCCCTCCGGTTGCCCCCGCAGCCCTCGTGATCTTGCTCTGGTTCCTCCCTTCCGCCCCTCATATGTGCCTGGGTGATCTCAGTGCGAGCGGCGGGTGACGAACTCTGCCAGGGCCAGCAGATCGCCCGCCGCCGACAGGTCCGGGACCGCCCGGGACAGGTGGTGCACCGCGCGCGCCATCCGGTCCCCGGCGCAGCCCTGCGCCCAGTCACGGCCACCGGCTCTGTCGACGGCTTCCGAGGCCCGGCTCACCTCGGCGCGCGTGTTCATCGCGCCCCGGTAGAGGGCGGCGAGCTCCGCAGCGGCTGGGCCGCCCGCGGTGAGCGCCGCCACCACGGGCAGCGACTTCTTGTGGGCGCTGAGATCCGCCCCGACCGGCTTGCCGGTCTGCGCCGGGTCCCCCCAGATGCCGATCAGATCGTCGATCAGCTGGAAGGCGAGTCCGGCCTCCCGGCCGAAGCCGTCCATGGCCCCGACGGCCCGTTCGTCGGCACCCGCGTAGAGCGCCCCCAGCGCACAGGCGCAGCCGAGCAGCGCGCCCGTCTTCGCCGTGGCCATGGTGAGGCACTCGTCCAGCGACACCTGGTCCGGATCGCGCTCCTCGAAGGCGCAGTCGGCCTGCTGGCCCGCGCACAGCTCGATGACACACGTCGAGAGTCTGGCCGAGGCGTCGGCCGAGACCGCTCTGTCGTCCTCGGCCAGCAGCCGCTGGGCGAGAGCCAGCATCGCGTCGCCGGCGATGACGGCGTCGGCGACCCCGAACACCGTCCAGGCGGTGGGCCGGTGGCGGCGGGTGTGGTCCTCGTCGATGACGTCGTCGTGCAGCAGGGTGAAGTTGTGGACCAGCTCCACGGCGACGGCCGCCCGGACCGCCTGTTCGGGATCACCGCCCAGCGCGCGGGCGGCCGCCAGGACGAGCGCCGGTCTGATCGCCTTGCCCGCGCCACCCGCGGCCGGGGTGCCGTCGGCGTGCTCCCAGCCGAAGTGGTACATCGCGACCCGCCGGAGCGATCCGGGCAGGGAGGCGACCGCGGCCCGCAGAGGGGGGTCGACGAGGGTGCGGGTGTACTCCAGCAGCGCCGCGGCCTCGTTGCCCTCGGTCGCGGCGTCGGTTCGGGTCATGGTCAATCGGTCACCCCTGTCGTTGCCGTCCCGCCTCGGCCGCTGTCGCGCCGGGGGCCGGGGACGTGGGTGGTTGCTGTGGTCGCACGCTGCGGGCCGGGGCCCGGACCCCGCGGGGTCCGGGCCCCCTGGCTCACCGCCAGCGGCTGACCTCGACGTTCTCCAGGACACCGAGGGCGTCCGGGACGAGGATCGCCGCGGAGTAGTAGGCGGTCACGAGGTAGGAGATGATCGCCTGCTCGTCGATGCCCATGAAGCGGACCGAGAGGCTGGGCTCGATCTCGTCCGGGATGCCCGTCTGCTGGAGGCCGATGACGCCCTGCTCGGCCTCACCGGTCCTCATGCAGATGATCGAGGTGGTGCGGGCGTCGCTGACCGGGATCTTGTTGGACGGGAAGATCGGCACCCCGCGCCAGGCCGGCACATGGTGTCCGCCGATGTCGACGCTCTCCGGCACCAGTCCGCGCTTGTTGCACTCGCGGCCGAAGGCGGCGATGGCGCGCGGGTGGGCGAGGAAGAGCTTGGAGCCGCGGCGGCGCGAGAGCAGTTCGTCCATGTCGTCGGGGCTGGGCACCCCGTCGTGCGGCTGGAGCCGCTGGCCGTAGTCGCAGTTGTTGAGCAGGCCGAACTCGCGGTTGTTGATCAGCTCGTGCTCCTGGCGCTCGCGCAGCGCCTCGACCGTGAGCCGCAACTGCTGCTCGGTCTGGTTCATCGGCTGGTTGTAGAGGTCCGCGACGCGGCTGTGGACCTTCAGGACGGTCTGGGCGACGCTCAGTTCGTACTCGCGGGGCGCGGCGTCGTAGTCCACGTACGTGTGCGGGACGACGGCCTCACCGACGTGGCCCGCGGAGAGGTCGATCTCCGCCTCGCCGTATTTGTTGGTGCGCTGGTGCGGGACGGCCAGCAGCCGGGCGAGGTGGTCGCGCAGCGGCTCGGCCCGCTCGGCGAGGTTGAGCACATCGGCGCGCGAGAGCGTCAGCACCGTGCACGCGGTGACGGCGCGGGCCGTGTACTCCCAGACGGCGTCGCCCTCGATGAGGGAGTGGTCCCCGAAGTAGGCCCCGTCCGCGTGGACGCCGAGCACCGTCTCGTCCCCGTAGGGGCCGGTGCCGATCTTCTCGACCTTGCCGTGCGCCAGCAGGTAGACCCGGTCCGCCGTCTCGCCCTCCGTCGCCAGGAGCTGCCCGGCGGGGATGTCGCGCTGCTCACACCTCCTGGCCAGTTCGGCGAGGACCGCCTCGTCCCCGAAGTCCCTCAGGGCAGGGAGCTCGCCGAGCTCGGCCGGGATGACCGCCACCTGGTCCCCGGTCTGTACGAACGTCACACGGCCGTCCCCGACCGAGTAGCTCAGCCGGCGGTTCACCCGGTACGTGCCACCCTGCACCTGGACCCACGGAAGCATCTTCAGCAGCCACCGCGAGGTGATCTCCTGCATCTGCGGAGCGGACTTGGTGGTCGTCGCGAGGTTCCGCGCGGCCGCCGTGCCGAGACTCTGCTGCGGCGGCACCTGCACGTTCTGAACCTCTTCACCAACGGACATCTGTCGTCCTCTCGATTTGTCGGCTGACCTGCGAGAAGAAGACTTCCAGCACGATGAGGCCCCGCGCCATTACACAAAAGAGTGTGACTAATCGGCCTTTGGGCTGGGCACAACGCTGCGCGATACCCCGACCGCCCTCTAATTTGTATCTCGAATGCCAATTAACCTACTCTCGCCGCCATGCGGCTGACGAGATTCACGGACGTGGCACTGCGCGTACTGATGCGCCTGGCCGTCGTGAAGCACGAGGACCCGACCACCCGCGAGGTGGCGGCCACGATGCAGGTGCCGTACTCGCACGCCGCCAAGGTGGTGGCCCGCCTCCAGCACCTCGGCCTGGTCGAGGCGCGGCGCGGGCGCGGCGGCGGCCTCGCCCTCACCGAGGCCGGCCGGTCGGCGTCGGTGGGCGGCCTCGTGCGCGAGCTGGAGGGGCCCGGCGACGTCGTCGACTGCGAGGGGGGCACCCCGTGCCCGCTGCGGTCGGCCTGCCGGCTGCGCAGCGCCCTGCGCCTGGCGGAGGAGGCCTTCTACACCTCCCTCGACCCGCTCACCGTCGCCGATCTGGTCACCGGCCCGACCGGCCCGCTCCTGATCGGCATCAGCAGCGGCCCCCCACCCGGGGACTGAGCCGCAAGCCCCCTGAACCCACCCCGCCGCACCGGGTCCCGAACCCGGTTTCTACACTGAGCTTAAATGCGCATCTCAGATGCCAATTCAACATCCGAGGAGTCACCCATGCTCTCCGAGCCGTCCACCGCCACCGTCCGTGCCACCCTTCCCGCCGTCGGCGCGGCCATCGGAGACATCGCCGATCTCTTCTACCGGAAGCTGTTCGACGCCCACCCGGAGCTGCTGCGCGACCTGTTCAACCGCGGCAACCAGGCCTCCGGCGCCCAGCGCCAGGCGCTCGCCGGCTCCATCGCCGCCTTCGCGACCCAGCTGGTCGAGCACCCCGACACGCGACCGGACGTGATGCTCAGCCGCATCGCCCACAAGCACGCCTCACTGGGCATCACCCCCGCCCAGTACGACGTCGTCCACACCCATCTCTTCGCCGCCATAGCCGAGGTCCTGGGCGACGCGGTCACCCCCGAGGTCGCCGCCGCCTGGGACGAGGTCTACTGGCTGATGGCCAACGCCCTGATCGCCATCGAGGAACGGCTGTACGCGCAGCAGGGCGTCGTCGCCGGTGACGTCTGGCGCGACTGGGAGGTCGTCTCGCGCACCGAGGAGACCGAGGACGTCGCCACCTTCCGCCTCCGCCCGGCCGACGGCTCGCCGGCCCCCGCCTTCCGACCCGGCCAGTACGTCTCCGTACAGGTCGAGCTTCCCGACGGCGCCCACCAGATACGTCAGTACAGCCTCTCCCGCGCCCCCGGCTCGGCGGTCCGCTCGATCACGGTCAAGCGGGTGCGCGGCGGCGGCGCCCCGGACGGCGAGGTCTCGCGGCAGCTGCACGAGCAGGTCCGTGCGGGTGACAGGCTCCGGGTCTCGGCCCCGTACGGCGACCTCGTCCTGAAGTCCGCCGAGGCGCCCCTCCTGCTGGCCTCCGCGGGCATCGGCTGCACGCCGATCCTCTCGATGCTGGAGCACCTCGCCGAGTCCGGGCACGGCACCCCGGTCACCGTCGTGCACGGCGACCGCTCCCCCGCCGACCACGCGATGCGCACCGACCACGCCGCCCTCGCCGGCAAGCTCCCCGACTCGGCGGCCCACTTCTGGTACGAGGACCCGACGGACGGCCACCCCGCCGACCGGACCGGTCTGGTCGACCTGAGCGGCCTGGCGATCGCCTCCGGCACGCACGCCTACCTCTGCGGTCCGCTGCCCTTCATGCGCTCGGTGCGCACCCAGCTGCTCGCCAAGGGCGTCGCCGCGTCCGACATCCACTACGAGGTGTTCGGCCCCGACCTGTGGCTCGCCTCCTGAGCACCCCACGACCCGCGCCGAATTGACCGAATCGGCTCGCACAGCATCCGAACAGGGCCCCGCGGTCGCGCCGTGACCGGTCCGGGGCCCTGTCCGGCGGGTACAAGCGCGGTACGGACGCACTCCCCCACGCACCAAAGGAGTCGGTCATGTCCACACCCATGTCCGCGAGCGCTTTCCTCGCCGCCCTGAAGAACGAAGGGCTCACCGTCGTCCAGGTCGGCGACTGGCGCAGCCACAACCGCAACCACAAGGGCGCCTGGGGCCCGGTCAACGGCGTGATGATCCATCACTCCGTCACCAGGGGAACGGACGCCACCGTACGGATGTGCCGCGACGGCCACCCCGACCTGCCGGGGCCGCTGTGCCACGGCGTCATCGCCAAGGACGGCCGGGTCCACCTGGTCGGGTACGGCCGGACCAACCACGCGGGCCTGGGCGACGACGACGTCCTGCGCGCCGTCATCGCCGAGAAGAAGAAGCTCCCCGGCGTCAACGAGAGCAACACCGACGGGAACCGGCACTTCTACGGCTTCGAGTGCGAGAACCTCGGCGACGGCAAGGACCCCTGGCCCGACGCCCAGCTCGAAGCCATCGAGAAGGCCGCGGCCGCCCTCTGCCGGCACCATGGCTGGAACTCCCGCTCGGTCATCGGGCACCTGGAGTGGCAGCCCGGCAAGGTGGACCCGCGCGGCTTCACGATGGCGGACATGCGGGACCGCGTCCACGACCGCCTCAAGTAGCCGCCCGGGGGCCGTCCGGCGGGGGCGTACGCCCACAATGGGGGCATGCCCGACGCGTCCGCCCCGCCCCCCGGCCTGCCCGGCCTCTCCCGGCTGCGGCCGGTGCTCCCGTCGCCCGTGCGGCAGGTCGAGGACGAGCGCTTCGCCCGGCACGGCGTGACGCTGCTGCTCAAACGCGACGATCTGATCCACCCGGACCTGCCGGGCAACAAATGGCGCAAACTCGCTCCCAACCTGCTCGCCGCCACCGGGCGCCCCGTGCTGACCTTCGGCGGCGCCTACTCCAACCACCTGCGGGCCACGGCCGCCGCGGGCCGGCTGCTGGGCTTCCGCACGATCGGCGTCGTCCGGGGCGACGAGCTGGCGCACCGGCCCCTGAACCCCTCGCTCGCACGGTGCGCGGCGGACGGCATGCGGCTGCACTTCGTGGACCGGCGCACGTACCGCGCCAAGACCGATCCGGCGGTCCTCGCCGGGCTGCTGGACGTCCACGGGGAGTGCGAGATCATCCCGGAGGGCGGCAGCAACGCCCTCGCGGCCCGGGGCTGCGCCGCGCTCGGGCGCGAGCTGCGGGGCGTGGCCGACGTGGCGGCGGTGGCCTGCGGCACCGGCGGCACCCTCGCCGGGCTGGCCGCCGGGCTCGGGCCGGGGCAGCGCGCCCTCGGCGTCCCGGTCCTGCGCGGGAGCTTCCTCGGCGACGCGGTGCGGGAGCTGCAACGGGAGGCGTTCGGCGGGCCGGCCGGCGAGTGGTGGCTGGACGAACGCTTCCACTTCGGCGGCTACGCCCGTACGACACCCGCCCTGCATGCCTTCGCACAGGATTTCGAGGACCGCCACGGGCTGCCGGTCGAGCGACTGTATGTGGCCAAAATGCTGTACGCGCTCACCGTGCTGGCCGACGAGGGCGTGTTCCCCGCCGGGAGCACCGTCGCGGCCGTGGTCACCGGCCGTCCCGACACCGCCGCCGACGGTCAGTCCGCGTCCTCCCGGTAGGCCGCCGCCTCCTCCAGGTCCAGGCGGCGCAGCAGGGTCCGCATCATCTCGTCGTCGATCCTGCGCTCGTCCCGCAGCCGTACGAAGACCTCGCGCTCGGCCTCGATCATCTCGCCGGCCAGCCGCCGGTAGGTGTCGTCCGCCGATTCGCCGGTCACCGGGTCGGCCGCGCCCAGCCGCTCCCACACGGCGTTGCGGCGGCGTTCCAGGACGGTGCGAAGCCGGTCGGTGAGCGGCTGGGGCAGTCGGTTGTGCTCCTCGGTGAGCAGCTCCTCCAGGCGGGACTCGGCGGCGGTGGACGCCTCGCTCTGGGCCTGCGCCTCGGCGAGCGTCTCGGCCTGCCGGTCGCGGCCCGGGAGCTTCAGCACGCGCACCAGGAGGGGCAGCGTGAGCCCCTGGATGACGAGCGTGCCGATGACGGTGGTGAACGTCAGGAACAGGACGAGGTTGCGGGCCGGGAAGGCCGCGCCGTCGGACGTGACCGGCGGGATGGAGAAGGCGACGGCCAGCGAGACGACCCCGCGCATCCCGGCCCAGCCCACGATCAGCGGGGAGGTCCAGTCCGTATTGGACTCCCGTTCCCTGATCCGCCACGACAGCCACCGGGGCAGGTAGGTCGCCGGGTAGACCCAGACGAAGCGGACCAGGACGACGACGAGGAAGACCACCACCGCGTACCCGAAGGCCTCCGCCACGGCGTACGTGCCGAGCCCCTTCAGGACGAACGGCAGCTGGAGGCCGATCAGGGCGAAGACGACGGACTCCAGGACGAAGGCGACCATCTTCCAGACGGCGGCCTCCTGGAGCCGGGTGGCGAAGTCGACCTGCCAGGAGCGGTGGCCCAGATACAGCGCGACGACGACCACGGCGAGCACCCCGGAGGCGTGCACGCGTTCGGCCGCCGCGTACGCCACGAACGGGATCAGGAGCGAGAGCGTGTTCTGGAGCAGCGGCTCCCTGAGGTGGGTGCGCAGCCAGTGCAGCGGCACCATGAGCAGGAGGCCGACCCCGACGCCGCCGACAGAGGCGAGGAGGAATTCGGTCGCTCCGGCGCCCCAGCTCATGCCCTCGCCCACGGCGGCGGCGAGCGCCACCTTGAAGGCGGTGATGGCCGTGGCGTCGTTCACGAGCGACTCGCCCTGAAGGATCGTCGTGACACGCGCGGGCAGCCCGACCCGGCGGGCGATGGCCGCGGCCGTGACGGCGTCCGGCGGGGCGATCACGGCGCCGAGCACCAGGGCGGCGGTGAGCGGCAGGTCGGGCACCAGCCGGTGGACCAGATAGCCCACCGCGACGGTCGCGAACAGCACGTAGCCGACCGAGAGCAGGGCGACGGGCCGCAGATTGGCCCGCAGGTCGAGGTAGGAGCTGTCCACGGCGGCGGTGTAGAGCAGGGGCGGCAGCAGCAGCGGGAGCACGACGTGCGCGTCCAGGGTGTACGTCGGCACCCCCGGCACGTACGAGCCGATCAGCCCCACGGCCACCAGAAGAAGAGGGGGCGGCACCGGCGTGCGACGGGCCAGGCCCGCCGTCGCCGCGCTGGCCGCGACCAGTGCCACCAGGGGCAATGCGTCCATCTCACGGTCCTCGCATCCGTCGTAACCTGGCCATCATGAGTGTGTGCCCGCATGTACCGGACCTGCCGCGCCCCGAGCCCGCGCCCCTGAGTGAGACGTGTCTCGAATGCCGGGCCGCCGGCACCCACCCCGTGCAGCTGCGACTCTGTCTGAGCTGCGGCCATGTCGGCTGCTGCGATTCGTCGCCCGGACGGCACGCCACGGGGCACTACCAGGAGACCGGTCACCCGGTGATGCGGAGCTTCGAGGCCGGCGAGAACTGGCGTTGGTGCTTCGCGGACGGTTCGATCGTCTGACGTCTGGGTACGTCAAACCGGCGCCCGTCGTTCGCAATTGACCGGCGCAGCCCCCTAGCCACTGTGCGTACCCATGGGCCTACCATGAGTGACAGCCGCAGGGGGAGGTTCCGGCGACACGGCATCATGGATGCCGATAGCGTCGCCGGGACTGGAACCGAAGACGTACCGCATGGCTCCGGGCGCTCTTCCCGGAACCTCGAATGAGTTTGTGCCACCTTGGAGGTGAGGGTGTCCCAGATCGCAGGCGAGCCCGGGAATCAGGACTTCGTAGAGGTCCGGCTGCCCGCTGCGGGTGCCTACCTGTCGGTGCTGCGCACGGCCACGGCCGGTCTCGCAGCACGCTTGGACTTCACGCTCGACGAGATCGAGGACCTTCGCATCGCGGTCGACGAGGCCTGCGCGATCCTGCTCCAGCAGGCCGTGCCCGGCTCCGTCCTCAGCTGCGTGTTCCGGCTCATCGACGATTCACTTGAGGTGACGGTCGCGGCCCCGACCACCGACGGCCGCGCCCCGGAGCGCGACACCTTCGCCTGGACGGTGCTCTCCGCCCTGGCCGGAAAGGTCGACTCCTCGGTCGCCGACGACCGTACGGTCAGCATCAGCCTGTACAAACAGCGCGGCGCGGGACCCGGGCCGGCGTGAGCAACGGGAACGGGGACGGTCCTGTGCGGGACGAGACGATCCGACCAGGGGTGGTGCGTGCGGCAGGCATCCCGGACCAGCAGGCCCTGCCTCATCCGGTGGACGGGGCGGACCTGCCCCGTGCGGTGGACGGGGCGGACGGGCCCGCCGGCATTACGGTCGCGGTGGAGCAGGCGCAGGCGGAGCAGGCGGGCCAGATGAGCGAGCACGGGCACCACGATCCAAACGACCGCAGCGGGGCGCGGGCCTTGTTCATCGAGCTGGGCAAGCTCCCCGACGGTTCGCCGGAGAAGGCGGAGCTGCGCAACCGGCTGGTGCGGATGCATCTGCCGCTGGTGGAGCACCTGGCCCGGCGCTTCCGCAATCGTGGGGAGCCGCTGGACGACCTGACCCAGGTCGCCACGATCGGGCTGATCAAGTCCGTCGACCGGTTCGACCCGGAGCGGGGCGTCGAGTTCTCCACGTATGCGACGCCGACGGTCGTCGGGGAGATCAAGCGCCACTTCCGTGACAAGGGCTGGGCGGTGCGGGTGCCGCGCCGCCTCCAGGAGCTGCGGCTGTCGCTGACCACGGCCACCGCCGAGCTCTCCCAGCAGCACGGCCGCTCGCCCACGGTGCACGAGCTGGCGGAGCGGCTCGGGATCTCCGAGGAGGAGGTCCTGGAGGGGCTGGAATCGGCCAACGCCTACAGCACGCTCTCGCTGGACGTGCCGGACACGGACGACGAGTCGCCCGCCGTAGCGGACACGCTCGGCTCCGAGGACGAGGCGCTGGAGGGCGTCGAGTACCGGGAGTCGCTGAAGCCGCTGCTGGAGGACCTGCCACCACGAGAAAAACGGATTCTGCTGCTTCGGTTCTTCGGCAACATGACCCAGTCGCAGATCGCGCAGGAGGTCGGCATCTCGCAGATGCACGTCTCGCGGCTGCTCGCCCGCACGCTGGCGCAGCTGCGCGAGCGGCTGCTCGTCGAGGAGTAGGCGGCCGGGTGCACCGGAGGCCGCCGGGGCGTCCCCGGCGGCCTCGGGCACTCAGTGGATGTCAGGCGTCGGTGGTGTCCGCGTCGGGCGCCGTGCCCGGCCTGCGGATGCCGAGTGCCTCGATGGTGGCGGGCCTGACCAGCTGGTAGAGCGCGGTCAGCGCCACCGCCGCGAGCACGATCCCGGCCGGGATCAGGACACCGTGGGACCGCAGCAGCGTCCAGGCGACCGGCAGCGCGATGATCTGCGTGATGAGCGCGGGCCCCCGGCTCCAGCTGCGCCGCAGCAGCAGTCCGCGGGCGGCGAAGAGCGGGATCAGCCCCAGCGCGATCACGGTGAGCCCGCCCATCACGGCCTGCTCCGGGCTGTCGGGGCGGCCGAGCAGCCCCATCACCAGCATGTAGATCCCGCCGATGACGAGGGCGGCGCCTTCGAGGGCGTTGAGTCCGGCCACCAGCGTGATCCTGGCCGGCCTCACCGGCTCGGCCGAGGGGGTCGGCGAGGGCGCGTTCTGCTGAGTACTCACCCTTGCAGGTTGGCATCCCCGCCCGGGGAAAGGAAAGCCGGGGGTGGCCGTGCCACCCGCACGGGAGAGGCGCGCCGCCGCCCCGTTCCCGTACCGTCACCGAGCGTGAGGGTCACCGGGCAGGACTTCAGGGCGATACCCCGCGGTAGGTAGGCTGGCAGTCATGCGCGCACTTCTTGTGGTCAATCCAGCTGCCACCACCACCAGTGCGCGGACCCGTGACGTGCTGATCCACGCGCTGGCCAGCGAGATGAAGCTGGAGGCCGTCACCACGGAGTACCGCGGGCACGCCCGCGACCTGGGGCGGCGGGCCGCCGACAGCGACGACATCGATCTCGTGGTGGCGCTCGGCGGCGACGGCACGGTCAACGAGGTCGTGAACGGCCTGCTGCACCGGGGCCCGGACCTCGACAGCCTGCCGAAGCTGGCCGTGGTGCCCGGCGGCTCGACCAATGTCTTCGCGCGCGCCCTCGGACTGCCCAACGACGCGGTGGAGGCGACCGGCGCCATTCTGGACGCGCTGGCGAACCGGACGGAGCGCACGGTCGGCCTCGGCCTCGCGGCGGGCACACCGGGCACGGACGACGAATCGGTACCGGAACGCTGGTTCACCTTCTGCGCCGGCCTCGGATTCGACGCCGGGGTGATCGGCCGGGTCGAGCAGCACCGCGAGCGCGGCAAGCGTTCGACCCATGCGCTGTACGTGCGCCAGGTGGTCCGGCAATTCCTCGACGAGCCGCACCGGCGGCAGGGCGTGATAACGCTCGATGTGCCCGGCCAGGACCCGGTCACCGATCTCGCGCTTTCCATAATCTGCAACACGGCGCCCTGGACGTACCTGGGGAACCGGCCGATCTACGCGGCCCCGAAGGCCACCTTCGACACCGCGCTGGACGTGCTTGGCCTGCGGAAACTGTCCACGGCCGCGGTCAGCCGCTACGCCACCCAGCTGCTCACGTCGAGCCCGGAGAAGGGCCCTCGCGGCAAGCACGCGGTTTCACGGCACGACCTCACGGACTTCACCTTGCATTCAAAGGTTCCACTGCCCTTCCAGATGGATGGTGACCACCTCGGAGTGCGTACAAGTGTGACGTTCACAGGCGTACGCCGTGCACTGCGTGTGATTGTGTGAGTGGAAGGGACCAAAGTCCTTTAACTCGAACGTTTGGACTGGCTTCCACCCTCTAGAAGTACGGCTGTGACCTAGTCGACACCGAGGAATCAAAAAAAACTTTCCTGAAGGGGTTGTATCCGCAGCCGAGGTTTGCGAATCTCTACATGGCGATCGGGACGGCCCGCAACAACGGCCTCCACTGAGAGCCAGAACCCCTCCTCACTTCACAGGACCGCAACCAGTTCATCTGGGCGTCGGCCCCACACCTGCGGGGGGATTCGTGAAAGCGTTCACATTCACAAGCCACAGTACGTAATACCAAGGAGAGGTAGCAGCCATGGACTGGCGTCACAACGCCGTTTGTCGTGAGGAAGACCCGGAGCTGTTCTTCCCCATCGGCAACACCGGTCCTGCGCTGCTGCAGATCGAGGAAGCCAAGGCCGTCTGCCGTCGCTGCCCCGTCATGGAGCAGTGCCTGCAGTGGGCGCTCGAGTCCGGCCAGGACTCGGGCGTCTGGGGTGGCCTCAGCGAGGACGAGCGCCGCGCAATGAAGCGCCGCGCCGCTCGCAACCGGGCGCGCAACGCCAGCGCCTGACCGACGCCACCGCTACGAACCTCAGCCAGGCGGCGCGTACAGCGCGTACGCACCACCCCGCCCCCCGAGTCGCAGCGCGCAGTACCCCCGAAGCGCATGCTTGACCAGAGAGCCCGGACCGTTCATCGACGGTCCGGGCTCTCTGTTGTGCGCGGGCGGGGCTACTTGTCGGCGCGGACCGGGATGTCGAGGACGACCTGTGTGCCGCGCTCCGGCGCCGGGACCATGCCGAACGATCCGCTCAGCTCTCCCTCGACCAGCGTCCGCACGATCTGGAGGCCCAGATTGCCGGCCCGCTTCGGATCGAAACCCTCCGGCAGACCGCAGCCGTCGTCCTGGACGGTGATGAGCAGCCGCCCCTCGGTGGGCGAGCCGCCCCGGACGGCGGAGACCTCGACCGTGCCGGACTCGGCCACGCCGAACGCGTGCTCCAGGGCGTTCTGCAGGACTTCGGTGAGGACCATCGCCAGCGGGGTGGCCACCTCGGCGTCGAGCACGCCGAAGCGTCCGGTACGGCGGCAGGTGACCTTGCCCGGCGAGATCTCGGCGACCATGGCGATCACCCGGTCCGCGATGTCGTCGAACTCCACCCGCTCGTCCAGATTCTGGGACAGCGTCTCATGCACGATGGCGATCGAACCGACGCGCCGCACCGCCTCGTTGAGCGCCTCGCGGCCCTGCGGGGAGTCCATCCGGCGGGCCTGGAGCCGCAACAGGGCGGCAACCGTCTGGAGGTTGTTCTTCACCCGGTGGTGGATCTCCCGGATGGTGGCGTCCTTGGTGATCAACTCACGCTCTCGGCGGCGCAGTTCGGTCACGTCTCGCAGGAGGACCAGGGAGCCGATGCGGACCCCCTTGGGCTTGAGCGGGATCGCGCGGAGCTGGATCACCCCTCCGGCGCACTCCACCTCGAACTCACGGGGCGCGTAACCGCTGGCGAGTTTGACCAGGGCCTCGTCCACCGGGCCCCGGGAGGGAGCGAGTTCGGCCGTGATCTGGCCGAGGTGATGGCCCACCAGGTCGGAGGCGAGGCCGAGCCGGTGGTAGGCGGAGAGGCCGTTGGGGCTGGCGTACTGGACGACCCCGTCGGCGTCGAGCCGGACGAGGCCGTCGCCGACGCGGGGGGACGCGTCCATGTCGACCTGCTGGCCGGGGAAGGGGAAGGACCCGGCGGCGATCATCTGGGCCAGGTCGGAGGCGGACTGGAGGTAGGTGAGCTCCAGCCGGGACGGGGTGCGCACGGTCAGGAGGTTGGTGTTGCGGGCGATGACGCCGAGGACCCGGCCCTCCCGGCGTACGGGGATCGACTCCACCCGTACCGGGACCTCCTCGCGCCACTCCGGGTCGCCCTCGCGCACGATCCGGCCCTCGTCCAGGGCCGCGTCCAGCAGCGGGCGGCGGCCGCGCGGCACCAGGTGGCCGACCATGTCGTCCTGGTAGGAGGTGGGCCCGGTGTTGGGCCGCATCTGGGCGACGGACACATAGCGGGTGCCGTCGCGGGTGGGGACCCACAGGACGAGGTCGGCGAAGGAGAGGTCGGAGAGCAGCTGCCACTCCGAGACCAGCAGGTGGAGCCACTCGAGGTCGGTGTCACTGAGGGCGGTGTGCTGGCGTACGAGGTCGTTCATGGAGGGCACGTGTGGAGCGTACCTGTGGATGCGCGCCGGGTCCGAACCGGAAGCCGCGCCCGTACGTGCAGGACGGTGGGCGCCGACATCGGCGGCGCCCATGGATGGACAGGGACTAATGGTCTAGTCCACAATGCTTGATGTAAGAGCCTCCGCTCTCCCCGCACAGGAGGGCGGATCGAGGTACCGCGCTCTCTGCCCTGACTGCGCCGGTGCCTCTCCCCGGCCGGGGCACCGCACACCGCCGGCCGAGCCGCCGCCCGCGAGGGCGGCTCTACTCCGGGCTGCGGTGCTGGTCGGGCTGAGGGTCCCGGCCCGGCGCCGCGGCCCGCGGGTGTTTCCGGGGTCTCTTCGCGCCGGCGGACTCAGCGGGTCTCGGTGACCTTCGCGAGCGCGCGCGGCGCGTCCGGGTCCTGGCCCCGGGCGATCGTCACCTCGTAGGCCAGCAGCTGGAGCGGCAGGATCTCCAGGACCGGCTGCACCTCCTCCGCCACCCCGGCCGTCGGCAGCACGAAGCCCGCGGACGCCGCCGCCACCGGGGCCGCGGGACCGACGACGAAGAGGTCGGCGCCCCGGCCGCGCAGCCGGTCCAGGACGGGCTGGAGGGCCTCGCCGCCCCGGCCGTCGGTCACCACGGCGATCACCGGCGAGATGTTGTCGACCATGGCGAGCGGGCCGTGCAGCAGATCGGCGCCGGAGTAGGACAGGGCGGGGATGTAGCTCGTCTCCATGAGCTTGAGGGCCGCCTCCTTGGCCGTGGGATAGCCGTAGCCGCGCGAGGTGATGACCATGCGCTCGGCGAACCGGTAGCGGGAGGCCAGGGACTTCACCTCCTCCTGGCGGGCGAGCACCTCGCCGGCGAGGTCGGGCAGGACGCCGGCAGCCGCGCCGTCGCCGCCGCGCAGCCCCTCCACGAACAGGTACAGCGCGAGCAGGGACGCGGTGTACGTCTTGGTGGCCGGCAGCGCCTTCTCCGGCCCGGCCAGGATGTCGATGTGGTACTCGGACACGGCCGCGAGGGGCGAGTCGGGGTTGTTGGTCACGGCCAGCGTCACCGCGCCCGCCTCACGGGCCGCGCGGGTCGACGCCACCAGGTCGGGCGAGCCGCCGGACTGGCTGACGGTGACGACGAGGACGTCCCGCAGGTCCGGCTTCGCGCCGTAGGCCGTGGTGGTGGACATCGAGGCCAGTCCGCAGGGCAGCCCGAGCGTGATCTCCAGCAGGTACTTGGCGTAGAGCGCGGCGTTGTCGGAGCTGCCGCGCGCGGTGAGCAGGACGAAGCGCGGCTTGCGGGCCGCGATCCGCTCGGCGGTCTCCCGGACGGCGGGGGCGCCGCGCCGAAGGATGCGCCGGAGCATCGCGGGCTGTTCGGCCATCTCGCCGGACATGATGCGGCCGGGCCGTTCGCCGTCCTCGCCGGCCGGGTACGTGGCGGACATGTCTGGTGCCTCCCGGGGTGGTCACGGTGCGTCGGACAAGTCGAGCACGGTGCACCGAGGGCCCGCCAGCGGGCTGCGGCCGGTGGGGCGGCCCCGGGGGACCGGGCCGTACGTCCGAAGGGCGGTACGGGCCGTGTCCCGGTGGGCCGGGTCTGCTAGATTAGGCTGTTGATTGGTCTATACCACATATCGTCAGTCTTCAATCGGATCGGCAGGCCCCGCGTGGAAGTTGTCATCGTCCCGGACGCCAAGGCAGGCGGCGAATTGATCGCGGGGGCCATCGGCGCCCTGCTGAGCCGCAAGCCCGACGCCCTTCTCGGCGTTGCCACCGGCTCTACCCCGCTGCCCATCTACCAGGCCCTCGCGGAAAAGGTCCGCTCCGGCTCCGTGGACGCCTCGCGCGCCCGCATCTGCCAGCTGGACGAGTACGTGGGGCTGCCCGCGGGCCACCCGGAGTCGTACCGCTCCGTGGTGCTGCGCGAGGTGGTCGAGCCGCTCGGTCTCTCCGAGGCCTCGTTCATGGGCCCCGACGGCTCCGCCGAGGACGTCCAGGCGGCGTGCGAGGCGTACGACAAGGCGCTCGCCGAGGCCGGCGGGGTGGACCTCCAGCTGCTCGGCATCGGCACCGACGGGCACATCGGCTTCAACGAGCCGTGCTCCTCGCTCGCCTCCCGTACCCGGATCAAGACGCTCACCGAGCAGACCCGGGTCGACAACGCGCGCTTCTTCGACAACGCCATCGACCAGGTGCCGCACCACGTCATCACCCAGGGCATCGGCACGATCCTGGAGGCCCGCCACCCGATCCTGCTCGCGACGGGCGAGGGCAAGGCGGACGCGGTGGCCGCGACGGTCGAGGGGCCGGTCGCCTCGGTCGTGCCCGCCTCCGCGCTCCAGCTGCACCCGCACGCGACGGTGGTGGTCGACGAGGCCGCCGCGTCGAAGCTGAAGCTGGCGGACTACTTCCGTGCCACGTTCGCGGCGAAGCCGGCCTGGCAGGGGCTGTAGCTTCCCGCGGTACGCGAGAGGGCCGGGACACCTTGGTGGTGTCCCGGCCCTCTCTCCGGTTCGGCTACCGCGCGGCGATGATCTCCGCCGCCGCCTGGCCGCAGACCCTGGCGGCCCCGTGGGTGACGATGTGCAGGGCCCCCCGGGGCTCGGCCTGGGGGACGCCCATCTCGACCACGACCGTGTCCGGGCGCGCCGCGACCAGCGCGTCCAGCGCCTCGGTCATCCACGCGTGGCGGTGCGCGTCGCGGACCACCGCGACGATGCGCCGCTCCCCCGCCGCCCGCAGCGCCGCCTCGGCCGGGGCCTGGGACTCGCTGTCGTAGGTGTCGGTCCCGGTGCCCGGCACCAGCCGGGTCAGCTCGGCCGCGAGGCCCCACGGGGTCTCGTCGCCGACCGCGATGTTCGCGACCGGGGTGAAGGCGGCCACGTAGGCCGGACCGGTGAGCGGCTCGGCCGTACCGGTCACGCGCACCGCCCGGCGGGCGGCGACCAGGCCGATGTCCGATGCGACGCCCTTGCTCTGCGCGGTGCCGGGCGCGGTCCCCTCCTGCACTGCCGCGCCCGGCTCCCGGACAGCCCCCCTGGCCTCCCGCGTCCAGGACGCGAGGGCCCGTACCCGGGCAGCGGCGTCGGCGAGCCGCTCCTCGGGAAGTTCGCCGGCGCGCACCGCCGCGACCAGCGCGTCCCGCAGCCGCAGCACGGTGCTGTCGTCGTCGAGCCCGCCGCCGACGCACAGCGCGTCGGCACCGGCCGCGACGGCGAGCACCGAGCCGCGCTCGATCCCGTACGTCGAGGCGATGGCCTGCATCTCCACGGCGTCGGTGACGATGAGTCCCTCGTATCCCAGCTCCTCGCGCAGCAGACCGGTCAGGATCTGCGGGCTGAGCGTCGCCGGGCGGTGCGGGTCGAGTGCGGGCAGCAGGATGTGCGCGCTCATCACCGACTTGGAGCCGGCCGCGATGGCCGCCCGGAACGGCACCAGTTCCCTGGCGTGCAGGGTCTGAAGGTCGACGTCGATGCGCGGCAGCGCGTGGTGCGAGTCGACCGCGGTGTCGCCGTGCCCCGGGAAGTGCTTGGTGCAGGCGGCGACGCCGGCGGCCTGGAGGCCCTCGACGTACGCGGCGGTGTGCCGGGCGACGAGCTGGGGGTCGGCGCCGAAGGAGCGGACGCCGATGACCGGGTTGCCCGGGTTGGAGTTGACGTCCGCGGACGGGGCCCAGTTGAGGTTGACCCCGCACTCGGCGAGCCGGCGGCCCAGCTCGTGGGCGACGGCCCGGGTCAGCTCGGTGTCGTCCACGGCGCCGAGCGCCAGGTTGCCGGGGAAGGACGAGCCCTGCCGTACCTCCAGACGGGTGACGTCGCCGCCCTCCTCGTCGATCGCGACGAGCACGTCGTCACGCTCGGCCCTGAGCTGGGCGGTGAGCGCGGCGAGCTGCTCGGGCGTCTCGATGTTGCGGCCGAACAGGCCGACGGAGGACAGGCCTTCGCCGACCCGGCGCAGCAGCCACTCCGGCGCGGTGGTGCCGGTGAAGCCGGGCTGCAGGACGGCCAGCGCGTCGCGGGTGACGGTGTCCGTGGTGGATATGAGGGTGGTCATGGGGCGGCGTTATCCCTTCACGGCGCCGGAGGTGAGGCCCGCGGCCATCTTCTTCTGCACGAACATGAAGAAGATGACGACCGGAAGGGCGATCATGGTCGACGCCGCCATGAGGGCACCGTAGTCCGTACCGCGCTCACTGGTGAACGTCATCAGCCACACGTTGAGCGTGTACTTGGAGTTGTCGTTGATCAGGATGTAGGCGAAGAGGTACTCGTTCCACGCGTTGACCAGCGCGAAGATCGACGCGGCCGCGAGGCCCGGGGCGAGCAGCGGCAGGATCACGCGGCGGAAGGCGCCGAAGCGGGTGCAGCCGTCCACCATGGCGGACTCCTCCAGCTCCACCGGGATGTTCACCACGAAGCCGCGGATCATGATCGTCGCGAACGGCAGCGTGGAGACCAGGTAGACGACGATCAGGCTCCAGTACTCGTCGATGCCGCCCATGGCGTTGAGCTGGGCGTAGATCGGGATGAGCATCGCCGTCGGCGGGAGCATCTGGACCAGGATCATGATGAGGAGCAGGGGCTTGCGGCCGAAGAAGCGGAACCGGCCGATGGCCAGGGCCGCCAGGGTGGCGATGATCATGCCGCCGACCACGGCGGTGATGGAGACGATCAGGCTGGACTGGACGGCGGTGCCGAAGTTCGGCTGCTGCGTGGCCTTGACGAAGTTGTCGAAGGTGATCGACGAGGGCCACAGGGTCTGGTCGTACGAGCGGATCTCGCGGCTGGGCCGCAGGGCGCTGATCACCAGCCAGTAGACCGGGAAGACCATGACCAGGGCGATGCCGAGGCCGAGGATGTTCAGGCCGACCCGGGAATTCTTGCGGTCCGGGCGCAGGACCTGTGGTGTGTCGGTCGTGGTGCTCATTCGACCTCTCCCGTCTTCATGAGCTGGCGCAGGTAGTACACGGCCACGGCGGACAGCAGGATCACCGTGATCAGGGCGATGGCGGTGCCCTGGCTGAAGGAGGTGGACTCGAAGGCCTTGGAGTAGGAGTAGAGGCCGAGGGTCTCGTACTCGGGCTCGGGCTTGCTGCCGCGCAGCAGCCAGATCTGGCCGAAGACGTTGAAGTCCCAGATCACCGACAGCGTGGCGACCATGCTGAACACCGGCTTGATGACCGGCCAGGTCACGTAGCGGAAGATGCCGAAGCTGCTGGCGCCGTCGAGGGAGGCGGCCTCCTCCAGTTCCTGGGGGACCTGGGTGAGGGCGGCGTACAGGGTGACGACGACGAAGGGGATGGCGCCCCAGACCACCAGCAGGGTGATGATCGCGAAGCCCTGGATCGGGTCCAGGTACCAGTTGTGGCCGAGCCAGTCCTCGCCGACGACCTTCGCGATGAGGGTGTTGATGAGGCCGTAGTCGGAGTCGGCCATGAACCGGAAGATCGAGGCGGCGACCATCAGCGGCATCGCCCAGGCGGCGATGAGGCAGAAGGTCAGGATGAGCCGCACCCAGTTGGACAGCCGGCGCATCAGCAGGGAGATCAGCAGGCCGATGCCCATGGTGAGCGTCACGCAGACGGCCATGAAGACGACGGTGCGGAAGGTCACCCACCAGAACTCGGAGTCCCCGAGGATGTTGGTGAACTGGTCGAAACCGACCCATGGTGCGGGGTCGCCGCTCCACAGCTCGCGCCGGCCCATGTCCTGGAAGGACATGATGACGGTCTTGGCGAGCGGGTAGAGGTAGACGGCGGCGATCGCCACGATCGCCGGGAGGATCAGGAGGTAGGGGAGGAGTTCACCCTTCTTCCGCTTCCTCTTCTGCTTGAGGGGACCGTTGCCGCCCTGATCGGACACTGGGCTCCCGTCCGCCTCGGGATCACGTGGTACGGGGACCGGTGGCCCGGCGGCCTTGGTATCGGCGGCAGTCACGTGGCTGACCTTCCATCGCGGGTCCGAGGCAGCCCCCGGAAAACACGGCGTTGCTGGTAAAGGAGCGGGGGCCCGGCGCAGTGCCGGGCCCCCGCCTGGCGATCAGAAGGCTCAGGCCTTCTTGTTGATCAGTGCGTCGATCTCGCTGTCGGCCTTCTTGGCCGCGTCGGCGACGGAGGTGCCCTTGAGGATCTTCAGGAGCATGTTCTCCAGAATCTCCTCCTTCTCGATCGAGGCCCAGCCCGGCGCGATCGGCGTGAACCAGGCGTCCGGCACCGCGTTGGCGATGGCGGCCGTCTCGGGCTTGGCCTTCAGCGGCTCAAGCTGCTTCTCGTTGTTCGGGAGGATGTTCTTCGACGCGAGGACGTCCATGGACTTCGCGTTGGTGAAGAGGGAGATCCACTCCTGGCCGAGGTCCTGGACCTTCGACTTGGAGATGGTGGCGAGGTCCGAGCCGCCGATGAAGGACGGGAGCGCCTTGCCGTTCGGGCCCGGCATACCGGCCGTGGCGATCTTGCCCTCAAGCTTCGGGTTGCCGTTGTCACCGCCGGTGACGCTGCCGGCCTCCCAGGCCTGGCCGTAGATGACCGCGGCCTTCTCGTTGGCCATGACGTTGGCGTGGTCCTGCTCGTCCTTCGTCTGGTCGGCCTTGTTGTACTTCTTGACCAGGTCGACGAAGTCCTGAATGCCCTTCTGCGCCTCGGGGGTGGAGAGGGTGGCCTTCCACTCCTTCGCGCCCTCGTCGTACTTGGCGATCTGGCCGCCCTCGGCCGCGACGTAGGACATGGCGGCGTACCAGTAACGGCCCGGGTAGTACAGGGACGAGGCGCGCTTGTCCTTCTTGGCGAGCTCGGCCTGGACCTTGTCCATGGCCTTGAGGAAGGACGCCTCGTCCTGCGGGAGGGTGTCGCTGCCGGTGCCGGCCTTCAGCATGTCCTTGTTGTAGACCGCCAGACGGGCACTGGCGTAGTACGGGACACAGTAGATCTTGCCCTCGTAGGAGCAGGTGTCCTTCAGACCCTTGATCCAGGTGTCCGAGTTCTCGTACTTGGCGGTGTCGATCTCGCCGAGCGCGCCGTTGAGGATGTACTGCATGGTCTCGGTGTTGCCGAGTTCGACAACGTCCGGGAACTTGTCGCCACCGAGGGAGGTGTCGAGCTTCTTGACCTTGTCCGCCCAGCCCTGGTACTGGACCTTGACCTTGACGTTCGGGTACTTCTTCTTGAACTCGGCATTGACGTCCTTGACCAGTTCCGGCCAGGTCGACTGGGCCTCGCCCATGAGCCAGACAGTCAGGTCTTCCTTGCGGTCCTTCGGGTCCTTCGAGGACGAAGACTTGTCGTCCGAACCACACGCCGCAATGGAAACCAACATGCCCGCGACGCCGATCGCCGCGATGAGCTTGCGCTTCACGCCACCCTCCTCAGGGATGCTGCAACCCCCTCCCCCCACCGCGCGAAAACGTCGACGAGTACTGCTGGGGCTGGGACCTGGTCTTTAATGGTTTAGACCAGTACCGGGAGCTTGGCCTAGACCTTTAGGGGTGTCAAGGGTGTATAAGAAGTGCACTCGCGTCCGTTATAGGACCGACACCTGAGGGAGGGCGACGAGCCGTGACCGGACCGTGCCACCATGTGAGCCGCGACAGACGGAGGAGCCGGTGACGGCAGCAACGCAGCAGTCGGGAAGGCGGGCCATGGGCGCCGACGGGGGAAGTCCGGAGAACGAGACGGGCGCGGGCGCGGGTGCGCGTACCGCGCGCGTCCCTAAGTACTACCGGCTCAAGCGACATCTCCTCGACATGACGGACACCATGCCGCCGGGCACCCCCGTGCCCCCGGAGCGGACCCTGGCCGCCGAATTCGACACCTCGCGCACCACCGTGCGCCAGGCGCTCCAGGAGCTGGTCGTCGAGGGCCGGCTGGAACGCATCCAGGGCAAGGGCACCTTCGTCGCCAAGCCGAAGGTCTCCCAGGCCCTGCAACTCACCTCGTACACCGAGGACATGCGGGCCCAGGGACTCGAACCGACCTCGCAGCTCCTGGACATCGGCTATGTCACCGCCGACGACACCCTCGCCGGGCTGCTCGACATCAGCGCGGGCGGCCGGGTCCTGCGGATCGAGCGCCTGCGCCTGGCGAGCGGCGAGCCGATGGCCATCGAGACCACGCACCTTTCGGCCAAGCGCTTCCCGGCGCTGCGCCGTTCGCTGGTGAAGTACACCTCGCTCTACACGGCGCTGTCCGAGGTGTACGACGTCCGGCTGGCCGAGGCCGAGGAGACCATCGAGACCTCGCTCGCCACCCCGCGCGAGGCCGGACTGCTCGGCACGGACGTGGGCCTGCCGATGCTGATGCTGTCCCGGCACTCGCTGGACGAACAGGGCGAACCGGTCGAGTGGGTGCGCTCGGTCTACCGCGGCGACCGCTACAAGTTCGTGGCCCGCCTCAAGCGGCCACTGGACTGACCCTCCGCACGAATGTGCGCGCCCAACAGCCCCTCGGACCCGCCGCCGAGGGGCTGTTGGGCGTTCCACACCCCTCAGCTGCGCACCGGCGCCGGGACGTTCGGCGCAATCGTGATCATCCGGCCGGTCCGGCGCCGATTTTGCCGGACCGCAATGCGGACAGGGGGTGACGCTGGCCAGAACCCTCCCTTAGATTTCGTGCGCGTTGCACCAGGTGATCAGCGAGGGGACGGAGTCGCCGCCATGCCGGAAGAACCAGAAGAAAAGCCACCCACGGTCACACCGATGAGGGTGGTCATCGCGCTCTGTCTCATCGCCCCGTTCGTGGCGATGCTCTGGGTGAGTTCGTACGCGAAGATCGACCCGACCTTCATCGGCATTCCGTTCTTCTACTGGTACCAGATGCTGTGGGTGCTGATCTCGACCGCCCTCACCATGATCGCGTACAAGCTGTGGCAGCGTGACCAGCGCGCCCGCAAGGGGGGTGCGTCGGCATGAAGGACGGCGTGAACGGCGTCGCGCTCGGCGTCTTCATCTTCTTCTTCCTGGCCGTCACGGTCATCGGCTTCATGGCCGCCCGCTGGCGCAAGGCCGAGAACGAGGCAAGTCTCGACGAATGGGGCCTGGGCGGACGGTCGTTCGGCACCTGGGTCACCTGGTTCCTGCTCGGCGGCGACCTCTACACCGCGTACACCTTCGTCGCCGTCCCGGCGGCGATCTACGCGGCGGGCGCGGCCGGCTTCTTCGCGGTCCCCTACACCATCCTGGTGTACCCGCTGATCTTCACCTTCCTGCCGCGCCTGTGGTCGGTCTCGCACAAGCACGGCTACGTCACCACCTCGGACTTCGTCCGCGGCCGCTTCGGCTCGAAGGGGCTCTCGCTGGCGGTCGCCGTCACCGGCATCCTCGCCACGATGCCCTACATCGCGCTCCAGCTCGTCGGCATCCAGGCGGTGCTGGACGTGATGGGCGTCGGCGGCGGCGAGAACACCAACTGGTTCGTCAAGGACCTGCCGCTGCTCATCGCGTTCGCGGTCCTGGCCGCGTACACGTACTCCTCCGGGCTGCGCGCGCCGGCGCTGATCGCGTTCGTCAAGGACGGGCTGATCTACCTGGTCATCGCCGTGGCGATCATCTACATCCCGATCAAGCTCGGCGGCTTCGACGACATCTTCGCCGCCGCCCAGGACAAGTTCGCCGGGCCGCCCGGCGGGAAGCCGACCGGCGCGCTCGCCCCGGGCGCGGCGGGCCACTGGGGTTACGCCACCCTGGCGCTCGGCTCCGCGCTGGCGCTCTTCATGTACCCGCACTCCATCACGGCGACGCTCTCCAGCCGCAGCCGTGAGGTGATCCGCCGCAACACCACGATCCTGCCGCTGTACTCGCTGATGCTGGGGCTGCTCGCACTGCTCGGCTTCATGGCGATCGCCGCCGGCGTCAAGGTGGACAACGGACAGCTGGCCATCCCGCAGCTGTTCGAGAACATGTTCCCCGACTGGTTCGCGGGCGTGGCGTTCGCCGCCATCGGCATCGGCGCGCTGGTGCCGGCCGCGATCATGTCGATCGCGGCGGCGAATCTCTTCACCCGCAACATCTACAAGGACTTCCTGAAGCCCGACGCGACGCCCGAGCAGGAGACCAAGGTCTCCAAGGTGGTCTCGCTGCTGGTCAAGGTCGGCGCGCTCGCCTTCGTCCTGACCATGGACAAAACCGTCGCGATCAACTTCCAGCTGCTCGGCGGGATCTGGATCCTCCAGACGATGCCGGCCCTGGTCGGCGGTCTGTTCACCCGCTGGTTCCACCGCTGGGCGCTGCTCGCCGGCTGGGCGGTCGGCATGATCTACGGAACGGCCGCCGCCTACGGGGTCGCGAGCCCCACCCAGAAGCACTTCGGCGGGTCCTCCAAGGAGATCCCGGGTCTCGGTGAGATCGGCTACATCGGCCTCACGGCCTTCGTGCTGAACGTCGTCGTCACCGTGGTGCTGACCTTCGTCCTGAACGCCGTGAAGGCGCCAGCCGGGGAGGACGAGACCGCTCCGGGCGACTACACCGCGGACGCGGGCGACCCGGGCGTGAAGGCGGAGCTCCCGCCGGCCACGGCCGGGGCGCCGGGCGGTCACTGACCGCACAGTTTTACGTCACGCGACACAACATGTGGGGGCCGCCTCATCGGGCGGCCCCCACATGTATGCTCATGCTCGCTGTCGCCGCAGGGGAATCCGGTGCGAATCCGGAACTGTCCCGCAACGGTGTGTTCGGTGTGCTTTTGCACACCCGTAAGTCCGAGGACCTGCCGACAGCGCATCCGGCTCGACCGAACCGGGTGCCCAGACGTCCGGGCCTCGTGGATGGGCCGGTGGACGCCGCACGGAGCGCTGCCCCGACCGGGCCCGCGCCCGCCCGGCTGCCCCGCCCTCCGCCGGCCCAGAGCCGAGCGAGGGAGAGCACCACGTGACCATCGCGCCAGCCGATCCGGTCTCAGCGGCCGAATCAACGGGGACCATGAGCGACGGGCCCGGCACCGCACTGCTGCGGACCCTGACCGACCTCACCGCCGACCTGCCCGACACCGACCCCGGGCGCGTCGCCGCCGCGGCCCTGCGCGGCCGCAACGCCCGGTCGGACGAGGCGGAGCTGCGCTCGCTGGCCACCGAGGCCGCCGCGGGCCTCATCTCCGAGGACCCCGCCTACTCCCGGCTCGCCGCCCGCCTCCTCACCCGCTCCATCGCGGACGAGGCCGCCGGGCAGGGCTCGACGTCGTTCTCCGCCTCGGTCGCCGTGGGGCACCGCGAGGGCCTGATCGCGGACCGCACCGCCGAGTTCGTGACGCTGCACGCCGCGGCCCTGGACGCGCTGGTGGAGCGGTCCCTCACCGACGGCGCCGACGACCGCTTCGGCTACTTCGGGCTGCGCACCCTGCACAGCCGCTACCTGCTGCGCCACCCGCACACCCGCCAGGTCATCGAGACGCCGCAGCACTTCATGCTCCGGGTCGCCGCCGGGCTCGCCGAGGACAACTCCGGGCGCGCGCTCGACGAGGTCGCCGCGCTGTACGGGCTGATGAGCCGGCTGGACTACCTGCCCTCCTCCCCCACGCTCTTCAACTCCGGCACCCGCCACCCGCAGATGTCCTCCTGCTATCTGCTGGACTCGCCGCTGGACGAGCTGGACTCGATCTACGACCGCTACCACCAGGTGGCGCGCCTGTCGAAGCACGCGGGCGGCATCGGCCTCTCCTACTCCCGCATCCGCGCCCGCGGTTCGCTGATCCGCGGCACCAACGGGCACTCCAACGGCATCGTGCCGTTCCTGAAGACGCTCGACGCCTCCGTCGCCGCCGTCAACCAGGGCGGCCGGCGCAAGGGCGCGGCCGCCGTCTACCTGGAGACCTGGCACGCGGACATCGAGGAGTTCCTCGAACTGCGCGACAACACGGGCGAGGACCAGCGGCGTACGCACAACCTGAACCTGGCGCACTGGATCCCGGACGAGTTCATGCGCCGGGTCGACGCGGACTCCACCTGGTCGCTGTTCTCCCCGGCGGACGTGCCCGAGCTGACCGACCTGTGGGGCGACGGCTTCGACGCCGCCTACCGGGCGGCCGAGGCGAAGGGCCTGGCCCGCAAGACCATGCCGGCCCGTGAGCTGTACGGCCGGATGATGCGGACCCTCGCGCAGACCGGCCAGGGCTGGATGACGTTCAAGGACGCCTCCAACCGGACCGCGAACCAGACCGCCGAGCCGGGCCGCGTCGTGCACTCCTCGAACCTGTGCACCGAGATCCTGGAGGTCACCGACGACGGCGAGACGGCCGTCTGCAACCTCGGCTCGGTCAATCTCGGCGCGTTCGTCACCGAGGGCACGATCGACTGGGAACGCCTGGACGCCACCGTGCGCACCGCCGTGACCTTCCTCGACCGGGTCGTGGACATCAACTTCTACCCGACCGAGCAGGCCGGTCGTTCCAACGCCCGCTGGCGGCCCGTGGGCCTGGGCGCGATGGGCCTCCAGGACGTCTTCTTCCAGCTGCGGCTGCCGTTCGACTCCCCCGAGGCCCGCGCGCTCTCCACGAAGATCGCCGAGCGCATCATGCTCGCCGCCTACGAGGCGTCCTGCGACCTCGCCGAGAGGTCGGGCCCCCTCCCCGCCTGGTCCGAGACCCGGGCCGCGCGCGGGGTGCTGCACCCGGACCACTACGACACCGAGCTGAACTGGCCGGAGCGCTGGGACGCCCTGCGCGCCCGGATCGCGAAGACCGGCATGCGCAACTCGCTGCTCCTGGCCATCGCCCCGACCGCGACGATCGCCTCGATCGCGGGGGTCTACGAGTGCATCGAGCCCCAGGTCTCCAACCTCTTCAAGCGCGAGACGCTGAGCGGTGAGTTCCTCCAGGTCAACGGCTATCTGGTGGACGAGCTGAAGCGGCTCGGCGTGTGGGACGCGCGGACCCGGGAGGCGCTGCGCGAGGCGAGCGGCTCGGTGCAGGGCTTCGCGTGGATCCCCGCGGACGTACGGGCGCTGTACCGCACCGCGTGGGAGATCCCGCAGCGCGGACTGATCGACATGGCGGCGGCCCGTACGCCGTTCCTCGACCAGAGCCAGTCGCTGAACCTGTTCCTGGAGACGCCGACGATCGGCAAGCTCTCCTCGATGTACGCGTACGCCTGGAAGCGGGGGCTGAAGACGACGTACTACCTGCGTTCGCGCCCGGCGACGCGCATCGCCCGCGCCGCGTCCGGCCAGGCCGCGGCCGCCGCCCCCATTCCCGTACAGCAGGCACCGGCGCCCGACGCGGACGCCATCGCCTGCTCCCTGGAAAACCCCGAGTCCTGCGAGGCCTGCCAGTAATGCGTCCGAACGACACGAAGAACCTGCTCGACCCGGGCTTCGAGCTGACCCTGCGGCCCATGCGCTACCCGGACTTCTACGAGCGCTACCGGGACGCGATCAAGAACACCTGGCACGTGGAGGAGGTCGACCTCCACTCCGACGTGGCGGACCTCGCCAAGATGTCGCCCGCCGAGCAGCACCTGATCGGCCGACTGGTGGCGTTCTTCGCGACCGGTGACTCGATCGTGGCCAACAACCTCGTGCTGACGCTGTACAAGCACATCAACTCCCCTGAGGCGCGGCTCTACCTGTCGCGCCAGCTGTTCGAGGAGGCCGTGCACGTCCAGTTCTATCTGACGCTGCTGGACACCTATCTGCCCGACCCGGACGACCGGGCGGCGGCGTTCGCGGCGGTCGAGAACATTCCCTCGATCCGCGAGAAGGCACAGTTCTGCTTCAAGTGGATGGACTCGGTCGAGTCGATCGACCGGCTGGAGACGAAGGCCGACCGCCGCCGCTTCCTGCTGAACCTGATCTGCTTCGCGGCGTGCATCGAGGGGCTGTTCTTCTACGGCGCCTTCGCGTACGTCTACTGGTTCCGCTCGCGCGGTCTGCTGCACGGCCTCGCCACGGGGACCAACTGGGTCTTCCGCGACGAGACCATGCACATGAACTTCGCGTTCGAGGTCGTGGACACGGTCCGCAAGGAGGAGCCCGAGCTCTTCGACGACGCCCTGGAGCAGCAGGTCACCGACATGCTGAAGGAGGCCGTCGAGGCGGAGTTGCAGTTCGGCCGCGACCTGTGCGGCGAGGGGCTGCCCGGCATGAACACCGAGTCGATGCGCGAGTACCTGGAGTGCGTCGCCGACCAGCGGCTCACCCGGCTGGGCTTCCCGGCGGTGTACGGCTCGCAGAACCCGTTCTCGTTCATGGAGCTCCAGGGTGTGCAGGAGCTGACGAACTTCTTCGAGCGGCGCCCGTCCGCCTACCAGGTGGCCGTCGAGGGCACGGTCGGCTTCGACGACGACTTCTAGATCCTCGCCCAGCTCCTGACGTACGGACGCCGTGCGGCCCTCGTCGGCCGCGCGGCGTCCGCCGTTCGCGGTGGACGCGTGCTCCGGTCCCGTTCCGCTTCGCGCAGCTCGCGGTCGATGCGGCGCTCGCGGGCGACGCCGAGCAGCGCCGGCAGCAGGACGAGAGCGAAAAGGACGGCTATGCCCAGGACGTTCTGGAATGTGTTCATGCCTCTACTGTCGTCGGTTCCGGCCGATCGCGGCAGTGGCAGGACTGTCATGGAGCATCGAATTACTGCCACACTGGGGGCATGCTGAAGAATGTGGCCGCCCTGCTGCTCGACGATGTGAACCCCTTCGAACTCGGCGTCCTGTGCGAGGTGTTCGGGCTCGACCGCAGCGAGGAGGGGCTGCCGGTGCACGATTTCGCCGTGGTCTCCGCCGAGGGCCCGGTGCTGGAGACCCACGCCGGGTTCACCATCAGCACCCCGCACGGCCTCGACCGCCTGGAGGAGGCCGACCTCATCGCTGTCCCGGCCGGTACCCACTTCATGGACCGGGAGTACCCCGAAGAGGTCCTGGACGCGCTGCGCCGGGCCGTGGCGCGGGGGGCCAGGGTGCTGAGCGTGTGCTCGGGGGCGTACGTGCTCGGCGCGGCCGGTCTGCTCGACGGCCGCCGCTGCACCACGCACTGGCGCCACACCGACGAGCTGGCCCGCCGCTTCCCGCGCGCCTGTGTGGAGCCGGACGTGCTGTACGTGGACGCGGGCCCCGTCATCACGTCGGCGGGGACGGCGGCGGGGATCGACGCCTGCCTGCACCTGGTCCGTCAGGCGTACGGTCCGGCCGCGGCCAACACCATCGCTCGCCGGATGGTGGTGCCGCCGCACCGGGACGGCGGGCAGGCGCAGTACATCGAGCGCCCGCTGCCGCGCACCCGCTGCGACACCGTGGGCGACACGCTCGCCTGGATGGAGCGCCACCTCGACCGGGAGATGACCGTCGAGCAGCTCGCCGCGCAGGCGCACATGTCGCCGCGCACCTTCGCCCGCCGCTTCCAGCAGGAGACCGGCACCACTCCGTACCGCTGGCTGCTGCGCCAGCGGGTCCTGCTGGCCCAGCACCTGCTGGAGACGTCCGACGAGACGATGGACACGATCGCCGGGCAGACCGGCTTCGGGAACGCCGCGGCCCTGCGCCACCAGTTCGTACGCTCCCTCGGCACCACGCCCCACGCCTACCGCCGCACGTTCCGGGGGCCGTCCGCGGTCACCGAGGTCGCCTGACCCGCCCCGCCGCGATTCGTCCAACCGATCGCGGCACCTGTCCATGGACCGGGCCCGCACGGCCGCGCCAGGGTCGGCCCCATGGACATGCGCAAGACAAGACGAAGGACCATCGGAGCCGTGGTGGCCGCGCTCGCCGCCACCCTGCTGCCCTGGCAGAGCGCCTCGGCCCGGGAGGCGACAACCGCGGCGCCACCGCCCGAGGTGCTGCCCTCGCTGCGGCAGTGGCAGCCGGGCAAGGGGGAGTTCGTCCTCACCGACCGGGCCAGGATCGTGCTGGACGGGGTGCGTGAGGGGCGTACGGCGGCCGACGCGGCCCGGTTCGCGGGTGAGCTGGCGGGGAAGGCGCCGGTGTCCCGGGGCAGGGCGCGCTCAGGCGACATCGTGCTGCGCCAGGACCCGTCGCTGAAGGGCTCGCTGGGGACGGAGGGCTACCGGCTCGACGTGGGCGACCGGCTCACGGTCACCGCGGCTTCCTCCACGGGCGTGTTCTACGGGTCGCGCACGGTGTTGCAGCTGCTGAACGACGACGGCCGGGCCGCGCGCGGTTCGGCGACCGACGTGCCCGCGTACCGCGAGCGCGGGGTCGGGGTGTGCGCCTGCTACATCAACGTCTCGCTCCCCTGGTTCGAGCGGCTGATGAAGGACATGGCGTCCCAGAAGCTCAACCAGCTCTGGATCGAGGCGAAGGTCCGGAGCGACACCGACCCGAAGTCGGCGTTCTGGGGGTACTACACCAAGCCGCAGATCCGCTCGCTGACCGCGATGGCGAAGAAGTACCACATCGAGCTGGTCCCGGAGATCAACTCCCCCGGCCACATGGACACCTACCTGGAGAACCACCCCGAACTCCAGCTCAAGGACGTCGACGGCGTCGCATCCCCGCCCCGGCTGGACATCTCACGGCCCGAGGCGCTGGCGTACTACACCTCGATGGTGGACGAGGCCCTGGAGGTGTGGGACACCCGCACCTGGCACATGGGCGCCGACGAGTACATGATCGGCTCCTCGTACCCCGACTACCCGCAGCTCCAGGCTGCCGCGGCGGAGAAGTTCGGTGCGACGGCCACCCCGGACGATCTGTTCGTGGACTTCATCAACCAGGTCAACGCCCATGTGAAGGCCCGGGGCCGCTCGCTGCGGATCTGGAACGACGGGCTGATGGGCCGCAACGCGCTCGTCCCGCTGGACCGTGACATCACCGTCGAGCACTGGCTCGGCGGCGGCGACATCCAGCAGCCGTCCGCCCTGCTCTCCGAGGGCCGCCCGGTGATGAACTCCGCGTACGCGCTGTACCTGGTGCGCGGCGGCTACACCACGCAGACCCAGCAGCTGTACGAGAGCGACTGGACACCCCTGCGCTTCGAGGGCCAGACGCTGCCCGCCACGGCGGCGAACCTGACCGGCGCGAAGATCAGCCTGTGGCCGGACACCGCGGCGGCCGAGACCGAGAACGAGGTCGAGGCGAAGGTCTTCATGCCGCTGCGTTTCATCGCCCAGGCCACCTGGGGCGGCCCGAAGCCCAGTGAAACGTACGCCGGTTTCGAGGCGCTGGCCCGCCGCATCGGCCACGCCCCCGGCTGGGAGAACACCGACCGCGCCCCGCTCGCCGACGGCGGCTACCGGCTGGCGTCCGGCGCGAAGGTGCTGGCGCCGGCCGCGAACTCCGGGGTCTCGCTGGTCCGGGGATCGAAGGCGGTCTGGACGCTCACCGCGACCGCCGACGGCTACTACACGGTCCGCTCGGCGGACGGCCTGTGCCTGGACGCGGTGCGCGGCAGGACGTATCTGGGCGCCCCGCTGGAGGTGGGGGCCGAGCTGTCGCTCGAAACCTGCTCGGCCGGCGCGCGTACGCAGCGCTGGCAGCTGGACACCGGGGCCGGGGCGCTGGTCCTGCGCAACGCCATCTCGCAGCTGCGGCTGACGGAGCGGCCGTCGGACGGCGCCGCGGTGCAGACGACGGACGGGACGCGCCTGCGGGCGAGGACCGCCTGACCGCGCGGGCACGGCTGTGGGGCCCACCGGATGCCGGCGGGCCCCACGCGTGTCAGATGCCGCAGTTGGGCGCCGACCAGAAGTGGCTGGGGCCCTGGTTCACGTGGACGTGGTCGTTGTGGTCCGGGTAACCCGGGCCGAGGATCCCGTTGAACCCGTGGTAGCGGGCCTCCTTGGCGAGGGTGCAGAAGGCGATCCCGCCGAGGTCGGCCGCGTCTCCGTACATGTGGCGGCTGTTCGACGCACCGCCGACCGAGCTGTTGCAGGACGCCGAGCGGAAACCGCTGTTGACGTTGATCGGACGGTCACCGAGCGCGTGGCGCAGCGCCTCCAGCTTCCACATCGTGCTCAGCGCGTTGGCTTTCGCCGTGCCCGCCGCGACGGCACCCCCCGCCCAGGTGCTGTTGCAGCGGTTCATCTCGGCGTACGCGAAGTGCGCCGGGGTGCAGTCGTTGTCCTGGAGGGCGTACAGCTTGGCCTGGGTGGCGGGGCCCGCGATGCCGTCGGCGGCCAGTCCGTAGGCGGCCTGGAAGCGCTTCACAGCGGCGGTGGTGGCGGGCCCGTACGAACCGTCGATGGCGAGGACGGAGTTGTACCCGGGGTATCCGGCGACCCGGATCTGGAGCTGGGTGACGTCGTTGCCGGTGGCGCCGGACTGCAGGGTGCGGGTCCAGGTGTAGCAGCCGTCGGCGTGCGCGGTCCCGGCGGTGACCACGGCACCACCCAACCCGAACGCCATGGCCATGACAAGGCTGAGCAGCAGTCGTGCAGAACGTCTGATCACGGGATCTCCCTACCGCTGTGAAGGTTGTGGGCCAAGAGCCTGGCGGAGGAGTCGACGCGCGTCAACTACGCGTGTAGAAACCACAGTTGACCGTCCGGTAACGACGCGCGGGCCCGGCCCGGCGTACCGGGACGGGCCCGCGCGGGCCGCGCGTGGAGCGGGGTCAGTCGTTCGGGACGACCTCGTAGCGCGGGGTGTTCTCCGCCATCTGCCGCAGCGCGTCCTTGCGGTCCCGCTTGGAGAGCCGGTCGATGTACAGGTAGCCGTACAGGTGGTCCGTCTCGTGCTGGAGGCAGCGCGCGAAGTAGCCGGTGCCGCGCACCCTGACCGGGTTGCCGTCGGCGTCCTGCCCGCGCACCACCGCGTAGTCCGGGCGGGCCAGCGAGGCGTACGCCGTCGGAACCGACAGGCAGCCCTCGTTGGAGTCGTCCAGCACCCGGCCCTCGGGCGGCAGCTCCTCCAGCACCGGGTTGCAGATGGCCCCGACGTGCCGCACCCCGTCGTCGTCCGGGCAGTCGTAGACGAAGACCTTGAGGTCCACACCGATCTGGTTGGCGGCCAGGCCCACGCCCTCCGCCGTCCGCTGGCTGGCGAACATGTCGTCGATCAGCCGGGCCAGCTCGCCGTCGAACGCGGTGACGTCCTTGCACTCCTTGTGCAGGACCGGATTGCCCACGACCGTGATGGGGCGGGAGGTGCCGCGCTCGCGGTGTGCCGTCTCACGCGCCTCACAGTCCTCGGTGTCGATGAGGAAGCCCTCCTCGTCGACGCTGATCTGCTCGTCCGTCTCCTGCTGCGCCATGTCCGCCGTACGCCTTCCTCAAAACCCGAATTCGATGCGCGTACAGCCTAGGCCCTGTCCAGCCGATCAGGACCGGATCGGACCCGGTGGGTGCCGGTCAGCAGACTTCTTCGAGATCCCGCCACTCGCGGCTGTCCGGGCTGTCCGCCACCCAGCCGTCCAGCAGCCCGCGCACCAGGCCGGCCGGCGCCGCGAGACCGCACTCGCGCTCCGGCACCCACAGCTCACCGGCCGTGCGGTGGCCGAGCGGTCCCGGGTGGCCCGGTTCGCTGTGATCGTGCGGGTCGAGGTGCTCGCCGTCGCCCTCGTCGCTCTCCATCCGACTCTCCGAACAGGAACGGCACAGCAGCCGTACGGAGGAGGACCAGTCCTCCGCGGCGAATCCCGCGTCGGACGCCAGCTGCTCCAGCGCGTCCCGGTCCGCCTCGGTGGCCGCCTCCAGGAGCACCACCCAGGTGGGCACGGGCGACGGGGCCCACAGCTCGATCTCGTCGAACACCGGGTAGGACGGGCCCGCCGCGGTGATCCGCTCGCCGTTCGGTACGCCGTCGTGCAGCACGACCTCGCCCCAGCGCCGCCCGGAGGACGGCAGCGGGATCGACAGCACCTCTATCCGCGCCGGGTCGAGCCTGCGGCCCCAGACGACCTCGGCCTCGCCCTCGGGCGACAGCCGCACGGCCGCGCTGCCCAGCTCCATGCCGACCGGCTCGCTGCCGGCGGCCGGGGTCTGCTGCCCGCCGCCGGGGACCTTGAGCCCGTAGGCCTGCCAGGCCCGGCGCGCGAGCGGCCAGTCCTGGAGCGCGGTCGCGGCGATCCCGACGTTCCACCAGTCCGGGGCGCCGGACTCCTTGTCGAGCAGGGCGACGGCCCGCAGTCCCGCGGCTCTCGCCTGTTCCCAGTCGTGCCGGAACTTGTGCAGCAGCGCCAGGTTGAACCACGACTCCGAGAGCCAGGGTTCCAGGTCCGCCGCACGTGTCAGCAGCGCCCCCGCGTCCTCGTACCGGCCGTCGCCGATCAGCGTGAACGCGCGGTCCGTGGCCTGCCGCCAAGAGGCGGACGGCCGATGCCGTACCTTCCCGAAGATCCTCACGATTCCCGCCTGTCCCGACTGGACACCCTCGTTCTACCGCTCTCTTCGCATCCAACCATGCCCGGCCGGACGCCCGCTCATTACCCATCGGTTACCCGGGCGGGACAAGGGCCGGAGCGCCCCTGGCCAGAACCCGGGCCAGTGATTCCACCACCTGCGGCTGGAAATCCCGGCCGGTCCCGAGCCTGAGGTGCTCCAGCGCGCCCAGTGGCCCGGAGAGACTTTCCCCGCACAGGTCGTCGTATGCGTTCACCGCCCGGACGATCCTGGCGGACAGCGGCTGCTCGCGGTAGGGGTCGGCCTGCTGTTCGACCACGACGGCGACCTTCGCGTCCACCCCGGTCTGGCGGACCACCGCCCCGCCGAGCAGTGCGATCCGGCGCTGCTCGGCGACCGGCAGCACCGCCGTCGCCCCGGCCGGCACCGGGTCGACCAGGGAGAGCTGGCCGATGTCGTGCATCAGCGCCGCGTACTCCAGGACGGTGAGCTCGGGCCCGGAGAGCCCCATCTCGCGCCCGACGGCCGTGCACAGCTCGGCGACCCTGCGGGCATGGCCGTGCGGGGTGTAGCCGGCGATCTCGGTGGACCGGGCGAGCGAGGCGATGGTCTGCCGGTAGGTGGTGCGCACGGCGGTGAAGCGGCGGAACGAGAGCTGGGTGAGCAGCAGCGGTACGCACAGCACGGGCAGCGCCCACAGGCCGGCCGCGGCCACCCCGAGCGCCATCACCGCGCCGGTCGCGCAGACCGCGGACCCGATGCCGGTCAGGGCCCGCAGCTCGTCGCGCAGGAGCGGGCCGTAGGGGGCGGGGGCGGCGCGCGAGCCGGGCGGCCGGGTGCGGGCGCGCAGCAGCAGGGCGGTGAGGACGGCGTCGCACAGGGCGGTCAGCCCGAGCAGCAGGAGCAGGAAGGCCGCGTAGCAGGGGCCGTCGCCGAACCAGTCCTCGCAGCGTCCCGAGTTGTACAGGGGCTGGAAGCAGACCGCGGCGAAGGTCACGGTGACCAGGCGCCGGGCCGCCTGGTCGGCGCCCGGCCCCGCGTCGCGCGCCACCTGCGGCACCGAGGCGACGAGCTGGGCGGCGCCCACCACCGCGGCCACCTGGAGCACCCCGTGGCCGGTGGGCTCCCCGCCGCTGCGCCCGAGCAGGGCGTACGCGAGTGCCCCGGCGGCGCCGAGCGGTGCCGGTTCGCGTTCCCCGGGCAGGGCGCCCCAGCGGGCCAGCTCGCCGATGGTGATGAGGGCGCCGAAGGCGAGGGCGTGCCCCGGTTCGTGGAGGCCGCGCCACAGGGTGTTCCCGAGCCCGGCGGCGGCGATCACCAGGGCGGCGCCGCGCACGCCCAGCGTCGCGGGGGCGGCACGGGCCCAGCGGCGGATCACCGGGGGCCCTTCCCCTCGGGGCCGTCCGGCACGCTCACGCCCCGGAGGGCTCCCCCGCCCCGCGGCTGCGGTACCCGCGCCTCGTCCGCCGTCACGGCCGCGGACCATCCGTACCGTTCCAGGCCGCGCGCCAGGGCCCGGACCATCCGGGGGTCGAACTGTGTTCCGGCGCACCGTTCCAGCTCCTCCACGGCGGCCGGGACCGGGCGGCCGGGCCGGTAGGAGCGGGTCGACGTCATCGCGTCGAAGGCGTCGGCGACGGCGACGACGCGGGCGCACTCGGGGATGGCGCGGCCGGCGAGCCCGTACGGGTATCCGCCGCCGTCGAGCCGTTCGTGGTGGTGCAGGATCGCGGCCCGTGCCTCGCCGAGGAAGCCGATGCCGCGCACGATCTCGTGACCGTACTCCGGGTGCAGCTCGATCGCCCGCCGCTCCTCGGGGGTCAGCGGGCCGTCCTTGCGCAGGACCCGGGTGGGCACGCCGAGCTTGCCCACGTCGTGCAGGATGCCGGCGAACCGGAGCACCTCGACGCGTTCCCGCGCCATGCCCAGCTCCCGGGCGATGAGGACGGAGGCGCGGCCGACCCGTTCGCTGTGGCCGCGGGTGTAGGTGTCCTTGAGGTCGACGGCCTGCACGAGGGCCCTGATCGTGGCGCGGTGCGCGGCGTGCTCGCGGTGGTACTGGGCGTAGACCCAGCAGGAGATGTACATGGGCAGGAGCACGAAGAGCGCGGCCGGCGGCCCGTACGTGCTGTTCCACAGGACCGCCATCATGAGGCCGGCGAGGCCGTGCACCAGGTGGGGGGCGAGCGAGCGCGGCAGCAGTCCCCGCCAGGCGCGGCGCGGCGGCAGCTGTTCGGCGGCGGCCAGGATCGAGCCGTCGAGGGCGGCGAGCACCGCGCTGAAGGAGAGGACGGCCGCGCAGACCGGCAGGAGGGCGTAGGGGAGGTCGGGCAGCCGTCCGGGGCCGGGGGCGCCGAGCGCGGCGGGGCCGCCGAGGAGGGCGTGGACGGTGGCGGCCGCCCAGACGGTGACGGCCAGCTGCGCGGCGCGCCAGATCCGGCGGGCGGCGGCCAAAGGCTCGTCCACCCGGCCCACCAGGGAACCGGGGACGGCGACCAACGCCGCGGCGGAGGGCGGAAGCAGGAGGGCGGCGGCGAGCAGCAGTGGGAAGAACGAGCCCGCGGCGAGCGGCACGGAGCCGCCGAAGAAAAGGCAGCGGCCGGGGAGTTCGCAGGCGAGGTAGAGCCCGGTGAGCAGTCCGAGGGTGGCCCACGGGGTGCCGGCTCCGGGGGTCAGCGCGGGCCGGACGCACAGGGCCGCGCCGAGGGCGACGGCTCCGATGTGGACCCGCGCCGCCCTGCGTGTGGCTCTCACCCTGCGCTCGCCCCCCAGCATCGCCCGTGGAGGGGCCACGCTAGCGAGCGCGGCGTTACGGGCGGCTGCCGATGGGGGTGATTAGCACGTTCGGGTGAAGCGTCATTCCTTGGCGGCGGTCGGGACCTCGGTGCCGGAGACCGTGATGTCCTGTTCCGGCACCGCCTGTCCCGAGCGGATGAGGTCGATGCGTCCCATCACCTTCGAGCGCAGGTCGGCCGGCACGTCGTCCTGGCCGCAGCAGCGCTTCACCAGCTTCTTGACGGCCTGCTCCAGGCCGTACTTCTCCAGGCAGGGGGAACACTCGACGAAATGCGCCTCGAACTTGGTGCAGTCGCTGTCGGGCATCTCCCGGTCGAGAAACTCATAGAGGTGATCGAGGACCTCTGCGCACTCCGTCTCGTGCGGCTCTCCGCAGCTCATGAGCCCGAGCCTTTCCGATCGTTCGACTCACCGGCGCCGGCGGGGACGAGCCCGCGGTCACGGGCGTAGTCCTCCAGCATGCCGCGCAGTTGACGGCGACCCCGGTGCAGTCGGGACATCACCGTACCGATGGGAGTCCCCATGATGTCCGCGATCTCCTTGTAGGCAAAGCCCTCGACATCGGCGAGATACACGGCGATGCGGAACTCCTCGGGGATCGCCTGCAGCGCGGACTTCACGTCCGAGTCGGGCAGGTGGTCGAGGGCCTGCGACTCGGCGGAGCGCAGCCCGGTCGACATGTGCGACTCGGCGCGGGCGAGCTGCCAGTCCTCGATCTCCTCGGCTGCGCTGCGCTGGGGTTCGCGCTGCTTCTTGCGGTACGAGTTGATGAAGGTGTTCGTCAGGATGCGGTACATCCAGGCCTTGAGGTTGGTGCCCTCACGGAACTGGTGGAAGGAGCCGTACGCCTTGGCATACGTCTCCTGGACCAGGTCCTCGGCGTCCGCGGGATTGCGCGTCATGCGCAGCGCGGCCGAGTACATCTGGTCGAGGAAACCGAGGGCGTCGCGCTCGAAGCGCGCGTTGCGCTCGGCCGTCGTCTCCTGCGGGCGGCCGTCGTCGGTCCCTGTGTCGGTCCCTGTGACCGGACCCACCTCCTCCAACGCTGGGGCGGAGCCGAAACCGGACCCGCTCGCATCGGAGAATAGTCGACCTTGGTCCGGCGCGGGCTGTCGTTCCGTCGCGCCGACGGACCGCTCAGGGGTGGTCTTGGCCGCGTGCAGGACCGTCCACTCCAGCTCAGCGGTGTTCGAGCGACGCGGGCAGATGGTCGAACCCATGCGACGGACTCCCTCTCCACATACGACGTTGGTGTACCGATGTCCGGAACAACAGCGGCCCCCCGTCCGGCATTCCCCGGCCCCGAACCCGTGCCGGTTCAGACGATTTCGGCCAGCCATCCGGTGACGGACGTGGTGAGGATCTCCATCGCCCGGTCCTCGGTGAGCCCGGACCTCTTGGGGACGGCGAAACCGTGGTCCCCGTACGGCACCTCGGTGATCCGGTAGTGGCCCGGGGGGAATTCGGCGGGCTTGCCGAACGGGTCGTTGCCGCCCTGGACGACGAGCGCGGGCAGCCCGCAGCCCAGCAGCTCGTCGGCGCGGGTCTTCTCGGGCCGGCCCGGCGGGTGCAGCGGGAAGCTGAGCGCGAGGACGGCGCGGGCGCCGAGTTCCGCCGCGGTGCGGCAGGCCACCCGGGCCCCGGCACTGCGTCCGCCGGCCACGACCGGGAGGCCGGGGGCGGCCAGGGCGGGCCACAGACCGCGCCAGCCGGTGTCCAGGGTCTTCGGGGCGGGCGCGAGCTTCTTCCCGGCGACCCGCCAGGGCTGCTCCACCAGGGCGACGCCCACCCCGTGCGCGGGCAGGGCGGCGCCCAGGGCCTTCAGGTCGCGGGCCTCGATGCCGCCGCCCGCGCCGTGGCCGAGCGCGAGCAGGAGACGGGGCGCGGGGGCCGGCAGCCAGGTGATCCGGGCTCTCCCGGCGTCGGTCTCGACCGTTTCGGTGCGGGGTTTCGTGGCGTCGGTGTTCACGCGTCCATCCAACCAACACCGGTGCGCGCGGCGGCGCTCCGGCGCGTGGCTCAGAACAGCGTGCCGACCTCGGGCTCGGCCAGCTCGTCCTTCAGCTCGGGTCCGTTGTTGCGGACGTTGCTGACGGCGGTCGCCACCGGGTAGGCGCGCATCAGGCCGGGGGGCGGCGGTGCGAGCAGGCCGCGCAGCTCCTCGATGTCGGTGCGCGAGGGGTCCAGCCAGTCGTCCCAGCGGTCCGGGGTGAGCATCAGCGGCATCCGGGGGTGGATGTCGGCGAGCGCGGCCGGTCCCTCGGCGGGGGCCACGGCGAGCGGGTCGGTCTCCGCCTCGGTGGTGATCACGGAGCAGGTGACCCACCAGGCCCGGGGGTGGTCGTCGGGCAGGGTCCGGTCGCGCCAGAACTCGTACAGACCGGCCATGGCGAAGACGGAGCCGTCGGCGGGGGTCACGAAGTAGGGCTGCTTACGGGGGCGCTTGCGGCGGCCCTTCTCCTCCAGCTGCCGCTCCTCGGCGCCGGTCACCCACTCGTAATAGCCGTCGGCGGGCAGGATGCAGCGCCGGGAGACGAAGGGGCGGCGGAACGACGGCTTCTCGTGGACGGTTTCGGCGCGGGCGTTGATCATCCGGGCGGCGCCCTCGGGGCTCTTGGCCCAGGACGGGACCAGCCCCCATTTCAGTGCGCGCATCTGGCGAACCGGACGCTGGTCGTCCGCGTCTTTCACAGGACGTTCCAGTACGGCGTAGACCTCCTTGGTCGGCGCCACGTTGTAATCGGGCTCCAGCGCCTCGGCCGGTTCCCACTTCTCCACCTGGAAGAGTCCGGTCAGGTCCTCGGGCCGCCGACTCGCTGCATACCGTCCGCACATAAGTGCCAGACTGCCACGACCGCCGCCCCGTCCGGACCCCACTCCCGCAAGGAGCCGCCCACCCCATGGACAGCACCGATCTCGGCAATCTGTGGGACCGCGTCGTCGGCACCCAGCCCGCTCCCGAGCAGTGGCTGGTGGTGGTCACCGCGACCGCGGCGCTCATCGCCGTCGTCCCGAACGCCCTGTGGCGGCTGTCCCGCAACGCGATCACCATCGCCCACGAGGGCGGCCACGGGCTGATCGCCCTGCTCTCCGGCCGGCAGCTCTCGGGCATCCGGCTGCACTCGGACACCAGCGGGCTGACGGTGAGCCGGGGCAAGCCGACCGGTATCGGCATGGTCCTGACCGCGGCGGCGGGCTACACCGCGCCCTCCCTGCTCGGGCTCGGCGGCGCCTGGCTGCTGGTGGACGGCCGGATCACGCTGCTGCTGTGGGTGGCCACGGCCCTGCTCGCGGTGATGCTGGTGATGATCCGCAATGTGTACGGGGCGCTGACGGTGATCCTCACCGGTTCGCTCTTCCTGCTCGTCTCCTGGCTGGCCTCACCTGACTGGCAGTCCGTGTTCGCCTACAGCGTGGTCTGGTTCCTGCTGCTGGGCGGGGTGCGTCCGGTGTTCGAGCTCCAGTCGAAGCGGCGGCACGGCGGGGCCCCGGACTCGGACGCGGACCAGCTCTCCCGCCTGACCGACGTCCCGGCGGCGCTGTGGCTGTTCCTCTTCCACGCGGTCTCGCTGTGCTCGCTGATCGGCGGAGGCCGCTGGCTGCTGGGGCTCTGACCCGGCCCACAGGGGCTCAAACCCTTACGGCCTCACCCGCGACAGCGAGTGGATCAGCGAGCGGCGTCATGCGGCTTCGCATCCAAGGCGGAGGAGGGAGGCGACGCGGAGCGTCGCCGACCGACGACAACGCCGGAGGCGGAGTCGCAGGGCGTCGGGAGCCCGCTCGCTGTCGCGGGTGAGGCCGTTAAAGTGAACCGCATGACCGATAGTGCCGTGCACCCCGCCCTCTGGCCCGCTCCGCATGCGAGCGGAGCCGTCGACGCGACCGTCACCGTGCCCGGTTCCAAGTCGGTCACCAACCGTGCGCTGGTCCTCGCCGCGCTCTCCTCGGAGCCGGGCTGGCTGCGCCGCCCGCTGCGTTCCCGTGACACCCTGCTGATGGCGGACGCGCTGCGCGCGATGGGCGTACGCATCGAGGAGACGGTGTCGTCCAGCTCCGCGGCGACGGACGGCGCCGGGGTCCCGGAGGCGGCGGGCGAGGCCTGGCGGGTCATCCCGGCCCCCCTGCACGGCCCGGTCACGGTGGACGTCGGCAACGCCGGTACGGTCATGCGCTTCCTGCCCCCGGTCGCCGCGCTCGCCGACGGCCCGGTCCGCTTCGACGGCGACCCCCGGTCCTACGAGCGCCCGCTGACCGGGGTGATCGACGCCCTGCGGGTGCTCGGCGCCCGGATCGACGACGACTCCCGGGGCTCGCTGCCGATGACCGTGCACGGCAGCGGGGCGCTGGACGGCGGCCGGGTGGCGATCGACGCGTCCTCGTCCTCCCAGTTCGTCTCGGCGCTGCTGCTGTCGGCGCCGCGTTTCAACCAGGGCGTGGAGGTCCGCCACACCGGCGACCGGCTGCCCTCGATGCCGCACATCCGGATGACCGTCGACATGCTCCGGGCGGTCGGCGCGCAGGTCGACGAGCCCGAGACGGGCGGCGAGCCGAACGTCTGGCGGGTCTCCCCCTCCGCCCTGCTCGGCCGCGACCTGACCATCGAGCCGGACCTCTCCAACGCCCAGCCGTTCCTGGCCGCGGCGCTGGTCACCGGCGGGCGGGTCACCATCCCGGACTGGCCGCTGCGCACCACGCAGCCCGGTGACGCGCTGCGCGAGATCTTCACCGCGATGGGCGGCAGTTGCGAGCTGACCGAGCACGGGCTCACCTTCACCGGCTCGGGCCGTATCCACGGCATCGACGTGGACCTCGGCGAGGTCGGCGAGCTGACCCCGGGCATCGCGGCCGTCGCCGCCCTGGCCGACTCCCCCTCGACACTCAGCGGCGTCGCCCACCTGCGCCTCCACGAGACGGACCGGCTGGCCGCGCTCACCAAGGAGATCAACGAGCTGGGCGGCGACGTCACCGAGACCGCGGACGGCCTCCGCATCCGGCCGCGACCGCTGCACGGCGGTACCTTCCATACGTACGACGACCACCGGATGGCCACCGCGGGGTCGGTCATCGGCCTTGCCGTCCCCGGAGTGGAGATCGAGAACGTGGCGACGACCGCCAAGACCCTGCCCGACTTCCCGCAGATGTGGACCGGAATGCTCGGGGCCTGAGACATGCGCCGCTACGGCAAGAACCCCGACGAGGACGACATCCGCGTCCGCCCCAACCGCAAGGGCAACCGCCCGCGCACCCACATCCGGCCCAAGCACGAGGACGCCGAGGAGGGCATGGTCCTCACCGTGGACCGGGGCCGCCTCACCTGCCTCGTGGACGGCCGCACCATCATCGCGATGAAGGCCCGCGAACTGGGCCGCAAGGCCGCGGTGGTCGGCGACACGGTCTCCCTGGTCGGCGATCTGTCCGGGGGCAAGGACACCCTCGCCCGGATCGTGCGCATCGGTGAGCGCCGCTCGGTGCTGCGCCGGACGGCGGACGACGACGACCCGTTCGAGCGGGTGGTGGTGGCCAACGCGGACCAGTTGGCGATCGTCACCGCCCTGGCCGATCCGGAACCCCGCCCGCGCATGATCGACCGCTGCCTGGTCGCCGCGTACGACGGCGGGCTCTCCCCGCTCCTGGTGCTGACCAAGTCCGACCTGGCGTCGCCCGACAAGCTGCTGAGCGCGTACACCCCGCTGGGCGTGCCGTTCGTCGTCACCAGCCGCGAGGAGCTGGAGAACGGGGACGCGGCCGACCGGGTCCGCGAACAGCTCAACGACCGGGTGACGGCCTTCGTCGGGCACTCCGGTGTCGGCAAGACCACCCTGGTCAACGCGCTCGTACCGAAGGAGAAGCGGCGCACCACCGGGGTCGTCAACGCGGTCACGGGCCGGGGCCGGCACACCACGACGTCGGCGCTGGCGCTGCCGCTGCCGGACTACCGGGGCTGGGTCATCGACACCCCGGGCGTCCGTTCGTTCGGGCTGCACCACGTCGACCCGTCCCGGGTGATCAACGCCTTCCCCGACCTCCAGCCCGGCACCGAGGAGTGCCCGCGCGGCTGCACCCACGACAGCCACGAACCGGAATGCGCCCTGGATGCCTGGGTGGCGGCGGGGCACGCGGACCCGGCACGGCTGGACTCGTTGCGGCGACTGCTGTCCACACGTAACCGGCGCGAGGGCGACTGAACACCGTCCGGTGCGGGTACGGCGCGCGGGCGGCCGGTCCCTGTGGGGCCGGATGCGACGAACAGATGACCGGGCCGGGTACGTTTGCGATCACTCGCCGCCGGTAAGTGCATAATCACGAATCATGCTCGGTGGTAGCGGGCGTTGCCGGGCGGTCACCGATGCGGGAGGGCACTGACGATGGCGTGGCTGCTGGTCGTGGTCGCGGGACTTCTGGAAACCGGCTTCGCGGTCTGTCTGAAGCTCTCGCACGGCTTCTCCCGGCTGTGGCCGACCATCGCGTTCTGCGTCTTCGCGCTCGGCAGCTTCGGCCTGCTGACCATGGCGCTGAAGAAGCTCGACGTCGGGCCCGCGTACGCGGTGTGGACCGGCATCGGCGCTGCGGGTACCGCGATCTACGGCATGGTCTTCCTCAACGACGTGGTCTCGGTGCTCAAGCTGGTGTCGATCTCGCTGGTGATCCTCGGCGTGATCGGCCTCCAGCTCTCGGGCTCCGCCCACTGACCGGGCTCCGGGGCCCTGTGGCCGGGGTCACCGGCGGGTCGATACTGTGACGGCATGCCCGATTACCACGATGATCTGCGCCTCGCCCATGTGCTGGCCGACGCCGCCGACGCGGTGACCATGGACCGGTTCAAGGCTCTGGACCTGAAGGTCGAGACCAAGCCGGACATGACGCCGGTGAGCGAGGCCGACAAGGCCGCCGAGGAGCTGATCCGGGGGCATCTGCACCGGGCGCGCCCGCGCGACGCGATCCTGGGCGAGGAGTTCGGGATCGAGGGCACGGGGCCGCGGCGCTGGGTGATCGACCCGATCGACGGCACCAAGAACTACGTACGGGGCGTGCCGGTCTGGGCGACGCTGATCTCGCTGATGGAGGCGGGTGAGGACGGGTTCCAGCCGGTCATGGGTGTGGTGTCGGCGCCGGCGCTGAACCGGCGCTGGTGGGCGGCGAAGGGCGCGGGGGCGTACACCGGCCGCAGCCTGACATCCGCGACCCGGCTGCACGTCTCCAAGGTGGAGCGGATCTCGGACGCCTCGTTCGCGTACTCCTCGCTGACCGGCTGGGAGGAGCTGGGCCGGCTCGACGGGTTCATGGACCTGACCCGGGCCTGCTGGCGGACCCGGGGCTACGGGGACTTCTGGCCGTACATGATGGTCGCCGAGGGGTCTGTGGACATCTGCGCGGAGCCGGAGCTCTCGCTGTGGGACATGGCGGCGAACGCGATCATCGTCCAGGAGGCGGGCGGCAGTTTCACCAGTCTGGACGGTGTCAGCGGTCCGGGCGGGGGGAACGCCGCGGCGTCGAACGGCGTCCTCCATCACGAGTTGCTGGGTTACCTGAACCAGCGTTACTGACCGCCGCTTCGCCCGCCGGGCGGCGTACTCGTCACCGGAGGGGTGTGCCGCACCCCTGCACGCCCCTCCGGTGATCTTCGCTCCCCCTTGTTGCCCTGACTCATCGGTGCAACTCTGAGAGCTCCCCCACTTGTGAACTTGTGAATCGGCCATGCGGTCGCTTCACCGAGGAGGTGGCTCTCTTCATGCTCGTCCGCGACGCCATGAGCACGGTGGTCCTCACCATCGGCCCGGCCCATACCCTGCGCCAAGCCGCCCGGCTGATGTCGGCCCGGCGGATCGGGGCGGCCGTCGTCCACGACCCCGATACCAGCGGGTTCGGCATCCTCACCGAGCGCGACATCCTCAACGCGGTCGGCTCGGGCCAGGACCCGGACGCCGAAACCGCCTCCGCGCACACCACCACCGACGTGGTCTTCGCCGCCCCCGCCTGGACCCTCGAAGAGGCCGCGGCGGCCATGACCCACGGCGGCTTCCGCCATCTGATCGTGCTGGACGACGACGGTCCGGTCGGGGTCGTCTCGGTGCGCGACATCATCCGCTGCTGGTCGCCGCTGCGCCACCACCCGGTGGAGCTGGTCGGCTGACCACCGCGCATGCGACCGGCCCGGCCCCCGGGTGCGGGGCCGGGCCGGTCGCGAACGGCCGAGGGGACTCAGGCGCGCAGCGCCTGCACGGCCGCCTCCAGCCGCTTGCCGAAGTTCTCGTCGGCCCGGCGGAAGTTACCGATCGCGCGCTCCGCGATGTCGTCGCGCGAGACCTTCGCGATGAACCCCGCGAGGTTGTCGATCAGCCGGCCCTTCTCGTCCTCGGACATGAGCCGGTAGAGGTTGCCGGCCTGCACGAAGTCGTCGTCCTCGGCGTGACGCGGGGTCTCGTGGTTGCCGGTGCCGCCCGTGACGGGGGTGGACTCCCACAGCGGCCGGTCCGTCTGGGCGGGGCCGCCGAAGCTGTTCGGCTCGTAGTTCTTGGTGCCCTTGTGGCGGCCGTCGTACAGGTAGCCGTCACGGCTGTTGGTACGCGCCTCGGTGGCGTGCGGGCGGTTCACCGGCAGGTGGTCGGCGTTGATGCCGACGCGGTAGCGGTGCGCGTCGCCGTACGCGAACAGGCGACCCTGGAGCATCTTGTCGGGCGAGGGACCGATGCCGGGCACGAAGTGCGCCGGGCTGAAGATGGACTGCTCGACCTCGGCGAAGATGTTCTCCGGGTTGCGGTTGAGTTCCAGCTTGCCGATCTCGACCGGCGGGTAGTCCGCGTGCGGCCACACCTTGGTCAGGTCGAACGGGTTGAAGCGGTACGTCGCCGCCTCGGCCGCCGGCATGATCTGCACCTGCACGGTCCAGGTCGGGAAGTCGCCGCGCTCGATGGACTCGCGCAGGTCCCGCTGGTGGCTGTCGGGGTCCACACCGGAGAGGCGGTTCGCCTCGTCGGTGGTGAGGTTCTTGATCCCCTGGTCGGTCTTGAAGTGGTACTTGACCCAGAAGACCTCGCCCGCCTCGTTGTTCCACTGGTAGGTGTGCGAGCCGAAGCCGTCCATGTGACGGTACGAGGCGGGGATGCCCCGGTCGCCGAAGAGCCAGGTCACCTGGTGGGTGGACTCGGGCGAGAGACCCCAGAAGTCCCAGACGTTGTCCGCCTCCTGGGAGCCGGTGTACGGGTCGCGCTTCTGGGTGTGGATGAAGTCGGGGAACTTGATGGCGTCCCGGACGAAGAAGACGGGGGTGTTGTTGCCGACGAGGTCGTAGTTGCCCTCCTCGGTGTAGAACTTCAGCGAGAAGCCGCGCGGGTCGCGTACCGCGTCGGCGGCGCCGAGGTTGCCCGCGACGGTGGAGAAGCGCAGGAACGTCTCGGTCTGCTTGCCGACCTCGGAGAGGAACTTCGCCCGCGTCCACTGCGACACGTCACGGGTCAGCGTGAACGTGCCGTACGCACCGGCGCCGCGTGCGTGCACCACGCGCTCCGGAATGCGCTCACGGTTGAAGTGCGCGAGCTTCTCCAGCAGCAACTGGTCCTGGACCAGGACCGGTCCACCGGCACCCGCGGTCTCACTCTGCTGGTTGTCGGCGACCGGCGCGCCGGCCTCCGTGGTGAGCGGTCCCTGCGTCACGTGCGCCTCCTGCGATCGTTTCCGCACGTCATGCCTTCATGCCGTGCGCGGCTTCGCGGCCTTCCTGTCCTCCGGCCGATGCCATAAGCGATCCTACAATGGACAAAGTCCAAGTCAAGCGAGCATCCAAAATCGCACCTATTCAAGAGACGGCCCCCGCGCTGCTAGACTGGCGCCCATGAGTGACCTGCTGGAACGACTTCGAGGACGCGGCTGGCGCATGACCGCACAGCGGCGCGTCGTGGCCGAGGTCCTCGACGGGGACCATGTGCACCTGACGGCCGACGAGGTCCACGCACGTGCGGTGGCCAGGCTGCCCGAGATCTCCCGCGCCACCGTCTACAACACGCTGGGCGAGATGGTGACCCTCGGCGAGGTCATCGAGGTCTCCACCGACCGCCGCGCCAAGCGCTACGACCCCAACGCGCACCGCGCCCACCACCACCTGGTGTGCGCGAAGTGCGGCGCCATCCGCGATGTGCACCCGTCCGGCGACCCGCTGGCGGATCTGCCCTCCGGCGAGCGCTTCGGCTTCACGATCTCCGGCGTCGAGATGACCTACCGGGGCATCTGCCCGGAGTGCGCCGCGGCCGCCTGAGCCACGCACCTCCCGCGCGGGACGGAGCGCACACACGCGTGCCCGCACATGCGCACACACAGAAGGCCGGATCTTCGAAAAGATCCGGCCTTCTGTCTTCAGTAGCGGGGACAGGATTTGAACCTGCGACCTCTGGGTTATGAGCCCAGCGAGCTACCGAGCTGCTCCACCCCGCGTCGTTGTGTTCATAACCCTACGGCACCCCTTGGACCAGTGCAAATTCATTGCCGGGGCCCCGCCGGTTCACGCGGTCAGCTCCTGGTGCAGCGCCTCGCGCAGCCGCGCGGCCCGCTCCGCGACCTCCGCGGGCCCCAGCTCGACCGCCCGCGCACACCACCGCTTCCCCTCGGCCAGCTCACCGCGGCGCGCGGCCAGCAGGGCGAGGCGCAGCGCGGCCCGCCCGTGCCCGTCGGCGGCGGCCCGGGTCCACCACAGGGCGGCCTCGCGCTCGCTGCCCTCGCGGGCGAGCAGCAGACCGAGGTTGAACGCCCCGTTGCGGCTGCCTGCCTCGGCCGCCTCCCGGTACCAGCGGCCGGCGCTCTCCACGTCGCCCCGGGAGGCGGCGAGCATGCCGACGCGGACCTGGGCGCGGCGGTGCCCCTGCTCGGCCGCCCGCTCGTACCACTCCTCGCACTCGGTCTTCTCCGGCAGCGGCTCGCCCAGCGCGGGCGGTCCGGGCGGCGGCTGCCGCGAGTCGAGCACCCCGGCCAGCCGGAAGGCCGCCTCCGCGCTGCCGCCGCCGGCGGCGCAGCGCAGGTGCCGCTCGGCCTCGCGCTCCTCGCCGTGGTGCAGCAGCGCCATGCCGACCTGGAGCGCCGCCTCGGTGTGACCGGCCGCCGCGGCCCGCTCGTACCAGAGCAGGGCCGTGCGGTCCTCGTCACGCCCGGCGTACAGGATGCCCAGGTTGAAGGCGGCGTCGACGCTGCCGGCCTCGGCCGCCTTGGAGAACCAGGGCTCGGCGCCGACCGGGTCGCCGGCCTGGAGCAGGAGCACGGCCAGCGCGTTGGCGGCCTCGCGGTGGCCCGCGTAGGCGGCGCGGCGGTACCACTGCTCGGCCTGCGCCGTGCGGTCCTGGGCGGCGCAGAGCAGTCCGAGGTTGTAGGCGCCGTTGACGTCACCCGCGTCCATCGCCGCGCGGTACCAGCGCTCGGCGGTCTGCTGCTCGCCCCTGGCCGCGTGCAGGGCCCCGAGGGCGTTCGCGGCGTTGCCGTCACCGTCCTGGGCGGCGCGCAGCCACCACACCGCGGCGCTCTCCCGGTCGCCCGCGTCGCGCAGCAGGAAGCCGAGCGCGCAGGCGGCCCGAGCCTCGCCGGCCTTGGCCGAGATGAGGTACCAGCGGCCGGCCTCCTTGAGCTCGCCGCGCTGTTCGAGGATGGCGCCGAGGTGCAGGGCGGCCCGCCGGTGACCGCGCGCGGCGGCCTGCCGGTACCACTGCTCGGCCTCGCCGGTGCGGGACGGCTCGGGGCCGGCGACCGGGCCGTCGTCCTTGCGGGCGGCGGGGCGCCGGGGCGCGGCCGGGTCAGGCGCGCGGCCGGCGTCGCGGGGACCGAGGCCGGCGCGGCCGAACGCGTCGTGGTCGGCGTCGGCGGCGTTGCGCTCCAGCGTGCGCGCGAGCCGGTAGGCCGCCTCGCGGTGGCCCTGCTCGGCCGCAGCGCGCAGCCAGCGCTCGGCGCCGACGTCACTGCGGTGTTCCAGCAGGTCGGCGAGGGCGTACGCGCCCAGCGCGTGGCCCTGCTCGGCGGACTGGCGCAGCCAGTACTCGGCGCCGGGCTCGTCCCCGCGCTCGCGCAGGTGCCGGCCCAGGGCGTGCGCGGCGGCCGCGGAGCCGGCGACCGCGGCGGTCCGCCACCAGCCCGCGGCCTCGTCGGGGTATCCGCGCTGGTGCAGCAGGACGCCCAGGTTGTTGGCCGCGGCACGGTCGCCGTCGGCGGTGGCGGCGCGCAGGTAGGGCTCGGCGCCCGCCAGATCACCCCGGCGCAGCAGCAGCGCGCCGAGCACACTCATCGAAGCGGTGTCACCGGCGTCGGCGGCCCTGCGGTGGCGCGCCTCGCTCTCGGCGTTGTCCGCGCTCGCCGCGGTCTCCGCTCCCTCGGCGTTCTCCACGCCGTCGGCGGTCTCAACGGACTCTGCACTCTCGACGCTCGCGGCACACTCCGCAGTCTCGGCGCTCTCGATGATGTCGTTGTACTGGGCGGTGGCAGCGACAAACGCCACATCCGCCATCTTTTCCTCCGGATGGACGTGACCCCGCGCAAACCGCCCTGTCTTCAACAGAGTTGCCCTGTCCCCCATAAATACCATCGTCGCACCACCTACAACCCGCGTACACCTGGTATATCGCGGCCAGTGAGGTCACTTCAGCGTTTTGTCGACATGCCCACAGAGAGACAAGTCAAACACGTCCGCGGCCAACTCGTGCCCCGCGAACCGCACTTCACGCCCATCACCTGGAAATGCCATCACGCATGACGAAGGCCCGGATCCCCTGGAGGATCCGGGCCTTCGTCTTTCAGTAGCGGGGACAGGATTTGAACCTGCGACCTCTGGGTTATGAGCCCAGCGAGCTACCGAGCTGCTCCACCCCGCGTCGTTGTGTTCAAACCGTACCACGACGCGGAGGTGGAGCTTTACCGGGTCACTCAGGCCCCACCGGCATCGTTCGCCGTATCACTGGCCTTGTCCGACTTGTCCGACGCCTTGTTCGTACCGGCCTTGTCGCCCTTGCCGTCACTGTCGGCCTTGCCGTCGCCGTCGCCCTTGCCGTCACTGTCGGCCTTGCCGTCGCTCTCGACCTTGGACTGGGCCGCCGCCGCCCGCTCCAGCGCGTCCTGGAGATCGGTCTGCGCCTTGCCGTAGGCCGCCCAGTCCTGCTTCTTCAGGGCCGCCTCACCTTCCGTGTACGCCTTCTGCGCATCGGAGATGGCCTTCTTGAGCGCGGCGTCACCGGTGGCCGGCGGCTGGGTGGTGTCCGGCGGCTCGGTGGTGTCGCCCGGTGGCTCGCTCGTATCGGAGCCCTCGGTGCCGAAGACGGCGTTGAGCGCCTCACCGAGACTGTTCTCGAAGACGATCTTCGAGCCGTACGAGGCGGCGACCTTGCGCAGCAGCGGGTAGTTCTGCGTGCCACCGCGCGTGTAGACCGGCTCGATGTAGAGGAAGCCCCCTTCGAGCGGCACGGTCAGCAGGTTGCCGTACTCGATGTCGGAGTCGGTGCCCTTGAGGTTCCGCACGAACTCGGCGACGTCGTCGTTGCCGTTGAGCTCACTCTGTACCTGGCCGGGACCCTTCACGGCTCCGGTGACTCTCAGGAGTCTTATCGTGCCGTAGTCCTTGCTGGCCGCATCGGCGTCCACCGCCATGAACGCACCCAGGTCGGGTCGCCCCTTGGGGGTGAAGGTCGTGGTCAGCGAGAACTTCTGGGCCGACTGGTCCGGCATCTTTATGCTCAGGTAGTACGGCGGGACGGAGCCGGACTCCTTGTTGGTCGGGTCGTCCGGGACCTGCCAGGCGTCACTGCCGCTGTAGAACTGGGCGGGGCTCGTGACGTGGTAGCGGGTCAGCAGCTCGCGCTGCACCTTGAACAGGTCCTGCGGGTAGCGCAGGTGCTCCATGAGCTCCTGCGGGATGTCCGACTTGGACTTCACGGTCCCGGGGAACGCCTTGCGCCAGGTCTTGAGGACGGGGTCCTCGGTGTCCCACTCGTACAGCGTGACCGTCCCGTCGTACGCGTCGACGGTCGCCTTCACCGAGTTGCGGATGTAGTTGACCTGGTTCTGCTGGGCGACGACCGCGCGCTGGTTCGTGGTCAGCGAGTCGGCCGTGGTGTCACCGAGCGTGGTCCGCGAGGCGTACGGGTAGCCGTTGGTCGTGGTGTACGCGTCGACGACCCACTGGATCCGCTTGTTGACCACGGCCGGGTAGGCGTCGCCGTCGATGGTGAGCCAGGGGGCCACCGCCTCGACGCGCTCCTTGGGCGTGCGGTTGTAGAGGATCCGCGAACCGTCGCCGATGGCTCCCGAGTACAGGATCTGCGGCTCGCTGAACGCCACCGCGTACGCGGCCCGGTTGAACGCGCTGGAGAGACTGACCCCGCTGTTGCCCTTGTAGCTGGTGGTCTTCTCGCCGTCCTCCTCGTAGTCGAGCTCCTTCTGGGGCCCGCCGACGATGGAGTACTGCTCGGTCTTCTCGCCGTAGTAGATCTCCTGCTTGTACGTGCCCAGGTCGCCGGTGGTCGGCAGGCCGGACTCGGTGAAGTCGGGAGATCCCTTCGGGTTCTTGCCGGTCGTGGTGCCCCGGGCCGCGATGGCGCCGTAGCCATGGGTGTAGGTGAAGTGGTCGTTGATCCAGTTGCGCTTGGGGATGCCCTGGATGTTGAGCTCGCGCAGACCGATGACCGTGTCCTGGTCCTTGCCGGACTCGTCCTTGTAGCGGTCGACGTCGAGCGTCTTGGGGAACTGGTAGTAGTTCCTCTTCTGCTGGAGCTGCTGGAAGGCCGGCGAGACGACGTTGGGGTCCATGACCCGGTAGCTCGCCGCGGAGTCCGCGCTCGCCCGGAGCTTGGTGCCGTCGTCCTCCGTCGACTGGCCCGCGTAGTCCGTGACCTGGGCGTTGTCGATGTCGTAGGCCTCGCGCGTGGCCTTGATGTTCTTCTGGATGAACGGGGCTTCCTTGGCCTGCTCGTTCGGCTGGACCTGGAACTTCTGCACGATCGCCGGGTAGAGCCCGCCGATCAGGATCGCCGAGAGGACCATCAGCCCGAAGCCGATCACCGGGAGCTGCCAGGTGCGCCGCCACAGCGTCGCGAAGAACAGCACCGCGCAGATCGCGGCGATGCAGAACAGGATCGTCTTCGCCGGCAGATACGCGTTGGCGTCGACGTACCGCAGGCCCGTCCAGTTGTCCGTGGCCTTGAAGTCACTGGACTTCACGGCCAGGCCGTAGCGGTCCAGCCAGTACGCCACGGCCTTCAGCGTCACGAAGACGCCGAGCAGCACCGAGAGGTGGCCGGTGGCCGCGCCCGTGGCCCGCGCGCCGGGGCTGGTGATGCGCAGCCCGCCGTACAGGTAGTGGGTCAGGGCGGCGGCGATCAGGGAGAGGACCGTCGCCGCGAAGCCGAAGCCCAGCAGGAAGCGGTACCAGGGCAGGTCGAAGGCGTAGAACGACACGTCCAGATGGAACTGGGGGTCCTTCTGGCCGAACGACACGCCGTTCACATACATCAGCCAGGTACGCCACTGGCCCGAGGCCGAGGCCCCGGCGATCAGACCGACGAGCGCGGTGATCGCGAGCAGCACCCACTTCTTGTACGGGGCGAGACTCATCCGGTAGCGGTCCAGGCTCTGCTGCTCCAGCGACATCGCGCTCAGCGGCGGCCGGAGCCGGTGCGCGAGCCAGATGTTCAGACCGACGGCCAGGGCCATCAGCAGTCCGAAGACGAGGAACAGCCCGATCTTGGTCCACAGGGTGGTGGTGAAGACGGACGAATACGCGACCGACCTGTACCAGAGCCAGTCCGTCCAGAACCCCGCGAACATGACGAACGCCATGGCGAGAATCGCCAGGACGCCAAGTGTCATGAGCAGGGTTCGGGCGCGCCGGGACGGGCGGCCGACTCTGATCCGTGGCCCGGTCGGGCCTCCGCCGCGGTCCGGCATCTGGAAAGCCAACGTGCGCACCTCGAAGTTCGCGGGTCGTGTGGAGCGGGCCCAGCGATCGTAGAGCCCATCCCTTCAACTTACTGATGCTTTACCTAGTTCCCGTTCCCGGGGCGGAAGGAGGCAGGATGTTGTCCATGCCCAACGTTTCCCCCTCAGGCCCTCCGATGGCCGCGAGCCCGCTCACCGTCGCGGTGCTCGAAATCGACGAGTACATCTCCGGCCTCGGCTGGGACCAGCCCGCCCGCCTCTTCGCCCTGGTCGACACCGCCCGGCTGCGGGTCCAGGAACCAGGGCTCGCCGCCCAGCTCGGCCTGGACGACGACGGCTCGAAGCCCGCCGCACTGACCCCCATCGAGCAGGAGGAGCTGCCGGCGGGGACGGCGCTGGACGAGTTCCTCGCCACGATCGCCTGGCCCGACGCGGTCGTCGGGTGCGCGATGACGGTGGAGCGGCTGATGCTGCCGCCGTCCGCCGAGGCCTCCGTGCCCGAAGGCCTCGACGAGAAGCGGCTGACCGAGTGGGTCGCCGAGCATCCGGACCGGCAGGAGGTCCGGATGACGGTGGCCGTGCTGCGGGACGGGGCGCGCGAGTCGGCCGTACGGCTGCGCGAGAAGGACTCGCCCAGCGAGGTGCTGACCGGTGCCGGCCTGGTGCCGGGGCTGGCCGAGGCGCTTGCCGCGACGTTCGAGTCCTGACCGCCCGGTGCGGGGGCGCGGTCAGCCTGTCGAGCAGCTCGGCAGTCCGGCCGTGTCTCCCGCGCGGAGCTTGTCCAGGGACTTCTTGGCGTCCGCGATGGTCTTGACCCGGATCAGGGTGAGCCCGTCGGGGGTGTCGGACGCGGCGGCCTTGCAGTTGTCGTCGGGGGTCAGGAAGTAGCGTGCGCCCGCGTCGCGCGCGCCGACCAGCTTCATGTTGATGCCGCCGATCGGGCCGACCTTGCCGTCGTCGTCGATGGTGCCCGTGCCGGCGATGAACTTCCCGCCGGTCAGCTGCCCCGGGGTCAGCTTGTCGACAATGCCCAGGGCGAACATCAGCCCCGCGCTCGGGCCGCCCACGTCGGCGAGCTTGATGTCGATGTCGAAGGGGAAGGTGTGGTCCGTCCCCGCCTGGATACCGACGATGGCGCGGTTCTCCTTGGCGGAGGCCTTCCGGGTGGTGATGGTGACCTTCTCGGAGCCCTCGGGCTTCTTGCCGGCCTTCTCTGCCGCAGCCGCGGTCTTGGCCGGGATCACCGTGAAGGTGACGTCCTCGCCGGGCTTGTGCCGGGTGACGAGCTTCGCGACGTCCTCGGGCCCCTCGACCGCGGTGCCGTCGACGTCCTCGATGATGTCGCCCGCGTGCAGCTTGCCCTGGGCGGGGCTGTCCTTGACGACGGTCGAGACCACGACGTACGACGTCACCGGGATGCCGAGCTCGGTGAGGGCCGCGACCTTGGCGCTCTCCTGGGACTGGCTGAACTCCTCGGCGTTCTCCTGCGTCGACTGCTCCTCGGTCTTGCCGTCCGGGTAGAGCGTCTCGTGCGGTACGACCACACTGTCGTGGGCCAGCCACCCGTAGAGGGCCTCCACGAGGTTCATGCTGTAGTCGGCGCCGGTGACCCTGACGGTGGTCATGTTGAGGTTGCCGGACGTCTTGTACGTCCGGTGGCCGGTGATCTGCAGGACGGGGTCGCCCGCGACCTTGCCGAGCGTGTTCACCGTCGGGCCGGGCGACATCTCCGAGTACGGCACTTTGATGACCACGCCCGCACAGATCAGTGCGATCAGGATCAGCGTGGAGGCGAGCATCGTCGCGGTGCGGCGTGGCATGGAACGACAGTACGGGAAGGGTCTGTCAGTGCACCGCCGGGGCCGGTCCGTACGGGGCCCGGGGCGGGGGCGTCGAGGGCGGTCTCCGCGGCCTCAGACGTTCGATATCTGCTCCAGCGGTTCGGAAGCGGAGTGCGACTTCTCCATCGCTTCACGGAACCGTGCGTACCCGGCGAGTTCGGTGACGTCACCGGTGGTGCGATTACGTGCGGCCCAGCTTCCCCATATCGCTGCTCCGAACGCAGCGAAAAGCGGAATCAACAACCAGGCGAGTGCTGCCATGCCGACCTCCCTACCCCAATGAGCGGTCGCAACTGACCGATCAGCAGATTAACCATCCGCAGGACCAACGCTCACGGCCGGGGTGCGGTTACGCAAATCGGGGCGGATGCCCGCCGTTCCGGTTTGCGCTCAGCAGGCTCCGACCCACTCCTCCGTGCCGTCCGAGAAGCGCTGGTGCTTCCAGATCGGAACCTCGTGCTTGAGGTCGTCGATGAGCTTGCGGCAGGCGGCGAAGGCCTCCGCGCGATGGGGGCAGGACACCGCCACGACCACCGCGAGATCACCCACTCGCAGGTCACCCACTCGGTGGACCGCCGCCAGAGCCCGAACGGGGTAGTCCGCGACGACCTTCTCCGCCACACGGCGCAGTTCCTCACCGGCCGAGGGGTGGCACGAGTAGCCGAGGCCGTCGACGTCCTGGCCGCCGTCGTGGTTGCGCACGGTGCCGACGAAGAGCGCGGTGCCCCCAGCGGCGGCGTCGCCGACCGCCCCGAAGACCTCGTCCACCGACAGCGGCGTCTCGCGGATGTCCAGCAGCCGGATCGGGTCCAGTGCCGTCTGCTCGCCCGGATGGTCGTACGTGAGTGCCATGACCACCATCGTGCCGTACCGCGCGGACAACACGGAATTGCCGATTCACCCGGCGGGCCGCGCCGCGCCTTGGAGCCTCCTACAGCGGACGGCCCGCGGCCCCCGCTCTCAGATGCGGCGGCGGGCCTTGCGGGCGCGGCGGACCAGGGCCGCGGTGCCCAGGAGGGCGACGGTCGCGCCGGCGGCTCCGGCCGCGGTGGCGTCCTTGCGGCCGAGCCTGCGGCCGGCGACGGTGTGGCGCCCCTCCACCTCCTCCAGGAGCGCGGCGAGCACCTCCTCGTTGGTCCAGCTCGGGCGCCATCCCGCGTCGTGCAGCCGGCTCACGCTGACCACCCAGGGGTGCATCGTGTACGCCAGGTCGCCCGCGGGCGAGGGGGTGAGGCCGATCCGGTGCAGCCGGGCGGCGGCACCGAGCGCGACGGCGGAGGGCAGCTCCATCCGGCGCACCCCGCTCAGCTCCTCGACCTCGGCCTGTTCGAGCCAGCCGTCGCAGCCGACCGCGAACTCCCCGTCGATCTTCTCCAGTGCCGCGTACTCCAGCGCCGTGACCAGGTCGTCGACATGGCAGAACTGCCAGGCGGGCCGGGAACCGGCCACGACGAGCAGCCGGGGCGACTCGAAGTAGCGGGTCAGCGCTGTGTCGGTGCCGCCGACGAGCACGGTCGGGCGCACGACGGTGACCTGGAGCCCGGGGTGGGCGCGCGGCGCCCGGCGGCCCAGCCGTTCGATCTCCAGCAGGTCTCCCACGCCGGTGGCCTCGGCGGTGGCCCGCAGCTCGGCGTCCTCGGCGAGCGGGAGGTCGTTGTCGGGCAGCGCTCCGTAGACCATCGCGGAGGTGCATAGGACGACGCGGTGCACGCCGACGGCCGCGGCGGCGGTCAGCACGGTCTGGGTTCCCCGCACGTTGTAGGCGGTGCGCGCGGCGGGGTCGGTCTCCAGGTCGAGGTCGAGGGCCAGGTGCACCACGACGTCCGCGCCGCGCAGCTTCTCGGCGATGGCCGGGTCGCGTACGTCGAGGAGGTGCCAGGTCGCGTCGGAGACATCGCCCCGGCGCTCGTCGATGGCGATGACCTGCTTGATCTCGTCGGAGGCCGCGAGGCGCGCGGTGAGGAGCTCACCGACGCCCTTCGCGGCTCCGGTGACGGCCACGACGGGGCCGCGGCTTCTGGGGCGGCCGGGGACGGACGTGTTCTCGGGCTTCTTCTCTAGCGATGGGTCGGCCAGGTTTCGCGCTGCGCGAACCTGCGGATCTGGGGAACTCACCGGGCGTCTCCAGCGGTTGTCTTCAGTACGTACCCGCATGACTCGTACGTACCAGGTGGCGTCCATCCTGCCGCAGGGCCGGTGCCGACGGAGCACTGAGGCCCTGAGCGGACTTGGTGTCTACGCTGGAAGGTGATGTCGGGCAGTCGCCGTCGGTTCCCACCGGCGGCCCTACGAGCCGAGGAAACCCGTGAGTGACACCCCATTCGGATTCGGCCTTCCGCCGGAGGAGCCGGACGACGGCGACAAGGGCAAGAAGAACGACCCCACCGGAGGTGGGCAGGGTTCGGGCGGTCCGGCGAACCCGTTCGGCTTCGGTCCGGGCGCGGGCGGTGACAACCCCTTCGCCGCCATGTTCGGCTCGATGAACCCGAACGATCTGGGCGCGGCGTTCCAGCAGCTCGGGCAGATGCTGAGCTACGAGGGCGGTCCCGTGAACTGGGACATGGCCAAGCAGATCGCCCGGCAGACGGTGTCGCAGGGCACGCCGGACGGTTCCAAGGACGCGAGTGTGGGCCCCGCCGAGCGCGCCTCGGTCGATGAGGCGCTGCGTCTGGCCGACCTCTGGCTGGACGGCGCGACGTCGCTGCCCTCCGGTTCCGTCTCCAGCGTGGCGTGGAGCCGCGCCGAGTGGGTGGAGGCGACGCTTCCGGCCTGGCAGCAGCTGGTCGACCCGGTCGCCGAGCGGGTCGGCCTCGCCATGGGCGATGTGCTGCCCGAGGAGATGCAGGCGATGGCGGGCCCGCTGATCGGCATGATGCGGTCGATGGGCGGCGCGATGTTCGGCCAGCAGATCGGGCAGGCCGTCGGCGTGCTGGCGGGCGAGGTGGTCGGTTCGACCGACATCGGGCTGCCGCTCGGCCCGGCCGGCCGCGCCGCGCTCCTCCCGCTGAACGTCGAGCGGTTCGGCAAGGACCTGAGCGTCCCGCAGGACGAGGTGCGGCTGTATTTGGCGCTGCGCGAGGCCGCCCACCAGCGGCTCTTCGCCCATGTGCCGTGGCTGCGCTCGCATCTGTTCGGTGCCGTCGAGGGCTACGCGCGCGGGATCAAGGTGGACACCAGCAAGCTGGAGGACGTGGTCGGCCAGTTCGACCCGTCGCAGCCCGAGCAGTTGCAGGAGGCGCTCCAGCAGGGAATGTTCCAGCCGGAGGAGACCCCGGAGCAGAAGGCGGCCCTGGCCCGGCTGGAGACGGCCCTCGCCCTCGTGGAGGGCTGGGTGGACGCCGTGGTGCACGCCGCCGCGAAGTCCCGTCTGACCTCCGCCGACGCGCTGCGCGAGACGATGCGCAGGCGGCGCGCTTCCGGTGGCCCCGCCGAGCAGACGTTCGCCACGCTCATCGGCCTCCAGCTGCGGCCGCGGCGGCTGCGGGACGCCTCTCGGCTGTGGGCGTCGCTCACGGACGCGCGCGGTCTCGACGGGCGCGACGCGCTGTGGGAGCACCCCGACATGCTCCCGACCGCGCACGACCTGGACGACCCGGACGGTTTCGTCCACCACGAGCAGCTGGACTTCTCCGAGCTGGACAAGATGCTCGGCGAGGCGGCGAACAGGCCGCGGAAGCCCGCGCCCGGAGCGGATGCCCAGGACAAGCAGGGCAATCAGGACACCGCGGCCGATGACGACAACGGCAGTGGCGGGGGCACGGACGCGGGCGACGGCAAGGACGACACCGACAAGTGAGCCTGCACGACGAAGCCGTCCTCGTACTGAAGGGTTACGAAACCGGGGGCGACGCGGCCCAGGAAGAGTTGCGCGACATCTATCTGGAGCACCTGGCGCTCCATCCGGACGGCATGTGGAAGGCCTGCGGTGCCGGGCATCTCACGGCCAGCGCCCTGGTCGTCGACCCCGAGCGCGGCCGGGTGCTGCTCACGCTGCACCGGAAGCTGCGGATGTGGCTGCAGATGGGCGGCCACTGCGAGCCGGGGGACGCCACGCCGGCGGCGGCGGCGCTGCGCGAGGCGACGGAGGAGTCCGGCATCCCCGGGCTGACTCTGCTGCCGGACGGGCCGGTGGTCCTGGACCGCCATCCGATCCCCGGCCCGTGCCACTGGCACCTGGACGTCCAGTACGCGGCGCTGGCGCCCTCGGGCTCCACGGAGCGGATCAGTGAGGAGTCCCTCGACCTGCGCTGGTTCCCCTACGACGAGGTGGCGCGGGTCGCCGACGCCTCGGTGGTCCGGCTGATGGAGCGGACCCGCGCGGCGATCGACGGCGGCCGGTAGCCGCCCGTACGACACGCATGGGTAAGGGGCGCCCTCTCTGGAGGCCGCCCCTTACCCATGCGTGTGACTCAGTTCCAGGAGTTGTTCTGGTTCTGGCCGTGCGCGCCGTGCTGGCCCACACCGAACTGGGCGGCGAGGCCCTGTCCGATCTGGGCGTTCTGCGGCGGAAGCAGCTCGCTCGGCTGCACCAGGGCGAAGCCCTGACCGAGGAAGCTGAGCTCCCAGCCCTCCCCGGTGTTGCCGCGGCGGCGGAAGACACCCGAGGAATGCGTCTGGGCCTGCATCTGCACCCGCAGGGAGCTGGACCAGGCGACGATCGCGTCGGCGTCGGCACTGACGTACTTGTCGGGCGTGACCTGCATCATCAGCGGCTGGCCGGAGGTCATCAGCGCGACCTTGCCGGTGCCGGAGATGTTGAGCTGGTACTTTCCGGTGCCCGAGATGCCGTACTGGCTGTCCACGGCGATGACCTCGGCGTGCAGCGAGGAGTCGAGCGCCAGGACATAGGCGCTGTCGACCGTCAGACCGTCGTGGTCGACGTCCACCACGTGGATGTACTGCGCCAGGTTGGCGAAGTAGACGGTGCCCTGTCCTGAGCAGCGCATCAGGTCCAGGCCCTCGCCGGTGTGGGCGCGGGCGCGGCGCTGCTCGTTCGACTGGTATTCGCCGTCGAACTCCATCAGCCCCTGGTAGGCGACCATGGCGCCCTTACGGGCGAGGACGTCGTCGTGGCCGGTCAGCGAGACGCGCAGGAGCTGCGGGTTCTGGATCGTGTAGCGGTCCTGGGACTGCTGTTCCGTGTAGTTGAAAAGCGGACTCTGCATGGTGTGCTCTCCCTCCCGTCAGTTCCGGATCCGCAGCCGGTCGGTACTGTCCTCGCTCGGCTGGACGACGACGATCCCCTGGCCGGAGAAGGCCATCTGGAACGCCTCGCCGCTGCCCCGCCCGATGAGCGAGGATGCCTTGAAGCTCCGCTTGCCCTTCACCTTGAGGTTCGGGGACCAGGCCACGAGGGCGTCGGGGTCCACGTACGTCTCGTCCTCGCCACGTCCGCAGTCGACGACGATCGGCGTGCCGCGCGAGGTGATCGCGACCCAGCCGGTACCCGAGATGCAGACGTTCCACAGCCCCTGGCCGGCGAACTTGGCGAGCCCCTTGACCCGCTCGACGCCCCAGCTGAGATGGCCGTCGAAGGCGAGGACGTTGGTGCCGTTGACCGAGAGGGAGTCGTTGTTGAGGTTGATGACGACGACATCGGCGCCGTAGTCGGCGAGGTAGAGCAGCCCGTCCCCGGTGCACTTCATCAGGGGCGCGCCCTCGCCGGTGATCCACTGCGAGGCGATCTGGCGGACGGCGGGCGGGTTGGGCTCGTACTGGATGAAGCCCTCGTACGCCACCATCGAACCGGTGCGCGCGTAGAGATCCTGGCCGGTCGCCATCGCGACCTTCAGCATGGAATGGCCGTGGTTCTCCATCCGGGCCGTGACGGGGGTCGGGACGTAGCCCGCGAGTTGCTGGTTCATGACGGGCTCCCTCAGACCTCGTAGGGCTGGACGACGATGAAGTTGCCGGGTGCGCCCCGGAACTGGAGGTTCACGGACTCCCCGCTGTGCCCGGGGTACGCGTTGCGGCGCAGCCGGACCTGGCTGGAGACGATCACCTGGGACGCGGACGACCACGCCACCACGGCGTTGCAGTCGGCGAAGGTGGTCGGGGTGACCGGCAGGACCACGGGGGTGCCGTGGGTCTTGACGACGATGGTGCCAGTGCCCTGGAACTGCATGGTGAACAGGGCGCCGCCGGGGATGCCGTGGCCCTCGATCCTGCGGACCTCGTACTGGAGCGACTCGTCGAAGGCGAGGACGTTCTCGGCGGAGACGCAGATACCGTCGCCCTGGAGCTCGATGGAATGCAGATGGGTGCCGTCCTCGGCGAGGAAGACCTGTCCGCGGCCGGTACAGCGCATCAGCTGCATTTCCTGGCCGGTGGCGTTCCCGACCATGCGGCCGGCGAAACCCGCGCCCTTGTAGCTGAAGTCGACCTTGCCCTGGTACATCACCATGCTGCCCTGCCGGGCCAGCACTCCGGCACCGCCGCTCATGGTGAGGTCGACCCGCATGAGCTGGCTGTTCTGCGAGGTCCAGCGCTGACCGGTGGCGGTCTCCTTGTACGGCTGGAGCGCGGCCAGCAGCCCGGCACCGGCCTGCGGAACGGCCTGCTGCCCGCCCGGCGGCATCCCGGGAGGCTGCTGTCCGAACGGGGCGGGGGCGGGCTGTCCGTACGGCGGCGGAGCCTGTCCGGGGACCTGTCCGAACTGCGGCGGCTGGGGCGGCTGCCCGAACTGCTGTGCCGGCTGCTGCCCGTACGGGGCGGGTGGGGGCGGCGGCGGGGGTACCGTGCCGCCGGGCGGCGGCGCCAGGGGGGCGACGATCGTCGGCGCGGCGTGCATCTGCTGCTGCGCGGCGGGCATCGGCGGCGGGGCGGGGGCGGGCGGCGCTCCGAAGGACGGTGCGGGCTGCGGGGCCTGAGGGGCCTGCGGTGGGGCCGGGGCGCCGAACGACGGAGCCGGGGACGCCTGGGCGGGCGGGGCGAACGACGGCGCCGCTGCCTGCGGCTGCGGGGCGGCCGGCTCCTCCTCGGCGACCTCTCCGCCGAAGTTCTTCAGCAGCGCTTCGAGTCCGCCGTCGAAACCCTGGCCGACGGCGGCGAACCGCCAGACGTCCTTGCGGTAGAAATCGCCCAGCATGACCGCGCGCTCGGTGCTGAACTCCGAGCCGGTGAACGCGTACCTGACGACTTCCTCGCCGCCCGCGACGATCCGGATGTAGCCGGGGCCGACCTGCGACATCTGCCCGGCGCCGTCCACCGTCGCGGTGAACGACAGCCTGTGGATGCTCGCCGGAATACGGTCCAGGGTGACGCGGAAGGACTCGGTGTCACCGGCCTGGGCACCGAGGAGCTGAATGGACTCCTCAGGGGATTTCGGCTGATTGAAGAAGATGAAATAACGGTCGTCGGAGAGCTGCTCATTGGCATCGAGCCCGAAGCAGCTGATGTCAAAGGTCAGTCCCGGGCCGGCGATCTGCACACCTACGTACAGGTCCGTCCCCGGCGTGAGATCGCTGATCTTGGCCTTGTGGCCGCGTTGGAATTCCCTGGCCATGCGTAACGACCGTCCCCCATCCGGAAGGTGAATGCGTCGCGTCAGGCTATCCGCAAACTCCGGCAGGGAGTGAAGCCGGTACAGACCCGGTACACAACCCCCGCGTCACTCGCCGCGCGCGGCCGGCAGGTGCGGCAGCCGGTCGGCCGCCACCACCCCTTCCAGATAGCCGCGCGCCCGTTCGGTGCGCGGATAGGCGTCCAGCAGCCGCCAGAACCGGGGGCCGTGACCGGGCACCAGGAGGTGCGCCAGCTCGTGGACGAGCACATAGTCCACGACGTACTCCGGCATGCCCTGCAACCGGTGCGACAGGCGGATGCTGCCCTCGGCCGGGGTGCAGGAGCCCCACCGGGTGTTCTGGTTGGTCACCCACCGCACCGATACGGGCCTGGCCCGGCCCTGGAAATACTGGGCGGACAAGCGCTCCGCGCGTTCCGCGAGCTCGGTGTCGCCGATGATCCGCTTCTTCTCCTGGGCGGCCAGCTTGTCGAGCATCACGCTCACCCAGCGCTGCTCCTCGGCCTCGGACATCCGGGCGGGAATCAGCACAATGGTGCGGTCGCCCTCTCGGTACGCGGAGACCGTCCTGCTGCGACGGGCGCTCCTGCGGACCTCGACGGCACTCGTCGCCGAGGCTCGGCGGGCAGGGTCCGCCGAGCTGCGCCGGTGGGTTCCGGCTGCGGGCACGGCAGGCTCCCCGGCGGAGCCGGGCGACGGGTCGGCGGGCACGGCACGACGTTACCCGCTGCCAGGCCGGGAAGTCCCGCCCCCGGGACGGTTCCGCATGATCGGCTCCATGCCTTGCACCATTTGAACGACTAATACCCCAGGCCTGTGGATAACTTTCCGCACGCCTCGGCGGTCCGCTGCATTCTGGCAATGCACATCGCACAGCAGTCACAGCCACACAGGCCGCACACAGACCGGGGGAAGCCGTGCATCCGATGTTGAAGCCCGCACTGCGCCGCGCATGGCGCGGACGCGACACCGTGCAATTCGGAGTGACACCCGCCCACGCGGTGAAGGTGGGCCCGATGGATATCGCGACGGGCTGTTTCATGGAACTGCTCGACGGGACCCGGGGCATGCCTCTGCTGCGCGAGGAAGCGAGGGCGATGGACCTGAGCGAGCGTCATGTGGACGCGCTGGTCATGCGGTTGATGGACGCCGGTCTGGTCGATGACGTACGGGCGGGCGGCCCGGAGGCCGACGCCCTGCGGAAGCGGCCGGATGTCCTGGAGCGCCACCGCCCCGATCTGGCGTCGCTCTCCGTCGTGCATCCCGAGCCCGGGGCGGCGATGCGCCGGCTGGCGGCCCGCCGCTCGACGCGCGTGCAGGTACGGGGCGCGGGGCGGGTCGGCGCGGCCATCGCCGCGGTGCTCTCCGGGGCCGGCGTGGGGCGGGTCGAGGTGCTGGACGGCGGATGCGCGGAGCCCGGTGACGTGTCGCCGGGCGGGCTGCCCGCCTCCGCCGTGGGCGAGCGCAGGGACATGGCGGCCCGCCAGCTGGTACGCCGCTCCGCCCCCGGCCCGGCTCCGCGAGCGCCCGGGGCGGCGGGTACCGGCCCGGCCGGCCGGGAGCCGGGCCTGTCTCTGATCGTGGTCGCCCCGCGCGACGGTCTGTCCGGGTACGTCCCCGATCCGGGTACGGCCGAGCCGTGGATCTCGTCGGGCACGCCCCATCTGTACGCCGGGGTGATGGAGGCCACCGGATTCGTCGGGCCGCTGGTCCTGCCCGGCGGCACCGCCTGTGCCGGCTGCCTGCGTCTGAACCAGCGGGACCGGGACCCCCAGTGGCCGCGCATGCTGGCGCAGTGGCAGTCCGGGCGTCGCGGTGCCGTGCAGGCGTGCGACCTGGGGCTGGCAACGGCAGTCGCGGGCCTCGCGGCGGCCCACGCGCTGGCCTTCCTCGACGGTGAGCTGCCGGCGAGCACCGGGTCCCGGTGGGAGGCGGCGCTGCCGCTGTTGGACTGGAGGTCGGAACGGATCGGGGCTCACCTCGACTGTTCCTGTGGGGCCGCCGGTCACACTGAAGGGGTCCGCGCCTCCGTAGCCGGCAGGGCGCACGACACAATGGCCGGGTAACCGCCGCACGCAGCGCGGCAGTCTGGGATTTGGAGGGGCATATGTCTGATCTTCCCCGGAAGGCGGTCACCCGAACCGCCAAGCTGGCCGCGCTGCCCTTGGGATTCGCCGGCCGCGCCACGTGGGGCCTGGGCAAGCGCATCGGGGGTAAGTCCGCGGAGCTGGTGGCCCGCGAGGTGCAGCAGCGCACGGCCGACCAGCTCTTCAAAGTGCTCGGCGAGCTGAAGGGCGGGGCGATGAAGCTCGGCCAGGCCCTGTCGGTCTTCGAGTCCGCGCTGCCCGAGGAGGTCGCCGGCCCCTACCGTGCGGCCCTCACCAAACTCCAGGAGGCCGCCCCACCCCTGCCGAGCGCCACGGTGCACGCGGTGCTGGCGGAACGGCTGGGCGAGGACTGGCGGGAGCTGTTCCTGACGTTCGACGACAAGCCGTCGGCCGCCGCCTCCATCGGGCAGGTGCACCGGGCGGTGTGGCACGACGGCCGGGACGTGGCGGTGAAGGTGCAGTATCCGGGCGCGGGCGAGGCCCTGCTCTCGGACCTCACCCAGCTCAGCCGGTTCGCGCGGCTGCTCGGACCGCTGGTCCCGGGCATGGACATCAAGCCGCTCATCACGGAGCTGCGCGACCGGGTGTCGGAGGAGCTGGACTACGAGCAGGAGGCGCGGTCCCAGCAGGAGCACGCGCTGGAGTTCGCGGACGATCCCGACGTGGTGGTCCCCGGGGTGGTCCACCAGTGCGCCCAGGTGCTGGTCACCGAGTGGATCGACGGAATCCCGCTGGCCGAGGTGATCGCCGGGGGAACGGCCGGGCAGCGCGACCGGGCCGGGCAGCTGCTGGCCAGGTTCCTCTTCTCGGGCCCCGCGCGCACGGGCCTGTTGCACGCCGATCCGCACCCGGGCAACTTCCGGCTGCTGCCGCCCGCCTCGCCCTCCACCGCGGAGACCGACGGGACCGAGGAGACCGACGAGGCCGAGGGAGCCGAGGCGGCAGGGCATACCGAGCAGGGGGCCGACGACGCGGCTCAATGGCGGCTCGGGGTCCTCGACTTCGGGACGGTGGACCGGCTTCCGGGTGGGCTTCCGCAGACCATCGGGGACTCGTTGCGGCTGACACTGCGGGGAGACGCGGACGCGGTGTACGAGATGCTGCGGGCGGAGGGGTTCGTCAAGGACTCGATCGACCTCGATCCGGACGCGGTGCTCGACTATCTCCTGCCGATCATCGAGCCGGCCGAGGTGGAGAGCTTCACCTTCAGCCGGAGCTGGATGCGCCACCAGGCCGCCCGGATAGCCGATCCGCGCTCCCCCGCCCACCAGTTGGGCAAGCAGCTGAACCTGCCGCCCTCCTACCTGCTGATACACCGGGTGACGCTGAGCACGATCGGAGTGCTGTGCCAGCTCGGCGCCACGGTCCGGCTCCGCGACGAACTGGAGTCCTGGCTCCCGGGCTTCCTCCCGTCCGAGGAGACGGGCCTGCCCGAGCAGGAAGAGAGCCTCGCGGCAGAGAAGCAGTTGGGCGACGAGGCCGGGGCCGGGGCCGCTGAGACGGTGGATGCCGGGTAGGCGGAAGGCCGCGGGGCCGGTCCGTCGGACGGACCGGCCCCGCGGCACGGGCACTGCTGGGTGGGTGTTGCCGGCCGGACGCGGCCCGCCGTGCGCAGAGAGCGGCTGCGCGCCGGCGGACACCGTTGGTGACCGGCCCCGTCCGGCCCGTTCGGGTCGGCGGTGCGTGGCGGATCAGTGCATGACGGCCATGGCCAGCGCACGGCGGGCACGCATCGAGGCGCGCTCGGCCCGGCGCTGCATCCGCCGCGCGGAGATCAGGCGCACGGCCTGACGGTCCGCGTCGGCTTCACGCATCCGGTCGTGCATATGCGCACGAGCCAGCGCTTCTGGGATGAGTTGCATTTCGCGGGTCCTGTTCTGACGCGAGTCGTTCGCGCCGATGATGGTGACGTCTGGTGTCGCGGAGCCGACGGGCTCTGACGTGGGGATGGTCATTGGAGCCTGGTTTCGGGGGTCGTGGGTGAGGGGACGGTCGATGGTTCCGATGCGCTTCATGGGCTTGGGGGCCGGGACCCCCAGGTCGGCGGTCACGCCGCGACCGGGTTCTTGCGCGGACGGCCACGCGGACGCTTGCGGGCGACGACGACACCCTGGATGAAGAGCTCGCCACCCCAGACACCCCACGGCTCGCGGCGCTCCTTGGCGCCGGCGAGGCAGGCCTCGACGAGCGGGCAGGTGCGGCAGAGGGACTTGGCGTACTCGACGTCGGCCGGGGACTCCGCGAAGAAGACCTCCGGGTCGTAGGCACGGCAGGGGACGGGCACACCGAGGTTCTCGATGGCGTCGTCGAGCGCGGTGAGCGCGGTGAGGGGGGTCAAGGTGGAGTCCTCCGTGAGGCCGGGCGGGGAGATCGTGTCGGAAGGCGGTACTGACGGGGCGTGCGCTTCGAGTTGCACGGTGGTGGTGTCCTCGTCTGGTCGTTTCCGGCCTGTTGGCCGGGGGGCGGCTGGTACCAGGTCCTGCTTGTCCCGAGGCTCCTTCGCGCTGTCCCGTCCGTTCGGACAAAACAAAAGGGCCGCGGATCCCGAGTGGGGTTCCGCGGCCCTGAAGGCGCCGGCCTGATGCTGGATCAGGCTGGATCACTCCAGGGTTCAGGCCCACGGAAGGCCCACATCGTGTGGTGGTGCTTCGTCTGCTCGGTGAAGCCGGCTTCCGCTCCCGCACCGACGGCCGCAAAGGCATAGGCCTGGGCCTGTCCCTTCGCTACTGCTGCTGCCGGTGCCTGGGTCGGTCGCTCATTGCGCTCCCGCACGGGAAGGCCGGCCGGGGACATCGGGATGACGGCGGAGACGCCGGACACACCGGTGGCACGCAGCGAGGACTTCGAGGAACGGGCGAGAAGGCCGAGCGAGCAGGCGGAGACGACCGAGAGATCGGTCATTTTGTTGGTCTCGATGATGCTGATCACTGGAATCGCCTCCTCTCGGCGTCTCGGGGGGACCGGCGGACCGGTCCTGCGTATTCGGATAAGTACAGCACGGAACCAGGGCTTCAGAGAAGCCGCTGTTTCCGTGGTTAAGAACCTATGGTGATGACTGGGGCGGGCGCAAACTATTTTTTCGACGAGTTTTTCTCACATCTCCCCGTCGGCCTCCGCGCTCCCCTCGCTCCCGTCCCCACCTGCGCAGATGTCCAGGACAGCGGCACCGAAGCGGCCCAGCTTCCGCGCGCCGACCCCGGAGATCCCGGCCAGCTCGCCCTCGCTGCCGGGCACCGCCTCCGCGATGGCCATCAGCGTCTTGTCGGTGAACACGCAGTAGGCGGGCTGGCCGATCTCCCGCGCCCGGACCGCCCGCCAGTCGTGCAGTCGCTCGTACAGCGCCTCGTCCATGTCGGACGGGCAGTCGTCGCAGCGCATCAGCTTCATCTCGCCGGCATCCGTCAGCGTCTTGCCGCAGACCCGGCACCGCGCGGGGCCCCGGGGCTTGCGGCGGGCCACCACCGGCCGCTCGACGCCCCCGCCACCGACCGCGGTGCCCGCCGCGCTCCGGCCGCCGGGCCCGGCCGAGCCGGGGCGCAGCCCGTTCAGGAATCGGGTCGGCCGCCGTCCGGGCCGACCGCCGGGCGAGCGTGACAGCGACCACGACAGCGCGAGGTGGTAGCGAGCCCGGGTGACGCCGACGTACAGCAGGCGACGTTCCTCCTCGACCTGCTCCGCCGTCTTGGCGTAGGTGATCGGCATCATGCCCTCGGTCAGCCCGACCAGGAACACGGCGTCCCACTCCAGGCCCTTCGCCGAGTGCAGCGAGGCCAGGGTCACGCCCTGCACCGTGGGGGCGTGCTGGGCGGCGGCCCGCTCGTCGAGCTCGGCGACCAGGTCGGAGAGGGTCGCGCCCGGCTTGGCCCGTTCGAAGTCCTCGGCGAGCCTGACCAGGGCGGCCAGGGACTCCCAGCGGTCGCGCACCGCACCGGAACCGGCGGGCGGCTCGCTGCGCCACCCCTTCGTGGAGAGCACCGCCCGCACCTCTGCGGGCAGGCCCTCCGCGTCGTCGAGCAGGGAGTCGTTGCCCCCCGCGCGGGCCGCCCCGCGCAGTGCGATGCCCGCCTCGCGCACCTCGGGGCGCTCGAAGAAGCGCTCCGCGCCCCTGAGCTGGTAGGGCACGCCCGCGTCCGCGAGGGCCTGCTCGTAGACCTCGGACTGGGCGTTTACCCGGTAGAGGACGGCGATCTCACCGGCCGGGACGCCCGCGGCGATCAGGTCGCGGATGCGGCGGGCGGTCCCCTCGGCCTCGGCCGGCTCGTCCGCGTACTCCACGAAGGCGGGCTCGGGGCCGCGCTCGCGCTGCGAGACCAGGTCGAGGCGGTGCTCGGCGGCCCGGCCGGTGGCCTGGGCGAGCAGCCCGTTGGCCAGGTGGACGACCTGGGGGGTGGAGCGGTAGTCGCGGACGAGCTTGACGACCGTGGCCCCCGGGTGGCGGGTGCGGAAGCCCAGCAGGTGGTCGGGGGTGGCCCCGGTGAAGGAGTAGATCGTCTGGCCCGCGTCACCGACGACGCAGAGACTGTCCCGGTCGCCGAGCCAGAGGTCGAGCAGCCGCTGCTGGAGCGGGCTCACGTCCTGGTACTCGTCCACCACGAAGTGCTGGTACTGGCGGCGGACGTGGTCGGCGATGTCGTGCCGGTCCTGGAGGATGCCGACGGTCAGGAGGAGCACGTCCTCGAAGTCGATCACCGTCCGCTCGCGCTTCAGCTGCTCGTACATCGCGTAGACCTGGGAGATCTCCGCCGGGTCGCGCGGGGCATCCCGCTGGGACTTGGCGACCATGGCGGGGTAGTCGGCGGGCACGGTCTGCGTGACCTTGGCCCACTCGATCTCGCTGGTGACGTCCCGCAGCTCGTTGCGGTCGAGCCGGATGCCGCAGCGGGCCGCCGCCTCGGCCACCAGCTGGACCTTGCGCTCCAGCAGCCGGGGCAGACTGCCACCGACTGCTTTCGGCCAGAAGTACTGGAGCTGCCGCAGCGCGGCGGAGTGGAAGGTGCGCGCCTGCACCCCGCCGGCTCCCAGCTGCCGCAGCCGGCCGCGCATCTCGCCGGCGGCCCGGTTGGTGAAGGTGACGGCCAGCACGCTCGACGGCTGGAGTATCCCGGCGCGCACCCCGTAGGCGATGCGGTGCGTGATGGCACGCGTCTTGCCCGTACCGGCTCCGGCCAGCACGCACACCGGGCCCTGCAGGGCCGTGGCGACCTCGCGCTGCTCGGGGTCGAGCCCGTCCAGGACGGCGTCGGCGGTGTCGGGGACCTGGGGGAAGAGGGTGGAGTGCGTTGCTGATGTCACCCCGCCATGCTGCCAGGTCGCGCGGGGCCGGTGCGGTGGTTGTCCACAGGGGTGACGTATCCGTCGTACTAATGCGGCGGCCCCGTCCGGTCCGGTACGCGGCCGCCGCCCACCCGGCCCCCCGCGCCGGGAATGGCGGCCGGGCTCCGTACGTTCACCCTGCGTGCGGCAACGCACGTCCCGGCCCCTGTGCGACGCACCGGACCCCCGCCCGGACGTGAGGGATTGCCGGTACCGATGAGACAGAGGAGTGCGAAGACATGCCGGGCACTGTGACGATGTACAGCACCACGTGGTGCGGCTACTGCCGTCGGCTCAAGGGTCAGATGGACCGTGAGGGCATCGCCTACACCGAGATCAACATCGAGCAGGACCCGGAGTCGGCGGCCTTCGTCGAGAAGGCCAATGGCGGAAACCAGACGGTTCCGACGGTTCTGGTGGTCCCGGCCGGCGGCGGTGACGACGTCGTCATGACGAACCCGAGCCTGGCCCAGGTGAAGCAGGCCCTCGCGGTCTGATCATCCTCGCGCCCGCCCCGCCCTCTCCGGTCAGCGCACCGGAGGGGGCGGTCGTGTGTCCGGGTCCGGTCAGCCCGCCCGGACCGGCTTCGGGAGCGGCTTTCCGTACCAGAGTTCGATCAGGCGGGACGCGATCGAGATGCCGAACGGGGGCAGGATCTCGCCGGACTCGAAGGCGGCCGTCAGCTCCTCGCGGGAGAACCAGCGCGCCTCCTCGATCTCCTCGCCGTCCACGTTGATGTCGTACGTCGTGGCGCGGGCCATGAAGCCGAGCATCAGGCTGGAGGGGAACGGCCAGGGCTGGCTGGCGACGTACTCGACCTCGCCGACGGTGATGCCCGCCTCCTCGTAGACCTCGCGCGCCACGGACTGCTCGATGGACTCGCCCGGCTCGACGAATCCGGCCAGCGTGGAGAAGCGGCCCTCGGGCCAGTGGACCTGGCGGCCCAGCAGGGCGCGGTCCTGGTCGTCGGTGACGAGCATGATGACCGCCGGGTCGGTGCGCGGGTAGTGCTCGGCGCCGCAGGCCTGGCAGCGGCGGATGTGGCCGGCCGCCGCGATGACCGTGCGTTCGCCGCAGCGGGAGCAGAAGCGGTGCAGCCGCTGCCAGTTCTCCAGGGCGACCGCGTGCACCATCAGACCGGCGTCACGGGGGCCCAGGAGCATTCCGGCCTCGCGCAGCCCGGCGGGCCGGGCGGACTGGTCCATGCGGCCCGGGAGGGTGTCCTTCTGGAGGGCGAAGTAGCTGACGCCGTCGGCGTCCGTGCCGAGGAAGTAGCGGTGGGTCTCGGTGACGGGTGCCTCGAAGGCGGGCGTCATCACGAGTTCGGTGCCGTCGTCGGTGTCGTCGATCAGCACCTGACCGCCGGAGACGACGAAGACCCGGGTCGTCGGGTGGCTCCACGCGGCGGACAGCCATGCCTCGTCGAGGCGGTGGTGCGCGGCGCGGTCGATGCCGCTCGGCGCGGTCAGACCGATGGGCCGGTCTGCGGTGGCGTTGTCGAAGGTGCTCACAGGTGCTTCCTACTCCCCCGGGATGGATCGGGTGTTCAGAGAATTCAGCGGAGGGCGGCCGCCATTTCGCTCCAGAGGTGGGCGGCTGTCTCCACGCCCTTGAACAGCAGGCCGAGTTCGACCTTCTCGTCGGGGGCGTGCCAGCCGTCGGACGGTACGGAGATGCCGAGGAAGAGGACGGGTGCGCCGAGCACGTCCTGGAGGTCGGCGGCGGGACCGGAGCCCCCTTCCCGGGTGAAGAGGATCTTCTGGCCGAAGGCCCGGCCCATGGCGCGGGCGACGGCCCGCAGCGCCGGGTGGTCCAGGGGCGTCAGGCAGGGGCGGGTGGCGGGGAGGAAGGTGATCCGGTGGCCGATTCCGGCCGGGACGCGGGCCTCTGCCCAGGCCTGTACGGCCTGCTGGACGTGGTCCGGGTCCTGACCTGCGACCAGGCGGAAGCTGATCTTGACGCGGGCGGACGACGGGATGATCGTCTTGCTGCCGGCGCCCTGGTAGCCGCCGCCGATGCCGTTGACCTCGGCGGTGGGGCGGGCCCAGATCCGCTCCAGCGTGGAGTATCCCGCCTCGCCGGATGCCGCTCCGGACCTGGCGGTGCGCAGCCAGGTGTCCTCGTCGAACGGCAGCTCGGCGAAGAGGGCGCGTTCGGTGGCGGTGAGTTCGGCCACGCCGTCGTAGAAGCCGGGGACCGCGACCCGCCCGTCCGTGTCGTGGAGCGCCGCGACGAGGCGGGCGACCTCGGTCGCCGGGTTGGGGACGGCGCCGCCGAAGGAGCCGGAGTGGATGTCCTGCTCCGGCCCGTGCAGCTCGATCTCGCACTCGGCGAGGCCACGCATCCCGGTGCAGACGGTCGGAGTGGTCTCGTTCCACATGCCGGTGTCGGAGACGATCACCGCGTCCGCGGCGAGGCGGTCGGCGTGCTGCTCGACCAGGGCGCGGAAGTGCGGGGAGCCGGACTCCTCCTCGCCCTCCACGACGAGCTTGAGGTGGACGGCCGGGGTGGTTCGGCCGGTCGCGGCGAGGTGGGCCCGGACGCCGAGGGTGTGGAAGAACACCTGCCCCTTGTCGTCGGCCGCGCCGCGTCCGTACATCCGGCCGTCGCGGATCACCGGCTCGAACGGCTCGGTGCTCCAGCCGTCCTGGCGGGCGGCGGGCTGGACGTCGTGATGCCCGTACACCAGGACCGTGGGGGCCGCCGGGTCCTCGGACGGCCACTCGGCGAAGACGGCGGGCGCCCCGTCCGTCTCCCAGACCTCGGCGACCGGGAAGCCGGTCTCCTTCAGCTTGGCCGACAGCCACTCGGCGCTGCGCCGTACGTCGCCCTCGTGCTCCGGCTGAGCGGATACAGAGGGGATGCGCAGCCACTCGGCGAGGTCGTCGAGGAAGGCCGCGCGGTGCTGCTCGGTGTACGCGTGGACAGCGCTGTCCGGGGTGTCGCTCATGACCTTCAGCTTATCCGTCCGACGGAGGTGGCTCGTCCAGGAGGATGCGCTCCAGCTCCGGGCGGCCCGGGAGGCGGGCCGGGCGGACGCTCTCGCCGCTGCGGACGAAGAGGAACGTCGCCGTGACGTCGGTGAGCGCGAGGCCGTGCAGCTCGGCCCAGGCCAGCCGGTAGACGGCGAGCTGGAGGGGGTCGGCGGTGTTGGTGCGACTGGTCTTCCAGTCGACGATCTCGTACGTGTCCCCCGTGCGGTACACGGCGTCGATCCGGCCCCGGATGATCCGCCCGGCCAGTGTGATCTGGAAGGGCGTCTCCACGCGGTACGGGGTGCGGCGGGCGTACGGGGTGCGCTCGAAGGCCTCCTTCAGCTCGGCGAGGTCACGCTCGTCGGCGATGTCGGCGTCGCGCTCGTCGCCGCCGGGCAGCTCGTCGGGGCCGAGCATGGGCAGCGGCAGCTCCTCGAACCGGGACTCGACCCAGGCGTGGAAGCGGGTGCCCCGGCGGGCGGCCGGCTGCGGCGGGCGGGGCATCGGCCGGGCCAGCTCCCGGGCGAAGCCGTCGGGGTCGTCGGCGAGGCGCAGCAGCTGGGTGGCGGAGAGGGAGGCGGGGACGAGGACGTCGCGCACGGTGGCGCGGGCGCGACGCAGCTCCCCGGCGAGGGCGTCGAGGTCGCGGTCCCAGGAGGCGAGGGTGCGGGCCTCCTCGGGCGTGAGCCGCGCGGCGGCGGGGGTGCGGGCCGCCTCTGGCGTGAGCCGCGCGGCGGCGGGGGTGCGGGCCGCCGGGACGTGGGGGAGCGGCGGTTTGTCGTCGTCACTGCCGGGGAACGGCGCGTCGTCCGGGAACGGCTCGTCGTCCAGGAACGGGTCTTCCTCGAACGGGTCCTCCTCGTCGAGCAGGGCGTCCCCGTCGAGCAGGGCGCCCCCGTCGAACTCGCCGTCCTCCTCGGGGAACGGCTCGTCGTCGGGGAACGGCGGCCCCTCCGGGCGGGCGGTCTCCCCGGGCCGCGACGCCTCCCCCGTCACCGCCGCCAGGTGGTCCAGCACCGTGTCCGCGGCCGCGCGGCGGCGGGCCAGGGCGGTGGCGTCCAGAGGCAGCGGCCAGGCGTGGTCGGCGGCGGCCTCGGACAGGGCCGGGTTCTCCTCGGTCTCGGCCGGCCCGTCCTCCCAGGCCTCGATCTCGCCGTACCCGGCGGCGCAGTGCTCGTACAGCGCGTGCAGGAAGGCGGACGGGCCGCGCGGCTTCTTCTGGCTGGGGCCCCACCAGTGGCCGGAGCCGAGCAGCAGGGTGCGGGGGCGGGTGAAGGTGACGTAACCGAGGCGCAGCTCCTCGGTGTGCTGGTGCTCCTTCATCTCCTCCTTGAAGCCCTTGAGGCCCTTGGCGTCGACGGTGTGGAGGGCGGGCAGTGTGGCCCGGTCGCCGCGCAGGGCGTGCGGGAGGACCTGGGACTGGGTGGTCCAGGCGTCGCGGGACTGGCCGCTGGGGAACTGGCCCGCGACCAGGCCGGGCACGGCGACGACGTCCCACTCCAGGCCCTTGGACTTGTGGGCGGTGAGTACCTTGACGGTGTTCTCGCCTCCGGGCAGCGCGTTGTCCAGGCCCTTTTCGTACTGGGCGGCGGTGCGCAGGAAGCCCAGGAAGGCGAGCAGGGTGGCCTCGCCGTCGACGGCGGCGAAGCGGGCCGCGACGTCCAGGAAGTTGCCCAGGGTCTCGCGGCGGCGGGCGGCGAGTGCCTGCGGGGAGGCGGAGAGCTCGACTTCGAGGCCGGTCGTGCTCAGGACCCGGTGGAGCACGTCCATCAGCGGGTCGGCGAGCGAGCGGCGCAGCTCGCGCAGTTCGGCGGCGAGGCGGGCGAAGCGGACCCGGGCCTCGGCGGAGAACGGAAGCCGGTCGTCCTCCTGGCCGCCCGCGTCGAGGAAGGTGTCCAGGGCGTCGGCGAGGGAGATCACCTCGGCCGGGTCCACCCCCTCGACGGCCTCGGCGAGCCGGCGGTCGGGGTCGAAGTCCTCGTCGTCGCCGTGGGCCGCGCGGTGGACGAGGAGGCGGGCCCGGCGGCCGAGCAGGGCCAGGTCACGGGGGCCGATCCGCCAGCGGGGGCCGGTGAGCAGGCGGACCAGGGCGGCGTTGGCGCCCGGGTCCTGGAGCACCTCGCAGACGGCGACGAGGTCGGCGACCTCGGGGAGGTGGAGCAGCCCGGAGAGGCCGACGACCTCGACCGGGATGTCCCGGGCGACCAGCGCCGCCTGGATCCCGGGGAAGTCACCGGCGGTGCGGCACAGGACGGCGATCTCGCCGGGTGCCTTGCCGGTGCGCACGAGGTGGGCGATGGAGTCGGCGAGCCAGGCCAGCTCATCGGCGTGGGTGCGCAGCAGGGCGCAGCGGACGAGGCCGTCCCGCTCGGCGCCGGGGGCGGGGCGCAGGGCCTCGACACCCTCGTGCATGGCGCGCAGGGGTGCGGCGAGGTTGTTGGCGAGGTGGAGGAGGCGGCCGCCGCTGCGGCGGTTCTCGCTGAGGGAGTAGCGGGTGGCGGGGGTGCCGTCGGCGTGCGGGAAGTGGCTGGGGAAGTCGTCCAGGTTGGCGACGGAGGCGCCGCGCCAGCCGTAGATGGCCTGGCAGGGGTCGCCGACGGCGGTCACGGCGTGTCCGGACGCGGCGCCGTCGGGGCCGCTGCCGAAGAGGGCGGAGAGCAGGAGGCGCTGGGCGACGGAGGTGTCCTGGTATTCGTCGAGCAGGACGACCCGGTATTCGTCGCGCAGGATCGCGCCGACCTCGGGGCGGGTGAGGGCCAGCTCGGCGGAGAGGGCGATCTGGTCGCCGAAGTCGAGGAGGTCGCGGCTCCGCTTCGCCTCGCGGTAGCGCCGGGTCAGCGTGAGCAGTTCGCGGCGGGCCTCGGCGGTCTCGGGGATCCTGCGCAGCTCGGCGTTGCTGAGCCTGGCGGTCTCCAGGGTGCGCAGCAGTCCGGTGTCGTACTCCCCGAGCTGTTCGGGGCGCACGAGGTGTTCGGCCAGCTCGGCGTCGAGGGCCAGCAGGTCGCTGACCAGGGTGGGGAAGGACCTGGTCAGGGCAGGGTAGGGGCCGGGTGCCTCGCGCAGCACGCGGGCGGCGAGCTGGTAGCGGGTGGCGTCGGCGAGGAGGCGCGTGGTCGGTTCGAGGCCGATGCGCAGGCCGTGCTCGGTCAGGAGGCGGCCGGCGAAGGCGTGGTACGTGGAGATGCCGGGCTCGCCCGGGGGGTTGTCCGGGTCGATGGCGTCCGGGTCGGTGACGCCGGCCGCGACGAGGGCCTTGCGTACGCGCTCGGCGAGCTCGCCGGCCGCCTTGTTGGTGAAGGTGAGCCCGAGGACCTGCTCGGGGGCGACCTGTCCCGTGCCGACCAGCCACACCACGCGCGCCGCCATCACCGTGGTCTTCCCCGACCCGGCTCCGGCCACGATCACCTGCGGGGCGGGCGGCGCGGTGATGCAGGCCGTCTGCTCCGGGGTGAAGGGGATACCGAGAAGCTCCTTGAGCTGCTCGGGATCGGTGAGGCGCGGGGACACTCCACAGAGGCTAACCGGCTCCGCCGACAACCCACGAAGCGCCGGGGCGCGCACCCGTCACCGCCTCGTCCCCGCCTCCCGGTGGGACGCGTGCGTCGCGGATGCGTCTAAATTATCTACTTGTCGCATCAACAGCCTTACGAGGACGGTCATATGAGCGCCGACGCACCCGCCCCCGACGCCGCCGAGCTCCGCAGGCGCATCGACACGACGAAGGCACACCCCGCACGGGTCTACGACGTCTTCCTCGGCGGCAAGGACAACTACCCGGCCGACCGCGAGGCCGCCGCCATGGCCCTGGCCGCCAACCCGCGCGGCTACCTCACGGTGCGGCACAACCGGGACTTCATGCGGCGGGCGGTCACCCTCGCGGCGAACGAGGGCGTCCGGCAGTTCCTGGACATCGGCACCGGGCTGCCGACCCAGCAGAACGTCCACCAGATCGCCCAAGCCCTCGCGCCCGAGTCTCGGGTGGTCTACGTCGACAACGATCCGGTCGTCCTCGTCCACGCTCAGGCGCTGCTCACCAGCGGTCCGGAAGGCCGTACCGACTACATCGAGGCCGACCTGCGCGAACCGGACAGGATCCTGGAGGCGGCCCGCCGCACCCTCGACCTCGACCGGCCCGTCGCCCTCGTCCTCGCCGCCGTCCTCCACTTCATCGAGGACGAGACCGCCCACCCCGTCGTGCAGCAGCTCGTCGGCTCCCTCGCACCCGGCAGCTTCGTCGTCCTCAGCAATGTCAGCTCCGACCTCAACACCGAGCAGGTCGGCAGCATCACGAAGGGGTTCAAGGAGCGCGGCTTCGCCATGGTCCGCCGCTCCCACTCCCAGATGGAACGCTTCGTCACCGACAACGGTCTGGAGCTGCTCGACCCCGGGATCGTCCCCGTGCACCGCTGGCGGCCCGAGCGGGTCGTGGACCTGCCGGAGGCCAGGAACCCCGACCCGGAGTTCGTGGCGGACCTGGACGAGCTGGACCGTACGCGCTACCTGGACATCAACGACGTCACCGACGCGGATGTCAGTGTGTACGGCCTGGTGGCACGCAAGCACTGACCCGGGTTCCTACTCCAGGACGTGCCGGCCCTCCGGCTGCGCGCTGCACGAGGCCCGGAAGGCGCAGTGGGCGCAGTGCTGGCCGGTCGTCGGGGTGAACCGTTCGTCCAGGACCCGGCCCGCGGCGGTCGCCAGCAGGTCGGAGACCCACTCGGAGTCGGGCGGCGCCTGCCCCTGCACCTTGGGAGCGGCGTCGCCCCCCTCCTTCTTGGGGGCGGCCTGGCGCAGCTGTACGAGTTCGGCGCCTCCCGGCTCGGGCCGCGTACCGCCGAAGACGTCGTCGACCGCCCCTTCCCGGACCGCCAGCTGGTAAACGGCGAGCTGGGGGTGGCGGGCGACCTCGTCCTTCGTCGGGGACTGCTTGCCGGTCTTGAAGTCGACCACGTAGGCCCGGTCCTCGGCGTCCCGCTCCACGCGGTCCATGGAGCCCCGGATGCGTACCGCGAACTCCCCCGCCTCCAGCGTCACGTCGAAGTCGTGCTCACTGGCGACGGGGGTACGGCCGGCCCGGTCCATGACGTGCCAGCGCAGGAAACGTTCGAGGGCGGCCCGCGCCTGCTCCTTCTCCTGGCCGGACTTCCAGGGCGCGTCGAAGACCAGCCCGTCCCAGACCGAGTCGAGCCGCTCCATCAGGACGGCCAGATCGGCGGGCGTCCGGCCGGAGGCCACCTCGTCGGCCAGGACGTGGACGACGTTGCCGAAGCCCTGGGCGGCGGTCGCGGGCGCGTCGGCCTTCACCTCACGGCCCAGGAACCACTGGAGCGCGCAGGTGTTGGCGAGCTGGTCGAGCGCGCTCCCGGAGAGGGCGACGGGCTGGTCCCGGTCGCGCAGTGGCAGGGCCGAGCGGGTCTGCTCGTAGAGGCCCCACCACCGGTACGGGTGGGCCGAGGGCACGAGCGGCCGGCCCTCGTCGTCGGTGAGCGCGGCCAGCCGGGCGAGGCGGCGGGCGGCCTCCTCGCGCAGGGCGTCGGAGGCGGCGGGGTCGACGGTCGTGGCGCGCAGCTCGGCGACGAGCGCGGCGACGGCGAGGGGGCGGCGCGGGCGGCCGGTGACGTCCCGGGGTTCGACACCCAGCTCGGTGAGGAAGCGGGAGGGCTGGTCGCCGTCGTCGGCGGGGGCCTTGACCGCGGTGACGACCAGGCGCTCGCGGGCCCGGGTCGCCGCCACGTAGAACAGCCGCCGCTCCTCCGCGAGGAGGGCGCCGGGCGTGAGGGGTTCGGCGAGACCGTCGCGGCCGATCCGGTCCGCCTCCAGGAGCGAGCCGCGGCGCCGCAGGTCCGGCCAGAGCCCTTCCTGCACCCCGGCGACGACGACCATCCGCCACTCCAGGCCCTTGGACCGGTGGGCGGTCATCAGGCGCACGGCGTCCGGCCGCACCGAGCGGCGGGAAAGGGTGTCGGCCGCGATCTCCTGGGCGTCGACCTCCTCCAGGAAGTTGAGCGCGCCCCGGCCGCCCGTGCGTTCCTCGGCGCGGGCCGCGGTGTCGAACAGGGCGCAGACCGCGTCGAGGTCGCGGTCGGCGTTGCGCCCGCCCGCGCCCCCGCCCAGGGCCGCGCGCTCCAGCCGGCCCGGCCACGGGGTGCCGGACCACAGCGCCCACAGGGCCTCCTCGGCGGTGCCGCCCGCTTCGAGCAGCTCACGCGCCGTGCGCAGCAGCGCGCCCAGGCGCTGGGCGCCGCGGGCGTACGCCGGATCGTGCGCCACGAGCCGCTCCGGTTCGGCGAGCGCGCGGGCCAGCAGTTCGCCGGAGGGCGCGGGCACCCGGTTCCCGGCGGCGCGCTCCTCGTCCCGCAGGGCGCGGCCGAGCCGGCGCAGATCGGCGGCGTCCATGGAGCCGAGGGGTGAGGCGAGCAGGGTCAGGGCGGTCTCGGTGTCGAGCCAGACGGCTCCCTCCTCCTCGGCCGGTCCCCCCTCCAGGGCCGCCGCGGCCACCGCGCGCAGGGCGGTCAGGAGGGGGGCCACCGCGGGCTCGTGGCGCAGGGCCAGGTCGTCGCCGTCCACCTCCAGGGGGACGCCCGCCGAGGTCAGCGCCCGGCGCAGGGCGGGGAGCGTACGGCCGCCGGCCCGGACGAGCACCGCCATCTCGTGCCACGGCACCCCGTCCTCCAGGTGCGCCCGGCGCAGCAGGTCGGCGATGTTGTCCAGCTCGGTGGAGGCGGTCGGGTAGGTGTACGTCTCGACGCTGCCGCCCTCGAAGACCGCGCCCAGCTCCCGGTGGGCTCGGACCTTCGCCGACGGGAGCCGGGTGAGCGGCATCCGCCGGGTGAGCAGCCGGGTGGCGGCGAGCAGCCGGTCGCCGGAGCGGCGCGAGGTGGTGAGGACGCCGACCGGGGCCGGGGCGCCGTCCGCGCGCCGGAAGATCTCGGGGAAGTCGAGGATGCCGTTGACGTCGGCGCCCCGGAACGCGTAGATCGACTGGTCGGGGTCGCCGAAGGCGATCAGATCACGCCCGCCGCCTGCCCCGGGAGCGCCGCCCCGGTTGCCGGCCAGCGCGTGCAGCAGCCGCACCTGGGCCGGGTCGGTGTCCTGGTACTCGTCGACGAACACCGCGTCGTAGCTCCCGGCCAGCAGCGCCGCCACCTCGGGGCGCTCCGCGAGCAGCACCGCACGGTGGACCAGCTCGGCGTAGTCGAGGACGCCCTGGGCGTCCAGCACGTCGAGGTATTCGGCGAGGAAGCGGGCGGCGGCGCCCCAGTCGGGCCGGCCGGTGCGCCGGGCGAAGTCGGCGAGGGCGTCCGGGCCGAGGCCCAGCTCACGGCTGCGGGCGAGCACCGCGCGCACCTCGTCGGCGAAGCCGCGCGTGGTCAGGCAGGCCCGCAGCTCGTCGGGCCAGCGGATGTGCGGACGGCCCTCCTTCTCCAGGTCGAGCTGGCCGGCCAGCAGATCGCGGACGGTCACGTCCTGCTCGGGTCCGGACAGCAGCCGCAGCGGGTCCGCGAAGAGATCGGCGTCCTGATGGGCGCGGACCAGGGCGTAACAGAAGGAGTGGAACGTGGTGGCCTGCGGTCCCCGGGCGGCGCCGAGCCGGGCGGCCATCCGGTCACGCAGTTCGACGGCGGCCTTGCGGCTGAAGGTGAGGACCAGCACGCGCGCCGGGTCGGCGCCCCGGGCGATCCGGGCGGCGACGGCTTCGACGAGCGTGGTCGTCTTGCCCGTACCGGGTCCGGCGAGCACCAGCAGCGGCCCGCCGGGGTGGTCAACCACCGCGCGCTGCGCCGCGTCCAGGAGAGGGGGCTCCACGGAACCCGGCAGGGTACGCACCAGCCGGTACGGACCCGTGGTCCCCTGCCGTGCCTGACGGCGAGGGCTGTGCCGGGTGGTGGAGGAGGTACTCACGTGGGATCGCCGGTCCTGGTGGGTGTACGGGTGGTGAGGGCGTGGTGTCTGCCGCGAACTGACGACGCTACTCCGGCGCGCGGAGCGAATGCGCCGGGACGGCTGCGGGGATCGTCACGTTCTCCGGGCGGCCGCGTCCCGGTCCCGGGCCGTGCTTCCCGCACACCGTACGGACCAGGCTCCGCCCGATACGCCTCCGGATGGCCGAAGCTGTCAGGTGTGAGCTCCCCCACCGCCGCCCGTCACGCCGTCCCACCGGGCGCGCCGCATGTCCAGGCGCGGGAGGTGGCCCTCCGCGCCGCGCGACGCCTCGCGCAGCGGGGTGCTCTCCTCGCGGTAGTGGTCCAGCGCGCGCAGCTCGTGGCCGGGCAGCAGCGCGCCGTCCGAGCGCACCACGCGCCACCAGGGCGCCGCTCCCCCGTACAGCGCCATGACGCGGCCGACCTGGCGCGGGCCGCCGTCGCCCAGCCACTCCGCGATGTCGCCGTAGGTCATGACGCGGCCGGGCGGGATCAGATCGGCGACGTCGAGCACGCGTTCCGCGTACTCCGGCAGCGCGTCGCCCGTCGGGTGTTCACTCATCGTGCCCATCCTGCCGTACGCCACCGACAGTCCCCGCAGGTCCGTGTCCGGGCGCACACGCAGCGTGCGCGTGGTGGGAAAGGAGCGTATGTTGCGCATCGCACGCCCCCGCATCGCACCCTGATGCCCCCTTGTGTCCGTCGGCCGTGCCACCATCATGCGGGCGGTGACCGGTGATACGAGACCACGAAGACCAATCAGAGGCGACGAAGGAGCAGGGCGTGCAGCCACCGAAGGCGGCCGACGACGCCTCCGACGCCGAGCCACGCCCGGACAAGGCCCGGCAGGAGCCGGACACGGACGCGGAGGGCTCGTCCGGGCACCTGGCCGGCTCGACGCTCTCCACCTCCGAAGAGGCGCTCACCGAGCGCGTCTCGGGCGACGAGCCCCTGCTGCCCGCCCGGGTGCACCGCCCCTCCGACCTGCTGCGCCTGCTCATCGGGGTGCTGGCGGTCGTCGTGCTGTTCTCCGTCGCCGCCTTCGCCCACGGCACGACCACCGGACTCGAACAGGACATCAACAAGGGCACCGGACAGGCCCCCGACCTGCTCATCAAGCTGGCCGGGCTGGTCTCCAGCATCGCCGTGCTCCTGGTACCGGTCGCCTTCGCCATCGAGCGGCTGATCAAACGGGACGGGCTGCGGATCGCGGACGGGGTGCTGGCCGCGGTGCTGGCGCACGGTGTGACGCTCGCCACCGACCTGTGGGTCGCCAAGTCCGCTTCCGGAACCGTGCAGGACGCGCTGACCCAGCCGACGCCCGGTGACGCGGTGACCGATCCCGTGCACGGCTACCTCGCCCCCGTGATCGCCTATATGACGGCGGTGGGGATGGCGAGACGGCCGCGCTGGCGGGTCGTGCTGTGGGTGGTGCTGCTGCTCGACGCGTTCGCCATGCTGGTCGGCGGCTACACCACCCCGTTCTCCATCGTCCTGACGGTCCTGATCGGCTGGACGGTCGCGTACGGCACGCTGTACGCGGTCGGCTCGCCGAACGTCCGCCCCACCGGGCAGCACCTGATGGCCGGGCTGCGCCACGTGGGCTTCCGCCCGGTCACCGCGATGCGGGCCGAGGACGCGCCCGACTCCGGCGACCAGAGCGACCGGGGGCGGCGCTATCTGGTCTCACTGGAGGACGGGCCACCGCTCGATGTGACGGTCGTGGACCGCGAGCAGCAGGCCCAGGGCTTCTTCTACCGGGTGTGGCGCAGACTCACCCTGCGCGGCATCACCCAGCGGCGGTCCATCCAGTCGCTGCGCCAGGCGCTGGAGCAGGAGGCGCTCCTCGCGTACGCCGCCATCGCCGCCGGGGCCAACGCGCCCAAGCTGATCGCCACGTCCGAACTGGGCCCGGACGCGGTGATGCTCGTCTACGAGCACATCGGCGGCCGGTCCCTGGACGCCCTGGAGGACGCCGAGATCACCGACGCCGTGGTGCGCGGCGCGTGGCATCAGGTGAAGGCCCTCCAGTCGCGCCGGATCGCGCACCGCAGGCTCACCGGAGACGCCATCCTGGTGGATCGTTTCGGCAAGGTGTTCGTCACGGACCTGCGCGGCGGGGAGATCGCGGCCGGTGATCTGGTGCTGCGGATGGACGTCGCGCAGCTGCTCACGACGACCGGTCTGCGGGTGGGCCCCGAGCGGGCCGTGTCCGCCGCGCTCGCCGTGCTCGGCCCGGACGCCGTCGCCGATTCCCTGCCGCTGCTCCAGCCGATCGCGCTCAGCCGGTCCACCCGGGCGCATCTGCGCAGGCTCGCCCGGGAACGGTCGCAGCGCGAGCGCGAGGCCGTGCTCGACGCCTCGGACGCGGCGAAGCGGGCCAAGGCCGAGGGCGCGGAACTCCCCGATGACGGGGACGCGGGCCGAAAGGCCGGCCGCAAGTCGCTGCGCACCGAGAAGCAGGCCGAGAAACGGGCCATGGACGACGCGCTGGAGGAGGCGCGCGAGGAGGACCTGCTCTCCCAGATCCGCCGGGAGGTCCTGCTGATCCGGCCGCAGGCCCCCGTCGAGCCGGTCCGCCTGGAGCGCATCAAGCCGCGCACCCTGTTCAGCTTCATCGCCGGTGCCATCGCCGCGTACTTCCTGATCTCGCAGGTCACCCAGGCCGACTTCGGCGCGGTGGTCGAGCAGGCGGAGTGGGGCTGGGTGGCGGCGGCGGTCGGCTTCTCGGCGCTCAGCTACGTGGCGGCGGCGATGAGCCTGCTGGGCTTCGTGCCCGAGCGGGTGTCGTTCGGCAGGACGGTCCTCGCGCAGGTCGCCGGTTCGTTCGTGAAGATCGTGGCGCCGGCGGCGGTCGGCGGGGTCGCGCTGAACACCCGTTTCCTCCAGCGCTCCGGGGTCCGGCCCGGCCTCGCGGTCGCCAGTGTGGGCGCCTCGCAGCTGTTCGGCCTGGGCTGCCACATCCTGCTGCTCGGCGCTTTCGGCTATCTGACCGGCACCGAGAAGACCCCGTCCTCGCTCACCCCGTCCAGGACCGTGATCGCGGGGCTGCTGACGGTCGCCGTGCTGGTGCTGGTGGTGACGGCCATTCCGTTCCTGCGGAAGTTCGTGGTGACCCGGGTGCGGTCGCTGTTCGCGGGGGTCGTCCCGCGCATGCTCGACGTGGTGCAGCGGCCGCAGAAGCTGCTCACCGGCATCGGCGGGATGCTGCTGCTGACCGGTGTGTTCGTGATGTGCCTGGACGCCTCGATCCGGGCGTTCAGCGGACCGGACACCCCCCATCTCAGCTACGCGAGCATCGCGGTCGTCTTCCTCGCCGGCAACGCGCTGGGCTCGGCCGCCCCCACGCCCGGCGGCATGGGCGCCGTCGAGGGCGCCCTGACGCTGGGTCTGATCGCGGTCGGGCTGCCGAAGGAGGTCGCCGCGCCCGCGGTGCTGCTGTTCCGGCTGATGACCCTGTGGCTGCCGGTCCTTCCCGGCTGGCTCTGCTTCAACCACCTGACCCGCAAGGGCGAGATCTGAACCGCGCACCGGCCACCCGGTTGGACCGGCACCCCGTGCACCCCTCCCCGCACCGCCGCAGCATGGAGCGATGAGGACCTCCCCTGCCCTGCGCGCCGCGGCGCTCGCCGCCACCGTGACCGTGCTGCTCCCCCTCGCCGGCTGTGCGAACGGCGGTGACAAGGACGCGGCCGACCGCTCGACCAGCCCGCCGCGCGCGGCGAACGCCGCCACCGGCAGCCCGTCCGGCCTCGCCGCCCAGAAGCTGACGTGGAAGAAGTGCCCCGCCCCTTCCCAGGCACAGGGCGGCGGAAACGCGCCTTCCCCGCTGCCCGGCGGGGCCGCCTGGGAGTGCACCTCGATGAAGGCTCCCCTCGACTACGCGAAGCCCGACGGCGACACCATCGAGCTGGCCCTCGTCCGCGCCAGGGCGATCAGCGAGAAGAAGCGGATCGGCTCGCTCATCTTCAACTTCGGCGGCCCCGGCGGTTCGGGCGTCGCCACCCTGCCCGCGTTCGGCACCCAGTACGACAAGCTGCGCGCCCGTTACGACCTGGTGAGCTTCGACCCGCGCGGGGTGGGGAACAGCGACGGGGTGGAGTGCGAGACCGACAAGCAACTGGACGCGCGCTACCAGGAGGACGGCACGCCGGACGACGCGGCGGAGGAGAAGGCGTTCGTCAAGGACACCAAGGAGTACGCCGCCGCCTGCGAGAAGAGGTCCGGCGAACAGCTCCCGTACGTCGGCACCACCAACGCCGCCCGTGACATGGACCTGATGCGCCAGGTACTCGGCGACGACCGGCTCCACTACTTCGGCATCTCGTACGGCACCGAACTGGGCGGCGTCTACGCGCACCTGTTCCCCAAGAACGTGGGCAGGGCGGTGCTCGACGCGGTGGTCGACCCGACCGAGGACGCCGAGCAGTCCTCGCTCGGCCAGGCCAAGGGCTTCCAGCTCGCCCTGGACAACTTCGCGAAGGACTGCGCCGACCGGGGCGACGCCTGCAAGCTGCCCGGCTCCGACCGGAAGGAGATCGAGCAGGGCATCGTCGACCTGCTGGACCGGCTGGAGAAGAAGCCCGTCAGGGGCATCGGCTCCCGCAAGCTGACGCAGACCCAGGCCACCACCGGCATCGCTGCCGCCCTCTACTCCAAGGAGACCTGGCCGCTCCTCGAACAGGGTGTGGACGAGGCCGACGGCGGGAACGGCTCGCTGCTCCTGGCCCTCGCCGACTCCCTCAACGGCCGCTCCGAGGACGGGCGCTACGACAATTCGGCCGCCGCCTACACCGCGATCAGCTGCGCCGACTCCCGGGAGCGGTTCACCCTGGAGCAGACGAAGGCGAAGCTCCCCGCCTTCCGGGAGGCCTCTCCGGTCTTCGGCGACTACCTGGGCTGGGGCCTGATGGGCTGCACCGACTGGCCGGCGAAGGGCACCTGGAAGACCCCTGACGTCAGCGCTCCCGGCTCGGCCCCCGTGCTGGTCATCGGCAACACCGGTGACCCGGCGACCCCGTACGCGGGCGCCAAGGCGATGGCCGAGGAGCTGGGCGAGGGCGTCGGCGTGGAGATGACGTACAAGGGGCAGGGGCACGGCGCGTACAACAGCGGCGACGCCTGCGTGCAGAAGGCGGTGGGCGGCTATCTGCTGGACGGCAGGGTCCCGGCCGCCGGAACGGTCTGCGGATAGGCACCTGCCGCGCGCCTACCATGGGCGAACTGCCGGACGGCAGGGCTCTACGGGGAGGTACGCACACGTGGTCGCACACGCACGGGCCGGGGCACTCGCCGCCGCCGCACTGCTCCTGACCGGGGTGCTCGCGGGCTGCGAGGACGGTTCGGACGACAAGCCGGGCAAGGCGGCGGACGGCGGCACGGCCTCTTCGGCCGCCTCGCCGTCCGCCGGCCGTCCGTCCACCGCGGACGGGCTGCCGGCCCTGCCCACGTCGCTCACCTCCCAGCACCTGGACTGGAAGCGCTGCGAGGCCCCCGAGGGGGGCAGCGCCCCGGGAGCGGAGTGGCGCTGCACCCAGGTGAAGGTGCCGCTGGACTACGCGAAGCCCCAGGGCGACACGATCGGCATCGCCCTGGTCCGCAAGGAGGCCCGCGACAAGGGCCGGCGCCTGGGCTCCATGCTGTTCAACTTCGGCGGGCCCGGCGGCTCGGGCGTCTCGATACTGCCGCGCGCCGCCGCCTCGTACACCACCCTCAACACCCGCTACGACCTGGTGGGCTTCGACCCGCGCGGGGTCGCCGGGAGCGCCGGGGTGCGGTGCCGCGACGACAAGGAGCAGGAGGACGCCTACCGGGACGTCGACATGACCCCGGACACGGCGGCCGAGCAGGCCGAGTTCATGAAGGACGGCGCCGCCTTCGGAGCCGGCTGCGCACGCCTGTCGGGCAAGGTCCTCCCGTACGTCGGCACGACGAACGCGGCCCGTGACATGGACCTGATCCGCGAGGTCCTCGGCGACCGGAAGCTGACCTACTTCGGCATGTCGTACGGCACGGAGCTGGGCGGCACCTACGCCCACCTCTTCCCGGAGAACGTGGGGCGTACGGTCTTCGACGCGGTGGTCGACCCCACCGCGGACACCACCGGGCACGCCCGCAACCAGGCGACCGGCTTCCAGCGGGCGCTGGAGAACTACTTCAAGGACCGCGGCCAGGACCCGAAGGCCGCAACGCGGCGCATCGCCGCCCTGCTGAAGCGGATCGACGCCGAACCGCTGCCCACCGGCACCGACCGCGAGCTCAACGAGTCGCTGGCGATCACCGGCATCGTGCTCCCCCTCTACTCCAAGAGCAGCTGGCCGACCCTCACCCGGGCTCTGGACGAGGCGGAGAACGGCAGCGGCGCCACGCTGCTGCGACTCGCCGACTCGTACAACGGCCGCGACGAGAACGGGCACTACGACACCGAGAGCCACTCCCAGCGGGCCATCTCCTGCGCGGACAGCAGGGCCAGGCCCACGGCGGCCGAGGCGAAGGCGCTGCTGCCCGAGTTCGAGAAGCTGTCTCCGGTCTTCGGTCCGTTCCTGGCCTGGGACACGGCCGGCTGGTGTTCCGGCTGGCCGGTGGAGGGCGAGCACGACACGCCCGAGGCGAGCGCCCCGGGAGCCGGTCCGATCCTGGTCGTGGGGACGACGGGCGACCCGGCGACACCGTACGAGGGTGCGCGCAAGATGACGGACGAGCTGGGCGAGGGCGTCGGCGTCCTGCTCTCCAACAAGGGCGAGGGGCACGGCGCCTACGGCGGCAACAGCTGCGTCACCTCGGCCGTGGACGCGTACTTCCTGGAGGGCAAGGTCCCGGCGGACGGCACCACCTGTTCGTAGGCCCCGGGCACGAGAAGGGGGCCGGCCCGCATGACGCGGACCGGCCCCCTTTCGAAGCGCTGTTCTAGTAGACCGGCTTCTCGGGCTCGATCTGGTTGACCCAGCCGATCACGCCGCCGCCCACGTGGACCGCGTCGGCGAAGCCCGCCGACTTGAGGACCGCGAGGACCTCCGCACTGCGGACACCCGTCTTGCAGTTCAGGACGATGCGCCGGTCCTGCGGGAGGTCCTGGAGGGCGTTGCCCATCAGGAACTCGTTCTTCGGGACCAGCCGGGAGCCCGGGATCGCGACGATCTCGTACTCGTTCGGCTCGCGGACGTCGATGATCTCGATCTTCTCGTCGGCGTCGATCCACTCCTTGAGCTGCTTCGGAGTGATCGTGGAACCGGCAGCCGCCTCCTGGGCCTCCTCGGACACGACGCCGCAGAAGGCCTCGTAGTCGATGAGCTCGGTGACGGTGGGGTTCTCGCCGCAGACCGCGCAGTCGGGGTCCTTGCGGACCTTGACCTGGCGGTACTGCATCTCCAGGGCGTCGTAGATCATCAGCCGGCCGACCAGCGGGTCGCCGATGCCGGCGAGCAGCTTGATGGCCTCGTTGACCTGGATGGAGCCGATGGAGGCGCAGAGCACGCCGAGGACGCCGCCCTCGGCGCAGGACGGAACCATGCCCGGCGGGGGCGGCTCCGGGTACAGGCAGCGGTAGCAGGGTCCGTGCTCGGACCAGAACACGGACGCCTGGCCGTCGAAGCGGTAGATCGAACCCCAGATGTAGGGCTTGTTCAGCAGGACCGCGGCGTCGTTGACGAGATAGCGGGTGGCGAAGTTGTCCGTGCCGTCCACGATCAGGTCGTACTGGGAGAAGATGTCCATCACGTTGTCGGCTTCGAGCCGCTCCTCGTGAAGGACCACGTTGACCAGGGGGTTGATTCCCTGCACGGTCTCCTTGGCCGACAGCGCCTTGGACTTGCCGATGTCACCCTGGCTGTGGATGACCTGGCGCTGCAGGTTCGACTCGTCGACCTCGTCGAACTCCACGATGCCGAGCGTGCCGACACCGGCGGCGGCCATGTACATCAGGGCCGGCGAGCCGAGGCCCCCGGCGCCGACACAGAGCACCTTCGCGTTCTTCAGCCGCTTCTGCCCGTCCATCCCGACATCCGGGATGATCAGGTGGCGGGAGTACCTGCGGACCTCGTCGACGGTGAGCTCAGCAGCTGGCTCGACCAGGGGTGGCAGCGACACAGGAACCTCAACAATGCAGGTGGTCGGTTTCTACGTACTTCGACTACGTACGGTTGTTCTTGCCGTAACACTGCCACGCCCCCTCTCATTCCGAGATACCGAGTCCGATCCGCGAGACAATTTCGTCCCAGTAACTGGGCAGTGCCGCGAATGGGTCGCTTTGTCCGCGCCCGCGCCCGGATTCCGACTGCCCGCCGCGGTCGGTGAAGAAGATCGTCCCGGCTCCCTGCCAGCGGGCGATGCGCATGGCCTCCTCCAGATGGGTGCGCGGGACGCCGTGGACGAAGTGGGCGAACCGGCCGGGCGGATAGGCGGCGGTCCACTCCGCCACCTGTGACCAGCGGTAGTCGCTCCACGCGCCGCGGAAGGTGACGAGCTGGTCGGCGGCCTCCGCGTAGCCGGGGTACGGGTGGGTGTCGTGCCCGAGCACGAGGGGCCCGTCCGCGTCCGTGAGGAAGGCTCTGAGCGTCCCGGCGAGGCGGCGGACGGCCGGCAGATCGGCGCGGTCGACCGGACAGCGGTCGAGGTAGAAGCCGTCCACGCGGTACCACTCCAGGAACGACCGGGCGTCCGCGAGCAGTTCCGTGAAGGGCCGCCGGCCGTGCGCGAGGTCGAGCTGCCCGAGCAGCCGCCCGCCCGCCGCCCGCATGGTGTCGGGCGGCTCGCCGCCGCGCGGCGCGCGGGCGTTGCGGAACCGCCCCGCCGCCTCCAGGCAGTGCGGGTCGGGCCGGCTGCCGGGGCCGTTGTCGACGTTGAGGACGGCCCAGTGCAGCGGCGTCCCCGGGCGCGTGAGCTCGGCCCACTCGGCCGTTGCGAGCAGCGGGTGCGCGTAGCCGGGGACGCCGAAGCCGAACTGTTCGGCGCCGCTGCTCCGCCGGGCCGTGCCGGTGCTGGTCAGATACGGCACGCCGCCTCCATCCAGATGTCGGCGAGTGACTCCTCCAGATTGATCCGGGGGCGCCAGCCGAGCCGGTCGCGGGCGGTGCGTACGTCCGCCTGCTGCCAGGCCCCGCAGCCGTCCGGGTACGGGGACGGCGTGGCCGAGAGGTGCTCGATGACCGATTCGGTGGAGGTGCGGGGGGCACCGATGGGCAGGCGCGCGGGGGGCGTGTCCAGCTCGTGGAGCGCGCCGGCGTATCCGGCGACCTTGGCGAGGACGGCCGCCGCGTCGCGGAGCCGGACGGCCCGGCCGGTACCGATGTTGACGACGCCCTGCGCGGCGGAGAGCGAGGCGGCGTGCACGGCGCGCGCCACATCGCGTACGTCCACGAAGTCGCGCTGCACGCCGAGGCCGCTGAGCTTCAGCTCGCCGTCGCCGGACTGCATGGTGCGCCGCATGGCCTCGGCGAGTCGGCCCAGCGGGGAGCCCGCGGGGGTGCCGGGGCCGACCGGTGAGAAGACCCGCAGCACGACCGCGTCGAGGCCGGAGCCGAGGACGAGCTCGGTGGCGGCGAGCTTGCTGACGCCGTACGGGCCGCCGGGGCGCGGGATGGCGTCCTCGGCGGTGGAGGAGCCGGGCTGCGAGGGGCCGTACTCGGAGGCGCAGCCGACCTGGACGAGGCGGGCGGAGCAGCCGCTGCGCCGCATCGCCTCGCAGACGGTGGCGACGGCGACGGTGTTGTGCCGGGTGAGGTCGCGGGCCCCGCCCCGGGTGGCGCCGGCGCAGTTGACGACGACTCCGGGGTGGACGGCGTCCAGGAAGCGGGTGAGCGCTCCGGGGCTGCCGCCGGCGAGGTCGAACCGCACGTCGGCGTCGTCGCCGCGCCCGAGGGCGGTGAGGTGGACGGCGGGGTCGGCGAGCAGCCGGTCGGCCACGAACCGGCCGATGAATCCGTTGGCTCCGAGCAGCAGCACCCTCATCGCGCACCGCCCAGGCCCGGTCCACCCGGGCGTCGCGAACCGGGCGGGACTGGGCGGACCCGGCCTGGGGGCCGACGGCGGGCTGCCGGTGCGGGGGATTGGGGGGTCATGTCCGGTGTCTCCTTGGGGCAGTTACGGGTGGAACGGGTGATGACGACCCGCGGCGTCGGCTCCGCGGGGGTTCTGGGGCGCCTCAGGCGGCGCTGTGGGCGGATGCCCTGGAGAGGGCGAGGGTGGCGGTGGTCAGCAGGCCGAGGGCGGCCGCGCCGCAGGCGAGCGCGGGCACGGCCCCGGTGCCCGCCGCCTCGATCAGGGCGTCGACGGGGCGGGCGAGCGGGTCGAGTCCGGGCAGCCGCCCGGCCAGGATCAGGGCGGGGGCGGCGGCCTCGACGGCGCAGGCGGCGGCGAGTCCGGTGGCGGCCGCTTCCGGGAAGCCGTGGACGGTGAGCAGGCGGGCCAGCAGGAGCAGCACCCCGAGGGCGGCGGCAGCGGCCGGGGAGCCGCCGGTGCCGAGCCCGAGCCGGGCCAGGTACAGCAGTATGGCCAGGACGCAGGCGAAGAGCGCGACGGCGCCGAAGAGCAGGGGGCGCACACCGGCGGCGAACTCCTCCAGCGCATGGCTGCCGTGGAGTCTGCGGTGGGCGTACAGGGAGAAGAGGTGGGCGCACCAGGCGGCGGGGGCCACCGCGAGGGCGAGCCCGAGCAGGGGCGCAGGGGTGAGCGTCCAGGGGCCTTCGGGGCCGCCGCTGAGGACCTGGTGGAGCAGGTCGTCGCCGTACAGGACGTAGCCGAGGAGCCAGCAGGCACAGAGGGCTGCGGTGCCCGATGAGCCGGCGCGGGCGCTGAGGGGGCCGGTGCGCAGGGCGAGGGCCAGGCCGATGAGCGCGAGCAGCGTGCCGCCGGCCCCGATGGCGAGCCGGGCGTCGCCGCCGAGCACCCCGTCGGTGAGGCGGAGCGCGACGAAGGTGGCCAGGCAGGCGGCGCCCGGCAGCAGGGCGCGCAGCGACCAGGCGGCGCGCGTCTCGATGTCGCGCGCCGGAGCGGGGCCCGCGGCGACGGACTCCGCCGCGACGGCCGGGATCCGGGCGAAGAGTTCCTCGGCGAGCGAGAACACGTCGCGGTGCCGGTAGCGGGCGGCGGTGCGGTCGGTGACGCCGTGGGCTTCGAGCCCGGCGGCGATCTCCAACGGGTCGACGGCCCGCTCGCACAGCTCACGGTGCCGGTGCATGAGGGCCTTCACCGGGTCGGCGGTCCCGTGCGCCCCGCCGGCCGCCTGGTGCGCGGCGGCCGCGGTGTCGCGGGCGGGGTGGGCGGTGCGGGGGTGGACGCGGGCCACCTCGGTGGCGCGCGCGGGAGTACGCGCCGGGGCGTGCTCCGGGTTGCGCTCCGGCGCATCGGCGGCCGTCCGGGCGGGGGCGTGCGCGGGGGCGGGGGGCACGCGGTCAGCTGGGGCGGGGTCTGACGGCGCGGGACGGACGGGTGCGGGGTCGGACGGCGCGAGGTCGGCAGGTGCGGGGGCGGACTGTACGGGGGCGGACTGTACGAGGTCGGCGGGCGCGAGGCCGGCAGGCGCGGGACCGGCAGGCGCGGAGCCGGCAGGCACGAGGTCGGACGGCACGAGGTCGGACGGTGCGAGGTCGGCGGGCGCGGATCCGATCAGCTCGGGCCGCCCGGCCGTCTCGCGCGCCGGCGTGGGGGCGAGGTCTTCCCGGGCTTCCGTGCGGGCGTCCGTCTGGGGGCCCATCGTCGTTCCTCCGTGCTGCTGTTCGTCCGGTCCCGGCCGACTGGGCCGGGCCGGGCCGGCCGTCTCCTGGTCACGCATCGCTCTCCCCCGGCCCCGGCGCCGCGCCCGCCCAACTGGGGGTGCGGTCGCCGGGGTACGGCTCCGGCTCCGGCTCCGGTTCCGGCCAGAGGCCCAGGACGTGGGCCTCCGGCGGGGTGGCGAAGGGGCGCGGTCCCTCACCGGGCTCCGGGAGCGGCGTGCCGCGTACCGGCGCCTGCGCGATCAGCTCCAGGTAGATGCCACGGAATGCCGCGAGATTCTGTTCGACGGTGAAGAGTTCCAGGGCTCGGGCGCGTGCCGCCGCACCCAGGCGCGCACGGCGCTCCGGGTCGCGCAGCAGCGCCAGGCAGGCGTCCGCGAGCGCCCGGGGGTTGCGCGGCGGGACCACGAGCCCGGTGCCGCCGATGACCTCGACGACCGCGCCGACGTCCGTCGACACGGTGGCCCGGCCGCAGAACATCGCCTCGACCACGCTGATCGGAAAGCCCTCGACCACGCTGGACAGCACCACGACGCCGCCCGCCGCATACGCCTGGGCGAGACCGGGTACGCCGTCGCCCCCGATGTCCTCGAAGGAGACCGGATTCTCGCCCCCGGCGTGCGTACCGGCCACCCCGTCGGGGAACAGCTCGGCGGCCACCGCCCGGCAGTGCGCGAGACAGGTGGCGCCCGCCGGGCCCGGGGCCGGCGCCCCGATGATCCGCAGCCGGGCGTCCGGCTCGGCCCGGCGCACCTCGGCGAAGGCGTGCAGAAGGGCGATCAGGTCCTTGGCGGGCTCGATCCGGCCGACCCAGACGAGCGTGTCGGGACCGCCGTCGTCGTCGCGTTCCCCGAGTGCCGCGAACCGGGCGGACTCCATGCCGGGGTACACCGTCCGCACCTTGGCGGGGTCGGCGCCGCAGCGCTCCTGCCAGCGGCGGGCGTGGGTGTTGCCGGGGGTGATGAGCGCGGCCTGCCGGTACACCTCGGTGGCGAGCCGCCCGTGGAAGTTCGCCAGGAGGGCGCGCACCGGCGCACTCACGGGCGCGCCCCCCGACGAGAGGTAGTGCGCCCGCACCTGCACGGAGTACTCCGTGACCAGCAGGGGCACGCCGAAGAAGCGTTTGGCCAGCAGACCCGGCAGAGCGGCCGCGCCACCGGACGCGGCATGGCAGAGGTCGACGGCTGCGAGGCCGTCCTCCTCGTACCAGTCCAGGGAGAGCGGGCGCAGCACCCGGTCCAGCTCCGCGGTGAAGGCGAGGAGGTCGGCGACGGTGGCGGTCTGCACGGTGCGCCCGGTGCCGGGGGCGCGGCAGGCAGCCTCCAGGATGCGCACGGCGGTCTCGGAGCGGAGGGCGGCGGGCAGTCCGCCGTGCTCCCAGGCCAGTTCGGCGAGCCCGTAGAGGCCCTGGGTGAACTGCTCGTCGGCGGCCCGGGGGCCGATTCCGTCACCCGTACCGGCGGGCCGGGCGGTGTCCGCCCCGCCGGGCTCGCGGCCCGCCGTGCAGACCGAGGCCGCGAGGGAGGTGAAGTGGGTGGCGAAGCGCCGCCGTTCGCGCCGGGCGTAGGTCCGCGCGCCCCCTCCGGTCAGCAGGCGCGAGAGCGGTCCCCTGGGTGCGTGCAGCCCGAGGGATTCCTCGTCGGCCGTCCACAGGGGGGCGGTACGCACCTGCCCGACCTGGGCGGGGAGCCTGACCCAGCCCCGCGCTTCCTGTTCGGCGGTGCGGCTGAGTGCGAAGAGGTCGAACTCGTGCTGGGCGAGCCCGCGTACCAGGCGGTCGCACCAGAGCCTGGACTCACCGGTCGCGTACGGATAGCCACCATCGGTGAGCAGTCCGATCCGCACGAGTGCACCCCCGATCTCCCTTGTGTGCGGCCGCCGTTGGATCGGCGACTCGCGGCGGGACGACCGTAAGCGGATACGCCGGTGGTGCGATGGACGGTTGTCCGTCGCACCACCGAAAGGGGTGAACCGGCGTAACTTTCCTGCGCGAATGACGTTTAGGGCCTGTCCGGCGGATCTTCGCGGGCCCGCGACGCCTGGCACGCACTCTCGCCGCACGCCCGAATCACCCAAGTACGTCCAGTACGAGGGCGATTCTGGCGCACGCCGATAGCACGCACCGGACGCCGCGGGCTGATCCACGAAGATCCGCCGGACAGGCCCTGATCGCGCTATGGAGGCGAAAGGTCACTCGGGGTCAGGCTCATGGCGCCGCGGGTGCTACCCGCGCACCGGCCTCCCGACACCCACTCAGTCCTCGGGATACACCCAGGGGTTGGCCCGGCACTTGATGCCGTCGAGGTTCAGCGTCTTGGTCTGCTGCTGCATGACGGGCGCGAGGGCGCCCTCCGTACGGCAGCTGACATGGTTGTGGCCGAGCCGGTGGCCGACCTCGTGGTTGATCAGCATCTGCCGGTAGGAGAACAGCTTGTCCGGCCCGAAGGTGGCCGACCCCTGCGCCCAGCGGTAGGCGTTGATCATCACGCGCTCGGTGGCGGCCGAGTCGCAGGAGACGTTGTCCTCGGTGGTGTCCAGGCCCGACTTCCGGCACCACTTGGCGGTGGTGCCGGGACTTGCCAGCGTGATGACGAAATCCGGCTCGCCCTTGGAGATCCGCTCGAAGGTCATATCGCCGTCGTGCGCCCAGCTCCGGTCGTCGTTGAGCGTCTTCTGCACGGCCTGCGCGAACAGTTCGGCGTCGAGCCCGAGCCCCTTCTCGACATCGATGCGGTAGCGGTGCTTCGTACCCTTGCCCGGGGCCTTGGCCGAGCCGGGGACCGTCTCGAAGTCACCCGATCCCATGAGCGCCGGAGCCAGCGGATAAGGCTTGGCCATTTTCTGCTCATACGAAAGGGGCTTGACCGTCGCCGTTTCGGGGGACGGGGTGTTACGGCTGTCCGACCGGGAGGCGTCGTCGCTCTCGCCCCGGTCCACGCCCGCGGCCCGCGCCGCTCCGTTGCCGCCGGTGCCGTCGTGGGCGACCTGGCCGGCCACGACGACCGCGAGCACGGTGGTGACCGCGGCGGCGGCGATACCGGTGAACGTACGGCCCTTGCCGCCCTTGGCGTCCTTCGCGTCCCTGGTCCGGGCCGCCTCGTCGCGCCCGCGCTCGGGCGGGCGCTCGTCCCACTCGGTGACGGAGGCGAACGGGTCGGCGGGCGCCGCCGCCTGCCGGCGCGGCGCGGGCGGTGCGGGCGGGTTGTCGAAGGCCTCGACGAACTCGCGCCGCGGACCCGGTATCAGCGGCCGGGTGGAGGTCGCCTGCTGATGGTGCGTGGGGCCCTGCGGGTGGTGCGCGGGACGCGGGCCGCCGGGCCTGCCGCCGGGGGCGGGCGCCTGGAGACCGGGCCGTCCCTGACCCCTGCCCTCGGCGCCCCGGCCCATGGGGCCCGCGCCCCAGCCGCCGCCGGGTTCACGCTGTTCGGGGTGACCGCCGCGTACCTCGGGCGTGCCCGGGAACGGCCCCGGGCCGGCCTGCTCGGCCTGCCGTCTGCGCCGCCCGCTGCCGGCGACCGGCCGGGCGGCCTCGCGCCCCGCCTCGTTCGCCTCCGCCTGCCCGGTCTCGGGCACCCTGGGCGCAGGGCCCTTACGGCTGTGTCGTCCCACGCCCCGGATCAGCTCCCGCCGCATTCGTCGAGCAATTCCCGGAACGCCTGGGCGACCGCCTCCGGGTACTCCATCATCGCCACGTGCCCGGCGTCGGGCAGTGTCAGCAGGCGCGCGTCGCGGAAGGCCGCGGACGCCCTGCGGGCCATCCGGAACGAGACGAGCTGGTCCCGTCCGCCGTACACCAGCTGGGTCGGCGCGAGCACCCGCTCGGCCTGGCGCCACAGCCCGTGCTGTCCGCCCAGGGTGTACGCGTCGACGATGCCACGGGCGGTACGCGCCATGGCGTCCCAGAAGTACGGCAGTTCCAGTCGGCGCTCCATTTCGGCCACCGCGTCGCGGAAGCCCGTCTCGGAGACCCGTGCCGGATCGCCGTAACAGAGTGCCATGACTCCGCGGGTGCGCTCTTCCGCACTCCAGTCCCGGGTCAGCCGGGCGAACAGGGAGGCGACGCCCGGGAGTGCGAGCAGCGCGGTCGGGGCGGCCGTGCGCTGGACCCGGATCTCGGGGAGCGCGGGCGAGACCAGGGTGAGGGTGCGCACCAGGTCGGAACGGACGGCGGCGACCCGGGTGGCCACCGCGCCGCCCAGCGAGTTGCCGAACAGATGGACGGGGCCGCGCTCCTGGGCGTCCAGGAGGCGGATCACCGCGCGGGCGTGCCCGGTGACCGAGTAGTTCCCGTCGTCGGGCGGCGGGGAGTCGCCGAATCCGGGCAGGTCGACCGCCTCGCAGTCCACCGCGTCCTCCAGGAGCGGCATCAGCGCCGTCCAGTTCTGCGAGGAGCCGCCGAGGCCGTGCACGAAGAGGGCGGGCGGCAGTCCGGGCCGCCGGGAGGGCCGCGAACGGAGGGTGAGCGTCAGTCCGGGCAGTTCGACGGAGCGCAGCCGCTCCCCCTCGGCGACCCTGACGGCGCTCACCGTGGGGGCCACCGCTGCGGCGGCGGCGCGGACTCCCGGCAGCTCGGTCGAAGACATGCGGGCAATGTTACGAGATGATCACACGACGATTCATGTGTTCGCCGTCACAGATCGCATAGCGGCTTCCGGGGGTACCCCATAGGCTCGAACCGAGGAAGGGAGTCACCATGACGGTCGACCCGAGGGACCCCGAGACCTTCGAGGACGTCCAGCCGGACGAGCCCGACCAGGAGACACCCGACGCGGACGCCGCCGAGCAGCGGACGGATCTGCGCCCCGAGAGCGACGAAGCCCTCACGGACCACGACCGTGACGAGGTCAGCGAGGCCGATGCGGCGGAACAGGCCCGCGTCGTCCCCCAGGATGAGGACGATTACCGCTGATACGTCCCCATCTGCGCCGGGGGCGGGGCAGTGCATGGCTTCCGCAGCCGTCCGGTCCGTGAAATTCTGCGTCCGCGCCGCGCATACCGGGGTTACCCAAAAGTACGATGTCGGTAGGGCATGGCGTGTACGGAACGGCTGTGTCTGACCACGAATTTGGGAGGCGGCGTGACAGCCATCGAGCAGACCGAGGCGGCGCGCCCGCGGGGCACTCGCCTGCCCCGCCGCGCCCGACGCAACCAGCTGCTGGGAGCCGCGCAGGAGGTCTTCGTCGCGCAGGGCTACCACTCTGCGGCGATGGACGACATCGCGGAGCGGGCCGGGGTCAGCAAGCCGGTCCTCTACCAGCACTTCCCCGGCAAGCTGGAGCTGTATCTGGCCCTCCTCGACCAGCACTGCGAGTCACTGCTCCAGGCGGTGCGCACGGCGCTGGCGTCGACCACGGACAACAAGCTGCGCGTGGCCGCGACGATGGACGCGTACTTCGCGTACGTCGAGGACGAGGGCGGCGCCTTCCGGCTCGTCTTCGAGTCCGACCTGACCAACGAGCCCGCCGTCCGCGAGCGGGTGGACCGGGTCTCGCTCCAGTGCGCCGAGGCCATCTCCGACGTGATCGCGGGTGACACGGGCCTGTCCAAGGACGAGTCGATGCTGCTCGCGGTGGGTCTCGGCGGGGTGTCCCAGGTGGTCGCCCGCTACTGGCTCTCCAGCCGGTCGGCCATCCCGCGCGACACCGCGGTCCAGCTGCTGACCTCGCTGGCCTGGCGGGGCATCGCGGGATTCCCGCTGCACGGCATCGATCAGCACTGACCGCCGGGCGGCGCCCGCTGTTCGCTGCGGGCGTGGCCCGTGGCGCCCGGACAGGTCCCCTCAGCGGGCTAATGTGTGCTGCGTACGGCGCGGTTCACCGCGCAGGGACTGACCGTCGGAGGGACATAGCCGTGGAGGTCAAGATCGGGGTGCAGCACACGCCCCGGGAGATCGTTCTGGAGAGCGGGCTTTCCGCCGAAGAGGTCGAGAGCACGGTCGCCGAGGCTCTCGCCGGCAAGGCGCAGCTGCTCAGCCTCACGGACGAGAAGGGCCGCAAGGTCCTCGTGCCGGCCGACCGGATCGCCTACGTGGAGATCGGCGAGCCCAGCGCACGACGGGTGGGGTTCGGCACGCTGTAACGGCGTACTGACGCACAGGACACGGAGAGCGGCCCGGCGGGAGTCCCGCCGGGCCGCTCTCCGTATGCGCCCGTCCGCTCTCCGTGTGCCCGTCCGCCTGGCTGTGCGGCGGCTGAGCGAAGCCTGTGCGTGAAAGGATTGTGACCGGGCGCTCACGGGTAGTACGACCAGGACCGATATACCCGGCCCGTCGTCCTGCGAGGTGATCGTCTGTGATCCTGGAAACGCTGAGCGCCGTCGTGCTCGGGGTGGCCCTCTCCTGGGCGGCCCTGCGCTCGCTGCCCGGCCGCCTCCCGGCCCGTCGCACCGTGTTCGCCGCCGGGGCGCTCGGTGCCCTGTTCGGCACGTCCCTGATGCGTTCGGTGCTCGGCTCCGGCCATCCGGCGGTCACGGTGGTGGGCGCCGTGCTGATCGCGGCGGTGACGGTGTCCCTGCTGATCCGGCCGCGCAGCCGACAGCTGGGCCGGTCGGCCGCGGCCTGACGCCGGGGCCGGTCCGACCCCGACGGGCGGGACGCTAGGCGGCCAGCCCCAGGGCGGCCATCCGCTTGGTGTGCGCCTCGGTGATCCGCGAGAACATCCGGCCGACCTCGGCCAGGTCGAAGCCGTCGGCGACGCCGCCCACCAGCATGGTCGACAGCGCGTCACGGTCCGCGACCACGCGCTGCGCCTGCGAAAGCGCCTCACCCATCAGCCGCCGCGCCCACAGCGCGAGCCGGCCGCCGAGCCTCGGGTCCGCCTCGATCGCGGCGCGCACCTTCTCGACGGCGAAGTTGCCGTGGCCCGTGTCGTCGAGCACCGCGAGGACCAGGGAGCGGGTGTCGGAGTCGAGCCGGGCCGCGACCTCCCGGTAGAAGTCGCTGGCGATCGAGTCACCGACGTACGCCTTGACCAGGCCCTCCAGCCAGTCCGACGGCGCGGTCTGGCGGTGGAAGTCGTCCAGCGCCCTGGCGAACGGCTCCATCGCGCCGGTCGGCTCCACCTCGATGGCCGTCAGCCGCTCCGTCAGCCGCTCGAAGTGGTGGAACTCGGCGGACGCCATCTTCGCCAGCTCCGCCTTGTCGGCCAGGGTCGGCGCGAGTTTGGCGTCCTCGGCGAGCCGCTCGAAGGCCGCCAGCTCCCCGTAGGCGAGTGCTCCCAGCAGGTCGACCACGGCGGCCCGGTACTGCGGCTCCGCGGACGCGGTGGTCCAGTCCTGGTCGGCGATTTTGGTGGTCGCGGGGGCTTCAGTGGCGTTGTCAGGCGTCTCCATGCAGCGCAGAATAGCCCGCCCGGAGGGGAGCGGAACGGTCCGGCCGCCGGCCGGCGTCACACCCTCCCGACGAATTCGCCCAACACAGATGCGCGGATCCGGGGTACAGTGGTAATGCGCTTACTGAGCACTTTGCATCTGCTCGTGGCGCGAAATTGAATGAGGATGCCCGGTCGGTGGCCCGATCGGCTCCGACCTGACAGCCCTCCACGCGGTGCGTGCGACACGTACGACCGCACCATGAGGGGCCCCCTCAGCGGCACGAGCGCTCTGAGCGACGGCAGTGGTCCCGCGCCACCCGGCCCATCCCGGCCGGATGACCAACCCGGCACGGTACGACCCCCTTCGTTCGCCTCGGGCCGCGTCTCACAGAAGAGGCAGCACCCTGACTACGTTCCGAGACCTCGGGATTCTTTCCGAGACCGCCGAGGCCCTTGAGGCCGTCGGCATCACGTCCCCCTTCCCCATCCAGGAGCTCACGCTCCCCGTCGCCCTCTCCGGCTCCGATGTCATCGGGCAGGCCAAGACCGGCACCGGCAAGACCCTCGGTTTCGGTCTGCCGCTGCTGGAGCGCGTCACCGTCCTCGCCGATGTCGAGGCGGGCCGCGCCAAGCCCGAGGAGCTGACCGACGCCCCGCAGGCCCTCATCGTCGTGCCCACCCGCGAGCTGTGCCAGCAGGTCACCAACGACCTGCTGACCGCCGGCAAGGTGCGTAACGTCCGGGTCCTCGCGATCTACGGCGGCCGGGCGTACGAGCCGCAGGTCGAGGCCCTCAAGAAGGGCGTCGATGTGATCGTCGGCACCCCGGGCCGGCTGCTCGACCTGGCCGGCCAGCGCAAGCTCGACCTCTCCAAGGTCCGCGCGCTCGTCCTCGACGAGGCCGACGAGATGCTCGACCTGGGCTTCCTGCCCGACGTCGAGCGCATCATCACGATGCTGCCGGCCAAGCGCCAGACCATGCTGTTCTCGGCCACCATGCCGGGCGCGGTCATCTCCCTCGCGCGCCGCTACATGTCGCAGCCGACCCACATCAACGCCACCTCGCCCGACGACGAGGGCACGACCGTCAAGAACACGGCGCAGTACGTCTACCGCGCCCACTCGATGGACAAGCCCGAGATGGTCTCGCGCATCCTCCAGGCCAACGGCCGCGGGCTCGCGATGATCTTCTGCCGCACCAAGCGCACCGCGGCCGACATCGCCGAGCAGCTGGAGAAGCGCGGCTTCGCCTCCGGCGCGGTCCACGGCGACCTCGGCCAGGGCGCCCGCGAGCAGGCGCTGCGCGCCTTCCGCAACGGCAAGGTGGACGTGTTGGTCTGCACCGACGTCGCCGCTCGCGGTATCGACGTCGAGGGCGTCACGCACGTCATCAACTACCAGTCGCCCGAGGACGAGAAGACCTATCTGCACCGCATCGGCCGGACCGGCCGCGCGGGCGCCAAGGGCATCGCGATCACGCTGGTCGACTGGGACGACATCCCGCGCTGGCAGCTGATCAACAAGGCCCTGGACCTGAAGTTCCCGGACCCGGTCGAGACGTACTCCACCTCCCCGCACCTGTACGAGGAGCTCGACATCCCGGCCGGCACCAAGGGTGTCCTGCCGCGTGCCGAGCGGACCCGGGCCGGTCTGCGGGCCGAGGAGATCGAGGACCTCGGTGAGACGGGTGGCCGCGGCCGCAAGTCCGCCGCCCCGGCGCCCGCCGTCCGCGAGGAGCGCCCGCCGCGCACCCCGCGTCAGCGCCGTCGTACCCGTGGCGGCTCGGCCCTCGCCGAAGGCGCGGCGACCGTGCCCGCACCGGCCACCGAGGCCGTGACCGAGGCGGCGGCGCCCGCCGATGCCGTGGAGGGCCCGCGCACCCCGCGCCGCCGCCGGCGCACCCGCGTCGGTGCGGCGGACATCGCGGCCGAGGCAGCGGTCGCCGTGGCCGAGGCCCCCGCGGTCGTCGAGCCCGAGGCCGAGGCCGAGCCGAAGAAGCGCACCCGGACCAGGACGGCCAAGCCCAAGGCGGAGGCCGTCGTGGACGCCGTGGCCGAGCCCGTGGCCGCTGAGCCGGTGACCGACGAGACGGTGACCGAGGCGGCCAAGCCGCGTCGGCGCCGCGCCCGGGTGGCCAAGCCGGTGACCCAGGAGGCGGACTTCCAGACCGCGCCCGTGGCCGAGCCGGAGGCGCCCGCCGTCACCCGGCCGCGTCGCCGCGCCCGGGTGATCAAGCCGGCCGAGGACGAGGTCGACTTCCAGATCGCGCCGGTCTCCGAGCCCGAGCCGCCGCGCCGCCGCACCCGCGCGGTCTCGAAGCCCAAGACGGAGGCCGTGGCGGAGACCGCGACCGCCGAGGGCGAGGCCAAGCCGCGCCGGCGCCGGGCACCGCGCGCCGCCGCAGCGAAGGCCGAGAGCTAGGTCGGTCCGCGAAGTCCCCCCCGTACGCCCGGAGGGCGTGGCCCGCGGCAGGCCTCGTGGGCCGGGCGGGGCTTTGCGGACACGGTCCAGCGGACCACTCACCGCCTGCCGGACGGCCCCGGGGACTTCCCCCGGGGCCGTCCCGCGTACCCGGCCGCACAGGTTCTAACCTCGTCCCATGAGCAGGCCACCCACCTTCACCCCGCCCCCCTGCGCGCGGGCCCGCGCGCTGCACACCGCGCGCGGCGACTTCGCCGTGCTGGACGCCTCCCCGCCCGCCGCCCCGCGCGGCACCGCCCTGCTGGTGCCCGGATACACCGGCAGCAAGGAGGACTTCATCGCGCTGCTGGAACCCCTCGCGGACGCCGGATACCGTGCCGTCGCCGTCGACGGGCGCGGGCAGTTCGAGAGCCCGGGGACGGACCGCCGGGAGAGCTACGCCCAGGAGGAGCTGGCCCGTGACGTGCTCGCGCAGGCGGCCGCGCTCGGTGCGGGCGAGGACCCGGTGCATCTGGTGGGGCACTCGCTCGGCGGGCAGATCGGCCGGGCCGCCGTCCTCCTGGACGCCGCGCCGTTCCGTTCAGTGACCCTGATGTCGTCGGGGTCCGCCGCCGTGGTGGAGGCGCAGCGGGTCAAGCTGAAGATCCTGGGCGACGCGCTGGCGACCATGACCATGGACGACGTCTGGGCGGCGATGCGCGCCTTCGAACCGCCGGCCGAGGCGGACACGGACGGCGAGGACCTGCGGCGGCGCTGGCTGCGCCACCACCCGGCCCAGCTGATCGCCACCGGCCGCCTGCTGTCCACCGAGCCGGACCGGGTGGCCGAGCTCGCCGCCGCCGGGCTGCCGGTCCATGTGCTCTCCGGCGAGAGCGACGATGTGTGGCCGGTGCCGGTGCTGGACGAGATGGCGGTGCGGCTGGGCGCCCGCCGGACCCGGATCGAGGGTGCGGAGCACTCCCCCAACACGGACCGGCCGGACGCCACGGCCGCCGCGCTCGTCTCCTTCTGGGACGGCCTCTGAGGGCTGTCAGTACTGCGAGGGCTGTCAGTACTGCGCTTTGAGGTGCTGCCAGAAGCCGTCGCGCAGGGCCCTGCGCAGGGGGGCGTAGCCCCGCAGGGAGCGCTGGAGGAGGCGTTCGGCCTCGTTCAGCAGGTCCTGGTCGACGGAGCCCGGCAGATACGGATGGCCGGGCAGCAGGTCCGCCAGGGACTCGCGGCCCCGTGCGGCGAGCCAGGCACCGGCGATCTGTGCGCCGACGAAGCGGACGTCCTCGCGCGACGGCGCGGGGGCGTCGTCCTCGTAGGTGGTGACGGCGCGTCTGGTGACGTAGGGGCTGCAGAAGTCCAGGTCGAAGGTGCGCTGGCTGTCGACCTCCCAGAGCAGCGGCTCCGCCTGGTTGCGTCCCTCGCCCGCCTCGATGCCCCAGAGGTGGACCCGGGCGCCGTAGCCCTGGGCGGCCTCGACGGCCGGGACCAGGTCCTCGTCGCCGCCGATGAGCGCGGCGTCGCTGATGGCGCGGTGGCGGGCGAGGGACTCCAGGTCGGTGCGGATGAGGGAGTCGACGCCCTTCTGCTGGTTGTTGGCGTTGAGGTTGCCGAGTCTGACCTTGACGTCGGGCAGTTCGGCGATGGCCTGCTGCTCGGTGGTGTGGATGCGGCGTCTGGCTCCGTCGTACCAGTACACGCGGAGCAGTCTGCTGTCCGCGAAGATGGTGCGGGCCTTGTCGATGAAGGCCTCGATCAGCCCTTCGGCGTCGAGGTCGAAGGAGCGCCGGTCCTCGGTGCCGGTGACGAGCAGCCCGGCGGCGGCGTACACATAGCCCGCGTCCACGAAGATCGCGTGGGTCGAGGGGGTCTTCGAGACCTCGGCGAGCACCCGCTGGAGCAGGGTGTTGGTGCGGTCCAGCCGCTCGCCGATCTCCGCGTCGTTCATGCGGTTCCCGTCGGGGAGCCGGTCGTGCGCACACGCGTGATTACCCGCTGGTACTTAGACATCCAAAAAATTTCCTTAGCGTAGGGAATGTTTGCAGGGGGCAAGCCGTTGTATCCCCTGTGGAGCGCACGACAGCCATGCCTGGCGCTCCTCATCCTTGCGGACGGGAGACCGTCCTCCAGTAGTTCTCCAGCAGGAGGATCAGACGAAGGGAAGCCGTATGCGCTTCGAGATCATGCGACTCAGCGATGTCGACGGTACCGCCGTGGACAGCACTGTTGTGGACGCCGCCTCCGTCAACCGGATCGTGCAGCAGGCCGCCGCGACGGGCCAGCGCATCTATATCCGACCGGCCGAAAGTCCGGCTTCGTAACACCTTGTTGAGCACCTTGCCCAGCGCCTTGCCGATGTGAATTGTCGACGTGACGAAGACGAAGCGCCCCCGTACGGAATGTCCGTACGGGGGCGCTGTGGTGTGCGGGCCGGACACCGGGCCGGGGTCAGGCGCCCTGGATGACCTGGGTGACGCCGTTGATGATCTGCTGCACGGCGATGGCGGACAGCATCATGCCGGCCAGCCTGGTGACGAGCACGACGCCGCCGTCCTTGATGACCCGGATGATCAGCAGCGAGTAGCGCATGGTCAGCCAGAGCACGACGTGCATGGCGACGATCGCCGTCCAGACCGACACCTGGCCCGCCATGCTGTCGGCGTGCTGCACGGCGAGGATCACCGAGACGATCGCGCCGGGTCCCGCGAGCAGCGGCATGCCGAGCGGTACGAGGGCGACGTTGACGTCCTTGGTCTGCGTCGGTTCGTCGGTCTTGCCGGTCAGCAGGTCGAGCGCGATCAGCAGCAGGAGCAGCCCGCCGGCGATCATCAGCGCGGGGACGGAGACGTGCAGGTAGTCCAGGATCTGCTGGCCGAGCAGGCCGAAGACGGCGATCACGCCGAACGCGACGGCGACGGCCTGGAGGGCCATCCGGCGCTGCATCCGGGCGGGGCGGCCGGCGGTGAGAGCGAGGAAGATCGGGGTGATCCCCGGTGGATCCATAATCACAAAAAGGGTGAGAAAAAGGGATCCGAAGACAGCGACGTCGAACACGGTGAGCCTTGCGAGGAGAGAGCGGGAATGCGGAGGGTGGCCGCGGGGAAGAGGCGCGCCACAAGACCGCCGGGCGGTCCGGACGGACAGCCGGGGGCGGCCTGTGCGCGGGTGGGGGTGAGCGGTGCGAACGGGCGGGGCCCGTGTGCCGTTACGAGGCGGTGGGTCCGCCGGCGCCCGGCACCGGGAAGGCTCCCGTGGCGCGCCGGGTGATCTCGCCGTAGATCTCGGGGTCGGTGGTGTACGCGCCGAGCTCCACGGTCTTGCGGCTGCCGTGGTAGTCGCTGGAGCCGGTGGTCAGCAGCCCCAGCTCGCCGGCGAGTGCGCGCAGCCGGGTCCGGGTCGGCTCGTCGTGGTCCATGTGGTCGACCTCGATGCCGTCGAGCCCGGCGGCCGCCAGTTCGGCTATGGCGGACTCGGGGACCGTACGGCCGCGTTTGACGGCGGCCGGATGGGCGAGGACGGTGACGCCCCCGGCGGCCTTGACCAGCCGGACGGCGTCGAAGGGGTCCAGCTCGTGCTTGTCGGCGTACGCGCGTCCGCCGTCGCCGAGCCAGTCGGGCGTGAAGGCGTCGGAGACGGTCCCGACGACGCCGAGCTCGACCAGGGCGGTGGCGACGTGCGGCCGGCCGACCGAGCCGTCCCCGGCGATCCGGGCGACCTGCTCCCAGGTGACCGGCACGCCCAGCTCCTGGAGCTTGCGCACCATGGTCCGGGCGCGCGGCACCCGGTCGTCGCGCACCAGCTCGCGCTCGCGGGCGAAGGCGGGCTCGTCCGGGTCGAAGAGGTACGCCAGCATGTGCAGGCCCACGCCGCCGATGCGGCAGGACAGCTCGGCGCCGGTGACGAGCGTGAGCCCCTCGGGGAGTGCGCCGATCGCCTCGGCGTGGCCGCGCACGGTGTCGTGGTCGGTGAGGGCGACGACATCGAGGCCCGCGGCAGCGGCGTTGCCCACCAGCTCGGCGGGGGTGTCCGTACCGTCGGACGCGGTGGAGTGGGTGTGCAGGTCGATGCGCACGACACGGACTCCAGTGCTCGCGGCCGATAGGGGACACCCAAGGATAACCGGCGCGCGGGACCCCTCCGGCCCCGCTCAGGGCCCGGTCAGCAGGCGGGGCGTGAGCGCGCCGCAGGGCACCAGGTCGACCTCTCCCCCGGCGTCGCGCAGGTCGGTGAGGACCAGCTCGTCGTACATGAGGAGCCCGGACTGCTCGGGCCAGACGATGGCCCACAGCCACAGCCCGCGCGCCTCGCCCGCGAAGACGGCGCGGTCGGCGGGGGCGTCCTTGACGTGCCAGAGCGGCGTCGGGCGGCCCGCGGCGAGGACCTTGGCGTCCGGGGGGCCGTCCACCCGCAGTCCCGGCCCGGGGTCGGGCCCCTCGATCCCGGCGTACCGCGCCCCGAGTCCGACACCCAGCTCCTCGGCGACGAGCAGCAGCTCGCCCATGCCGCCGAGCGGTCCCGGCCCGGTGCAGGCGACGGCGGTGGCCCGGCCCCCGCTGCGGTCGTCGCCGGCACAGGCCACGCCCGTGAACAGCCAGCCCACCGGCAGCGGCCAGGGCATCCAGACGGGCACCTGCGCCCGGTGCACCACGACCCCGAGCGCCTCGACGCTCGGCGGGATGACCGGCTGGAGCGGGTGCACGCTGCCGTGCGCGTCGCACTGCCAGGTGTCGGCAAAGAGACCCGGCGCCCGGACCCGGCCTGCGCACTTCGGGCAACTTGGTTCGCCCCTCATACCGTCCAACGGTCCTCCCCGGCCGTCGCCGCGTCAAGGACGATCACTCCTCGGCCGAGCGGGATCGTTCCTGCTCCCACCGGCCAATTTAGATGTAGCTTGCACTCATTAGATCCTCTAACTTATTCTGTGCATAACACATCGATCTAGCGGAGAGCGAGAAGGCCCATGCGGAGCGAGGCCACACCGGGAGAGGATCCATTCGATCAGGAGACGGTCAGCCTCCTGCGCCAGCCGAAGGCGGTCTGGGCGACGGCAGGCGCGTCCGTCGTCGCGTTCATGGGAATCGGCCTGGTGGACCCGATCCTGCCGTCCATCGCCAAGGGACTGGAGGCGACACCGAGTCAGGTGTCGCTCCTGTTCACCTCGTACTTCCTGATCACCGCCGTCGCGATGCTCGTCACCGGATTCGTCTCCAGCCGCATCGGCGGCCGCAAGACGCTGCTGGCCGGACTGGCGCTCGTGGTGGTCTTCGCGGCCCTCTCCGGCACCTCGTCGTCCGTCGCCGAACTCGTCGGCTTCCGGGCCGGCTGGGGCCTGGGCAACGCCCTCTTCGTCTCGACCGCGCTCGCCGTGATCGTCGGCGCCGCGGCCGGCGGCAGCTCGGCGGCGATCCTGCTGTACGAGTCGGCGCTCGGCCTCGGCATGGCGTGCGGGCCCCTGCTCGGCGCGCTGCTCGGTGACGCCAGCTGGCGCTACCCGTTCTTCGGGACGGCCGCGCTGATGGCGATCGGCTTCGTCTGCATCACGGCCTTCCTGAAGGAACAGCCCAAGCCCGCCCGCAGGACGTCACTGCTCGACCCGGTCAAGGCCCTCGGCCACGGCGGGCTCGCCTCCGTCGCCGCCTCCGCGTTCTTCTACAACTACGCGTTCTTCACGATCCTGGCGTTCACGCCGTTCGTGCTGAACATGACGCCGTACAAGTCCGGTGCCGTCTTCTTCGCCTGGGGTCTGCTGCTCGCGGTCTTCTCGGTGCTCGTCGCGCCCCGGCTCCAGAGGCGCTTCGGCTCGCTGAAGGTGCTCGGCGCCTCGCTGGTGCTGCTCGCCGCCGACCTGGTGGTCCTCGGCTACGGCAGCCACACGACGGCCATCGTCTGCACCATCGTCTCCGGCGCCCTCATCGGCATGAACAACACCGTCTACACGGAGCTGGCACTCGGCGTCTCGGACGCCCCGCGCCCGGTGGCCAGCGCCGGCTACAACTTCGTCCGCTGGTTCGCCGCGGCGGCGGCGCCCTACCTGGCCCCCAAGATCGAGGAGTGGAGCAACATCCACATCCCGTTCGTCGTCGCCGCCGTCGCCGCGCTGCTGGGCGCCGTCGTGGTCCGGGTCAGGCGCTCCGCGCTGACCCACGAGGCCGAGGAGCTGGAGCCGAAGCACGCCACCGAGGACGGCGTCACCGTCTTCGCGGGCTGACCCCGTCAGTCCAGCGTCACCGAATGCCGCAGGGGGTCGCGCAGGTCCGTCCCCTGCGACAGCCATCTCTCCTGGAGCTCCTGCGCACCGCGGACCCGCTTCCAGGCGGCCTCGTTGTGCGTCATCGGCAGCAGCGGCAGGAAGCGCACCGGCTCCGCCGGCTCATCCAGTTCCAGGTCCGCCACCAGACCCCCGCCCTCCGCGACGAGCACCGAGGTGAACGGGGCCCCGGGCCACAGCGGTTCACCGACGTCCAGCGAGGCCCCGGGTGCCACAATCAGGCCCTCCACCTGGGGAGACGCCGCCAGCACCGCGAGCTTGCGCAGCACCTGGTCGGTGTCGGCGAGCCCGCCCCGTACCGACAGCACCAGCTCGGCGCGCGGGCCCTTCACCGGGTCGGCGAGAGCGGCGGTCGGATCGGACATCGGCTGGGCGGACATACCGAGCGTGGCGTACCGCACGATGTCGCCGTCGATGAATCGGAGTACCTCGATCCGGTCCGTCCCGAGAAACGTCACTGCCGCGCGTGCGTCCGGTTCGCCCAGGGCCGTCCGCAGACGCGCCTCGACCAGCGCAAGAATTTCTGCCATGCGGCGAGCATAGGACGCGTATGGAACGGGCAAAGGAAGGGATTGGCCCTTAACCGGCTGCTAGCCTGGGGTGCCGGCTGGGGCAGCACGCAGAAGCGTCGCTCTCAAGTCCCGGCGCAACGTCATCCCCCAAGGGGGACCGACCGGAGGAGGTGGGGCTGCGGTGGATCCAAGTCGACCGTGCAGTACCAACCGCTCTTCCGCTCGACACCTTTCCGCGTGAACTGACGCCTCCCCGGTCAGGGCCACGGCATTTCGCACGACGGAAGAGCACGTCTTTTTTTGCCTGTCTGTAGCGAACGCCGTCATCGCGCTGCCGCGGTGCCGCCCGCTTTGCGGATGTGAGCCCACGTCCCCATTCCGGGCTGTTCCACGCCCTCGCCGACGGCCCTCCGTGAAGGAGCCAGCCATGTCGATGATCCGCGACCTGCGCGCCGTCGTGCGCCCGTCCCTGCGCAGGACCACCACCCTGCACAACAGTTACGACGCCACCCGCGACCCCTCCGCCTCCAGCGCGGTCGTCGACTGCGCGGTCTACCGCGACGGCCGTCGCATCGTCGAGGAGGACGGCACCTGCCGCACGCCGCACGAGGCGATGCTCCGGGTGCGGGAGAGCGGCGGTTTCGCCTGGATCGGCCTGCACGAGCCGACCGAGGAGGAATTCGCGGGCATCGCCCGGGAGTTCGGGCTGCACCCGCTGGCCGTGGAGGACGCCGTCCACGCCCACCAGCGGCCCAAGCTGGAGCGGTACGACGACACCCTGTTCACCGTCTTCAAGACCATCCACTACGTCGAGCACACCGAACTGACCACGACCAGCGAGCTCGTGGAGACCGGCGAGGTCATGTGCTTCACCGGCCGGGACTTCGTCATCACCGTGCGGCACGGCGGCCACGGCTCGCTGCGGGCGCTGCGCCACCGCCTGGAGGAGGACCCCGAGCTGCTCGCCAAGGGCCCCTCCGCGGTGCTGCACTCCATCGCCGACCACGTCGTGGACGGATACATCGCGGTGGTGGGCGCGGTGCAGGACGACATCGACGAGGTGGAGATCGAGGTCTTCTCCACCCCGGACAAAGGCAGTTCGCGCGGCTCGGACGCGGGCCGGATCTACCAGCTCAAGCGCGAGGTGCTGGAGTTCAAGCGCGCCGTCTCGCCGCTGCTGCGCCCCATGCAGCTGCTCAGCGAACGGCCGATGCGGCTGATCGACCCCGACATCCAGAAGTACTTCCGGGACGTCGCGGACCATCTGGTGCGGGTCCAGGAAGAGGTCATCGGCTTCGACGAGCTGCTGAACTCCATCCTCCAGGCCAATCTGGCGCAGGCGACCGTCGCGCAGAACGAGGACATGCGCAAGATCACGTCCTGGGCGGCCATCGTCGCCGTACCGACGATGATCTGCGGGGTCTACGGCATGAACTTCACCAACATGCCGGAGGTGCACTGGCGGTACGGCTACCCCATGGTGATGGGCGTCATCGCTGGGGTCTGCTTCTCCATCCACCGCATGCTCAAGCGCAATGGCTGGCTCTGACGTCCTCCCCGGTACCGGACGTTCTAAGCTCTGCCCATGACTGCTGCTGACACGCTGCTCGGGACGGCCCTCGTCGAGGAGGCCACGAAGAAGTCGGGCCTCATCTGGGTGCGCGGCACCGGCCCCGCGCGGGCGCTGTGGCACGTGTGGCACGAGGGGGCGGCGCATCTGGTCGGTGACGGCCCGGGTGAGCAGCCGTTCCCGGCCGGCCTCACCGACGGCGCCACCGCGGAGGTGACCGTCCGCAGCAAGGACAAGGGCGGCCGCCTCGTCGTCTGGTCGGCATCGGTGACCGAGCCGGCGCCGCACTCAGAGGAGTGGGAGGCCGCGGTCGCCGAGCTGAAGGGCAAGCGGCTGAACGCCCCGGACGCGGAGCGGATGACGGAGCGGTGGGCCCGCGAGTGCCGGATCGTACGGCTCACGCCCCGCGACGTCCGCACCGGGCTGCCGGACACCTCGGGGGCGGCCGCGCCGCTGCCCACCCCGGCGACGACCCGGCTCCCGGTCCCGGCGGGCCTGCCCCGCCTCCTGAAGCGCTCGCTGCGCAAGTAGCCCGGTTACGAGGAGGGCGACGTCTTCGGCAGCTGCTTGCCGTAGTCGACCGTCTCGTCCTCGGCGGGGGCCTTGAGCGTGAAGTCCTTGCCCCAGTCGGCCAGCGTGACCACGCCCCCGCCGCCGCCCCGGGCGAAGCGCAGCGGATACGGCTTGCCCTCCAGCGACACGTCCAGCGCGCCACCCTTGCCCTCGCCGCCCATGATCCGTACGGTGCGCACCCCGGCGACCTTGTCGCGGTCGCCCTTGGTCAGCTCGCCGTGCAGCGTGAGCAGCCCGTCGAGCAGCACCTTCTTGTCGGTGAAGCCGCTCAGCTGCTTGTACGTGGGGTCGTCCTCGGGGACCTTGACGTACTTGTCCTCCAGCTTGTCCGCCGCCGAGGCGCCGTCGGCCCCGTCCTTCTCGTCGTGGCTCCAGAAGCCGGCGTCGGCCTTGAGGTAGAGCTCGTCACCGATCCGCAGCAGCGCGAAGGTGCTGTTCTTCGAGGTGACGGAGCCCGCGCCGCCCTTGTTCTTGAGCCGCATGTCGATCTTGTACGTGCCGCCCTTGCTCACCAGCGTGCCGGCGAGGCGCACCGCGTCCGCGGCGTCGGCCGCGGCCTGTGCCTTCTTCTCGATCTCCGGTGCGGAGAGTTTGCCGACTCCGTTGGTCCCCTCGTCCGGGTCCTCACCCCCGCACGCGGCCAGGGCCGCGGTCAGCCCCGCGCAGAGCACGACGGCGAGCGGGACGGTCCGGCGGCGGGCCCGGACGGACGGCACGAAAGAGGTCACAGGCGCACTGCCTCTCATCTTCATGGTGGGGGTGGCAGACGGCAGCGTACCCGGGCGGCCTACGCCATTGGGCGCAGAGCCGTACGGACGGTCCACCGGGGCGGTCCGCAGGGGTACGGGCTAGCCTGATCACGTCATAACAGAGCAATAACTGTCGGAAGCGGACGACCCGCGCGGCCCGACGCGAGCGAGGAGGCACAGGCATGACACCGGTCACGCCCCGCGTCTTCGTCTCGCACCTGTCCGGTGTGCCGGTCTTCGATCCCAACGGCGACCAGGTGGGCCGCGTCCGTGACCTGGTCGCGATGCTCCGGGTCGGCGGCCGCCCGCCCCGACTGCTCGGCATGGTGGTCGAGGTGGTGAGCCGGCGACGGATCTTCCTGCCGATGACCCGGGTGACGGGCGTCGAGTCGGGGCAGGTGATCACCACAGGCGTGGTCAACATGCGGCGCTTCGAACAGCGGCCCACCGAACGCCTGGTGCTCGGCGAGTTCCTCGACCGCCGGGTGCGCCTGGTGGAGACGGACGAGGAGGTCACCATCCTGGACGTGGCGATCCAGCAGCTGCCGGCCCGCCGGGACTGGGAGATCGACAAGTACTTCGTCCGCAAGGGCCGCGGCGGGGCACTGCGCCGCAAGGGCGAGACGCTGACCGTCGAGTGGTCGGCGGTGAAAGGTTTCTCCCTGGAGGAGCACGGTCAGGGCGCCGAGTCGCTGGTGGCCACCTTCGAGCGGCTGCGCCCCGCCGACGTCGCCAACGCCCTGCACCACCTGTCGCCGAAGCGCCGGGCGGAGGTCGCCGCGGCGCTGGACGACGACCGGCTCGCCGACGTCCTGGAGGAGCTGCCCGAGGACGACCAGATCGAGATCATCGGCAAGCTCCAGGAGGAGCGCGCGGCGGACGTCCTGGAGGCGATGGACCCGGACGACGCGGCCGACCTGCTCTCCGAACTGCCGGAGGAGGACAAGGAACGGCTGCTGACGCTGATGCGGCCGGGCGACGCGGCGGACGTGCGGCGCCTGATGTCCTACGAGGAACGCACGGCGGGCGGACTCATGACGACCGAGCCGGTCATCCTGCGCCCGGACGCCACCGTCGCCGACGCGCTGGCCCGCGTCCGCCGTTCCGACCTGTCCCCGGCGCTCGCCGCGCAGGTGTACGTGTGCCGGTCGCCGGACGAGACGCCGACCGGGAAGTACCTGGGCACCGTGCACTTCCAGCGGCTGCTGCGCGACCCGCCGTTCACCCTGGTCAGCTCGCTCCTCGACAGCGACCTGGTGCCGCTGCCGCCGGACACCCCGCTGTCGGTGGTGACCAGTTATCTGGCGGCGTACAACCTGGTGTCGGTGCCCGTGGTGGACGAGAGCGGCTCGCTGCTCGGCGTGGTGACCGTGGACGACGTCCTGGACCACCTGCTGCCCGACGACTGGCGCGAGACCGACTTCCACGGCCGGGAGGGGGTGCTCCGTGGCCGCTGAGGACCGTGCCAGGACGTCGACCGGCGCGACGGCGCTGACCCGTACGCCCAGGACCCGGCTCGACCAGCCGAGGGCGCCGCGCCGGAAGCTGCTGCCGGAGTACGACCCCGAGGCGTTCGGCCGGTTCTCGGAGCGCATCGCGCGCTTCCTGGGCACGGGCCGGTTCATCGTCTGGATGACGCTGATCATCATCGTGTGGGTGGCGTGGAACATCTTCGCCCCGGCCGGCGTCCGGTTCGACGAATACCCGTTCATCTTCCTCACCCTGATGCTCTCGCTCCAGGCCTCGTACGCGGCCCCGCTGATCCTGCTCGCGCAGAACCGGCAGGACGACCGCGACCGCGTCACGCACGAGCAGGACCGCAAGCAGAACGAGCGCTCCATCGCCGACACCGAGTACCTGACCAGGGAGATCGCGGCACTGCGGATGGGGCTGGGCGAGGTCGCCACCCGGGACTGGATCCGCTCCGAACTGGAGGACCTGGTGAGGGATCTGGACGACCGGCGCGCGCTGACGTCCGCGGAGAGTGACGAAGACCGCTGACGGCCCTACCCACGCGTACGGTACGGCGCCGTACCGCCCTCCCGTCACCCGCCACCACCCCAGCAAGGAGCTCCGCGCACCTGCCTCCCGTCACCCGCCACCACCCCAGCAAGGAGCTCCGCGCACCTGCCTCCCGCCGCCCGCCACCACCCTTGCGGGGAGCGCCGCGCGCACCCGTACTATCGATGTATGGCTACGGAAGACGCGGTGCTTGAGGCACTGGCGACAGTGAACGACCCGGAGATCCACCGCCCGATCACCGAGCTGGGCATGGTGAAATCGGTCGACATCGATCCTGACGGTGTGGTCGCTGTCACGGTGTACCTCACCGTCTCCGGCTGTCCTATGCGCGAGACGATCACCAGGAACGTGACCGAGGCGGTGGCCCGCGTCGAGGGCGTCTCGCGGGTCGAGGTGACCCTCGACGTCATGAGCGACGAGCAGCGCAAGGACCTCGCGGCGTCGCTGCGCGGCGGTACGGCGGAGCGCGAGGTGCCCTTCGCCAAGCCCGGCTCGCTGACCCGGGTGTACGCGGTCGCCTCCGGCAAGGGCGGCGTCGGCAAGTCCTCGGTGACGGTGAACCTCGCGGCGGCGATGGCGGCGGACGGGCTGAAGGTCGGTGTCGTGGACGCGGACATCTACGGGCACAGCGTGCCCCGGATGCTCGGTGCGGACGGCAAGCCCACCCAGGTCGAGAACATGATCATGCCGCCGTCCGCGCACGGCGTGAAGGTCATCTCCATCGGCATGTTCACCCCGGGCAACGCCCCCGTGGTGTGGCGCGGCCCGATGCTGCACCGCGCGCTCCAGCAGTTCCTCGCCGACGTGTACTGGGGCGATCTCGACGTCCTGCTGCTCGACCTGCCGCCGGGCACCGGTGACATCGCGATCTCGGTCGCCCAGCTCGTGCCGAACGCGGAGATCCTGGTCGTCACGACCCCGCAGCAGGCCGCGGCCGAGGTGGCCGAGCGGGCCGGTTCGATCGCCGTCCAGACCCACCAGAAGATCGTCGGCGTCGTCGAGAACATGTCCGGCATGCCGTGCCCGCACTGCGACGAGATGGTCGACGTGTTCGGCTCCGGCGGCGGCGCCCGGGTCGCCGAGGGGCTGACGAAGACCGTCGGCGCCGAGGTGCCGGTGCTCGGCTCCATCCCGATCGACGTACGGCTGCGTGAGGGTGGCGACGAGGGCAAGCCCGTCGTGCTGTCCGACCCCGACTCCCCCGCCGGCAAGGCACTGCGCACCATCGCGGGCAAGCTGGGCGGCCGTCAGCGCGGCCTGTCGGGCATGTCGCTGGGCATCACCCCGCGCAACAAGTTCTGACACCGGACACACGCGGGGAAGGCCGGGGCCCGATGGCCCCGGCCTTCCCCGTTCCGTGCCCGGTCACGCGCGTACGCCGTCCCGGGCCGGATCAGGCGTACGACTCGATGTCCTTGACCTCCGAGAAGCCCAGGCCGTACGCGCTCATCCCGCGCCCGTAGGCGCCGATGTGCACCCCGCCGGGCGCGGAGCCGGCCAGCACCCAGCCGAACTCGGACTCGCGGTAGTGGAAGGGCACCGGCACACCGTCGACCGGCAGGGACAGCACCGACCAGGCGGGGCCCTCCAGGTCGTCGGCGAGTTCGAACGCCGTCTCCGTCTGCTGGTCCAGCCAGTCGTCGCGCAGGGTGTGGTCCAGCTGCGGGGGCCAGGTGCAGGCCAGCAGGCCCGAGCCCGCCAGCCAGGCCGCGGAGGAGACCGTCGTGGCCTCCAGGACCCCGGTGCCGTCGCCGCTGCGCCGTACGGGGCTGCTGCCCACGGTCACCACGACCGCGAAGCGCTGTTTGTCCGCGCCGGAGTCGCCCCGTACCAGGGGCTCGTCACCGTGGCCGATGGAACCGTGCTGCACGGAGCCGTCCGCCGCCGTGCCCAGCGGCATCAGCCGGCGCGGGCCGGTGAACGCCTCGTCCAGCGCGTACCAGGGGAAAGGGGACCGCAGATAGTCGTCGACCACGAGCCGGGCCGCCGGGACCGCCTCCGCCGTGACCGTGTCCGGCGCGTCCTGTGCGCCCACCCGACTCGTTGTCTCCATCAGCCCGGCCGCCTCCTCGATCCATAGGGTCCGGAGCGGCCCGCCCCCCGCGGGCGTCTCACAACCGGACAGATGGAGAATAGCCATACCGTCCGGGCGACCCGGGATTGGCAGCCCTCAGGTGGCGTCCGCGTCGAACGGCGGCGGGGTGTCCTTCGGCGGCTGCCCGCCCTTCTTGAGCAGGTCGGGGGCGCCCTTCGAGCCATTCGCCGCGGTGACGGACGCACCGCCCGACACGCCGGTCTTCGCCTCGACGGACTCCGTGCTCCGCCCGTTCACCACGTCGGTGATCTCGTTGACTTCCTTGCGCAGGTCGAAGCTCTCGCGGATTTCCTTCAGTCCCAGATCGTCATTGCCGTCCATGAGCTGCTTACGGACGAATGTCTTGGGATTGAGGTCCTCGAACTCGAAGTCCTTGAACTCCGGCCCGAGCTCCGTGCGGATGTCCTCCTTGGCGCTCTCCGAGAACTCACGGATCTTGCGGATGAAGCGGGAGGCGTCCTGGATGACCTTGGGCAGCTTGTCCGGACCGAAGATGAGCACGCCGAGAATCGCGAGCGTCAGCAGCTCCAGTGCGCCTATGTCGTTGAACACCTTGCGGCTCCTCGTCTTCTCCGCGACCAGCTCGGATGAGGTCCGGACTCGGCCCACGGTACCCGGGGAATCTGTCCGGACGGTAGCTTCCCGTGGCCGTCACGTGCCGGTTGCCGACCCCAGGGTCAAAGTTATGGACAGGTCTTTACCACCGCGGGTCAGGGTGAACTCAAGACGGTCGCCCGGCCGGTGCGAGCGGATCTTGACTATCAGCTCCTCGCCGCTGTGCACCCTCTTCCCGTCCACCCCGGTGATGATGTCGTCCGGCCTGATGCCCGCCTTGTCCGCCGGACCGCCCGGTGTCACGGGCGAGGCGCCCCGGGCACCCGACCCGACCTTGGCGCCGTCCCCGGTGTACTTCATGTCGAGAGTGACACCGATCACGGGGTGGGTCGCCTTGCCGGTGTTGATCAGCTCCTCGGCGACGCGCTTGCCCTGGTTGATCGGGATGGCGAAGCCTAGGCCGATGGACCCGGCCTGCCCGCCCTCGGCCGAGGAGCCGCTGTCGGCGGCGCGGATGGCGCTGTTGATCCCGATGACGTGGGCGTCGGTGTCCACCAGCGGGCCGCCGGAGTTGCCCGGGTTGATCGGGGCGTCGGTCTGGAGCGCGTTGACGTAACTGACGTCGCTGCCGTCGCCCTTCTCGCCGCCCGCGGTGATCGGCCGGTCCTTGGCGCTGATGATGCCGGAGGTGACGGTGTTGGACAGGTCGAACGGGGCGCCGATGGCCACCACCGGGTCGCCGACCTGGACGTTGTCGGAGTTGCCCAGCGGCAGCGGTTTCAGCCCGGAGACGCCGCTGACCTTGACCACGGCCAGGTCGTAGCCGCTGTCCTTGCCGACGACCTCTGCCCTGGCGGTCTCGCCCCCGCTGAACGTCACGGTGATCTCGCCGGAGGAACCGGCCGGGGCGACCACGTGGTTGTTGGTGAGGATGTGGCCCCGGTCGTCCAGAACGAAGCCGGTGCCGGTGCCGGACTCGGTGGAACCGCTTACGTGCAGGGTCACCACGCTGGGCAGGGCACTGGCCGCGATGCCCGCCACGCTGTCCGGGGCACGGCCGCCGCCGTCCCGCTCGTCCTGCGGCAGCTCGACGCTGGTGAGGCCGCCGTTGCGCTCTATGTAGGCGCCGATACCGCCGCCGATACCGCCCGCGACCAGGGCGAGGAGCAGCGCGCCGACCAGCGTCGCACCACGCCGGTTCTTCCGCCGGCCGTCGGGGAGCGGAGGCCCCGGCTGGGTGACGAGGGGCTGCCGGGGCGCCCCCCAGGGGTCGTAGCTCTGCCACTGCGGGGCCGGCGGGTGCGGTGCGGGCGCGTGCGCGGCCTCCTGCGGCTGCTGGGGCGGTGCCGGGGGTGGGAAGGCGGGCGCCGGATCGGCGGGTGCGAGGGTCATGCCCGCGCCGTTCGTCCCCGCGTACGGCGGTGGTACGGGCGTGCCGTGCGGGGGCGTCGGCCGCTGCACGGGAGGGGCGGGCGCCCATGGTCCGGGGCCGCCGTAGGGCGGGGTGCTGTACGGGTCCGGCTCGTGCAGGGGCTGCGCGGGGCGCGGGGTGTCGACGGCCACGGGGGCTTCCCTGGCATCGGGAGCCCCGGTGGCCTCGGGCGCCACCGGGGACTCGGGCGCCGCGTGCTCCCGCTGCGCGGTCTCCGGCTCGGGGCCGGGTGCGGGCGGCGCCCCGGCCGTGTCCGCCGGCGACGGGGCCGCGTCCTGGACGGTCGGCTCATCGGGCGCCGTGGGGGTGGTGCGCCCCGCCGTGGGCCGGCTCCACCACTTCGCCCTGGGCTCGGTCGGCTTCCCGTCGTCCATCGTCTCCCCGCAACTGCCGCAACCGGCCTCCGCACGCCCCCGCAGGGGCGTCCCACCCGAAAATCCTGCCGGAATTCAACCAGGTTTGAGCCGGACCTGTGCAGCCCGTGCGGGCCGCTGGATCAGCGACGCGGGGAGAGCGGCAGCCCGTGGTCGGAGGAAGCCGGTTTCGCGGCGGCCGACGTGGGCGGCAGGGAGGACGTCGCCGAGCGGACGGGCAGGACCGGATCGAGCCCGCTGCCCAAGGCACGGGCGAGCAGGGAATCGTCGCCGGGGCGTATCAGCGCGGGCTCGGACTCGTCGGAGCGGAGGGAGAGCCCGAACGGGCTCGCCGTCAGCCGGCCGGTGGCCAGGAGCGAGGGGGCCGGGGTGTACGCGGGAGGCGCGGTGTTCACCACGAGGGAGACCGGGAGGTCGTCCCGGCGCTGCGCGGTGAGCGATCCCTGCCCCGAACCGCTCCGGCGGCCGGTCGTGGCGCCCGTACCGGCGCGGGTGTTGGTGTCGACCGGGGTCACGGTGTTGCCGGAGCCTCCGGCGCGGGTGTTGGCGTCGGCGCCGGTACTCGTCGGCAGGGCGCCGCCGAGCGCGATGGCGGCCAGCGAGACGGCGCTGGCGGCGGCGAAGGCGAACCTGCGGCCCCGCCAGGGCGAGCGGTCGGCCTCGCGGCCCACCTCGTGGATGCGGAAGACGGAGCCGGCCGGTCCCGCGGGGAGCGCGGTGCCGGAGCCGTGGACGGTCGGGAGGTAGCCGAAGCCGTCCAGGGGGCCGCCGCCCGGGGTCAGGTCGGCTCGGCCGTTCCCGGGGCGCGTCCCGGGCACCGGTCCGTCACCGAATCGCCCGGAGCCGCCCAGAGGTCTTCCCCGACGGTCGTCGTCACCACCCGGCGGGCCGCCCGGAAGGCCCTGGAGGCGGGCCAGGAACCCCTCGGAGGGCGAGGGAGGGGCCGCCTGCGCGAACACGTCCTTCAGGCGGCGCTGGGCGGCCGCCTCGGCCTTGCACCGGGCGCAGGTCGCGAGGTGGGCGAGGACCCGGTCGCGGGCGTCGTGTTTGAGCTCGCCGTCGACGAGCGCGGCGAGGCGGTCCCCCAGGTGTTGTTCCGCGGGGGTCGGAACTGTGCCACTCACGCCGTGCCGCCCTCCCCTGCCAGGAGGGCGCCCGCCAGCGAGCGCTGCTCGGCGCGCGCCTCGGGCGAGCGGTGCCGCAGCGCCTTGCGCAGGTGCGAACGCCCGCGGTGGATGCGGCTGCGCACCGTACCGAGCTTCACGCCGAGCGTCGCGGCGATCTCCTCGTACGACAGTCCCTCGATGTCACAGAGCACGACGGCGGCCCGGAACTCGGGCGCGAGGGTGTCCAGCGCCTGCTGGACGTCCGCGTCGAAGTGGGTGTCGTTGAACACCTGCTGGGGGGAGGGCTCGCGGCTGGGCAGGCGCTCGGCCGCGTCGTCCCCGAGGGAGTCGAAGCGGATGCGCTGCTTGCGGCGGACCATGTCCAGGAAGAGGTTGGTCGTGATGCGGTGCAGCCAGCCCTCGAAGGTGCCGGGCGTGTACGTCGACAGCGAACGGAAGACCCGGACGAAGACCTCCTGCGTGAGGTCCTCGGCGTCGTGCTGGTTTCCTGTCAGCCGGTAGGCAAGGCGGTAGACACGACCGCTGTGCGTGCTGACGATCTCTTCCCATGTGGGCGGGGTCCACGCCTGGGATTCCGCATCTGAGGCGAAGGTCGCGGTCGGTGCGGAGTCGTTGGAAGAACGGTCAGCAATGTCGGTCACGGATTTCGGCTCACCCGCCGACCTGAGAAAGCGCCGCAGCACTCCTCCCCGATCCACAGGCGCAGCCGCACCTCCCCTGTCGGCTCTGGTGGTGTCCAGTGGAGCCCCTACCATAGCCACCTCGCCCGTTAGCTCCGGATAAGCCTTTTTCCAGCTGGGGCCGGGGATCTCCCCGGAACCGCCGCCCGCGCACCGGACCCGATCGGCGGGCCTGATCCACGGGCTTTCCCCCGCGCTTACACAACGCCCGGTCCCATCTGCGGGTTCCCGGGTCCAGCGGATACAGTCACCGTTGCGCCAACTAAGGGGACAGGAGAGGGTCATTACCGCCAACCGGCAGACGAGCTGGGCGTTCGCCGACGCCTTTGTCGCCGAGGACGAAGCACTGCGCTGGGCCCGGGACCGTGCCCGGGACGCGGGGCTCCGCTCGGTGTCGCCAGGCACCGGCGCAGCGCTGCGCCTGCTCGCTGCCACGACGGACGCCAAGGCCGTGGCGGAAATCGGCACCGGCACCGGCGTGTCCGGCATCTATCTGCTGCACGGGATGCGGCCGGACGGGGTGCTGACCACGGTCGACCCGGAGCCCGAGCGCCAGCAGTTCGCCCGTGAGGCCTTCCGGGCCGCGGGCTTCGCCGCCAACCGCTCCCGCTTCATCCCCGGCCGCGCGCTCGACGTGCTCCCCCGGCTCGCGGACGGCGGTTACGACCTCGTCTTCTGCGACGGCGACCGCATGGAGAGCCTGGACTGCCTCGCTGAATCGTTGCGCCTGCTGCGGCCCGGAGGCCTGGTCTGCTTCGAGGGCGTCTTCGCGGACGGCCGTACGGTCGACTCCGCGGCCCAGCCCGCGGAGGTGCTGCGGCTGCGCGAGCTGCTGCGCGCGGTCCGCGAGAGCCAGGAGCTGATGGCGACCCTGCTGCCGGTGGGTGACGGCCTGCTCTGCGCGGTCCGCCGGGGCTGAGCCGTACGGCTCCCTCCGGCGTCCGGCCCCGGACGCACTACTGCCCCGGCACGGGAACCGTGCCGGGGCAGTAGTGAAGTGTGGGCGCCTCTGCTCAGCCGACGACCTTCTTGAGGGCATCGCCGAGGGCATCGGCCTCGTCCGGAGTCAGCTCCACGACAAGCCGACCGCCGCCTTCGAGCGGAACGCGCATGACGATGCCCCGCCCCTCCTTTGTCACCTCGAGCGGGCCGTCGCCCGTCCGCGGCTTCATGGCCGCCATGCTCGTTCCCCTTCCTGAAACCAGCTCATCGCAACCGGCGGCCCCATGACAGGCGCTGCCTCACCGGCATCGAACACAGTGCTTCCAGGTCATTATCCCGCATCACCGACCCCGATGACCAACATCGCTCTGCATCGCTTGCGCAACGCGCACACTCAAAACCACCCAATTCGGCGATCCGACTGCGATACTCCGGCCCCTGCACCCCCTCTGCGGCACGGAATTATTTGACGCAGGTCACATGTCCGCCCAGGGCGAAGTCGGCCATGCTTGCGTGGACAGGCTGGTGAACGACACGCAAAGGGGACCATCCATGGCCGATCACGACGACGCGGTGCTCTACGACCTCAGCGACGGGCTCGCGACGATCACGATCAACCGCCCCGACGCGATGAACGCCATGAACACCGCGGCCAAGGTCGCGCTGCGCGACGCCCTGCGGACGGCCGGCGCCGACACCGGCGTACGGGCCGTGCTGCTCACCGCGGCCGGCGGACGGGCCTTCTGCGTGGGCCAGGACCTCAAGGAGCACCTGACCAAGCTCGCGGAGGCCCAGGAGTCGGGCGGCGGCAACGCGCTCAGCACGGTGAGCGAGCACTACAACCCGATCGTGCGGGCCCTCACCGAGATGCCGAAGCCGGTCGTGGCCGGGATCAACGGTGCCGCCGCCGGCGCGGGCTTCGGCTTCGCGCTCGCCTGCGACTACCGGGTGGCCGCCGACACCGCCTCGTTCAACACCTCGTTCGCCGGGGTGGCCCTGACCGCGGACTCGGGCGTCTCCTGGACCCTGCCCCGGCTGATCGGCCACAGCCGCGCCGCCGACCTGCTGCTCTTCCCGCGCTCCATCTCGGCGCGGGACGCCCACGACCTGGGCATCGTCAACAAGCTGGTGCCCGCGGCCGATCTCGCCGCCGAGGCGGCCGCCGTGGCCCGCGTCCTGGCCGGCGGGCCGACGGTGGCGTACGCAGCGCTCAAGGAGTCGCTCGCCTTCGGCGCCGGGCACACCCTGGGCGAGGCGCTGGAGAAGGAGGACGAACTCCAGACGAAGGCGGGCGTCTCCGAGGACCACTCCATCGCGGTGCGGGCCTTCCTCGCCAAGGAGAAGCCGAAGTACCTCGGGCGCTAGGGGCTGTCCCGCCCTGCCGCGTTCCCTTACGCGGGGGTGGGGCGGGAGACGCAGTCGGCGAGGTGGTCGTCGACCAGCCCGCACGCCTGCATCAGGGCGTAGGCCGTGGTCGGACCGATGAAGCGCAGCCCCCGCTTCTTCAGTTCCTTCGCCAGGGCCGTCGACTCGGTGGTGACCGCCGGTACGTCCGCGAGGGTCTTCGGGGCCGGCCGGCCCACCGGGTCCGGGGCGTACGACCAGATCAGCTCGTCCAGCTCGCCGGCCCGCCAGCCGGCCAGCGTCCGGGCGTTGGCCATGGTCGCGTCGACCTTCGCGCGGTTGCGGATGATGCCCTCGTCGGCCAGCAGCCGCTCGCGGTCCGCGTCCGTGAACGCCGCCACCGCCGGGATGCTGAACCGGGCGAACGCGCTGCGGAAGCCCTCCCGGCGGCGCAGGATCGTCAGCCAGGACAGCCCGGACTGGAACGCCTCCAGGCACAGCCGCTCGAACAGGGCGTCGTCGCCGCGGACCGGGCGGCCCCACTCGGTGTCGTGGTACCAGAGGTAGTCCTCGGTGGACAGGCCCCAGGGGCAGCGCAGCTCGCCGTCGGCCGCCGCCACGGCCTCGCCGGTCATCGGCCGGCCTCCCCGTCGGGGCGGTCCGTCCCGGCGTCCTGCGGCTGCGGCGGGGCGGCCTGCGCGGCGGGCTCCGTGGGGGCCTGCCGGGGCCGGTCCGGGCCGGCCGGCGGCTCCTTGAGCAGGTCGGGGCGGCCGGGGCGGGTGGCCTGCGCTCCGGCGAGCGCCGCCTCCAGCTCCGCGATCCGCGCGTCCCGCTCGGCGAGCTCGGCTCCGAGCCGGCTCAGCGCGTCGTCCACATCGGCCATCCGGTAACCCCGGGCGGCCACGGGCAGCCGCAGCGCCTCGACATCCGCCCGGCCGACCGGACGGGCGGCGGGCAGCGGGTCCGTCAGCTGCTCGGGCGCCACGTCCTGCAGGATGGCGCTCCTGCCTCCACCGACCACCGCGAGGGTGACCGCGGCAACCACCACCACCATCGCCAGCAGCAAGAACCAGAACACGCGTATCTCCCCGGGAGCGGAATTCGTCCGGGTCCGATCGTGCCATGAGGCAGTGACAGTTAGGGTCGGCAGTTGGCCTCGGCAGGTCATCTGCCGGGCGGATTCACAGAGAGGGACTCGGATGGCAAGCGGTGCGCTCCGGCTGGGGCGGCGCGAATTCGGTGCGCACGAGCCGGTGATCATGGCGATCGTGAACCGCACCCCGGACTCCTTCTACGACCGGGGCGCCACCTTCCGGGACGAGCCCGCGCTCGCCCGGGTCGAGCAGGCCGTGGCCGACGGCGCGGCGATCATCGACATCGGCGGGGTCAAGGCCGGGCCCGGCGAGGAGGTCACCGCCGAGGAGGAGGCCCGCCGCACGGTGGGGTTCGTCGCCGAGGTGCGCCGCCGTCACCCGGACGTGGTGATCAGCGTCGACACCTGGCGCCACGAGGTCGGCGAGGCGGTCTGCGAGGCCGGGGCGGATCTGCTGAACGACGCGTGGGGCGGGGTGGACCCGAAGCTGGCGGAGGTCGCCGCGCGGTACGGGGCGGGGCTCGTCTGCACGCATGCCGGGGGCGCGGAGCCGCGGACCCGGCCGCACCGGGTGGGGTACGAGGACGTGATGGCCGACATCCTCGGGGTGACCGTGGGGCTGGCCGAGCGGGCCGTGAAGCTCGGGGTCCGGCCGGACGGGATCATGATCGACCCCGGTCACGACTTCGGGAAGAACACCCGGCACTCACTGGAGGCGACGCGCCGGCTCGGCGAGATGACGGAGACGGGGTGGCCGGTGCTGGTCTCGCTCTCCAACAAGGACTTCGTGGGCGAGACGCTGGACCGGCCGGTGAAGGAGCGGCTGCTCGGGACGCTGGCGACGACGGCGGTGTCGGCGTGGCTGGGGGCGCGGGTGTACCGGGTGCATGAGGTGGGCGAGACGCGGGAGGTACTGGACATGGTGGCGTCCATCGCGGGGTGGCGGGCGCCGGCGGTTGCGCGGCGAGGGCTGGCGTAGGGGGGCGGGGCGGGCGTTGCGCCTGCGGGCGCGCGGCGCCCCCGGGTCCGCAGCGCCTGCGGGCGCGCGGCGCCCCCGGGTCCGCAGCGCCTGCGGGCGCGCGGCGCCCCCGGGTCCGCAGCGCCTGCGGGCGCGAGGCGCCTGCGGGCGCGAGGCGCCTGCGGGCGCGAGGCGCCTGCGGGCGCGAGGCGCCTGCGGGCGCGAGGCGCCTGCGGCGGGCCTGTTCCCCTACCCGCCCCTTCCCGAAACCGGGGCGCTGCCCCGGGCCCCGCTCCTCAAACGCCGGAGGGGCTTGAATTCGCCTCCGCCGGTGGGCGAGATCCAGCCTCGCCGGCATTTGAGGAGCGGGGCCCCGAAATCCCCGGCTCCTCCGGCGATTGAGGAGCGGGGGTCCGGGGGCAGCGCCCCGGGCTCAGCGGCCGACCTCCTTCGTGACCAGGGCCACCGCCTCGTCCACGTCGTCCGTCACGTGGAAGAGCAGGAGGTCCTTCTCCGATGCCTTGCCCTGGGCCACCACCGTGTCGCGCAGCCAGTCGACCAGGCCGCCCCAGTAGGCCGTGCCGAACAGGACGATCGGGAAGCGGGTGACCTTGCCGGTCTGGACGAGGGTCAGCGCCTCGAAGAGTTCGTCCAGGGTGCCCAGGCCACCGGGCAGGACGACGAAGCCCTGGGCGTACTTCACGAACATCGTCTTGCGGACGAAGAAGTAGCGGAAGTTGACGCCGATGTCGACGTGCTGGTTGAGGCCGGACTCGAAGGGCAGCTCGATGCCGAGGCCGACCGAGACGCCCTTCGCCTCACGCGCCCCCTTGTTCGCCGCCTCCATCGCCCCGGGGCCGCCCCCGGTGATGACCGCGAAGCCCGCGTCGACCAGCGCCCGGCCGATCCGTACGCCCGCCTCGTACTCCGGCGCCCCGGCCGGCGTGCGGGCCGAGCCGAAGACGCTGATGGCGCTCGGCAGTTCGGCGAGCGCGCCGAAGCCCTCGACGAACTCCGACTGGATGCGCATCACCCGCCACGGGTCGGTGTGCACCCACTCGGAGTCGTCCTCGGAGTCCAGCAGCCGCTGATCGGTCGTGCCGGGCTGTACCTGGTCCCTGCGGCGCAGTACCGGGCCGAGCCGCTGCTCCTCGGGCAGTACCGCGCCCTCGGGGATCTCCGCACCCTCGGGAATGCGCGCATCCTCGGGATTGCCCATGACCTGCTCCCTCCGCCGACGTCGGAGGCGCCCTGCGGCGCCTCCGTCTCGTGCCAGCGTAGATCGCCGCGGGTTAAGGGCGGAGGAATGCGGGAGGTCGGATCGTGGGTCAGGCGGTGAGCCAGGAGCGCAGACGGTCCTCGCAGTGGGTGATGCGCTCGACCTTCACGTGCTCGTCGCGCTTGTGGGCGAGGATCGGGTCGCCGGGCCCGTAGTTCACCGCGGGGACACCGAGGGAGCCGAAGCGGGCGACGTCCGTCCAGCCGAACTTGGGGCGGGCGGTGCCGCCGACCGCGTCCATGAACGCCTTGGCCGCCGGGTGGGAGAGGCCGGGCATGGCCGCGCCGGAGTGGTCGTCGACGGTGAACTCGGCGACGCCGCAGCCGTCGAAGACCTCGCGGACGTGGGCCAGGGCCTCTTCCTGGCCGAGGTCGGGGGCGTAGCGGTAGTTGACGACGACCGTGCAGGCGTCGGGGATGACGTTGTTGGCGACGCCGCCCTCGACACGTACGGCATTGAGGCCCTCGTGGTATTCCAGGCCGTCGATCACCGGCCGGCGCGGCTCGTAGGCCGCGAGGCGGGCGAGGACCGGGGCGGCGGCGTGGATGGCGTTGGACCCCATCCAGCTGCGCGCGGAGTGCGCCCGTTCGCCGTCGAGGTGGAGGAAGACGCGCAGGGTGCCCTGGCAGCCGCCCTCGACCTCTCCGTTGGAGCCTTCCAGGAGGACGGCGAAGTCGCCCGCCAGCCAGTCGGGGTGGGCGTCGGCGATGTGGCCGAGGCCGTTGAGGTGGGCGGCGACCTCCTCGTTGTCGTAGAAGACGAAGGTGAGGTCGCGGTTGGGCTCGGGCACGGTGGCGGCGATCCGCAGCTGGACGGCGACGCCGGACTTCATGTCGGAGGTGCCGCAGCCCCAGAGCAGGCCGTCGGCGTCGAGCCGGGAGGGCACGTTGCCGGCGATCGGCACGGTGTCGATGTGACCGGCCAGGATGACGCGTTCGGAGCGGCCGAGATCCGTCCTGGCCACGACGTTGTTCCCGTACCGCTCGACGGTCAGGTGCGACAGCGGCCGCAGCGCCGACTCGATGGCGTCGGCCAGGTCCTTCTCCTCCCCGCTGACCGAGGGGAAGTCGACGAGCGCGGCGGTGAGCGCGGGTCCGTCCAGGGTGAGGTCAAGCGTGCTTTCGGCCATGGCTACGACCCTAGCGTCTGTCGTACGGTGACCCCGTGCCCAGGACCGTTCCCGCTGACCGCCCACGCCCACGCCCCGGCCGCAGCCGTCGGCTGCGGATCGCGGCGGCCTTCGGGGTGCTCGTCGCGGTGGGGGGATATCTGACCTTCCAGTACGTTTCGGGCGGCCGGGGGTCCGATCAGTGCACGGTGCGGTCGGCGGACGGCACGTACCGGCTGACGCCCGAGCAGGCCGCGAACGCGGCGACGATCTCCGCGGTCGGCACCACGCGCGGGATGCCCGAGCGGGCGGTGACGATCGCGCTGGCGACGGCGTTGCAGGAGTCCGGGCTGCGCAACCTCGACCACGGCGACCGGGATTCGCTGGGGCTGTTCCAGCAGCGCCCCTCGCAGGGCTGGGGCAGCGAGAAGGAGGTCATGGACCCGGTGTACGCGGCCGGGAAGTTCTACGAGCACCTGGCCGAGGTGCCCGGCTATTCGCGGCTGCCGCTGACCGAGGCCGCGCAGCGCGTCCAGCGCAGCGGCTTCCCGCAGGCGTACGCGAAGCACGAGCCGGACGCCGCACTGCTGGCCGCCGCGCTGACCGGGCGCACGCCGGGCGCGCTGGACTGCGAGCCGCCGCGGTCCACGGCCGGGACGGGCGACGCGTCCAAGGTGCGGGCCGCCCTGGTGCGGGCCTTCGGCAAGAAGGTGCTGCCGGGGCCCGCTGCCACGGCGGGCTCGTCGGCCTCGGGCGCGCTCACGGTGCCGGTGCGGGCCGACCGCCGCGCCGCCCGGGACGGTGCGCCGCAGCGGGGCTGGGAGCTGGCGCACTGGGCGGTGGCCCAGTCCGAGGCGCTGGGCATCGACCAGGTGGCGTACGGGGGCCGGGTGTGGACCGCCGGATCGGGCTGGCACACGGAGCGCGAGGAGTCGAAGCGCACGGAATCCGACACCGCCGAGGTCCGGATGCGCCTCCTGCGATAGGGCGCGTCCGGCGCCCGTGCGCGCGTACGAGGTGTCATCCGTGCGGGGGGACCCTGGCCCGCGCCGACGCCCCCGGCGCGGGGGTGCCCGGCCCGTCTCTCCGCTCCCCCGATTCCCTTGTGCCGCACGGGGAGTGACGGTTCGGCGGGTGCTCGCGGAATGCTGCGTTTGCCCGGGTTCCTCCGCTGAGGATTATCCGACGCATTACTCACTCTTTACGCCGTCGCACCGCAACCTCACCCGCCCCCACGACGGTTGTCATGGCGTCCGACCCACGGACAGCCCGAATTCCCCTCCCGTCGAAGGAGCATCATGTCCCTCCCCCTGACCCGTCGGATCGCCCGTACCGCGCTGCTGATCGCGGCGGGTGCGGCCCCCGTGGTCGGTGCGGCCGGCGCCGCGGGTGCCGCGGAGCTCCCGCAGGCCCCGGACCTCGGCGGTCTCACCAGCGTCGAGGGTTCCGGTCTCGGTAAGACGGTCGAAGGCGCGGCCCAGCCGGCCTCCGACACCGCGGGCAAGGCCGGCGGCAAGGTCGTCGGCACCACGCTTCCGGTGGCGAGCAAGACCCTCGGGGACGTCGGCACCAAGGCCGCCCCCGCCGCGAAGAACGTCACCAGGACCGCCAAGGGCGCGGCTGACGGCGACGCCGTCGGCACCGTCTCCAAGACCGCCGAGGGCGGCCTGCCCACCGACGCCCTCACCAAGGGCCTGCCGATCGGCTGAGGCTCTGCCGGTTTCACAGCCATGCGTGAGGGCCCCGGGAGTGCGCACTCCCGGGGCCCTCACGCATGCCGTGCCCGAAGAGCTCAGCCCAGCCGCTTGACCGCGGCCGCCACGCGCTCGTCGGTGGCCGTGAACGCCACGCGTACGAAGCGGTCGCCCGCCGGTCCGTAGAAGTCGCCGGGCGCCACCAGGATGCCCAGCTCCGCCAGGTACGCCACGGTGTCCCAGCACGGTTCGTCGCGGGTCGCCCACAGGTAGAGGCTCGCCTCGCTGTGCTCGATCCGGAAGCCGTGCGCCTCCAGGGCCGTGCGCAGGGCGGCGCGCCGGTCCGCGTAGCGGGTGCGCTGCTCGGCGACGTGCGTGTCGTCGCCGAGAGCGGCGACGGTCGCGGCCTGGACGGGCGCGGGCGTCATCATCCCGCCGTGCTTGCGGATCAGCAGCAGGTCGCCCAGCACGGCCGCGTCGCCCGCGATGAACGCGGCGCGGTAGCCGGCCAGGTTGGACCGCTTGGAGAGCGAGTGGACGGCGACGATGCCCTCGTAACTGCCGCCGCAAACGTCCGGGTGGAGCACGGAGACCGGTTCCGCTTCCCAGCCCAGCTCCAGGTAACACTCGTCGCTGAAGACCAGTACGCCGTGCTCGCGCGCCCAGGCGACGATCCGGGTCAGTTCGTCCTTGGCGAGGACCCGGCCGGTCGGGTTGGACGGGGAGTTGAGCCAGAGCAGCTTCAGCCCGGCCGGGTCCAGCTCGGTCGGGTCGTCGTAGGCGACGGGCTCGGCGCCGCAGAGCCGGGCGCCGACCTCGTACGTCGGGTAGGCGAGCCGCGGGTAGGCGACCCGGTCGCCGGAGCCGAGGCCGAGCTGGGTCGGCAGCCAGGCCACCAGTTCCTTGGAGCCGACGACGGGCAGCACGTTCTCGTGGGCCACCGAGACCGCGCCGAGCCGCCGCTCCACCCAGCCGCTGAGCGCGTCGCGCAGCGCGGCCGTCCCCCACACCGTCGGATAGCCGGGGCTGTCCGCGGCCGCGACGAGCGCCTCGCGGATCAGCTCGGGCACCGGATCGACCGGGGTGCCGACGGACAGGTCCACGATGCCGTCCGGGTGGGCCTCGGCCGTCGACTTGTAGGGCGCCAGCTTGTCCCAGGGGAAGACCGGGAGGCGGGAGGAGACTGCGGACACGGCTCTCTGCTTTCTCGTACGGGGTACACGCGGGCGGCCCGGAAGGGGCCGCGGGAAACACCTCGGTCCCGCACGGCGACGAGCCGTACGGGACCGGGGTGGCGCACGTGCCGGGGCGCTGTTACTGGTTCTGCGGCGGCAGCGCGGCGATGAACGCGTGGTCGCGCTCGATCAGGCCCAGCTTGGAGGCACCACCCGGCGATCCGAGGTCGTCGAAGAACTCGACATTCGCCTTGTAGTAGTCCTTCCACTCGTCCGGGGTGTCGTCCTCGTAGAAGATCGCTTCCACCGGGCAGACCGGCTCGCAGGCTCCGCAGTCGACACACTCGTCCGGGTGGATGTACAAGGACCGCTGGCCCTCATAGATGCAGTCGACGGGGCACTCTTCGATGCAGGCCTTGTCCTTTACGTCGACACAAGGCTGCGCGATGACGTAGGTCACGCTGTCGTTCCTCCTCGGTAGGGCGTTGGCTCTCGCGCGGGAGCGCGGCGTCGTCGATGCCCGCACCTAGTATCTCCGTTCGCGGGCACGATCCGAACAGGAGGGGCGGACAGAGCTGTGGAATTCACCATCGGCGGACGGCTTGAGGTCCGAATTGCACCAGCTGACGTGGGCAAACGGGTATCAGTCCGACGGGTGACCGAGGATGGCCCGCAAGGACCGAAGTTCAGCGACACGGTCGGTGTTCTCACATCGTGGGACGAAGGTGTGCTCTCCGTCACACCGAAGAACGGGGATTCGGTGCGCATCGCGGAGTCGGCCCTGGTAGCGGGCAAGGTCGTGCCGTCCGCCCCGGCCCGCCGGCGCGGACCCGCCGCCTCCTTCGGGGAACTCGCCCGGGTGACCGCGCGGGCGTGGCAGCCCGTGGAGAGCGAACCGCTGGGCGAGTGGCTGCTGCGCGCCTCCGGCGGTTTCACTCGGCGCGCCAATTCCGTCCTTCCCCTCGGCGACCCGGGCGTGCCGCTCGGCGTGGCGCTCGGGCGGGTGAAGCAGTGGTACGAGGACCGGGGTCTGCCCGCGTACGTACAGACCGCGACCGGTGCCGAGGGCACGCAGGAGGAGCTGTGCGCGGCGCTGGAGGAGCACGGCTGGCGGCGCGAGGTGACGGCGTCCGTACGGATCGCCGCCCTGGCCCCGATCGGTGATCTGCCGGCCGAGGTGTCCCGGGTGCGGCTGGGCCGTACGGCCGACGAGGCGTGGCTCGGCCGCTATCAGCGCGTCGGGACCCCGGGCCCGGAGGTGACCTCCGTGCTGAACGGCGGCCCCTCGGTGTGGTTCGCCTCCGTGCCCGGCGAGCCCGGGGACGAGGCGCCCGCCGCGATCGGGCGGTGCGTGGTGGACGGGCGGTGGGCCGGGTTCATGGCCGTCGAGGTGGCTCCCGAGCACCGCAGGCGGGGGCTCGCCACCACGGTGATGGCCGCGCTGGCCCGGCAGGCGATGGACGAGGGCGCGTCGGCGGCCTGGCTCCAGGTGGAGGAGGACAACGAGGGCGCCCGCGCGCTGTACGACGGGATGGGGTTCGCGGCCCACCACCTCTACCACCACTTCCGGCCGGTGTGACCGGTGGCCCCCGGGAGGAACGACCGCGAGGAGCGGCGCCGCCGGTTCGCCGACGAGGCCCGCGCCGAGCGGCCCGACCTGGCGCTCCTGTGTCTGCTGGTGGCCGCCGAGGCGGACCCCGCCCTGGACACGCACGGCATCGACACGGCCCAGATCGAGCTGGACCGGCTCGCCGGACTGCTCCCGTACGGGCTGCGCGACGGCCGCGCCTGGGCGTCCGCGCTGGCCGAACTGCTCGGTGAGCGGTACGGGTTCGAGGGCGTGCCCGCGGACTACCGGCGCCTGGAGTCGTCCCTGCTGCACGAGGTGCTGCGGCGGCGGCGCGGGCTGCCGATCCTGCTGTCGGTGGTGTGGATCGAGGTCGCGAGGCGGGCGGGCGCCCCGGTGTACGGGGTGGCTCTGCCGGGCCACTTCGTGGTCGGCTTCGGCGATCCCTCCGAGCGGGTGCTCGCCGATCCGTTCGCCGGGGGCCGGCCGCTGACGGACCAGGACGCGGAGCTGCTGGTGACGAGCGCGACCGGGGAGCGGTGGGAGCCGGCCGCCCTGGAGCCGGCCCGGCCGCTGGAGGTCGTGCTGCGGATCCTGAACAACATCCGGGCGTGGGCGGCGGCCCGCCCCGAGCAGATGGCCGTGGCGCTGTGGGCGGTCGAGCTGTCGCTGCTGCTGCCGTCGCACCCGGCCCGGCTGCGCTACGAGCACGCCCAGCTCCTGGTGCGCGCCGGGGAGTTCCTGCGCGGGGCCGAGGAGATGGAGGAGTACGCACGGGTGGTCGAGGAGATCGAGCCGGCCGCGGCCGAGGCGGTGCGGCACAGCGCGCGGGCCGCGCGGGCGCTCCTGAACTGACGGGGCGGAACGCGGTGCGGGGTGGGCCGTGCCCAAACCTCGTGGGGCGCGCCATGCCGTCCAACGGGTGATTATCCGTTCTTCGCCACTCGATGAGCCCACGCCGTAGCTCCAATGCGGGGCTCTCCGATGGCGCGCTCCGGCGTTCCGACTGACGGTGGATCACGTAGCCGCTGCGTCACCGGGAGTCGACACACCGTCACTCCTCGCAGGGGCGACGAAAGGAAATGTGTTCAGATGCGCTCTGCCCGCACACTGTTCGCTTCGGCCGCCGTGACGGCGGTCCTCACGATCACCGCTCCCTCGGCCTACGCCCTGACCGTGGCCGCCGACCAGCACGACGGCGGCTCCTCCAGCGCCCACGAGCACGGCAAGTCCGACGACGACGGCTGGAAGAAGGACAAGCCGCACGGCGGCGTCCACACCGGAGGCGGCGCGCTGTCGATGACGGTCGCCAAGGAGTGGCAGCCCGGTGACGAGGGTGGCAAGTACAAGGACGAGGACAAGCCCCACGGCGGCGTCCACACCGGAGGCGGCGCCCTCGCCAAGTCCGTCGCCGAGGGCTGGCAGCCCGGTGACGAGGGTGGCAAGTACAAGGACGAGGACAAGCCCCACGGCGGCGTCCACACCGGAGGCGGCGCCCTCGCGAACACCGTCGCCAAGGAGTGGCAGCCGGGCAACGACGAGAGCGGCAAGACCGGCTCCGCGTCGAAGTCCGAGGACGAGGGCTGGAAGAAGGACAAGCCCAGCGGCGGCATGCACACGGGTGGCGGCGCGATGGCGATGACCGGCAGCGGTCTGGCCGCCGGTTCGCTGCTGCTGCTCGGCGGCGCGGGTGTCGCCGCGTACCGGCTCCGCCGCCGCCAGGCGTCCGGCGGTGCGATGGCCTGACCAGGCCGCTCAGCGGGCCCCTGGCCGTCGCGGTCGCCGTCCCTGCGGACGGCGACCGCGGCGCCTGCGTTTCCCGGGTCCGCGCTCGCCCGAACCGCACCGCACGCACGAAAGGCACGTTCCCATGGCCGCCCCGCAGTCCTCCGACTCCCCCTCCACCGGGGCCGCGTCCGGCACCGGCACGCTCGGCCGGGCCCTGTTCTGGCCCGTCGCGGCGGCCGGCCTCGGCGCGCTGCTCATCTACCACTCCATCGGCGCCCCCGTCGACGACAAGGCGCCCGCCCCGCCCGCCGCGGTCGCGCCCGCCGCCCCCTCCCCCGCGGCCTCCGCCTCCGGGACGGCCGCGCCGAGCCCCGCGCCCGCGCTGCCGCGCTCGCTGCCGACGCGTCTGCGCATCCCGGCCATCGCGGTGGACGCGCCGTTCACCCAGCTGTCGATCGGGGCGTCCGGGCGGCTCGACGCGCCGCCCCCGAACGACAAGAACCTGGTCGGCTGGTTCAAGGACGGGGTGACGCCCGGCGAGCGCGGGGCGTCGATCGTCGCGGGCCATGTCGACACGACGACCGGCCCGGCCGTCTTCCTCCAGCTGCGTTTCCTGCGGCCCGGCGCGAGCGTCGACATCACCCGCGCCGACGGCACGGTCGCCTCGTTCTCGGTCGACACCGTGGAGACGTTCAGCAAGGCGGACTTCCCCGACAAGAAGGTGTACGCCGACACCCCGGACGCCCAGCTGCGCCTGATCACCTGCGGTGGCAACTACGACCGGAAGGCCAAGGACTACGAGGACAACGTCGTGGTCTTCGCCCACCTCGACTCGGTCAAGAAGGCATGAGCCGGCCTTCCCCGCGTACGGGCGGAAAAACCCCGCGCGCACGGTACGGGACGGCTGTTAGCGTCTCCCCCATGAAGCGTGCCGCTATGACGACGACGCCGGAGAGTGTCCCGGCGCGCTGACCGATGACCAGTCAAGCCCCGGGGCGAGTGCCCCGGGGCTTTGTCGTGGGGTCGCTCGCCCTCCGTACGCGAGGAGACCACCGTGCACGACCACCGCAGGCTCGGCCGTGAGCTGGAGCTGTTCGACACCGACCCGCTGATCGGGGCGGGCCTCCCCTACTGGCTGCCGGACGGTGCGGCGCTGCGGCACGCCCTGGAGGAGTACGTCCGCGGCGCCGAGCGCCGGGCGGGCTACCGCCACGTGTACTCGCCGGTGCTCGGCAAACGGGAGCTGTACGAGATCTCGGGGCACTGGTCGCACTACAGCGACGACATGTTCCCGCCGATGGACCTGGGCTCCGAGCAGGTCGTGCTGCGGCCGAGCCTGTGTCCGCACCACGCGGTGATCTACCGCTCCCGCGCGCACAGCTACCGCGAACTGCCGTTGCGGATGGCGGAGCTGGGCGGGATGTACCGCTCGGAGCTGTCCGGGGTGCTCGGCGGGCTGACCCGGGTGCGTGCCATCCAGCTGAACGACGCGCACATCTTCTGCACCCTGGACCAGGTCGCCGACGAGGCACGGGGCGCGCTCGACATGATCCGGCAGGCGTACGAGGCGCTGGGCATCCGCCCGGCCCGCTTCCGGCTCTCCCTGCCGGGGCCGGGCGGGAAGTACGTCGCCGCCCCCAGGATGTGGCGGCGCTCGACCGCGCTGCTGACCGAGGTGCTGGACGCGTCCGGGCTGCCGTACGAGGCGGCCGAGGACGAGGCCGCGTTCTACGGGCCGAAGATCGACGTCCAGGTCGAGGACCCGGCGGGCCGCGAGTCGACCCTGTCGACCGTGCAGGTCGACTTCCACCAGCCGGAGCGGTTCGGTCTGCACTACACCGGCGCGGACGGGGCGAAGCACCGGCCGGTCATGGTGCACCGCAGCATCATCGGCAGTGTGGAGCGGGCCGTCGCCCATCTCGTCGAGCAGCACGGCGGCGCGTTCCCGGGCTGGCTGGCCCCCGTCCAGCTGATGGTCATGCCCGTCTCCGACGCCGAACTCCCGCAGGCCGAGGCGCTGGCCGGGCGCTGCGCCGAGATGGGGCTGCGCGCGGAGGTCAGCGGCCGGGAACACGGGAGCCTCGGGGCCAGGATCCGCCGGGCCCGGCTGGTGCCGTACCAGGCGGTGATCGGCGCGGCGGAGGCGGCGGACGGGCTCGTCGCGTTGCGGCTGCGCGACGGCCGTCGGCTCGACCCGGTGCCGGCCGGTGAGGTGCTGGCCCGGATCGGGGCGCTGACCGCCGCGCACAGCACCGCGCTGTGGGACGACGGGGAGGCGGAGCCGGTCAGGGGGTGACCGGCTCGGTCCGCGGATCGGTCGCGGTGCGGTCGGGGCCCAGCGCCCCGGCCAGCATCGCGGCGACGGCCACCAGGGCGAGGACCACCGTCATCGCGAGGCGCAGTCCGATGTGGTCGGCGAGGAAGCCGAGGGCGGGCGGGCCGACCAGGAAGGCGCCGTAGCCCGCCGTGGAGACGGCCGCGACCCGGGCCGCCGCGTCGTGCGGATGGTCGCCCGCAGCGGAGACGGTGACCGGGAAACCGAGCGAGGCGCCGAGCCCCCACAGCACGGTGGCGGCGCCCGCCATCACCGGGCTCGGCGCGACGATCACCACCACCAGGCCGAGCGCGGCCGTCACCCCGCTGACCCGCACGACCCGCACCCTGCCGAACCGTTCGAGCAGGGGGCCACCGGCGAACCGGCCGAGCGTCATCGAGGAGGCGAACAGCAGGAAGGTCAGCGAGCCCGCGGTGGCGCTCACCTCGTACCCGTCGACCATCAGCAGCGGCAGCCAGTCGTTCGCCGCGCCCTCCGCGAACGCCATGGCCAGCACGATCACGCCGATGAGGACGAGCTGCCGGTCCCGCCACACGTGCAGCTGCCCCCGCAGGCCGCCCTGCCCGGACCCGGCGGCCGGGCCGGTCTCCTTGCCGGTGCCGTGCGGGATGGCGAGGACCGCGCGCGTACCGGCCGCCGCTATCAGCACCGCGACGAGTGTCAGATGCCATCCGACGGGGAACGCGACCGCCGTCAGCGCCATGCCGAGGAGCGCCCCGACGACGGTGCCCAGGCTGAAGCAGCCGTGCAGCACCGGCAGGACGGGCCGGCCGATGGCGCTCTCGACGGCGGCGCCCTCGATGTTGAACGCGACCTCGCTCATCCCCATCCCGCCGCCGAACAGGGCCAGTCCGCCGAAGACCACGGCCGCCAGCGGCAGGGCGGTGCCCACGGCGACGACGAGCAGGCCCGCGACGATCAGCGAGGCCCCGCCGAGGATCGTGGCCCGGCCCCCGTAACGGCGTACGAGCGGGCCGGAGGCCGTGACACCGGCCATCGAGCCGGTGGAAAGGCCGAACAGCACCAGGCCCATCGCCCCGGTGGACACGTCGAGCCCGTCCCGCACGGCCGGGGTGCGCGCCACCCAGGAGGCCATGCCGGTGCCGGCGGCGAGCATGAAGAGAAACAGTGCGGCACGCCAGCGGCGTGTGGCGGCATCCATACAGCGGGGCCTCGGCAGACGGGTCGGAAAGGTGGCGGACGCCACGAACGTACGATCGTACGCCTTGAGTGTACGATCGTACCCATGACGGACCACTTCGCGGGAGACCCGCGTACCAACCAGGAGCGGATGCTCGCCGGGGACCTCTACATCGCCGACGACCCGAAGATCGTCGAGGCCCAGCGGCGTGCCGTGCGGCTGGCCGCCCGCTACCTCGCCGCCTACACCGAGGACCCGGACGCGGCGCGGCCCGTGGTCGCCGAACTCCTCGGCGGTCTCGGCGCCGGTGCGCACATCCGGCCGCCCCTGTACGTCGACTACGGCACGTACATCACGGTCGGCGAGGACACCTTCGTCAACTACAACCTCACCGCCCTGGACGTCGCCCCCATCACCATCGGCCGTGACTGCCAGATCGGGCCGAACGTCCAGCTGCTCACGCCCACCCACCCGGTGGAGCCCGAGCCCCGCCGGGACAAGCTGGAGGCGGCGCGGCCGATCACGATCGGCGACAATGTCTGGCTCGGCGGCGGGGCGATCGTGCTCGCCGGGGTGACCATCGGGGAGAACAGCGTCATCGGCGCGGGAGCCGTCGTCACCAAGGACATCCCCGCCAACGTGGTCGCCGTGGGCAATCCGGCCCGGGTGATCCGTTCGATCCAGACGAGGGACGACGAGGACTCAGCGTGGCAACCGGACAGAACGACCCCGAGCGGCGGGAACGCATCATCGGCGCGGCGCTCGACCTGATCGCGCGGGAGGGGGTCGCCGGGACCTCGCACCGCAAGGTCGCCGCCCGCGCGGGCGTGCCGCTCGGCTCGATGACGTATCACTTCGCGGGCATGGACGAGCTGCTGCGGGAGGCGTTCACCCGTTTCTCCAGCGGCATCGTCGCCGTCTTCGAGGAGCGCCTCGGCGCCGCCTCCACGCGGGACGAGGCCCGGGAGGCGGTCGCCGACCTGGTGCACCACCTGTCCGGCGGCAACCAGCGCGAACTGGTCCTCACCCACGAGCTGTACACCCTGGCCGCCCGCAAGCCCGCCTACCGCGAGCTGACCCGGGAGTGGATGCGCCGCAGCCGGGTCGCCCTGGAGTGGCACTTCGACCCGGCGACGGCCCGCCAGCTGGACGCGCTGATCGAGGGGTTGTCGATCCACCGCGCCCTGGAGACCGAACCGCACGACCGCGCCCTGACCGTCGAGGCCATCGCCCGCATCACCCGCGCCTGACGCGCGCACCCCAGCCCCTGGCCGGCACCCCACCTGACCAAGGTGCCGGCCAGGTCCTCACGTTCCCGCGCGCGCCAGCAGGCACACCTGGGGCCAGCGGTCACCCGCGGCGGTCAGCCGGGCGGTGACGGTGAAACCGGCCTCTTCGAGCTGCTGTCCGACGCGGTCGGGCGACAGCAGGTGGATGGCGTACGCGACACCTTCGGCCCGCGGCTGTCCGGTGTAGGGCTCCCCGTTCCCGGCGTGGAAGCCCAGCAGCAGCCGGCCGCCGGGGGCCAGGACGCGGCGGAACTCGACGAAGAGGGAAGGCAGGAGCTCCGGCGCGGTGTGCAGGATCGACCACCAGGCGACGATCCCGCCCAGCCCGCCGTCCGGCAGGCCGAGCGCGTCCATCGCCCCGGACTCGAACCGGAGTCCCGGGTGGCGGCGCCGGGCGACGTCCACCATCCGCGGCGACGCGTCCACCCCATGGGCGCGGAGCCCGAGTCCGTCCAGATGGGCCGTCACATGGCCGGGCCCGCAGCCCACATCGGCCACCGGCAGGCCGCCGTCCGCCCGCACCTCCTCCGCGAAGGCACCGAGCATCGCGCGCCCCGTCACGTCCTCGGCGAAGAGGCCGGGGACGCGCGCGGCGTACTCCTCGGCAACGGTGTCGTAATAGGCGCGGGTGGCGTCGAGTTCGGTCACCCGTACGACCCTAGGGCCTGTCGTTCGGATCGGGACCAAGGGCCTGTCGTCACCGAATGGCGCAACATCATCTCCTGAACCCAAGAGCACCCCGAACTGAGCGCAGAACGGGGCAATTGCCGTTCCCCTGCCGTTAATTGTTGCGCTCAGCTGGTTCGGGTGAGGCTTCTGTTGCACACCTCTTGACGTTTCCCGGGTGGCGACGGAACCATCAACTCCCACGAGAGAGCGCTCTCACGGCGCTCTCCGGACAGCTCGTCGTGTCACCCGTACCACGACTCAGGAGACGTACGTCCATGCACCTTCCCCCCACGGAAGCCCCCGCAACTCCCCCCACACCGACCTCGGCGACACCCCGCCGCAGGCGGCGCCGCGGGCGGGCCCTCGGGTTCGCCGCGTTCGCCACGTCCCTGCTGCTCGCCGTCCCCACCGCGCAGACCGCCTTCGGCCAGGACGCGCAGGCCGTCGAGGGCGGCGGCGATCTCGGCCCCAACGTCCTGGTGTTCGACCCGTCGACGCCGGACATCCAGGGCAAGGTCGACGAGATCTTCAAGCAGCAGGAGTCGGCGCAGTTCGGCACCGGCCGCTACGCGCTGATGTTCAAGCCCGGCACGTACGACAACATCAACGCCCAGATCGGCTTCTACACCTCGATCGCCGGTCTCGGGCTGAACCCGGACGACACCACGTTCAACGGTGACGTCACCGTCGACGCGGGCTGGTTCGACGGCAACGCCACGCAGAACTTCTGGCGTTCGGCCGAGAACCTCGCGCTCAACCCGGTCAACGGCACCGACCGCTGGGCCGTCTCGCAGGCCGCCCCGTTCCGCCGGATGCACGTCAAGGGCGGGCTCAACCTGGCGCCCGACGGCTACGGCTGGGCGAGCGGCGGNTACATCGCCGACAGCAAGATCGACGGCCAGGTCGCGCCGTACTCGCAGCAGCAGTGGTACACCCGGGACAGCACCATCGGCAGCTGGGGCAACGGCGTCTGGAACATGACGTTCTCCGGCGTCGAGGGCGCNCACCGCAGGCAACGACGCCTCCAGCTCCTCCGACGCACTGTCACCATCACGCCGGCCCCGGACGACACCGCCCTCCACCGACACCTGCGACAACAGCGTCACCTGCGGCACACCCAGCCGCTCCGCCAGCAGCGCCGGAACCACACCCATCGTCCCGTCCGTCGACGCCATCCCCGAGATCACCAGGTCGTAACCCGTCTCCTCGACAGCCTTCGCCAGCACCAGCGACGTACCGATCACATCCGTACCGTGCAGATCGTCGTCCTCGACGTGAACCGCCCTGTCCGCACCCATCGACAACGCCTTGCGCAACGCGTCCTTGGCATCCTCCGGACCCACCGTCAACACGGTGACCTCCGCATCGTCCGCCGCATCCGCGATCTGCAACGCCTGCTCGACCGCGTACTCGTCCAGCTCCGACAGCAGACCGTCGACATCCTCACGGTCCAACGTCAGGTCATCGGCGAAATGCCGGTCACCGGTCGCGTCGGGCACGTACTTCACACAGACAACGATCCTCAAGCTCACGCCGGCTCTCCTACTGCATCGTCATTTCCGGGCTGCCTTGTTGCACGCAGCATAGGCGCCTGATGGGGCGATTTCCGGTCGGGGCGACCGACGCTCCGACCGTAATATTACTCGCCAGTACACCCAGCGTGTACCCAATGAGCAAGCGCTTTGCACTGTGATCTGCCCAACGCACGACGCCCGGGAACCAGCCGGGTGCCCTCAGTCTCGCAGAGCCGTGAACGCGCCCTGGTGATAGACCAGCGGACGGTCACCGCCACCCGCCGGATCTCCCTCGACGACCTGCGCTATCACGATGCGGTGGTCACCCGCCGGGACCCGGGCCACGACCCGGCAGACCAGCCAGGCCAGCACTCCGTCGAGCAGCGGAACGCCTTCCGGGCCGCTGCGCCAAAAGGTGGAAGGGCCGAAGCGGTCGGCGCCGCTGCGGGCGAAGGTGGCGGCCAGCTCCCGCTGGTGCTCGCCGAGTATGTGCACGCCGACGTGCTCGGCCTCGGCGATGACCGGCCAGCTGGAGGACGAGGTGCCGACGCCGAAGGAGACCAGGGGCGGCTCGGCGGCCACGGAGCTGAGCGAGGTGGCGGTGAAGCCGACCGGCCGGTCGCCGGCCGCGGTGATCACGGCGACTCCCGCGGCATGCCGGCGGAACACCGATCGCAGGAGATCCGGGGATGCGGTGCGGGACTCGCCGAGCCCGGGTGATGCCGTCATGGGGAGATCCTTCTGCACGTCAGGGATGCGGGGCCGTGGATGTTCAGGCATCCGGACAGCAGGCGCCGGCGGTGCGGACGAGGTCGATGTGTACCCGGCCATGGAGCAGGAGTTCTGACGGCATAGCGTCAGAGTGACGATGCATGGGCGGTGCAGTCAAGGGCGTCCCACGAGGTGGGAGAAGCATCACGGGCCGTCACATCGCCCGCCCGAGCGCGGCGACGACATCGGCGGTGCGGGGCTGTCCGACGGCCCGTCGGACGATGCGGCCGCCGGCGTCGAGGACCAGCACGGTCGGGGTCCGGCTGATGTCCAGGTCGCGTACGAGCGTGAGATGCGCCTCCGCGTCGATCTCCACATGGGCGACCCCCTCGACCATCCCGGCCACCTCGGCGAGGGTGCGGCGGGTGGCCCGGCAGGGCTGGCAGAAGGCGGTGGAGAACTGGACGAGAGTGGCCCGCTCCCCCAGTTCCGCGCCGAGTTGGGCCGCGTCCAGCCGGTCCGTGTGCGCCTGCCCGTCCACCATGGCCTCCTGTCAGAGTTCTACGCAGAGGGTCAGCGCCCCCGGCCGCCCGGACATTCCCCGGCCGCGCCACGTGACGAGAATCTCGCGCCCCGGGCCCGCCGAGACTGGCCACCGCGTCGCGCATGGGGCACGATCGGGCCAATGCCGAAAACCTACGGCTGCGTAACTTCCGCCGGGAGAACCCTCCACAGGCGCTGAAGAAAGGGTCTTCCCCAGATGGCAGAACTCGTCTATCGGCCGGTCATCGGCGCCGCTCGCACGTTTTTCAAGGCGCTCGACCTGAAGATCGACACTCAGGGTTCGGAGCACATCCCGAAGACCGGCGGCGCTGTTCTGGTCAGCAACCACATCAGTTATCTGGACTTCATCTTCACCGGACTCGCGGCACTCCCGCAGAAGCGGCTGGTCCGCTTCATGGCCAAGGAATCCGTTTTCCGGCACAAGGTCTCCGGACCGCTGATGCGCGGCATGAAGCACATTCCCGTCGACCGCAAACAGGGCGAGGACGCGTACGCGCACGCGCTGGCCTCGCTGCGTTCCGGGGAGATCGTCGGGGTGTTCCCCGAGGCGACGATCTCGGAGTCGTTCACGCTGAAGAGCTTCAAGTCGGGCGCGGCGCGCCTGGCGCAGGAGGCGGGGGTGCCGCTGATCCCGATGGCGCTGTGGGGCACGCAGCGGCTGTGGACCAAGGGCAGGCCGCGCAACTTCAAGCGCAACCACATCCCGGTGACCCTGCGGGTGGGCGAGCCCGTGGAGGCCCCCACCGACCAGTACGCGGGCGCCATCACGCGGCGGCTGCGCGAGCGCGTGCAGGAGCTGCTGGAGGCGGCCCAGCGCGCCTATCCGGTGCGCCCGAAGGATGCCAGTGACACCTGGTGGGTGCCCGCCCACTTGGGCGGTACGGCTCCGACGCCGGCCGAGGTGCGCGAGCGCAGCTGACGGCGCGGCCAACGCTGAAACGTCACTCCGGGGTGCGGACGACCGTCCGCACCCCGGAGGCGTACTCCGCCGCTACGCGGCCGCCATCTCCTCCTTGAGCGCGAGGAGGAAGCCGTCGACGTCCTCCTCGGTGGTGTCGAAGGCGCACATCCAGCGCACGTCGCCGGCCTGCTCGTCCCAGAAGTAGAAGCGGAAGCGCTTCTGCAGCCGCTCGCTCACCGCGTGCGGCAGGCGCGCGAAGACCGCGTTGGCCTGGACGGGATGGAGGATCTCCACGCCGCCCACCGCGCGCACGCCCTCGGCGAGCCGCTGGGCCATCGCGTTCGCGTGCCGGGCGTTGCGCAGCCACAGGTCGCCCGCGAGCAGTGCCTCCAGCTGGACGGAGACGAAGCGCATCTTGGAGGCGAGCTGCATCGACAGCTTGCGCAGATGCTTCATCGCGCGGACTGCCTCGGGGTTCAGGACGACGACGGCCTCGCCGAAGATCGCCCCGTTCTTCGTCCCGCCGAAGGAGAGGACGTCGACGCCGACGGTGTTGGTGAACGTGCGCATCGGCACGTCCAGGGACGCCGACGCGTTGGCTATGCGGGCCCCGTCGAGATGGACCTTCATGCCGTGCCCGTGGGCGTGCTCGCAGATGGCGCGGATCTCGTCGGGTGTGTAGACCGTGCCCAGCTCGGTGTTCTGCGTGATCGAGACGACCTGCGGCATGGCGCGGTGCTCGTCGTCCCAGCCGTACGCCTGCCGGTCGATGAGCTCCGGGGTGAGCTTGCCGTCCTCGGTGGGGACGGTCAGTAGTTTGAGGCCGCCGACCCGCTCGGGCGCCCCGCCCTCGTCGACGTTGATGTGGGCGGACTCGGCGCAGATGACGGCGCCCCAGCGGTCGGTCATGGCCTGGAGCGACACCACGTTGGCGCCGGTTCCGTTGAAGACCGGGAAGGCTTCGGCGGTGGGGCCGAAGTGGCTGTGCATCACCCGCTGGAGGTGGCCCGTGTAGTCGTCCTCGCCGTAGGCGATCTGGTGACCGCCGTTGGCGAGGGCCAGTGCCGCGAGGATCTCCGGGTGGGTCCCCGCGTAGTTGTCGCTGGCGAATCCGCGTACCCGCGGGTCGTGGTGGCGACGCGCGTCGGTCTTTACGGTTGCGGGGTCAGCCACAGGCGCTTTCCGTTCACTTCCGGGGCGGGCCGGTCCCAGACGCCGACGATGGCATCGGCCAGTTCCTTGACGTCGGTGAAGCCCGCGAACTTCGCATTCGGGCGCTCGGCGCGCATCGCGTCGTGCACCAGTGCCTTCACGACCAGGATCGCAGCCGCGCTCCGGGGGCCGTCCTCGCCCCCCGCCTTGCGGAAGGCGTCGGCGAGCGCGAGGGTCCACGCCTCGGCCGCGGCCTTGGATGCGGCGTACGCGGCGTTGCCCGCGGTGGGTTTGCCTGCCCCTGCCGCGCTGGTCAGCAGATAGCGACCGCGGTCGCTGCGCGCCAGGCCGTCGTAGAAGGCGAGCGAGGTGTGCTGGACCGTGCGGATCAGCAGCTTCTCCAGCAGCGTCCAGTCGGCGGGGTCGGTCTCCGCGAAGCTCGCGCTGCCGCGCCAGCCGCCCACGAGGTGGACGACTCCGTCGATCCGGCCGAACTCCTTCTCCGTCTTGGCCGCCCACTCGCGGGTGGCGGCGAGGTCGAGCAGGTCGACGGTGTCGCCGGTGACGGTGGCCCCGCCGTGGGCGTAGCGGGCCGCGTCGACGGCCTCGGCGAGCCTGGTGGGGTGCGAGTCCGCCGCGACGACGACCGCGCCCGCCTCGGCGAGCCTGAGCAGGGTGGCCCGGCCCGCCGGGCCCGCCGCTCCCGCGACGGCGACCACGGCGCCTTCGAGCGCACCGTTCGCATCGCCCGTGCTTGTTCCGTTCATGGCCTCCGCCTCCTTGGGACCTGTGCTCACGCGGCAGCCTTCCCCGCGTCCGAGGCGGTGATGCCCTTGGTGGAGGCGATCACGTTCTTCAGCTTCTTGGAGAGGGCCTCATAGAACATGCTCAGGGGAAACTCGTCGGGAAGCACGTCGTCCACGAGTTTCCGCGGCGGCTGGGAGAGGTCCAGCGCGTCCGGGCCCTTGGCCCAGCGGGAGCCGGGGTGCGGGGCGAGGTAGGTGGAGACGAGGTCGTACGCCGCGAACCAGTGGACGAGCTTGGGGCGGTCGATGCCGTCCCGGTAGAGCTTCTCGATCTCGGCGCAGAGCTGGTTGGTGACCTGCGGGGCCCGCTCCCAGTCGATCCTGAGCGTGTTGTCGGTCCAGCGCACGACGTCGTGCTTGTGGAGGTAGGCGAAGAGGAGCTGGCCGCCGAGGCCGTCGTAGTTGCGCACGCGCTCGCCGGTGACCGGGAAGCGGAACATCCGGTCGAAGAGCACGGCGTACTGCACGTCGCGGCCGTGGGCGTTGCCCTCGGCCTCCAGCTTCACGGCCTCCTTGAAGGCGGTGAGGTCGCAGCGCAGCTCTTCGAGGCCGTACATCCAGAACGGCTGGCGCTGCTTGATCATGAAGGGGTCGAACGGCAGGTCGCCATGGCTGTGGGTGCGATCGTGGACCATGTCCCAGAGCACGAAGGCCTGCTCGCAGCGCCGCTGGTCGTCGATCATCGCGCGGATGTCGTCGGGCAGCTCGACGCCGAGGAGATCGACGGAGGCCTCGGTGACACGGCGGAAGCGGGCGGCCTCGCGGTCGCAGAAGATGCCGCCCCAGCTGAAGCGCTCGGGGGCCTCGCGCACGGCGATGGTCTCCGGGAAGAGCACCGCGGAATTGGTGTCGTAACCGGAGGTGAAGTCCTCGAAGGTGATGCCGCAGAACAGCGGGTTGTCGTAGCGCGTGGCCTCCAGGTCGGCGAGCCACTCGGGCCAGACCATGCGCAGCACGACCGCTTCGAGGTTGCGGTCCGGGTTGCCGTTCTGGGTGTACATGGCGAACACGACCAGGTGCTGGAGCCCGTCGGCGCGGTCCCTGGCCGGCTGGAAGGCCAGCAGGGAGTCCAGGAAGTCGGGTACGCCGAAGCCGTCGGCGGCCCAGCGGCGCAGGTCGGTGACGAGCGCGCGGTGGTAGGCGGCGTCGTGCGGCAGGAGCGGGGAGAGCTCCTCGACGGCGGCGGTCACCCGGGCGACAGCGGCCTCGGCGAGCGCCTCGGTGGGCGCGTCCTCGGCCTCGAAGTCGATGGAACCGTCCTTCGACTGCCAGGGGCGGATCTCCTCCACGGCATTCTTGAGCGCGGGCCAGGCCGGGTGCTCGACCACCCGCGGTGCGGCAGCTATGCCGCCGGATGCGGCTTCGTGCACAAGAATTTCCGTCATAACACTTCCTCCACGGGAGAACCTCGCGTCTGTCAACCGTATCCATGTGCGACTCCCCAGGACAAGTGGAGCTGTGGAAATTATCCTGCGACTCCCCATGGTCACCGCTGTTTTTCCTGCCGCACAGCGCTTCGACGACCTCTTCGGTGGGCACACGCCCTGAGGCGGAGAGCCTGCGCCCTTCCGCCGCGAGCCGGACCCGGGACATTAGGCTGCCGGTGCGGCCATGGCGCCGCACCGTGCGGGTGTCAGCAGCGCGCGGGAAGCAAGCGTCGACGGAAGTGAGCGTGCCTTGTCTTTTCTCACCATCGGTCATCGCGGGGTGGCGGGGGTCGAGCCGGAGAACACTCTGCGCTCGTTCGTGCACGCCGAGCAGGCCGGCATGGACCTGATCGAGCTGGACCTTCATCTGAGCAAGGACGGCGCGCTGGCCGTCATGCACGACGCCGAGGTGGACCGGACGACCGACGGCTCGGGCCCCATCGCGGAGAAGACCCTTGCCGAGCTGCGCGCGCTGGACGCGGGTCAGGGCGAACGCGTCCCGGTCTTCGAGGAGGTCCTGGACGCCGTGCGCTCCCCGATCCAGGCGGAGATCAAGGACGTGGCCGCGGCCCGCACACTGGCCGGGGTCATGCGGGAACGTGATCTGGTCGCCCGCGTCGAGGTGATCTCGTTCCACGACGAGGCGATCGCCGAGATCGCGCAGCTGGTTCCGGGTGTGCGGACGGCCCTGGTGGCCAGCAGGTGGGGCGGCGACCTGGTGGACCGTGCGAAGGCGGTGGGGGCCACCCGGCTGGTGCTGAACATCCGGCGCATCACCCTGGAGCTGGTGGAGAAGGCTCACGCCGAGGGGCTGACGGTGGTGGGCTGGACGGTCAACACGCAGGATCAGCTGCGGCTGGCCCGCGGACTCGGGCTCGACGGCGTGACCACCGACCACCCCGAGATCCGCCGCGCGGGCCGCTTCACCGCGTAGGCACGCGTCAGACCTCCCTCGAAAGCTCCTTGACGAGCAGCTCGAAAACGAGGTCGTCGCGCTGGGGGATGCCGAAGCGCTCGTTGCCGTACGGGAACGGGGTCAGCCTGCCCGTGCGGCGGTAGCCGCGGCGCTCGTACCAGGCGATGAGCTCCTCGCGTACGGAGATCACCGTCATGTGCATCTCCCGCACGCCCCAGGTCTCCCGGACGGTGCGCTCGGCCTCGGCGATGATCACCTTGCCGAGGCCGGCGCCCTGGAGTGCGGGACGGACCGCGAACATTCCGAAGTAGGCGGCTTCGCCCCGGTGTTCGAGCTGGCAGCAGGCGATCAGGGCGCCGTCGCGCTCCACCACGAGGAGCCGGCTGCCGGAGCCGTCCACCACCTCGCGCACCCCCTGCGGGTCGGTGCGCCGGCCCTGGAGGATGTCCGCTTCGGTGGTCCATCCGGCGCGGCTGCTGTCGCCCCGGTACGCCGACTCGATCAGCTCCACGAGCGCGGTGACGTCCGCGTCCGTCGCGTCGCGGAAGGTCAGCTCTCCCGATTCCCGGGGCGGTGCGGTGTCCATGGCGGGGCTTCTCCGGTTTCTCTGCAAGGGCGGTGCCGCAGAAGCGTAACGCCCGGGGCCGAATCCGCCCCCGGGCGGTTTCACGGGGCGCACCACGGCGGTGCGAGGGGCGCGGGCACCAGGCGTATCGCGAGAACACCTCCGGCGCGCGCTCCCCCGCACTCCCGTGCGCCGCATACGGGCCGTCGGCCCCGGGCATCTTCTAGTCGACGGCATGTCGTTTCGCTCGGGGGGGGAGGGCGCTGTGCACGGACCGGCGGTGTCCGGATGGCTGCTGATGACGTTGTGCGCGGTGACGGGTGCGTACTGCCTGCTGCGGACCCGGGCGGGCAGTGCGGAGGACCGCAGAACGGCGCGGGCGGAGGCGCTGATGGGCTTCGGCATGGCCGCGATGGCGATTCCGGCCGCCGCGGTCGCCCCGCCCACCTGGGGATGGAGCGTGTACGCGGCGCTGTTCGGGGTGGCGGCCCTGCGTGCCCTGTGGTTCTCCCGGCGCGACGGTCACCACCTGCACCATCTGGTCGGCTCATCGGCGATGGTCTACATGGCCGTCGTGATGGCCGGGGCGGGCGGCTCGGGCCACGGCGCGCACGCGATGGGCTCGCACGGCATGGCCGCGGCGGGCGGCATACCCGTGCTGACCGGGCTGCTCCTCGTCTACTACGCCGTGTACGTGCTGCGCTCGGGCGCCCGGCTCATACCGATGGTCACCGCGGCTTCCGGGGGCGCGGGCGGCGGGCCGGCGCCGGCGTGGGGGGTGGCGCCCGAGCTCGCACCGGCCTGCCGGCTGACCATGGGCATAGCCATGTTCGCGATGCTGCTCACTCTGTGAGACGGCGGGCGGGAGCAATCGTGGTGTGCGTCACTTGGCGCGCGCAGCCGTACCCGTGTGTGGCGCGGCCCTCATAGGCTGACGCCATGTGGGTCTCCCTAGCGCTGCTGCTGCTCGGTGCACTGGCCGCCGTCGTGACTCCGCGCCTGATGGCGCGGGCCGAGTGGCCCGAGCGCGAGCCCGTGGTGGCGTTGTGGGTCTGGCAGTGCGTGGTGGCCGGGGTGCTGCTGTCGTTCGGCCTGTCCATGACGTTCAGCGCCGCCGCGGCGTGGCAGGCGGTACGCGGCCATGTCTTCGCGCCCGCGCCGCACGGCGTCGTCGAGGCGTACGCGCTCGCGGACGACGGGCCCTGGTCGGCGGTGATGGCGGTGCTGCTGGCCTTCGGCGGGGTGTGGACGGCGGCCATGCTGGCCCGGGAGATCCGCCGGGCACACCTGCGGCGCAGGCAGCGGCGGGCCGAACTCCTGGTGCGCGCCCCTCTGATGCCCGGCGAGGAGCCCGGGAGCGGACGTCTCGTGGTCCTTGAGGGCGAGCGCCCGGACGCCTGGTGGCTGCCGGGGGCCGCGCCCCAGCTCGTCATCACCACGGCCGCGCTCGGGCGCCTGAAAGGGCGGCAGCTCGACGCGGTCCTGGCCCATGAGCAGGGCCACGCCCAGGCACGGCACGACTGGCTGCTCAACTGCTCGGAGGCGCTGGCCTCGGGCTTCCCGCAGGTCCCGGTGTTCGCGGCGTTCCGAGGCGAGATGCACCGGCTGGTCGAGCTGGCGGCCGACGATGTGGCCTCGCGGCGCTTCGGCCGGCTGACGATCGCCCTCGCCCTGGTCGAACTCAACGAGGACCGGGGGGTGTTCGGCCCCTGCCCGGCCGGGGACGCGGAGCTGCCGCTGCGGGTGAACCGGCTGCTGGCCCCGGCGGGCCGGCTCACGGCCGCCCGGCGGCTGCGGCTGACCGCCGCGGCGGCCTTCGTACCCGTGGTGCCGCTGCTGGTCGCGTTCGTGCCGGCGCTCAGCGCGCTGGGGTGAGCGGGGGCCGGTGAGCGGGACCGTGGGGCGTCCGGCGAGCCGGGCGTGATCCCCGACGGGCCGGGCCGAACCGTGTGCCGTCCGGCGTGCTGGGATGGACTCGGGTGGCGGGCTCGGCGAGGATCGAGCCATGCATGTGTCGCCGCGCTCCCTCGTGGACCGCGCCCGCGCCTCTTCGCCGGTCGCCCGCGCGGGGGCCGTCTGCACAGTGCTCGCCGGGGCGCTGACGGCCCTGGTCGTGGCCCGGTGGCAGCCGCTGATGGAACTGGACCGCTCGGTCGCCCGGTCGCTGCACCGGCGGGCGGTGGCCGAACCCGGCCTCGTTCACGTCAACCGGCTGTTGACGGACTGGTTGTGGGACCCGTGGACGATGCGCGCCCTGATCGCCGTCGCGGTGGTGGCCCTGTGGTGGCGCGGCGCCCGGCCGCTCGCGGTCTGGGTCGCGGCCACCACCGTGGTCTCCTCGCTCCTCCAGCAGGGCGTCAAGGCCGCGATCGGCCGGGACCGCCCCCGGTGGCCGGACCCGGTGGACTCCGCCTCGTACGCGGCCTACCCCTCCGGGCACGCGATGACGGCGACGGTGAGCTGCGGTCTGCTGCTGTGGCTGCTGCACCGGTCCGGCGCCCGGGGCCGACTGTGGCGGGCGGCCGTGGGAGCGGCGGCCGTCTCGGTGGCAGGCGTCGGTCTCACCCGGCTGTATCTGGGGGTGCACTGGCCGTCCGACGTGCTGGGCGGGTGGCTTCTGGGAGCGGCGCTGGTGGCCCTCGCGGTCCGCGGCTTCGAGCGGTACGCCGCCCGTTCCGGCCCCGGCCGGGCGGCCTGAACAGGGCCGCTTGCCCGCCTCCACCCCGTGGGCGAGGATCGGTGCCATGCCGATCAAGGGTGTGCTCTTCGACTTCTCCGGGACGCTGTTCCGGATCGAATCCGTCCGCTCCTGGCTCGCCGGGGCCCTCGCCGAGCGGGGGGTGAGCGTGGCCGAGGCGGACTTCGAGCGGTACGCGACGGAGCTGGAGGCGGCCGGCGCGCTGCCCGGCGGCCCCGATCCGCGGCGGATGCCCGAGGAGCTGGCGGAAGGCTGGGCGCACCGCGACGAGAGCGCGGAGCTGCACCGCGCGGTGTACACCGGTCTGGCCCGCCAGGTCGCCCTGCCCGACCCGGGGCTGTACGACGTCCTGTACGAACGCCATCTGTCGCCGGACGCCTGGCGCCCCTACCCGGACGCGGCACAGGTGCTGGCCGGGCTGCGTGAGGCCGGGGCCGGGATCGGGATCGTCAGCAACATCGGCTGGGACCTGCGGCCGGTGTTCCGGGCGCACGGCCTGGACCCGTACGTGGACGCGTACGTCCTCTCGTTCGAGCACGGCGTCCAGAAGCCGGACGCGCGCCTCTTTCACACGGCCTGCACACTTCTGGGACAGCATCCGACGGATGTGGTGATGGTGGGCGACGACCGGGTGGCGGACGGTGGGGCCGCGGCACTGGGCTGCGAGGTGCGATTCGTGCAGCATGCACCGGTCGATGAGCGGCCCGACGGGCTACGGGAGCTCGGACTGACCGCGATGGTTGCCTGACAGAGATGTGAGAGATGTCCCTGACGCGCAATGGGTCGGATTGTCACATCGGGGCCTTAACCTGGTAGGTATGTCCCCGACTTCGTGCCCGTCCAGCTCCGTACGCTCTGCCGCAGTGGTGAATGAAGACATTCGCGACCTGTGGCGGCGCTCGGGCGGCCACCTGTCCCCGGAGGACGAGGAGCACTACCAGCGTCTGCTGGTCGAGTGGGCCGCCGCCACCAAGGGCAATTCCAGGTCCGCCGCCTGAGGCGCGCGCCGGCTCCGGCGATCCCCTGCGTCGCCGGAACCGGGGCACGGCACTCCGGCCGGTACGGCCTCGCATGAGCCCCGGGGGGCGTCTGCGGGCGGTGGCGGGCCGGGCGGGGCTACAGCATGTCCCGTCGTGGCTGATCGGTCAATGAATTACCGGGCTCCGCCCGCGCGGAACGCCTCGGCGGGAGCCGGCCGGGCCCGCCCGGTCAGCTCCCGCCGAGGCGGCCGGCCTGGAGCTCCGCCGCTTCGAGGATGCCGGGGAGCAGACCGGGGAACAGCGCTTCCAGGTCGTCGCGCCTGAGCCCGTTCATCTTGGCGGTGCCCCGGTAGGTCTGCCGGACGATGCCGCTCTCGCGGAGCACCCGGAAGTGGTGCGTGGTGGTGGACTTGGTGACCGGCAGGTCGAAACAGGAGCAGGTGAGCTCGCCCTCGGCCGCCGCGAGTTCCCGGACGACACACAGCCGTACCGGGTCCGAGAGGGCGTGCAGGACCGCTTCGAGCCTGATCTCCTCGCGCGCGGGGTGGGCCAGGGTGCGCGCGCCCGCTGCCGGGGCCATGGTGCTGGCAGGGGTCACGGTCGCTCTCCGTATCGTCGCTCCGTCCGGGGCTCCCATAATACGAGACCCATCGTAATTTGACGTAGAGGACAGAACCTGTCCTCACGGCCGCCTGGCGTGGCATGGGCGGCCGGGCAGCGGGCCCGGTGCCGAGCGGAAGGCGCAGCAGGATGACGAGCACGGCCGACACCCCGGAGAACGCCCGGACCTTCGCGTGCGCCGAAAGCCTCGAAGCGTGGCTGGAGGAGCATCATGCCGACCGGCCGGGCCTCTGGCTGAAGGTCGCCAAGCGGAATTCGGGCGTGGCGTCGGTGACGGCCGACGAGTACACCGACGCCGTCCTCTGCTTCGGCTGGATCACCGGGCAGCGCAAGTCCTGCGACGAGGTGTACTACCTCCAGCGGATGACACCCCGCCGTCCGCGCAGCGTCTGGTCGCTGGTGAACGTGGAGAAGGTGGTGGCGCTCACCGAGGCGGGGCGGATGCGCGCGCCGGGCCTCGCGGATGCCGAGGCGGCGCGCGCGGACGGGCGGTGGGAGGCCGCCTACCCCTCGCAGAGCCTGGCCACCGTCCCCGCCGATCTCGCCGCCGCGCCGGCGGCTGACGAGGCGGCGGGGGACTTCTTCGGGCGGCTCGGCAGGTCCGACCGCTACCTGGTGCTGCTGCGCCTCATGACGGCGTCCACGCCCGAGGTCGGACAGGCGCGGCTGCGCCGGGCGGTGGCCGCCATGGCCGAGGGCCGCAAGGTCACCTGACGGGCCCGGCCCACCTCATCCGGGCAGGTCCGTCAGGTGCGGGAAGCGGAACTCGGTGCGGCTGCGGAAGGTCTCGTCCGGGCGCAGGACCGTGCCGGGGTGGTCCGGGCGGTTGGGCGAGTCGGGCAGGTGCTGGGTCTCCAGACAGACGGCGCTGTGCCGGTCGTGGCGGCCGCCGTCGGCGGTGGCCAGGGTGCCGTCCAGCTGGTTGGCCGTGTAGACCTGGATGCCGGGTTCGGTGGTCCACACCTCCATGACCCGTCCGGCGCCGGGTGCGGTGAGGCGGGCCGCGCGGCGCGGCCCGGCGGGCGCGTCCGGGCCGTCGAGGACCCAGCAGTGGTCGAAGCCGCCGGCCCGGCGCAGCTGCTCGTGCGGGAGCGCGAGGCGTTCCGCGAGGGTCCGCGGTGCGGTCAGGTCGAACGGGGTGTCCCGGACGGGTGCGGCCGGACCCTCGGGGATGCCGTCCTCGTCGACCGGCAGGTAGCGCTCCGCGTCCACCTGGAGGGTGTGGCCGAGGATGTCGCCCTCGCCCGCGAGGTCGAAGTAGGCGTGGTTGGTGAGGTTGACGACGGTGGCGCGGTCGGTGGTCGCCTCGTAGTCGAGCGCGAGGGTGCCGGCCGTGTCGAGGGTGTACGTCACGGTGACGTCCAGCGCGCCGGGGAACCCCATGTCGCCGTCGGGGCTGCGCAGGGTGAGCCGCACGGTGGCGGCCTCGTCGGTGGCGTCGGCCGCGGCCTCCCAGACGCGGGTGTGGAATCCGTCGGGGCCGCCGTGCAGGGCGTGGCCGCGGTCGGTGGCGGGGACCTGGTACTCCGTGCCGTCGAGAGTGAACCTGCCGTGCGCGATGCGGTTGGCGTAGCGCCCGACGAGCGCGCCGAAGAAGGGGTTCTTGCCCGTGTAGTCGTCGAGGGACGGCAGCGAGCGCACGACCGACGCGGGGTCACCGGCGGTGTCGGGCACGGTGAGACGGTGCAGGATGCCGCCGTAGGTGAGGATCTCGGCCCGGACTCCGGTGCCGGAGTCGAGCGTCAGGACGTCGACGTCCGTGGGCCCATGGGCGCCGAACGGTTTGCGGTTCACGGTGGGGCGAGGCATCAAGGATCCTTGGGGCGATCGGACGGCCGAAGCGGCCGGACGGGCGGACCGGGGACGTGTGCGCCGGACTCCCCAGGGGTGGCGGGGAGTCCGGGCGGTGTCTACGGCGCGGCCCGGCCGGCGGCGGGCCGGGGAACGGTGGATTCGCGGATGACGAGCCGGTAGCCGGGCCGGGGCCGCCGGGGTTCGCTGACCTGGTCGCCGGAGAGCCGCTCGACCAGGCTGTCGACGGCGAGCCGGGCGATGGCCTCCTTGTCGGGCGCCACGGTGGTCAGCGTGGTGGCCCCGTAGAGGCTCTCCTCGATGTCGTCGAAACCGACGACCGCGACATCCTCGGGGATGCGCAGGCCGCGCTCGGTCAGGGTGCGCATCGCGCCGATGGCGATGAGGTCGTTGTACGCGAACACGGCGTCGGGCCGCTCGCCCCGGTCCAGGAGCGCGGCCATGGCGGAGGCGCCGTCCTCGCGGCCGTATCCGTCGGTGACGACGACCAGCGACTCGTCCGGCTCGACGCCGGCGGCGGCCAGCTCCTCGCGCCAGCCGCGCAGCCGCAGGTGGGCGGGCTGGCGTTCGCGTCCTGTGCGGGAGCCGAGGAAGGCGATCCGGCGGTGTCCGAGGCCCAGGAGGTGGCGTACGGCCTCTCGCGCCGCCGCGACGTTGTCGATCGCGATGTGGTCGTACGGGGCCTCGTACTCGCGCTCGCCGAGCAGGACGAGGGGCGCGGTGTCGGCGCGCGCCATCAGGTCCTCGGTCTCCAGGTGGATCGGGCTGAGGATGAGCCCGTCGATGACATGGGACCGGAAGCCCTGACTGACCAGCAGTTCCTTCTCGCGCAGTCCGCCGGTGTGGTCGACCAGCACGGTGTAGTCGTGCCGGGCGGCCGCATCGACGACGGCGCCGGCCAGCTCCGCGAAGTACGGGTTGCCGAACTCGGGGACGGCGAGCGCGATGATCCCGGTACGGCCCTTGCGCAGATGGCGGGCGGTGAGGTTCGGCCGGTAGCCGAGCTCGTCGATGGCCTGCTGCACTCTGGCCCGCATCTTCGGTGTGACGTGCTGATAGTTGTTCACCACGTTGGACACGGTCTTGATGGACACGCCCGCCCGTTGCGCAACGTCCTTGAGGCTGACGCCCACGGCACTCCCTGAATCGACTTGTCGCGCGGTGTCGCGCGGTGGCCCGGCTGTGCCGGTTCGGCTCGATCGGCTCGAACGGTGCCGGGGCCGCGGCGGCGGCCCCGGCACCGGTTCAGGTGGTTCTGCGGCTGCGCGCCAGATAGCGCTGGGCCACGACGACAACGATAAGGAACCCGCCACTGACGACCGACTGGTACGAGGAGTTGAGTGTGCCGATCTGGTTGATCAGGTTCTGGATGACCTGGAGCAGCAGGACGCCCCAGAGCGTTCCGCTGATCGATCCGGCGCCGCCGATGAGGAGGGTGCCGCCGATCACGACGGCGGAGATCGCGTCGAGTTCCATGCCCACGCCGAGGATGGTGACCCCGGAGGAGAGCCGGGCGGCGTTGAGAGCGCCGGCGAGGCCGGCCAGCAGTCCGCTGAGCGTGTAGACGAGCATCTTGGTCCGGGCGACGGGCAGTCCCATCAGCGTGGCCGCGTCGCTGCTGCCGCCGACGGCGAAGATCGTCTGCCCGAACGAGGTGCGTTGCAGGAGGAGTCCGCCGGCGCCGAAGAGGGCGAGGGCGACCAGGATGGGGTAGCCGAAGCCCCAGACGCTGCCCTGGCCCAGCTCGGCGAAGGCCGAGTCCTTGGGGACCAGGTAGGTGGTGGCGCCCTCGTCGGTGATCACGAGGAGCAGGCCGCGCGCCCCGAGCAGGGTGGCGAGGGTGACGATGAAGGGCGCCATTCCGGCGCGTGCCACCAGGAATCCGTTGAGCAGGCCGATCGCACCGCACACCACGAGTGGCGTCAACAGCGCGGGCAGGAAGCCCCATTGGGAGGCCCAGGCGGCGAGCACCCCGCCGAGCGCGAAGACGGAACCGACGGAGAGGTCGATGCCCCCGGTGATGATGACCATGGTCATCCCGAGCGCGACCACGGCCAGGAACGAGGCCTGGACGGTCACTCCGCGGGCGTTGTCCAGGGTGTGGAAGGACGGGTAGATGAAGGACGCGACGATCACGACGGTGAGCAGGACGACCAGCACGCCCTGGCGTTGCAGGAGTTCGGCGATCCGCCGGCCGGTCACGGCCCGCGTTCCGGCCTTGGTGGCGGGCTTGCCGCCGCCCGTCGCGGGGGTCTTGCGCGGTGCCGGTGCGGAGGCCACCGGGGCAGGTGAGGTTTCGTTCATCGGGACCGACGCTCCCGGGCGACGTAGACGGCGGCGATGATGATGGCCGCCTGGGCGATCTGTGCGGTGGAGTCGGGCAGGTCGTGCTTGATGAGGGTGGCGCGCAGCAGCTGCATCAGCAGGGCGCCGGCGACGGTGCCGAGGACCCGGATGGAGCCGCCGTTGAGCGGGGTGCCGCCCACCACGACCGCCGTGATGGCGGAGAGTTCCATGAGCGTGCCGAGCGAGGAGGGGTCGCTGGCGGTGAGCCTGGCGGTGGCCAGGATGCCCGCGAGGGCGGCCAGCACTCCGCAGAGCATGTACACACCGATGAGCACTCGTCGTACGGGGAGCCCCGCCAGGGCCGCGGCGGACCGGTTGCCGCCGATGGCGACGACCTGGCGGCCGAAGGTGGTGCGGGTGACGAGGAAGGCCACGGCGCCGGCGAGGACGGCGGCGATGAGGACGACCAGCGGGATGCCGAGGAAGGAGCCGGTGCCCAGGGACAGCAGGTCGGGGTTGACGATCTGCTTGAGCTGGCTGTCCGCCATGACCAGGGCGAGGCCGCGGCCGCCGACGAACAGGGCGAGGGTGGCGACGATGGGCTGGAGGCCGACGAGTGAGACCAGGGTGCCGTTGACCGCTCCGACCAGGGCGCCGGCCAGCAGCGCCATGACGAGGGCGGGCACCAGTCCGTAGCCGAGGTAGAGCGGCAGCAGCGCGGCGGCCAGGGCCATGGTCGAGCCGACGGAGAGGTCGACGCCCTCGGTGCCGATGACGAGCGCCATGCCGAGGGCGACGATGACGATGGGGGCGACCTGGACGAGCTGGGTGCGGAGGTTGTCCACGGTCATGAAGTGCTCGGTGAACAGCGCGTTGAAGAGCAGGACGACCGCGACGGCGAGGTAGACGCCGTACTCCTGGTACCAGGCGGGGTCGCGCAGCCGGGCGAGCGGCCGGGCTGCGGGGGTGGAGACTGCGGCCTGGGTCATCGGGGGTCCTCCTTGGCGGCCGGCGCCTTGTCCTCGGGTGCCGGAGAGTGGTCGGCGAGCACTTCGAGCAGATGGCTCTCGGCCACCTCGTCGCCCGCCAGTTCGCCCGCGACCGCGCCGCCGCGCAGGACGACGATGCGGTCGGCGCCCTCGATCAGTTCCTCGATGTCGGAGGAGATGAGCAGGACGGCGAGGCCCTCGCGGGCGAGGTCGTCGATGAGGCTCTGGACCTCCGCCTTGGCGCCGACGTCGATGCCGCGGGTGGGTTCGTCCAGCAGCAGGACCTTGGGTTCCAGGCAGAGCCAGCGGGCCAGCAGCACCTTCTGCTGGTTGCCGCCGGAGAGTTCGCCGACCTTCTGCTCGGGGCTCGCCGCCTTGATCCGGAGGCGCTTCATGAAGATGTCGACGATGCGGTCCTGCTTGGCGCGGGAGACGATGCCGGCGCGGGAGAGGCGGGGCATCGCGGCCAGCACGATGTTCTCGCGGACCGAGAGGCCCGGGACGATGCCTTCGGCCTTGCGGTCCTCGGGCAGCAGGCTGATGCCGGAGCGGATGGCGGCCGCGGAGGTGAGCCGGCGCAGGGTGCGTCCGCCGATGCTCACCTCGCCGGAGTCCAGGCCCAGCGCGCCGGAGAGGGCCTTCGCGGTCTCGCTGCGGCCGGAGCCGAGGAGCCCGCCGAGACCGAGGACCTCGCCCGCGTACAACTCCAGGGATATGTCGTGTAGTTGGTGGTCGCGGGAGAGGCCGGTGGCGGTGAGTACGGGGGTGCGCGCCACCTCGTGGCCCTCGGAGTCGAAGTGGGTGAGCCCCTCGCGGCGGACCTCGGCCATGTCGCGCCCGAGCATCATCGAGACGAGTTGCATCCGGTCCAGGTCGGCGAGGTCGCCGGTGTGGATGTGGTGGCCGTCGCGCAGGACGGTGACCCGGTCGCAGATCCGGTAGAGCTCGTCCATGCGGTGGCTGACGTAGAGCACGGCGATGCCGCGTCCGCGCAGGTCCTCGATGACCCGGAAGAGGGTCTCGACCTCGCGCGGCTCCAGCGAGGAGGTGGGTTCGTCCATGATGACGACCTGGGCGTTGACGGAGACGGCGCGGGCCAGGGCGACCATCTGCTGGGTGCCGATGCCCAGGGTGTGCAGGGGGCGCCTGGGGTCGACGCGGACGCCGAAGCCGTCGAGGAGTCCGGTGGTCTCGCGGTGCATCCGGGCGAAGTCGATCAGGCCGAGCCGGTTCTTGGGCTCGCGGCCGAGGAAGATGTTGCGCGCCACGCTCATCAGCGGGACGAGGTTCACCTCCTGGTAGATCGTGGAGATCCCGGCCTGCTGGGCCTCGAACGGCCGGGCGAAGGCGATCTGTTCGCCGGCCAGCCGCAGTTCTCCCTCGTCGGGCCGGTAGACGCCGGTCAGCACCTTGATGAGGGTGGACTTCCCGGCTCCGTTCTCCCCCACCAGGGCGTGGGTCTCGCCGGCGCGCAGGGAGAAGGAGACGCCGTCGAGGGCGACGACGCCCGGGAACCGCTTGCTCACCGAGCGGGCCTCCAGGACGGCGGGCGCCGGGTCGGCCTCCTTCACAAGGGCGGCGGCGGGCGGGGTGGTCCCCCGCACGCCTGCGGCCGGCTCCGGCGGCTGCGGTACTGCTTCGGGTGGTGCCATGGCTGGTCTTGGCCTTCCGCTCTTCCAAGGGTGTGGGCCCGGTCGCCGCCGTGACGGGTGGGAGCGTCACGGCGGCGGTGGGGCCGACGGGGCCGGGTGCGCGGCCTGCGGGCCGGCGCCCGGTGGTGCCGGGGCGTGTCCGGGACACGCCCTTACGGACAGGTGGGGCCGGGTCGGATCAGAACGCGCCGCCGAGCGATTCCTTGGCGTTCGCCTCGTTGTAGGCGCGGTCGGTGATGATGACGTTCTCCGGGATCTCCTCGCCGCCGTAGAACTTCTGGGCGGTCGCGAAGGCGAGCGGGCCGAAGCGCGGGTTGGACTCGATGACGGCGTTGTAGTCGCCGTTGACGATGGCCTGGACGGCGTTGCGGGTGCCGTCGACGGAGACGACCTTGACGTCCTTGCCGGGCTTCTTGCCCGCGGCCTTCAGGGCGGTGACGGCGCCGAGGCCCATCTCGTCGTTCTCCGCGTAGACGGCGGTGATGTCGGGCTTGGACTGGATGAGCTGTTCCATGACCTGCTGGCCCTTGTCGCGGGCGAACTCACCGGTCTGCTGGGCGACGATCTCCATGTCGGGGGCCTTGGCCTTGAGCTGGTCGACGAAGCCCTTGGTGCGGTCGGTGGTGACGTTGTTGCCCGACGAGCCGAGGAGGATGGCGACCTTGCCCTTGCCTCCGGTGGACTCGATCATCGCGTCCGCCGCGCGCTTGCCCTGCTCCACGAAGTCGGAGCCCAGGAAGGCCACGTAGTCCTTGCAGGCGGTGGAGTTGAGCTTGCGGTCGATGGTGAGGACCGGGACCTTCTTGGCGGCGGCGGCCTTCAGCGCCGGTTCCAGGCCGTCCGAGTTGAGCGGGGCGACGATGAGGAACTGCGCGCCCTGGGACAGCATGTCCTGGATGTCGCTGATCTGCTTGGACAGCTGCGACTGGGCGTTGGTGGTGAGCAGCTTCTTGACGCCGATCTTCTTGGCCTCGTCCTTGATGGACTGGGTCTCGGCGATGCGGAAGGGGTTGGCCTCCTTCTCCGACTGGGAGAAGCCGACCACCGCGTCCTTCAGGTCGAGCTTCGGGGCCCCGTACGCCTCCAGCGAGCAGCCGGAACCGGACGAGGACTCGGGGGTCTTGGCCGCCTGGGCGCCCTGGCTGCTGTCCGCGTTCGCGGAGTCCGAGGACTCCGACTTGGAGCAGCCGGAGGCGGCCAGCGTGGCGGTGGCGGCGAGGAGGCAGGCCACGGCGAGGGTACGGGATCGGCGCTGGATCATCATGCGCGGGAGCTCCTTGGCGGGATGACGGCACGCCGAGGGGCGTGCGGTCGGTCATGGCTGGACGATGCATCGGCCGCTGCACGGCGGCTGATGTCACTGCACTCACGGCCCCGCTAGGAGACGGCCCCTAGCTGCACAAACTGTGGTCGTGAGAGCCTGCGCGGCCTCTCGGCGGCTCGGTTTACAACGTTATATAGGCGGTGCGGCACGGGCGGCAAGAGCGTTGTCGATGCGTTTCCAAAATGTGTCGGAGCCACCCGGCCCGGCCGGACCACCCCGGCCCACGGGTTACTGCCGGGCCCCTGGACAGCCGGTCGACGGCGTGCTGTCATACCGCCGGAACCCCATTTTCCAACGTTGCAGAGCACGTGCCGCCCCGCCCTCCCCGGATCGCGGCGGCGCTCTTCGTCGTGCGCGCAGCCGGTCCGGACCGCTGCGCCGTGGCGGCCCTCCTTGTCTGACGCGCCTTTCTTGAGCCGGAGCCCCATGCCCGGCAGAGCAGGAGCCCTCCCCCATGCCCCTGAACCGCAGACAGCTCATGACCGGCGCCCTCGCCACCGTCGCCGCCACCACGGCGGCCGGCCGCTGGTCGTCCACCGCGACGGCCGCCGGACACCGGGTGGAACCGGCCCACGGCGGCCACTACTCCCCCAACGCCGCTCCCCTGCACCCGACCGCCTTCCTGCGGCTCCCGCCCGGCCGGGTCACCGCGCGGGGCTGGCTCGCCGGACAGCTGAAACTCCAGCTCGACGGGTTGTGCGGCCGCTACGAGGAGCTCTCGCACTTCCTGGACTTCACGGCCACCGGCTGGGTCCGCCCGGACCTCGGCGGCTGGGAGGAGGTGCCGTACTGGCTGCGCGGCTACACCGACCTGGCGATCGTCACGGGCGACGCGACAGCCCTGGCGGCGGTGCGCCGCTGGTTCGACGCGATCCTCGCCACCCAGCAATCCGACGGGTTCTTCGGCCCGAAGGCGCTGCGCACGTCGCTGAACGGCGGCCCGGACTTCTGGCCGTTCCTGCCTCTGGTGCAGGCCCTGCGCTCCTGGCAGGAGTGCTCCGGCGACAACCGGATCATCCCCTTCCTGAGCCGGTTCTTCCGCTACATGAACGCCCAGGGCCCCGGCGCCTTCGACACCAGCTGGATCGCGCTGCGCTGGGGCGACGGTCTCGACAGCGTGTTCTGGCTGTTCAACCGGACCGGTGACACCTTCCTGCTGGACCTCGCGGACAAGATCCACGCGTACGGTGCCGACTGGGGCGACAACCTGGTCGACGCGCACAACGTGAACATCGCGCAGGGCTTCCGCGAGCCGGCCCAGTACGCGCTGCGCAGCGGTTCGGCCCAGGGCACCCGGGACACGTACGGGACGTACGGCAGGGCCATGGACCAGTACGGCCAGTTCCCCGGCGGGGGCTTCGCCGGGGACGAGAACGCGCGCCCCGGGCACGGCGACCCCCGGCAGGGCTTCGAGACCTGCGGTGTCGTCGAGTTCATGGCCAGCCACCAGCTGCTGACCCGGATCACCGGCGACCCGCTGTGGGCCGACCGCTGCGAGGAGCTGGCGTTCAACTCGCTGCCCGCCTCGCTGGACCCCTCGGGCAAGGCGGTCCACTACATCACGAGCGCCAACGGCGTCGACCTGGACGACGTGCCCAAGTCCCAGCGCCAGTTCCAGAACGGCTTCGCCATGCAGGCGTTCCTGCCCGGCGTCGACCAGTACCGCTGCTGCCCGCACAACTACGGCATGGGCTGGCCGTACTTCACCGAGGAGCTGTGGCTCGCCACGCCCGACGGGGGTCTCGCCGCCGCGATGTACGCCGCCTGCGAGGTGACCGCGAAGGTGGCCGACGGCACCGAGGTCACGTTCACCGAGGAGACCGGCTACCCCTTCACCGAGACGGTCACCCTGGCCCTGAAGGCACCGAAGCCGCTGGGCTTCCCGCTGGTGCTGCGCGTACCCGCCTGGTGCGAGGCCCCCGAGATCGCGGTGAACGGACAGGGTGTGGACGCTCCGGCGGGCCCGGCCTTCACCCGGATCGAGCGCACCTGGGCGGACGGGGACCGGGTCACCCTGCGCTTCCCGCAGCGGACCACCGTCCGCACCTGGGAGCACAACCGCGGCTCCGTCAGCGTGGACCGGGGCCCGCTCACGTACTCCCTGCGCATCGGCGAGAGGTACGAGCGCATCGGCGGCACCGACCGGTTCCCGCAGTACGCGGTCCACGCCACCGGGCCGTGGAACTACGGGCTCGTCCTGGACGCGGAGGATCCGGCCGCCTCCCTGCGCCCCCGCACGGTCCGGCGCCTCGGGGACGACAACCCCTTCACGCTCGACGGCACCCCCCTGACGATCACCGCGAAGGCCCGCCGCATCCCGGAGTGGACCGCGGACGACGAGCGGGTCGTCGCCCCGCTCCAGGACTCCCCCGCACGCAGCGGCGAACCGGTCCAGGACGTCACGCTCGTCCCGATGGGGGCGGCGAGGCTGCGCATCACGTCGTTCCCCACCGCCGCCCCGGACGGGCGGCCCTGGCTCGCCGACCGCTGGTACCGCGTCCGCAACCGGCACTCCGGCAAGGTCCTCGGCGTGGACGGGATGTCCACCGCCGACAGCGCCCACGTCGTGCAGTTCG
>NZ_KB892001.1:0-43612 GCF_000373645.1 Streptomyces sp. ATexAB-D23 | reverse complement strand
CTCGGCGTGGACGGGATGTCCACCGCCGACAGCGCCCACGTCGTGCAGTTCGCCGACAACGGCACCGACGACCACCTCTGGCAGCTCGTCTGATTCCCGGTGCCCCACGCACCCCCCATACCGCCCCCGTCTCCGGGGGCCCAACCGAATCAAGGAGACGAACCTGTGAGCCGTTTACCTGAGCCCGGCCGAAGGCCGTGGTGGAGACGGACGATCGCGACGACCGGGCTGCTGGCGCTGGTGTCCTCCGCGCTGGTCGGGGTCGGTGCGGCGCCGGCCGGTGCCGCGTCCTGGTCGCCCAGGACCCCGCCGATGACGACGCCCTGGACCGGCCAGGTGCCGGTCGACAAGCCGCTGCCCGAGTACCCGCGCCCGCAGCTGACCCGGCCCGACTGGTCCAACCTCAACGGCATCTGGGACTTCGCGGTGACCGGGCGGGACGCCGGGCAGCCGGACTCGTTCCCCGATCAGATCCGGGTGCCGTTCGTCGCCGAGTCCGCGCTCTCGGGCATCCAGCGCAGGATCACCGAGAACGACAAGCTCTGGTACAAGCGCGCCTTCACCGTCCCCTCCGACTGGGACGGACGCCGGGTCGAGCTGAACTTCGGCGCCTCCGACTGGCAGACCACGGTCTGGGTCAACGGCACCCAGGTGGGCGCGCACAAGGGCGGGTACGACTCGTTCGCGTACGACATCACCCCGCAGCTGAACGGCGGCACGAACACGGTCGTGGTCTCCGTCTACGACCCGACGCAGACCGGCGGGCAGGCCGTCGGCAAGCAGCGCGTCAACGATGTGCAGCCGCACGACGGGGGCGGGATCTTCTACACCGCGGCCTCCGGCATCTGGCAGACGGTCTGGCTGGAACCGGTCGCCCAGGCCCACATCACCCGCCTGGACATGACCCCGGACCTGGACGACAGCACTCTGCGGGTGACGGTGCGGGCCGCGTCGGCCGCCGGGCGTACGGCCAGGGTGACCGTCTCCAGCGGCGGCACCGTGGTCGGCACGGCCACCGGACCGGCCGGCTCCGCCCTCGCCGTACCGGTGCCGGACCCGCGTCTGTGGAGTCCGGACGACCCGTTCCTGTACGACGTGAAGGCGGACCTGCTCGACGGGACCGCCGTGACCGACTCCGTCGGCAGCTACACGGGTATGCGCTCGATCGCCGTCGCGAAGGTCGACAACGTGATGCGCCCGGTGCTCAACGGGGAGTTCGTCTTCCAGACGGGCACCCTGGACCAGGGCTACTGGCCGGACGGCATCTACACCGCCCCGACCGACGATGCCCTCAAGTCGGACCTCCAGGCGCACAAGGACCTCGGCTTCAACATGGTCCGCAAGCACATCAAGGTCGAACCGCAGCGCTGGTTCTACTGGGCGGACAAGCTGGGGCTGCTGGTCTGGCAGGACATGCCGGCCATGGACACCGGAAAGAGCCCCGACGGAGCGGCCCGCACCCAGTGGGAGAGCGAGTTCCACGCGGTCATCGACCAGCACCGCAGCTCGCCCTCCCTGGTGATGTGGGTCGACCAGAACGAGGGCTGGGGGCAGTACGACCAGGCGAGGATCGCCGACGAGGTGAAGGCGTACGACCCGACCCGGCTCGTCGACAACATGAGCGGGGTCAACTGCTGCGGCTCGGTCGACGGCGGCAACGGCGACGTGATCGACAACCACATCTATGTCGGCCCCGGCAACACCGCTCCGACCGCCACCCGGGCGGCCGTCCTCGGCGAATTCGGCGGTCTGGGCTACAAGGTCCCCGGCCACGAGTGGTTCCCCGGCGGAGGCTTCAGCTACGAGGACCAGCCGAGCGTCCCCGCGCTCAACGACCGGTTCGTGGGGCTGATCGACGCGATCCGCGTCGGCCAGCTCCCGGCGGGCCTGTCCGCCTCCGTCTACACGGAGATCACCGACGTGGAGAACGAGGCGAACGGGCTGCTCACCTACGACCGCCAGGTCGTCAAGGTGGACGCGGCCCGGGTGCGGGCCGCGAACCGGGCCCTCATCGACGCCTCCAGGAACCCGGCCCCTCCGGTGGCCCTGCCCACCGGGCAGTACAAGTCGCTGCGGGTCACCACCCCCGGCTACACCGACAAGTATCTGCGCCACCAGGACTCGCTGGCCTTCACCGAGGTCGTCGGCGACGACAGCGGCGCGCTGCTCAAGAACGACGCCACGTGGAAGATCGTCCCCGGTCTGGCGAACGGCAACTGCTACTCGTTCGAGTCGCGCAACTACCCGGGCGAATACCTGCGCCACCGGGACTTCCGGGTCCGCCGCGAGGCGAACGACGGATCCGCGCTCTACCGGGCCGACGCCACCTGGTGCGCGGTCGCCGGTACCGGAGGTGTGCGGCTGACCAGCGCGAATCTGCCGGGCAGCTATCTGCGGCACATCGAGTCGGAAGTATGGCTGGCCACCCCCGGCGGCGGGCACGCCTGGGACAACCCGGCCACCTTCACCGAGGACACGACATGGGCGGTGGAGGCTCCCTGGGCTCCCTGAGCCGAAGCGAGGCGCGTGCCGGGGCCGGGCGGGTCCGCCGCCGGGCCCCGGCACCGTCATGCGTCGCCCATGACCAGTCCCTCGATGGTGTGCTTCTGGACGATGGGCGTGAGCCGGTCGACCACCGGGCAGCCCAGGTGCGCCCGGACCCGCTCGGGCAGGGCGGCCCAGAACTCCCGGGTGACCGCCATGTCGTGGTGGCCGTCGTTGCCCGCGCCCGGGGCGTCGACGCCCAGCACCAGGACCGGGCGGGGGTCGTCCGACCGGTTGGCCGTGCCCCGGTGGACGGTCAGGGCCGAGCGGGCCGAGATGTCGCCCCTTCGGGGGTACTTGCGCTGGGCCAGGGCCTCGTAGCGCGGGTAGTCCTCGCGGCGCGGGAACATGGCGTGCCCGAAGCGGGCGCCGTCGTCCCACTGCGTGCCGGGCGCGATCTCGAACGGGCCCATGTCCTCCCGCGTGTCGACGGCGGTCAGGTTGAAGGCGAGCGAGGTGAGCCGGCGCTCGTCGCGCGTGGCCCCGGGCATGGGGAAGTCCCGGTGCCAGGGCTGGTTGACCGCTCCGGCCAGCGGCACGTCGAAGCCCAGCTCCACGATGCGGTAGTCCGGACCGAGGACCGCCTCGCTGACGGCGCGCACCCAGGGGTGGTCCACGAGGTCCACGAAGCCGCGCAGCTGCTCCGGGTGGATCTCCACGTAGTAGCGGTGCGGGCCGCGCCCCACGGCGCCGCCCTCCCGGCCGCGCGCCTCGGCGAAGGCGGCTTCGATGTCCTCGCGCATCCGGTCCGCCCACCGCGGGCTGAAAGCGCCCCGGCAGGCGGTGATCCCGGCCGTGTACAGGTCCCGCACCGCCTCTTCGGGGTGCGGGAACGGGGCGGTGGTGGTCGCGGCCTCATGCATGGCGTGGTCCTTCCGTCGGGCGTGGCACGGTGTGGCAACGCCATATTGCAACGTTGCAACCAACGTGGCAAGAGTCTGCGCGGACGGGTTCGGCGCCACCTGTTACGGTCACTGCGCAAAGGGTGCGGCCCGCCGCCCCGCAGGCCGAGAGCAGGAGCAGCGACCGTGGCAGCGAGACTCAAGGACGTCGCCGCGCTCGCGGGCGTGTCCGTCAGGACCGTCTCCAACGTCGTGAGCAACGCGGCCGCCGTCGCCCCGGCGACCCGGGCCCGGGTGCTGGCCGCCGTGGAGGAGCTGGGGTACCGGCCCAACCTGGCCGCCCGCAACCTCCGGCAGGGCCGCACCGGGCTCATCGGCGTGGTCGTCCCGGAGATCCACTCCCCCTATTTCGGCGCGCTGACGGGGCTCCTCATCGACGCGGCCCAGGAGCGCGGCTGGACGGTGCTCCTGGAGCGGACCGGGGGCCGGGCCGAGCTGGAGCGACGGCTGCTGGACGGCTCCGAGGGGCACCAGGTGGACGGGATGATCGTTAGCCCGTGGTCGACGCCCCCCGCCGAGCTGGCCTCGCTCGCGGGCGGTCTGCCGCTGGTCGTCCTCGGCGAGCTGGACCCGCTGGGGTCCATCGACCACGTGGCGCTGGACAACGTGGCGGCGGCCCGGGACGCCGCCCGTCACCTCGTCGCTCTGGGCCGCCGGAGGATCGCCGCCATCGGGCTCCAGTCGGCGCTGGGGCACGGCACGGCCGAACTCCGGGCCGAGGGCTTCCGGCTGGGGCTGCGGGAGGCGGGGCTGAGCCCGGCCGCCGAGGCCGAGGTGGCCGACCTGCACCGGGGCGAGGGGGCGCGGGCGATGCGCGAACTGCTGCTCCTGCCCGAGCGCCCGGACGCGGTGTTCTGCTTCAGCGACGAACTGGCGCTCGGGGCGCTGCGGGTGGCCGCCGAGCAGGGGGTGCGGGTGCCCGATGAGCTGGCGCTGGTGGGGTTCGACGACATCGAGGACGGGCAGTTCGCCACCCCTTCGCTCACCACGATCGCCCCGGACCGGGCGCAGATCGCGGAGCGGGCGGTGCAGTGCCTGAGCGAGCGCGTCCTCGGCCGGCTGGCCGCGCTGCCCGCGCGCCGGATCGTCGTCCCGCACCGGCTGCTGGTCCGGGAGAGCTCCGGGGGTCCGGCGCCCGCCGGGTAGAGCGCGTCGGGGCAGGCGGAAGCTCCCGGCGGTGCGGGCTGTCGCCGCGCTCCGCCGGGAGCGGTCCCGGGGGCCGGGGCCCTACGGCTGTTCGCCGTCGTGCAGAGCGGTCACCTCCTGATCGGTGAGCGCCTTGTCGTACACCCGCACCTGGTCCACGGAGCCGTTGAGGAAGTCGGTGTTGCCGCCCGACCACTTGGCGCGGCCGAGGGACAGGGCGCCGCTGCTGACGTCGGCGGACCCGGCCGGCGCGGTGGCGGCGAGCTCGCCGTCCACGTACAGCTTGATCTCGTCACCGCTGCGGACGCCGGCCAGGTGGTACCACCGGCCGAGTTCGGGGGTGATCTCCAGCCGGGCCCGGTGGGCGCCGGGGGTGGAGAAGGCGAACGCGCCCTGCCCGTACTGGAGGTAGAAGGGGTTCTCCTGGCGGCGGCCGTCCTGGCTGACGACGGTGGCGTAGTTGCCCGGGAGCGCGTCCAGGGACACCCACGCGGAGACGGTGTAGTCGCCGGTGGTGTCGACGACCGGGCCGTCGGTCTCGGCGTACTGGCCCTCGCCGTCGAACTTCAGCGCCGAGCCGTGCACGCCGGCCGTCCAGGACGTGCCCTCGGAGAGGGTGAGGTTCTTGTGGTTCGGGCCGCTGTCGGCGGCCTTGGTGCCCTTGTTCTCGTCCAGGGACCAGGCGGCGCCGCCCTTGACCGGTGTCCTCGTGCCGGCCGCCGCGCCGGCGGCGATGACCTGGCGGTTGATCTTCCGCACCTGGGCGGCGTCGACCTTGATCTCGCGGCGGTCGTACGTCCAGAGACCGTTGAGCTCGTTCTCCAGGTCGGTCACCTGGGTGTAGATGGAGCCGGAGAGTTCGGCGCCGGCCGCCTCCAGGTAGTAGTCGCGGGTGTTCTCGACGTACTTGGCGGTCAGTGCGGCCTTGTCGGCGACACCGCTGTAGATCGCGGTGGGCGCGCCGGGCCACATGTGGCCGGGCATCCGCAGGGTGAAGCCACCGTGCTCGCCGTCCATCGCGGCGCGGTTCGCGTCCGGGAAGGCGGGGTCGGTGTTGTTGTAGTCGTGGTGGTCGATGATGTCGCCCTTGCCCGAGTCACCCTTGGAGTTGCAGCAGTTGACTCCGCTGTGGGCGTTGACGACACGGGAGGGGTCGGCGGCCTGGACCTGCTCGGTGATCCTGCCGGTCTCGGTGCGGTCCCACTCGCCCCAGCCTTCGTTGAAGACGATCCAGGCACCGATCGAGGGGTAGTTGTGCAGCTGGGTCATCATCTCGGCACCCTGGTCGAGGAAGGCCTTGTGGCCCTTCTCGCCGGTGAGGTTGCCGGAGACGAAGTCCTGCCACACCAGCAGACCGAGCTGGTCGGCGTGGTAGTACCAGCGCGCGGGCTCGACCTTGATGTGCTTGCGGACGGAGTTGAAGCCGAGGTCCTTCTGCGCCTTCAGGTCGAAGACGAGGGCCTTGTCGCTGGGCGCGGTGTTCAGGCCGTCCGGGTAGAAGCCCTGGTCGAGCTGGGCGAGGGAGAAGAACGGCTTCCCGTTGAGGACGAGCTTCCGGTAGCCGCCGACCTCGGCGACGCCGAAGGAGCGCATGCCGAAGTAGCTGTCGACGGTGTCCTTGGAGCTGCCGTCCTTGAGGGTGACCTCCAGGTCGTACAGGTAGGGGTCGTCCGGCGTCCACAGGTGCTGCCCCGCGACCGGCAGGCTCAGCTCGCGGTTGGCCGGGCCGGTGACCCTGCCGACGGCCTTGCCCTTCTTGTCCCGGGCGACGGCGGTGACCTGGGCGGACTTCGAGGCGTCCGCGGAGTTGACCGTCAGGGCGAGGCGGCCCTTGTCGATGTCGGGAGTGGTCGTCAGGGAGTCGACGGCTGCCGGGGCGACGGGCTCCATCCAGACGGTCTGCCAGATGCCGGAGGAGGCGGTGTAGAAGATTCCGCCGGGGTTCGCCGACTGCTTTCCGGTGGGCTGGTCGGCCCCGGTGGTGTCGGTGACCGCGACGACGATCTCCTGCCGGCCGCTGCCCTTGACCGCGTCGGTGATGTCGGCGCTGAAGGCGGTGTAGCCGCCGGTGTGCTCGGCGACCTTCTTGCCGTTGACCCAGACGGTCGCCTCGTAGTCGACGGCGCCGAAGTTGAGCTTCAGCCGGTTGCTCTTGCCCTTGCCGTGCTTGTCACTCTTGACGGCCCAGTTCTTCGGGACGGTGACGAGCTTGCGGTAGAACATGTGGTCCTCGTGGCGCTCCAGGCCGGAGAGCTGCGATTCGACCGGGAAGGGCACGGTGATGCGCTCACCGAGCTTCTTGCCGAAGACGGGCTTCTCCCCCGCCTTGGCCCCGGCGAACTCCCAGGGGCCGTTGAGGTTCTTCCACGCGTCGCGCACCTGCTGCGGCCTGGGGTATTCGGGCAGCGGGTTGTTGCGGTCGACCTTGTCGCCCCAGGTGGTGGTGAGGCGGTGCGTGGAGAGGTTGGTGGCCGTGCGGTTGATCTCCGGGACGGTCTCGCGGCCCGACTTGAGACCGGCTTCGCCGTCGTACGCGACCGTGACCCGCTGGTCCTTCTGGACGGCGGCGGCGAGGGTGACGACGAGCTGCTTGGCGTTGCCGGGGGCCCGCTTGACGGACTTGACCGGCATCGGCGTGGTGTCGGCCTCGATGGTCAGGTGGTCCTTCAGGCCGGCGTAGTCGCTGACCTTGTCCTCGAAGGCCAGCCGGAGCTTCTGGCCGTCGTCCGCGACGCTGAGCCCGACCGGGTAGACCTCGAAGTCGGCGGGCGGGGTGAAGGCGGACTCCGGGACGAGCTGCTTGGCGAGCTTCGCGCTGGACCAGCGCAGGAACATGTTGGCGCCGCCGGTGTCCTGGAACATCTCCAGCTTGAACGTGTGCGGCTCGCCGGCCTTGAGCGATATCGGCTCGCTGGTCTGCTCGTTGTCCCAGTCGGGCTCCCAGTGGTCGATGACGGCCTCGCCGTCGATGAAGAGCCGGAAGCCGTTGTCGCCGATCGCGGAGAAGGTGTAGTCGCCGTCCTCGGGTGCGGTGATGTTGCCGGTCCAGCGGGCCGTGGTGTTCTCGGTGCGGCCGGTGGTGGACTCGAACGTGCCCGTGAGACCGGGGAAGTTGATCTGGGGGTCGAGGGCGACGCCGCCGAGCTCGTCGAAGTCCCGCGCGCCGGGCGCGGACATGCTGAAGTACTCGCCCTTCAGCCCGTGGACGGTGGTGGCCGGGTCACCGGCCTTGAAGGTGGTCGCGGAGGCGGTACCGGCGGCAGCCGCGGGCGCGGCCGCGGCTGCCGGGACCAGGGTGGCACCGAGGGGGATCAGGAGCGCGGCAGCGCAGGCCGCTGACCTGAACAGAGCGCGGGGGCGGGGCGTTTGTCGTCTCAAGGCGTCGTCCTGTCGAGAGAGCTGAAGTGCCTCGAACCTGTGAGGCACAGCACACAATCGAACATTGAGCCACAGCATCAAACGCAAAACAACAGTCGTGCACGGGGATTTTTCAACGATAGAAATCGATGACCGGGGCGGCCCGCCGGGAGGTCCACGCAGACCGCCCCCTTCGCACACCATGGGCGCGAAGGGGGCGGAGAGGGGCGGAAGGCGCGGACGGGACCGCCGGGGCAATGCGGTCAGATCGCGTATCCGTACTGCTCGGGGGCGCGCACCGTGCCGCTCAGTTCGCGGGCCGCGCCCAGGGCCCACGAGGGATTGCGCAGCAGTTCGCGTCCGAGGAGCACGGCGTCCGCGCGGCCCTCGGTGAGGATCTTCTCGGCGTGCTGCGGGTCGGTGATGAGGCCGACGGCCGCGACGGGCAGCGAGGTCTCCCGCTTCACCCGCTCCGCGAAGGGGACCTGATAGCCGGGGCCGGTCGCGATGCGGGCGCGGGGGGCGTTGCCTCCGGTGGAGACGTCCAGCAGGTCGACGCCGTGGGCCCGGAGTTCCTCGGCCAGGCGCACGGTCTCGTCCGCCGTCCACCCCTCCCGCTCGTCCTCGGGGTTCTCCGTGAGCCAGTCAGTGGCGGAGACGCGGAAGAAGACGGGCAGCTCCTCGGGCCACACCTCGCGCACCGCGTCGACCACTTCCAGGGCGAAGCGGACGCGGTTGTCGTAGCCGCCGCCGTACTCGTCGGTGCGGTGGTTGCTGTGCGGCGAGAGGAACTGGCCGATGAGGTAGCCGTGCGCGCCGTGCACCTCGGCGACCTGGAACCCCGCCTCGACGGCGCGGCGGGCGGCCTCGCGGAAGTCGTCGACGACACCCCTGATCTCGTCGGCGGTCAGCTCGTGCGGCACCGGGTAGCCGGCGTCGAACGGCAGCGGGCTGGGGGCGACCGGGGTCCAGCCGTGGGCGTCCGCGCCGACCGGGCCCCCGCCGGTCCAGGGCGCGGCGGTGGACGCCTTGCGGCCGGCGTGGGCGAGCTGGATGCCGACCGCGGAGCCCTGCGCCTTGACGAAGTCGGTGATCCGGCGGAACGCGGCGGCCTGGGTGTCGTTCCAGATGCCGAGGTCGGCGGGGCTGATGCGCCCTTCGGGGCTCACAGCCGTCGCCTCCGTGAGGATCAGGCCGGTGCCGCCCGCGGCGCGGGCCGCGAGGTGGGCGAAATGCCAGTCCGTGGGCACGCCCGCACCCGGCCCCACCGGCTCGGCGCTGTACTGGCACATCGGTGCCATCCACACCCGGTTGGGCACGACAAGCGACCTGAGGGTGTAGGGCTCGAAGAGGGCACTCACGACGGACTCCGTTTCGCCGGTACGGAAGGATCGCTAGTACGATACATCCCGTACTACGAAGGCCGTCAAATTACGACGCCCTTCGTACAAGGAGCCGTGCGCGAGTGCCCGCCGGGTGGTGCCCGCCGTCGGGCCGGCGCCGTCAGGTCAGCGGGTACGAGGTGCGGCCGGAGGCCTCGTCGATCTCGTCGTGGGCCTTGGTCAGCAGCTTCATCGCCAGTTCGTTCAGTGCGCGCGCTCCCGCGATCTCCTCCCCCACCCGGGGCTGTTCCGCGTCGGAGGGATGGCGGCTCGCGTAACCGTGGGCGCGTACCTCCTGACCGTCGGAGAGCCGCACCAGGGCGGCGGCGCGGGTGCGGTGGGTGTCTTCCTCGAATTCCAGCTCGATGTGCCATCCGACAGCGGTTCGTGTCATGGCGCTCACCTCCGGGGGTCTCCTCTCCAGGGTGCGCCCGCCGCGGTGATGACGCGCGACCGGGCGGGGCGGACTCCCGGGGCTTCGCGCGGGCTCAGGCGCCGGGCAGGCGGCCCCGGCGGCGGAGCGGGATGCGGGCGTCCGCGCCGTACATCTGGTTCCAGCTGCGCCCGGCGCCCGAGGTCCAGGTGACGTGGGCGGTGCCCCCGTCGGTCCGGACGGCCTCCACCGTCATGACGCGGTCGCCGTCGCGTACGTCGCCCCGGCGCAGTTCGTCCGCCCTGACGGTGACGGGGTCCGCCGGGCCGCTCTCGGCCTCGTCCGCCGCGAGGCGGAGGGCGGTGGCCAGTTCCCGGGCGCGGGCGGGGGTGCACCGGAAGGAGTGCTCTGCGGACGGCGTGGCGACGGTGATCCCGACCTCCGCCCCGGCGGGGGCGATCTCCCAGATCCCGGTGTCCGCGTTCTCGCTCGTCATCGTTCCGCTCTCTCTTCCCTCGTCCCGCCCGGCACGCACCGGCCGGGCGGGACCGGCCCGGACCCCCGGGCTCAGCGCAGCCGGAGGCTCTCCGGCGGGCCGAGGTAGCTGGGTTCGAGGCCGCCGGTGTCGACCACCAGGTTCTGGAGCACCACCGTCGGGTCGACCATCCAGAATTTCAGCACATGCACACCGGGCGTCGCGATGCGGTGGACGGTGCCGGTGATGTTGACGTTGTCGGAGGTGTTGCGGGCCCACTGGGCGTTCATGGTCCCGTCGTCGGCACCCGTTGCCTTCGTGACGTTCACCCGTTGCGGAGTGGCGTCGTCGAAGGAGACGGCGTACGTCAGGCCGTCGGTCGGCAGCGGGTTGTTGCGGGGGGAGAGGTGGGCGTGGACGGTGACCGGCCCGGTGGTGAAGAGGCTGACCCGGTACTCCAGCCGCGGGCCCCGGCCGCCGGGCGTCTGCCGGGCGGCGGTGACCGGGAAGGGCTCCATCCCGGCACCGGTCCGCCCGATGCCGGGGATGCGCTGCCAGCTGATGCCCCGGCCGCCGACGGCACGGCTGTAGTGGTCGGCCTCGATGGAGACGTATCCGCCGGCCTCCACAAAGCCGTCGAGGCGGGCGCGGGAGAGGGCCGGACGGTCGACGACCGCGGTGACCACGACCTCCGCGCCGCCGGGTCCGGTGACCGTCACCGGTACCTCGGTGACGCCCTTGGGCGCCCGGTCCCAGTCGACGCGCAGGGTGATCCGGTCCTGGGCGGTGACCCGGCCGCGGACCCGGTCGGCGCTCAGCCAGGGCGCTCCGGTCCGCACCCGGTAGTCGAACGGGGCGCGGCCCCGGTTGAACACCTCGATGTACTGCGCGGGCCGGGTCTGATACGGGCTGAAGACCGGCAGCACGGCTCGGGTCCGCTCGTGCGGCCACCAGGCCGTGGAACCGTCGACGGCCACGCCCATCCCGGCCCGTGCGGGCAGGTCGATGCGCCTGACCGCCGGGAAGAGCACGTCCTTGAGTGCGACGTCGTCGATCTCGGGCTGCTGCCAGGGGGCGTTGGGGCCGTAGCGCTCGACGTCGCCGTAGTCGATGTGCGGCTGGGTCTGGAAGCCCCGCCATTTGCCTTCGGCGATACGGGTGTTGAAGCGGTCGGCCAGGGCGAAGTCGTCGGCGAGCCGCGCCTCGGCGGTGGCTGCCAGGTCGTTGGTGAGGGCCCGGCCCTGGGCGGCGTAGTGGAGGTTGGTGAACTCCGCCTCGCGCAGCGCGTACAGATTGGCGGTGGCTTCCACCTCGTAGCCGACGAGTTCGTACCAGGCGTCCTGGGCATAGGCCGGCAGGCGGCGCCCGATCCGTCCGGCCCGCTCGCCGAGGAGCCGCCACTCCTCGGTGACGCGTTCCAGCTCGCGGTAGTGGACGAGGCTGAAGGGGGATGCCTGGTCGTCGTTGACGACCGCCGATTCGTCGGTCGCCGGGTCCTTGGCCGGGTCGAGGGTGATCCGGCGGTTGAGCAGTTCGGGCTTGCGGCGCGACTGGAGCCGGGCGTAGTCGCGCAGCACGGAGGCGATCTCGGCGGCCTGCTCCTCGCCGAAGTTCTGCCGGGCGTAGGCCTCCTCCCACTCCGGCAGCCGGTCCAGGGACCAGCGCTCCGGGTTCCAGGCGTACTCCAGGAAGAACTGCGTGGGCAGTTCGTTGCCCTTGAGGTCGCCGGCGTTGGTCACCCACAGTCCGTGGTTGCCGTAGGCGGCGCACTGGTGGAGCTGGTCCCACATGTTGGGCAGGGAGGTGGTGTCCACCCACTTGTAGTTGCGGCCCGCCCCGACGTAGTCGAAGTGGTAGTACAGGCCGTAGCCGCCCTCCCTGGGGCCGTTCTCCAGGTCGGGGAGCTTGCGGATGTTGGCCCAGTTGTCGTCGGTGAGGACCACCGTGATGTCGTCGGGGACCCGCAGCCCCCGGTCCCAGTAGTGCTGGACCTCCTTGTACAGCGTCCAGACCTGCGGGATCGTGGTGATGTCCCGGCCGGAGACCTCGGCCAGGATCTCGCGCTGGGTGGCGATGATCTCGGTCATCAGCTCGATGCCGTCGCCGTCGGGGAGGCTGACGTCGCCGTTGCCGCGCATGCCGAGGGTGACGACGCCCTCGAAGTCCTCGTCCTTCATCCGTCGGATGCCCTCGGCCCAGTACGCCTTGAGCGCTTCGGCGTTGCGGCGGAAGGACCACTCGCCGGTGCCGCCGTACGGGTCGTGGCCGGGGGTGGTGATGTTGCCTTCGCTGTCGCGTACGGCGGCGACCGCGTGCCGGTTCCACTCCTCGATGCCGCGCATCATGGGCGCCTCGTGCGAGGTGCCCATGACGACGCCGTACGCCTTGGCGGTGGCGTGGTTGAGCGGGTCGTCCTCGGCGAAGGCGCGGCCCCAGACGGCCGGCCACAGGTAGTTGGCCTTCAGCCGGAGCATGACCTCGAAGACCCGGGCGTAGAAGTCGGCGTTGAAGCCGCCCTCGAAGCCGGGCGCCTTGCCGGGGCCGAAGTGGGCGGGGGCCCAGGTGCCGAGGGCGGGGTTCTCGTCGTTGATGAAGAAGCCGCGGTACTTCACGGCCGGCGTGCCCTGGGTGTGCCGGCCGGGCAGGACGTGGATCTCGTCGCGGTGTACGGGGACGACGTCGTCCCACCAGTACCAGGGGGAGACGCCGATCCCGCGTGAGACGTCGTACGTGCCGAAGACGGTGCCGCGCTGGTCGCTGCCCGCGATCACGAACGCGCGGTCCACGCCCGGCAGCGGCCGCTCCACGACGGTCTGGAGGCTGGTCTCCCACTTGCCCCGGATCGAGGACACGTCGAGTCTGCCGTCGGCGGCCAGCCGGTCGATCAGGGGGCTGCGGCCCACGGTCCCGATGATCGTGATCTCGCGGGCCTTCGGGACCGCCCCGTGCGAGAGGGCGGGGCGGACACCGGTGACGCGTTGGATGTCGTCGCGGAGGTCGCCGGCGACCCGGACGACGCCCGCCCAGTCGTGGTCGCTGACCAGGACGGGCGTCGCGCGCCCGTTCCTGACCAGCGGGAAGCTGCCGCGCGCGGCGGTGAACGAGATGTAGGCGCCGGGGTCGGTCGGCCGGGCGGCGGGGCCGTGCCCGGTGGCCGATGCCTCGGCGGACAGGCCGACGAGGGAACCGAGCGGTGTCGCGGTGAGGGCGGTGAGCCCGAGACCGAGTCCGAGGACCGATCGGCGGCTGGCGGGCCGCGGGGTGTCGTTGTCCATCCTGCTCTCCTTGTCCGGTGCTCAGTGCCGGCCCGCGGCGAGCGGCAGGCCGTCGCGCAGGGCGCGGTAGGGGGGCTTGGCCTGGTGGTTCTCGTCGAAGAGGCCGGCCGCGTCCTCTTTCCCGAAAGTTTCGGGCACCTCCCCGCACATCCGGCGAAAGGGCCGGAGGCACGGGCGCGGGAAGGTGCCCGGCGTGGAGCGGCGGCACGATGCGGTGAGAGCCGCGCGGCCCCCGCTCCGGGGGCGAAGGGCGGTCAGCCCCGTACGGGGGCGGCGGCCGTCACGGGTTCGATCAGGGCCTCGCACACCAGCCGGCGCCCGTGGTCGAGCGTGCGCTCGGGGCCGGTGAGGCGCAGGTGGACGGTGTGCCGGACGTCCTCGGCGCCGCTGGACGCCGCGAGCCGCAGCTCCAGCGCACCGGGTTCGACCACCCTCCGGCCGCCGATGCCGGTGAAGGAGGCCAGGTCGGCGTGGAACCGGAAGCGCACGCGCGCCTCCTCGCCCGCGTCGAGCGGGACCCGGGCATAGCCGATGAGCCGGCTGTCGGGGCGGGTGGTCTGGGCGACCGGGTCGTGCACGTACAGCTGCACGACCTCCACCCCCGCACGGTCACCGGTGTTGCGGACGGTCAGCGCGAGGTCCACGCCGCCGTCCGTGGGGATCTCCTCGGGGGCCGGGGCGCCGGGCTCCCAGGCGAAGGAGGTGTACGTCAGTCCGTGGCCGAAGGGGTACAGCGGCGTCGGGTCCAGGTTGCTGACCCCGTTGGCGAGGCCCAGCGGCGGCTGGAGGTACGTCCAGGGCTGGCCGCCCGGGTGGCGCGGGACGCCGACCGGGAGCCGGCCGGAGGGGCTGACCCGGCCGGAGAGCACGCCGGCGAGGGCCGGGCCGCCCTCCTCACCGGGGAAGAACGCCTGCACCACGGCGGCGGTGCGGTCCGCCCAGCGGCCGAGCGCGTACGGGCGGCCGGCCAGCAGCACCAGGACGACCGGGGTGCCGCTGTCCAGCAGCGCGTCGAGCAGTTCGCCCTGGACGCCCGGCAGCGCGAGGTCGTCGGCGTCGCAGCCCTCCCCCGATGTGCCGCGCCCGAACAGTCCGGCCCGGTCCCCCAGCACGGCGACGCAGACGTCCGCGTCCGCGGCCAGGTCCGCCGCGGCGGCGATGCCCGAGGTGTCCGTGCCGTCCACGTCGCAGCCGGACGCTCCGGTGATCTCGGCACCGGGGAACTCACCGCGCAGCGATTCGAGGACGGTCGGGATGTCGATGCCCATGGCGGTCTCGGGGTGCAGGACGCCGACGTGGCTGGGGAAGGAGTAGCAGCCGAGCATGGCCAGCGCGTCGTCGGCGCGCGGCCCGACCACGGCGATCCGTCCCCTGCCGCCCAGCGGCAGCACGTTCCCGGGGTTGGCGAGCAGCACCACGGCCTGTTCGGCCAGTTCGCGGGCCAGGGCCCGGTTGCGCGGCGGGTCCAGGTCGATGGTCTCGCGCGCCTGCTCCGGGTCGCCGTCCCGCAGGAGTGCGGGCAGCGGGGCCCAGTCGGGGTCGAGCAGCCCGAGTTCGCACTTCTGCAGGAGCACGCGGCGCAGCGCGCGGTCGACGAGTTCCTCGGGGACCGTGCCGGCCCGCACGGCGGCGGCGAGTTCGTCGCCGTAGCTGCGGACGGTGGGCAGCTCCACGTCGACTCCGGCGCGCAGCGCGAGGCGGGCGGCGTCCGCGCGGTCCTCGGCGACCTTGTGCAGGGTCTCCAGGAAGCCGATGGCGAAGTAGTCGGCGACGACGGTGCCGTCGAAGCCCCAGGTGTCGCGGAGGAGTCCGGTCAGCAGGGCGGGGTCGGCCGCCGACGGCACTCCGTCGATCTCCGTGTAGGAGTGCATGACGGAGCGGGCCCCGCCTTCGCGCAGCGCCATCTCGAAGGGCGGCAGGACGACGTCGGCCAGTTCCCTGGCTCCGGCCCTGACCGGTGAGAGGTTGCGCGCGCCGGCCGAGGCCGCGTACCCGGCGAAGTGCTTGAGGGTGGCGACGATGCCGGCGGATTCCAGGCCCCGCACATAAGCGGTGCCGATGGTGGCGACCAGGTAGGGGTCCTCGCCGATGGTCTCCTCGACGCGGCCCCAGCGCAGGTCTCGCACCACGTCCAGGACCGGGGCGAGGCCCTGGTGGATGCCGACGGACCGCATGTCGCTGCCGATCCGGTGGGCCATCTCGGTGACCAGCTCCGGATTCCAGGCCGCGCCCCAGGAGAGCGGGACCGGGTAGGCGGTGGCGCCCCAGGCGGTGAATCCGGCGAGGCACTCCTCGTGGGCGAGTGCCGGAATGCCGAACCGTCCGGCGCCCACGATGGCCTGCTGGGCCCGCGCCAGGGAGATCGCGCCCACGGCGGGGTCCACGGGTGCGGTGCCGAAGGGGCGGGTCAGCTGGCCGAGGCCGCGCGGGATCAGCGCGTCCCAGTCGATCGCGCCGACCATCTCGTTCTGGTGCGGGGCGACCCCGTCCCCGTCGGCGTCGGCGCCCACCCAGATTCCGTAGAGCTGGGCGGTCTTCTCCTGGAGGGTCATCCGGGAGACGAGATCGGCCACCCGCTCCTCGGGGGCGAGCGCGGGGTCCTGCCACGGACCGTCGACGGTGGTGGCCGCTTCGGTGCTGCGGGCGTGCGGAACAGGGGGGTTTGCCATGGCGGCGGGGATTCCTCTCAAGAGTGCGGTGGTACGCGGCGGCATGGGTGCGTTACTTGCCGCCCACCCCCATCAGTCCGTTGACCAGTGCCTTGCGTGCCACGAGGTACACGGCGAAGATCGGCACGACGGAGAGCACGATCGCGGCCAGCACGGCCGGGATGTTGACCCCGAACTGGGACATGAAGTTGAAGAGACCGAGGGTCAGCACCCGGTTCTCCTCCGACTGGGTCAGGATCAGCGGGAAGAGGAAGCCGTTCCACGCCTGGAGGGCGGTGTAGATGGCGACCGTGCTGATGCCCGCCTTGGACATCGGGATCGCCAGCTGCCACAGCATCCGCAGGGGCGACGCGCCGTCGAGCGCCATCGCCTCGTACATCTCCTCGGAGACGTCGCGCATGGTGCCGCTGAGGATGAGCACCGCGACGGGCATCGCGAAGGCGGCGGTCGGCAGGATGATCGCGGGCAGGCTGTCGTACAGGCCCATCTTGCTGATGAGCAGGTAGAGCGGCACGATCACGGCCTGCGCGGGGATGGCGACGCCGAGCAGGAAGGTGCGGAAGGCGAGGCCGGAGAGCCGGCTGCGGGTGCGTACCGCGACGTAGGCGACGGGCACCGCGAGCACCAGCACGATCGCCACCGTGGCCACGGCGACGATCGCCGTGTTGGTGAGCATCGTGGAGAAGCCGCTGTCCAGCACCGTGCGGTAGTTGTCGAGCGTGGGGTTGGTCGGGAAGGCCAGCGGATCGCCGTTCAGCGCCTCGTCCTGGTGCATGAGCGAGGAGGAGACGAGCGTGTAGAGCGGGACGATCACGAGCACGAGCCAGACCAGTGAGCCGAGCCCGGCCAGTGGGTTGCCCCACTTGCGGCGGTGCCGGGCGACGGCCGGGCGGGGGCGGTTCACGGGCTGTGCGGGGCGCGCCTCGGGGCGGGTGTCGATCGACATCTCGTCACATACCTTCCCGGGTGGAGCGCATGTTCCCGAAGCCGCTGAAGCGGACCAGGATCAGCGAGAGGGCGGTGGCCACGACGACCAGGGCCGTCGCGATCGCGGCGGCGTACCCGAGGTCGTAGGTCTGGAAACCGGTGCGGTACATCAGGTACGGCAGCACGGTGGTGTCGGTGCCGGGGCCGCCCTTGGTCATGATGAGCACGGTGTCGAAGTAGGTCAGCGAGCCGACGATCATCAGGACCGACGAGGTGGTGATGGTGTTGCGCAGCTGCGGCAGGGTGATGTGGAAGAACTGCCGGAACATGCCGGCGCCGTCGATCTCGGCGGCCTGGTAGAGGACCTGTGGGATCTGCCGGGTGCCGCCCTGGTAGATCAGGGTGTGGAAGGGCATGAACTGCCAGCCGCCCACGAAGGCCACGGTCAGCAGGGCGCCGGTGGAGGAGCCGAGGACGTTCGGGTCGATGCCGAACCAGGGCCCGATCTCCTTGATCACACCGAAGTTCGGGTCGAGCAGCGCGTGGAAGAGCATCGCGATGGCCGTGGTGGAGAGCAGCAGCGGGACGAAGAAGACCGCCGAGAGCACGGCGCGGCTGCGCTGCCGGCCGGCCGCCCAGACGCCGAGCAGCAGGGCCACCGGGGTCTGGAAGGCCCAGCTGATCGTGGTGAGGAGCAGGCTGAGCCAGGCGGCCTGGCGGAACTCCGGGTCCTTGAAGAGCCGGGTCCAGTTGGCCGTGCCGACGGAGGTCGGGGAGTTCAGCCCGTCCCAGTGGCAGAAGGAGAGATAGACGGCGATCGCCAGCGGGACGATCGCGAAAAGGGCGAAGAAGACGATGCCGGGCAGGGCCCAGGCGACCGGGGGGCGGCCGACGTTTCCGGCGGCCGCCTTCCTTCCTCCGCGCACCTTTGTGTACGAAGAGACGTGGGGCATCGTTACTTGACGGCCTTCATCGCGGCGACGAACTGCTCGGGCGTGGACTTGCCGGCGAACAGCTTGCTGATCTCGGTGAGCAGCGGGGTGGCGTACTTGGACTCCAGCGCCTGGTCCCAGGAGAGGGTGAAGCTCGGGGCCTTCTGGACCATCTCGTACTGGTCGGTGGCGAACTCGGGGTTGGGTGAGCCGCTCAGCATGGAGGCGGCGTTCGACGTGGTGGGCACGTCGCCGTTGTCGACCAGGGCCTGGGCGTAGGACTTGGAGGCCATGGTCTTCAGGAAGGCTATGGCCTCGTCCTTGTGCTTGGTGCGGGAGTTGATCGACCAGTAGTTGGTGGGGTTGCCCACCACGTCGGCGGGGTCACCGACTCCGCCGGCCACGGTCGGGAAGTTGGCCCAGCCGAGGTCTTCCTCGGCGAACTTCGGTGCCTTGCCGAGCTGGGTCGAGTACTCCCACGAGCCCATCAGGTGCATGGCCGCCTTGCCCTTGTTGAACAGGGTGGGGGCGCCGCCGTTGCCGTAGTCGACGGAGTTGAAGTTCTTGCCGAAGGCTCCGTCGTCCACGAGCTGCCTGACGGTCTGGGCCGTCTTGAGGACGGCCGGGTCGCCCCACGCCGAGCTGTCGCCGTTCTGGATCTTCCGGAAGACGTCGGGGCCGCCGATCCGGTCGAGCAGGTACTCCATCCACATCAGCTCGGGCCACTTTTCGGAGCCGCCGAGGGCGAAGGGGGTGATGCCCTTGCTCTTGAAGGTCGTGATGGCCTTCTGCAGGTCCTCCCACGTCTTGGGGACCTCGACCTTGTTCTCGGCGAAGAGGGTCTTGTTGTAGAAGAGCATCACGGGCTGCATGCCGCGCATCGGCACCCCGTAGATCTTTCCGTCGAGGCTGCCCGCCTCGATGATGGACGGGAGGAAGCCGTCCTTGAGGACGGCGTCGTTCTTCACGGTCGAGGTGAGGTCGACCAGCTGGCCCGCGTCGCGGTACGGCTTGATGGAGCCGGCGCCCCAGTTGTAGAAGATGTCCGGGGCGCTGGGCGAGCCCATGGCACTGCGCAGCTTGTTGACGTACTCGGTGCCCGGGACCGGGATCAGCTTGACCTTGACCTTCGAGGTCTTGTTGAACTCCTTGACCGCCGCTTCCTGGATCTTGACGGCGTCGTCGCCGTAGACGTACGCGGTGAGGGTGCCGCCGTCGTCGTCCGATCCGCAGCCCGCCAGTACCCCCGCCATGACCATGGCCGCACCGACCGCGGTCCATCTCGCCGCGCGCCTGCCCTGAGTGAATATTCCCGACCGCATGACCGCACCTCTGTCGAATGTTTCGGAGTTGCTTGCGAATGTTGCCGGAACCGTACGGTCGGGTTTCGGGCCAGTCAAGAGGTCGGGTGGAGCCAATTTTCCCGAGGGGCCCGCCCCTCTCTTCGGGCGTCCGGCGGTTACGATTCGCTGTATGAGCCCCGCAAACGTCCAGTCACATCAGGAGAATGCGCCTACCGGAGCGTCGTCGGACGGCGCCGCCACGCTGGCGGAAATCGCCCGAGCGGCCGGAGTCTCGGCTCCGACAGTTTCGAAGGTGCTGAACGGGCGTGCCGATGTCGCGCCCAGCACGCGCACCAAGGTGGAGGAGCTGTTGCTGCTGCACGGCTACCGCCGCAGACGCGGCTCCACCACCCAGTCGCAACTGATCGACCTGGTCTTCCACGAGCTGGACAGCTCCTGGGCGATGGAGGTCGTGCGCGGCGTCGAGAACGTGGCGCGCGAGGAGGGCCTGAGCCTGGTCCTCTCGGAGAGCGCGGGCCGCCTCAGCCCCGGGCAGACCTGGGTGGACGGGGTGCTGGCCCGCCGGCCGGTCGGGGTGATCCTGGTCCTGTCGGACCTCACCGCCGCCCAGCGCGCCCAGCTCACCAGCCGCAGCATCCCCTTCGCTGTGGTCGACCCGGCCGGTGATCCGGGCGACGACATCCCGTCGGTCGGGACGACGAACTGGCAGGGCGGTCTCGCCGCCACCCGCCACCTCACCGGGCTCGGGCACCGCAGGATCGGCGTCGTCAGCGGCCCGTCGCGGATGATGTGCAGCCGGGCCCGGGTGGACGGCTACCGCGCGGCCCTGGAGACGGCGGGCCTGCCGATCGACCCCTCGCTCATCCGCGAGGGCGAGTTCCAGCACGAGGCGGGGTACGCGGCGGGCATGGAGCTGCTGCGCTCGGCGGACCGGCCGACCGCCGTCTTCGCCGGCAACGACCTCCAGGCGCTCGGCGTGTACGAGGCGGCGCGCGAGCTGGGTCTGCGCATCCCGGAGGACCTGAGCGTGGTCGGCTTCGACGATCTGCCGCTCACCCGGTGGATCGGGCCGCCGCTGACCACGGTGCGCCAGCCCCTGATCGAGATGGCCGAGACCGCGGCCCGCCTGGTCCTCGACCTCGGCCGGGGCCGGCAGCCCGCGACGACCCGTGTCGATCTGGCCACCAATCTGGTGGTCCGCAGCAGCACGGCGCCGCCCTGCCGCTGACGCCCGGACCGCCAACACCCCGAGCCGTCGTCCACGCCCCTGTCAGTACCCCGGTGCAGACTGGCGGATATCCGGCACAACGGCGTTTCGGGAGGTTCGGTCATGACCGGGGTATTGCTCACCGTGGGCACCCGCAAGGGGCTCTTCATCGGTCGCGGACGCGGCGGCACGTGGGAGTTCGACGGGCCGCACTTCAACGCGCAGGCGATCTACTCGGTCGCCATCGACACCAGGGGCGGCACGCCCCGGCTGCTCGTCGGCGGGGACAGCGCGCACTGGGGCCCGTCCGTGTTCCACTCCGACGACCTGGGCGCGAGCTGGGTCGAGCCGAGGAAGCCGGCCGTGAGGTTCCCGGAGTTCACGGGCGCCTCGCTGGAGCGGGTGTGGCAGTTGCAGCCGGCGGGACCCGAGGCGCCGGGGGTCGTGTACGCGGGCACCGAGCCGGCCGCCCTGTTCCGGTCCGGGGACGGCGGTGAGTCGTTCGAGCTGGTGCGCCCGCTCTGGGAGCACCCGACCCGTTCCCGGTGGGTGCCGGGTGGCGGGGGCGAGGGGCTGCACACGATCCTCACGGACGAGCGGGACGCCCGGTCGGTGACCGTCGCGGTCTCCACCGCCGGGGTGTTCAGGACCACCGACGGCGGCGAGAGCTGGGACCCGGCCAACAAGGGGGTCTCGGCCGTCTTCCTGCCCGAGCGGGACCCGGAGTTCGGCCAGTGCGTGCACAAGGTCGGCCGGGACGCCGTCGACCCCGACCGCCTCTACCTCCAGAACCACTGGGGCGTCTTCCGCAGCGACGACTCCGGGGGCCACTGGACGGACATCGGCGCGGGCCTGCCCTCGGACTTCGGTTTCGCCGTGGCCGCACACCCGCACCGCGCGGACACGGCGTACGTCTTCCCGATCAACGCGGATGCCGACCGGGTGCCCGCCGAGCACCGCTGCCGGGTCTTCCGGACGACCGACGCCGGCGCCCACTGGGAGCCCCTGTCGACGGGCCTGCCCGAGAGCGCCCACTACGGCACGGTGCTGCGCGACGCGCTCTGCACGGACGACGCGGACCCGGCCGGCGTCTACTTCGGCAACCGCAACGGCGAGCTGTACGCGAGCGCGGACGACGGGGACACCTGGCGGCAGCTCGCCTCCCACCTGCCGGACGTGCTGTGCGTGCGGGCGGCGGCCGTCGAGATGTGAGGCCCCGCCCTTACGGAAGCCGCCAGTCCACCGGCTCCGCGCCCCGGGCCACCAGGAGTTCGTTGACCCGGCTGAACGGCCTGGACCCGAAGAACCCGCGGTCGGCGGACATCGGGGAGGGGTGGGCTGACTCGATGGCCGGCAGGTCACCGAGGAGCGGCCGCAGATTGCGGGCGTCGCGCCCCCACAGCACCGAGACCAGCGGCTTGCCGCGGGCGACCAGGGCGCGGATGGCCTGTTCGGTCACCTCCTCCCAGCCCTTGCCGCGGTGCGCGCCGGGCGAGCGGGGCGCGGTGGTCAGCGCCCTGTTCAGCAGCAGCACGCCCTGGCGCGTCCACGGCGTCAGGTCACCGTTCGACGGGCGGGGCAGCCCGAGGTCGGTGTTGAGCTCGCGGTAGATGTTCTCCAGGCTGCCGGGGAGCCTGCGGACCTCGGGGGCGACGGCGAAGCTCAGCCCGATGGCCATGCCCGGTGTCGGGTAGGGGTCCTGACCGACGATCAGCACCCGCACCTCGTCGAAGGGCTGCTGGAACGCGCGCAGCACGTTCGCCCCGGACGGGAGATAGGTGCGGCCCGCCGCGACCTCCGCGCGCAGGAAATCGCCCATCGCGGCGACGCGCCCCGCCACGGGGGCAAGGGCCTCGGCCCAGCCGGGCTCGACAACTTCGTTCAACGGTCGTGCTGTCACGGAAGATCACCCTACCGGCGCAACGCGGTGCCCCGGGGATAGGGTGCTGCCGTCCTTCCCCTTCGTCCCCCGGGAGCCGGTCCATGACGTCACACGGGCACGCGGCAACGGCACCCGGCACGTACGTCCTCGGGGTGGACTCGGGCGGCTCGGGGCTCAGGGTGGCGCTGGGCGGCCCGGACGCGGACGCCCCGCTGGGCACGGTCGTGTGCGGCGAGCCGGTGCGTACCGGCGCCGGCGGGATCGAGGCCGCCCATCTGCTGGAGCAGGCGCTGCCCGCCGCCCGCGAACTGCTCGCCCGGCACGGCGGCGGCCGGATCACCGCCGCCGCGGTGGGCGCCGCGGGCATGGCCACGCTCGGCGACCGGTTGCGCGCCGAGCTGCCGGCCGCCCTGGAGGACGCGCTGGGGGTGCGCCGGATCGCGCTCGCGGCCGACGCGGTGACCGCGTACGCCGGAGCGGTCGGCCAGCGGGCCGGAGCGGTGGTGGCCGCCGGCACCGGGCTGATCGCGCTGGGCACGGATCTGACGCGGTGGCGGCGGGCGGACGGCTGGGGGCATCTGCTGGGCGACAGCGGCGGCGGCGCCTGGATCGGGCGGGCCGGGCTCGACGCGGCGATGCGCGCCCACGACGGGCGGCGCGGCGGCTCGGCGGCACTGCTGGAGCGGCTGGAGGCGGTGTTCGGCCCGCCGCCGGAGCTGCCCGGACTGCTCTACCCGCGCGCCGACCGGCCCGCCGTGCTGGCCTCCTTCGCCCCGGAGGTGGCCGGGTGCGCGGCGCACGACCCGGTCGCCGAGGGCATCCTGCGGGCCGCCGGGGCGCACATCGCGGAGGCGGCCGCGGCGGTGTGCCCCGAGGCCGCGGCGGACGAGAAGGGGTACGAAGTCGCGCTGACGGGCGGGCTGTTCCGGATGGGCGAGCCGTTGCTCGTGCCGCTGCGCGAGGAGTTGGCGCGGCTGCTGCCGGGGGCACGGGCGGTCCCCGGTTCGGGTGATCCCCTGATCGGCGCGCTGCGCATCGCCCAGGCGCTGGCCACCGGCGGTCTGCGGCTCCCGCACCATCCGACGCTGCTCTGTCTGCCGGGGCACCGTGCCGGTGACCTCGGACAACGGTGACCGGGCCACTGACGACAGATCAGGACAGTTGCCAGGTAAGCCGCTTATCGGATAAATACGGACAGAGGCCGCTCGACCGGACCCTCCCCGCGCGGAGCCGTATCCAAAACCAGTAGCATGCGGCGCCATGAGCACCCCCACTGGGCCCGCTTCCGGCCTGCCTGTACGAATGCCGCGACCTCGCCAGTCCGGACGGCACCGCCGCCCGGAGCCCGTGGTCGCACCCGAGGGCGCTGCCGCGCTCGTTCTCGCCGTTCCCGGTACCCCTTCCTCGGAGAGCCGCAGTCTGGCCGAAGAGGTCATCAGCATCGCCCGTTCCGAGCTGCCCGGTCTCAACGCCCTGATCGGCTATGTCGACGGCGACGACGCCGAGTACCCGGCTCTCGCCTCCGTGATCGCGCATTCCGCCGCCGAGCGCACCGCGCGCTACGAGCAGGCGCTTGCCGTGGGCCGCGAGGTCGCCGAGCCCGAGGGCCCGGCCGCTGTGGTGGTTCCGCTGCTCGCGGGTCCGGACAGCGCGCTGGTGCAGCGGATACGTCTGGCGATCACCGACAGCGAGGCCCCGGCGGAGCTGACCGACGTGCTCGGTCCGCACCCGCTGCTGGCCGAGGCGCTGCACGTGCGTCTGTCCGAGGCCGGGCTCGCCCGTGCGGACCGGGCCAGGCTGTTCACGGTGGCGACGGCCGCCGACGGGATCGTGCTCGCCACAGTGGGCGGCGAGGAGGCCGTGCAGGCCGCGGGGATCACGGGCATGCTGCTGGCGGCCCGGCTCGCGGTGCCGGTGATGGCCGCAGCGCTGGACGTGGAGGGTTCGGTCGCCGCGATCGCCGAGCAGCTGAAGGGCTCCGGCTCGTTGCAGCTGGCGGTGGCTCCGTACCTGGTGGGTCCGGAGCTGGCGGACGGCCTGCTGGACGCCGCGGTGAAGGAGGCCGGCTGTGCGAGCGCCGAGCCGCTGGGCGCGTACCCGGCGATCGGCAAGCTGGTGCTGTCGATGTACACCTCGGCCCTGGGTATCGCTCCCGCGGTGGCGCAGGGGGCGCAGGCCCGCTGACCCCATGGACGTGTGAGGCCCCGGTGGCGGACGGCAGTCCGCCACCGGGGCCTTGTGCACGTGCGCGGCCCGCGCCGGTCAGGCGAAGACCACGCAGGAGGCCGCCGGGGCGTCCAGGGAGCCCCCGTGGACGGGGGTGCCGGTCTCCGGGTCCACGGTGAACCAGGCGATGTTCCCGCTGCGCTCGTTGGCCGCGTACAGCCGGCGCCCGGTGGGGTCGAGCGCGAGGTCGCGGGGCCAGTGCCCGCCGCAGCTCACGGTCGTGACCAGGGACACCTGCTCGCCGGACGCGTCGAGCGCGAGTACGGAGATGCTGTCGTGGCCGCGGTTGGCCGCCCACAGGAAGCGGCCGTCACGGGCGACGACGACCTCGGAGGCGTAGCTCGCCCCGGTCACGCCGTCGGGCAGGACGGGTGTCTCGCCGACCGGTTCCAGCACGCCGGTGGCGGCGTCCCACCGGCACACGGTGAGGGTGGGCTCCAGCTCGTTCAGCACGTAGGCGTGGCGGCCCGAGGGGTGGAACGCCAGGTGGCGGGGGCCGGTGCCGGGGCGCAGCGCCGTCTCCCCGTGCGGGCGGAGCTCCCCGGTGGCCGGGTCGAGCGCGTAGATCCGCACCGAGTCGGTGCCGAGGTCGACGCCGAGCACCCAGTTGCCCGACGGGTCGGGGAGTACCTGGTGGGCGTGCGGGCCCTGCTGGCGGTCCGCGACGGGGCCGCTGCCCTCGTGGGCGAGGACGGCCGCGACGGGGCCGAGCGCGCCGTCGTCGGTGACGGGCAGGACGCTGACGCTGCCCGAGCCGTAGTTGGCGGTGATCAGGCGGCCGGCCGCGAGGGCGAGGTGGGTGGGGCCGTCGCCGTCCACCGGCCGGGTCGCACCGAGCGGGCGCGGGACGTCCCCGGTGATGTCGAGGGCGGCGGCCGCGCCCGGCTCGGTCTCGCTGACCGTGTAGAGGACGGTGCCGCCGGGGCCTCCGCCCCGGCCGAGCGCCAGGTAGGAGGGGTCGGGTACGACGTCCGTCGCGCCGAGGACCGTGAGCGCCCCGGTCTCCTCGTCCACGGCGGCGACGGTGATACCCCGCCCGCCCGCCGAGGTGAACGACCCGATGAAGGCCCGGCCCGCGCCGTTGCTGCTGTCCACCGCACTGCTCCTCTCCGCCGACTGATCACGGCGGACCCGGCCGTCGTGATCTTCCGCCGCGACGGTAGCAGTGCCCGGCGTGGTCCAGACCAAGGGTGCCGGATCGTGGGACGCCACCGCGGGCCGCCGGATCAGGCGGTGACGCCCAGGGGCGCGCGCGGCGGGCTGTGCAGCGGGGCGGCGAGTTCGGCGAGCGCGCGCTCCAGGCCGTGCAGGTGGGCGAGGGCGGGCTCGGTCACCGCGGGGTGCGCCGGGAGAGCCGCGGCGACCGTGGTGCGGGCGGGCCGCCCCGGGGCGGTCAGCGCCTCCACCGCGCTCTCGACGCGCCAGCAGGCGGCGGCGAGGCGGGCATCGTGCGAGGCCTCCGGGTCGGCGGCGACAAAGGCCAGTCCGCGCACCTCGCGCGCGCAGTCGTCGAGCAGCGCGAGCACGTGCCGTGCCCGCCGCTTGCGGGCCCGCAGCGGGTTGAGCGGGTGCACCAGCGGGGCGAGCGACAGGCGCACCCTGCCGAGGATCGCCTCCAGTTCGGCAACGCTCCGGTGCGGGTCGGCGTCCGCGCTCCCGGCGAGCCGGGCGGCGGCCCGCGCCGTGCAGGTGTGGACACAGCGCAGCGCCCGCTCCACCCATGCCTCGGTCACCGAGTGCGTGGTCACCGGAAGCACGAACACCACCGCCAGCAGGGCGCCGGCCGCCCCGACCGTCGTCTCCGTCACCCGCAGGACGAGCAGATCCGTGTCGAGCACGCCGAGCAGCCCGTACAGCATGCTCGCCATCACGGTCACGGCCAGCATCATCCAGGTGTAGGAGACCGCGGCGGTGTAGAAGATGCCGAACACGCTCAGCGCGGCCACGACGGGCTCGTGGTGCAGCGGCACGGCGACGGCGAAGCCCAGGCCGATCCCGAGGACCGTCCCCAGGAAGCGCCGGAAGCCGCGCACGATGGTCTCGCCCCGCGAGGTCGTGGCCACGAACACCCACCAGGTGGCTCCGACCGCCCAGTACCAGCGCTGGTCGGAGAGCACCTGGCCCGCCATCAGCGCGAACGCCGCCCCCGACGTCGCCTGCACGGCCTGCCGCGTCGTGATCCGCCCGAGCCCCGCTCCCCCGGTGGGCGGGGCGACGGCCACGGGCGCCGAGAGCCTCCGCTCGTAGCACCACACACCGAAGCGCACCACGGACGACGCGGCCAGCGACAGCAGTACGGCCGCGTACAGCTCGGGCAGCCGGCCGGGCACGGTGTGCAGGAACTGGGCCGAGAAGTAGGACATGAAGGCGAACACTCCGAGCGAGTGCCCGCGAGGTCCCCACCGCCGCGCGTACACACCCGCCCCCACGACAGCGAGGAACGCCAGGTCGCGCGCGACGGGCAGATCATGCAGTACGGCGGCGAGCGCCAGCACCGGGAAGCCCACGACGGGGAGAAGCGCGGTCGTCGCCGCCTGCCCGCGCACCGTCGCGTCGGTCACCGTGAACAGCGCGAGCAGCGCGGCCAGGCCACCGGCGATGGCCGCCACCAGTGAGTGCCCGGCCGCCCCGCACAGCGCGACGGCGAGCCCGATGCCGAGCACGGCCCGGGACGCGAACCGGAGCCGGATCCGCCCCGGGTCCGGTGCCACGAACGCCCTCTTCAGCAAGTTGCCCCGCCCCTTCTTCGCACCTGGACCAGCCCGGACATGAGAAAGGCGCCGCATGGGTCCTCGCGGGACCCGCAGCGCCATTGACTGATATATCTGAGCATCTGACGGGCGAATGGTTCAAACGGGGCCCGATTCATTGAACCAATGGCCCAGAATCCGGTGGCCCATCTCAGCCGCGGCAGAGCCAACGGACCAGCCCCGCGCGACACCCGCGCGAACGGCCACCGCCCCGGAGCCGTGGCAGCCGGCCCGCCCGCCCCCTCAGGTCCAGGAGGTGAACGGCGGGCGGGCGGGAGCGGGGCCGAGCGTGGTGGTCCCGGGCTCGGCACGGTGCCCGAGCCCGGTCCGGTACGCGTTCAGCGCCTCCTCCGTGCGGCCCTCGTGGCGCATCAGGTCGCCGAGGAGCCGGCAGATGTCGGCGAGGTCTCCGGCGGCTCCGGTCTGTTCGAGCAGGGAGAGCGCGGTGGCGTAGTGCAGCTCGGCGGACTCGACGTCGCCGGCCTCCTCGGCGATCAGCCCGAGCAACCGGTGGGCCCCGCCGGCGTGCAGCGCGCCGCGGCCGTGCTGGAGGCCGACCAGCAGGCTCCCCAGCAGCTCCGCGGCCTGCGCCGACTTCCCGCTCCTGCGCAGGACGTCGGCGAGTTCGACCTCCACCTGGGAGACGTACAGGGCCGCGCGCTTGGAGACCAGCATCGAGCGGGCGGTCCGCAGCGCCGCCTCCGCCTGGACGAGGTCGCCGTCCTGGGCGCAGACGTAGCCCCGCATCCAGTGGCAGTGGGCGAGTTCGGTGCGGATCTGCAGTTGTTCGTAGAGCTCGGTCGCCCGTGCCAACGAGGTCTGGGCGGCGTCGGCCCTGCCTTCGGCGATCAGGGTGCGGGCCACGGTGCGGTGCATGCCGGCGACGAGTGCGGGGTCGGACACCTGGGGCACCAGGGCGAGCGCGAGTTCGGCGGCCTGCGCGGCTCGGGCGTGGGCACCCATGTCCATGTACGGGGCGATCGAGGCCGTGTACAGCTGGAGCAGCGCGCCCGGATCGTGCAGCCCCGATGTGTTCAGCTCGTCGATCGCGCTCTCCAGCAGATAGCAGGAGTAGCGGAGTTCGCCCGCCAGGTAGTGCGCGATCGACCTGCCCCGGACCGCACGCGCGCGGGCCGGGAGGGGTTCGCCGGCCAGCGCGAGTTCGGCCGCCTCGAACCGGCCGACGGCCTCGGCGAGTTCACCCGTCTCCAGGGCGCATTCCCCCAGGCCGGTGAGCGCGGCTCCGCGCTCCAGGGCGAGTTCGTACTCGTCGGCCCTGCGCAGGATCTCCTCGTAGGCGGCCCGCGCGTCCGCGGCGTCGCCCACCGCCAGCACCCGCTGCGCGTCGGTGAGCCCGCCCCGCAGGTCCGCGACGAGATGGGTGGGCCGGCCCGTGGCGAGTTCCTCCTCGGCGACCCCGAGCCGCTCGGCGATGTGCCGCAGAGCGGCCTCGGAGGGCCGCACCTTGCCGGCCTCCAGAGTCGAGACGTACGCGGCGGTGTACTCGGGCTCGGCAAGCTGCCGCTGGGTCAGCCGACGCTCCTTGCGCAGCCGCTTCACCCTCCGGCCGATCGCCGCGGGGCCCCTCGGCCCCTCCGGCCGCCCGTCCTCGGAGCCGGTCGTTCCGTCGCTGTTGACCGATACTCCGTCGGCTTGCGCCATGACAGCCCCTCGTTTCTCGTCCACCGGTGGATCGGCCCCGTCCGGCGTCCGGACTCACCGCCCGCGGCGACTCCGCATATTCCCATACGCGTCGCGCCCGCCGGGAGCGTGGAGCGGCACCCCCGTCCGTTCGGCCGCGGTACGACCGGTTACCCAAATGCAACCTCCCGAGCACCCCCTGCCCCGTTGTGCGGCTCCCTTCGCGGAACCTAAGTTAAACGGCGCATCAAGCATATTGAACCCAGAACTTATTTTGATACGGGTGCGGGGGCGCCGAGTTCGGGCTCGGTGGGCTCGCGGCGGATGGCCGCTTTCCGCCGGACCGGCCGCTCGGGCTCGCCTGTGACGAGAGCCACCCCCGCCCCGTCCGCGCGCCATCGCCGTACATGGCTTCCGAGCCGGACACCAGAGTGAGGATTGACATGCACACAAAAAGAACTGCCGCCATATCCATGAGCGTCGCGCTCATGGCCGTCCTGGGGGCGGCTCTCGCCGCTCCCGCGTCGGCCGCGGACCCGGAGCCCGCGGGGGAACGGCGCGTCGGCGTCGAGTACTTCCCCGAGCCGGGCGGCGCGGGGCACCGGACCCAGGTCCCGCTCCGCACGGAGACGGGGCGCGTCGCGGCCCGCAGCGCGGCGCCCGCCGCTTCGACGACGGACGGGGCGGTCGGCCGGCTGTCCGTGACCGGCTCCTCGGACGACCGGCTCGACGTGGTGATCGTCGGCGACGGCTACACGGCCGACGAGCAGGACGCCTTCCACTCCGCGGCCGCCGCCAAGTGGGCGGACATCACCGCCATCGAGCCCTACGCCAGCTACCAGGGCCTGATGAACGTGTGGACGGTCGACGCGGTCTCCGCCGAGTCCGGCATCAGCGGGGACCCCACCGCCGACGTCGTCAAGGACACCGCCCTCGGCAGCTACTTCTGGTGCTCGCAGACCGAGCGGCTGATCTGCGCCGACATCGACAAGGTCGCGTCGTACGCGGCGAAGGCGCCGGACGCCGACCTGGTCGTCGTCGTCTCCCACTCGACGAAGTACGGCGGCGCCGGCTACTCGGGCCTGGAGGACGAGGGCTACCCGTTCGACGGCGTCTCGACCCTGTCGTCGGACAACGAGCAGTCGAGCATGATCGCCGCGCATGAAATGGCCCATTCGGTGGGCCTGCTGGCGGACGAGTACACCTATGACAGCTACGGCACCTGGACGGGCGGTGAGCTCCCGGACATCAACTCCAGCATCCTCACCGCGGGGCAGATGGCCGCCGGCCGGAGCAAGTGGTACCGCTGGCTCGGCGAGGCCGACCCCACGGGCGGCACCGTCGGCACGTACGAGGGCAGCAGCTACTACCCGTTCGGGATCTACCGCCCGACCGCCAACTCGATCATGCGGACCCTGGACGTCAGCGACTTCAACCTCCCCGGGCGCGAGGCCATGATCGCGGGCTTCTACCGCGAGGCCAACGTGCTGAGCAGCAGCACTCCCACGGGCTCCACGGTCCTCAGGACCGACAGGATCAAGGTGACGCGGGCCGCGCTCACCGGACTGGCGGCGCCGGAACTGCGCTGGTACGTCGACGGGGTCCGGGTGAAGCGCGCCCAGGGCCTCACCGCCGCCCCCGCCCAGCTGGGCGTGCCCAAGGACGGCAGGACGCACACGGTCACCGTCGAGTCGGTGGACCGTACGAAGTCGATCCGCGACCCCAAGGTCCTCGCCGAGGCCACCGAGCGGCTGACCTGGAAGGTCGAGGCGTCCCGCGGGTAGAACACCGCCGGGCCCGGGATGTGGGGCAGCCGGCCGCCGCGCGGGCCCGCCCGCGCGGCAGGCCACCCTCGGACGCGGCGGACCGTCGCGGGACGCGGCGGACCGTCCCGCGACGGCCGTCGTTGCGGGAGTGGCGCCCCGGCCGCACAGGGCGAGCCCGATGGCGCCTCTGGTCTAGACATGTCAAGTTGCCATCGCTACGCTCACCCTTGGTCTAGACCGCAGCACTCTCCGGACATCACCCCACATCTCCAGGAGCGACGTATGCGCAGAAAGATCACTTCCTTACTGGCCGGCCTGGGGCTGGTCGGCGCGGCCCTGCTGGCCACCTCGGGCACCGCCCAGAGCCACGGCTACACCGACTCCCCGATCAGCCGTCAGCAGCTCTGCGGGATCGGCACCGTCAAGCACTGCGGGCAGATCCAGTGGGAGCCGCCGAGCGTCGAGGGTCCCAAGGGGTTCCCCACCCGCGGCCCGGCCGACGGCCACATCTGCTCGGGCGGCATCGGCCGCTTCTCCGAACTGGACGACCCGCGCGGCGGAGCCTGGCCCGCCACGCAGGTCACGGCCGGTCAGAACTACACCTTCAACTGGCGGATCGAGGCCCGCCACGCCACGACCGACTTCCGCTACTACATCACCAAGGACGGCTACGACCCCACCCAGCCGCTCACCCGGGCCGACCTGGAGCCGCAGCCGTTCCTGACCGTGCCCTTCGGCGGGAAGCTGCCGGGTTCGACGGTCAGCCATTCCGGCACGCTGCCGCAGAAGTCCGGCAAGCACCTGATCCTCGGTGTCTGGACGATCTCCGACACGGGCAACGCCTTCTACGCCTGCTCAGACGTCCAGTTCTGACGTCCGGCCCGTGCCCCGCGCCACCCGCCCGTGCGCGGGGCACATCCGGCCGCGACGACGGCAGGGCGGCCTGGCACACACATAGGCCGTTGGTACAGTCGCTGGCCCGAACGACACCGAAAGAGGCCGGCGAAGCATGGCGGTGGACGCACTCGACACCCGTATCCTGCGACTGCTCATCGAACAGCCGCAGACGAGCGTGCGCGAGTACGCGCGCATCCTGGCCATCGCCCGGGGCACCCTGCAGGCCCGGATCGACCGGCTGGAACGGGACGGTGTGATCACCGGGAGCGGTCCCTTCCTCTCCCCAGCCGCGCTCGGCCACCCGGTCCTGGCCTTCGTGCACCTGGAGGTCACGCAGGGACACCTCGACGACGTCGGCGAGGCGCTCGCCGCCGTGCCGGAGATCGTCGAGGCCTTCTCGACCACGGGCGGCGGCGACCTGCTGACCCGGGTCGTCGCGCGGGACAACGGGCACCTGGAGGACGTCATCCAGCGACTCATCCGGCTGCCCGGCGTGGTCAGGACCCGCACCGATGTGGCGCTGCGCGAACGCGTGCCGCACCGGCTGCTGCCCCTGGTCGAGTCCGTGGGCCGGGCCGCGGCCGGCGGCCGGTGACGACCACTCGTCACCGGACTCCCCCCGTCGGCCGCACCTGGCGGACCCGGCGCCGGCGGCCCGTCAACGCGCCTCCCCGGCCACGGCGGTGACCGCCGGTCGTCGGCGCTCCGCGCGCCGGATATCCTGATCTTGCCGCGCTCCCCCCACCCCGCCCTCGTCCCCGACGAGGCCGCCGCCGCGGCAGTCGAAGCGGCCCTCCGTCCGGGCTGCCCGAGAGGCCCGACTATTCGAGACAGGTGTGCACAGGTGCTGGTTGCTGGTCGGTACCGGCTGATATCCGCCATCGGCCGGGGCGGCATGGGTGAGGTCTGGCGGGCCACCGACGAGGTTCTCGGCCGTGCGGTCGCCGTGAAGCTGCTGCTGGGGGAACACGCCGACGAGTCGGCCACCGCCCGGTTCCGGCTGGAGGCGCAGACCGCCGCCCGGCTGAGCCACCCCCATCTGGTGGCGGTCTTCGACTTCGGGGCCTGGGAGGACCGGCTCTTCCTCGTGATGGAACTCGTCGAGGGCAGGAGCCTCGCCGATCTCCTGCTGGCCCAGGAGCGGCTGGGCCCCGAGCAGGCCGCCCGCATCGCCGGACAGGCCGCCGCCGGGCTGGCCGCGGCGCACCGGCAGGGCATCGTCCACCGCGACATCAAGCCCGGGAACCTGATGCTGGACGGCGAGGGAACCGTCAAGATCGGCGACTTCGGCATCGCCCAGTTCGTCGACGACCCCTCCGCCGCGCTGACGACCACGGGCCACATCGTCGGTACGAGCCTCTACCTCGCCCCGGAGCGGGCGCTCGGCCGCACGGCGGACGCCGCGTCCGACATGTACTCGCTCGGCTGCGTCATCTACCAACTGCTGCTCGGGCAGCCGCCGTTCCGCTCGGACACCGCCACCGCCACCCTCTACCAGCACGTGGACACACCGCCCGTGCCGCTGCGGCAGCGCGGCGTCGACGTGTCCGCCGCCTTCGACGCCTATCTCCTGGGTCTGCTCGCCAAGCAGCCGGAGGACCGGCCCACCGCCCAGCAGGTCGCCGACTGGTTCCACGGCGACGCCTGGCGGGGCCGGGCCGAGGCCCTGCCGCTGCATCAGCCTGCCCCGGCCCTGACGCCACCCCCCGCCGCCTACCCGGCGCCGCACGCCCCGCGCCCCGCCGCGCCGGCCCCCGGAGCGGAGTCCGGCGCCCCGACGACGTACCGGCTGCCGCAGGCCTCCGGGCACGGCCGGCGTGCGGCCCCCCGGGCCGGGACCGCCAGGCGGCGCAGCGCCGGTGAGGCGATCCGGCGCCGGCCCCGGGTGGCCAGCGCCATCGCGGGCGTGATCGCCTTCCTGGCCGCCGTGTACCTGGGGATGAGCCTGTTCGCCCCCGACACCGGGTCGGCCACCACGCCGGACGGTGGTACGTCGTCCGGCGCGCCGGAGACTCCCGGGGCCGACCGGTGACCGGAGCCTCCTACCAGCGGCCGTGGACCGCCGCGCGAATCCTGCGGTCGTAGAGGTCGCGCACCGCGTCCAGCGTGCTCTGCGGCAGCGGGTCGAGCGCGGCTGCGGCCGCGTTGGCCCGTGCCTGCTCCGTGGAGCGCGCTCCGGGGATGACGCTGGTGACGCCCGGCTGCTGGATGATCCAGCGCAGCGCCGTCTGCGCCGGCGTCGCGCCCTCGGGAGCGAGCCCGGCGAACTCCGCGGCGGCGGCCACGCCGGTCTCGAAGTCGACGCCGGAGAACGTCTCGCCCTGGTCGAACGCCTCGCCGTGCCGGTTGTACGTGCGGTGGTCACCGGCGGCGAAGACGGTGTCCGCGGTGTACTTGCCCGACAGCAGCCCGGAGGCGAGCGGCACCCTGGCGATGATGCCGACTCCGGCGGCCCGCGCCGCCGGAAGGACCTCGTCCAGCGGCTTGAGTCGGAACGGGTTGAGGATGATCTGCACGCTCGCGACACCGGGGCGGGCGATGGCCGTCAGCGCCTCGGCGCACGTCTCCACGCTCACCGCGTAGGCCGCGATCCGCCGCTCGGCCACCAGCGTGTCGAGGGCGTCGTACACCTCGTCGGACGCGTAGACCGCGGTGGGCGGGCAGTGCAGCTGTACGAGGTCGAGGGTGTCGACCCCGAGGTTGGCGCGGGAACGGTCGTTCCACGCACGGAAGTTGTCCAGGGTGTAGTTCTCCGGCACCTGATCGGCCCGGCGGCCCATCTTCGTGGCGACGAAGACCCCGGCGTCGGGCCGCTCCTTGAGATAGCGGCCGATGAGCTGTTCGCTCCGCCCGTCCCCGTACACGTCCGCCGTGTCGAAGAAGGTGACACCCGCTTCGACGGCCGCGTCGAGCACCCCGAGGGCGTCCGCCTCGCGGACCTCACCCCAGTCCCCGCCGAGTTGCCAGGTTCCTTGTCCGACGACCGATACGTCCCGTCCGGTCCTGCCCAGTTCACGCTGCTCCATGGGGATCATGCTACGGGTGTCCGTGTCCGGCGGGCTGCCCGAGCGCGGTCAGACGGCGCATCTCGTCGTCGGTGAGCCGCAGGGTGCCCGCCGCCACGTTGGCCTCCAGGTGGGCGGGGTCGCCGGTGCCCGGGATGGCCAGGACGTGCCGGCCCTGCTGGAGGGTCCACGCCAGCCGGACCTGGGCGGGTGACGCGTCATGGGCACGGGCGACGTCGAGCAGCGCCTCGTGCTCGGCGGCGCCGGCCCCGGACTCGCGGCCGGCGCCCGCGATGGCGTAGAAGGGGACGAAGGCGATGCCCAGCTCGGCGCAGATGCGCAGCACCTCCTGGGAGTCGGGGCGCCGCTCGCCGATGCCGTAGCGGTTCTGCACGCAGACGACCGGGGCGATGGCGCGGGCCTCGGCTATCTGCTCGGGCCAGACGTTGGACAGGCCCAGATGGCGGATGAGCCCTTCCTCGCGCAGTTCCGCCAGGGCGGCGAACCGGTCGCCGATCGGTGCGGGCCCGTTCACCCGCAGATTCACCACGTCGAGGTGGTCGCGGCCGAGCTGGCGGATGTTCTCCTGGACCTGGCCGCGCAGTTGCTCGGGCCGGGCCCAGTCCAGCCAGTCGCCCGAGGGGCCTCGCCCGGGGCCGACCTTGGTGGTGATGACCAGGTCGTCCGGGTAGGGGCCGAGCGCCCGGTTGATCAGCTCGTTGGCCGAGCGCAGGGGCGAGAAGTAGAAGGCCGCCGTGTCGATGTGGTTCACGCCGAGTTCGACGGCGCGGCGCAGCACGGCGACGGCCCGGTCCCGGTCGTGCGGGGTGCGCTCACTGCTGAAGGCCGCGCCGTTCTGGGTCAGCCGCATGGCGCCGAACCCGATGCGGTTGACGGTCAGGTCGCCGAGCCGCCAGGTGCCTGCGGCCGCTGCGCCGAGGGAGTGCGAGGTCAAGGCTGATGCCTTCCTTGTGGATACGGGTCGAGGGGCCGCCGCATGAGGGGCCGCCAAGAAGGCTTGCGCAATTGCCGATTCAGTGATATGCTCGCCTCGACAGTTGCGTATTGATCACCGATTTGGTGAGAGTGCAGGATAACGTCCGCCTCGCCGCCTGTCCACCCTCGCACCAACACCCCCGCGCAGACGTGCAGTCGCGCGGGTTTCCGCGCGTTGTCGCGGGGCAACTTGACCAGACTTGCCAACTCCCTTCCAGGCGCCCGCAGTTCGTTGACGGGGTCATGACGGCATGTGAGTGTTCGGTCGCTCGCTCACGGACACCACCCGGACGGACGGCCCACGCTGCCGCACGGGCGGGCGCGTCTCCCCACGCCACTGCCCGTGACCGAGGTCCCCACGAAGACGAGGAGCCTCGATGAAACGCAGACCCTTGACGGCCGGGACAGCCCTGGCCGTCCTCGCCGGAATGCTGGTCGCTGTCAGCGGCCGGTCAGCATCCGCGGAACCGTCACCGCCCCCGGTTCCCACGGCACTCACCACCGCCGTCTCGGCCGCCGACCGGGCGGCCGACAGCGGTCTCGACACCCTGGCCAAGGGCCCGGAGGAGCGCTACGAGCGCCGCACGGTGACCCCGTGGATCAACGGCCTCTACTCCGTCGCGTACGAGCGCACCTACCGCGGCCTGCCGGTCGTCGGCGGGGACGCCGTCGTGGTGGCCGACTCCAAGGGCCGGGTCCGCGGCTCGCAGTCGGCCCTGTCGCGGCGCATCAACGTGCCCACCACCGCGACGGTCTCGGCGAAGTCGGCCGAGGCCACCTCCCGCAGGCAACTGCGTTCGGTGGAGCGGGTCGAGAGCCACCGGCTGGTGGTGCGGGCCACCGGCAAGCGCTCCCGGCTCGCCTGGGAGACCGTGCTCACCGGCCGGAGCGAGAAGGCGCCGAGCCGGCTGCACGTCTTCGTCGACGCGGGCACCGGGGCGGTCCTGGACAGCTACGACGACGTCAAGGCGGGCACGGGCAACAGCCAGTGGAACGGCCCCTCCCCGCTCTCCATCAACACCACGAACTCCGGCGGCAGTTACTCCCTGCGCGACCCGAGCCGCCCGGGGCTGAGCTGCGCCGACTACAGCACCGGCGGCGTCTTCACCAAGTCGACCGACTCCTGGGGCACGGGCAACGCCTCCAGCAAGGAGACCGGCTGCGTCGACGTCATGTGGGCGGCCCAGCACGAGTGGGACATGCTGCGCGACTGGCTCGGGCGCAACGGCCACGACGGCAACGGCCGCAGCTGGCCCGTCAAGGTCGGCCTCAACGACATCAACGCCTACTGGAACGGCTCCTCCATCTCCATCGGCCACAACCAGGCCAACCAGTGGATCGGCGCCATGGACGTCGTGGGCCACGAGTTCGGCCACGGCATCGACCAGTACACACCGGGCGGCGCCAACAACGAGTCCGGACTCGGCGAGGCCACCGGCGACATCATGGGCGCGCTGACCGAGGCGTACACCAATGAGCCGGCCCCCTACGACGACCCGGACTACACCGTCGGCGAGAAGATCAACCTCGTCGGCAACGGGCCGATCCGGATCATGTACAACCCCGGCCAGATCGGCGACCCGAACTGCTACAGCGCCTCCATACCCAACACCGAGGAGCACGCGGCGGCCGGTCCGCTGAACCACTGGTTCTACCTGCTGGCCGAGGGCTCGAACCCCGGCGGCGGCAAGCCCTCCAGCCCCACCTGCAACAACTCCACGGTCACCGGCGTGGGCATCCAGAGCGCCGGCAAGGTCTTCTACGGCGGAATGCTCCTCAAGACCAGCGGCATGACCTACAAGCGCTACCGCACGGCCACCCTCACCGCGGCCAAGAACCTCGACGCCACCTGTGTGCTGCACAGCCGCACGAAGGCGGCGTGGGACGCGATCAGTGTCCCCGCCCAGAGCGGTGACCCGGCCTGCACACCGAGCGCGAACAACGACTTCTCGCTCTCCCTCGACCCGGCCTCCGGCTCGGTGAAGGCGGGCAACGCGGTCACCGCCACCGTGCGCACGACCGTCTCCTCCGGCAGCGCCCAGACGGTGAACCTCTCCGCGAGCGGTCTGCCCGGCGGCGTCAGCGTCTCCTTCGGCCCCTCCTCCGTGCAGTCCGGCTCGACGTCGGCCATGACGGTCTCGACCACGTCCGCCGCGGCGCCCGGGTCGTACACCTTCACCGTGAAGGGCGCGGGCACCCAGGAGCACACCGCCCAGTACACGCTGACCGTCACGGACGGCGGCGGCAGCCCCGGCGGCACACCGCCCGACATCAGCGTCGCCCAAGTGCAGGCCCACCTCGCCCAGTTCCAGACCATCGCCTCGCAGAACGGCGGCAACCGGCGGGCCGGCAGCAGCGGCTACACCGCCTCGCTCGCCTATGTGAAGGGCAAGCTCCAGGCGGCCGGATACACCGTCAGCGAGCAGACCTGCACCACCTGCTCCTACCCGGGCAACAACCTGATCGCGGACTGGCCGGGCGGCCCCGCCGACAGCACCGTGATGTTCGGCGCCCACCTGGACAGCGTGTCCGCCGGGCCCGGAATCAACGACAACGGCTCCGGCTCCGCGACCCTGCTGGAGAACGCCCTCGCGCTGGCCCAGCAGAACCCGACGATGACCAAGCACGTCCGCTTCGCCTGGTGGAACGGCGAGGAACAGGGCCTCCAGGGCTCCAAGTACTACGTCGGCCAGCTCACTTCGGCCCAGCGCAGCGCCATCAAGGCCTACTACAACTTCGACATGGTCGCCTCGGCCAACGGCGGCTACTTCATCAACAACCTGAACTCCTCCGCGTCCGCCCCGATGAAGGAGTACTGGACCACCCTCGGGCTCGCCCCGGAGGAGAACGTCGAGGGCCAGGGACGCTCCGACGACTACTCCTTCCAGCAGGGCGGCATCGCCACCTCGGGGTACGCGACCGGCGCCAGTTACACCAAGACCACGGCCCAGGCGGCCAAGTGGGGTGGCACGGCGGGCCGTTCGTACGACCCCTGCTACCACCAGTCCTGCGACACCACCTCCAACATCAACGCCACCGCGCTCGACCGCAGCGCCGACGGGATCGCCTACACGCTGTGGAAGACGGCGGTCGGCACCACCGCCCCGGCCGACGACTTCTCCGTCTCGGTGAACCCGGTCTCCGGGAACGTCCAGCCGGGCGGGTCCGCGAACGCCACCGTGTCCACGGCCACCACCGGCGGCTCCGCGCAGAACGTGCGGCTGACGGCCACGGGCGCGCCGAGCGGTGTCACGGTCTCCTTCGCGCCGTCCTCGGTGCAGTCGGGGTCCTCGTCCACGATGACCGTATCGGCCGGGGCACAGACCACGGCGGGTACGTACACGCTCACCGTGACGGGTACCGGCACCGCCACCCACACCACCACGTACTCGCTCGTGGTCGGGGGCGGCGGCAGCTGCCAGCCGCGGCAGGTCGTGGCCAACGGCGGCTTCGAGAACGGGACGGCGCCCTGGACGCAGACGGCCGGTGTCATCAACAACCGGACCTCCGAGAAGCCCGCGCACAGCGGTGCGTACCAGGCATGGTTCGGCGGCTGGGGCAGCACGCACAGCGACACCGCCACGCAGTCGGTGACCGTGCCCGCCGGCTGCTCAACGTACCGGCTGTCGTTCTACCTGCGCACCGACACCGCCGAGTCGGCGTGGGGGCAGGCGTACGACACCTTCACCGTCAAGCTGGGGTCCCGGACGCTGGCCACGTACTCGAATCTCGACGCGAGCAACGGCTATGTCCTGCAGACCTTCGACGTCGCGTCGGCCGCCGGTCAGACGTTGACGCTCGGGTTCACCAGTAACGAGGACGCCTACCTGCAGACCAGCTTCGTGCTGGACGACGTGGCCCTCGATGTGAGCTGAGATCCGACGACGGGGGGCGGGGGCGGGGCGTGGTCCACACGTCCCGCCCCCGCTGTCGTGCGCCCTCAGCGGACCGCCGCGGCCAGCCTGCGGACGAAGTCGTCGGTCTCGGAGCGGTCGCCGGGGCGGCCGGCCAGCCGGGTGTACAGCCCGCGCAGCTCCTGGCCGAGCAGGGTCGGGGGGTGCACCTCGGTGTTCTCCAGGACGGGCCCTGCGACGGCCGCGGCGGCGGCCGGCTCGCCCGCGCACACGTAGGCGTCGGCCGTCCGCGCCAGGAACAGCAGCCGGGCCGAGTGCATGCCTGGCGGCAGCAGCCTGATCGCGGTACCGGCCGCGTCCAGGGCGCGGAGCGCGAAGCGCCGTTCCCCGGTGGCCGCGGCGAGATCGCGCAGCGCACCGGCGGCGCCCGACTCCACCCGCAGGCGCACGGAGGCGACGGAGAGCCACGGGGCCTCCGCCTCGTCGCGCTCGCCGGCCCGGTCCATCTGGGCCCAGGCACGGCCGATGTGATGCAGGGTGCGGTCGGCGTCGCCGCGGACCGCGTGGCCGCGCGCCTGGTACAGATCGCTCATGGCGCCCGCCCAGGGCCGGTCCGCCGCGACCCTCCGGATGGCTTCGCCGTACGCGAGCGCCGAGGGCCCGTCGCCCTCCAGCCGGGCCAGGGTGCTCATGTCGCTGAGGGCCGCCACCTGCGCCCCCACGTAGCCGGCCATCGCCGCCCACAGCAGCGACCGGTCGAGCCAGGCCATCGCCGTCCCGTTACGCCCCCACAGCAGCCGCAGGCAGCCCGCCGACTGGGCGTACTCGGCGGCCAGCGGCGCGAGTTGGCTCCGGTACGAGCCGGCCGGGAGGGCCATCCAGCGGAGCATCGCGTGCAGGGTGCGTTCGACCACGGCGGTCGCCCCCGGCCAGGCGTGCTCCTCGTCGGCGCGCAGGCAGACGGCGAGCAGCGCGGTCAGCGCGTGCACCGTGTCGGTGTCCAGGGCCGGATGGGGCGAGGTGTCCGGGCCGAGGGCGCAGAACCGGGCGTGCAGGGCGACGACGTCGGGCAGCGCCGGGACCGCGCAGCCGTCCCGCCCGTGCACCGGGCAGACGAGGCCGTACGCGGGCAGCCGCGCGGGCAGGACGGTCCCGGGCGGGAGCATCGCCGTGAGTGTTCCGCCCGCGGGTTCGCCGGGCAGCGGCCCCTGCCGGACCGGGCCCGGCGCGGACGGCGCGGCCTCCGCCCGTTCCCGCGCCTCGGCCTCCTCACAGGCGGCCAGGAGGTCTCCGCCGGCCGCCAGCAGGTCGTCCAGCCGGCGGGCCAGCGGGAGCGGGGTCCTGCGGCTGCCGTGTTCGAGTTTGCTGATGGCGGTGTGGTCGTAGCCGACCCGGAGGCCCACCTGGGCCTGGGTGAGTCCGGCCCGCCGGCGCCAGTGACGCAGCCGGGCGCCGAACGCGCGCCATGCCTGCGCGCTCCGGGTCCCCGCCGCGACGGGGCCCGTCGCCGCGCTCATCCGGAACCCCGTCGTGCCTGGTCAGCGGCGCGCTGTGCGCCACACTCACGGCTCATGCACCGGAGGATAGCGACCCTCGGGGCCCGCTGTCCCCGGGGCGGCGGCCACGTGTCCGGTAACAGCCGCGCCGACCGGCGGTGTCCGGGGCCGCGGCCCCGTCGCGCGCGTCGCGTGATTGCGGTGGCAACGGCTCGCTCCGCCGCACTCACTCCCCGTACACGCTCCGTCATCCCCTGAATCGACGGCGCGACCGCCCTCGCGGCCAACCAGCCTCAAGGCGGCCCGAATACGGATACTCATCGCGTATCCGTCGTCAACTGTTGTCTTCAACGACGCTTGAAAAAGCGGTTGTTGCACACCTATTGACGCCAGGTGAGCGAGGGAGAAGTATCCCCAACTGCCGGAGAGAGCGCTCTCCGGCTTCGTGTCGTGCACCCGTTCCGCGACTCAGGAGACATTGCCCCATGTATGGACCCCCCTTGCTCCACAGACCCGCGTCCTCGTCCGGAAGAAGACGTACCGGCGTGCTGGCCGCCGTCGCCGGTCTCGTCGTCTCGCTCCTGGCCTTCGTGCCCTCGACCGACGCCAGCGCGGCCCCTTCCCTGCTCTCCCAGGGCAAGACGGTGACCGCTTCCAGCCAGGAGGGCGCCGGTACCCCCGCGACCGCCGCCGTGGACGGAGACAACGGCACCCGCTGGGCGAGCGCCTTCTCCGACCCGCAGTGGCTCAAGGTCGACCTGGGCACCTCCGCCTCGGTCAGCCAGATCGCACTGAAGTGGGAAGCCGCCTACGCCACGAGCTACCGCATCGAGTTCTCCACGGACGACAACACGTGGAGCACCGCCTACTCGACCACCACGGGCCCCGGTGGCGACGAGACGCTGAACGTCTCCGGCACCGCCCGCTACGTCCGGCTGACCGGAACCACCCGCGCCACCCAGTACGGCTACTCGCTCTGGGAGTTCCAGGTGTTCGGCACCACGGGCGGAGACGGCGGTCAGCAGATCCCCGGTGGCGGCGATCTCGGCCCCAACGTCCTGGTGTTCGACCCGTCGACCCCCAACATCCAGGGCAAGGTCGACGAGATCTTCCACCAGCAGGAGTCGGCGCAGTTCGGCACCGGCCGCTACGCGCTGATGTTCAAGCCCGGCACGTACAACAACATCAACGCCCAGATCGGCTTCTACACCTCGATCGCCGGTCTCGGCCTCAAGCCGGACGACACCACGTTCAACGGTGACGTCACCGTCGACGCGGGCTGGTTCAACGGCAACGCCACGCAGAACTTCTGGCGTTCGGCCGAGAACCTCGCGCTCAACCCGGTCAACGGCACCGACCGCTGGGCCGTCTCGCAGGCCGCCCCGTTCCGCCGGATGCACGTCAAGGGCGGGCTCAACCTGGCGCCCGACGGCTACGGCTGGGCGAGCGGCGGNTACATCGCCGACAGCAAGATCGACGGCCAGGTCGCGCCGTACTCGCAGCAGCAGTGGTACACCCGGGACAGCACCATCGGCAGCTGGGGCAACGGCGTCTGGAACATGACGTTCTCCGGCGTCGAGGGCGCCCCCGCGCAGAGCTTCCCCGAGCCTCCCTACACCACGCTCGACACCACCCCCGTCTCCCGCGAGAAGCCGTTCCTCTACCTGGACGGTGACGACTACAAGGTCTTCGTCCCGGCCAAGCGCACCAACGCGCGCGGTGTCTCCTGGAACGGCACCCCGCAGGGTGATTCGATCCCGCTGAGCCAGTTCTACGTCGTCAAGCCGGGTGCCTCCGCCGCCACCATCAACGCGGCCGTCCAGCAGGGCCTGCACCTGCTGTTCACACCGGGTGTCTACCACGTGGACCAGACGATCAACATCGACCGCGCCGACACCGTCGTGCTCGGCCTCGGCCTCGCCACGATCATCCCGGACAACGGGGTCACCGCCATCAAGGTCGGTGACGTGGACGGCGTCAAGCTCGCCGGGCTCCTCGTCGACGCCGGTCCGCAGAACTCCCAGGTGCTCGTCCAGGTCGGCCCCGACGGCGCATCGGCCGGCCACGCGGCCAACCCGACCAGCGTCCAGGACGTCTTCATCCGCGTCGGCGGCGCGGGCGCGGGCAAGGCGACCACGGGCATGGTGATCAACAGCAACGACACGATCATCGACCACACCTGGCTGTGGCGTGCCGACCACGGCGAGGGCGTCGGCTGGGAGACCAACCGGTCCGACTACGGCCTCCAGGTCAACGGCGACAACGTCCTGGCCACCGGCCTCTTCGTGGAGCACTTCAACAAGTACGACGTCCGCTGGTCCGGCGAGAACGGCAGGACGATCTTCTACCAGAACGAGAAGGCGTACGACGCCCCGAACCAGGACGCCATCCAGAACGGTGACATCAAGGGCTTCGCGGCCTACAAGGTCGACGACTCCGTCACCACCCACGAGGCCTGGGGGCTCGGCAGCTACTGCAACTTCACCTCCGACCCCAACATCCACCAGGACCACGGCTTCCAGGCCCCGGTCAAGCCCGGCGTGAAGTTCCACGACCTGATCGTCGTCTCCCTCGGCGGCCAGGGACAGTACAACCACGTCATCAAC